>NZ_UAVD01000021.1 GCF_900460065.1 Streptomyces griseus | reverse complement strand
CCCGGACTCTCCGTCCGCGAGAACATCGTGCTCGCCGCCCTGCCCAGGCTCTCCCGGGGCGGAATCGTCTCCCGCGCCCGACAGGACCGCGTCGTCGACATCTTCATGAAACGGCTGCGGATCAAGGCCTCCGGTCCCGAGCAGAAGGTCGGCGAACTCTCCGGCGGCAACCAGCAGAAGGTGCTGCTCGCCCGCTGGCTCTGCCTGGAGCCCAAGGTGCTGCTGCTCGACGAGCCCACCCGGGGCATCGACGTCGGCGCCAAGGCCGAGGTGCAGTCCCTCATCGACGAACTCGCCCGCGAGGGGCTCGCCGTGCTGCTGATCTCCTCCGACATCGAGGAGCTGATCGAGGGCGCCGACCGCGTCGTCGTCCTGCGCGGCGGCGCGCTCGCCGGTGAACTCGCCGGCGACGAGGTGGACGAGAGCCGCCTGCTCGCCGTGCTCGCCGACCACACCACCGACACCGTGAACCGCACGCCCGAATCCGGTGGGAAGGCCCCGGCCGCCCAGGAGGACCCCCGATGACCACCCAGGCCACCCTGCCCCGCCCCGCCGCGAAGCCACTGGCCCGGCTGCGCGACCCCGCCTGGTACCAGGAGTACGGGGTGTACGCGGCCGTCGCCGCCGTGCTGCTGTTCAACGCCCTGTTCACCGAGCACTTCATGACGGCCGACAACCTGCGCACCCAGCTCGTCCAGGTCGCGCCCATCGTGATCGTCGCGCTCGGCATGGCCCTGGTCATCGGCACCGAGGGCATCGACCTCTCCGTCGGCTCCACCATGGCGCTCGCCGCCGCCCTGCTGCCGCTCTACCTCGGGTACGGACTGGTCCCCGCGCTCCTGATCGCCCTGCTCGCCGGGGCGTTGGTCGGCGCCGTCAACGGGACGCTCGTCTCCCTCGTAGGACTCCAACCCATCGTCGCCACGCTCGCCCTGTTCGTCGGCGGCCGGGGGCTCGCCCTCGTCATGGCGGACGGCCGGCTCAAGCAGATCGTCAACCCGGACATCCTCGCGCTGGGCACCGGCTCCTTCCTCGGCATCCCCACGGTCGTGCTCATCGCGGGCGTCCTCGCGCTCGCCGTCGCCTTTCTGGTGCAGCGCACCACCTTCGGCCGCCAGATCGTCGCCATCGGCGGCAACCGCTCGGCCTCCGCCCTCTCCGGACTGCCCGTCAAGCGCGTCCTGATCGGCGTCTACGTCCTCTGCGGGGTGATGGCCGCCCTCGCGGGCATCCTCGCCACCGCGAGGCTCACCGCCAGCGACCCGTCCTCGCTCGGCACCCTCATGGAGCTGTCCGCCATCACCGCGGTCGTCGTCGGCGGCACCCCGCTGAACGGCGGCTCCATCCGGGTGCTCGGCACCGTCGCCGGAGCCCTGCTCATGCAACTGCTGCGCGCCACCCTCGTCAAGCACGACCTGCCCGACTCCACCGCACAGATCGCCCAGGCGGCCATCATCATCGCCGCCGTCTACGTCGCCCGGGAGCGTAGGTCCCGATGAACAACACCCCACCGGCCACCGTGCCCGCGGCGAAGGCCCCGGCGCCCCTCAAGAGCGCCCCCTCGCGCCCCGAACCCCGCCCCGAGCGCTCCACCGGCTCCCGGATCGGGGAACTCGTCCAGCGCCAGGGCGTCCTCGCCGTCCTGCTGACCGTGATCCTCATCGCCTCGTTCGTCTACCCGACGTTCGCGAGCCTCGACAACGCCCGGGGCGTCACCGTCCAGGCCTCGTTCCTCGCGATCGTCGCCCTCGGCATGACCCTGGTCATCATCACCGGCGGCATCGACCTCTCCGTCGGCTCCGTCTTCGCCCTCGGCGGGGTCCTCGCCGCCTGGGCCTCGCAGTGGGGCTTCCTCGCGGCCCTGCTCGTGCCCCTGGTGGTCTGCGGCGGGATCGGACTGGTCAACGGGCTGCTCATCGCCCGCGCGAACATGGCCCCCTTCATCGTCACGCTCGCCGCCCTCCTCGCGGCGCGCGGCATGCTGCTCGCCTTCACCGACGAAGGCGCCACCACCTACCTGGTGCCCAAGGACTCCGCCTTCGCCGAGCTCGGCCAGGGCAGCCTCTGGGGCTTCGGCCACCCGATCCTCATCGCCCTGGCCCTCTTCGGGGCGGGCGGACTCCTGCTCCAGCGGACCTCGTTCGGACAGACCCTGTTCGCCGTCGGCGGCAGCAGCGACGCGGCCACCCTCATGGGGCTGCCCGTCGCCCGGACGAAGATCCTCGTCTACACCCTCAGCGGACTCCTCGCCGGACTCGCCGGAGCGCTCAACGCCGCCCGCCTCTCCTCCGGCGTCACCATCGTCGGCGTCGGCATGGAACTGGACGCCATCTCCGCCGTCGTCATCGGCGGCACGCTCCTCATCGGCGGCGCCGGATCCGTCAGCGGCACCCTCTGGGGCGTCCTGCTCCTGGCCGTCATCCAGAACCTCATCAACCAGATCGGCTCCCTCAACTCCTCGTACCAGTCGGTGGTCAGCGGCGGCTTCCTTATCGTTGTCGTGGTGGCGCAGCGTTACCTCGCGCGCAGCCGGAGAACCACCTGAACCGTACGCATCCGGAAGACCACCCGAACCGTGTGTATGCCGGAGACCATCCGAACCGGACGGATCGGGCCGGGCCGAACCAAGCAACAAGGAGTGCCGTGGGCGTCAGCCTCAAGGACGTAGCTCAACGGGCGGGCGTGTCCATCAAGACCGTGTCGAACGTGGTCAACAACTACCAGCACGTCACCCCGAAGATGCGGGCCAAGGTCCAGCAGGCGATCGACGAGCTCGGCTACCGGCCGAACCTCACCGCCCGCCACCTCCGCAAGGGCCGCACCGGCATCATCGCCCTCGCCGTCCCCGAATTCGGCAACCCCTACTTCGCGGAGCTGGCCGGCGAGGTCGTCGACGCGGCGGCCCGGCACGACTACACCGTCCTGGTCGACCACACGGCGGGCCAGCGGGAGAAGGAACTGCTCGTCTGCCAGGGGTTCCGCTCCCACGTCATCGACGGCCTCATCCTCAGCCCCATCCACCTGGAGACCGAGGACCTGATGGCCCGCACCGAGACCGCGCCGCTGGTGCTGCTCGGCGAGCGCGAGTACGAGGCCCCCTACGACCACATCGCCATCGACAACGTGGCCGCCGCCCGCGAGGCCGTCGCCCACCTCATCGCCCTGGGCCACCGCCGTATCGCCTTCCTCGGCTCCCGCACCGGCCGGGAACGCCAGCCCGCCCACCTGCGCCTGCGCGGCTGGCGCGAGGAACTGACCGCTTCCGGCATCGAACCCGACGAGTCCCTGGTCGTCGTCACCGACGGTTACGGGCGCGAGGACGGCGCGGCGGCGATGGCCTCCCTCCTCGACCGGGGCGAACGGCCCGACGCCGTGTTCGCGTACAACGACATGATCGCGACCGGCGCCATGCGCACCATCACCGAACGCGGCCTGACCATCCCGGACGACATCGCCGTCGTCGGATTCGACGACATCGAGGAGAGCCGGTACGGGGCCACCACCCTCACCACCATCGCGCCCGACAAGGCGGCCATCGCCCGGCTCGCCGTCGACAGCCTCGTCGAACGCCTCGCGGGCACCCCCGTCGCCGAACCCCGGCGCCCCCGCCCCGGCTACCGGCTCGTCGTCCGCGAATCCACCACACCCCGCGAGGCCCCCGGGCCACCCCGCTAGGCCCGGTCGGCAAACTGCCGCCTGACCCCGAGGGGCCGCCCTTCGCGGGCGACGACGGCCGTTCGACGACAGGTCCCAGGTCCCTTCGCGGGCACCCTCCGCACCCCCAAGGAACTCCTCATGCCCACCGTGCACCGCAAACCGTTCGGCCGCGCCCACGGGCAGAGCGAGATCGACCTCTGGACCCTCGACTCCGGCACCGGCGTCCGGGCCGAGATCCTCACCTACGGCGGTGTCCTGCACGGCCTCACCGTGCCGGACACCGCCGGCAGCCCCGGCCCCGTCGTCCGCTCACTGCCCGCGCTCGACGACTACACCGACAAGAACCCGTACTTCGGGGCGATCGTCGGCCGGTACGCCAACCGCATCGCCCACGGCCGCTTCACCCTCGACGGCACCACGCACCACATCCCGGCCAACGACCGCGGCCACGCCCTGCACGGGGGCCCCGACGGCTTCCACACCAAGGTCTGGGGGGCCACCGGGGAACGTACGGAGACGACCGCCGTCCTCCGGCTCACCCTGCACAGCCCCGACGGCGACATGGGCTTCCCCGGAGCGCTCGACGTCACGGCCACCTACACCCTGGACACCACCGGGACCCTCGCCGTCGACTACCGGGCCGTCACCGACCGGCCCACCGTCGTCAACCTCACCAACCACTCCTACCTCAACCTCGGCGACGACGACATCCTCGGCCACACCCTCCAGGTCGACGCCGACGCCTACCTCCCCGTCGACGCCGGCTCCATCCCCGAAGGCCCGCCCGCCCCGGTGGCCGGCACCCCCTTCGACCTCACCGCGCCCCGGCGCATCGGCGAACGCCTCGACCACCGCGACGCCCAACTGCGGCCGGCCGGCGGCTTCGACCACTGCTGGGTCCTGCGCCCGGCCGCCCCCGGAACCCTGCGCCGAGCCGCCCGCCTCACCGCCCCCGGCGACCGGCGCACCCTGGAGCTCTGGACCACCGAACCGGGCCTCCAGGTCTACACCGCCAACCAGCTCGACGGCGCGTTCACCGACGGCACCGGCCGCCGCCACCAGCGCCACGGCTCGCTCTGCCTGGAGACCCAGCACCTGCCGGACTCGCCCAACCGACCCGGCCACCCGAGCACGGTGCTGCGCCCCGGAGCCGTCCTGCGCAGCCGCACCGAATGGCGTTTCCCGCACCTGCGGCCGGCCGCGGATAACCGGTTGCGGCCCCCGGCGGCCCCCTGATCTACTCCGGCACTCCACCGGTACCGACCCAGGAGCCCAGAACATGCGCCGAGCTTTCGTGTCCCTCCCGAAGGAAACCGACCTTTCTCTCAAGGACATGAAGCTCCGTGCACACGTTGAACCTGGGAATCCTGGCGCATGTCGACGCCGGTAAGACAAGCCTGACCGAGCGGCTCCTCCACACCGCCGGAGCCATCGACGCCATCGGCAGCGTCGACGACGGCAGCACCCGTACCGACACCCTCGCGCTGGAGCGCCGGCGCGGCATCACCATCAAGTCCGCCGTCGTCTCCTTCACCCTCGGCGCCACCAGGGTCAACCTGATCGACACCCCCGGCCACCCGGACTTCATCGCCGAGGTGGAGCGGGTCCTCGGGGTGCTCGACGGAGCCGTCCTGGTGGTGTCCTCGGTGGAGGGCGTCCAGGCGCAGACCCGCGTCCTGCTCCGCACCCTGCGCCGACTGGGCATCCCGACCCTGCTGTTCGCCAACAAGACCGACCGCCCGGGAGCCCGGTACGACTCGTTGCTGACGAGCATCGCCGAACGGCTCTCCCCGCACATCGTCGCGATGGGGTCGGCCCGGGGCCTCGGCACCCGGTCCGCGACGACCACCCCCTTCACCGGCGCCGATCCCGGCTTCACCGGTGCGCTCACCGACCTGCTCACCCGGCACGACGACGAGCTGCTGAGCGCCTACGTCGACGACCCGGCGGCCCTCACCCACGCCCGGCTCCTCGGGGCCCTGGCCGAACAGACAGCCCGGTGCCTCGTCCACCCGGTCTTCTTCGGCTCCGCCGCCACCGGCGCGGGAATCGACGCCCTGGTCGAGGGTGTCACCAAACTGCTGCCTCCCGCCACGGGAGATCCGCGGGCGCCGGCCCGGGGCACGGTGTTCAAGGTCGACCGGACCGCGAACGGCGAGCGGACCGCGTACGTCCGCATGGCCGAGGGCACCGTGCGCGCCCGCGAGGTGCTGCGCTTCCGCGGCCCGGACGGCCGGGAGTCAAAGGGCAGGGTCACCGCGGTCGGCGTCTTCGAGAACGGGGCCGAGGTGCCGGCGTCCGCGGTCCGCGCGGGCCGGATCGGCAGGCTGAAGGGGCTGACCGGCATCCGGATCGGCGACAGCATCGGCGCGGAGCGGGCCGACACCGGGCACCGCCACTTCGCCCCGCCGACCCTGGAGGCGGTCGTCGTACCGCGACGCACCGAGGACCGGGGCGCCCTGCACATCGCGCTCGGCCGCCTCGCCGATCAGGACCCGCTGATCGCCGTCCGCCGTGACGACCTCCGCGGCGAGGTGTCCCTCTCGCTCTACGGGGAGGTGCAGAAGGAGGTCGTCCGGGCGACCCTGGCCGAGGAGTTCGGCGTGGACGTGGACTTCCTGGGGACCACGACCATCTGCCGGGAACGGCCGGCCGGGCCGGGGGCGGCCGCGGAGTTCATCGGAACGGCCCCCAACCCCTTCCTCGCCACCGTCGGACTGCGCGTGGACCCGGCACCGCACGGCAGCGGGGTGGAATTCCGCCGTGCCGTGGAGCTCGGCTCCATGCCCCCTGCCCTGATGCGGGCGGTCGAGGAGACCGCGCGTGCCACCCTGGCCCGGGGAATGCGCGGATGGGAGGTCACCGACTGCGTGGTCACCCAGACGCATTCCGGCTACGACAGCGTGTCGAGCACGGCCGGCGACTTCCGCGGCCTGACGCCCCTGGTCCTGACGGACGCCCTGCGCCGGGCCGGGACGCGGGTGTACGAGCCGATGCACCGCTTCCGCCTGGAGGCGCCCGCGGACCTCCTCGGCGCGCTGCTCCCGGTCCTCGCCCGGCTCCGCGCGGAGCCGGGACCGCCCGGGACGCACGGTCGTCTCTCCACCGTGGAGGGCGAGATGCCCGCCGCCGGCGTCCATGAACTCCAGCGGCTGCTTCCGGGAGCGACCCGGGGCGAGGGCGTGCTGGAGTCCTCCTTCGCCGGACACCGCCCGGTGACCGGCCCGGCTCCGGAACGCCCGCGCACCGGCCACGACCCGCTGCACCGCGAGGAGTACCTGCTCCGCACGGTGCGGCGGGTCGCCGGGCGTACGTCTCCCGCTACTTGAGGTACGGGCCCGCCGCGCCGATCTTCCCCGGCGCGGCGTTCTTCCCGCCGAGGTCCAGGACGTACACGCGCAGGTTGCCCTTCCCGGGGGCCGGGACCGCGAGGGTGCCGGTGGTGACGGCCTTCGTGTCGCCCGTCACGGCGTCCTTGTACGTGCCGTTGGGAACGCCCGTGTACGTGGCGCTCCCGGAGACCGTCACCAGGGCGAAGCTGTCGGTGCCGCTCGCCGCGTCGGTGTAGCGCCGCTTGTAGGCCATGGAGCCGCTGACGCCCTCAGTGGAGTACTGGCCCATCTGGAGCGCGGGCACCGCCCGCCGGATCTCGTTGAGCCGCTGGAGGTGCCGGGCCAGCGGCGCGGCCAGGGTGTCCGCGACCTTCCCGGTGGCCGACGACACCTTCCCGAAGTCCGAGGCCGTCACCTCACCGGCCAGGTGGTCCCCGAAGTAGGCCCGGCCGGTCGTGGCCAGCGGGCACGTCGGCCCGCAGTCGATCTTCTTCCCCTTCTGGAACTCGATCTCGGAGCCGTAGTAGAGCGTCGGGATGCCCCGGAAGGTCCACATCAGCGACATGTTCTCGGCCCAGGCGTCCGTGCCGCCCGCGTAGCGCTCGCTGCTCTTGTTGGGGCCGTAGTCGTGGCTGTCGACGTAGACGACGTTGTACGTGGCGTCGTTGGTCGCGTCGTCGGAGTCCTTGCCGTTGTGGTAGGCGTTGTCGGCGTCCCCGAAGTTCATGTGCATCCGCATGTCGATGATGTTCATCCCGGAGGACCGGCTGCGGTCGGGGGCGTGGTAGGCGTTGCCCTTGAGGAAGGCGTTGTCGGAGACGGGCTGGGCCCCGGTGCCCTGCTGCTGCTCGTAGTCGTACATCTCCAGGGCGGCCTTCTCGTCGTCCGCGCTGTACTCCTTGCGCTCCTTCCAGGTGAAGAACTGCGCGGAGTGGTTGACCGAGCCGCGGTTCCACTTGTCGTTGACGAAGGCGGCGACCTCACCGAAGACGAAGAAGTTCTTCGCCGCCTCGGCCCCGAACCGCTGGGTGACGCGCTCCTGGATGGCGGGCAGGAAGCGGCGGTTCCAGGTGGTGCGCGGGATGTGCACCGCCGTGTCGAGCCGGAAGCCGTCGACACCCATGTCGATGTACTTGTTGTACGCGCCGATCAGATAGTTCTGGACCTGGGCGTTCTCGGTGTTGAAGTCGGCGAGGTCGTCGTGCAGCCAGCAGGAGCGGGAGTCCTCGCCCTCCCAGTTGCCGATCCAGCAGTTGTGGTAGAGCGCCTTCGGGAACATGCCCGAAGTGGGGTTCGGCCACTGGCAGTTGTAGATCCGGTAGCCCTCCGGCGAGGTGTGTCCGGTGGGGGTGCCCCAGTTGAGGCAGGTGTTGCCGGACGGTTCGGCCGTGGACCACAGGTCGCCGTTGTAGTACGACTTCCCCGACTTCGGCTCGACGGTGAGGCCGTCGTACGTGAAGGCGTCGTCCTTCTCGTCGTAGTACCAGCTCCACTGGGCGTCGCGCACCCCGTAGGCCTTCGGGGTGAACAGTCCCTTGGCGCCCCAGCGCGAGGAGTGGTTGTGGACCACGTCCTGGTAGATCTTCATGCCCTTGGCGTGCGCCGCGTTGATGAGGTCTTGGTACGAGGCGCCGGCGGACTCCAGCCTCGGGTCGACCTTGTAGAAGTCGTAGCCGTGGTAGCCGTGGTAGTCGTAGTCCGAGCGGTTGAGCACGACCGGGGTGATCCAGAGCGCGGAGAAGCCGAGCCCCTTGACGTAGTCGAGCTTTTGCACCAGCCCCTTGAAGTCCCCGCGGAACATGGGGTCGCCGTTGGCCGCGTTGCCGGACTTCTGGTGCTGGCTGCCGCCGCGGTTGTTCGTGGCGTCGCCGTCGTTGAAGCGGGCGGTGAGCACGAAGTAGATCGGGTCCTTGCGGGGGTCGGTGCCCAGCGGTGTGCCCGCCGCGGGCGCGGGGGGCTTGTCGCCGGTGGTGGCGGAGGCCGCGGCGGATTCCGCCGAGACGTTCCCGGCGGCGTCGACGGCCCGGACCGTGTAGCGGTAGGCGGTCCGCGCTTCGAGACCGGTGTCGGAGAACACGGTCGAGGTGGTGTCGGTGACCGCCGTGCCCCTGGTCCCGCCGGTCCGGGTTACCTGATACCGCGTCACGCTCCGGTCGTCGGTGGCCGGTTCCCAGGTCAGCAGGACGGAGACGCCGTCCGCCTCGGCCTTGACCGCCTCGGGTGCGGTGGGCGCCTCGGTGTCCGGTTCCTCGGCGGCGCACGGGTCCTTCGCCGAGGCCGTCACCTTGCGGTCCTGCACCGTGGTGAGCCCGGTCGCCAGGGTGTAGTCGTTGCCGTTGTTGTTGTCCCAGACCCCGTTGCCGTTGTTGAACGTCGCCTGGAGGCCGGTGGCGGTGCCCAGGTCCACCGTGCGCTTCACCCAGCCGGTGCAGGCGGCTTCCATGCCGATGCCGGGAACGGTCGTCCAGGCTCCGCCGTGCGGTCGGTAGTGCAGGTTGACGGTGGACCAGCCGACGGTGGAGGTCGCGTAGTAGACGGACGCCGAGTTCGGCCCCGGGGGCTCCTCCGGCTCCTCGGGCCCGGCGTCCGCGCACGGGTCGCTGTGCGCCACGGCCCCGTCCCGGACGGTGATGTCGCCGGTCCCGAGGTCGTAGTTCTTGCCCGCGTTGTTGTCCCAGGTGCCCGAGCCGTCGGTGAAGGTCGCCTTCAGGCCGCCCGCGCTTCCGAGGGGGACCGTCAGCTTGACCCAGTCGGCGCAGGCGGCCTCCATCCGGGTGCCGGGCACGGTGGTCCAGGAACCGCCGTCGGGGGAGTAGTGCAGGTAGTACGCCGACCAGTCGCGGGTCTTCGTGGAGTAGAAGACGGTCGCCGTGGTCGCGGCGGCGGCGGCGGGTGCGGTGGCCGGTTCGGCGACCGAAGGCGGAGCGGCTTCCGGTACGGCGGCGAGGAGTCCCAGCAGCCCGGCTGCCGCGACGGCCGCCGCGAGCGGGCGGCCGGACAGTCGGCGGGAGGTGCGTCTCATACGTGTCTCCAGGAAAGGGGAGAACCCTGACGCGCCTCGGGGTTCGGCGAAGGGGAGCACGATCCGGCGGCAAGCTCTGCCGGAATGTTGCTGCAATCTCTTGCGTCGTGGAAGTTACCGGTGCATGACAGGTCCGTAAAGGGGTGCGGCAGGACCGGCTCACCGGAATGGATCACCGGGCGTGGGCGTTCGCACGGTCATGACCTTCTCCGTTGATGTGACCGTGCGCGGCTACGAGCTCGACACCCAGGGCCATCTGAACCAGGCCGTCTACCTCCAGTACGCGGAGCACGCGCGGTGGGAGCTGCTGCGGGCCGCCGGGCTGCCCCAGGAGAAGCTGCTGGCCGACGGGATCGGCCCGGTGCAGCTCGAGGTGACCGTCAAGTACCAGCGCGAACTGCGCGGTGGCGAGCGGGTGCGCGTCACCTGCCGGTTCGACTACGGCACGGGCAAGACGTTCACGCTGGAGCAGCGCGTCATCAAGGAGGACGGAACGGTGGCCGCCGAGATCACCGGAGTGGCCGGCGTCCTCGACCTGACCGAACGCCGGCTCGTCCCGGACCCGCGGGGCCGGCTCGCCGCCCTGGCCGGCAACCCCGATCTGCTGACCGGCTGACCGGGAGGGCCGGACCGGGGGAGCCGCGTCGTCGCCCGCCACCGCCTGTCCGGGGCCCCGAGGGTGTCGGCACGCGGAAGCGGGTGGAACAATTTCCGCGGGCCCGCACCGCGGACCGATGCGCCTTCCCCCCCCACCGGGACGGCGGCGGTCACGGCAACGGCTCCACCGGGCCCGGCCCGGCCCCACCGCCCCGACTCCCCTCCCCATCCCCGCACGTGAGAAGGACCGGCCGACGTTCATGTCCGAACCCGCGAAGGAATCAGTCGTCCGGGCCCCGGGAATCCCGCACCTGTTGGTGACGGTGCTGTTCTGCTTCTCCGGATTCGCCCTCCTGCTCCCGGCCTCACCGGCCTGGGCCGTCGAGGGAGGGGCCGACGCGTTCGGCGCCGGACTCGTCACCGCCGTCCTGATGGCCGCCACGGTCCTGACCCAGCTGTTCGTCAGAACCGCGCTGCGCGGGCTCGGCTGGACCCGCACCCTGGCCCTCGGCGCGCTGCTGCTCGGACTGCCCTCCCTCCTCCAGGCCCTCAGCGACGGACTGCCGCCCGTCCTGCTGACGACCGCACTGCGCGGAGCGGGCTTCGGCATCGTCACCGTGTGCGGCGCCACCGCAGCGGCCGTACTGGCCCCGCGCGGACGCCAGGGGGCGGTCATCGGCCTCTACGGTCTCGCCGTCGCCCTGCCCCAGGTCGTCCTGACCCCGGCGGCCCCCTGGCTGACCGACACGTTCGCCCTGCCCGCGGTCATCGCCTGCGGCGTGCTCCCCGTCCTCGCGCTGCCCTGGGTGCGCTCCCTCGGCCACGCCGTCGAGGCCCGTACCGACGGCGCGGCGTCCCCGGGCGCACCCGCCCGGAGCCCCGCCTCCGCCGGCACGGTGCTCCGACGTATCCGGCGGCCTCTCGGCGTGCTGCTCCTGGTCACGGCGGCGGGCGGAGCCGTGCTGACCTTCGCCCCGCAGTTCACCGCGACCCCCGCGCTCGCCGCCACGGGGCTGCTCGCCCTCACCGCCACCGCCGCACTGGCCCGTTGGGGATGCGGAGAACTCGCCGACCGGATCGCCCTGCGGCCCATCACGGGGATCCTCGCCCTCTCCGCGTGCTCGGGCCTGGCACTGATCGCCTCCGCCGTCGGATCGGACCGCGCCCCCGTCCTGTTGGCCGGCCTGCTTCTCCTGGGAGCGGCGTACGGGGGACTCCAGAGCCTCACCCTCGTCCAGGCGTTCGACCACGCGGGCGCGGAGAACCGGCACGCCACCTCGGTCGCGTGGAACATCGGCTACGACGCGGGCACGGGCCTCGGATCCCTCATGCTGGGCGTGGCGGCACAGGTCGCCACCTTCTCCGCGGGCTTCACCGTCCTGGCCGCGCTGCTGGCACTCGCGGGCCTGGCCGTTCTCCTCACCGGCCACCCGAGGCCCGCCGACCCGCCGGGGAGCGGCGGTACGCGTACGCCCGGGACGAAGCGACCGTCCCTCGGCAAGCGCTGAGGTCCCGGCAGGGCCGCCGGAGCGACCAGGGCCGCGCCGGTCGTCCGTCGAGCCGCCCGGGGCGGGTGGCACCGGCTTCGCGGGCGGCCCGGTGGCGCCCGGTCGGTTCGGCGTCGCCGGGCCGACCCCTGTGACGTGCTCGCTAACCCCGGGGTAACCACCCACTCGGAAGTGGGTACTTGATCGACTCGGGGCCCGGGGCCAGCCTGATCGGCATGGCACCGAACACTGTTGAGAAGACGCCCGTCACGCTGTTGGGTCTCGGCGCGATGGGCACCGCGCTGGCCCGTACCTGGCTCGCCGCCGGCCACCCGCTCACCGTCTGGAACCGCACCTCGGCCCGCGCCACGGCGCTCGCCGCCGAGGGGGCCCGGGTCGCGGACACCGCCGCCGACGCGGTCGCGGCGAACACCCTGACCGTCGTCTGCCTGTTGGACGACACCTCGCTCGAACAGGTGCTGGCCGGCACCGACCTGGCCGGCCGGGACCTGGTCAACCTGACCACCGGCACCCCTGCGCAGGCCCGCGCCCGCGCCGAGTGGGCCCGCGAGCGCGGCGCCCGCTACCTGGACGGCGGGATCATGGCCGTCCCCCCGATGATCGGGGTCCCGGAGGCCGGCGGCTATGTCTTCTACAGCGGCTCGCGGGAGCTGTTCGAGGCCCACCGGGAGACGCTGGCCACTCCGGCCGGCACCACCTACGTCGGCGAGGACGCGGGCCACGCGGCCCTGCACGATGTGGCCCTGCTCAGCGCCATGTACGGGATGTTCGCCGGGGCCGCCCACGCCTTCGCCCTGATCCGCAAGGAGGACATCGACCCGGCGTCGCTCGCACCGCTGCTCGCCGACTGGCTCGTCGCGATGGCCCCGTCGGTGCACCAGACCGCCGACCAGCTGCGCAGCGGCGACTACACCAAGGGCGTCGTCTCCAGCCTCGCCATGCAGGTGGCCGGCGCGCCGACCTTCCTGAGCACCGCCGAGCAGCAGGGGGTCAGCCCGGAACTGCTCAGCCCCTACTTCGAGCTGATGCGCCGCCGCCTGGCCGAGGGCAGCGGGGAGGAGGACCTGACGGGTGTGATCGACCTGCTGGTGCGCTGACCAGCCGCTCGCCGCCCGAGCAGCGACCGGGGAGCCCCTTGCGCGGGACCGTCCGGTCCGCGCGGAACGGCGCGACGGTGGACGCCCGGGGGAGCGTCCACCGACCTCCGCCGTAGGCGCGAGCCCCCGGTCAGGCGGCCGTGCCGACGACCAGGTGGTCGCCGGGGATGCCCGCCTTGCCCGGCGCGTAGTAGTCCTTGATCCCGGCGACCCACGTCTCCACCCGGATCCGGTCCCCGTCGTTCGGCTCGAAGGCGTCGAACAGCGCGTCGATGTTCGCGGGCTCGAAACCGATGGCCGTCATCAGCGCCATGAACAGCGGGCGCTCGATCAGACCGTCGCCGTCCGGGTCGCCGAGCGCCGCCAGCGCCTCGGCGAACACGGCGATGGTCGCGTCGAAGCGCTCCGGGGACAGCACGCAGGCAGCGAACTCCTCGAAGGAGATCTCCCCGTCACCGTCGGCGTCCAGCTCGCTGAGCAGCGTCGTCCAGTACCGCCGGAACGCCGCACGCATCGCGTCCTTCGCGGCCCGGTCCGACGCGTGCGCCTCCCGGACGACGCGGTCGGCCATGAGGTCGAAGTCGTCCGCCTCCAGGACGCCGTTGGCGTTGGCGTCGAACAGGGAGAAAACGAGCGTGACCCGCCTGGTGGCCTCAGTGCCCATGAATCCGTCACCTTTCTCCGCATGTCACGTTCCCTCCGACCGCGGCCCGGTGCCCGGTCGGCCCACCCACTGTCCGCCGAGGAACGGTCCCGTCGGGGAAAGCCGTGGTTCTTTCACCTGAAGGGCGTAACTGACCTGCGTAAACGTCAAGTTGAGGCAGGTGTCGGGGCCCGCCCGATCCGCGCGCCCCCGGCCCTTCGAGGGACACCCCTTAGGCTGATCCGATGTGCGCCCCGTCCGCCTCGAGCGGCCCCCCCTACGAGAGAGGTCCACCAGCCATGACCAGGGAGACCCGGACGCTGCCCGCGTTCGCTCCCGGTTCGGTGGACACCTCCTTCGTCATCGCCGGCTACGACGAGGTCGTCACCCACGACACGCTCTGGGACGCGCACTCCCACCCCTTCCACGAACTGCTCTGGAACGAGCGCGGCGCCTCCACGGCGGTGGTCGGCAGCCGGATCTGGACCATCACCCCGACCCTGGGCCTGTGGATGCCCGCGGGAACGCTGCACGCCGGTTCGGCGACCGCCGGCACCTGGTTCCGGGCGAGCTTCTTCGGCTTCCGCACCACGGCGTCGATCTCCGCCACGCCGGTCGCCGTCGAGATCACCCCGCTGCTGCGCCTGCTGCTGGAACGGCTCGGCGAACCGGGTCTCGCGGACGCCTCGCGCGCCGCGACCGAGGCGCTCGTGCTCGACGTCCTCGAACCGTCGCCCCGCGAACTGCTCGTGCGGATCCCGGCCTCGCAGCTGCTGCGCCCGATCGCGGACGCGGTGCGCGAGGACCCGGCCGACCGGCGGACGCTGGCGGACTGGGCGACCGTCCTCGGCGTCAGCGCCCGCACGGTCACCCGGGCGTTCACCACCGAGACGGGCACGAGCTTCGTGCGCTGGGTGGCGGCGGTCCGCGCCCAGCACGCCATCGGCCTGCTCACCCGGGGCTGGGACGTGGAGGCCGTGGCCGAACAGGTCGGCTACCGCTCGGCCAGCGCGTTCGGGGCGGCCTTCCGGCGTACGACGGGCCTCACCCCGGGGGCCTTCCGGCCGGAATGATCCGCCGAACCCGTGTCCGTATCGCTACAAGGCATGTCCTAAACGGTTGATTGCGACAGTCGGGTCGATTCTCATAAGGTTCAAAGGCAAGCCTTACCTAAGCCGATGACGCATGCGCCGCGCACCGATCCATGACGGCTGCGCACGTCCGTGCGTGCGAGAAGCGGCACCCCGACATCCGGAAAGCCGGGTACACACCCATGTCTTCACACCGCCTCCGCCTGCTCGTCGTGGCGGCCGCCCTCGTCGGCGTCTCCGCCTGCGGCGGGACCACCGAAGCCGGGAACGAGAACGACGAAAGCCGTTCCGGCGGGTTCCCCCTGACCGTCGAGCACGCCCTGGGCAAGACCACGATCCCGGCGAAGCCGAAGCGCGTCGCGACCGTCAACTGGGCCAACCACGAGGTGCCGCTCGCACTCGGCGTCGTTCCGGTCGGCATGGCCGCGGCCAACTTCGGCGACGACGACAAGAACGGCGTGCTGCCCTGGGCCGAGGAAAAGCTCGACGAGCTGAAGGCCAAGACGCCGGTGCTGTTCGACGAGACGGACGGCATCGACTTCGAGGCCGTCGCCGACACGAAGCCGGACGTCATCCTCGCCGCCTACTCGGGTCTGACCAAGAAGGACTACGAGACCCTCAGCGAGATCGCCCCCGTCGTCGCCTACCCGGACGCCGCCTGGGCGACGCCGTGGCGCGAGATCATCCGGACGAACAGCAAGGCGATCGGGCTGGCTGACGAGGGCGAGAAGCTGATCAAGAAGCTCGACGGGGACATAGCCGAGACCGCCGCCAAGTACCCGCAGCTCAAGGGCAAGTCGGCGATGTTCATGACGCACGTGGACCCCAACGACGTCAGCGAGGTCGGCTTCTACACCACGCACGACACCCGCACGCAGTTCTTCCAGGACCTCGGGATGAAGATCCCCGGCTCCATCGAGAAGGCGTCCGAGGGCACGGACAAGTTCGCCCTCACCAAGAGCGCCGAGCAGATCGACGCCTTCGACGACGTCGACATCATCACCGGCTACGGCGACGACACCGGTGAACTGCTGAAGGCGATCACCAAGGACCCGCTGCTCTCGAAGATCCCCGCCGTCGAGCGCGGCTCCACCTACCTCCTGCCCGGCAGCAGCCCGCTGGCCACCGCCGCCAACCCGACACCGCTGTCGATCGGTTACGTGCTGGACGACTACGCCGCCGCCCTCGCCAAGGCCGCGGACAAGGTCAAGTGACCACGCTCGACACCCGCACCCCGCCGGACACCGTGACCACCAGGCGTCCGGCGGGCGTGCGCCTGCTGTGGGTCCTGCTCTCCGTACTCGCCCTGGCCGCCGTCATGGTCGCCTCCGTCGCCCTCGGCTCCCGCGACGTGCCCTGGTCCGACGTCGTCGCGGCGCTCGGCGGCGCGGACGACACCCTGGGGCAGGCGGCGGCGACCAAGCGCATCCCCCGTACCGTCCTCGCCGTGGTCATCGGCGCGGCGCTCGGCCTCGCGGGCGGCGTCATGCAGGGCGTGACCCGTAACCCGCTCGCCGACCCGGGCATCCTCGGCGTCAACATGGGCGCCTCCCTCGCCGTCGTCACGGCGGTCGCGTTCTTCGGGCTCACCTCGCCGACCGGCTACATCTGGACCGCCATCGCGGGCGCGGCCCTGTCCGCCCTGTTCGTCCACACCGTCGGCACGCTCGGCAGGGGAGGGGCGACCCCGCTCAAGCTGGCGCTCGCCGGGGCCGCCACTTCGGCCGCCTTCGCCTCGCTCGTCAGCGCGGTCATCCTGCCGCGCAACGACATCGCCGGGAGCTTCAAGCTCTGGCAGATCGGCGGCGTCGGCGGCGCGTCCTTCGAACGCATCGGCCAGGTCGCGCCGTTCCTCGCGGTCGGCTTCGCCGTCTGCCTGCTGTCCGCCCGCGCCCTCAACTCACTGGCCCTGGGAGACGAGTTGGCGGCGGGCCTCGGCGAACGCGTCGCCGTGGCCCGAGCGGTGGCCGCCCTCGGCGCCGTACTGCTCTGCGGGGCGGCCACCGCCGTCGCCGGACCGATCGGCTTCGTCGGGCTCGTCGTCCCGCACACCTGCCGGCTCCTCGTCGGCGTCGACCACCGCTGGCTCCTGCCGCTCTCCACGGTGCTCGGCGCGGTCCTGCTCACCGCCGCCGACGTCGTCGGCCGGATCGTGGCCCGCCCCTCCGAGATCGACGTCGGCATCGTCACGGCCCTCATCGGGGCCCCGTTCTTCATCTACATCGTCCGCCGACAGAAGGTACGTGCCCTGTGAGCGCGCCCGTCCTCACCCGGCCCGCCTCCGCCGAGGCCGCCACCCGCCGCCGCGTCCGGGGCGCCTGGCGCCGACGCCGGATCGTCCTCGTGCTGGTCCTCCTCGTGGCCGCCACGTTCGCCGTGACCCTGATGGCGGGCCGCACCTACTACCCGCCCGGCGACGTGCTCCGGGTGATCCTCGGCGAACAGGTGCCCGGTGCGTCCTTCACCGTGGGGCGGCTGCGGCTGCCCCGCGCGGTCCTCGCCCTGGTCGCCGGATTCAGCTTCGGCCTGGCCGGCGTCACCTTCCAGACGATGCTCCGCAACCCGCTCGCCAGCCCCGACATCATCGGCATCAGCTCCGGGGCGAGCGCCGCCGCGGCCATCGCCATCGTCACCCTGCCCCTCGGCGAGGTACAGGTCTCCGTCCTCGCCATCGCCGCCGGACTCGGGGTCGCCCTGCTCGTGTACTCACTGGCGTTCAAGGGCGGAGTCGCCGGCACCCGGCTCATCCTCATCGGCATCGGGATCTCCGCGATGCTCGACAGCATCACCTCCTACGTCCTCTCGCAGGCCGCCGAATGGGACCTCCAGGAGGCGATGCGCTGGCTGACCGGCAGCCTCAACGGAGCCACCTGGGACCAGGCGGTCCCCGCCCTCGCCGCAGCCGCCGTCCTCACTCCGCTGCTCCTGGGTCAGGCCCGTAACCTCTCCGCGCTCCAGCTCGGCGACGACACCGCCTCCGCCCTCGGCGTACGGGTCGAACGCACCCGGATCACCGTGATCGTCGCCGCCGTCGGGCTGATCGCCTTCGCCACGGCGGCGGCCGGCCCCATCGCGTTCGTGGCGTTCCTCTCCGGGCCCATCGCCGCCCGCGTCGTCGGAGCGGGCGGCTCCCTGCTCGTCCCCGCCGGGCTCGTCGGCTCGCTGCTCGTCCTCGTCGCCGACTTCACCGGCCAGTTCGCCTTCGGCGAGCGCTATCCGGTCGGCGTCGTCACCGGCGTCCTCGGAGCCCCCTACCTCGTCTACCTGATCATCCGCACCAACCGGGCGGGAGGCTCGCTATGACCACGCACCACCGACTGACCGCCGAAGGACTCACCCTCGGCTACGGCGACCGCACCGTCGTCGACTCCCTCGACCTCGCCGTACCGCCCGGCCGGATCACCGTCATCGTCGGCGCCAACGCCTGCGGCAAGTCGACGCTCCTGCGCTCCATGTCCCGGCTGCTCGCCCCCCGGGCGGGCCGCGTCGTCCTGGACGGCAAGGAGGTCCACCGGCTGCCCGCCAAGGAACTGGCCCGCACCCTCGGCCTGCTGCCCCAGTCGCCCGTCGCCCCCGAGGGCATCACCGTCTTTGACCTCGTCGGCCGCGGCCGCCACCCGCACCAGGGGATCTTCTCCCGCTGGAACGAGAAGGACGACGCCGCCGTGGCCGCCGCCCTGGAAGCCACGCACACCGAACCGCTCGCCGACCGAGCGGTGGACGAACTATCCGGCGGCCAGCGCCAGCGCGTCTGGATCGCGATGGCCCTCGCCCAGCAGACCGACCTGCTGCTGCTCGACGAGCCGACCACCTTCCTCGACGCCAGTCACCAGATCGAGGTCCTGGACCTCCTGACCGACCTGAACCGCTCGCGCGGCACCACCATCGTGATGGTCCTGCACGACCTCAACCTCGCCGCCCGGTACGCGGACCACCTGATCGCGCTGGCCAGCGGCGGGCTCCACGCCTCCGGCACCCCGGCCGAGGTGCTGACGGAGGAGACCGTCCGGGCCGTGTTCGACCTCGACAGCCGCATCATCGAGGACCCCGTGTCGGGTCGGCCCCTGATGCTCCCGATCGGCCGCCACCACGTCCTGGACCGGGCCGACCCGCTGACCGTCGGGGAGCCGACCGCGTGAACGCCGGGGCGTACGCCCCCTGATCGGCTGACTGCTGTGCGTCACTGACATGTTTCGGAGAGTGACGGGGCACACAGGGTAGGTCGGACGCCGGGCCCCGGTCCGGCAGACGCCCTTTTCCTCGAAGCGGTCATTGGGAGAACCTCGGTGGAGAACACCTCGGTGCAGAACAAGGAAACCGTCCGGAACTGTCCTTTCGACTACGCGCACGAGCTGGAGTTCGACCCCCAGCTCAGGCAATTGCTCACCGAGGAGCCGGTGTCCCGCATCCGTATGGCGTACGGAGAGGGCGAGGCCTGGCTGGTCACCCGCTACGAGGACGTCCGGACGGTCACCACCGACCGGCGGTTCAGCCGCAGCGCCGTCCTCGGCCGGGACTTCCCCCGGATGACCCCGGAGCCGATCGTGCAGGCGGAGTCCATCAACCTCATGGACCCGCCCGCCAGCAGCCGGCTGCGGGGCCTGGTGGCCAAGAGCTTCACCCCGCGTCGCGTCGAGCAGATGCGCGGCGGGACCCAGCGCGTGGTGGACCGGCTGCTGGACGAGATGGAGGAGGAGGGCTCACCGGCCGACTTCGTCGCCCGGGTCTCCGCGCCGCTGCCGCTGATCACCATCTGCGAGGCACTCGACATCCCCGAGGCGGACCGGCCCTGGCTCCGGGCCCACGCCATGACCATGATGAACGTCGGGGCCGCGGGCAAGCAGGACGCGGTGCGCGCCAAGGCGGAGCTGCGCGGCTACTTCCAGGAGCTGACCGCCGACCGCCGCCGCTCCCCGGGCGAGGACCTCATCAGCACCCTGGCCACCGCCCGGGACGGCGACGAACTGCTGGACGACGACGAGCTGGCCGTCATGGCGATGGTCCTGCTCATCACCGGCCAGGACACCACGACCTACCAGCTCGGCAACATCGCCTACACCCTGCTCACCCGCCCGGACCTGCTGCGGTCCCTCCGGGCCGAACCGCAGCGGCTGCCCCGCACCCTGGAGGAGCTGCTGCGCCACATCCCCTTCCGCAAGGGCGTCGGCATCCCCCGTATCGCCCTGGAGGACGTGGAGCTCTCCGGCGTCCTCATCAAGGCCGGCGACGTGGTGCACGTG
The DNA here is from genome assembly GCF_900460065.1 of Streptomyces griseus. GTDB lineage: Bacteria > Actinomycetota > Actinomycetes > Streptomycetales > Streptomycetaceae > Streptomyces > Streptomyces griseus. The sequence goes on along the minus strand of NZ_UAVD01000021.1, from coordinate 3,373 downwards.
TCCTACCTGACGGCCAACCGGGACTCCGCCAAGTTCGACCGTCCCGACGAGCTGGACCCCGACCGGCCGACCATCCCCCACATGACGTTCGGCTGGGGCGCCCACCACTGCCTGGGCGCGCCGCTGGCCACCATGGAGCTGGAAGTGGCCTTCTCCACGCTGCTGACCCGCTTCCCGGCCCTGCGTCTGGACGTGCCGCCCGAGGACGTCTCGTGGAACACGACGTCCATCTGGCGTTACCCGCTCGCCCTGCCCGTCACATGGTGACGAGAGCCTCCGCTCCAGAGAACGAGGAGAACCCATGGCGACCCTGTGCCGACCGGCCATCGCTGTGCCCGAGCACGTCATCACGATGCAGCAGACCCTGGACCTGGCCCGGGAGACCCATGCCGGGCACCCGCAGCGCGACCTCGTCCTGAGGCTCATCCAGAACACCGGCGTCCAGACCCGGCACCTCGTGCAGCCCATCGAGAAGACCCTGGCGCACCCCGGATTCGAGGTGCGCAACCAGGTGTACGAGGCCGAGGCCAAGACCCGGGTCCCCGAAGTCGTCCGGCGGGCGCTCGCCAACGCCGAGACCGAGCCGTCCGAGATCGACCTGATCGTCTACGTCTCCTGCACGGGTTTCATGATGCCCTCGCTGACCGCGTGGATCATCAACAGCATGGGCTTCCGGCCCGAGACCCGCCAACTGCCCATCGCCCAGCTCGGCTGTGCGGCGGGCGGCGCGGCGATCAACCGCGCGCACGACTTCTGCGTGGCCTACCCCGACTCCAACGTCCTCATCGTGTCCTGCGAGTTCTGCTCGCTGTGCTACCAGCCCACCGACATCGGGGTCGGTTCCCTGCTCTCCAACGGACTCTTCGGCGACGCGCTCTCCGCGGCCGTCGTACGGGGACAGGGCGGCACCGGCATGCGCCTGGAGCGCAACGGCTCCCACCTGGTGCCCGACACCGAGGACTGGATCTCCTACGCGGTCCGCGACACCGGGTTCCACTTCCAGCTGGACAAGCGGGTCCCGGGCACCATGGAGATGCTCGCCCCGGTGCTCCTGGACCTGGTCGACCTGCACGGCTGGTCCGTCCCGAACATGGACTTCTTCATCGTCCACGCGGGCGGACCGCGCATCCTGGACGACCTCTGCCACTTCCTCGACCTGCCGCCCGAGATGTTCCGCTACAGCCGGGCCACCCTCACCGAACGCGGCAACATCGCGAGCTCCGTCGTCTTCGACGCGCTGGCGCGCCTCTTCGACGACGGCGGCGCCGCCGAGTCCGCGCAGGGGCTCATCGCCGGCTTCGGTCCCGGCATCACCGCCGAGGTGGCCGTGGGGAGTTGGGCCAAGGAAGGCCTCGGGGCGGACGTCGGACGCGACCTCGACGAGCTGGAGCTGACCGCCGGCGTTGCGCTGTCCGGCTGAACCGGCTAAGGCGACCGACGGACGGGGACGAAGGAACGGGTGTTCGCGCTTCGCGGACGCACTCGTGCCGCGACTGGATCCCCCACCCCGAGGAGAACGCATGCGCCTGCCCGCCCGATGGGCCACGGCCGCCCTGCTGCTGATCGTCCCGCTGATCGGCGCACCCGCCGCGGCCTCGGCCGACAGCGGACCGGAAGGGGTCCTGGTGGAGCAGTCCACCCGGGCCGTGCCCGGGCAGTACATCGTCACCCTGGAGCCCGGACTCTCACCGGACACGGTCCTGCGGGAGTTCGGGCTCAGCCCCTTGTTCCGGTACGGAAACGCCCTGCACGGCTTCGCCGCCACGCTCACCGCCACCGAACTCCAGGCGGTCCGTACCGTTCCCGGCGTCCTCGCCGTCGAGGAGAACGCCGAGGTGGCCGTGGACGCGCCGACCGCCGCACACCTGTCGCGGGCCCCCGCCGCCGGCTGGGGCACCGACCGTATCGACCAGCGCGCCCTGCCGCTGGACGACACCTTCACCACCACGGCCACCGGCAAGGGCGTGAAGGCGTACGTCGTCGACACCGGGATCGACGCCGCGCACAGCGAGTTCGGCGGCCGGGTCGTCAACGGGTACGACGCCGTCGGGGACGGCCGCGCGGGCCTGGACTGCAACGGGCACGGCACGCACGTGGCGGGCACGGTCGGCGGCGCCACGTCCGGCGTGGCGAAGGACGCCGCGCTGGTCAACGTGCGCGTCCTGGACTGCGAGGGCCGGGGCACCTGGGCGGGCATCCTCGCCGGGTTCGACTGGGTCGCCAAGGACGCCGAGCGCAGCGGCGTCCCCGCCGTGCTCAACGCCTCGCTCGGCGGAGCTCGCTCGTCGGCGGTCGACGCCGCGGTCGAGGCGGTCGCCGACGCCGGCGTGCTGCCCGTGGTGGCCGCGGGCAACGACGACAGGGACGCCTGTGACGTCTCCCCGGCCGCCGCGGACGGTGTGGTCACCGTCGGGGCGAGCGACCGGCAGGACCGGGAGACCTCCTTCAGCAACTGGGGCTCCTGCCTCTCCCTGTACGCCCCCGGCGCCGACATCGTCTCCGCCCGCCTCGGCGGCGGCACCGTGGTGCTGAACGGCACCTCCATGGCCAGCCCGCACGTCGCGGGCGTCGCGGCGCTCTACAAGGAGGGGAACCCCTCGGCCTCTCCGGCCGCGGTCTCCCGGTGGCTGACGGACACGGCCACCCCGGACGCCCTCGCCGCTCTCGGCCAGGGCTCGCCCGACCTGCTGCTGTACACCGGCGGCCTCTGACGATCCGTCGGTCGGCCCGGGCACAGGGCCCGCCCGCAGGGCGGGGAGCGGTGACCGCGCGGCGGAATCCGCTCCGCGGCCCGGCCGTCCGGCTGTTGTCGGAACGGTGGACGGTCTCTCATTTCTCTGCAACTCTCTGACGGCACAACGCAAAACAGGCCGCAGCGCATGCAGAAACTCGTGTTCCCTGGCTGCGGTCACAGAGCCGCGCCCTCGACGCGCCCTGCGTCGAGCCGAAGATCGGGGAGCTATGAGAGCCCAACGCTGGAGATGGCGGGCGATATCCGCCTTGGTCACGACCAGTCTTCTGATGATCGGCGTACCGTCGCTCGCCGCCGCGGCGGCCGACGGACCCAACCTCGCCGCGGGCCGGGCCGCGGCCGCGAGCAGCGCCCATGCCGAGTACGGCGCGTCCAACATCACCGACGGCAACCGGTCCACCTACTGGGAGAGCGCGGGAGGCGGCCTGCCCCAGTGGGTCCAGGCCGATCTGGGCTCGGGAGCCCGGGTGGACGAGGTGAAGCTGACCCTGCCGGCGGGCTGGGAGACCCGCACCCAGACGCTCTCCCTCCAGGGCAGCGCGGACGGGACCAGCTTCGCGACCCTGAAGAACTCCGCGACGTACACCTTCGCCCCGGGGGCGGCGAACGAGGTCACCATCG
>NZ_UAVD01000047.1 GCF_900460065.1 Streptomyces griseus | reverse complement strand
CCACTGCCCAACAGCCCGCACCCGGCAAGCAGCACGCCGGCTACAGCCACCGAACTGGTGAGGCGAACAGTCCGCGCGATGCGCCTCATCGATGGTTCTCCCTAACGACGCCTTGAGGGCGTCCCCCGACGATGTTGGCAATGTTGTCCGCCGACTTACGATCTCTCCCCGGATCGAAATACTGGGAGTGAGCGTCGAACTTACCGGCCTCGATGATCATCCTGGGTCCGTCGTCGACCGCGAAACGCTGCGCTCCGAACGCCTCACTCGCAGGGTCCTTTCCGAAGTACAGATCGTCATTGCCGATGTCGAAAAGGTCACCTGCCCTTCTCACCCCCTCCGGGCCACCCAGCACCCAGGCGGGACCTGCGGCCAGCGCCGATTCCCCCTTCGTGGGCAGATGAGTGACCGGGTCATTGTCAGCCGCGCCCACGAAGACATGCTCCTTGCCCACGCCGAGTTCCGTCGCCTTCTGCGCGCCCACGCCGGGGCTGCCGAGCAGGATCACATCATCGACGCCCGGAATCCCGCCGGACTCCTTGGCGGCCGTGCCCACGGTGAGCGAGCCGTAGGAGTGTCCGATCGCCGTCACATGCGGGTCCTCGTTCGCATTCGTCGCCGAGAGGCCCGCCATGAACTCGTTGTACGCCGGGGCGCCCCGCTGCGCATCGCCCTTCGACATCACGTCCGCACTCTGCGGGGCGTCGTAGCCCAGCCAGACGATCGAGGCACTGGACGGGTCCACCTCCCTGGCGCCAAGCGCCGTGTCCTCGGCCCGCTTCATCGTCCCCGTGACGAATTCACCGTCGAGCTTCGTGCCGAGCCCCGGAACGTACGCCGCGACATGCCGGGAGGCATCGGGGTTCCCGTACGAGACGATCGCGCGGCCGTTGCCCTCGTCTCCGACGCCCAGGAGGAACATCGGCGGGTGGCTCGACTCGCCGAGCTTGTCCTGAATCATGCGGAGGGCGTCGAGCTTGGTCTTCGCCTCGTCGCCGCCCCGCCGGGCCAAGTCGTCGATGAGGGCCGGCAGGTAGTTCCGGTTCGCCTGGTCGCGGGCGAGCACCGGGATGCCGTCCAGGTCGCCGATCAGGTCGGGGGCGACCTGGATGTACTCCTGTCGCTGTTCGTCGGTCAACCCGTCCCACCACTTCTTGCGCTCGGCAGGGCTCTTGTCCTGCGGGATGCCTTCGGCGAGGTGCGTGCCCGCGGTGGAGCGGACGTCTGCGGTGTCCCGGAAGACGTCCTTCAGCGTGGCCGCCGTGACATCGAGGCCCTTCTCGGCCCTCAGGCCGTCGAGGGTCTTCGCGTACCGAGCGTCGATCTCCCGTGCGGACCGCACGGCGCGGGCGATACGGTCGGCCACGTCCTGGGCCTTCTCCGCGTTCGGGTTGACCGGCCTGAAAGCTGCGTAGCCGGGACGGAGCGACTGCTGCCCGGCCGGGCCGAGGACCGGCGGTTCCAGCGGGAGGCGGGAGCTGCCCGTCGAGGTCCCGCCCCGCGCCTCCCGCGTCGCCCCGGTCAGGTCGTCGACCTGGAGGGCCGGGTAGCTGACGGAGCCGTCCTCGTGAACCGTGAAGTTCAGGGATGCCGCGTCCTCAAGGGCCTGTTTCAACTGGTTCTGGGGGCCGATCAGGTCCCCTGCGAGTCCGTTGAGGGCCGTGCGGACCAGCCCGCACTCGGTCTGCACGTACTGGAAGTTGCGGCTGAGGCGCCGCAGCCTCCCGAGAGCCGCTTCGGCCGCATCGCTCTCCTGGGTCTCGCGGAGCTTCGCGGACATCGCACGGTCGACCTGTGCCCGGTCGGCAGCGGAACGGCCGGAGACCTCGTGCCACGGGTCGCCTGCCCGGGTGAGCTCGGAGACCTTGAGGTCGCGCAGCGCCTGCCAGGTGAGGGACCCGGTCATCGCTCCCCATCCGCCGGGCCGGGGACGTGGACGCCCCTGACGGACGACGTGACCGCGGTCTCCGACTCGCCCATCTCCCTGGCGACCGTCAGCAGGTTCCCCTTGAGCTGCTCGCACTCGTCCCGTACCGCGCGAAGGCGTTCCTCCCATGAGGTCAGCACGCCCTTGAGGGCCGCGACCGAGCTGAGGCCGACGGCCCCCGCCGCCACGCCCTCGTGGCCGCGCCCGAGCGCCGACCTGCTCGTCTCCGCCCTGGTACGTAACTCGCCCGCGGAGCCGGAAGCACTGGTCCAGGGGCCCTTGCTGTACGTGAGCCTTCCCGCCCCGCCCGCACCGGCCCCGGGGTCGCCGGACGCCGAGGCACGCCGCATCGCGGGCCCCTCGCCAGTCGGCCCGAACATGTCCTGCCAGCGTTCCGCATCGAACACGACACTCCCCGTCTGCCCGCGTTCCCCTTCAGGACCTTGAGAGGCTAACGCAGAGTGTCCATGCGCATGCTATCGGTGACGGGTTCCGGACACGTAAACGGCTGGGCATCATGCCGGTCAGGCGTTCGCGCTTGCGCGTGCACCGTCTTCTGCCGGCTCCACACGGCCGGTCGCCGGATGAACCCGGTCAGCCCTCCTGGTCCGGGGCGGTGGACCGTACCAGGGAGACGGGCTCCGTCTGCTGGTTGGAGGCGGAGACACGGGTGGTGTGGCGGGTGAGGCGCAGCCCCATGGCCGTGAGGACGTCCGTGTCGTAGAGCGCGCACAGCAGCGCGGCCGCGGCCGGCAGCGACAGCGGGGTGGCCGGATTGTGCCCCAGCAGAGCGGCCGTGTCCGGGTCGTTGAGGGCGGCCTGCCCGGCGTGGGCGAGTACCTGGCGGGGGTCTTCGACGATCAGCTCGTCGATCTGGATGCGCTGGGCCCGGACGCGCAGGTCGAGCGGGCGGGCCGGGGCGGGCCGCTGGATCCCGACGACGGACCGGAGCTTCGGGTGGGCCGGGCCGTTCAGGTGGGTCAGGTGGGTCAGGTTGTTCATGCGGTGGGCTCCAGAGAACGGGCCGCCGGAACGACGGTTCGCGGAACGGCAGTGCACGGAACGGCTGGGGCTGGGGCTGGGGTGGGGGCCGGGGCGGGGGCCGGGGTGGAGGCGCGAGCGGGGCCGAGGCCGGGGCGGGGGGCGGGAACTGCTGGGGCGGAGGAGGGGGGCGGGCTGAGCACGGCACCGGCGGTGGGACAAGATCGGTCCGGTCTGACCGAGTTGGCGTGAGGTGGAGTCGGACATGCTTACCTTGGGAGCGCCGTGCGACCGTCGCAAGGTGCGCTGTGTGCACTGTGCGCAGACTGCGCGGAATGTCGGATAGATCGAGCCGAAACGTGACCTGGGCGGGACCGGTCGGGGGAGGGGAGAGGCGTGGCGCGCGAGAGGTCGGGGCGTACGGCGCGGCATCTGGTCCTGGTGGCCCGCCTGCGGCGACTGCGGGAAGGCGCCGGACTCTCCGTCTCCCAGGCCGCCACGCAACTGGGGTGGCATCCCACGACGTTGCGGCGGCTGGAACAGGCGCAGACCTCCCTCGACGTGGGCCAGGTGTCCGCCCTGCTCGCCGCCTACGGGGCGAGCGCGGCGGAGGCCGACGACATCATGGGGCGGCTCAACGCGGCCAACCTGCCCGGCTGGTGGCATCCCTGGCGCGACGCGATGGCACCCTGGCTGATGGACCTGATGAGCGTGGAGTCCGCGGCCGGCGTCGTACGCACCTGGGACCCGGCACTGGTGCCGCTGCTGCTGCGGACCCCGGCCTACGCGATGGCGGTGGACGAGATCAGGTGCCCCGACCGGGACGCGGCCGGGCGGCGACGCCGGGCGGACTTCCTGGTCGAGCGTCAGAAACGGCTCCAGGAACAGCAGACCCGGCTCTGGGCCGTACTGCCCGTCACCGCGCTGCGCGTCCGCGTGGGCGGCGACGACGTGATGCGTGAGCAGCTCAGACGGATCCGACAGCTTGCGGAGCGCGGTGATGTGACGGTGCAGCTGCACCCCGAGTACGCGCCCCCGCACCCGCTGACCGGGGTCCCGGCGCTGACCCTCTACCGGGTGGAGATCCGGGAGATCGCGGACCATGTGGTGCGGGAGGGCGGGCTCCCCGGCACGGCGGAGGTGTGGGACAGCCCCCACCCCGTGCAGACGTATCAGGGAATGCTGGACGTGTCGTGCGTGATGGCGATGCGGCCGGCCCGAACAGGAGAGGTGTTACAGGATGAGTACGACCGGAAATGGGCCTGAACTGCCCGCGCAGATCGACACGAGCGTCGCGCACTCCGCACGTGTCTGGAACTACTGGCTCGGCGGCAAGGACAACTTCCCGGCGGACCGGTCGGCGGGCGACGCCTACCGCGAGAAGTACCCGCTGATCGAGACGTTCGCGAAGGAGTCGCGGGACTTCCTCCGCCGTACGGTCACCCACCTCGCCCGGGACGCCGGAATCCGCCAGTTCCTCGACGTGGGCGCCGGGTTGCCCACCGCGAACAACACGCACGAGGTCGCCCAGCGGATAGCGCCGGACGCCCGGATCGTCTACGTGGACCACGACCCCCTGGTGCTCCTGCACGTCCACGCCCTGCTGACCAGCACCCCCGAGGGAGCCACCGCCTACGTCGAGGCGGACATGCGCGACACCGAGACCGTGCTCACCGGGGCGGCCAAGACCCTGGACCTCACACAGCCCGTCGCCCTCGTCATCAGTGACGTCCTCGGGCACATCGTGGACTGGGACGACGCCCTCTCCCTGGTGCGGCGGCTGGTGGACCGGCTGCCGTCCGGCAGCTACCTCTCGCTCAGCCACTCCACCGCGTCCGACGAAGCCCACCGTGCCGTCCAGGACGAGTACAACGCGAGCGGCGCGATCCCGTACATCTTCCGGGAGCCGGAGACCACGATCGCGTTCTTCGACGGGCTGGAGATGGTGGAGCCGGGCATGGTGTCCTGGCCGAACTGGCGGCCCGACGCCAACACCGGCACCACCACGGCCCGGGCCGGGTGGGGCGCCGTCGCCCGCATTCCCTGATCGACACCGGCCCACATCCGCAACTGCCGCGCCGCGCACGGCACTTTCCCGCGCGCGGCGCGCACGGCCCGCAGAGGCTCGCCCATGAGCAGCACAGGCACGACCGACCACGGGGCCACCGGCCCAGGGGGTGCCCGGCACGGGCGGGAGACGGCGGACCGGCTGCTGCGGGCCGCGACCCGCTCCGGGGCCCACCTGATCGCCGAGGCCGCGTCGCTGGTCCAGGGGTGGGCGGTACTGGCCGACCCCATCGCCGGGGCCGTCTACAGCACCCCCGCCGCCGCCGCGGCCGACGGCGTGCACGCGGCAGCCGCGCCGCTGGAGCACCCGCACTGCACGCAACGGCCGGCGGCCGGAGCCGTCCTCGTCGTGGCCCCGGCGCCCACCGTGCCCGCGGGGCACGCCTGCCACGTCGCCACGACCACCGCGGCCCTCCTGGAGGTGCGCGGCCAGCGGGCCGCGGAGCTGCGGGGCGAGCAGATGCGGCTGCACACCACCCTCATCCGGCTGCTGCTGGCGGGCCACACCGACGCCGTCACCGAGACCCTCGGCGGGGACCGGCTCACGCACGTCACGGTCTACCGGCTCTCCGGCGCCGACCTGCCCGCCGCCCACGAGGTGCTCTGGCGGGCCGTGCGCCCCTCCATCGCCCCGCACGCCGACGCCTGCACCCTGATCGGCCGGCCGGACGGCGAGCTGGTCGTCGCCGAGCTCCACCAGGGCGGCGACGACGGGCGGATCCTGCGCCTGGTCTCCCGGCTGAGCGAGCGGCACCACCTGCTCGCGGGCATGGCCGGGCCGCTGCCCCTGGCCGAGATGCCCACCGCCCACAGCGACGCCGCCGCCGCCCGGCACAGCGCCACCCCCGACTGCCGGATCGTCCCCGCCGACGCCGTGGGCACCTCGCGCCTCGCCCCGCTCCTGCCCACCGCCCCGTACGCCCGGTGGGCGGGGTCCGTGCTGCGCCCGCTGTCCCCGGCCCACCAGCACCTGTTGCTGGTCTGGCTCCGCACCGGCAGCAAGCCGCGGGCCGCCGCCGCGCTCGGCCTGTCCCCCGGCACCGTCCGGGCCCGGATACGCGAGCTGTCCCGGCTGCTCGACGCGGATCTGGAGGACGCCACCGTGCGGGCGCATCTGCTGCTCGCCCTCCGCGCCCCGGCCCCCGACGCCGAGGGGGCCGGGACCGACTCCGTCCACAGCGGTGGCGGTGGCAGCGGTGGCAGCGGCGACCGTCCGGGCGCACCGGCCGGGCCGGCCCGGCTGGAGTCCCTCCCGGACGACCTCCTGGACACCGAGGCGGCCCGGAACTGGGCCGTCGGGCTCGTCGGCGGTCTGGAGCCGCATCTGCGGATCGCCCTGGCCTGCTGGCTGCGCCACCACGCCCGGACCGCCCCCGCCGCGGCCGAACTGCACGTCCACCGCACCACCCTGGCCGGCTGGCTCACCCAGTGCGCCGACCACCTGGCGCGCAATCTCGCCGACGCCACCGTGCGGGCCGAGGTCCACCTCGCGCTGAAGGCCACCCGGAACGGTCCCGACGACCCGACGGCCCTCCCCCGGCGCGGTGGCCGCACCTACCGCCGCCTGTGACCGGAAGCGGGCGGGCGGCGCCCGTCCTCAGGACGGCGCCTGGCCCGTCTCGAAGCGGCTGACGCGGTCGCCGGCGACCGTGAAGATCCAGCGGGTCCGCATCGTGCCCCAGGTGTCGTTGGTGTAGTCGACGACGAGGGTGCGGCCGTCGTCGGAGGCGTCCACGACCTTCATGCGGCCGTTGGCCTCCGGGGAGAAGACCTCCTTCTCCGTCCAGGCCGCCAGGTCCCGTTCGCTGCCGTCGTCGGACATGGTGGCGTCCTCGGTGAGAACATCGGCGAAGAAGGCGTCCCTGTCGCCCGCGTTCACCGCGGCGACGAACTTCTCCACTACCGGGTCGCTGATCGATGAGGTCATCGTCTTCCTCCTCGGCGCGTCCGGGAACGGACGTCCCGGAGATCCTCACCGAGTCTCTGTCGGCACGCCCGCCACCGCATGTCGGGCGGCCCGCCCCGCAGGTCAGCGTGGGCGCGACGACACCGTCCCGGCTGTCCGGAAACGCCATTGACGCGACCCGTACGGGTCACGAAGGATCACCGCGTGACGAACACCGAGCAGCGCCCGCCCGCCTCCGGACCCGACCGTCCCATCGCCCTCATCACCGGCGTCGGCCGCAGCATCGGCATCGGCGCGGGCATCGCGCGGCGGCTGGCGGCCACCGGCTGGGACGTCGCCTTCACCTACTGGACGCCGTACGACCGCCGCATGGAGTGGGGCGCCGAACCGGGGGCCGCCGCGTCCATCGAGAAGGAACTGGCGGAGGCCGGGGCCCGTACGGCGGCGATCGAGGCGGACCTGACCGACCCCGACGCGCCGACGCGCATCTTCGACGAGGCGGAACAGCGCCTCGGCGGACAGGTGACCGCGCTCGTCCTCTCGCACGCGGAGTCGGTGGACTCGGGGCTGCTGGACACCACCGTGGAGGCCTTCGACCGGCACTTCGCGGTGAACTCCCGGGCCAGCTGGCTGCTGATCCGGGAGTACGGTCTGCGCTTCCGCGGCGCTCCCGGCACCACGAAGGACACCACGCCCGGCACCACGCCCGACACCACGCCCAGCCCCACGCCCGGCACCGCGCCCGGCACCGCGACGGGCCGGATCGTCGCGCTCACCAGCGACCACACCGTGGGCAACCTCCCCTACGGGGCGAGCAAGGGCGCCCTGGACCGCATCACCCTGGCCGCCGCGCACGAGCTGGCCCACCTCGGGGTGACCGCGAACGTCGTCAACCCCGGCCCGGTGGACACCGGCTGGATGAACGACGAGCTGCGCGAGACGCTGGTGCGGGGCACCCCGCTCGGCCGGCTCGGCACGCCGCTGGACACCGCCCACCTGGTGGGGTTCCTGTGCTCCCCCGAAGGCCAGTGGGTCAACGGCCAGTTGCTGAAGAGCAACGGCGGCGCGGCTTCGTAGGCCGTGTCCGCGGCCCCGATCCGCACCGCCGGCCGCCGGGACGCGAACCGGTACCTCACGTCCGTGCGTCCGAGCAGGACGTAACGTCTAATCTGGCGTGGTCCATGTAGTGCACAGGGGGTCGTATGCACAACGATGACAGGGCCGGCAGAACGGGCGACGGGGCCAGGGGTCCCGAGGACCGCCGGCCGGGCGACGACCCCCGGCGGCCGGACGCCGTGGCACCGCGGGTGTGGCCGAGCACCCCGCCGGCGCACGGCGCTCCGCCCTCCCCCCGGACCGTGATCGACGGCCGCTACGAGCTGCTGGAGCCGATCGGCAGCGGCGGGATGGGCGAGGTCTTCAAGGCCCACGACCGGCGGCTGCGCCGGTTCGTCGCCGTGAAGGGCCTGCTCGACCGGAACGCGATGACCGCCGCCACGCAGGCGGCGGCGCTGCAACGGGCGCGGCGCGAGGCGGAGGCCATCGCCAAGATCGAGCACCAGAACGTGGTGACGGTCCACGACCAGGTCGAGACCGACAACCAGGTCTGGATCGTGATGAAGCTCCTCGAAGCGAAGTCCCTGGGCGAGCTGTTGAGCGGCGACGGGGTCCTCGCCGTGCCGAAGGCGGCGAACATCGGCCTCCAGGTCGTGCAGGGCCTGCGAGCGGTCCACGCCGCATCGGTCGTCCACCGCGACGTGAAGCCGGGCAACGTCCTGGTCCGCGACGACGGCCTCGCGATCCTGGTGGACTTCGGAATCGCCACCTTCGAGGGCGCGGACCGGGTGACCCGGTCCGGAAGCGTCATCGGGACCTCCTCCTACCTGGCACCCGAACTGTTCGCCCCCGGCTCCCCCGGCCCCACCCCCGCCTCCGACCTGTGGGCGCTGGGGATCACCCTGTACGAGATGGTCGAGGGCCGCGTGCCCTTCGCCGGGCACGAGGTCTGGGAGGTCCAGGAGAACATCCGGCAGTCCCCCGACCCGGTCCTCCGCTACGCGGGGCCCCTCGCCCCGGTCATCCAGGGGCTGTTGATCACGGACCCGCGGGAGCGCCTGGACGCCGCCACCGCGGAGGCGATGCTCCGCGAGGTGCTCGGGGACCCCGCCGCGCCGAACGCGGCCCGGGCCGCCGCCGCGGCGACGCACCCGCCGACGGCCGTCTCCACGCCGAACCCCTCCACCCCGAACCCCTCGGCGCCCGCGCCCGCTCCGGTGCCCGCGCCCGGCCCCGCCGCCCCTCCGCCCGCCCCGGCGCCCGCCGCGGCCGGGCCGCCCGGCCGGCACCGGGGCTGGAAGACGGCCGCGGCGGTGGTGTGCGTGGCGCTGCTGGCCGGTGCGGGGTGGCTGGTCTCCCGGGGCGGCGGCGAGAGCGGCGGGGACGGCGGCGACCGGGCGGGCTCGGTGCGGGGTCCGGGTGACGGTGAGGGCGCCGCGGGCAGCGGCAGCCAGGAGCGGTGGAAGGACACCCACGACACCCTGAGGATCGGCGTCAAGGACGACCAGCCCGGGCTGAGCAAGTTCGACAAGAAGACGCGCACGTACCGGGGTTACGATGTCGACCTGGCGTACGCGATCGCCGAGAGCATGGGCTACGGCAAGGGCGAGGTCTCCTTCACCACGGTGGCCACGGACTACCGGAGCACCGCGCTGAAGACCAAGCAGGTGGACCTGGTCATCGCGTCGTACAGCATCACCGACGACCGCAAGACCGCCTCGCCCGGCGGCTACAGCGTCGACTTCGCGGGGCCGTACTACGACGCGAGCCGGAGCTTCCTGGTCCGCGAGAAGTCGAGCAAGTACACGATCAACGACTCCAGCGACCTGGTGGACCTGCGCGTCGAGGTGTGCACGGCGCGGGAGTCGACGTACGAGACGGAGCTGCCGAAGCGGGGCTTCACCATGGCGAAGTCGCAGCCCAACACCTACCAGGACTGTCTGGACAAGCTGCTGGACCCGAAGTCCGACGTGTACGCGGTGGCCTCGGACGACATCATTCTCGCCGGGTACGTGAAGGCCAACCCGGGCAAGGTGCGGCAGTTGGAGCCCATCAACGGTGCGGAGGGCTACGGCGTGGCGATGCGGCCCAAGAGCACGCTCCTGAAGGGCGAGGTGTGCTCGGCGCTCCGGACGATCCTGGCCGGCCGGATCTGGGAGGACATGTACAAGGAGAACCTGGCCGATCTGGTGGGCCGAAAGAACCCGCCGGGCCGCCCGGACCTGACGGAGTGCGAGGGGTTCTGAGGCGGGCTCGGCGCGGCCGGCGCACCGGGCCCCATCCCGCACGGCACCGCCCCATCCCGCACGGCCCTGCCCCGGGACCGTGCTGGTAGTTCCGGCTGACCGCGCCGGCGACGGCGCCCGCGGCCGTGGTCGCGGTGGAGCGGAGGTTCGCGCCGCGGACGGCGAAGCTGCCGTCACGGCTGCAGCGGGCGAAGGCGACGAGCATGGTGGGCAGGGAGACGAGCAAGGAGAGGCTCCCAGCGGTCTTGACGTCCTCACCGAGGAGCAACACGGCCGTGGCCGTCGGCAGTCGCTTCGGGGGTGATGCCGTGCTGTTCGTCTTCGGGGCGGCCCTTCTTCGGCAGCAGGAAGGTGATCGCCAGGAAGACCACCAGCAGGCATGCCTGGACGATCAGCGCACGGTGGAAGCCGCCGGTGAAGTCACCGGTCTCGGCCTGGGCGAAGAACACCGAGCCGAAGACCGCGACGCCGATGGAGCCGCCGACCGCCTGGACCGCCGACAGGACACCGGAGGCGGATCCGATCTCGTCGTCGTCGACCGCGGCAAGGATGAAACTGAACAGGGCGGCGATCACCATGCCGGCGCCGATGCCCGACACCGTCGTGCCCGGGACGATGTCCCAGATCGAGAACGAGGCGGAGTCGAGGCCGTCGAGCTCGAACCACAGCACGGCCGCGCCGGCCAGCTGGACCAGCGGTCCGATCTGGAGCACCTTGCGGCCGATCTTGTCGGCGAGGAACGCGCCGCTGATGGCACCGCCTATCGCGGTTCCCACGGCGAGGGGCAGGTTGCCGAGTCCCGCGTCACCCGCGGTGAAGTGCTGGCCGATCTGGAGGAACAGGGTCAGGACGAGCTGGGTGCCGATGAGTCCACCGAAGAACAGGGAGATGCCGCCGAGCCCGACTGTGAAGGCGGGCTTGCGCAGCAGGCCCGGGGTCACCAGCGGCTCGCGGCCCGCGGCGGCGGTGCGGCGCTGTTGGAGGGTGAAGAGGGCGAACCCGATGGCCGAGGCGGCCATGGACAGCCACGTCCACAGCGGCCAGCCCTCTTCCTGTCCCTGGTTGAGTGGCAGCACCAGCAGGGCGCAGGACGCCACGACCAGGGCGGCGCCGGTCATGTCGACCCGGACCGTGCGGTCGCCCGTCTTCTTCGGCACGAATGTCGCGGCGATGATCAGTGCCGCGATGCCGATGGGCAGGTTGATCAGGAATACCGAGCGCCAGCCCAGGCCGAAGAAGTCGCCCTCGATGAGGAAGCCGCCCAGGACCGGGCCGATGATGCCGCCCAGACCGAGGACGGGTCCGAAGATCGCGAAGACCTTGGTGAGCTCGGGGCCGGAGAAGTTCTCCCGCAGCAGGCCCAGCCCCTGGGGCAGCAGCATCGCTCCGGCGGTGCCCTGCAGCAGGCGGAAGGCGATCAGCGACTCGATGTTCGGCGCGATCGCGCACAGCAGCGAGGCCGCGGTGAAGGACGCGAGTCCGATCAGGAACATCCGGCGCCGGCCGTAGCGGTCGCCGAGCCGGCCGCCGAGCACCAGCCCGGCACCCAGAGTGAGGGCGTAGCCGCCGATCACCCACTGCAGTCCGACGGAACCGGCACCGAGGGATCTCTCCAGGTCCGGTCCGGCGACGTTGACGATCGAGGCGTCCAGGAGGTCCATGATCTCCGCGACGATCATCACCACCAGGATCAGCCAGCGCCACCGATAGGGCTCGGTCGTCTGGTCAGGAGTGGGGGACGGGTCACGCACGTCAGATACCTCCATCGTGAAGTAATTCCACCATGAAGGTAAAGTGGTGGCGGTAGGTTGTCAAAGCCGGGTGCGTGGATCGCGTGGCAGGAGAGAAGGGCGAAGGCGTGGAGGAAGCAGTGCGCGACGGCGTCGCGGAGCACCGGGAGCAATTGATGGAGTCGCTGAGGATCTACGGCGGCCACTACGCCGAGCTCAGCCGGCGCTTCGCCGCCTGGCTGGGCCTGCACTCCACAGACGCGACCGCGGTCCTGGAGATCGCCGCCGCCGAGGAGCGCGGCACCCCCCTGTCACCGGCGCGGCTGAGCGAACGGATCTCCCTGTCCACCGGCGCCACCACCGCACTCCTGAACCGCCTCGAAGCGGCGGGACACATCACGCGGGCCCGCGAGCACTCCGACCGGCGCATCGTCACACTGCGCAGCGGCGGGCACGTCCAGGAACGGGCGGACGAGTTCTTCGGCCCGCTCGCCCACCGCCTCGACTCAACGATGTCGCACTACCCGCCCCGGTTCCTGGAACAGGTCGAAGCGTTCATGGCCGACCTGAACACCACCATGGACAGCCACCTCACGGAACAGGACGCGGTGACACCGGGCACCCCCCGCACTCCTGATGGACGAACTCCCTGACCGGCTTGCTCCCCGCCGCCCAGCCGGCTGCTCCTCACCCGCTCGTCCTCTCGGCAGGCGGAACTCCGCGCCGCCCAGGCCGATCGTCCCGCCCAGCACGCCGATCGCGGCACCGGCGCCGAAGACGACGGGTGCAGAGTGCGCCCGGCGGACCGGGGTGAGGCCCTGTCAGTGGTCATGACGGGCGTCCACACTGGTGGCGGCCCCTGACCGCTGCGGCGGGACCTCACCTTCGGGGGATGGCACTGGTCGTCTGCTCGGGGTTTGTCCGGACCCTCGCGCGTCATCGTGTTCATGAGGTCACCGCTCACACCGGTGTAGAGCGCGGTCGCCGAGGCGTACCGATGGCCCACCCGCCCCTGGACGAACGCCGGACCGGAACCGCTCAGCGCTCGGGGAACCGCTCCCCGCACCGCGAGCAGAACACCGGTGCGGGGTCCTGCGACAGCCGCCCGCACTCCGGGCAGACCCGGTCCAGCATGCAGGGCCCCTCGCCGCCCTCGTACGCCCCGGCCGGCGGCTTGATCGCGAGGCCGGGGCGGCGGCGGTGGACGGTGAGGTAGGTGAGCCCGTCCGGCCCGGCGGCCAGCGCCCGCCGTGACGTACGGGGCAGCCAGAGGACCGTGCCGGGCCCGAGGGGCAGATCGCGGCCCCCCGCCCTGGCGCTCCCGGCCCCCGCCAGCACGACGAGAAGCACGTCGAGCACGTCCTCCTGATGCTCACCGACCTCGGCGCCGGGCGGCAGCCGCACCAGATTGGCGTCCAACTCCCGCCCCTGCTCGGCCAGATGCCACAGCGCACCGCGCTCGTCGGGAGCGGCGGCGGCCAGAAGATCTCCGATGACGGCGAGGACCCGGGGAGCGGCGTTCATGGGCAGACCGTACGGGACGCCCCGGGCCGTCGCACCCACGTAGAGTGGCCCACCGCCCAACCGCCGCACCGAGAGGAACCCACGCCGTGGACCGCGAACCGGACTCCCTCTACCCTCCGATCGAACCGTACGGGGCGGGCATGCTGGACGTCGGCGACGGCAACCACGTGTACTGGGAGGTGTGCGGCAACCCGGACGGCAAGCCGGCCCTCGTGGTGCACGGCGGCCCCGGGTCCGGCTCCACACCCCGCTCCCGTCAGTTCTTCGACCCGGACCTCTACCGGGTGGTCCTCTTCGACCAGCGGGGCTGCGGCCGTTCCACCCCGCACGCGAGCGACCCGGCGACGGACATGTCGCACAACACCACGGCCCACCTGGTCGCCGACATGGAACGCCTGCGGGAGCACCTCGGCATCGACACGTGGCTGTTGTACGGCGGTTCCTGGGGCTCGACCCTGATCCTGGCGTACGCCGAGGAGCACCCGGAGCGGGTCACGGAGGCGGTGATTCCGGCGGTGACGACGACCCGCCGCAGCGAGATCGACTGGCTCTACCGAGGAGTCGGGCACCTCTTCCCCGAGGCCTGGGACGCCTTCCGCGCGGGCGTCCCCGAGGCCGGCGACCCGACCGGCCTGGTCGCGGCGTACGCCCGCCGCATGGAGAGTGAGGACGCCGCCGTACGGGAGAAGGCGACGGCGGACTGGTGCGCCTGGGAGGACGCGGTCGTCTCGATGGAGGCGCACCAGGGCCCGCCCCCGTACAGCGGCCGCCCGGACCGCGAGCAGCAGGCGCTCGTCCGGATCTGCTCCCACTACTTCGCCCACGGGGCCTGGCTGGAGGAGGGCCGGCTCCTCGCCCGCGCCCACCGCCTCGCCGGCATCCCCGGAGCCCTGATCCACGGCCGCTTCGACCTCGCCGGCCCGCTGGTCACCGCCTGGGAGCTGGATCGCGCCTGGCCGGACGCCGAGCTGACGGTCATCGACAACGCGGGCCACATGGGGGGCACGGAGACCCGCCGGGCGGTGCTGCGGGCGCTGGACGGGTTCGCGGGGAAGGGCTGACGACCGCCCCGCCCTCGCCCGCGCTCCGGCCCCGCGAACCCGGGAAGCGCCGGGAGGGGCGCGGCACGACACGACAGGGCCCCGCCGGAGGGGGAAGCTCCGCGGGGCCCGATGTCATCGCACGGTGACGCCGTCAGTCGGTCAAGGTGTCCTTGATCTTCTCCTTGGCCTGACGGGCATCGCCCTTGGCCTGCTCGGCCCTGCCCTCGGCCGTGAGGCGCTCGTTGCCGACGGCGCGCCCGGCGACTTCCTTCATCTTGCCCTTGGCCTGCTCGGTCTTGGCCCGGCTCTTCTCGTCGGCGGCCATGTCACTCACCTCTCGTTGAGCTCGGCGTTGCGGTCCCCCACCGCCTGACCCCCACGGCGCCGTTCAAACATGCCGCCCGGCGCCCGGCCCGCGGCGACCGCCGGGACGGCCCAGGTCTGACCCGCGCGCGGCAGGGCATACGGCGTAGCGCCGGGAGAACAGGCTCCCGCGGTACCGCCGCACGGCGGGCAGACGTGGGGGGACCAGATGGAGACCACCGTTCCGGAGAGAGGGACCGGCGGGCGAGCGGCCCCCGTCCCACGGCGCCCCGGCCGCTCCCCCGCCCTCTCCAGCGGCATCACGAAGGCGGCGGCCCGGATCGCCGCCTTCGCCGTCTGCCAGGCGGCCCTGGTGGCGGGGGCGGGACTGCTGATCACCGGACCGGCCCGGGGGCTGTGGCCGATGACCGCGGAGGACGCGGCCGTGGAGGCGCTGGAGGACGCCCGCACCGCCACCCTCGACACGGCCTCATCGGTCGCCTCCGCCCTGGGCGACACCGCCACGGTGGTGGGCATCACGCTGCTGGTCTGCCTCGGTCTGGTCCTGGTGCCCCGGCTGCCCCGGTGGCGCGAGGCGGTCTTCCTCGCCGTCGGGGTGTCGCTCCAGTCGGCGGTCTTCGTCCTGATCACCGCATCCGTGGACCGGACGCGTCCGGACGTGGAGCGCATGGACGCCTCACCGCCCACCTCCAGCTACACCTCCGGGCACACCGGGGCGGCCACCGCGCTGTACGCCGGACTCGCCGTCCTGGTCCTGTCCCGGGTCCGGGCCCCGTGGCGCAGGCCGCTGGCGGCGGTCCTGCTGCTTCTTCCGCTCCTCGTCGGGCTGGCGCGGCTCTACCGGGGCATGCACCACCCCACCGACGTGGCCGGCGGACTGGCGAACGGCGCCCTGTCCCTGTTCGTCGTGGGACGCGCCCTGCTCCCCGGCCACTCCTGGGTCGGCCGGCCCCCGGCCGACGCCCTGGGCATCGCCGTGGCGGCCGCCGAACAGCGGCCCGCCCCGGCGCGGAGGCAGGCGACCGTCATCGTCAACCCGACGGTGACCGACGAGGCCACCCGGGAGCAGTTGCGCCTGGTCCTCGCCCAGCACGGCTACCGCGACACCCCGTTCGTCGACACCACCGCGCAGGACCCCGGGGGCGGGCAGACGGCCGGGGCCCTGCGCGCGGGGGCCGAGTTGATCGTCGTCTGCGGTGGCGACGGCACGGTCCGTGCGGTCGCGGACGCGCTGGCCGGCACCGGGGTCCCGCTGGTCCTGGTGCCGTCGGGCACCGGCAATCTGCTGGCCCGCAACCTCGGGCTGCCGCTCGGCCCCGCCGACGCCCTGGCGGCCGGGCTGACCGGCGAGCCCCGCGCCCTGGACCTCGGCCGGATCGAGGGGGACGGGTTCCCCGCCGTCCACTTCACGGCGATGGCCGGGGCCGGACTGGACGCGGCCATGCTGGAGGAGACCTCCGACCGTGCCAAGTCGGCCCTGGGCTGGCCCGCGTACGTACTGGCCGGGGCGAAGGGGCTGCGCGCCCCCCGGATGCGGCTGACCGTCACTCTGGACGGCGGCCCGGAGCTGCGCAGGACCGCCCGGATGGTCCTCATCGCCAACATCGGTACGGTCCAGGCGGGCGCGGCGCCGGTGCCCGACGCCAGGCCCGACGACGGGCTGCTGGACCTCGCGGTCTTCGACCCCCGTGGCGCGGGCGGCTGGCTGCGCGCGGCCGGGGTGCTGCTGCGCGGCGGCGGAAGGGGCCGCGGCGCGAAGGGTCCGGGGGCGAACGGTACGGGCCCGGGGGCGTCCGGTCGGGAGACGACCGCGCCCTCCCGCACCGCGGACTCCGCCCGGGGCCCCGTCGAGTTCCACACCTTCCGCCGCGCCGAACTGTCCTTCGCCCGGCCGCAGCCGCGCGAGGTCGACGGGGACCCGGTGGGCCCCGGCCTGCGCCTCGCCGCCGAGGTCAGGCCCGGCGCCCTGACCGTGCTGATGCCCGCCGGGGAGCGCTGATGGGGACGGCGACCCGGGTCCCGGTGACCCGCGACATGAGCGGGGACGAGCTCTCCGGCGACGAGGCGCTGGCGGCCCTGCGCCGGTACGGCCGGTGGCCGCTGGTGCGCGACGCCTTTGTACGCTTCCGCTACGCCGACGGCTTCAGCCACGCCCGCGCGCTGGCCCTCCAGACGATCCTGGCGATCATCCCCCTGGTGATCGCCTTCGTCGGCCTCTCGGCCGAGCTGCACACCGAGAGCGTGGGCAGGCTCGCCGAGCTCACGATCCACGGCATCAGCGAGGGCCCGAGCGCCGAGGTGGTGGACGACGCCCTCGACCGCCACCGGCGGAGCGACGGCGACGGACCCGAGGTCGCCCTCTGGCTGGGACTGGCCTTCTCCCTGGCCAACGTCACCACCGCCATGTGCCAGATCGAGCGGGGGGCCAACCGGATCTACGGGGTGGAGCGGGACCGCGTCTTCCACCACAAGTACCTGCGCGGGCTGGTGATGGCCCTGAGCGCCGGCATCCCGCTCGGCATCGGCTCCGTGATGATGGTGGCCGGCGGAGACCTCGTCGCCGCCGCGGCCTCCGTGTACGGGCTGGGCGACACCGCCCGGGAGACGTTGACCCTGCTGCGCTGGCCGCTGGGTTTCCTGCTCGCGCTGATCTCGGCGAGCGCGATCTTCCGCCGCTCCCCGCGCCGTCGCCAGCCCGGCTACACCTGGCTGGCGTTCGGGGCCGCCGTCTACCTCGTCCTGTGGACGGTGCTGACCTGGCTCCTGAGCCTCTACCTCGGCTTCAGCGGCTCCTTCGACACCGTCTACGGGCCCCTGAGCGCGTTCATGTCGCTGCTGCTGTGGGCCTATCTCACCTCCACAGCCCTCTTCGTGGGGCTGTCCTTCGCCGCCCAACTGGAGGCCGTCCGGGCCCGCAGGCCCGGACCGGTCGCCGCCGACCCCGGAGCATGACGTGCCAGGAACCCTCTCCGAACCCCCCGTCCCGGAACCGCACGGCGCGGGGCCCCGGACCGAGCAGGCCCGGACCCGCCGCGCCGACCGCCGCCTCGGCCTACGCCTGCTGGCGGCGGTCGGGGCGGGCGCGGTCGCGGCGGTGCCGTTCGCCCTGCTCGTGATCCTCGTCGAGGGAACGTGGCCCCCGCTCCAGCGGCTGGACGCCGGTGCGGCCCGACGGCTGCACGAAGTGGCCCTGGAGCACCCGGGGTGGACGGCCACGCTGCGCGTCCTGTCGGACTGGGTGTGGGACCCCGCCACGCTGCGCACGGCCGTCGCCCTGCTCACGGTGTGGCTGCTGTACCGGCGGGCGTGGCGGCTGGCCGCGTGGGCCGCGACCACCGCGATCGGCGGTGCGCTGATCGGGGTGCTCGCCAAGGTCGTGGTCGAGCGGGCCAGGCCCTCGCTCCAGGACCCGGTGGCCGAGGCGCCGGGCTACTCGTTCCCCTCGGGCCACGCGATGACGGCCGCCACCTCGTTCGCCGTCCTCCTGCTGGTGCTGCTGCCGCTGGTGCCGCGCAGGTGGCGGGGGCTGTGCTGGGGAGCGGCGGGGATCTCCGTCCTGGGCGTCGGCTTCACCCGGATCGCGCTCGGCGTGCACTGGTTCAGCGACGTCATCGGCGGATGGCTGCTGGGGGGCGCGGTCGTCGTCCTGACCGGCTGGGCCTTCGAGGCCTGGCGGAGGGACGCCGGCCGCCGCCCCACGGACGCGGCGGAAGGCCTCGAACCCGAGCTGGTGGACGAGCACCCGGAGCCGGAGGCGTACGGCGCCCGGCGCGGGGAGCGGGATCAGTAGCCCTGGCCGACCAGGAAGGAGTCGAACTCCAGCGTCAGTGACCGGGCCTCGGAGAGGTTCGCCTCGCTGTCCCCGTCGACCAGCACGAACGCGCAGACGCCCCGTTCCGTCCGGACGACCCACATGGCGCGGTCCCCCTGGCGCAGCAGCGCGAGCTCCAGGTCCCGTCCGGTGACGGCGTCGGAGACCAGCTCCCGGCTCTCGCGCTGCCAGGGCAGGCCCGCGATCCACAGGCCGCGGGGGTGGACGGCCTCCTCGCACACCGTGCACAGGGCCTCGACGTCGTCCGGCCGCTCCGGGCCCGTGCCGCCGGCCCCCGGGGCGTGCGCCATCGACCGGAAGTACGGCCACCCGTCCGCACCCCCGCGCCCCGCGACGGCGAAGAACCCCGCCTCGGCCGAGAACGCGGCGGCGGCCAGGACCGGTGATCTCTCCTCGCCGAGGGCCAGATGCGTGCGGAGGACTTCGTCCCACTGTTCGGTCACCGGAGACATCGGTGCGTCCTTTCGTCGGCGTCCGCCGGACCGTCGTCGCGGCCTCGGCGCTGGTCGGCCCCGGGCGGCAGTTCCGCTCCCCGGGACCCAGCTACTCCTGCCCGCGTATCTCCCCGTCAGACCGTCTCCGTCCTCCCGCGGAAGGACGCGGCCGACGACCGCCCGAGAACGCCCCGCGACGAATGCCGGGTTCGAAAGCCGTCGGCGGGGCACACGGCGCAGACACCACCGACGAACAACAGCACGATGCAGAGGAGTAGCCATGATCGTCGTAGGAATTGTCGCAGTCTGTGTCGTTCTCGCCGTACTCGCCTTCTTCGTTCCGCGGCTCTCCCGCCACCCGGAGCGCGGTACGCAGCGCACGCTCGGCCTGGGCTCCCGTGCGGGCGGCAAGGCGCCCGGCGTGCTGGGCCGGATCTTCAGCAAGCCGTTCCGCAGCAGCTCCAAGGCCGTGGGCCGGAGCGGCGCGGCCGGCCGACGCACCCGCGGTCACATGCCGTTCTGACAAACCCGGCGAACCGCTCCGGCCGCCGGCACTGCTCCGGCCGCCGGCACACGAAGGGGGGCCACCGTCGCGGTGACGGTGGCCCCCCTTCGCGGTCGGGACCTACCAGGCGAAAGCCTCCGGCGACGGCCCCGGACCCGGGAAGATCTCGTCCAGGCCCGTGAGGACGGCCTCCGGGAGCTCCAGTTCCAGGGCGCGCAGGGCGCTGTCCAGCTGGTCGGCGGTGCGCGGGCCGACGATCGGGCCCGTGATGCCGGGGCGGGTCAGCAGCCAGGCCAGGGCCGCTTCGCCGGGCTCCAGCCCGTGCTTGTCGAGCAGGTCCTCGTACGCCTGGAGCTGGGACCGGGTGGCGGGGTCGGCCAAGGCGTCGGCGGCCCGGCCGGAGGCGCGGCGGCCGCCCTCGGTCGTCTTCCTGATGACGCCGCCCAGCAGGCCGCCGTGCAGCGGCGACCACGGGATGACCCCGAGGCCGTAGTCCCGCGCGGCCGGGATGACCTCCATCTCGGCGCGGCGCTCGACGAGGTTGTAGATGCACTGCTCGCTGACCAGGCCGAGCGAACCGCGCCGGGCGGCCTGCTCGTTGGCCTGGGCGATCTTGTAGCCGGAGAAGTTCGAGGAACCGGCGTAGAGGATCTTGCCCTGCTGGACCAGGACGTCGATCGCCTGCCAGATCTCGTCGAAGGGCGTGTTCCGGTCGACGTGGTGGAACTGGTACAGGTCGATGTGGTCGGTCTGGAGACGCTTGAGCGAGGCGTCGACCGCGCGCCGGATGTTCACGGCGGAGAGCTTGTCGTGGTTCGGCCAGGCATCGCCCTCGGCGGCCATGTTCCCGTACATCTTGGTGGCCAGGACCACCTTGTCCCGCCGGCCGCCGCCCTGGGCGAACCAGGTGCCGATGATCTCCTCGGTGCGGCCCTTGTTCTCGCCCCAGCCGTAGACGTTGGCCGTGTCGAAGAAGTTCAGGCCCGCGCCGAGCGCGGAGTCCATGATGGCGTGGCTGTCCGACTCGTTGGTCTGCGGGCCGAAGTTCATCGTCCCGAGGACGAGCCGGCTGACCTTGAGTCCCGTGCGTCCGAGCTGTGTGTACTTCATGACGCCCCAGCCAACTCCTTCGAGTCCACTCCAGGCAAGCATGTGGCCCGGACGCGCCGTACGGGCGTGGTCGGTCGACGGGCCGCCGGTATCAGCCGCCCAGGGCGCTCCCCACGGCGACGACGACGAACATCAGCACGAGCACGGCCGCCATGACGCGGTTTCTGGTCTTCGGGTCCACCCTTCGAGCGTAACGGCACCGCTCACCGGCCGAGTGCCCAGGCCCGCACCGTCTCGTAGCGGGGCCGCTCCCCCGGCACCCCGGGCACCGGCGGAACGCTCCGTACGAGACGCAGCTCGCCGGCCTCCCAGCGCTCTCCCCCGAAACCCGCCGGCGCCGCGGCGAAGGGCCTCAGATCCACCCCGCCCCGGCTCCGGGCCGGCGTCAGGTGCGGGGTGTGGCGGCGATGCTCCACCTCTCCGTGGAACGCGAGCGTGAAGTGCCAGCCCTCGGGGCGCGTCCAGCGCAGCTCCCCCGCGCCGGGCAGCGCGTGGAGCGGGGCCACCGCCGTACGGAGTGCGGCGACGGCCGTGCCGGGCGGCAGCACGGCGGCGAAGAGGCGCTGGGTGGGCGGACGGCCGGAGCGGTGGCTGCTCATGCGCGCGAGTCTCGCAGCTCCGGGCGCGCCGGGGGCGCCGGTCCCGTCGCCGTCCCGGGCGGCTGCCCGCACGCCCCGTGGTCCTGGAGCCGACCCCCGTGGTCGGCCCCGCCCCCGTACGCGAAAGGCGCCCTCCCCGGGAGTGGGGAGGGCGCCTTTCGCGTGGCTCACGCCGCCGTCGCCAGCTGCTCGCGCGGGACGAAGCGGACGTGCGGGCGGCCCGGCCGGAGATCGACCTTCAGGCGGAGGCCGCCGACGCGGGCGAGGGCGAAGCCGACGCCCAGGGCGGCGATCACCGAGATCGCGCCGCCGGCCGCGAAGCCGGTGCGGGCCCCGTAGGTGTCGCTGATCCAGCCGACGATCGGGGCGCCCACCGGCGTACCCCCGGCGAAGACCATCATGTAGAGGCTCATCACCCGGCCCCGCATCTCCGGATCGGCGGCCATCTGGACGCTCGTGTTCGCGGTGATGTTCGTGGTCAGGCCGAGCATGCCGATCGGGACCAGCAGGATCGAGAACAGCCAGACCGACGGGGACAGCGAAGCGGCGATCTCCAGCAGTCCGAAGGCCGTGCCCGCCGCCACCAGCATCCGCAGCCGCGTGGAGCGGCGGCGGGCCGAGAGCAGGGCGCCGGCCAGCGAACCGGCCGCCATCAGGATGTTGAAGAACGAGTACATGCCCGCGCCGCCGTCGAAGATCTCGTCGGCGTAGGCGGTCAGCCAGATCGGGAAGTTGAAGCCGAACGTGCCGACGAAGCCGACCAGGACGATCGGCCAGATCAGCTCGGGGCGGCCCTTCACGTAGCGCAGGCCCTCGCGGAGCTGGCCCTTGGCCCGGGGGACGGTCACCGAGGCGTGCAGCTCGTTGGTGCGCATCATCAGCAGGCCGACGAGCGGGGCCAGGAAGGAGAGGCCGTTGAGCAGGAACGCCCAGCCGCTGCCGACCGTGGTGATCAGGACGCCCGCGACGGCGGGGCCGATGAGCCGGGCGGACTGGAAGTTCGCCGAGTTCAGGCTGACCGCGTTGCGCAGTTGCGCGGGGCCGACCATCTCGGAGACGAACGACTGACGGGCCGGGTTGTCGACGACGGTCACCATGCCGAGCAGGAAGGCGACCAGGTAGACGTGCCAGACCTGCACGACCCCGGAGAGGGTCAGGACGGCCAGCGCGACACCGCACAGGCCGAGCATGGCCTGGCTGACGAGCAGGATCTGCCGCTTGGGCAGGCGGTCGGCTATCACGCCGCCGTACAGGCCGAAAAGCAGCATCGGGAGGAACTGGAGGGCCGTGGTGATGCCGACGGCGGTCGCGGAACCCGTCAGGCTCAGCACGAGCCAGTCCTGCGTGATGCGGGACATCCAGGTACCGGTGTTGGAGATCACGGCGCCCGTGGCGAACAGGCGGTAGTTGCGGATCTTCAGCGACGAGAAGGTCCCGCCGGTCTTGCTCTCGTGGGTGGAAGTCGGTGCGGGGGCGGAGTCTGCTCCGGATCCCGTACTCAAAAGGGTTCGCCTCCTCGGGCGTCTGCGGCGTTCGGTCCGACGAGGACGTGACGACGGGCGCTCCGGCGGTGATCCGGTCCGGGCCGGCCGGTGTTTCCGGTCCGGCGGCGGATCATCGTCGGCGCGCCCGCGGGGTCACAGGTGGGCGAGCTTCTCCAACACGGGCGCGGCGGCCCGAAGCGTCTCCCACTCGTCCTCGTCCAGGCCCTCGGCGAGGCGGGACAGCCAGGCGTTCCGCTTGGTGCGGCTCTCCGCGAGCATGGCCTCGGCCTGCTCGGTCTGGCTGACCCTCTTCTGCCGACGGTCATCGGGGTGCGGTTCCAGCCTGACCAGCCCCTTCGCCTCCAGCAGCGCGACGATGCGGGTCATCGACGGGGGCTGCACGTGCTCCTTGCGGGCCAGCTCACCGGGGGTGGCCGAGCCGCAGCGGGCGAGGGTGCCGAGCACCGACATCTCGGTGGGGCTCAGCGACTCGTCGACGCGCTGGTGCTTCAGTCGACGGCCCAGCAGCATCACGGCGGAGCGGAGGGAGCTCACGGCGGCGGCACTGTCGCCGTCGTGGATCAGGTCAGGCATGTTTGTTAGCGTAACTCATTACCCAAACTAAATACCACCTGGTGGTACACGCGCGAGAAACCGATCACCCGAACGAGTGAGATAGACGCGGAAAGTGACGCAAGGAGCGCTCCGGGGCGGCGACCCTGCTGGGCATGGGATCGACAGTGCTCAGCCTGCGGATAGACGGTGAGCTGCTCGACCGGCTCCGGCAGCACGCCGCGAAACGCGGAATGAGCGTCCAGGACTATGTGGTCCGGACGCTCATGCGCGACGACTTCGACGAACGCTTCACGGCGGCCGTCGAGGAGACCGAGAGGTTCTACGGCGACGCACGGGGGAGCGTGACACCACCGATCACGTGAGGCCGGGCCCCGGCTCCACGAGAGAACCGGTCACGTGAGGCCGAGCGCCGGCATCGCGTAGTAGAAGACGAACACCGCCGAGACCACGTACATGGCCACCGGCACCTCACGGCCGCGCCCGGCCGCCAGGCGCAGCACGGAGAAGGCGATGAAGCCGATGCCGATGCCGTTGGTGATCGAGTACGTGAACGGCATCATCACCATGGCCAGGAACGCCGGGACCGCGAGCGTGTAGTCGCTCCAGTCGATGTCCCGCACCGAGCCCGCGATGATCAGGAAGCCGACCGCCAGCAGGGCGGGGGTGGCCGCCTGCGACGGGACCATGGTCGCCAGCGGTGTGAGGAACAGCGCCACCGAGAAGAGCAGACCGGTCACGACGCTCGCCAGTCCGGTGCGGGCGCCCTCGCCGACGCCCGCGGTGGACTCCACGAAGCACGTGGTGGCGGAGGAGGAGCTCGCACCGCCCGCGGCGACCGCGATGCCGTCCACGAACAGCACCTTGTTGATGCCGGGGAAGTTGCCGTCCTGGTCCATCAGCTTCGCCTCGTCGCCGACGCCGAGGATGGTGCCCATCGCGTCGAAGAAGCAGGACAGCAGCACGGTGAAGACGAACAGGACACCGGTCAGGATGCCGACCTTCTCGAAGCCGCCGAACAGGCTGACCTCGCCGAGCAGCCCGAAGTCCGGCGCGGAGACCGGGTTGCCCGGCCACGCGGGCGTCGTCAGGCCCCACGCCCCTTCGGGCAGGTCCGCCACCGCGTCGATGACCAGGGCCACGACCGTCATGGCGACGATCGAGATCAGGATCGCGCCGGGCACCTTGCGCACGATCAGCGCGAGCGTGAGCAGCGCGCCGAGGACGAAGACGAGAATCGGCCAGCCAACGAGGTGACCGGTGCCGCCGAGCTGGAGCGGCACGGTGGTGTGGGCGGCGTCGGGGATGCGCGAGACGAAACCCGAGTCGACGAGGCCGATCAGCAGGATGAAGAGGCCGATGCCGATCGCGATGCCCTTGCGGAGCGACTTCGGCACGGCGTTCATCACGCGTTCCCGCAGGCCGGTGGCGACCAGCAGCATCACCACGATGCCCGCGAGGACGACCATGCCCATCGCGTCCGGCCAGCTCATCCGGGGGGCGAGCTGGAGCGCGACGACGGTGTTGACGCCGAGACCGGCGGCGAGCGCGATCGGCACGTTGCCGATGACACCCATGAGCAGGGTGGAGAACGCGGCGGACAGCACGGTGGCGGTGACCAGCTGACCGTTGTCGAGCTGGTTGCCGTACATGTCCTTCGCGCTGCCCAGGATGATCGGGTTGAGCACGATGATGTACGCCATCGCGAAGAACGTGGCGAACCCGCCGCGGAACTCGCGGGCGACGGAGGACCCCCGCTCGGAGATCTTGAAGAACCGGTCCAGGCTGCCCTGGGACTGCGGGGTCGCGGGGGGCGGGGAGTCGACCGGAGCGGTGGCCGAGGGGGGCATGGGTGACCTCAGTCGTACGTAGAGGGGTGGATGCGATGGGGCAGGAAGATGATCGAAATTGGAGGTTCAGACGAACGAATCGAGCCAACCCAAAGCAGATTCAGTATGAATACATAAGGCGAAGATCGCTATCTCCGCGCGTAGACCCGCGTGGTCCCCGGCCCGGTCCGGGCCGCACACCCCCGGAACGGGTGGCCCCATACACTGAAGTCATGGAGAAGTGGACACCGAAGCACGAGGCGCCCGAACCCCTGGAGGGCCCCGTCGTCGCCACCGTCGTCGGCGGCACGATCCTCTGGTTCGTCCTCTTCCTCGCCCAGCTCCCCTTCTACGGCTGGTTCGCCGACCGCGGCCACACCTGGTGGGTGTGGACCCCGCTGGCGGGGGCCGGTCTCGGCCTGATCGGCATCTGGTACGTCCGGGGGCGCGAGGCCGCCCTCAAGCGGCACGCGGCCCGGGTCGAGGCCAAGGACGCGGCGGGGGCCGCGGCGACGGACAGCGCCCTGGGCGGCGGCCGGGCGGACCGCGCCGACCGGACCGCCTGAGGCGTCGCCCGACCGGGACCGCCGGGACCGTACGACCACGGGACCGTCTTCGTCCTCCCCTGGTCGGATCTTCGGCCCTCCCGGTGGGTGATTCGCCGCGCGCGCCCGTACCGTCGAACCATGACGCAGCGGGCACTCGATTCCTCCGGGGAGCAGACCCCCGGAACCTCCCGGCCGGCCATGATCGACGCGGGGGCGGAACTCGATCCCGTGCACCCCGTGGAGCCACCACCGCCCCGTCGGCCCGACGGGCTGAGCACCGCCGAGGTCGCGGAGCGGGTCGCTCGCGGCGAGGTCAACGACGTACCCGTACGGTCGTCGCGGTCGGTCACCGAAATCGTCCGGGCCAACGTCCTCACCCGGTTCAACCTGATCATCGGCGTGCTCTGGGTGATCATGCTGTTCGTCGCGCCGATCCAGGACAGCCTCTTCGGCTTCGTGATCATCGCCAACACCGGCATCGGCATCATCCAGGAGTGGCGGGCCAAGAAGACCCTGGACAGCCTCGCGGTGATCGGCGAGGCGAAGCCGACCGTGCGGCGCGACGGGGCCGCCGCCGAGATCTCCGCCTCCGAGATCGTTCTCGGCGATCTGATCGAGCTCGGCCCCGGGGACAAGGTCGTCGTGGACGGCACGGTCGCCGAGGCCGACAGCCTGGAGATCGACGAGTCGCTCCTCACCGGAGAGGCCGACCCGGTGGTCAAGCGGGCCGGCGACCCGGTGATGTCCGGCAGCTTCGTCGTCGCCGGCGGGGGCGCGTTCACCGCGACCAAGGTGGGCCGCGAGGCGTACGCCGCACAGCTCGCCGAGGAGGCGTCGCGCTTCACGCTCGTCCAGTCCGAGCTGCGCAGCGGCATCAGCACGATCCTGAAGTACGTCACCTGGATGATGGTGCCGACGGCGATCGGGCTGATCATCAGCCAGCTGGTCGTGAAGGACAACAATTTCAAGGACTCCGTCGCCCGGACCGTCGGCGGCATCGTCCCGATGATCCCCGAGGGCCTGGTGCTGCTGACCTCCGTCGCCTTCGCCATCGGCGTCGTACGGCTGGGCCGCAAGCAGTGCCTGGTGCAGGAGCTCCCCGCGATCGAGGGCCTCGCGCGGGTGGACGTGGTCTGCCTGGACAAGACGGGGACCCTCACCGAGGGCGGCATGGACGTCACGGAGGTCCGGCCGCTCGACGGCAACGACGAGGCGTACGTGACGCGGGTGCTGCGGGCGTTCGGCTCCTCGGACCCGCGGCCCAACGCCAGCCTCCAGGCCATCATCGACGCGTACCCGCAGGGGGACGAGCCCGCCTGGACCGTCGCCGACGCGATGCCGTTCTCCTCCGCGCGCAAGTACAGCGGCGCGGCCTTCGAGGAGGCCGACGGGACCGTCTCCGCCTGGCTGCTCGGCGCCCCCGACGTCCTGCTGGCCGAGGGCGACGCGGCCCTCACCGAGATCGAGCACCTCAACGAGCAGGGCCTGCGGGTGCTGCTGCTGGCCCGGGTGCGGGGCGACGAGCTGGACGCCCCCGGCGCGGCGGCGGGAGCCGCCCCCACCGCCCTGGTCGTCCTGGAGCAGCGGCTGCGGCCGGACGCCGCCGACACGCTCGGCTACTTCGCCGACCAGAACGTGGCCACCAAGGTCATCTCCGGCGACAACGCGGTCTCGGTCGGCGCGGTGGCCGGGAAGCTCGGCCTGGCGGGTGCGGAGAACACGCTGGACGCCCGCCGGATGCCCACCGACCCGGACGAGATGGCCACGGCCATGGAACAGAACGCGGTCTTCGGCCGGGTCACCCCGCAGCAGAAGCGGGACATGGTGGCCGCCCTCCAGTCCCGCGGCCACACGGTCGCGATGACCGGCGACGGCGTCAACGACGTCCTCGCCCTCAAGGACGCGGACATCGGCGTCTCGATGGGCTCCGGCTCGGAGGCTACGCGGGCGGTGGCGCAGATCGTGCTGCTGAACAACAGCTTCGCGACGCTGCCGTCGGTGGTGGCCGAGGGCCGCCGGGTGATCGGCAACATCACCCGGGTCGCGACGCTCTTCCTGACCAAGACGGTCTACTCGGTGCTGCTGGCGATCCTGGTGGTCTGCACCCAGGTCGAGTACCCCTTCCTGCCGCGGCACCTGACCCTGCTGTCCACGCTGACCATCGGCGTCCCCGCGTTCTTCCTGGCGCTCGCGCCGAACAAGGAGCGGGCCCAGCCCCACTTCGTACGCCGGGTCATGCGGTACGCGATCCCCTCGGGCGTCATCGCGGCGGCGGCCACCTTCGCCACGTACCTGGTGGCACGGCAGCACTACAGCGGCGAGGGCGCGCTGGACGCCGAGACGAGTGCGGCGACGCTGACGCTGTTCCTGGTCTCGATGTGGGTCCTGGCGATCATCGCCCGCCCGTACACCTGGTGGCGGATCGCCCTGGTGGCGGCGATGGGGCTCGGCTTCCTGATCGTGCTCGTGGTGCCGTGGCTCCAGGAATTCTTCGCCCTGAAGCTGGTCGGCACGACGATGCCGTGGACGGCGGTCGGCATCGCGGTGGCGGCGGCGGTCCTGCTGGAGTTCGTCTGGCGCTGGGTGGGACGGCGCTTCGGGGCGTAGGGCGCGGGGCGCCGAAGGGGACGGGAAAGCCCCCGGGAGGACGGTGGTCCTCCCGGGGGCTTTCGCCTGTGGGTACCGCTGGACGACGACTACTTCACGTCGAGGAAGTCACCCTTGGCCGAGACGGCCGGGGTGCTCGGCGTGCCGGCGAAGCTGTAGCGCCAGGTGCCGTCGGCCGAGGCCTTGACGGTGGTCTTCAGGGTGCCGGTGGAGCTGGTCTTGACCGTCTTCACGGTCGAGTAGCTCTTGGCGCCCTTCTTCTTGAACTGGAGCTGCACGGACTGCTTGCTGTAGCCCTTGTACGTGCCGGTGTCCCAGTTGGCACGGGTCAGCTTGCCGGTGACCGTGATGGTCTTGCCCTTCTTCACGGGCTCCGGGGAGGCGTTGACGGTCAGCTTGGAGAAGCGCTGGACACGGACCTTGGAGACCGCGTCACGCTCCAGCTCCTGGCCGTCGTTGGCGCCGGCCGCCGCCCCGACGCGCCACCAGGTCGCGTCCGAGTTGAGCATCAGGCCCGGGGTGAGGGTGATGGTGCCCTTGCAGGTCGTGGTGGTCGCGCTGACCACCTTGCAGGAGACCGACTTCTCGTTCGGGCCGAAGCCGAAGCTGTCCTCGGCGTCGACGGACGAGCCGATCCAGATGAACGCGGCGGCACCGGCGATGCCGGAGTCGTCGGTGGCCGTCACCGTGTAGGGCACCGTCACCTTCGACTTGGTGCCGACGACGATCGGCTTGCCGCCGTTGACGACCGCGGAGGTGATCTTGGCGTTGTCGACGGCCTGCGCGGCGGCGCCGAACGCCCGCTTCGACTTCTCCCCGGCCGGGGCCTGGGGAGCTGTGACGCCGTGGTCCACGGTCCACGAACGACCGTCATCGGCCTGCGCGGCCGGTACTGCGAGAGCGGAAAGGGCCAGGGCGCCGGAAACGGCGGCCACGGTGGCACGAATACGCATGAGTCCCCAAGTGGAGAAGGGGCCCCGGGGCGCGCTTGTGTCGTCAGCCCGGCGGGACCCATCTGATCCATGAGCCTCTTGGCTCACAAGAACAGACGAGCGAACCCCGCGCATGGTTGTACGATCCGTGACTTTTTCGTGAAGACCTTTCCGCGCCGGTGCGCGCCCGCCTCCGACCCGTCCCCACGGGGCGGCGGCGGGCGCACGACGGCCGCTACTTCACGTCGAGGTAGTCGCCCGCGGCCGAGACGGCCGGAGTGGTGGACGTACCGGCGAAGCTGTAGCGCCAGGTGCCGTCGGCCGAGGCCTTGACGGTGGTCTTCAGGGCGCCGGTGGAGCTGGTCTTGACCGTCTTCACGGTCGAGTAGCTCTTGGCGCCCTTCTTCTTGAACTGGAGCTGCACGGACTGCTTGCTGTAGCCCTTGTACGTGAACGTGCCCCAGTCGGCGCGCGTGAGCTTCCCGGTGACCGTGATGGTCTTGCCCTTCTTCACGGGCTCCGGCGAGGCGTTGGCCGTGATCTTCGAGGCGCGCTGGAGCTTGAAGGACTTGACCTTCTCCGTCCACACGTAGTCGCCGTCGTTGGCGTCCACCCAGGCGTCGACGTACCAGGTCCCGGCCACTTCGTTGCTGTACGCGAGGTCCACCTTCGGGTCGACCACGAACCTGGCGGTGCAGGTGTTGCCCGAGCAACTGGTGCTGGTCGGGGAGAGCATGCCGAACGAGGGGCCGAAGAGGGTGACGTCCGCGCCGTCGATGCCCGAGTCGTCCTTGGCCGTGAGGGTGACCGAGAACTTCTTGGCGGCGGACGTGCCGACGACGACGGCCGCGCCGCCGTTCACCGTCACCTTGGTGATGGCGGTGTCTCCCGAGCGGCCACCGGCCTGAGCGGCCGGAACGGCGAGGGCGGAGACGGCCAGGGCGCCGGCGACGACGACGCCGGCAGAGGTGCGCATACGCATGTGTTTCCCCGTGGAGAAAGGGCCTTCCCGGGTGAGCCGGGGCGGCCGGTCCGAACGGTCATGAAGCGATTGCCCGTTGACGGCAATCCGTGACTCGTCGGATCAGACCGGCTCCACCCGTGAAGGGTTGTACACGAACATGTGTTTTTCGTGAAGGCGCTGCGGAGTGCGTCCGCCCCGCCCGTGGCGGACGCGCCCGGGTCCGGCGCCCGCCTCAGTCGAACCAGCGGTCCCGGGCCAGCTCCGCCGTCCGGGACGGGTCCTCCAGCAGGGCCGCGACCTCGAAGCGACGGGGCCACTGGCCGGCCGCCCAGGCCAGGCCGGCCGCCACACCCTCCAGGGTCGCGGCGTGGACCACCCCGTCCCTCGTGCGGCGCCAGTCCAGTTCGACGCCGCCCGCGCGGAGTTCGGAGTGCTCGACGTACGTGTCCGGGGTGCCGGGGCCGAGCAGGACGCGGACCGACTCCGGTACGCGGTGCTCCTCGCCCTCGCTCGTCACACCCGCCTCGATCGTCTCGCCGAGCCGCCGCACCTGGAGCAGCTCGGCCAACTCGGCGGCCCTGGACGGGGCCACGGGGAGCAGCGGCAGCCCCTCCGTCAGCGGCAGCACGTCCGGGGCGTCCGCGATCACGGCGTCCGCCGCGTCGACCACGGCCACGTCCCCGTCCACCACCGCGCGCAGCTCGTCCGGCAGCGTCACCCGGTCCGGGTCCAGCTCGGCCAGCGCCGTGTAGAGGGCGTGCAGTTGTACGGGGGTGACGGGGCGGTCCTCGTCGGCGAGCCGGCCCAGCAGTTCGGCCGCGCCGCCCGGCTCGTCCAGGAGGGCCGCCACCGAGGTGCGCACCCCGAGCGCCCGCAGCACCTGGGTGTCGTCGAAGCCGGTG
Organism: Streptomyces griseus; assembly: GCF_900460065.1. Lineage (GTDB taxonomy): Bacteria > Actinomycetota > Actinomycetes > Streptomycetales > Streptomycetaceae > Streptomyces > Streptomyces griseus. The sequence continues at coordinate 115,959 of NZ_UAVD01000047.1, read as the reverse complement.
GCGTCCACCGCGTCGTAGAGCCCGGCCAGCCGGGGGTCGCCGCCCGCCGCGCGCAGTCCGGCCGGGCGGCGGCCGTCCAGCACGGGGTGGTCCCGCAGCCACCACGCGGTGTACGGGCGCACGGACTGCGTCGTGCCGTCCGGGAGCAGCACCCGCACCGGCTGCGTCAGCGCGTCGCGCAGCGGCGGCTGCGCCAGCATCGCCAGCGCCTGGGGCCAGGCGTCGTCGTCGACCAGGTCCAGATCCCGTACGGCGACGATCTCGGTGGCGACGGGCGGCACCGGGGTCTCGGGCAGCTGGTCGAGAAGGTCCTCGCACCACACGTCGACGGCGTCCAGCAGCCCGGCGTCGTCGGGTTCGGCGAAGTCGCCGTCGCGGGGCTCCAGTTCATCGGGGTCCAGGACGACGTCGGCGGCCCGTACGAGGGCGAAGGTGGCGAGCACCCCGCAGGCGGTGAGGGGCCCCTGACCCCAGCGGTCCGTCAGCTCCTGGTCGGCGAGGGCGAGTTCGCCTTCGCGCATGACCCGGGAGAACGGACTTCCGGGGAGGACGAGTTCACCCGCCGGGGCCGGTTCGCCGTCCTCGTCGGGGAGGGCGAGCGCACCGAGCCACGGTTCGTCGCCGGGGGCCAGCTCGGCGTCCCGGACGAGGGTGAGCACGGTCTCGGCGAGCTCGTCGCCGTCGAGGGCGTCCTCGTCCCAGATCTCCCCCGCGTCCAGTGACGCGGCGACCGCGGCCCGGACTTGAGGGGTCGTCAGCACGGCGCGGGGGGTGGCGGGCAGGGCGCCGAGCTTCTCCAGGAGGGGGTGGGCCGCGTCCGGGTGGGCGACCTTGAGGCCGAGCCGGGAGAGGCGCGCGAGAACGGGCCCGGTGAGCGCGTCCGGGAGCGGCAGCAGGATCTGGCGCGGCCCGATCGTGGTGCGCGGCGGGCGGCCCTCCCGCTCGTCCGCCGGATCACCGGCGAGCGGGACGGGCAGGCCGGTGAGCCGGTCCGGGTCGGTGCCCGCGAGGCTGTCGTAGAGCCGGTGCCACCAGGCGGGGTCGCGCTCCAGGCCGGCGAGCCGGTCGATGGCCTCGGTCAGCGGAACCCGGGCTACCCCGAGGGTCCGCAGCTCGGTGCGCCGCTCCAGGCCCGCGGGCAGCAGGCAGGGCAGCACCTCGGCGAGCACCCGTACGGTCTCGGCCCCGACGCCTTCGACGACCTCGGCCTCCACGGGCCGCAGGGCGGAGGCGGTTTCCTCCGTACGGTCCCCGTCCCGGTCCCAGTCGTCGCCCCAGCCGTTCTCCGCCTCGGGGTCCCGGGGCGCGGCGGGCTCCAGGAACGCGACCCGGGGCAGCCGGTCCAGGATCGCCCCGCGCAGGGCCCCGTCCAGGCCGCCCTTGCCCAGCGGCCCCGGCACCAGGTCGATGGTCCCGGTCGACACGGGCCGCCAGCCGCCCAGCAGCTCCGCGTACGCGTCGGCCGCCCGCTCCACCAGGAAGTCGGTCAGCGGCCCAGGCGCGGGGTGCCTGCGGGCGGTGTCCAGCGGGAGGGAGGCGATGAGCAGGGCGGGGACGCCGAGCGGCTCGTCGGTGGGCGTCGGGGCGTGCACGACCGGTGCCGTACGGGGGTGGAGCGGGGCGCCGGACTCGTCGACCGGGACCGCCCAGGTCACCGACCAGTGCGGGCGCAGCCGCTCCTCGACCGGGCGGTCGGCGAGCAGGGCGGGCTCGACGGGCCCGTGGTGGAGGACCGTGCGCCAGCGGTTCAGGCCCCGGGCGGAGTCGTCGATGTGCGTGTACGGGCCCTGCTGCGACCGGCTCAGGGTCCGGGTGCCGTCCGGGGTCTCGATGACGACCTCGTCCAGGCCGGGCAGGGTCAGCAGCAGCGCGTCGTCCACGGCCGCCAGCAGCCGGGCCACCAGGTCCTCGGCGGTGCCGTCGCGCAGCGGCAGCACGACGACGGTGTCGTACCCGTCGGGCGCGGAGCCCTCGGCGGGCAGCGGCAGGCGCAGCAGCGGTACGTGCCCGTCGCGGCGGCGCAGCTCGTCCCCGAGGCCGGGGGAGCCGACGGCCGCCTCCCCGGCCAGCTCACGGGCCTCGGCCAGGGACCAGCGCACGCCGCCGTGGCGGCCGAGCACGGCCGGTTCGTCGCTGACCGCGAGGACGGCGGCGAACCCGACGCCGAAGCGGCCGACGGAGGACTCGTGGCCCTCGCGCTTGGCGGAGGCCCGCAGGGTGGACAGGGACTCCACGCCGGTGGCGTCGAGCGGCGCGCCGGTGTTCGCGGCGGCCAGCACGCAGCGGTCGTCCGGGTCGCCGGGGGCGGCGGGGTGCAGGGTGAGCCGGAGCCTGCCGGGAACGCGGGCGCGGGCGGCGGCGTCGGCGGCGTTCTGGGCCAGCTCGACGACGAGGCGGTCGCGGTAGCCGCCGAGCGCCAGGTCCTCCTCGGCGTTGGCGTCCTCCCGGAACCGGGCGGGCCCGGCCCCCCAGGCGTCGAGCACGCCGCGCCGCAGCCGTGCCGTCCCGAACGGATCGGCCCCCTCGGTCGCCTTCATGCTCACGCTCTCGACTCCGTCCGCGTTGTGGGTGGACCGCGTGTGCCCGTGCGGCCCGGTGTGCGCCCGAAGGTACCGCGCGCGCCGCCCTTGCCGTACCAGCGTCCCGGGCCGACCCGGTGCCCGCGGCGACCTGTCCCCGGGCAATTCAAGCCCGTCCGGCGTGTGCGGACGGAACCCCTGACCAGGGCGGCGGTCACCGAACAGGCACGTGGTGCGCAGGATCCTGCGGTGGCACCCGGCACCGCGTCGACGGTTCCGTCCTCAAACGCCGGACGGGCTGAAAAGGCGGCGCCCCGGACCACCGCCAGGGTTCCGTCCTCAAACGCCGGACGGGCTGGTGTGGCCGGACGGGCCGGAGAGGCCCACCATCACCGGGCAGCCCCGGGGCGGGCGTCTCAGGAGTGGCCCAGGTCCTCCGACGCGCCGTCCGGCTCGGCCGGGACCGAGCCCTCGCCCCGCTCCGGGCGCAGCGCGTACGCGTCCACCCGCATCGTGTCCAACGCGTGATCCGCCGGCCGGACCGGCTTCGGCATCACCGCGGCCTCCGAGTGCCCGCCGCAGCCGTACGCCAGCGACACCACATGTCCGTCCGCCGGACCGAACTCGTTCGCGCACACCCCGAACGCCTGCTTCAGGGAGCCCGCCATCGGGATCAGGAACGCGCAGCTGACGCAGGTCGCCGGGGCCGCCTGGGCCATCGGCGTCCTCGGGCCGAACTCCTCGTCCCAGCGGTCGGCCGCCGCGTGCAGCCCGTACCGGGACAGCACCCGCGCGCGGCGCGTACCGAGCTCGTCGGCGACCGCGGCGATGGACCCGCGGCTGATCGCGGCCACCGGCCGGTCCGTCAGCTCGGCGTCCTCCGAGTCGGCCAGCTCCGCCAGCTCCGGGGAGACCGCGGAGTTCGGCGGCGGCTCGTCCTCGCCCGTCCAGCCGGGCTCCAGGCGCAGGTCCTCCGCCTCGGTGGGCAGCAGGTCCCCGGGGCCCATGTCGCCGGGGCGCAGCCGCTCGCTCCACGGCACCCACTCCGGCGCCAGGAGCGCGTCGTCCCCCGGCAACAGCACCGTTTCGTCGAGGGTGACGTTCTTCGCGCGGGAGGCCCGCGCGACCGTCACCGCCCAGCGCCAGCCCCGGTACCCGGGCTCCTTGGCCTCGAAGTAGTGCGTGACGACCCGGTCTCCCTCGGAGACCACACCGATGTGCTCACCGACCACACCGGGCGCGGCGGCCTCCTCCGCGGCCGCCCGCGCGAGGTCCACCGCCTCGGCGCACAGGCGGTCGGGAACGGGGGTCCGGGCCGTACGGCTTCGCGTCGTCGTCGCAGCACTCACAGGTCTTCGCTTCTCTCCATACGCCAGTCTCACGAGCGCGCCAGCTGCTGCACGATTGCCGTTTCGGCCAGACAAGTGCGGGCGGAGCGGACCTGGGGGCCGCGTCGACGTCCACACCCGTTGTGCCTGCCTCGGGCGCGCCTTCTGCCACCCATTCTGCGGGATCGCCGAGAGGCGCGCGGCCAAGAACAACCGCCGGTGGCGCGTTACGCACGCTACCCTCTCCGCCGCGCTGCGCCCACCTGCCCGTCCCAAACGTGCCGTATCCGTTCCCGCCGGCCTGCCGCCGACGCCCATCGGAAAGGGGTGGCGAAAGCGCCCGGGACGCCACCGCCGCGCTCGCCCGACAGGGCGTCACACGCGCGTCCGGGGCCGATCACCGTTCATACCGGCCAGGGTTGGGGCACTATGACGGGGTGACTGCCGCCAGGTCGCACGACGGTCCCGGCCCGCTCCGCAGGGCGGGGCGGGCGACGGGCCATGCCCTGCGCGCCCCGTTCACCGGCGCGGCGCGCGGTATCCGCCGAGCGACCCACGCGCACGGCGCGGGCGAATCCGGACTCGGAAAACTGATCGAACTGCACGCGGTGAACGGCGCGGGCGACGTCATGATCACGGTCGCGCTCGCCTCCACGGTCTTCTTCTCGGTGCCCACGGACGAGGCGCGGGGCCGGGTGGCCCTCTATCTCGCCATCACCATGGCCCCCTTCACCCTGCTCGCCCCGGTGATCGGCCCGCTCCTGGACCGGCTGCCGCACGGCCGGCGCGCCGCGATGGCGGGCGCGATGCTGGCCCGGGCGCTGCTGGCGATCACCATGTCGGGCGCGGTCGCCACGGGAGGGCTGGAGCTGTATCCGGCGGCCCTGGGCGTCCTGGTCTCGTCGAAGGCGTACGGCGTGGTGCGCAGCGCGGTCGTGCCACGGCTGCTGCCACCCAGGTTCTCCCTGGTGAAGGCCAATTCCCGGGTGACCCTGGCGGGGCTGCTGGCCACCGGGGTGGCGGCCCCGATCGGGGCCGGCCTCCAGACCATCGGCCCGCCGTGGCCGCTCTACGGCGCCTGCGCGATCTTCGTCGCGGGCACCTTCCTGGCCTTCACCCTGCCGCCCAAGGTCGACTCGGCGAAGGGCGAGCGCCGGGCGCGGCTGATCGTCCCGCACCACGGGGACGCCACGCCCCGGCCCGCCCCCGGCCGGGGCAGCACCCGGGCGGGCCTGCGCAAGCGGGGCAACGGGGAGAAGCCGGCCAGGGAGCGGCCACCGGGGCTGCGGTCCGTCGGCGGGTCCGTCCTGCACGGGCTCCAGGCCAACGCCGCGCACCGGGCCCTCTCCGGCTTCCTCATCTTCTTCCTGGCGTTCCTGCTGCGCGAGCACCCGCTGGCCGGGCAGAGCGCGGCGGTCTCGCTCGGCATCGTCGGCGTGGCGGCGGGCGCCGGCAACGCCTGCGGTACGGCGGTGGGCTCGTGGCTGCGGGCCCGGGGCCCCGAGGTGATCATCGCGACGGTGCTGGGGCTCGCGCTGAGCGTGGCGGTCCTGGCCGCCGTCTTCTTCTCCACGGTGCTGGTCGCCGCGCTCGGCGCGGTCGCCGGTTTCACCCAGGCCCTGTCCAAGCTGTCGCTCGACGCGATGATCCAGCGGGACGTGCCCGAGGAGGTCCGCACCTCCGCGTTCGCCCGGTCCGAGACGTTGCTCCAGATGGCGTGGGTGGTCGGCGGCGCCATCGGCATCGTCCTGCCGCTCAACGCGGTGCTCGGCATGTCCGTCGCGGCGGGCATTCTCGCCCTCGGCGCGGCCACGTCCGTACGGGGCCTCCTGGGGGCCGCGCGGCGCGGCACGCCGCACCCCCGCGTGGCATGAGCGGAGGCGACCGATAGCCTTCGGCCCATGACCGTTGCGTTCTTCTCCGGTAAGGGCCGTCGAATCGGCGTCGCTCTTGGTGCCGTGTCCGCGGGACTCCTTGTCCTCTCCGCCTGCGACAAGCCGACGCCGCTCGCCACCGTGACGGTCGGCAGCGACTCGGTGAACACCGAGGCCGCCTGCTACAACGACGGCGAGGCGATCAAGGAGTCCCTGATCCAGGGCTGCCTGAACAAGAAGGCCGAGAAGACCATCACGGTCTCCATGGACGACAAGGTCCGCTTCGGCGTCGACCCCGAGATCGCCGAGAACGGCTGGACCCTGTTCATCAACGGCCAGCAGGCCGAGCAGGAGCCGTACGAGAAGACCTACCGGACGATCCCCGGCAGCGCGTTCTTCGCCAGCCAGACGGGCCAGCCGTCCGAGAAGACGAACATCTCCATCGTGGAGACCAAGGGCAAGAAGCTCACGGGCATCTGGCAGTTCGAGCTCAAGAAGGACTGACCCGCTCGGTCCGGAGCGCCCTTCCCCCGTCCTCGACCCTGAGGCTGTAACCCGTGCGTGTGCTGGTCGTGACCGCTGTCCCGGTGGAACGGGACGCGGTCACGCGTGCGTTCGGGGGCGCGCCGGAGGCGGTGGCGCTGCCGGGGGGCGAGCTGCACCGCCGCGGCGCGTTCGACGTCCTGGCGGGCGGTGCGGGCCCGGCCGCCGCCGCGGCGGCGACCGCCTTCGCGCTGGCGTCGGCGTCCGCGCCGTACGGGCTGGTCGTCTCGGCCGGGATCGGCGGCGCGTTCACCCCGCTGACGCCGCTCGGCTCGCTGGTCGTGGCGAGCGACCTCGTCGCCGCCGACCTGGGCGCCGACACCCCCGACGGTTTCCTCCCGGTCACCGCGCTCGGCTTCGGCCGGGACCGCTTCACCGCGCCGCCGGCGCTTGTACGGGAGGTGGCGGGCGCCGCGGGCGCCACCGCCGGCCCCGTCCTCACCGTCTCCACCGTGACCGGTACCGCCGAGCGCGCCGCGGACCTGCTCGCCGCGCACCCGGGGGCGCTGGCCGAGGCGATGGAGGGCTTCGGGGTCGCGGAGGCCGCCGCCCGGGCCGGCCTGCCCGTCATGGAGCTGCGGGCCGTGTCGAACGCCGTGGGCCCCCGCGACCGGGACGCCTGGCGCATCGGCGACGCGCTGGCGGCGCTCACGGACGCGTTCGGGAAGACCGCACCCGTACTGGAAGGTTGGAACCGGCATGACGACCGACACCACAGCTAGCCGGGGCCCGGCCGGGGACGCGATCGAGATCGCCTTCTCCCCCTGCCCCAACGACACCTTCGTCTTCGACGCCCTGGCGCACGGCAGGGTCCCCGGCGCACCCGCGCTGGACGTGACCTTCGCCGACATCGACCTCACCAACGGCATGGCGGAGCGCGGTGAGCTGGACGTCCTGAAGGTGTCCTACGCCGTGCTGCCGTGGGTGCTCGACGAGTACGCGCTGCTGCCCTGCGGCGGGGCGCTGGGCCGGGGCTGCGGTCCGCTGGTCCTCTCCAAGGAGCTGGGCCTCGACCTGACCGGCCGGACCGTCGCCGTGCCGAGCGAGCGCTCGACGGCGTACCTGCTGTTCCGGCTCTGGGCGGCGGAGACGGTCCCGGGCGGCGTCGGCGAGGTCGTCGTCATGCCGTTCGACGAGATCATGCCCGCCGTGCGGGACGGCAAGGTCGACGCCGGCCTGGTCATCCACGAGGCCCGTTTCACCTACCGGAACTTCGGTCTGCACAACCTCGCCGACATGGGCCGGCACTGGGAGGACACCACGGGCCTCCCGATCCCCCTCGGCGCGATCATCGCCAAGCGCTCGCTGGGCGAGGAGACCCTGCGCCGGCTGGCCGACGCGGTCCGCGATTCGGTCCGCCTCGCCTGGGACGACCCGGAGGTGTCCCGGCCGTACGTCCTGGAGCACGCCCAGGAGATGGACCCGGCCGTCGCGGACCAGCACATCGGGCTGTACGTGAACGAGTTCACCGCCGACCTCGGCGAGGACGGCTACGCGGCGGTCCGCGGCCTGCTGACCCGTGCGGCGGCCGAGGGACTGGTGCCGCCGCTGGGCCCGGACGCGCTGGCGTTCCCCTGACCCGGCCGGAAAGGACGCCCCCCGGCGGGCTGCGCCTGCCGGGGGGCGTCCCGCGCTACTTGCGCAACAGGACCTAGACGTCGAGCTGGTCGGCGACCGCCCTCAGCAGCCCCGCGATCTTCGCGCCGGCGGCCTTGTCGGGATAGCGGCCCCGCTCCAGCTGCGGCGTGATGTTCTCCAGGACCGTCGTCAGGTCCTGCACGATCGACGCCAGCTCGTCCGGCTTGCGGCGCTGCGCTGCGGCGACGGACGGGGTGGGGTCGAGGACCACCACGGAGAGGGCCTGGTCGCCGCGCTGGCCCGCGACCACGCCGAATTCCACGCGCTGGCCGGGCTTGAGGGCCTCGACCCCGGCAGGGAGAACCGACGAGTGGACGAAGACGTCGCCGCCGTCGTCGCGGGAGAGAAAGCCGAAGCCCTTCTCGCTGTTGAACCACTTGACCTTGCCGGTGGGCACGTCTGTCCTCGTCCTCGTACTCGTCGGTGTGCGGAAAGAGCCGGTCTCCCGGGGAAAACGGCTCCGGATAGCAGTGCAGCGGGTCACCGTGACCCGCCCGGTCCCAGGCTAATGGGCCCCCGGCCGGTGACAAGACGTCGCCGGAGAGTTCCTCCGGGCTGGGAACTACCCTGGTCGCGTGAGTACTACTCCTTCAGGCGCAGGTGACCGGCTTGTTCAGGTCGGCGCGATCGTCTTCTTCGTCGGCGCACTGGCCACACTGGTCACCGTGGCCCCCTTGTTCCTGGGCACGGACCCGTTCCCTCCGGTCGCGTACGCGGTCTGCATGCTGATGGGCGTCGGGTTCCTGATCGCCGGGGCGGGCGTCGTGCGCTCGGCCTGGTCGAACTCCCCGAAACGGGCCGCGAACCGCGTCTGACGCCGCCGCGCGTCAGGCCGCCCGGTCCGCCTCGAAGGCGGCCAGCCAGGCCGGGAAGCCCGTCAGGTCCTCCAGCACCACGTCCGCGCCCGCCGTCCGCAGCTCCGCCGCGTCGCACGGGCCCGTCGTCACCGCGACCGACAGCGCTCCGGCGACCCGGGCCCCGCGGACGTCGCCGGTGTGGTCGCCGACGTACACCTGAGCGCCGTGCTCGCGCAGCGCCTCGCCCTTGGCCTCCGCCCACAGCCAGCCGTCCACCGTGTCCGGCTCGATGCCGAGGTGGGCCAGGTGCAGCTTCGCGTGCGTGGCGAACTTCGCCGTGACGACGATCGCCCGGCCGCCGAGCGCCCGCACCGCGGCCACCGACTCCCGCGCCCCGGGGAGAGCCGTGCACGGGGCTATCGCGTGGTCGGGGTAGAGCTCCCGGTAGCGGGCGGCCGCGGCGGGCACCCGGTCGGCCGGGAACCAGTGCGCCAGCTCCGTCTCCAGCGGCGGGCCGAGCCGGTTCACCACCAGGTCGACGTCGATCGGCACCCCGGTCTCCGCGGACAGGACCCGGAAGGCGGCGGCGATACCGGGCCGGGAGTCGACGAGCGTCATGTCGAGGTCGAAGCCGACCGTCAGGGGGCGCCGGCGGGGGTGCCCGAGCGGCTGCTGGGAAGGGTTCTGATCCGTGGAAGCCATGCCTGCCATTGTGCCGACCGGCCGGAGGCAGCCCCGAAGCCGTCCCCGACCCCGCCCTCGCCCCCCCCTGGGGCGGACGGCTCCTGAGCCCACCCCCGCGCCCGTTCCCGAGCCCGCTCCGAAGCCCCCTTCGGCCGCAGAACGCCGCCGCTTAGACTGAGTCGCGCACTTAGCCAAGCCTTACCGTCCTGGCCCCGCGCCCCCGGCGCTCCCTCACGTTCCGTCACGTCCGCGTCCGTCCCGATTGGGTGAAATGTCAGCGTCAGCGCCCGTGCGGACCGCCGCGCCACCCCGTGCCCCCCGCCTCTCCCGACGTGCCGCCGCCACGGGCGCGGCCGTACTCGCCCTGCTGGTGGCGGTCCTGCTGAGCCTCGCCGTGGGCGCGCGTTCCATCCCTCCGGGCGAGGTGCTCGACGTCCTGCTGCACGGCGGGCACTCCGACGCGGCCGAGGTGATCCGCACGATGCGGGTGCCGCGCACGCTCATCGGGCTGATGGTCGGCGCGGCGCTGGCCCTCGCGGGCACGGTGCTCCAGGGGATCACCCGTAACCCCATCGCCGATCCCGGCATCCTCGGCATCAGCCAGGGCGCCTCGGTGGCGGTGGTGACGGCCATCGCGTTCGCGGGGGTCCACACGCTCACCGGGTACGTGTGGTTCGCCTTCGCGGGCGCCGCGCTCGCCTCGGTCGCCGTGTACGCCATCGCCTCCAGCGGGCGCGGCGGGGCGACCCCGGTGAAGCTCGCGCTCGGCGGCGCGGCGATCAACGCGCTGCTGGTGTCGGTGACGGTGGGGATCCTCACGACGAACGCCGCCGCGCTGGACGAGTTCCGCTTCTGGCAGGTCGGCTCGATCGCCGGCCGGGAGGCGGAGGTCGTCCAGCAGGTGTGGCCGTTCCTCCTCGTCGGGACGGTCCTGGTGCTCTCCGTCGCCCGCGGCCTGGACGCGCTCGCGCTCGGCGAGGACGTGGCGAAGGGGCTCGGGCAGAACGTCGCCGCGGTCCGGATCGTCGGCGGCGTCGGGGCGACCGTGCTGACCGGCGTCGGGGTCGCCGCCGCCGGGCCGATCGCGTTCATCGGCCTCGCCGTCCCGCACATCGCCCGCGCGGTCGTCGGCAGCGACCACCGCTGGGTGCTGCCCATGGCGGCGCTGATCGGCCCCGTGATGCTGCTCGTCTCGGACGTCGTCGGCCGGATCGTGTTCCCGCCGAGCGAGGTCCCGGCGGGCGTCATGACGGCCCTGATCGGGGTGCCGTTCCTCGTCGCCCTCGTACGCCGGAAGGCGGTGCCCGCGTGAACGGGACGTCCACGACCGCGCCCGCGCCCGCGAGGGCCGCACGGGTCCGGCCCGCCGGGTACTCCGTCGTGAAGGCCGGACCGCGCGGCCGGTTCCTGCTGCACCGGCGGGCCACCGGCGTCGCGGCCTCCCTCGTCGTCCTCCTGGCCGCCGTCTGCGTCGTCTACCTCTGCGTCGGCGAGACCTTCGTCGCGCCGGGCGAGGTCGTGAAGGTGATCCTCGGGCAGCCGTCGTCGGCGGAGCTGGTCGTGGGCACGCTGCGACTGCCCCGCATGGTCGTCGGGCTGCTCGTCGGCGCGGCGTTCGGGATCGCCGGGGCGCTGATCCAGACGGTGGCCCGCAACCCGCTGGCCAGCCCCGACATCATCGGCATCAGCCAGGGCGCCAGCGCGCTCACGGTCGGCGCGATGACCTTCGGCATCACCTCGTACACCGTCCTGCCCTACCTCTCCGTCGTCGGCGGCATCGCGGCGGCGGCCCTCGTCTACGTCTTCGCGTGGCGCGGCGGCCTGCACGCCACCCGCTTCGTCCTCATCGGCATCGGCTTCGCCATCGCGCTGCGCTCGGTGACCACCCTGTTCCTGACCAAGGGCGACTACCTGGTCGCCCAGCAGGCGCAGATCTGGATGACCGGTTCGCTGAACGGGCGCGGCTGGTCGGAGGCCGCCCCGATCGGCTGGACGCTGGTGGTCCTGCTGCCCGCCATCGCCTGGGCCGCCCGTGCGCAGCGCACCGTCACGATGGACGACGACACCGCCACCGCGCTGGGCGTGCGCCTGGGGCGCGTACGGCTCGGGCTGGTAGCGCTCGGCGTGGTCCTGGCGTCCGTGGCGACGGGCACCGCGGGCCCGGTGGACTTCGTGGCGCTGCTCGCCCCGCAGGTCGCCCGCCGGCTGACCCGGACCGCGCAGATCCCGCTGCTGTCCTCGGCGCTGCTGGGCGCGGTGATCGTCGTCCTCGGCGACCTGCTCGCCCGGAAGCTGTTCTCGCCCACCGAACTGCCGGTGGGCGTCCTCACGGCGGCGGTCGGCGCCCCGTACCTGATCTGGCTGATCATCCGCGGTCACCGCGGCCGCAGTGGAGGCACCGCATGAGCACGACGACCGGCACCGGCTCCGGCACCGCGCAGCACACCGGCAGGCTCGCCGCGAGCTCCCTGACCCTCGCGTACGAGGACCGCACCGTGGTCCACGAACTGGACCTCACGGTGCCCGACGGGCAGGTCACCGTCATCGTCGGCCCGAACGCGTGCGGCAAGTCCACCACCCTGCGGGCGCTCGGCCGGCTGCTGAAGCCGCGCGGCGGGGCGGTCCTGCTGGACGGCGAGGAGCTGGCGCGGATCCCCACGAAGCGGATCGCCCGGTCCATCGGGCTGCTCCCGCAGACCCCGGTCGCCCCCGAGGCGATCACCGTCTCCGACCTGGTCGCGCGGGGGCGCCAGCCGCACCAGAGCTGGTGGCAGCAGTGGTCGGACGAGGACGAGCGGGCGGTGACCGCCGCCATGGCCCGTACCGACGTCTCGGCGCTGGCCGACCGGTCGGTGGACGAGCTGTCGGGCGGTCAGCGCCAGCGGGTGTGGATCGCGATGGCGCTGGCCCAGGAGACGGACCTGCTGCTGCTCGACGAGCCGACGACGTACCTCGACATCGCGCACCAGGTGGAGGTCCTGGACCTGGTGCGCCAGTTGGCGTCCCCCGCCGAGGACGGCACCCGGGGCCGTACGGTCGTCACCGTGCTCCACGACCTCAACCAGGCCGCCCGGTACGCGGACCGCCTGGTCGCCATGAAGGAGGGGCGGATCGTCGCCGAGGGCCGGCCCGGGGACGTCGTCACCGCCGAACTCGTCGCCGAGGTCTTCGGCCTGGAGGCGGTGATCGTCCCGGACCCGGTGACGGGTTCGCCGCTCGTGGTCCCGAGCGCCCCCTGGTCCCCCTCGCCCCCGTCTCCGTCCCCGGCCCCGTCGGGCTCCTCCTCCCAGAAAGGTCCGTGACATGACGTCCCGCCTCCACCCCCTGCTCCGCGACCGCCGCCGCACCCTCGTCGCCGGTTCCCTCGCCGTGACCGCCGCGCTCACCCTCGCCGGGTGCGGCTCGTCGGACCCGGCCCCCGCCGGGGACTCCTCCGGCTCCTCCGGCTCCTCCGCGAAGACGCGCACCGTGGACACCGCGAACGGGAAGGTCGAGGTGCCCGCGTCGCCGAAGCGGGTCGTCGTCCTGGACTCCGGCGAGCTGGACTCCGCGATCACCCTCGGCGTCCGGCCGGTCGGCGCGACGCACTCGGCGTCCGAGGACGCCTTCCCCTCCTACCTCCCCGCGAGCGAGACGAAGGACATCACCCCGGTCGGCGAGATCGCCAACGCCAGTCTGGAGTCCGTCGCCGCGCTCGAGCCCGACCTGATCCTCACCAGCAAGGTCCGTGACGGGGAGCGCTACGACGAGCTGAGCAAGATCGCCCCGACCGTGATGACGGAGGCGACCGGCAGCGCCTGGAAGGAGAACTTCCAGGTGCACGCGGAGGCCCTCGGCAAGCAGGCCGAGGCCAAGAAGGTCCTCGCCACCTACGACACGCAGGTGGCGAAGGTGACGGAGGCGCTCGGCGGCAAGGAGAAGGCCGCCGCGACGGACGTCAACTTCGTCCGCTTCGTCGAGGGCGCCGAGATCCGCATCTACGGCAAGCAGAACTACATCGGCTCACTCCTCGCCGACATCGGCACCGGCCGCCCCGCGATCACGGACAAGGCGAAGGACGGGTTCTCGTACGACGTGTCGCCCGAGAAGATCGACCTCGCGGACGCGGACGTCATCTTCACGTCGACGTACGGCGACCCGGGCAAGGCCGGGACGACGAAGACGATGAACAGCGGTCTGTGGAAGGGGCTGAAGGCGGCCCGGAACGACAAGGTCTTCAAGGTCGACGACCGGCTGTGGATCGCGGGCATCGGCTACACGGCCGCGGGCAAGATCCTGGAGGAGTTCGAAACCCTCATGACGAAGTAGCCGCCGCGGCGCCGTGCGGACGGGCCCGGCACGGCACCCCGTGAGCCGCACGCGGCAATCCGTCCAGCCGCACGCGGCACCCCGTCCGGCCGGCCCGGCCCGGCGGGCCGGCTGACCGCGCCCCGGTCAGCCGGCCCGCCGCCGCGCCCGCCAGACCAGGTAGAGCGCCGAGGCCACGGCGGCGACGCGGACGACCACCGGCCAGGCGTCCAGCAGGACGTCCCGCATCGCGCCCTCGCGGATCGGCTCGCCCCAGCGCCCCTCCATCCGGCCCCACACCCACACGAGGGCCCCGGCCGCCACCACGCCCGGCAGACCGAGCGCCGCCCACTTCGCCTCCGTACGGGAGAGGGTGCGCGAGCTGTACGCGATCAGCCAGCCGCCCGCCAGCGGCAGCCAGGAACCGGTGACCACACCGGCGACGAGCAGCACGGCGGCCAGGAGCAGCAGCGGGTGGGCGAAGCCGCCGCGGGGGCCGGGGACGGCGGCCCCGGGCTCGACGATCACCGCGGCGGCCTTGCGGCGGCGGAGCTTCAGGAGGCGCAGGGCGCGGCGTCGCGCGGCGGTCCCGGCCCCGGTCTCCTCCGCGGCCCCGGCCTTCCCGGCCCTGCCCGCCGCGTCCTCGGCCCTGCCCGGCGCGTCCTTCCCGCCCTGCGGGGCCGGCCCGTCCTGCCCGTCCTTCTCGACGGGCCGGGGCCGCCTTCCGAGCAGCTCCGGCGCCTCGATGCCGCCGAAGAACCCGGGCACGGCGGTGCCCTCGTCGAAGGGGCCCGGCTCCAGGCGCCACCAGTCGGTCGCGTCCGGGTCCCCCTGCTGGTACTGGCCGAGCATGTGCGGGGCGGAGGGATCGGGCCAGTCGCGGGCCGGGACGCCGTCGGCCGCGTCCTGGTCGTCGGGGGCGGGAGCCGGACGGGGCACGGCGGCGGACCTCGCGCCGGCCGACCGGCCGGAAGCCGGGTCGGAGGCACCGCCGGGCGCCCGGTCGGCACCGTCGTCCGGAGCGCCGCCGGCGCCGCCCTCGGGGCCGCGGCGCGACGCGCCCCACCCGAAACCGGCTTTCGGCCTTCCGAAGGGCTTCGCGGCCCGGCCGTCCCCCGCCTCCGGAGCGGACCCCTTCGGCCCACGCGGCTCCTTCGGTTCCTTCGGCTCCTTGCGGAGGAGGCCGCCCCGGGGGCGGGGGAGGGAGGCCCGCCGCTGCTGCTCGCCGCCTTCCGCCCCGCCCCCCGCGGTGGGCAGGGTGACCGTGCCGTCGGCCGACTCCGCCGCCGCGGCGACCAGTTCGTCCGGGCTGCCCAGCCTGCCGATGATGCGCCGCACGGTCGCCGGGGAGTCCGCGCCCTCCCTGCCGCGCTGCCGGTCGATCTCGCCCCGCAAGGTCGAAACCAGGCGCATCCGGGCGCCCGACGACAGCTGTTGCTGCTGAGCCAGGTCGCCGACCCGGCTCAGGTAGTCGTAGACGAGCTGGTCACTCTCGATCCCCACGCGGTGCATCCCCTCTACCGGCCCTGCCCCGACGGTAGCGTTCCAGCGGCTACCGTGGGACGGATGGGGACGACCACACCACCGCGCACGCTCGCCGAAGCCCTGCGCGCCCGGGGCGACGAATCGCTGGCCGGGCTGCTGCGCGCCCGCCCCGACCTCCTCAACCCGGTGCCGAACGACATCACCCAGCTCGCCACCCGGGCCGGCACCCGGGCGTCCGTCGTCCGCGCGCTGGAACACCTGGACCGGTTCGCGTTGCAGACCGCCGAGGCGCTGGCGGTGGCCCCGGACCCGGCCCCGTACGACACGCTGCTCTCCCTGCTCACGGGCGACGGCCTGGACGACGGAGACCAGCGCGACGACGCGGGTGCGGCGGTCACCGCCGCGCTGCCGGGCGCGCTCGCGACCCTGCGCGAACAGGCCCTGGTCTGGGGCGAGGACGACCGGCTGCGGCTGGTGCGCACCGCCCGCGAACTGCTGGCCCCGTCCCCGCAGCACCCCTCGCCGACGGGCCTGGGCCCCACGGTCGCCGAGGCGACGGCGGGCATGTCGCCGGGCCGCCTCCAGGAGATCCTGGCGGCGACGGGACTGCCGGCGACGCACGACCCGGTCTCGGCGGTGGCCGCGCTGTCCGCCCTGTTCACGGACCGGACGCGGATGGCGGAGCTGCTGGACACCGCCCCGGTGGAGGCGCTGTCGGTGCTGGACCGGCTGGTGTGGGGCCCGCCGTACGGGGAGGTCACGCCCAACCCGACGCCTCCGGTGAAGTGGCTGCGCGACCGGGGCCTGTTGCTGCCGGTGTCGACGCGGACGGTGGTCCTGCCGCGCGAGGCGGCGCTCCATCTCCGGGCCGGGCGCGCGCACCGCGTGCCGGAACCGGTCCCCCCGGTCGTCCCGGCGGCGGCCGAACGCGATCCACAGGCTGTGGACAGGGCGGCGGCCGGGCAGGCGTTCACGGCGCTGTCCACGGTCGAGGAGCTGCTGAAGCTCTGGAACGGGGGCGGCCCCGCGATCCTGCGCGCGGGCGGCCTGAGCGTGCGCGAGCTGAAGCGCGCCGCGACCGCGCTGGACGTCTCCGAGCCGATCGCCGCGTTCTGGATCGAACTGGCCTACGGGGCGGGGCTGCTGGCCTCCGACGGGGAGACCGACGAACGGTACGCGCCGACGCCCGCGTCCGACGAGTGGCTCGACCTGTCCGCCGAGGACCGCTGGACCCATCTGGCCACCGCCTGGCTCGCCGCCACCCGCACCCCGGGCCTGGTCGGCGGCCAGGACGCCAAGGGCCGGGCCCTGTCCGCGCTCGGCCCGGAGCTGGACCGCTCGGCCGCCCCCGACGTACGCCGCCGGGTCCTGGCCCTGTTCGCCGAACTCCCGCCGGGCACCGCCCCGGAGACCGAGTCGCTGCTGCGACGGCTGCGCTGGGAACGCCCGTTGCGCGGCGCGGCTCCGGCCGCGGAGAGCGCGGACCTCCGCTCCCGCCTGGCCCTGTGGACGCTCAACGAGGCGGAGCTGCTGGGCATCACGGGCCGGGGCGCGCTCTCCGCGCAGGCCCGCGCGCTGCTCGACGAGGGCGAGGGGACGGCGGCGGCCCGCCTGGCTCCCCTCCTCCCCGACCCCCTGGACCACGTCCTGCTCCAGGCGGACCTGACGGCGGTGGCCCCGGGCCCCCTGGAACGCCCGCTGGCGGACACGCTCTCCGTCCTGGCCGACGTGGAGTCGAAGGGCGGCGCGACGGTGTACCGCTTCACGCCCGGCTCGGTGCGCCGCGCCCTGGACGCCGGGCAGGCGGCGGCCGACCTGCACGCGTTCCTGGCCGCGCACAGCCGCACGCCGGTGCCGCAGCCCCTGAGCTACCTGATCGACGACGTGGCCCGCCGCCACGGCCACCTGCGGATCGGGGCGGCGTCCGCGTACGTGCGCTGCGACGACGAGGCGGTCCTCAACGAGATCCTGGCCGACCGGCGCTCCACGGGACTGCGCCTGCGCCGCCTGGCCCCCACGGTCCTGGCCTCCCAGGCCGACCCCGGCTCCCTCCTGGAAGCCCTGCGCGACATGGGCTACGCCCCGGCCGCCGAATCCGCCGAGGGCGACGTCCTGATCACCCGCGCCGGCGCCCGCCGCACCCCGCCCCGCACGCCCCCGGTCCCGGTCCCCGAAGGCCCGCCGGTCCCGGACGACACCCTGCTCGGGGCGGCGGTCCGGGCCATCCGCGCGGGCGACACGGCCGCCACGGCGGTCCGCAAGGACCCGTCCGACGGCCCGTCGTCCACCACCCCCTCGGGCGCCCTCCCCCGCACCACCCCCGCCGAGACCCTGGCCACCGTCCAGGCGGCCGCGATGACGGGCTCGACGGTCTGGATCGGCTACGTCAACGCGGACGGCGCGGCGAGCCAGCGCGTGATCGCCCCGGTCCGCGTGGAGGGCGGCTTCGTCACGGCGTACGACCACACCGCCGACGAGGTCCGCACCTACCCGCTGCACCGGATCACGGGCGTGGCGGAGCTGGCGGAGGACGGGAAAGGGTAGGGCCGCCTTCCGCTGCGCCGCCCGGCCGGGAGATCGCCGGGCGCAGGGCCTCCGCCGCCGGGCGGGCCCGTCGGTCTCCCGTGCGGGCCGTCTGTGACGGCGCGGTCTGGAATGCTGCGGGCATGTCCTTCGCCGCCCGCGCCCCCGAGCCGAAGCCGGTGTCCCCCGAGCCCGTCTCCCCCCACCCGCCCGCCGCTTCGATGCCCCCGCTGCTCACCCAGTCCTGGCTGGACCTGGCGTTCCTGCACTGGGCCGTCGACCCGGCGGACGTCGCGCCGCTGCTGCCGCCGGGCACGGTGCCCGATACGTTCGACGGGGCGGCCCACGTGGGGCTCGTGGCGTTCCGGATGTACCGGGTGGGTGGGCTCGGGCTGCCGGGGATCCCCTATCTCGGGACCTTCCCGGAGACCAACGTCCGGCTGTACTCCGTGGACGGACAGGGGCGGCGCGCGGTCGTCTTCCGGTCCCTCGACGCCTCGCGGCTCGTCCCCGTCCTCGTGGCGCGGGCCGCGTTCCGGCTGCCGTACGTGTGGTCCCGGATGGGCGTCGAACGGTCCGGCGACACCCTCACGTACACGAGCACCCGGCGGTGGCCCGGCCCGCGCGGTGCGCGCAGCCGGATCGTGCTGCGCACCGGGGAGGCGATCGAACGGCCGACGCCCCTGGAGCACTTCCTCACCGCCCGGTGGGCCCTGCACAGCTCGTTCCTCGGGCGGACCGCGTATCTGCCGAACGTCCACCCCCGCTGGCCGCTGCACCGGGCGGACCTGCTGGAGTGCGACGAGGACCTGGTGGCGGCGGGCGGGCTGCCCGCACCCGCCGGGGAGCCGATGAGCGTGCTGTACTCCCCGGGCGTCCCGGTCCGCTTCGGGCCGCAGCGCAGGCCCCGGGCCAGGGGCTGACCGCGCACCCACCCCGCCCCGCCCCGCGATGCGGCACACTGGACGTTTGGCCGCGTCCGTGGCCGCACCCCGCAGAAAGGGCCGAAGCGCGTGAGCGGACCCCTCATCGTCCAGAGCGACAAGACGCTGCTCCTCGAAGTCGACCACGACCTGGCGGACGCCTGCCGTCGTGCCATCGCGCCGTTCGCGGAGCTGGAGCGTGCGCCCGAGCACATCCACACCTACCGGGTCACCCCGCTCGGGCTGTGGAACGCACGTGCCGCCGGGCACGACGCCGAGCAGGTCGTCGACGCGCTCGTCGAGTACTCCCGGTACCCCGTGCCGCACGCGCTCCTGGTCGACATCGCCGAGACGATGGCGCGGTACGGGCGGCTCACCCTGTCCAAGCATCCGGTGCACGGGCTCGTGCTCACCACCACCGACCGGCCCGTGCTGGAGGAGATCCTCCGGTCGAAGAAGGTCCAGCCGCTGGTCGGGGCCCGGATCGACCCGGACACCGTGGCCGTGCACCCCTCCGAGCGGGGGCAGGTCAAGCAGACCCTGCTCAAGCTGGGGTGGCCCGCCGAGGACCTCGCCGGATACGTCGACGGCGAGGCCCATCCGATCGAGCTGGCCGAGGACGGCTGGGCGCTGCGGCCGTACCAGAAGCAGGCCGTGGATGGGTTCTGGCACGGCGGGTCGGGCGTCGTCGTGCTGCCCTGCGGGGCCGGGAAGACCCTCGTGGGCGCCGGTGCCATGGCCGAGGCCAAGGCCACCACGCTCATCCTCGTCACCAACACCGTCTCCGCCCGGCAGTGGAAGCACGAGCTGGTGAAGCGGACCTCGCTGACCGAGGACGAGATCGGCGAGTACAGCGGGACGCGGAAGGAGATCCGTCCGGTCACCATCGCCACCTACCAGGTGCTGACCACCCGGCGCAAGGGCGTCTACCCGCACCTGGAGCTGTTCGACTCCCGCGACTGGGGGCTCGTCGTCTACGACGAGGTGCACCTGCTGCCCGCGCCCGTCTTCAAGTTCACCGCCGACCTCCAGGCCCGGCGGCGGCTGGGTCTCACGGCGACGCTGGTGCGGGAGGACGGGCGGGAGTCGGACGTGTTCTCGCTCATCGGGCCCAAGCGGTTCGACGCCCCGTGGAAGGAGATCGAGGCGCAGGGCTACATCGCGCCCGCCGACTGCGTCGAGGTCCGGGTCAACCTCACCGACTCCGAGCGGCTCGCCTACGCGACCGCCGAGACGGAGGAGAAGTACCGGTTCTGCGCCACCACCGCCACCAAGCGGAAGGTGACCGAGGCGCTGGTGCGCAAGCACCGGGGGGAGCAGACCCTGGTCATCGGGCAGTACATCGACCAACTCGACGAGCTGGGAGAACACCTGGACGCGCCGGTGATCAAGGGCGAGACCAGCAACGCCCAGCGCGAGAAGCTCTTCGACGCGTTCCGGAACGGGGAGATCAGCGTCCTCGTCGTCTCCAAGGTCGCCAACTTCTCCATCGACCTGCCCGAGGCGACCGTCGCCATCCAGGTCTCCGGGACCTTCGGGTCACGCCAGGAGGAGGCCCAGCGTCTGGGCCGGGTCCTGCGGCCGAAGGCCGACGGGCACGAGGCCCGGTTCTACTCGGTCGTCGCCCGCGACACCATCGACCAGGACTTCGCGGCGCACCGCCAGCGGTTCCTGGCCGAGCAGGGGTACGCGTACCGCATCGTCGACGCGGACGAGCTGCTCGCCGAGGGCTGAGCCCGGGAGGCGGGCGGTCAGCGGCCCCGGCCGGCGACGCCCGCCTCCTCCGCGTACTCCCCGAGGACGACGACGCCGAACGCCGCCGTGACGAACACCTTCACGGCGCGCACCGCGTCGCCGACGCGGTGGGGTCGGTGGTGACCGGTGGCCGCCGTCGCGCCGTGCGCGGGACCGGTCCTGCGTGGGTTCAGAGTGGCTGTGCTCATGTGTCCATGGTGCTCCCGTCACCCGTTCGGGCGCGTCGGCCCGCAGACGGAACCCCGGGGCCGGGCGGGTAGCCCTGCGGTGCCATGCCGGGGCGCGGCGTCCCCTACGGGTACCCCGGGTACCGAGCCCTCCGGCGGAGCCCGTAAACCGTTTCGACCGCGCCCCGCCCTGTGGCTACAATCGCCGGTCTGCCCGCCTCCCGCACCGTGGTACCGGCCTCTCACCGCCGGCAGCCGGGGGAGCGCCGCCGACCGGACGGAAACCGGCCGGCACCCACGCGAACCAACCTTCCGAGCGGACCGCCCCGCTCCCGGCCCCGGCCGGTACCGGCGCGGTCCGCCGTCCTGCGTTGAAGAGCCGGAGGCAACACCGTGCCCGCGCACGTAAGCGAAAGCGATTCCACCCCCGACCCCACCAGCACCACGGGCACCACCGATCCGCTGGCGCACGAACGGGCCCATCTCGCCGCGTCCCGCGCCGCCCTGCGCGGGATGCGCGAGGACGTCCAGGCCCTCGACATCCGCGACGTCACCGCGAACTGGGTCAACGCCGCCGTGCTCCAGGCCCAGATCGACGACCGCATCAAGGCGCTCGCCGACCTCTCCCACACCCCGCTGTTCTTCGGCCGCCTCGACTATCTGCACGCCGTCGGCGGCGAACTGGCCGAGGGGGCGGAGGGCGAGCGGTTCTACATCGGGCGGCGGCACGTCCACGACGCCGTCGGGGACCCCATGGTCATCGACTGGCGTGCGCCGGTCTCCCAGCCGTACTACCAGGCATCCCGCACGAACCCCCAGGACGTGGGGCTGCGCCGCCGCTTCGGCTACACCGGCGGCGAGCTGACCGCCTACGAGGACGAGCACCTCACCGATCCGGCGGAGGCCGAGCACACCAGCCGGCTCCTCCAGGCGGAGATCGAGCGGCCCCGCGTCGGCCCGATGCGCGACATCGTCGCCACCATCCAGCCCGAGCAGGACGAGATCGTCCGCAGCGGTCTCGGCGGGACCATCTGCGTGCAGGGCGGGCCCGGCACCGGGAAGACCGCCGTCGGCCTGCACCGGGTGGCGTACCTGCTGTACGCGCACCGCGAGCGGCTCGCCCGCACCGGCACCCTCGTCATCGGGCCGAACCGTTCCTTCCTGCACTACATCGAGCAGGTGCTGCCCGCGCTCGGCGAGCTGGAGGTGAAGCAGGCCACCGTCGACGACCTGGTGCGCACGGGCGTCGAGGTCCGGGGCGAGGACGAGGCGGCCACCGCCGTCGTCAAGGGCGACGCCCGCATGGCCGAGGTGCTGCGGCGGGCGATCCGCTCGCATGTGACCGCCCCCGTGGAGCCCGTCGTCGTGGTGCGCGGCTCCCGGCGCTGGCGGGTGCCCGCGTACGAGGTCCAGGAGATGGTCGACGAGCTGCTCGCCCGCGACATGCGGTACGGGGCGGCGCACGAGGCGCTGCCGCAGCGGATCGCGCACGCCGTCCTCGTACGGATGGAGGAGGCCGGGGAGGCCCCCGACGACCGGGTGCAGAACGCCGTGGCCCGGAATCCCGCCGTGAAGGCCGCCGTCAAGGCGGTCTGGCCCGCCGTGGACCCGGCGAAGGTCGTGCTGCGGCTGCTGTCCGACGCGGAGTTCCTGGCCGCCCACGCGGAGGGGCTGCTGAGCGAGGAGGAGCAGAAGCGGCTGCTGTGGGCCAAGCCCGCCCGCAGCGTGAAGTCCGCGAAGTGGTCGGCGGCCGACGCCGTGCTGATCGACGAGGCCGGTGACCTCGTCGCCCGTACGCACTCGCTCGGCCATGTCGTGCTCGACGAGGCGCAGGACCTCTCCCCCATGCAGTACCGGGCGGTGGGGCGGCGGTGCTCGACCGGTTCGGCCACCGTCCTCGGCGACCTCGCGCAGGGGACGACGCCGTGGTCCACGGAGAGCTGGGGCGAGGCGCTGTTCCACCTGGGCAAGGGGGACGCGGTGGTGGAGGAGCTCACGGCCGGTTTCCGCGTGCCGCGCGAGGTCATCGCGTACGCCTCCCGGCTGCTGCCCGTGATCTCGCCGGGGCTGGCCGCGGTGGAGTCGGTGCGTGAGTCGCCCGGCTCGCTGGTCGTGCGGGGGGTGGCGGGCGGTGCGGAGGGCCTGGACGCGGCCGTCGTCGCCGCCTGCGAGGAGTCGTTGCGCCACGAGGGGTCGATCGGGCTGATCGCCGCCGACGCCCGGATTCCGGCGCTGGGGGCGGCCCTGGCGGCGGCGGGCCACGCGCACCTCTCCCCCGGGGAGGAGACGACCGCCGCGTCGCGGCTGACGCTGGTGCCCGCGTCGCTGGCGAAGGGGCTGGAGTACGACTACGTGGTGCTCGACGAGCCGGCGGCCGTGGTCGACGGGGAGCCGGACGAGCGGACCGGGCTGCGGCGGCTGTACGTGGCGCTGACCCGTGCGGTCTCCGGGCTCACGGTGCTGCACGCGGCCCCGCTGCCGGGGGCGCTGGCCTGAGGGCCCGGGGTGGGGGCGGAACCCTCGCGGTTCTCCCGCCCCCACCACCCTCGCCGCCCCGGTCGCGAGGCGCCGGCTCAGGCGTCCAGCGCCTCGCGCCACTCCCGTACGGCCGCCGCGTCCACCGGGCCCGACCAGCCGCCGGGCCGGGCGGCGCCGCCGATGTGGACGGCGTCGATCCCCGCGGCCCGCAGCCGGGGCAGATGCCGCAGGTGGAGGCCGCCGCCGACCAGGACCTGGGCCTCGTACCCCGGCTCGCCGGTCCGGGCGGCCTCGGCGAGGAGGACCGGGATGCCGGAGTCGACTCCGTCCGGCGAGCCCGCCGTGAGGAACGTGTCGAGGCCGGGCAGGTCCGCGAGCTGCTTGCGCAGGGCGTCGCGGTCGACGGCCCGGTCGATCGCCCGGTGGAACGTCCACCGGCAGCCGTCCAGCTCGGCGACGAGCCGTTCGACGGCGACGAGGTCGGCGTGGCCCTCCCCGTCGAGGAAGCCGAACACGAACTCGTCGGCTCCCGCCTCCCGCATCTCGCGGGCCTTGCCGACCAGGACGTCGATGTCACCGGCGGCGAAGCCGTCCGCCACCCTGAGCATCACGCGCAGCGGGATGTCCACGGCGGACCTGATCGCCGCGAAGGTCTCCCGCGACGGGGTCAGACCGTCGGCGGCCATGTCGGTGACCAGTTCGAGGCGGTCTGCACCACCGGCCTGGGCAGCGACCGCGTCCTCCGCGTCGAGTGCGATCACCTCCAGGACTGCACGGTTGCTCATGGGTCCCCATTCCTCCGGTACGCAGCTATAGGTCTAGTCCAATGGCCAGCCTACGGGTCGGTAGACGGGCGGCGCAGCCCTCTATCTGAACGCACGGACACGAGGGCGCGCGAGCCGACCCCGCGGACGGGTGACGCACACCGCGCGCGCACCGGCGCGAAACGGGCGCGTCCACCGCGATCACCCCTTGCGCTTCATAGGGGAGGGGGGTATACATAGGGAGAGGAAGAGATACCCCCTAGGGGTATCCGGACGGCTTCGGAACAGCTTCAGGGAGGACCTCGTGTCCGCGCACTCCGCCACCACCGCCACCACCGCTGCCGACACCGCCGCGGTCGAGCTCGCGATCGGCGGGATGACCTGCGCCTCGTGCGCGGCCCGTATCGAGAAGAAGCTCAACCGCATGGACGGCGTCACCGCCACGGTGAACTACGCCACCGAGAAGGCGAAGGTCACCTACCTGGGCGCGGACGTGTCCGTCGAGGACCTGATCGCGACCGTCGAGGCCACCGGCTACACGGCCCGGCCACCCGCACCGCCGGCGTCCACCGCCTCCCCCGGGGGCAACAGTACGGACCCGGCGGGCGCGGCGGCCCCGAGCGAGGACGACGAGCTCACCTCCCTGCGCCAGCGCCTGGTCACCGCCGTGCTCCTCGCCGTACCGGTGATCGCGATGGCGATGGTCCCGGCGCTCCAGTTCGACTACTGGCAGTGGCTCTCCCTGACGCTGACCGCACCGGTCGTCGTCTACGCGGCGTGGCCGTTCCACCGGGCCGCCTGGACCAACGCGAAGCACGGCGCGGCGACGATGGACACGCTGATCTCCGTCGGCACCTCGGCCGCGTTCCTGTGGTCGTTGTGGGCGCTGTTCTTCGGGACCGCGGGCATGGTCGGGATGACGCACCCCTTCGAGCTGACCATCGCCCGCAGCGACGGCGCCGGGAACATCTACCTGGAGGCCGCGGCCGGGGTGACGGCGTTCATCCTCGCCGGGCGCTACTTCGAGGCACGCTCGAAGCGGAAGGCCGGGGCGGCGCTCAGGGCGCTGATGGAGCTGGGCGCCAAGGAGGTCAGGGTTCTGCGCGACGGCGTCGAGACGACGATCCCGACCGCCGAACTCCAGGTCGGGGACCGTTTCGTGGTCCGGCCCGGGGAGAAGATCGCGACGGACGGGACCGTCGTCGAGGGCTCCTCCGCCGTGGACGCCTCCATGCTCACCGGCGAGTCCGTCCCCGTCGAGGTCACCACCGGCGACACCGTCACCGGAGCCACCCTCAACGCCGGCGGACGCCTCGTCGTCGAAGCCACCCGCATCGGCGCCGACACCCAACTCGCCCGCATGGCCAAACTCGTCGAGGACGCCCAGAACGGCAAGGCCTCCGCACAACGCCTCGCCGACCGCATCTCCGCCGTCTTCGTCCCCATCGTCATCGCCCTCGCCCTCGCCACCCTCGGCTTCTGGCTCGGCAACGGCGCCGGACTCACCGCCGCCTTCACCGCGGCCGTCGCCGTCCTCATCATCGCCTGCCCCTGCGCCCTCGGCCTCGCCACCCCCACCGCCCTCATGGTCGGCACCGGCCGCGGCGCCCAGCTCGGCATCCTCATCAAGGGCCCCGAAGTCCTGGAGACCACCCGCCGCGCCGACACCATCGTCCTCGACAAGACCGGCACCGTCACCACCGGCCGCATGACCCTCCAGACCACCCACACCACCCACACCACCGACACCACCGAAGTCCTCCGCCTCGCAGGAGCACTGGAGAACGCCTCCGAACACCCCATCGCCCAAGCCGTCGCCACCGCCGCGGCCGACGCCACCGGCCCCCTCCCCACCCCCGAGGACTTCACCAACGTCCCCGGACTCGGCGTCCAGGGCATCGTCGAGGGCCACGCCGTCCTCGTCGGACGCGAACAGCTCCTGGCCGAGTGGGAGATCCGGCTCCCCGACCACCTCGCCGAGGCGAAGAGGGCCGCGGAGGCCGCCGGGCGCACCGCGATCACCGTGGCCTGGGACGGCGAGGCGCGGGCGGTGCTGGAGGTCGCCGACGCGGTCAAGGACACGAGCGCCGAAGCCATCCGCCGGCTCCGCGCCCTCGGGCTGACCCCGATCCTCCTCACCGGTGACAACCGGGCCGTGGCGGAGTCGGTCGCGGCCGAGGTCGGCATCGACGAGGTGTACGCGGAGGTCATGCCGCAGGACAAGGTGGACGTGGTCAAGCGCCTCCAGGCCGAGGGCCGTTCGGTCGCGATGGTCGGGGACGGGGTCAACGACGCCGCCGCCCTCGCCCAGGCCGACCTCGGCCTCGCGATGGGCACCGGCACCGACGCCGCCATCGAGGCCGGCGATCTGACCCTGGTCCGCGGCGACCTCAACGCCGCCGCCGACGCGATCCGCCTCTCCCGCCGCACGCTGTCCACCATCCGCACCAACCTGTTCTGGGCCTTCGCCTACAACGTCGGCGCCCTCCCGCTGGCCGCCGCCGGACTCCTCAACCCGATGATCGCCGGGGCCGCGATGGCCTTCTCGTCGGTCTTCGTGGTCGGCAACTCCCTGCGGCTGCGCACCTTCAAGGGCGCGTGAGACCCGGGGCGCGGAGTCGGAGCGCGGCGGAACCCCTTCGGTCCCGCCGCGCTCAGGCGCGTACGAAACGCAGCGGGGTGCCCGGCACCGCCCGCGCCGCCGCGGCGAGGGCCCGTTCGGGGACGACGCCGACGACCGGATAGCCGCCGGTCGTCGGATGGTCGTTGAGGAAGACGACGGGCCGGCCGTCCGGCGGCACCTGGATCGCGCCCAGGACCATGCCCTCGCTGGGCAGTTCCCCCGTACGGGACCGCTCCAGCGGCGGGCCCTCCGTGCGCAGGCCGATGCGGTTGCTGTGCGGCGAGACCCGGTAGACGGCGGTGAGGAGCGTACGGAGCGCCGCCCCGGTGAACCAGTCGTGGCGGGGCCCGGGATGGACCGGGAGCACCAGCTCGGCGGGGGCGCCCGGCCAGGGGACGGGACCGGCGTGCGGGGGCGGCCCGGCCGACGCCGGTTCGCCCAGCGGGAGTTCGTCGCCCTCGCTCAGCGGGGCGGGACCGAGCCCGGAGAGCAGGTCCGCCGAACGGCTGCCCAGCACCGGGTCGGGTGCCGGCCCGCCCGCGAAGGCCAGATACCCGCGGACACCGCACGCGGCGGGGCCCGCGTCCAGCACCGCGCCCGCGGGCACCCGCACCGGCGCGCCCCACGCCACCGGGCGACCGTCGACCGTCACCCGGCAGCCCGCCCCGCCGACGACGGCCACGACCGGCCGGTCCGGGCGGACCGCGCACCCGGTGAGGGTGGTCTCCAGGACGGCGGTGTCCGGCGGGTTGCCCACCAGCCGGTTGGCCAGCCGGGCGGCGGGCGCGTCCAGGAACCCGGCGCGCCCGACACCGAGGTGCGCCCAGCCGGGCCGGCCCGCGTCCTGGACGGTGGTCAGCGCCCCGGCCCGGACGACGTACAGCCGGCCGCCGGCGGCCGGTGTCACGGGTCCGCCCGGACGTCGCCCGCGCCTCGGCCGCTCTCCCCCACCGGCACGAACCGGACCGGCGTCCCCGGCGCGAGCAGCGCCGCCGGCTCCCGGGCCGGGTCCCACAGGGCGCCCGGGTCCGGCATCCGCCCCACGAGCTGCCAGCCGCCGGGCGACGGGCGCGGGTACACCCCCGTGTAGGGACCGGCGAGGGCCACGGCCCCGGCCGGGACCCGGGTCCGCGGGGTCGTGCGCCGGGGCACGTGCAGCGGTTCCGGCAGCCCGGTGAGATAGCCGAACCCGGGGGCGAACCCGCAGAACGCCACCCGGAACGCGGTACGGGAGTGCAGGGCGGCCACCTCCCCGGCCGGGACGCCCCAGAGCGCGGCGACCTCGTCGAGATCGGGGCCGTCGTAGACGACGGGGATCTCCACCGGTGCGCGGCCCTCGCGGGGCGGCGGCTCCGGCCGCCACGAGGCGAGGTCCCGGGCGAGGCGGTCCCGCGCCCCGGGGGCGCGCTGCCCGGCCGCGTTCCCGAGCCCGAGCCCGGCCCCGCCCCCGATGTCGATCCCGTCGATCAGAACGGTGCGGGCGGCCGGGACGATCTCGCGTACGGCGGGGAGTTCGCCGCGCTCGCGGCGGCGGAGCAGCTCGGCGTGGAAGGCCTCGGCGTGCTCGCCGTCGGCCAGCTCGACGAGCAGCGCGTGCGGCCCGGCGGGCAGGACGCGCACCTCGCCCGGAAGGACGCGCGCCGGGCCGGGCCCGGCCTCGCGGGCGCTCACGCGAACGCCCGTACCTCGACGCCCGCTTCCTCCAGCGCCGCCCGCACCCGGCGCGCGAGGGCCGCCGCGCCCGGGGTGTCCCCGTGGACGCAGAGCGAGCGCGCCGCGACCGGGATCCGGCTGCCGTCCGCCCCGGTCACCGCCCGCTCGACGGCCATCCCGACGCTCCGGCGTACGACGTCGTCCGGGTCGTGCACCACCGCGCCCGGCTCACCGCGCGGCACGAGGGTGCCCTGCGGGGTGTACGCGCGGTCGGCGAAGGCCTCCTGGACGGCGGGCAGTCCGGCCTCCGCCGCGTGGGCGAGCAGCCGGGATCCGGGCAGCCCCAGCACGGCCGGGGCGCCGCCCGCCAGCCGGACGCCCGCGACGACGGCGGCGGCCTGGTCGTCGTCCCAGACCACCCGGTTGTAGAGCGCGCCGTGCGGCTTGACGTAACTGACGGTGGCTCCGGCGGCCTCGGCGAAGACCCGCAGCGCGCCTATCTGGTAGGCGATCTCGGCGGTCAGCTCGGCGGGCGGCACGTCCATGGACCGGCGCCCGAACCCGGCCAGGTCCCGGTAGGAGACCTGGGCCCCGATCCGTACCCCGCCGGCCGCCGCCGCGTCGCAGACCCGCCGCATCACGGAGGCGTCGCCCGCGTGGAAACCGCAGGCCACGTTGGCGCTGGTGACACAGGCGAGGAGCGCGTCGTCGTCGGTCAGGGTCCAGTTGCCGAAGCCCTCGCCGAGATCCGCGTTGAGATCCATCATCACGGGCGCACGCTAATGACAGTTCAGCGGGGCGACAAGGGGCGGTCCGGGGGCCGGACGGGGGCCGGAGCCGCGGCCCGGCGGCCCGGGAGCCGGCCGGGCGGACCGACTCCGTCCGAGCGCCGTCCCGTCCTGGAGCCGTCCCGTCCTGGAGCCGTCCCGTCCTGGAGCCGTCCCGTCCTAGAGTCCTCCCATGACGGACAGCCCCCGCTCGCACGCCGCCGCTTCCCCCGACGCCGCTTCCCCCGACGCCGCTTCCCCCGACGCCGGTCTCCGTGACGCCGGTGCCGACGACGCCGGTGTCCATGACGCCGGGCTCCGTGACCGCTGGCACGACACGCTGCTCGCCGCGCGTGCCGGGGCGGACGGCCCCGATCCCCTCCCCTACGCCGAGAACCTCCTCGCCCGCTGGGCCGAGCCGCAGCGCCGCTACCACACGACCGCCCACCTGGCCGCCGTCCTGGACGGCGTCGACACCCTCGCCGGGCACGCCGACGACGTGCACGCGGTACGCCTCGCCGCCTGGTTCCACGACGCGGTGTACCGGCCCGACCGGACGGAGAACGAGGAGCGCAGCGCCGCCCTCGCCGAGCGGGCGCTGGCCGAGGCGGGGGTGCCGGAGGCGGTGGTGGCGGAGGTGGCCCGGCTGGTCCGCCTCACCGTCACGCACGACCCGGCGGACGGCGACCGCAACGGCGAGGCGCTGTGCGACGCCGACCTCGCGGTCCTGGCGGGCGACCCGCGGGAGTACGGGGCGTACGCGGCCCGGGTCCGGGAGGAGTACGGCTTCGTCCCGGACGGTGCGTTCCGGGACGGCCGGGCGGCGGTGCTGCGGCACCTCCTCGACCTGCCGAGGCTGTTCCGTACCCCGCACGGCGCTGCCGCGTGGGAGGCGCGGGCCCGGCACAACCTGGCGACCGAGCTGGAACTGCTGGCCTCGTCCGGCGCCGGCTGACCCGGCGCCCGGCCCCCGCCGACCGGTGAATGTTCCGGTTCGTTCACGGTGTCGTCCCGGACATGCCCTGGCCCGACCGGTGCGGCCCGGACACCGCTAACGTCTCGCATCGCAGATGCACACACGACTCCACGGGGGTAAGCGATGTCCAAGGCACTCGGCACGGCGGTCGGCAGAACCTCCCGGCGGCGCCTCCTGCGCCTGGCCGGAGGCGGGATCACGATGGCGGCGCTCGGGGCCGGGCTGACCGG
Source organism: Streptomyces griseus (assembly GCF_900460065.1). Classification (GTDB taxonomy): domain Bacteria; phylum Actinomycetota; class Actinomycetes; order Streptomycetales; family Streptomycetaceae; genus Streptomyces; species Streptomyces griseus. The sequence goes on along the minus strand of NZ_UAVD01000047.1, from coordinate 85,945 downwards.
CTGCGAGGACGAGCTCGCGACGGGCGGCGAAGGCAGCACGCCGCCGCCGCGCAGCGCCTCGCCCGAGGACGGGAAGGCGCCCGAGGACGGCAAGGCCCCCGCGCCGCTGTGGACGAGGTCGACGTCGGCGCAGACCTACGGGGACAACGACGAGCTCGTGGCCGTGGACGGCGTGGTGATCGCGAGCGGTGATCCGCTGGTCGCCTTCGACGGCGCGTCCGGCGAGGAGCGGTGGTCCCTGCCGGACGGCGCGGTGCCCGGGGCGCCGCTGCTGCTCGGCGACGGCACCCTGTACCTGGAGAGCGGCCAGTACGACGGCAGCGTCGCCGGCTATGTGCCGGGGTCCGGCAAGGAGGCCTGGCGCAGCCGCCTGGGCAAGGAGTACCGGCAGCCGAGGCCGGTCGCGGTGGACGGGGAGCAGGTGTACGTCATCGCGGAGATCCTGGAGGCCGACGGCTCGTCCCACACCAATGTGATCGCCGCGCTGAACAGCCGTACGGGCAAGGTCGCCTGGAAGGAACAGCGCGACCTCGGCACCCAGCAGAACGGCGTCCACGCCGCCGTACGGGACCGCTACCTCGTCTACACCGACTTCAAGAACAACCTCACGGTCCGCGACACCGCCACCGGCAAGCAGGTGTGGACGCAGAAGACGACGAAGACGAGCTACGGGCCGTTCGTCGTGCACCGGGATCTGGTGATCGTCCCGCAGGGGCAGCGGCTCCAGGCCTTCGCGCTCTCCGACGGGTCCGAGAAGTGGTCGGTGCGGTCCGAGGAGTTCACCGCCTTCCGGGAGCCGTCCCTCGTGGAGGACGTGCTCTACATCGCGGACAGCGGCCGGACGCTGTGGGCCGTCGAGCCGGGGACCGGCAGGAAGATCTGGCAGTCCACGGAACTCAAGGACGCGGGCGGGCAGGTGCCCCGGCAGTTCGTCAAGGCGGGCGGCACGCTCTACGGGGCCACCGATCTCGACGAGCAGGGCGGCGTCCACGCCTTCGACGCGAAGGCGGGCGGCCTGCGCTGGACGTTCAACGACAGGTCCGGCGACCACCACGCCTGGCTGGTGGCCACCGACGGCAAGCGCGTCTTCGCCCTGCACGGCAAGAAGCTGCACGCCCTTCCCGCGTGACGCGGGCATGAAGCGCGTGTGAACAGGGACGCTCTCGTCCGACGCCGGGAATGCGGCGGCGTTCCCCGGCGTTGGGACGAGTCATGCCCGACTCTCCCTCCCGCCGCGCACCCATGCCGCTGGCCGTATACATTCTCGGCCTCTCGGTCTTCGCACTCGGCACCAGCGAGTTCATGCTGTCGGGCCTGCTGCCGCCCATCGCCGACGACATGAACGTGTCCATCCCGCAGGCCGGACTCCTCATATCCGCGTTCGCGATCGGCATGGTGGTCGGCGCCCCGCTGCTGGCCGTCGCCACACTCCGGCTGCCGCGCCGCACCACGCTGATCGCGCTGATCTCGGTGTTCGGCCTCGGCCAGATCGCCGGTGCGCTGGCCCCGACGTACGAGATCCTCTTCGTCTCCCGCGTGGTGAGCGCACTCGCCTGCGCGGGCTTCTGGGCGGTCGGCGCGGCCGTGGCCATCGCGATGGTCCCGGTGAACCAGCGGGCGCGCGCGATGGCCGTGATGATCGGCGGCCTCTCCGTCGCGAACGTGCTGGGCGTGCCGCTGGGGGCCTTCCTCGGCGAGCACCTCGGCTGGCGTTCGGCGTTCTGGGCGGTCGGCGCGGCCTCGGCGGTGGCCCTGATCGGGGTCGTCACGCGCATCCCGCACATCCCGCTGCCCGAGAAGAAGCCCGAGCTGAAGCGGGAGCTGGCGATCTACCGGGACCGGCAGGTCTGGCTGGCCATCGTGATCACCGCGCTCGCGGCGGGCGGGGTGTTCTGCGCGTTCAGCTACCTGGCGCCGCTGCTGACGGACGTGGCGGGCCTGGACTCCGGCTGGGTGCCGTGGATCCTCGGCCTGTTCGGGGCGGGTGCGCTGATCGGCACGATGATCGGCGGCCGGGTCGCGGACGCGCACCTCTTCGGGGTGCTGCTGGGCGGCATCACGGCGTCCACGGTGTTCCTGGTGGCGCTGGCCCTCCTCGCCTCCAGCCAGGTCGCGGTCGTCGGGCTGGCGTTCCTGCTCGGCCTGTCCGCCTTCTTCACCGCACCGGCGCTGAACGCCCGGATGTTCAACGTGGCCGGGGCCGCACCGACGCTGGCCGGGGCCACCACGACGGCGGCGTTCAACCTGGGCAACACGAGCGGCCCCTGGCTCGGCGGCACGGTGATCGACCTGGACTTCGGCTTCGCCTCCACCGCGTGGGCGGGGGCCGCGATGACGGCCCTGGCTCTGGCGGCGGTGGGGGTGGCCCTGCGCCTCCAGCGCGGCGGCGGGAGCGGCCGGACGCGTTCGCGGCTGATCGCCAGGAGCACGGCGGGGCCCGAGGCCCCTAAGGACGGACGCCCGGCGCCGGCCGCCCCTTCGGCCTCCTCAGTCCCGCATCCGTCAGGCGCCTGACCAGCTCCTTCGAGCCGATCTCCCGCGCCCCGGCCCGCACCGCGTCCGCGTAGTGGGCCTGCGGCACGTCGTAGTGGTCGCGCTCGAAGGCGCGTGGCGGGCAGCCGATCGCGGCGGCGAAGGCGTGCAGTTCCTCGAACGACACATCGCTGACCAGGTGCGACCAGAGGCGGCCGTGTCCGGGCCAGGTGGGCGGGTCGATGTAGACCGTCACCGCCGCGGCACCTCGCCCAGCGCCCCCACCGGGGCCACCGCCACGGCCGCCTTGGTGCACACCCAGTGCGGGTCGGGCCCGAGCTCCGGCTCCACGTCCAGCGCGTGCGGTTCCTCCGCCGCCGAGCACGCGGGGCACAGCGGCCACCGCCCGTACCGCTCCAGCAGCGCGTCCTGCACGTCCTGGGCGACCAGCCCGGCGATGAACTCCGCCCCCTCGGGCCACTGCTCCACCCACCACCGGCGGTGCGTCACCGCGTCCTCGACCAGCGAGACGATGTCGGCCTCGGCGACTCCGCCGGCCGCCAGGTCGGCCATGACGAGCGCGCGGGCGGTGTGCAGGGCCTGCTCCAGGGGGTTCAACTCCATGCCCCCATTGTGCGCCCGCGCGGGAGGTCTCCCGTCGGGGCAGCCCCCGCCACCGCCCCGGGAGCGCGGGTGGCGGCGCCGCCAGAGGCAGGGACCGGAGAGGGGTTGACGGACCCCGGGGTTGAAAATATCTTTCACATGTGACCAGTGAAGTGAAGGAAATTTTCAGCGGCGATTCCCCGCCGGCCCCCGCGGCCCTCGCCGCCAAGGTCCGGACCCTCGCCCCCTCCATGACCCGCTCGATGCAGCTGGTCGCCGAAGCCGTGGCGGGCGACCCGGCGGGATGCGCCGCCCTCACCGTCACCGGTCTCGCCGAGCGCACCGGCACCAGCGAAGCCACCGTCGTCCGCACCGCCCGGCTCCTCGGCTACCCGGGCTACCGGGATCTGCGCCTCGCGCTGGCCGGGCTCGCCGCGCACCAGGAGTCCGGCCGGGCGCCCGCCGTCACCGCCGACATCGCGGTCGACGACCCCATCGCCGACGTGGTCGCCAAGCTCGCCTACGACGAGCAGCAGACCCTCGCCGACACCGCCGCCGGGCTCGACACCGTGCAGCTGGGGGCCGCGGTCGCCGCCGCGTCGACCGCCCGCCGCATCGACGTCTACGGCGTCGGCGCATCCTCCCTCGTCGGCCAGGACCTGGCGCAGAAGCTGCTCCGCATCGGGCTGATCGCCCACGCCCACACGGACCCGCACCTCGCGGTGACCAACGCCGTGCAGCTGCGCAGCGGCGACGTGGCCATCGCGATCACGCACTCCGGCTCCACCGGCGACGTCATCGAACCGCTGCGGGTCGCCTTCGACCACGGGGCGACGACGATCGCGATCACCGGCCGGCCCGACGGGCCCGTGACGCAGTACGCGGACCACGTGCTGACCACGTCCACCGCGCGCGAGAGCGAGCTGCGCCCCGCCGCCATGTCGAGCCGCACCAGCCAGCTGCTCGTCGTGGACTGCCTGTTCATAGGCGTCGCGCAGCGGACGTACGAGACCGCCGCGCCCGCCCTGGCCGCCTCCTACGAGGCGCTCGCCCACCGCCACAACCCGCGCACCCGCTGACCGCCCCACCCGTACGCGTACGAGACCGAGCACCCGAGAAAGCTGAGCCGCACCCCATGACCTCCACCACCGACGCGAACACCGACACCCCCGAGGCCGCCGGGACCTACGGCGAGCTCCGCGCCCAGCTGGCCACCCTCACCACCGAGGCGTTCCGCCCCGAGCTGGCCGAGATCGACCGGCAGCCCACCCGGGAGATCGCGCGGATCATGAACGGCGAGGACGCCACCGTCCCGGCCGCCGTCGCCGAGCGGCTCCCGCAGATCGCCGCGGCCATCGACGCCACCGCCGAACGCATGGCGCGCGGCGGCCGGCTGGTCTACGCGGGCGCGGGCACCGCGGGCCGCCTCGGGGTGCTGGACGCCAGCGAGTGCCCGCCCACCTTCAACACCGACCCGTCCGAGGTCATCGGCCTGATCGCGGGCGGCCCCTCCGCCATGGTCACCGCCGTCGAGGGCGCGGAGGACAGCAAGGAGCTGGCCGCCGCCGACCTCGACGGGCTGAAGCTGACCGCCGACGACACCGTGGTCGGCGTCTCCGCCTCCGGCCGCACGCCGTACGCCATCGGCGCGGTCGAACACGCCCGCGCCCTGGGCGCCCTGACCATCGGGCTCTCCTGCAACGCGGACTCGGCGCTCGCGGCGGCGGCGGAGCACGGCCTGGAGATCGTCACCGGCCCCGAGCTGCTCACCGGCTCGACCCGGCTGAAGGCCGGCACGGCCCAGAAGCTCGTCCTCAACATGATCTCGACGATCACGATGATCCGGCTCGGCAAGACGTACGGGAACCTCATGGTCGACGTCCGCGCCTCCAACGAGAAGCTGCGGGCCCGCTCCCGGCACATCGTCGCCCTGGCCACCGGCGCGTCCGACGCCGAGATCGAGGCCGCACTCGCCGCCACCGACGGCGAGGTCAAGAACGCGATCCTGGTCATCCTCGGCCAGGTCGACGGCCCCACCGCCGCCACCCGCCTCACCGAGGCGGACGGCCACCTGCGCGCCGCTCTCACGGCCGTACGCACCACCTGACCCACCCGGGTCCCCCGCCCCACCCCCCGCACAGCAAGGCACCGAGCACCATGGCCCCAGAAGACAAGAACCGCGCCACCGCCGCCGCGATCCTGCCGCTCGTCGGCGGGGCCGCGAACGTCGCCTCCATCGCCCACTGCATGACCCGGCTCCGCCTCGGTCTGCACGACCGGTCCCTCGTCGACGACGAGGCGCTGAAGGCCCTGCCCGCCGTGATGGGCGTCGTCGAGGACGACACGTACCAGATCGTGCTGGGTCCCGGCACGGTCGCCCGGGTCACCCCGCAGTTCGAGCAGCTGGTCGAGGAGGTCCGCGCGACCGCGCCCGAACCGGCCGCCGGGCCCGGTGCGGGTCCCGCCCCCGCCCCGGACTCCGCTCCCGCCTCCGCTACCGCCTCCGCCGAGGAACTGGCCGCACAGGGCGCCGCGATCAAGGCGCGGCGGAAGGCGAAGAACGCCACCCCGTTCAAGCTGTTCCTGCGCCGGATCGCCAACATCTTCGTGCCGCTGATCCCGGCGCTCATCGGCTGCGGGATCATCGCGGGCCTCAACGGCCTGCTGGTCAACCTGGGATGGCTGCCGGGCGTGACGCCCGCGCTGGCGGCGATGGCGTCCGGGTTCATGGCGCTGATCGCCGTGTTCGTGGGCCACAACACGGCGAAGGAGTTCGGCGGCACGCCGATCCTGGGCGGTGCGGTGGCGGCGATCATCGTCTTCCCGGGCGTCGCGAACATCGACGCGTTCGGCCAGACGCTCTCCCCCGGCCAGGGCGGTGTGCTCGGCGCGCTGGGTGCGGCGGTCCTCGCCGTGTACGTGGAGAAGTGGTGCCGCCGATGGGTGCCGGAAGCGCTGGACGTCCTGGTCACCCCGACCCTCACCGTGCTGATCTCCGGCCTGGTGACGATCTTCGGTCTGATGTACGTGGCGGGCGAGGTGTCCTCCGCGATCGGCACGTTCGCCGACTGGCTGCTGTCCAACGGCGGCGCGGGCGCGGGCTTCGTGCTCGGCGGCCTGTTCCTGCCCCTGGTGATGCTGGGCCTGCACCAGGCGCTGATCCCGATCCACACCACGCTCATCGAGCAGCAGGGCTACACGGTCCTGCTCCCGATCCTCGCGATGGCCGGTGCGGGCCAGGTGGGCGCGGCCGTGGCCGTCTACTTCCGCCTCCCCCGCAACGAGTCGATCCGCCGCACCGTCAAGTCCGCGCTCCCGGCGGGCCTGCTGGGCGTGGGCGAGCCCCTGATCTACGGCGTCTCGCTCCCGCTGGGCCGCCCGTTCGTCACGGCGTGCGTCGGCGGCGCGTTCGGCGCCGGGTTCGTCGGCCTGTTCCACCAGCTCGGCGACACGGTCGGCTCGACGGCCATCGGCCCGTCCGGCTGGGCCCTGTTCCCCCTCCTGGACGGCAACCACGGCCTGGGCTCGACGATCGCGATCTACGCGGGCGGCCTGCTGATCGGCTATGTCGCCGGGTTCGTCGCGACGTACTTCTTCGGCTTCGGCAAGGACCTGCTGGCCGAGTTCAACGTCTCCCAGGAGCCGGCCCCGTCCACGGTCGCCGCCCACGGCAACACCCCCGCCGCCACCGCCACGGCCGGCCCGGACGGCCCTGCCGGTCCCGACTCCGACGGCACCGACCCCGGCGCCTCCCCGGCCAAGGCCCCGGCCGGGGTCTGACCCCGCACCCGGCCCCCTCCCCCACCCGCCCCGGCGGTACGGGGAAGGGGGGCCGGGTGCGTCGCGCGGACTACGCCTCGGACCGGGTGCGTCCCGCGGACTACGCCTCGGACCGGGTGCGTCCCGCGGACTACGCCTCGGACCGGGTGCGTCCTGCGGACTACGCCTCGGACCGGGTGCGTCCTGCGGACTACGCCTCGGGGACGGTCCCGCCCCGGTCTCCAGCCCGATACGCCCCGGGGCCCCGCTGGTTAGCGTCTCGTTCATGCGTATAGGAATCCTCGGCACCGGAAATGTCGCCCGCGCCCTGGCCACCGGCTGGCGCGCCGCAGGGCACGACGTCCTCCTCGGATCGCGTCATCCGAAGGAGCGGACCGACCTCGGCCTGCCCGTCGCGGGCCTCGACGAGACGGCCGCCCACGCGGAGGTCCTGGTCAACGCGACGCCCGGCGGCGTCTCCGTGGACCTGCTCCGCTCGATCGGGGCCCCGGCGCTGGCCGGCACCCTGCTGATCGACGTCGGGGTCGGCCTCTCCGACGACTTCCAAGCCCTCACCCACCCCAACAGCAGCCTGGGCGAACTGATCCAGGAGGCGTTCCCCCTGACCCCCGTCGTCAAGACGCTCTGCACGATGGACTCGACCACGATGGTCGCCCCGGGCCGGCTCACGGAGCCGGGCACGGTCTTCCTCTCCGGCGACGACCCGGAGGCCAAGGCCACCACGGGCCGGCTGCTCACGGACCTCGGCTGGCCGGCCTCCTCCCACCTCGACATCGGCGGCATCGCGACCGCGCGCGGCCAGGAGCACTTCGCGTTCCTGTTCATGGGAATCGCGGGCGGGGTGAACACCCACACCTTCAACATCAAGGTGGTCACCCGGCCGTAGGCGCCCGACGGCTCACGAAGCGCCCGGGAACTCCCCCGTCGCCAGCTGTACGTCGAATGGGGACGGCACAGTCAGCGGCTTGCCGAACGGCACCGCGTCCGTGTGCTTGTAGGTGCCGTCCTCGTTCGGCTCGGTGAACAGCGTGACCATCGGCCCCCGGGTGTCGAACCGGTCGATCAGCAGATACATCGGGACGCCCGCCCGGGCATATGCCCGGTACTTCTTCGTGCGGTCCTCCCGGGCGTTGCCGCGCGAGGTGATCTCGACGACGAGCAGCGCCTCCGAGGCGTCCATCGGGTCGCTGGTCTCGGGATCGGCGGCGGCGATCAGCTCGGTGGGCATGACGACCAGATCGGGGACGTACAGCTTGCCGAGCGGCGCGATGTGGATGCCGAGGGTCTGGTAGATCTCCAGATCCTCGGGCAGCGTCGCGTAGAGCCTGCGCTGAACCCTGGCAGCGATCCCGTTGTGGTGTGCGTGCGGCGGCGGTACCAAAACGATCTGCCCCTCGTCGATCTCGGCGCGCCACCCCTCGGGCACGTCCAGCTCACGCCATGTCTGCAGGAGGTAGTCCCACGCGCGCCCATCCGATGCCTGGCCGTTCTCGACAAACGCTGCGGTCATCGCGGGTCCCTTCTTCCGTGGCCTTGCCGAGCAGGCTAGATCGGGGTTTCACGGCCGCCGGCCGTTCCCCGACAGCGTCCCACGATCGAGTGCTCGCGCGCAGGCAGCACGCCCCTACCGCCCGGTACCGCCACCCCCGCCCCAGGAATGCATTCCGGCCCTCCGGTCATACTGGCCCAGGACAGGCGACGGACATCAGGCGGCACACGAACAGCACCGGAGGGCGGGGTCATGGTCGACGACGACACGTGGTCCGGCGCGTTGCACCGGCTCTGGCAGGCCGCTTCGCGGGCGGAGGAGGTCGCCGCGCTGGCGGACGACGTCTACGCGCCGCTCCTCGCCACCCCCGGCGTCCACCTCGTCGTGGGTACCCGGTGGGACGAGGCCGTCACCCTGCGGTACATGAAGGCCCTGGGTGCGGACGGCGACGGCCCGGTGATCGTCGCGACGGCCCGGCCCATGCCGGGGGCCGCCGTGCGTGAACCCGACGGCGAACCGGTGGTCACGCAGGCCTCGGCGGACGAGCTCGACGACGCGGCGTGGCCGGAGGCGGAGTTCCTGCGGCAGTCGCCGGGGGCGTCCGTCGTGGGGTGCACCTTCCGGCTCGACCGGCGCGGCTGGGCGGGGCTCAGCGTCGCCGTGGACGCCTCGGCCGACACGGAGGTCGTCGCCCGCCGTGTGGCGCAGGCCGTCGACGTCATCGTCGCCTGCCACACCGGCATACTCCAGCGCGGCCGCGAGGCCCGCCGGGGCGCCGACGACGCCCTGCTCGCCGAGGCGTCGCTCCAGATGGACTCGTCGCTCGACATCGAGGACACCCTCAGACGGGTGGCCCGGATCGCCGTCCCGGCCGTCGCGGACGGCTGCCTCGTCCATCTGCTGCGCAAGGACGGTCCCGAGTTCGTCGCCGCCACCCACGTCGCCGTACAGCAGCAGCGCGCGCTGGAGGAGGCGGGCCGCGACGACCCGTGGCTGGCCGCCCTGCTCGCCCAGCGCGACGACGGCGACCAGGCGCTGTTCCTGAGCGGCGCCGCCCTCGAAGGGTCCCCGTTCGCCGGTCCCGGTCCCGCCGGGGGCGGCCGGCACCCCACGGTGGTCAGCGTCAGCACCCTGCACGCCCGCGGCCGCGTCGTCGGCAGCATCACCTTCGTCTACCAGCGCCCCGAGAACCGGCTGCCCGACAGCGCCTTCCTCGACAGCCTCGCCACCCGCGCCGCCCTCGCCATCGACAACGCCCTGCTGTACGAGCTGCGCCGGCACGCCGTCCTCTCCCTCCAGGAACACCTGCTCCCCTCGCGGCTCCCGGCCGCAGCGGGCTGGGACCTGTCGGCGAGTTACGAGGTCGGCGACCCGATGCTCGACGTCGGCGGCGACTTCTACGACGCCGTGCCCCGCCCCGACGGCTCCATCGCCCTGCTGATCGGCGACGTCTGCGGGCGCGGCGCGGAGGCCGCCGCCCTCACCGGCCTGGCCCGGCACACCCTGCGCACCCTCCTGGAGGAGGGCACCGACCCGGGCACCGCGCTGAGCCGCCTCAACCGGGCCCTGCGCCAGGAGGGGGCGTCCCGCTTCCTCACCGCGGTCGTCGTGACGATGGCCCCCCGGGCCGACGGCACCGTACTCCTCACCACGTGCAGCGCAGGCCACCCGCGACCGCTGGTGCTCCGCGCGGACGGCTCCATCGGCGAGGTCGTCTCGGGCGGGCTGCTCCTCGGCATCCTGGACGACGTCTCGTACGAGAGCCACGAGGACTTCCTCGCCCCGGGCGACACCCTCGTCCTGTTCACCGACGGGCTCACCGAGTCCCGGGAGGCGGACGGCACGTGCTTCGAGAGCGTCCTGCCCGGGCGCCTCTCCGACCTGCGCGGCAGCGACGCCGCCCAGGTCGCGGAGAGCCTGGCCCGGCAGGCCAGGGCCTTCCGCGCCTCCGGGCAGGACGACATCGCCCTGCTCGTGGCCCGCTGGAACGGCATCATGCCCTCCGACGGCCTGCTCCCTCTGGAAACCCTGCTCGAACAGGCGGCGTTGCGATGACCGGTGGCGGACTGATCCTCGTGGTCGAGGACTCGGAGGAGGACACCGAGGCCATCCAGCGCGCCCTGTCCCGCTCGCACCCCCTCCTGGACCTGGAGTTCGCCCCGCGCAGCGAGGACGTGCTCCCCCGGCTCCTGGACCCGGCCGCGCGCACCCCGGACCTGGTGCTCCTCGACCTCAACATGCCGGGCATCGGCGGCCTGGCGCTGCTGTCGAGCCTGCGCGCCCACACCGCGTGCGCGTCACTGACCGTGGTGGTCTTCACCTCCTCCACGGCCTCCGCCGAGGAGGACGCCTGCTACGCGGCGGGCGCGGACAGCTACATCTACAAACCCGTCAACTTCGAGCTGTTCCAGACCGTTCTGCGGGGCGCGGTCGACTTCTGGCTGCCGCGCGCGGCCGACAGTACGGTCACGGCCGCGCCTCCGGCGGCTCCTCCAGCGTGAACCAGACGGCCGTGCCGGGACCGCCACCGCAGTCGGCGTCCGGTGCGGCGGCCGGGCTCTCCAGCCACAGCCGGCCCCCGTGCCGTTCCACGATCCGCTTGACCACGGCGAGGCCGACGCCCGAACCGCCGCCCCGCTCGTCGCGGCGGTGCAGCCGACGGAACAGCTGAAGGACGTCCGCCTGCTGCCCGGGCGGGATCCCGATGCCGTTGTCCCGGACGACGAGAGCCGTCACCGTACCCCCGTCCGCCCCGCCTCCCCCGTCCTCCTCGGGAGCCCGGCCGGGCGCGGCGACCCGTACCGCTTCCACCCACACCCGCCGCTCCCCCGCACCCTCGTCCGCCGCGTACTTGGCCGCGTTCACGAGCAGGTTCTCCAGCACCTCCCGCAGCCGCTCCCGGTCCGCCCGCAGCCGGGGCAGGGCGGCCGGGCGCACCAGCGTCACCCCCTGCTCGGCCAGCCGTCCCCCGGCCACCACCAGCGCGTCGTCCAGCACCTCGTCCACCGACAACGCCTCCCGCTCCAGGCCCACCTGCCCCAGGCGCGAGAAGTGCAGCAGCGAGTCCAGCAGCCCGTCCATGCGCTCCGCGAGCCGCCGCACCGTGGTCAGCCGGCGCAGGGACGTCGCGTCCAGGACGGTCCCGGCGTCCTCGACGATGAACGCGGCGGCGTTCGAGATCCCCCGCAACGGCTCCTTGAGGTCGTGCGCCGCCGCGTGCGCGAAGGAGTCCAGGTCCTCGTTCGTCCGGGCCAGCTCCGTGTTCCGCGCCTCCAGCGCCACGACCTGGCGGGTCAGCAGCCCCGACACCTCCCGCCACAGCTCACCGGCGACCACCCGCTGGGCCGGACTCCACGGCGCGCTCCGCCCCCGTACGGTCGCCCGGTAGACCGCCGCCGAACCGCGCGGGGTCAGCCGCTCGCCCCCGGGGCCCGTACGCACCGGCCGGGACGGGTCGGCGGCCCACTCCCGGGGCGCGGGCTGCTCACGACGCCACCAGGCCAGCAGGTCGCCGTCCCGGTTGAACGGGAGGAGCAGCAGACCGGCCGGGACCCCTTCCGCCTCGGCCTCCTCCGGCTCCAGGCCCAGCACTTCGGGCAGCCGGTCGCTGCTCCACACCTCGCCGACGGACCCGTCCTGCGCGAGCCGGGCCAGCAGACCGGACAGCGCGTCCGGCAGCGGCGCCCCCGCCGTCAGCGTCTCCGTACCCCGCAGCAGCACCGCCCCGTCCGCGTCGAGCAGTTCGGCCAGGCCGGAGCCGGGCCTCATCAAGTCGTCCGGCGCCCCGGAGGTCAGCCGGGCCAGCATGGCGGCGAGCGCCCGCCGGTTCCGGGCCAGCTCGTCCGCCTCCTCGCGACCGGCGACGGCGGCCAGTTGCAGGGACAGCGCGATCCCGAAGAACTCGCACGCCCCCCGCGCCTCGGGGGACAGCCGCCTCGGCTCGTCGCCGTGGCAGGCGATCAGCCCCCACAACTCCCCTTCGTGCAGGAGCGATACGGACATGGACGACGCCACCCCGATGTTGCGCAGATACTCCAGGTGGTAGCCGGAGACCGTCCGCAGCACGGACGCGGAGAGGTCCAGCGGCTGACCGGTGTCCGCCCGCCGCTCGGGCACGAGCCCCACCGTGCGGTCGTCCACATCGCCGATGACCCGGATCCAGTTGCGGGCGTAGAGACGGCGGGCCTGCGGCGGGATGTCACTGGCCGGGAACCACAGGTCCAGCCAGGGTTCGCGCCCCTCGCTGCGGTCCTCCGCGATCACCTGTCCCGGCCCGTCACGGCCGTCGAAGCGGTACGCCACCACCCGGTCGTAGCCGGTGAGCGTACGGATCTCCCGGACGGCGGCCGCACAGCACTCGGTGACGTCGGTCGCGCCCTGGAGCTGCTGCAGGGCGCGCCGCACCCGGGGGTAGAAGTTCTGGAACACGAACGGCCCGCCCTCGGCCCGGGGCTCGAACTCCAGGACCAGCAGATCCCCGTTCCGGTGCACGGTCACGTCGAACAGCCGGGACCCGCCCTGACCCTCGTCGTCCTCGCCGTCCAGGGTCAGCGGCAGCACTCCGGAGGACGCGGGCCCCTCCTGCGGGGCGGCCGCGCCGTAGTCCGTCACGGCCTCCACGCTCTCCCGGGCCTGCGCCCACTGCTCGTCACCGATCAGCTCCGTGACCGGCCGGCCCAGCAGCTCCCCGGCCGCCCGGCCCAGCACCTCGGCCGCGTTCCGGCTGACGGTGTCCACGACGGCGTCGTCCCACCGCGCGGCGATCAGCGCCCCGTACGACTGGACACCGCCGAGCAGATGGATCGGCTCGCGCACACACTGCGACAGGTCGAACTCCTGGCTGACCCCGGCCTCGGCCGCGACCGCCCTGGGGGTGAGCCACCCTTGCACGTCGTCCGGCACCGTCTCTGCTCCGTTCCTCGGCTGCGCCCTTCTCCTTCCTACCCCCTGGAGGTCGCACCAGGTGTACGCCACCGCTCCCCGGGCACACGAAGGTCAGCGATAACAGCGTTCGGCGAACGCATCTTTCAACGCATTGCCGATCCGTCACCATGATGAACTGGGCGACCTTCACGAAAGGAGCCACAATGAGCGACTCCCTGTGGGGATATCAGCCGTCGAGCGGTCACACCGTGGGCGCCGACCTGACCGGCTATTCCGTCGAGGCCACCGACGGCGGTATCGGAAAGGTCGACAAGCACTCCGACGAGGTGGGTTCGGCGTATCTGCTCGTCGACACCGGAGTCTGGATCTTCGGCAAGGACGTCCTGCTGCCCGCGGGCACCGTGACGCGCATCGACACCGAGGACCGGAAGGTCTACGTCGACCTCACCAAGGACCAGGTCAAGGAGTCCCCGGAGTTCGACCGCCACCAGCAGGCGGACGATCCCGCCTACCACGAGCAACTGTCCGCGTACTACCTGGCGTACCGCGTCATGTGAACCGGCGTACGCCCCCCGAACGGCGGCGGGCCCGACCCCGGGAAGGGGCCGGCCCCGCCGCCTCGTGCGGGGTTCGCCGCCCGTCGTCAACGCGGCAGCTGCCCCTCCCTGTTGATCTCCGTCACCCGGGCCCGCAGCACCACACCCGGTGACGCCGGCCGCACCGCCTCCGCCGGACACTCCCACTCCGGCCCGCCGCCGGGCGGACGCAGCCGCACGTGCGGCCCGGACCGGCCCGTCACCCGGCCGACCCGCCCGTCCCGCGCGTCCACCGCGAACCCGCCCGGCTCGGGCGCACCCGCCCCGCGTACGTCACCCGTCATGACCGCTCCTTCTCCGCCAGCACCTCGCACAGCCGCAACGCGGTGTCGATGTTGCAGCGGCCCAGGTCGACCAGGGGCGCCGGTTCGTCACCCGCACACGAGACCGGATCGATCCGCAGGGACGGCAGCTTCACCCCGAACTCCGCAAGCCCTTCCTTCAACCGCTCCACGGTGTCCTCCGCCACCCGCACCCGGTCCGCCGCCGCCCTGCGCCGCTCCATCGCTTCCATGCCGCACACCTTCCACTCTGAGTGATGGCCATGCATACCCAGCGTGTCCAACGCGCAGTTGGGCCGGAAGAGGCGCGGTTCGGGCAACCGCTTCACCACTACCCACGGTTACTTTCGCCCCGCCGCCCCCGGACCCCCGCCCACCCCTTCCGCCGGCAGATCCACCGCGCCCCGCGACCCCCCGCTGGAAGCGCTCTCAGGACTGTCGGCGCCCGGCGCTAGGCTGTAGTCGATCCGGCGGCGACACCGAGCACGCGCACAGCACCCCGCGCACCCCCACGCACCAGCCCGCGTGGCGCCGCCCCCGTCGACGAGGAGCGACCGCCTTGCCCGAGCAGCCCCCCGGTTCCCGGCCCACCCTGGAGGCCGTCGCGGCACGTGCGGGGGTGTCGCGGGCCACCGCCTCGCGGGTCGTCAACGGGGGCGACGGAGTCCGCAAGCCGCTCGTGGACAAGGTGCTCCAGGCCGTCGACGAGCTGGGCTACATCCCGAACCACGCGGCCAGGACCCTGGTGACCCGGCGGACGGGTGCGGTGGCCGTCGTCATCGCGGAGCCGGAGATACGCATCTTCTCCGACCCCTTCTTCTCCCAGCAGATCCGGGGCATCAGCAAGGAGCTGACCGCCCACGACACCCAGCTCGTCCTGCTGCTGGTGGAGGGGCCCGGAGACTTCGACCGGATCGCCCGCTATCTGTCCGGCGGACACGTCGACGGGGCCCTGGCGTTCTCGCTGCACACCGATGACCCGCTGCCCGCGATCACCCGCCGGGCGGGGATTCCCACGGTGTACGGGGGCCGGCCCAGCTGGACCGCCGACCCCGGGGACCAGGCCGTCCCGTACGTGGACGCGGACAACCGGGGCGGCGCGCGGGCGGCCGTGCGGTATCTCAAGGACCTCGGCCGGGAGCGGATCGCGCACATCGGCGGGCCGCCCGACCAGACGTCGGCGATGGACCGTCTGGACGGCTACCGGGACGTCCTGCTGGACGTGGACCCGACGCTCGTCGCCGAGGGCGCGTTCACCGTGGAGAGCGGGGCCCGGGCGATGGCGGAGCTGCTGGAGCGGCGGCCCGACCTGGACGCGGTGTTCGCCGCCAACGACCTGATGGCGTCGGGGGCGTTGCGGGTGCTGCGGGAGCGGGGAGTGGCCGTGCCCGAGCAGGTGGCGATCGTCGGGTTCGACGACATGGACTCGGTGGCCGAGACCACCGATCCGCCGCTGACCACGGTCAACCAGGACATCGAGGGGCAGGGCCGGCTGATGGCCCGCCTGCTGCTGCGCGGCCTGGACCGGGACCGTACGGGCAGCGGCCCGGCGCCCGACTCGGTGATCACCCCGACGACGCTGGTGCGACGGGCCTCCGCCTGAGGGCGGCCGGGCCCGCCCGGGACCGCGCACGAGTGCGGCGGGCCTCCGCCCTGAGGAGCCGGAGACCCGCCGCACGAATCGTGCCCGCACGGTCGCGTCCTACACGTGCGTTTCCCGCCACTCCGTGCGTACGGGATCACGCGTCCCGTACGCACGGGGTGGGCACACCCCGGGCGCACGGGGTCCGCACGGCCCGCGCGCACGGGTCGGCACGCACGGATTCGCGTGTCCTACACGTACGGGATCTTCAGCACGGCCGCGTCCGTGCCGGTCTGCACCTGGGACGTGCCGTTGCCCAGCGCGTTCCAGATCTCCAGCCGGACCGTGCCGTTGCGCAGCTCGCCCAGGCTGCCGGTGGCCGTCTGCGCGCCGGCCCCCTGCGTGTACTCCTCCCAACCGCCCACCGGGTCGGTCGCGAAGTAGCGGAAGGTCTCCGCCCGGTCGAACGTGCCGTCGCCGGTCAGGTCGTAGCTGACCCGGACCTGCGGGGCGAGCCCGACCTTCGTGCCCGCGTCCACCCGGAGGCGGAAGGCGGTGGCCGCACCGGAGGCGACCTTGCCGTTGACCTTCTTCACCTCGTAGACGGTCGGCCGGTACGGGGTGCCGTCCCGGTTGACGCCGTCGGCCGAGGCGATGGTGTCCGCGCCCGCCGGGTCGGTGGTGACGGTGGTGAGGACGCCGCCGGACTTCAGGCGGAAGGTGTTCCCGGTGGACGGGCCGGGCTCCTCCGGGTCGGGGCCGGTACCGCCGGGACCCGTGCTCGTCGCCGTCGAACGGGCCGGGACCGACAGGGTCTTGCCGTCGGAGAAGGTGACCGTGCGGGCGGTGGAGCCGTGGTTGTGCGCGGTGTAGGTGCGGGTGCCGTCCTTCGAGAAGACGGCGGAGGTCGGGATGTCGCCGCTGACCGTCATGTCGGGGGCGCCCACCGCCGCGAGGGTGTTGATCCAGTGGTAGGTGTGCGCCCTGGACTCGCCCTGCTCGGGCGTGTAGTTCCCGTTCACCCCGTCCCACTTGGCCTTCGCCGCAGCCGGGTCCGACAGCGACTCGAACTCCCAGAGGAGGTCGCGCCACTCCTGCGCGGGCCCGCCGTTCTCGCGCTCCATCTCGGCGATGTTCCGCTTGATGGCCGCCTTCTCGCGGGCCAGGTGGAGGGACCCGCCGGTCACCGGGAGGACGTTGATGCCGTGGATCTCCTCCGGGTTGGCGGTCCACCAGGTGGAGTACGCGCCGCCGCTGCCCCAGACCATGCCGACCGTGTCGTGGCCGAAGGAGGCGGGGAAGACCTGCTGCGAGGCGTCGAACCAGTACTGGGTGATCGCCTCGGACTCGGTGGTCAGCAGGAAGCTGCCGAGGTCGCGGAGGCTGGTGTCGCCGGTGGCCGCGCCCCACAGGACGAGTCCCGCGCTGAGGTTGATGGACTCGGAGGAGGACTCCTGGTTGTTGCCCGCCGCGAAGCCCTGGTGGCCGGAGGCCCAGCTGTGGCCGGCGTACACGTCGAAGCCGCGCAGGAACGGGTAGGCGGAGTCGGTGCGGCTCGGGTTGGCGGTGTCGCGGATCAGGTGCTTGATCATCGTGCCCCAGGCCGGGTCGGCGGCCCAGGCCTGGTCGTACTGGGCGATGATCGCCGCCGCGTAGACGTAGTAGCTGTAGTGGAAGTGGTGGTCGTTGAGCTCGGTGTCGCTGCCGTACGAGGCCGGGTAGCCGGTGAGGGTCTTCCAGTCCTTGTCGTAGCTGAACTCACTGGCCCCGCCCGCGGTGAACCACTCCTGGAGGCGGCCCTTCATCAGGCCGAGGAGCTTGTCGCGGGTGGCCGTCTGCCCGATCTGGTCGGCGACGGGCACCAGTTGGGCGAGGCGGCCGAGCGCCTTGCCGGTCCAGTAGGTGTCCGAGGCCCCCGAGAACGGGTCGGCGGCGTTGGCGACCTCGTTGAGGTAGCCGGTCAGCCGGGCCCTGTCGACCCCGCTGGAGGCGGGCAGCGCGGGCACGACGCCGTTGTTCTTCTGGCTGGTGGTGAAGGTGGCGGACTCGCGCACCTTCATCGTGCCGCGCGGCGAGACATACGTGTACGGGGTCAGCGCGTCGGCGGTGTGCAGCCACTGGTGGCGGTAGAGGGCCTGGAGCGTGCCGCGCTCGGTGCCCTCCTTGGCCTCGGTCGTCAGGCTGTAGGTGGCCCGCACGTTGCCGCCGGTGGACTGCCAGGCCACCTGGGACCCGGTGACGAAGCTGAAGGCGTACTTGCGGTAGGTGGCGAGCGCGTCGGTGGAGGGCAGGACGGCGAGCGAGAAGTAGTCCTTCCCGCCGAGACCCGCGGTGATCGCGGTGCCCGAGACGTTCCAGTCGCTGCCGGTCGGGGCGAAGAGGGCGTAGTGGTGCCCGGCGACGGTGATGCCGAGGACGTTGCCCTGGTCGGAGAAGACCGTGGGCGTGGAGGCGGTGGTGATGCGGGCGTCGCCGCCGGAGCCCTTGGCGTACACGAAGGGCATGCCGTGGCCGATGGTGGCCCGGAAGGTGCGGGAGCCGTCGGCCCAGTAGGGCGTGACCGTCCAGTCGGACCAGGCGTCGGCCTTGGTGTCCGGTGAGTTCAGGCCGGAGAGCCCGACGGTGAGGTCGGCCTTGTGGGCGTACTCGTACTGGCGGCCGTCGCCGACGATCGCGGGCGTGGTCGGATAGCCGACCTCCAGGCCGGATGCCTTGGCCTGGTAGGTGAGCGGGTGGCCGTACATGGGCGTGCTGTACGGGTTGTCGCCGTAGCGCTGGTAGGCGAGCGAGGACCACCAGTCGTTGGTCGGGACCGGCTTGTCCCGTGCGGCGGTGGTGAGCTTGGGGGTGACGGGCGCGCCGGTGTTGGTGGTCGGGCCCGAGGTACCGGCGGGGCGGGAGTCGCTGTAGCTGCCGGCGCCGGCGGGGATGGTGGCGGCGGCAGCGGGCGATGCGGCGGGGCCCAGGCCCACGGCGGCCACGGCGATGGCCAGGAAGGTCGCCGCGGCAGGTCTGGAAGCGAGTCCGGGGACGCGTCTGGAGAGGGAGGTTCGCACGAGCAGCACCTCGATCATGGGGGGGAAGAGCGCGTTCGAGAGCGCTCTCAAGTGCCAAGGAACGTAAAACTCCTGAAACGTGAGTGTCAAGAGAACGCGCACGGACGGCAGTTGAATGGGCTCCGGCCGTAACCCCAAGCTGTTATGCGTTCGAGTCTTGACGGGGCGGGGGCGGTGGGGGACGCTCCAGACGCAGGATTTGAGAGCGCTCTCAAGGCGCTCGGTTCATCCCGAAGCCAAGGGAGGCTTCCCATGCCCATCGCCCGAGCCGCCAAGAGAGCCACCGTCCGCCTCGGCGCGGTCGTCCTCGCCGGGGCGCTCCTCGCCGCCTGTGGATCCGGCGACTCGTCGGACTCCTCCGACAGCGCCGGCGGAAAGGTCACGCTCAACGTCGACCTCTTCGGGTCCTTCGGCTTCAAGGAGGCCGGGCTGTACGAGGAGTACCAGAAGCTCAACCCGGACATCACGATCAAGCAGAGCGACACCCAGGACGAGGCGGACTACTGGAAGTCGCTCCAGACCCGCCTGGCGGGCGGCGGCGGTCTCGCGGACGTGCAGGGCGTCGAGGTGGGCCGCATCGCGTCGGTCACCCAGCAGCAGTCCGACAAGTTCCAGGACCTGAAGGAGTTCGGGGCCGACAAGCTCAAGGGCGAGTTCGCCGAGGCCAAGTGGTCGGCGGCGACCACCGAGGACGGCAAAATCCTCGGCCTCGGCACGGACGTCGGCCCCGAGGCGATGTGCTACCGCACCGACCTCTTCAAGCAGGCCGGGCTGCCCACGGACCGCGAGGAGCTCGCGAAGAAGTGGGCCACCTGGGACGGCTACCTGGAGCTGGGCAAGCAGTACAAGGAGAAGGCCCCCGCCAAGAGCGCCTGGCTGGACAGCGTCGGCTCGCTCTACGGGATCATGATCGGCCAGGAGAAGGAGCGGTACTACGACGCCTCCGGCGAGCTGATCTACGAGAAGAACCCGGCGGTCAAGGAAGCCTGGGACACCTCGGTGGCGGCGGCCGAGGCGGGCCTGAGCGCCAAGCTCGACCAGTGGACGCCCCAGTGGAACCAGGCGTTCGCCGCCGGTTCCTTCGCGACGATCCCGTGCCCCGCCTGGATGCTCGGCTACGTCAAGGGCCAGGCCGGTGACGCGGGCAAGGGCAAGTGGGACATCGCCAAGCTGCCCGGCGGCGCGGGCAACTGGGGCGGCTCCTACCTCTCCATCCCGCGCGCGGCCAAGCACAAGGAGGAGGCGTACCAGCTGATCGAGTGGCTGACCGCCCCCGAGCAGCAGGCGAAGGTCTTCCAGAAGCAGGGCAACTTCCCGTCCTCGACGGGCGCCATCGAGACGATCGCGGGCGCGAAGGACGACTACTTCTCGGGTGCGCCGATCGGCCAGATCTTCGGTGACGCGGCGAAGGAGTCCCCGGTCCAGGTGCTGGGCGTGCACGACCAGAACGTGATGCAGCAGATCACGAACGCGCTGAGCGAGGTCGAGCGCAAGGGGACGTCGTCGGACAAGGCATGGCAGACGGCGAAGAAGGGCGTGGACAACGTGCTCGGCTGACGCCGGCCACCAACACCCCGCCGCTCCTCCCCCGGCCCGGGGCCGGTCCACCGACGCGCACCGCGGTGGCCCGGCCCCACTCCCCGTAACCCATCGCCCCCCGATCCCGAAGGGCCGCACCGTGTCCCTCACCGCCACCGCGAAGGCCGGGCCCCGCCCGTCCGGAAACGGACCCGGCCCCGGCCCCGACGGCGGCCGGGCCGCCGCCCTCCGGCGCACCTGGCGCAAGGCCTCCCCGTACGCCTACATCGCCCCCTTCTTCACCCTCTTCCTGGCCTTCGGCCTCTTCCCGCTCCTCTACACGGCGTTCGTCTCGCTCTACCGGGTCGAGCTCCAGACGAGCGGCGAGATGGAGTGGCGGGGCCTCGCCAACTACACGGCGCTGTTCACCGACGAGTACTTCTGGATCTCGCTGCGCAACACGTTCACGATCGGCGTGCTGTCCACGGTCCCGCAGCTCGCGATGGCGCTCGGCCTCGCCCACCTGCTCAACTACAAGCTGCGCGGCCGGACCTTCATCCGGACGGCGATCCTGCTCCCGTACGCCACGTCCGTGGCCGCGGCCACGCTCGTCTTCGCGCAGCTTTTCGGCCGCGACTTCGGGCTGATCAACTACGTGATCGGGCTGGTCGGCTTCGATCCGGTGGACTGGCAGACCGGCACGGTCGCCTCGCAGATCGCGGTGTCGTCGATCGTGGTCTGGCGGTGGACCGGCTACAACGCGCTGATCTACCTGGCGGGCATGCAGTCGATCCCGCACGAGCTGTACGAGGCGGCGGAGATGGACGGGGCCTCGCGCTGGCGGCAGTTCCTCCATGTGACGCTGCCCGGCCTGCGCCCCACCATCGTCTTCACCGTCATCATCTCGACGATCGGCGCGACCCAGCTGTTCGGCGAGCCGCTGCTGTTCGAAGGGTCGATCTCCGGCGGCATCTCGCACCAGTACCAGACCCTCGGCCTGTACATGTACGAGCAGGGCTGGGGCTTCTTCCACCTGGGCCGGGCCGCGGCCATCGCCTGGGTGATGTTCGTCCTCATCGTGGTGCTCGTCGGGGTCAACGCCCTGCTCGTGCGCCGCCGCGCACGCAAGGAGGCCGGCCGATGACCGCGCTCGCCGCACCGCCGACCGCGCCCGAGAAGGGCGACCCGCCGCAGACCCCGCCGCCGGGCAGGCGCATCGGCAAGGGGGGCGCGGGCCGCACGATGAAGGGCGGCTGGCTCTCCTACCTGATCCTCGGCTTCGCGCTGCTGGTCTCCGCGTTCCCGTTCTACTGGACGATCGTCGCGGCCAGCCGGTCCAACGCGGACCTGGCCCAGGTGCCGCCGAGCCTGCTGCCGGGCCCGAACCTCATCAAGAACTTCGACGCGGTCCTCGAAGAGGCCGACATCGGAAAGGCCCTGCTCAACTCGCTGATCGTGTCGGGCTCGATCACGCTCGGCACGGTCCTGTGCTGCACGCTGGCCGGATTCGCCTTCGCCAAGCTGAAGTTCCGGGGCCGGGGCGCGCTGCTGACGCTCACGATCGGGACGATGATGATCCCGCCGCAGCTCGGTGTGATCCCCCTCTTCATGCTGATCGCCGAACTCCAGTGGGTGAACCAGCTCCAGGCGGTGATCCTGCCGGGCCTGGTCTCCGCCTTCGGCGTGTTCTTCATGCGCCAGTACCTGGTGCAGTCGCTGCCGGACGAGCTGATCGAGGCGGCCCGGGTCGACGGCGCCTCCACCGCGCGCATCTTCTGGTCGATCGTGATCCCGATCGCGCGGCCGGGGATGGCGGTGCTCGGGATGCTGACGTTCATGACGGCGTGGAACGACTTCTTCTGGCCGATCATCGCGCTGTCCTCGCAGGAGCCGACCGTGCAGGTCGCGCTGCGCCAGCTCGGCGGCGGTTACGTCAACGACCAGTCGGTGATCATGGCCGGCACGCTGCTCGGCACCCTGCCCGTGCTGCTCGTCTTCGGGCTGCTGGGCCGGCAGATCGTCGGCGGCATCATGCAGGGCGCGGTGAAGGGCTGACCCGAGCGCCCTCCCTGCCCGCCCCTCCCGTCCCCTCCTCCCTCACTCTGGAGTGTCCGTCTCATGACCGCTGTCGATGAAGCCCGCCCGGCGACCGCCCCAGGCCCCCGACCCGAGACCGGTACGGTGCTCCGCTTCCCGACCGGCTTCCGGTGGGGCACGGCCACCGCCGCCTACCAGATCGAGGGCGGCGCCACCGAGCACGGCCGCACGCCGTCCATCTGGGACACCTTCAGCCGGACACCCGGCAAGGTGCGCAACGGCGACACCGGTGACATCGCCGCCGACCATCTGCACCGGATGCCCGACGACGTGGCCCTGATGAAGGAACTCGGCGTCACCGACTACCGGTTCTCGGTCTCCTGGCCCCGGGTCCAGCCGACGGGCCGGGGCCCGGCGGTCGAGCGCGGCCTGGACTTCTACCGCCGCCTGGTGGACGAGCTGCTGGCGGCCGGGATCAGACCGGTCGCCACGCTCTACCACTGGGACCTGCCGCAGGAGCTGGAGGACGCGGGCGGCTGGCCGGAGCGGGACACGGCGCACCGGTTCGCGGAGTACGCGGGCCTGGTGGCCGGGGCGCTGGGCGACCGGGTGCCGACCTGGACGACGCTCAACGAGCCCTGGTGCGCGGCGTTCCTCGGGTACGGGAACGGGGTCCACGCCCCCGGCCGGACCAGCGATCCGGCGGCCCTGCGCGCCGCCCACCACCTGAACCTGGCGCACGGCGCGGGCGCGCGGGTCCTGCGCGACCGCCTCCCGGGGACGGCGGAGATCTCCCTCACCCTGAACCTCCACGCGCTGCGCCCGCTGACCGACACCGACGCGGACCGGGACGCGGTGCGCCGGATCGACGCGGTGGCGAACCGGATCTTCCTGGACCCGGTCTTCCACGGGCGGCTGCCGGAGGACCTGGTCGAGGACACGGCGGACGTGACGGACTGGTCGTTCGTCCGGGACGGCGACCTGGAGGTGACGTCGACGCCGATCGACTCGCTGGGCATCAACTACTACTCCCCCAGCGTGGTTTCGGCGGGGACGTCGGAGTCCCCGTCGCCGTGGGCGGGTGCGGAGCGGCACGTGGCGTTCACCCCGGCGGCCGGTCCGCGCACCGCGATGGACTGGCCGGTCGACGCGGACGGCCTGTACGAGTTGCTGACCCGCCTGCGCGACGAACTCCCCTCGGTGCCCGTGCTGGTGACGGAGAACGGGGCGGCGTACGACGACTACGCCGATCCGGAGGGCGAGGTCCACGACCCGGAGCGGGTGGCGTATCTGGACGCCCACCTGGCGGCGGTGCACCGGGCCATCGCGGACGGCGTCGACGTACGCGGGTACTTCCTGTGGTCGCTGCTCGACAACTTCGAGTGGGCGTACGGATACAGCAAGCGGTTCGGCATCGTGCACGTGGACTTCGCGTCCCAGCGCCGTACGGCGAAGGACAGCGCACGGTGGTACGCCGAGGCGATCGCGCGGGGCGGCCTGAAGCGCTGAACCGGAAAGCGGGGGGGGCGCGGGCCGGGGCCGGACGGCCCGCGGTCACCCGCCGCCCATCGGTCACGGCGGGCGGGGCGCGGGTCGCACGGGGGCCCGGGGCGGCATGCGCTCCGGGCCCCGACGCGTGTCCGGGGTCCGCTCGGACCACTCCCGAGCCATCCCGCCGAAGTGCCCGGCCGCACAGTACGGGCGATGAGAATTTTCTCCCGGAATCGGCCGGGCTACTTTCGGCCGGATGAATCAGCGGTGGAGTTCCCCGCTCCGACGGGTGGCCGGCGCGACGGGCGGCGGAGCACCCGCATGGCCCGAAGAGGCCCCGGGAACACGGCCCGGCCGGCGCCCCCGGAACACGACGGGGCCCCGCGCCGGGCGGAACAAGCTGCTCAGCCGAGGGGTGTGCCGGAGACGATCCGCGCCGGTGAGCCGGGGGACGGCCCGGCCGGCCGGGCCGGACCGGACCGGACCCGACCGGCGGCCCGGCCGATCTTCGGCCGCTGTGCGCGCTGCCGCTCAACGCCCGTGACCCTGATGCAACTTGGCGCGAACCGGTTGCCTCCGGCGGAGGCCGCTCCGTACACCTCTTGACCTCCGGATCACCATCCGTATGGTCTAGACCAAGCAGTGAGAGGCAGTCGGCGGTGGTGTTCACGCACCGCCCCTGCCTCGCCCACGTACTCGGCCAGGCGCGTTCGACCCCACCTTCCTCCTCCGAATCCTCCAGATCGTTCAGATCCCACAGATCCCTCAGATCCCTCAGATCCACCAGCCGAGGAGAACCCCGGGCCCCGGCGAGGGACCTGCCACCCCGTGCGCCGAAACACCTGAGCCGACGCGACAGAGCCGACGCTTCTCGCCCCAACGCCCGACAGGCGTCCGCGTACCCGCGCGGACCGCCCATGCACGCTTTCCCACCCCCACGGACACAGCGGGAGATCGCACATGAGGAGCCACACCGCAGAGCCGAGCCTTCCGCCGCCCGGCACCGCAGCCGAACCCCCGTCCCGAAAAGCCGGGTTCGCCCACGAACGCGCGGCGCCGGCCGGCGCCCGCGCTGCCCTCCAACGGCTGGCCGACCACGTCAGCGCGCACGCCCTCGCCCTGTTGAGGATGACCGTAGGAATCGTCTTCCTCGGCTTCGGCGTCCTGAAGCTGTTCCCCTCGGCCAGCCCCGCGGAACAACTGGCCGTCGACGCGGCCACGAAGATGACCCTGGGCCTCGTGCCGGAGACGGTGCTGCTGCTCTCCCTCGCGGCGTTGGAGACGGCCATCGGGATCGGCCTGATCGCGGGCGGCCGCCTGCTGCGCCCCACTCTCGTCGCGTTCTTCCTCCACATGGGCGGCGTGTTCTCGACCCTCGTCCTGCTCCCCGACGCGATGTGGCAGCCCCACTCCCCCGCACCGACCATGGAGGGGCAGTACGTCGTCAAGAACGTGGTCCTGGTGGCCGTGTGCCTGGTCGTGGCTGCCGACGCCTGGGGGAGCGGGTCCAGGAAGTCGCGACGGCGCAACGGGACCGACCTGCCCGCGTCGGACTGAGCCGCCGACAGGCCGACGGGCCCGGCGGGTCGGCAGGTCGGCAGGTCAGCAGGTCGACGGGACCCGAGAAGGCGGGGGCCCGAGGAAGCAGGGCCCCCGCCCTCGGAATGCTCCGGCCACGGCAGTGGCGGCAGCGGAGAGGTGACGGTGACGTGACGGTGTCCTCGACGGCGATCAGCCGACGTGGGCCGGCACCTCGGCGACACGGTCCGGAGTGACCGCGGGGCGGGGGCCCCGGAGCATGGTCGCGGCGACGATCGCGGCGACCACCAGGGTGACGGCGGTGGCGAGGAACACCGCGGAGTAGCCCTCGGTGAGGGCGGCCCCCCGGCCGGAGCCGGCCGCACCCGACCGTTCGACGGCGCCGAGGTAGATCGTGGTGAACACCGAGAGGCCCACACATCCGCCGATCTGCATGGCGGAGTTGACCAGCGCCGAGGCAGCGCCGGCGTCGTGCCGGGCGACGCCGACGAGGGCGACGTTCTGCACCGGGATGATCACGAAGGCGATGCCGACGCCCACGACCACGAGAGGGCCGAAGACCTCCGTCCAGTAGCTCCCGTCGGGGGTGACGAACGTCAGCCACACCATCCCGGCCGCGGCGATCAACGGCCCAGCGGTCATCAGGACCCGGGGTCCCCGGGCGGGCAGCAGTCTGGCGGCCACGGGGGCGGTGATCATCGTCGCGAAGGTCATCGCCAGACTCGCGAGTCCGGCGAGCAGCGGGGAGAGCCCGAGCACGATCTGCAGGTGGAACATCAGGTAGAGGGTCATCCCGATGTAGACGGCGCCGATGGCGGCCTGGATGAGGAACGCCCCCGCGCGAGCGCGGTCACGCACGATCCGCAGCGGCAGCAACGGCTGGGCGACGCGGGTCTCGACCCACCCGAACACCGCCAGCAGCACCAGACCCCCGGCGAGGAAGCCGACGGTGTCCGGCTCGGTCCACCCGGACTCGGCCAGGGTGAACCCGTAGACCAGGGCCGCCAGACCGAG
The DNA here is from genome assembly GCF_900460065.1 of Streptomyces griseus. GTDB lineage: Bacteria > Actinomycetota > Actinomycetes > Streptomycetales > Streptomycetaceae > Streptomyces > Streptomyces griseus. Next base: position 59,603 of record NZ_UAVD01000047.1, on the reverse strand, counting down.
GGTGACGGCCAGGGCGCCCGGGATGTCGTACCGGTTGTCGCCCTCGACCCGGCTCTCGGAGACGAACAGCAGCGCGCCGATCAGGCCGACGACGGCGAAGACGATGTTGACCAGCAGGCACCACCGCCAGTCGGCGTACTCGGTCAGGACGCCGCCCAGCGCGAGGCCCACCGCGGCACCGGTGCCGGCGACGGTGCCGAAGACCGCGAACGCCGTTCCGCGCTCGCGCCCGGCCGGAAACGTGACCGTCAGCAGCGCGAGCGCCGCAGGGGCCAGCAGCGCGGCGAAGGCGCCCTGGAAACCGCGCGCCACGATCAGCTCGGTCCCGCTCTGCGCGAGACCGCCCCACACGGAGGCGGCGCCGAACCCGAGCATCCCGAGCAGGTAGCCGCGCTTGCGCCCCCAGTAGTCGGCGACGCGTCCGCCGAGCAGCAGCAGCGCGCCGAACGCCAGGACGTACGCGGTGATGACCCACTGCCGCTCGGTGTCGCTCAGCTCCAGTTCCAGCTGGGCCTGGGGCAGGGCCACATTGACGATGGTGGCGTCGAGCACGACCACCAGTTGCGTCAGGGCGATCACCGCGAGCGCCCACCACCGTCGGGGATCGGGAGCGGTGGGCGGGGACGGCAGGGGGACAGACACGAAAGAAACCTCCGGGGTTCTGTCTGACGAGCGCCGGAGGTTTCAAGCCTCGGACCAGACACCGGACGCCGGGGTCTGACCACCTCGGCCACGGGGCCGAGCCCGACCATCGTAACCACGGGCCGGGGCCGGGTCCGCGCCCCGGAGGGCCGTGATCCCGCTCACAGGACGGGAGGTCCGCTCGCCGCCCGCACGCCGTCCACGTCGGAGAAACGGCGACCGGGGTACGTGGCTTTCGCCTCCGGCGGGCGAACAGGCCCACGTGAAGCACGACGTGACGCACATCCAACCCCCTTCGAAGGAACCGATTCGCTGAGACAGAACCTGGACATGCGGAGGATCATTTCGAGAACGAGCCGGCCCTAACGTCGTGGTTGTCAGCAGGCAGCACCGCAATCGACAACCCGCTGGAGACCATGATGCGCTCGCGTTCCGCCACCCGTTCCACCCGTCTCTTCCTGGCCGCCGCGGCCGTGACAGCGCTCGCCGCCACCACCGCCTGCGGGCCCGAGGACCCCGCGGAGAACGGCGCGGCCACGCCCACCGCCTCCTCCTCCTCCTCCGCCGACGGCGCGAAGGGCGAGGCGCCCGCCGGGGAGAACGCCACCGACGGTGGGGGCACGGCGGCGAGCGGCTCCAAGTCCAACGGCGGCACGGGCGGCGAGAGCGCGTCCGGCACCGGAGACAAGAGCGGCTACGGACAGTCCTGCGGCACCAACGACCTCGACTTCACCGTGACGTGGGAAGCCCAGCCGATCAGCCACTACCTGATCACCGCCAAGGCCAAGTCCGGCATCACCTGCTACCTGGACGTCAACACCCCCAGCGTCTCCTTCGGCTCCGGAGCCGACGGTGTCGCCTCGCCCGTCGGCCAGGGCGGCGAGGACCCGATCAAGCTCTCCGGCTCCTCCGTCGCGTACGCCGGCGTCAACGTCAAGACCACGCAGGGCGAGGGCGGCAAGCAGTTCGAGCACGTCATCATCGCCACCACGGAGGAGGACCCGAACCCGGCCCAGGTCGAGCTGCCCGACGCGCCCACCGTCGACAAGCCGATCGTCACCAACTGGTCCACGGAGCGCGGCGAGACGATCCCGCGCGTCATCTGACCCCCGCCCGGGGGGGGGACCGTGCGGGGTCGCAGCCGACGCCGCTGACCGGACGCCCGACGTCGAACGCGGGACCGGAGTCGAACCGGCTCCACGGAACGGGGTGAACACCTGTCCCCCGACGGAACGCCTGCCCCACACGCCTCACCCGATCAGGCTAAATAGCCTACTTGACACCGGGGTTGACCGGTCGGCCACTGGTAGGTTGACCCACTCGGGAGGGGAGGGCGGCGGCATGGGCAGACCCTGGGAGGCCGATCCTGACACCGGCTTCAGCAGGCGCCTCGGCAAGTCGGCCCTGGAGCTGCGCGCCACCAGCACCGGACCGGAGTGCCCGGACATCTGGGAGCTGGAGAACGGCGACATCGCCGTGATCGGACGCGACCTCACCGACTCCCTGGGGACACGCCTGCCGGACGGGGTCTCCGTCGGCACGGACGAGCGTCTCGTGGTCATCCCCCGCAGAATGCTCATCGCGGCGAAGGCGGACATCCCCGATGTTTGAGTGCTTCCGCGGCGGTGCCGGTGACGTCACGACAGGTCACTGCGGTCACGGCAGGCTTTCGAGGTGTTCCAGGTGCTCCTCGCCCCACTCGCCGAGCGGCGTGAGTGCGGTGGCGAGAGGAGCGGAAGATGTCCACGCGGCCACAGCAGAAGCCACTCCCGGACCAGGTCCTGACCCCGGTGACCGTCATCGGTCTGGGCGCGATGGGGAGCGCCCTGGCGGCGGCCTTCATGGCGGCGGGGCACCCGACCACGGTGTGGAACAGAACCGCTGCGCGGGCGGTGCCGCTCGTCGCCGGGGGCGCCGCCCATCCGGCGGCGGTGGCGGAGGCCGTCGCGGCGAGTCCGCTGGTGGTCACCTGTCCGACGACGTTCGAGGACACCGTCGAGGCCCTGGGGCCGGCGGCCGGCGCACTGAGGGGCCGGGACCTCGTGACCCTCGACAGCGGGTCCCCCGAGGGTGCCCGCCGTGCGGCACAGTGGGTGCGCGGGCACGGCGCGCGCTTCCTCGGCGGTGCGGTCAAGAACGTGCCGCCGGCGGTGGGCGCCGAGGAGACGCTCCTCTACTACAGCGGCGACGCCGAGGTCTTCGGCACGCACGAGCCGGTCCTGCGGGTGCTGGGCGGGGACACCGTGTATCTCGGCGCCGACCCGGACCTCGCCGCCCTCTACGAAATAGCGGTGGGCGGCACGTTGTTACCCGCGCTCGTCGGCTTCTTCCAGGGCGCGGCGGCGTTGCGGGCACGTGGCCTGGAGGCGGCCTCGATGGTGCGGTTCAGCGAGCGGTGGCTGGAGATGATCGCTTCGGTGCTGCCCGTGCTGGCCCGGGAGATCGACAGCGGCGACTACAGCGAGCCGCTGTCGTCGGTGAACGTCTTCGTGGCCGGGGCCGCGCACGACGCGGAGCTCGGGAGGGAGGCGGGCCTCGACGTGGGGTGGCACGAGCCGTTCCACGAGCTGCTGGACCGGGCGGTGGAGGCCGGTTACGGGACGCAGAGCATCGCCACGCTGACGGAGATCCTCAGGGAGCCCCGGCCCGCCGCCTGAGGGCTGTCCCGCCGAAGTTCGTCGCCGGCGCGCCGCGGGGCGTGCTCATCCCGCCCACCGCCCCGTCAGGAACGTCAGCGCGACGAGCGTCGTCACCGGCGCGGCCACGCTCAGATACGCCGCCCTGAACCACGGCCGCCGCAGGCTCAGCGCGGCCAGCCCGATCCACAGGGGCCACCAGAGCAGCGTCGCGCGCGGGATCGACGTGTACCAGTACGAGGTGCCCAGGGCCCAGAGGCTGAGGGCCACGTACAGCGCCTCGGGCCTGCGACGGCGGTGCAGCAGTACGGCCACCAGGGCGAGCCCCACCAGCATCGCCACGAGTTCCGCCTGGAACATGAGGGCGTACCCGGTCGTCTGCGTGTGGCCGAACGCCCCCTTCCAGGTGTTCGCCCACGCCTCCCACGGGGTGTGGAACGTCCGGTACCACCCCCGTTCCTGCGCGTGCTTCCAGGCCATCCAGTCGCCGGTGCAGGCGTGCAGGTACCAGCTGTACGCGGCCGGGGGCAGCGCCGGGAGCAGCGTCCAGCCGGCGGCCCGCCGGTCCCGCTTCTCCCGGGCGCTCAGCACGAAGAACAGGGCGATGGCGGCGGCGAGGAACAGGCCGCTGACGCGCACCGTCGTCGCCAGCGCCGTCAGCACGCCGGCCCACGCCCAGCGGTGCCGCAGGGCGGCGAGCCAGGCGGGCAGGGCGAACGCCAGGAACAACGCCTCCGTGTAGCCGGCGGCCAGGAACACCGCGCAGGGCGAGAGCAGGAAGAAGACGGCGGTACGGCGGCCCGCCGTGTCCTCCGGCAGATACGCCCGCGCGATACGGGCCAGGGCCAGAACGGCCACCGCCCCCGCGAGGAACGAGATCAGCAGCCCGGCCGCCGTCCAGTCCGGCACCACCGTGTGGACGGCCCGGAGCAGGAAGGGGTAGCCCGGGAAGAACGCCTCCCGGTTGTCCCAGCCGCTCGTCCACGGACCCGTGCCCGCGGGGAAGTAGCCGTCCCGCGCTATGTGGAGGTAGTGGTTCGCGTCCCACCGCTGGAACGGCGCGAGTACGGGCGCCGCCTCCCGTGCGCCGGGGCGGGCCGGGAACAGCCAGCGGGCGAAGTGGGCCGTGATCCACAGGGATATCCGGGTCAGGAGGTAGAGCCACAGCACGGCCCGGTCGTCGGGCGTCAGGCGGGCCGCCGCCCGGCGGAGCCGCCCCGCCCGGGGCTCGGCCGGGCCGCCGGTCCGGTGCCCGGGGCGTGAGCAGGTCCGGGGCTCGGCCGGTCCGGGGCCGTCGGCGGGGGGCCGCAGGCCGGGGGAGAGCGTGGGCATCTGGGGCGCCTTTCGGGCGTGCCTCGCGGATGCGTCGAGGCGTACGGGACAGCCCGGTGAAGCCGCCGGGGAAGGGGAGGGGAGGGGAGCGGAAAGGGCGTGTTCTTCGGTGTGGTGTCAGGGCATCGATGTCGCCCCGCCGGTCGCCGTCGGCGGAGGATACGTCGGCGGCGGCCTCGTCGTGCTCCCGGTCGTCCCCGTACTCGCCCCCGTCTCCGTCCGCGTGCTCGTCGTACGGGTCCCCGCGGGCGCTCCGCCCGGGCCGGTGGACCGGCCGTCCTCCGCCCCCGAGGTCTCCGTACCCCCCGGCGACGTGGAGCTCGGTGTGGGCGGCCGGGACGGCGACTGGGCGGGCAGCCGGTCCGACGGTACGGGCGACGGGTAGCTGGGCGACGGTCCCGTGGCCGGGGCGACCGGCTGCGGCCGGACCGGCAGCAGGCCCACCGCGACCGCGCCGCCCCCGCCGACGACCAGGCAGACCCCCACCGCGACCACGGCCATCCGGCGTCGCTGCGCGCGCATGCCGCGTCGCGTGATGCTCGACGCGTCGTCCGCGACGGAGCCGGTCCGCCCGAACTCACCGGCCTCCCGGAACAGGGACCGCAACGGGTCCCGCGGGTCAGACATCAGGGGCCTCCTCGATGCGGGGGTCCCGCAGACGGTGGGCGAGCGCCGCCCGTCCCCGGACCAGATGCGTCTTGATCGTGCTGCCGGAGAGCCCGGTCTCCCCGGCGATCTGCTCGACCGTGAGGTCGCACAGGTAGTGCAGGGTCAGCGTCCGCCGCTGTTGCGGAGGCAGTTCCCGGAGCGCGTCGACCAGCACCACATGGCCCGGGTCCGGCGGCTCCACGTGCCCGGGCCCACCGCTCCCCCGGTTCCAGGCGTCCGCCGAACGCCGCCGGAAACGCCAACGGCTCACCGCCAGCCGCCAGGCCACCGTCCGGATCCACGCTTCCGGGCCGCCGTCGCGGTCCAGCCGGCCGCGCCGGACCCACGCCTTGACGAACGCTTCCTGCACGACGTCCTGCGCCTCCTGGAGATCGCCGGTCATCACGTACAGCTGGCCTGTGAGACGCGCGACCGCCTGGGCGTAGAACTCTTCGAACTCCTCGACGGTCAACAGTCGCTCCCGGGTCTTTCGCTTCACCGGGTATACGCCCGCCGCAGGTCATCCGGTCGACACTACCCAGGAGGAAATCGGGGTGACGGTCGTCACAGCACCGCGCCGTCGCCCGGCATCACCCCGGACGCCGAGGAGCCCGGGCCGCTACGCCCGCCGGACCCTCACCGCGTGTCCGCCGCCAACTGCGTCGTCGCCAGCTCCCGGTAGAGGTCGTCCCCCTCGATCAGCTCCTCGTGCGTGCCCGCCGCGCGGACCCGGCCGTCCTCCAGGACCACGATGCGGTCCGCGTGCCGGACGGTGGAGAGACGGTGCGCGATGACCAGAACCGTCGTCTGCTCGGCCAGTTCGAGGATCAGGTCGCGCAGCGCCTGCTCGTTGACCGCGTCCAGCTGCGAGGTCACCTCGTCGAGCAGCAGCAGGCGCGGGCGGCGCAGCAGGGCCCGCGCGATGGCGATCCGCTGGCGTTCGCCGCCGGAGAGGGTGACCCCGCGGTGCCCGACCGCCGTGTCCAGGCCCTCCGGCAGCCGGTCGACCAGCGTGTCCAGGCGGGTGCGGGCCACCGCCGCCGCCAACGCCTTCTCCTGCGCGTCCGGGGCGGCGAAGACGAGGTTCTCCCGCAACGTCCCGGCCAGGACCGGCGCGTCCTGTTCCACATACGCCAAGGAGCCCCGCAGCTCGGCCAGCGGCCAGTCGCGGATGTCCCGGCCGTCCACGGTGATGGTGCCGGAGTCGTGGTCGTAGAAGCGTTCCAGCAGGCTGAACACCGTCGACTTGCCCGCCCCCGACGGGCCGACCAACGCGACGAGACCGCCGGCCGGGACGTCGAACGTCACCCCCTGGTGGGCGGGGCCCCGCTCGCCCCCGTACCCGAACGCCACGTCCCGGAACGTGACGCCGAACGGGGTCGCGGGGGTCTCCCGCCCTACGGCTCCGGGCGCGGCGGCGGGTTCGCCGGGCAGGGACTCCACCTCGTCGATCCTGCGCACCGCCGCGAGCCCGCTCTGGAGTCCCGTCCAGCCCTCGACCAGGCCGCCGATCGGGCCCATCAGGTAGAAGAGGTAGAGCAGGAACGCGATCAGCGACGAGATCTCCAGCGAGCCGGACGCGACCCGTGCGCCGCCGACGCCCAGCACCGCCAGGAACGCCAGCTGGATCGACATCGCCATCGTGACGTCGGAGACCGACGACCACCGCGCCACCGAGACGCCCCGGTCGTGCGCGTGCCGGGCGGCCGACGCGACGGCCGCCGTCTCCCGCTCCTCCGCCCCGCTCGCCTTGACCGTGCGGAACGCCTGGAGCACCCGGTCCAAGGCCGCGCCCATCGCGCCCACGGACTCCTGGGCGCGGAGCTGGGCCCGCTGGATGCGCGGCATCAGCAGGGAGGTGACCGCTCCGATGCCGACGATCACCACCAGCGTCACACCGAGCAGCGTGAGGTCCATGTACGCCATGAAGCCGATCGTCCCCAGCAGCATCAGCACGCTGTTGAACGACTCGACCAGGCCGCTGGAGAGGACCGTCCGCAGGAGGTTCGTGTCGCTGGTCACGCGTGACTGGAGGTCGCCCGGGGTCAGCCGGTCCACCGCCGGGACCTTCAACCGCATGATGCGGCCGACGAGTTGGTCGCGTGCGCGCAGGACGACGCCTTCTCCCGTACGGGACATGAGGTAGCGCCCGTACGCGGAGAGGACCGCTCCCAGCAGCACGAGCGCGGTCAGCGCGAGGAGCGGTCCCGCGGGCGAGCGGTCCGCGGCGAACGCGTCGACCGCGTGCTTCGCCGTCAACGGCATCGCGAGGCCCGCGACGGATCCGGCGAGCGAGAGCAGACCGGCGCGGACGAGCACGCCCCGGTGCGGACGGACCCGGGAGAGGAGGAGCCGGAGCGGGGACGGGCCCGCACCCGTGCCCCCGCCCGCCCTCGGCCCTTCTTCCGCGGCGTTCCCGGCGGGCTGTTCCGCTGCCGGCCGCTCCCCTGCGGGCCTTCCCTCGGGCTCCCGCGCCCGCGGCGCTGCGGTCCCCTCGGGCCCGCGGCCCCCGTCCGCCTCCGTCGTCCCCGCCACCGTGCTCACCCGGACCCCCTCCGTCTGCCGTCACCACCGTCAAGAGACGCAGATCCGCCGGTTCCGCCTGCTCGCCGGCCGTACGCCCCCCGTCCGCACCCAAGCATGCGGGGAGAACGGCGGGGCCGCCCGCACCCCCGCGCACCGTCGACGCGGGCCGCCGCCTCGTCCGTGCCGTCCGCGTACGGCTTTCGTCCCGGCGGCGGGAACGCCACAGGGGCGGCACCTCCGCGAAGGAGATACCGCCCCTGTGGGACGTACGACAAACTTCGATCGGCCGGAGGCTCCCGAGGGACCCGGGACTCCGCGGCGGATCAGAAGTCCATGTCACCGCCCGGCATGCCGCCCGGAGCGGCCGCGCCGGCCTTCTCGGGCTTGTCGGCGATGACGGCCTCGGTGGTGAGGAACAGCGCGGCGATGGACGCGGCGTTCTGCAGGGCGGAGCGCGTGACCTTCGCCGGGTCGAGAATGCCCTCGGCGATCATGTCGACGTACTCGCCGGTCGCGGCGTTGAGGCCGTGACCGATCGGCAGGTTGCGGACCTTCTCCACGACGACGCCGCCCTCGAGACCACCGTTGACGGCGATCTGCTTGAGCGGGGCCTCCAGCGCGAGCTTCACGGCGTTGGCGCCGGTCGCCTCGTCGCCCGTGAGGTCGAGCTTCTCGAAGACGGCCGAGGCCTGGAGCAGAGCCACGCCACCACCGGCGACGATGCCCTCCTCGACGGCGGCCTTGGCGTTGCGCACCGCGTCCTCGATGCGGTGCTTGCGCTCCTTGAGCTCCACCTCGGTGGCGGCGCCGGCCTTGATGACGGCCACGCCGCCGGCCAGCTTCGCCAGACGCTCCTGGAGCTTCTCGCGGTCGTAGTCCGAGTCGGAGTTCTCGATCTCGGCACGGATCTGGTTGACGCGACCCTGGACCTGGTCGCTGTCACCGGCGCCGTCGACGATCGTCGTCTCGTCCTTGGTGATGACGACCTTGCGGGCGCGGCCGAGCAGGTCCAGGCCGGCGTTCTCCAGCTTGAGACCGACCTCCTCGGAGATCACGGTGCCACCGGTGAGGATGGCGATGTCCGCGAGCATGGCCTTGCGGCGGTCGCCGAAGCCCGGGGCCTTGACGGCGACGGACTTGAACGTGCCCTTGATCTTGTTGACGACCAGGGTGGAGAGCGCCTCGCCCTCGACGTCCTCGGCGATGATCAGCAGGGGCTTGCCCGACTGCATGACCTTCTCCAGCAGCGGGATGAGGTCCTTGACGCTGCCGATCTTCGAGTTGACGATCAGGATGTACGGGTCGTCGAGCGACGCCTCCATACGCTCCATGTCGGTCGCGAAGTAGGCCGAGATGTAGCCCTTGTCGAAGCGCATACCCTCGGTGAGCTCCAGCTCCAGACCGAAGGTCTGGGACTCCTCGACGGTGATGACGCCTTCCTTGCCGACCTTGTCCATCGCCTCGGCGATCTTGGCGCCGATCTCGGTGTCGGCGGCGGAGATGGAGGCGGTCGAAGCGATCTGCTCCTTGGTCTCCACGTCCTTGGCCTGCTCCAGCAGAGCGGCGGAGACGGCCTCGACGGCCTTCTCGATGCCCCGCTTGAGGGCCATCGGGTTGGCGCCCGCGGCGACGTTGCGCAGACCCTCGCGGACGAGCGCCTGGGCGAGAACGGTGGCGGTGGTCGTACCGTCGCCGGCGACGTCGTCCGTCTTCTTGGCGACCTCCTTGACCAGCTCCGCACCGATCTTCTCGTACGGGTCCTCGAGCTCGATCTCCTTGGCGATGGAAACACCATCGTTGGTGATCGTGGGCGCGCCCCACTTCTTCTCGAGGACGACGTTACGGCCCTTGGGGCCGAGGGTGACCTTGACGGCGTCGGCGAGCTGGTTCATCCCGCGCTCGAGACCGCGCCGTGCCTCCTCGTCGAACGCGATGATCTTGGCCATGTGAAGTGGTCCTCCCGGACAGGGGTGGATTTCTCCGGACCGAGAGGCGCCCGCGACGGACGGCCTGCGTGCGTGGTGGTTCCTTGCCCCACCACACCTGCGGGCCTCACCGGCCCGGTCCACGTTTCTGTCACTCTCACCTGGAGAGTGCTAACGCCAATGATTAGCACTCGACCCCTGCGAGTGCAAGCGTCCCTCTCCGGATGTGGACAGCGGCGCGCGTCCGACGGGGGCGGCGGCGCGCGTCCGGACGGGGGGACGGTGCGCCCCCGGCAGGGCCCCCGGGACGCACGGAGGGCCCGGTCCCCTGATCCGGGGGCCGGGCCCTGCGTGCGTGAGTAGTGTCGTCGGACGACCGCGCCGAGCTCAGCCGACGGCGAGCTTGACCATGTCGGCCTGGGGCCCCTTCTGGCCCTGCGAGATCTCGAATTCAACTCGCTGACCCTCTTCGAGGGTGCGGTACCCGTCCATCTGGATCGCGCTGTAGTGGACGAAAACATCCGCACCACCGTCGACCGCGATGAAGCCGTATCCCTTCTCCGCGTTGAACCACTTGACGGTGCCCTGAGCCATGCCTAACTCCCCTATTACTGGCCCTTGCACGGGACCGCACTTCGCGGGCCCGGGTCGTAACTCACCCCCCGGCAGGAGGGGATGTGCGGCGCCGCAGCGCGTCGACCGCGGCCGAATGTATCCGCCCAACTGCCCTCTGCAACAGGTCAATCGGACGAGAATTCTGGGCACAGAAGAACACGCGAATATGCGGGTTTGCTGAGATTTACGGGCAAGTCGGGCCAGACAAAGGGCACTTATGCCCCAAGAGGTTCACGCACTTTGGCTGCTTCTTATCGGGGCCGGGCGCATTCTCATATGCGGGCGGCACGGGCAGCGGACGGGGCTTCCCCAACTGTACCGTGCTCAACCATACAGAATTGCCCCCTCCGCTTCTCTCGCGGAGGGGGCAACTGTGGTCACACAGAGGTGCGATGGGGCCGCCGTGGAGCGGCCCGGGCGGTCAGCAGCCGCCGGCGACCGCGGGGATGATCGAGACGCCCGCGCCGTCGGGCGTGGCCGCGTCGAGGCCGCCCTCGAAGCGCACGTCGTCGTCGTTGACGTACACGTTCACGAAGCGGCGCAGCTTGCCCTGGTCGTCCAGGACGCGGGCCGCGATGCCCGGGTGGTCCTTCTCCAGGGACTCGATGACCTCGGAGAGCTTGGCGCCCTCCGCCGGGACCTCGGCCTGGCCGCCCGTGTACGTACGGAGGATGGTGGGGATGCGGACCTTGACGCTCATGGTGGTGCCCTTCTTCCTTCGGTACGGGGTGGCCGTCAGGCGGTGCCGAGGCCCGCGGCGCGGAACGCCTCCAGGCTCGGCTTGATGGTCGCCGTGGCCTGCGAGGTCGCGGAGACCGCGTCGAGCGTCTTCAGGCCGTCGCCGGTGTTGACGACGACGGTGGTGAGCGTCGGGTCGATGACACCGGCCTCGATCAGCTTCTTCGTCACGCCGAGCGTCACGCCGCCCGCCGTCTCGCCGAAGATGCCCTCGGTGCGCGCCAGCAGCTTGATCGCGTCGACGACCTGCTCGTCGGTCACGTCCTCCACCGCGCCGCCGGTGCGGCGGGCGATGTCCAGGACGTAGGGGCCGTCGGCCGGGTTGCCGATGGCCAGCGACTTGGCGATGGTGTTCGGCTTCTGGGGCCGTACGACGTCGTGACCGGCCTTGAACGCGGCGGAGACCGGGGAGCAGCCCTCGGCCTGGGCGCCGAAGATCTTGTACGGCTTGTCCTCGACCAGGCCGAGCTTGATCAGCTCCTGGAGCCCCTTGTCGATCTTCGTGAGCTGGGAGCCGGACGCGATCGGGATGACGATCTGGTCGGGCAGCCGCCAGCCGAGCTGCTCGCAGATCTCGTACGCCAGCGTCTTGGAGCCCTCGCCGTAGTACGGGCGGAGGTTGACGTTGACGAAGCCCCAGCCCTCGCCCAGCGGGTCGCCGATGAGCTCGGAGCAGAAGCGGTTGACGTCGTCGTAGTTGCCCTCGATGCCGACCAGCTCACCGCCGTACACCGCGGCCATGACGACCTTGCCCTGTTCCAGGTCGTGCGGGATGAACACGCAGGAGCGCAGTCCGGCCCGGGCGGCGGCGGCGCCGACGGCCCCGGCCAGGTTGCCCGTGGAGGAGCAGGAGAGGGTGGTGAAGCCGAAGGCGCGGGCGGCCTCGACGGCGATGGCGACGACGCGGTCCTTGAAGGAGTGCGTCGGGTTGCCGGAGTCGTCCTTCACGTACAGGCCGCCGGTGACGCCCAGCTCGCGGGCGAGGTTGTCGGCCTTGACGAGCTTGGTGAAGCCGGGGTTGATGTTGGGCTTCTCCGCGACGTCCGCGGGCACCGGCAGGAGCGGGGCGTAGCGCCAGATGTTGTCCGGGCCGGCCTCGATGCGCTTGCGCAGCTCCTCGGGCGAGCCGGTGGGCAGGTCGTAGGCCACTTCGAGGGGCCCGAAACAGGACGCACAGGCGAAAAGGGGGCCGAGCTCGAAACGCTCGCCGCACTCGCGGCAGGAAAGCGCCGCGGCGGGGCCGAGGTCGACGGCCGGGGTGGACGAAGCGGTGCTGCCTGCAACGGTCTGAACAGCCATGATGGCGGAGGTCCCTTTCTCCTCATCTTCCCTGCGACGCATTTCGCCGCAAGACGGAATTGGCACCTTCCCCACCGTGACCTCGCGGTCGGCAGGAGGGTTGCCGGGACTTCAACGGGCCGTTCCCTCAGTCCCTCTGGATGAGCTCTTATGGCGCTGGATCTTCGATCCAGGCGTTTATGTGCGCTCCGACCCCGACATGCGACGGCCATACGCGTTGTTCAAGACTGTAACCGAAGCACCGGACCGTTGAGATAGTCGTCCGAACCGCGAGATGGATCACACACAGGGAGTGCCGACCGTGCTCGAAGAGGTGGAACGCTGGCTGACCAGGCGTTCCTGGTCGTCCGGCGACCGCCCGCTGAACCGGCTCGCCGACGCCCGGGACGCCGATCCGCGCAGCACGTCGGTGAGCGTGGTGCTGCCCGCGCTGAACGAGGAGGCCACGGTCGGCGCGATCGTGGCGGTGATCCGCCGGGAGCTGATGGAGAAGGTCCGGCTCGTCGACGAACTCGTGGTGATCGACTCCGGCTCCACCGACGCCACCGCCGCCGTGGCCAGGGCCGCGGGCGCCCGGGTGGTCCACCGGGACGCGATCCTGCCCCGGATCCCGGCCCTGCCCGGCAAGGGCGAGGTGCTGTGGCGGTCACTCCTGGTGACCAGCGGCGAGATCGTCTGCTTCATCGACGCCGACCTCAGGGACTTCTCCGCGGAGTTCGTCTCGGGCACGGTCGGACCGCTGCTCACCGACCCGTCCGTCCAGTTCGTCAAGGCGATGTACGACCGCCCGCTCGGCGACCGTGCAGGTCAGGGCGGCCGGGTCACCGAACTGGTGGCACGCCCGCTGCTCAATCTGCACTGGCCCCAGCTGGCCGGTTTCGTGCAGCCGCTGGGCGGCGAGTACGCGGTGCGGCGGTCCCTGCTGGAGCGGCTGCCGTTCCCGGTCGGTTACGGAGTGGAGCTGGGCCTGCTGGTGGACGCGCTGCACACGGTGGGCCTGGACGCCCTGGGCCAGGTCGACGTCGGGGTGCGCGTCCACCGCCACCAGGACGGGCAGGCGCTGGGCCGGATGGCGGCGGCGATCTACCGCACGGCGCAGCTGCGGCTCTCCCGGGGCCATCTGGTGCGGCCCGCGCTGACCCAGTTCGAGCGCGGCGAGGACGGCTTCGTGCCCCGCACCCACGCGGTGGACACGGAGGAGCGGCCACCGATGCGGGAGATCGCGGAGTACGCGGAGCGATGGGCCGCTTGACGCGTTGAGGCGTTTGGGGGCTTCCCGAACGGGCTAGGTTCCGCTACATGGTCTCCGAGCACGCCGAAACCGAATCCGGACCCGCGGCCGACTCCACCGCACAGGTCCTCGTCGCGTCCAACCGCGGCCCCGTCTCGTACACGCTCGACGAGGACGGGACGCTCGACGCCAAGCGCGGCGGCGGAGGTCTCGTCTCCGGGCTGAGCGCCGTCGACGACAAGCTGTGGGTCTGCGCGGCCCTCGGCGACGGGGACCGCGAGGCGGTGCGGCGCGGGGTCGGCGAGCCGGGCGTGCGGATGCTCGACATCGACGCCGAGGTGCACGCCGACGCGTACAACGGCATCGCGAACTCGGTGCTGTGGTTCGTCCACCACCTGCTCTACCAGACGCCCGTCGAGCCGGTCTTCGACGCGGAGTTCCGGCGGCAGTGGGCCTCCTACGAGACGTACAACCGGGCCTTCGCCGAGGCGCTCGCCGAGGAGGCGGGCCCCGGGGCGGCGGTCCTGGTGCAGGACTACCACCTGGCGCTGGTCCCCGGCATGCTCCGCGAACTGCGCCCGGACCTCAGGATCGGCCACTTCTCGCACACCCCGTGGGCGCCCGTCGACTACTTCCGGCTGCTGCCCGACGACATCGCCGAGCAGTTGCTGCGCGGCATCCTCGGCGCGGACCGGGCCGCGTTCCTGACCCGGCGCTGGGCGGACGCGTTCATCGGCTGCTGCACGGAGATCCTCGGCGGGACGGGCCGGACCAGGATCGGGGTGCACGGCCTGGGGGCCGACGCGGACTTCCTGCGCCGGCGCGCGCACGAGGCGGACGTGGACGAGCGGATGGCGGCGCTGCGCGAGCAGGTGGGCGAGGGCCGGAGGACGATCGTGCGGGTGGACCGCACCGAGCTGTCCAAGAACATCGTGCGCGGTCTGCACGCGTACCGCGCCCTGCTGGAGACCCGCCCCGAGTGGCGCGAGCGCGTCGTGCACATCGCCTTCGCCTACCCCTCCCGGCAGGACCTCGCGGTCTACCGGGACTACACGGCGGCCGTGCAGACCCTCGCCACGGAGATCAACGGGGAGTTCGGCACGGAGAGCTGGACGCCGGTGGTGCTCCACGTCAAGGACGACTTCGCCCGCTCGCTGGCCGCGTACCGGCTGGCGGACGTGGCCCTGGTCAACCCGATCCGGGACGGGATGAACCTGGTCGCCAAGGAGGTCCCCGTCGTCTCCGACCACGGCTGCGCGCTGGTGCTGTCGCGGGAGGCGGGAGCCCACGAGGAGCTGGGCGAGGACGCGATCGTGGTGAACCCGTACGACGTGACGGGCACGGCCGAGGCCCTGCACGAGGCGCTGACGATGAGCGGCGACGAGCGGTCCGGCCGGACGAAGCGGTTGGCCGAGGCGGCGACCGCGCTGCCGCCCCAGCGGTGGTTCCTGGACCAGTTGGAGGCGCTGCGGCAGGGGTGAACCGGTCCGGGCCCGGGCCGCTGCCGGCTCAGAGCCGCTCGGCCAACGCCGCCAGGAAGTCCACCACGGCGGCCGGTCCGGGCACCGACAGGTCGGCCCGCTCGGCCAGTTCGGGCACCTCGGTGCTGCCGCTGCACACCAGGAGGCCGGGGATGCCGTCCGGGCCCTCGCTGCGCAGCTTCTCCACCGCGGCGAACGCGGCGAGGTCCCCGAGGTCGTCGCCCGCGTAGATCACGGACTCGGCGTCCAGCTCGGCGACGAACCCGGCGAGCGCGACGCCCTTGTCCATGCCGGGCGGGCGCAACTCCAGGACCAGGCGGCCCGGTTCGACGATCAGTCCGTGCCGCGCCGCCAGCTCGCCGAGGGGTCCGCTCAGCGCGTCGAAGGCCGCCTGCGGGTCCTCGGCGCGCCGGGTGTGGACGGCGACGGCCTGCCCCTTCTCCTCGATCCAGGCACCGCGTCCGGAGTCGAACCCAGCCAGCACATCGGGGAGTTCGGCCCGGACGGCGGCCACTCCGGGGTGCGGGGCGGGGGCGTTCACGGTGCCGGTCACGGCGTCCCAGCGTTCGGCGCCGTAGTGCCCGAGGACGACGAGGTGCTCCAGCCCGGGGACGCCCGCGAAACCCCCGTGGCGCACCGCGACGTCCGCCGGGCGGCCGGTGATCACGGCGATGGCGGCCACCTTCGGCGCGAGCGCGGCGAGCGCGGCGACCGTGCCGGGGTGGGCGCGCGCCTGCTCGGGGTCCGGGACGATGTCGGCGAGCGTGCCGTCGAAGTCGAGGGCGACGACCGCGCGGTCGGGCCGGGCGAGAACGGCGTCGAGGCCCTCGCGGCCGGCCGGGGTGGTCGGGTGCGGCAGATGTGCGGAGTGGCTGCCCATGGGGCGAGCCTATGCCCTGGACGGGCTGATCACGAGCGTTGCGACCCGGCCGCCGGCCGCTCACCGGCGTCGCGGGTACGGCGACGGCTCCCCGCGGGCGCCGGTGAGCGGCCGACCGCGTCTGCGCACGGGTGCCGGTGAGCGGTCGGCGACGACTACTCACGGGCGCCCGCGAGTTCGACCGGGCGGGTCCGCAGGGCGAGCGAGGCCGGGAGGACGGCGGAGAGCGCGGCCAGGAGCGCGGCGGCGGCGACCACGAGGCCGAGCGTTCCCCACGGCACGACGATGCCGGAGGTGACGCCGAGCAGTGCCAGCGCGCCCCGCACCACCAGCAGGTTCACCGCCGCGACCCCGCCCCCGAGCACGGCGCCGACGCCGACCGCCACCACCGCCTCGGCCGCGACGAGCCGCAGGACCTGGGCGGTCGTGGCCCCGGCCAGGCGGAGCACGGCGAGATCGCGGCCCCGGTCGGAGGTGGCCATGACCAGGGTGTTGGCCAGGGCCGTCGCCGTACAGAGCAGCGCGATGCCGAGGATCATCCGGAGCCCGGTCCTGGTGGGGTCGTCCGGCCCCGGGCCGTTCGCGGCCAGCCACGCGGCCCGGGTCGTGACCCGCGTGTCGGTGGCGGCCCCGGCGGTGTGCAGCGCGGCGGCGACGGCCCGCGGGTCCGCGCCCTCGGCGACCTTGATGTCGATCCGGTCGACGCCCGCTCCCCCGGCGTTGCGCGGGGTGACGTAGACGCCGTTGTCGCCGGTGCCGGTGGCGAGGACGGCGGCGATCCGCAGGGAGGTCCTGCGCCCGTCGCCGAGCCAGACGGTGACCCGGTCGCCGACCCGGGTGGTCAGCCACTCCTCGTTGACGACGATCGCGTCGTCGTCCAGGTCGGCGAGCCGGCCGGCCGTGACGGGCAGGTCCGACACGGCGGCCAGCCGGGCGGGGTCGACCGCGCGGGCCTCGGAGGTGACGAGGGCCGTGTCCTCTTCGAGGACGGTGACGGCCGTGGACCGCGAGACGCTGACCACGGCTCCCTCGACGGACCGTGCCGCCGCCACGAAGGCGGGCGCCGGCGGGCGGCCCCGCGGTCCCGGCGTCACCACGAAGTCGGCGGTCGTGGCGGTGCGCGCCTCGGTGGCCCGGGCCTCCTCCAGGGTGGCGACGGTGCCCGTCAGGGTGGCGGCGAGGGCGACGGTGATGAGGACGGGCGCGGCCACGGCCGCTGTCCTGCGCACCCCGGTGGCGGTGTTCTCCCGGACGAGTACGCCGGTGGCGCCGGGCAGCCGGGCGGGCGGCCAGGTCAGCAGCCGGGCGACGGGGCGCACCAGGACGGGGGCCAGGAGGGCGCAGCCGACGATGAGGAGCATGGGCCGGGTGACGTAGGACTTGCGGCCCAGCAGGTCGCCGGGGTCGACGGCCAACGCCAGCGCGGGCAGGCCCACTCCGGCGAGCAGGACGAGGAGGGCGGTCGCCCATCGGCTCACCGGCATGACGCGGCTGTCGACGGCCGCCTCGCGCAGCGCCTCGGTCGGGGCGGTCCGCCCGGCCCGGTGGCAGGAGGCGAGGGCCGCCGCCGTGGCGACGGAGACCCCGGTCCAGAAGGCGGTGTGCAGCGGCCAGGAGGCGTCGCCGAGGGCGAACCCGGGCGGTGCGAGGCCCGCTCCGGCCATCCGGCCGACGAGCAGGGGCGCGGCCCGGGCCCCGAGCCACGCGCCCGCGGCCGAGGCGAGGACGCCGATGACGACCGCCTCGGCGCACACCGCACGGCGGAGTTGTCCGGGCGTCGCGCCGACCGTGCGCAGCAGCCCGAACTCCCGGCGCCGCGCGGCCACGGCGAAGGAGAACGTCGAGGCCACGACGGCGGCGGAGACGAACAGGGTGATGCCGGCGGCGGTGCCGAGCAGGGCGTTGACGGAGACCAGGGCCCGGGCGTCGCGGTCGGGGTCGGCGCGGCGGCGGTCGTGGCCGGTGAGGACGTCCATGCCGCTGTCCGGCCCGAGTGCCCGGCGTACGGCGGTGGCGTCGGCGTGCACCACGAGGGCGTCGATGGCCGGGGAGATCCGGGCGGCCTCGTCGCGGGTGAAGAAGACGGCGTCCTCGAAGCCCCGGCCGGCCACGGTGCCGACGACGGTCCGCAGGCCGTTCCCGGCCGGGGTGCGGACCCGGACACGGTCGCCGGTGCGGAGCCGGTCGCCGCCGGGCCCGGTGGTGACGACGACCTCGCCGGGGGCGGCGGGGGGCCGGCCCGAGGTGAGGCGGTACGGGGCCGCGGCGGCGACCGGCCACGGGTGACCGACCCGGGCGTCGGGGCCGGTGCGCGGCTCCTCGGCGTCGGGGCCGGTGCGGGGAGCCGTGACGTCCGCCGGGAACGTCCGGTCCTCCACCGTGCGGCCGAGGGCGGCCAGCCGGTCGGCGATCGGTGCGCGGACCGGTCCGGGGTGGCGGAGGGGCTTGCTCCGGGTCCCGGTCGGGGTGTCGACGCGGAGGTGGTCGGTGGCCCGCACGACGACGGGGGCGGCGGCGAACCGTTCGGGGCCCCGCTCCGGGGCGCCGAACGTCGCGGCGAGGGCGAGTCCGGTGGCCGCCATCAGGCCCACCCCCAGGGCCAGGGCGACGAACGAGCCGACGAAGGTGACCCAGCGCCGGCGCATCCCGCTCCGTACGTGCGTCAGCACGGGACCACCGCCGAGCCGGTGGAGCGCGTCGGGGCGGCCGGGGCGGCGTCGGCCGCCATGCGGGCGGCGACCCGCTCCGCCGTGGGCCCCTCCAACTCGTCCCGGATCCGGCCGTCGGCGAGGAAGACGACCCGGTCGGCGAAGGAGGCGGCGACCGGGTCGTGGGTCACCATGATCACGGTGCGCCCCTCGTCGGTCATCTCACGCAGCAGGCCGAGCACCACGCGGCCGGCGGTGGAGTCCAGGGCCCCGGTCGGTTCGTCGCCGAACAGCACCTCGGGGCCGGTCATCAGGGCGCGGGCGATCGCCACCCGCTGTTGCTGGCCGCCGGAGAGTTCGCCGGGCCGGTGGCCCGCCCGGCCGCGCAGGCCGACCCGGTCCAGGGCGTGGAGCACCTCGGCCCTGCGTGGCCGCCGGCCGGCCAGCCGCAGGGGCAGGGCCACGTTCTGCGCGGCGGTCAGGGAGGGCAGCAGGTTGAACGCCTGGAAGACGAAGCCGATCCGCTCCCGGCGCAGCCGGGTCAGCCGGGCCTCGCTCAGCCCGGTCAGATCGGTGTCGCCGAGCAGCACCCGGCCGCCGGTCGGCCGGTCCAGGCCTGCGGCGCAGTGCAGGAGCGTCGACTTGCCGGAACCGGAGGGCCCCATGACGGCGGTGAACGTGCCGCGGCGGATGGTCAGGCTGACGTCGTCGAGCGCCTTCACCGTGCCGCCGTCGCGGCCTTCGCGGCCGTGGGTACGGGTCACGGACCGGAGCCGAACGGCGCTCGGCCGGGCGGCACTTGCTGCTGCTGGATTCATGGGGTCGACTCAACCGGCCGGGCGCGCCCGGCACATCGCAGCGAGCGGGGGCTCCTGTGGTGGAGCCAGCTCCACCACAGGAGGGCAGAGAGCGGGGTGGCCCGCCCGGGGGACCGTCTCGTAGCGTGCCCGGCATGCTCTCCCCCAGCCCGCCGCCCGCGTCCCCGGAGCCCGGGTCGACCGCTTCCCAGGAGCCCGGGTCGCCCGCGTCTCCGGAGCCCGGGTCGGCCGCGTCCTTCGGGCCCCGGCCGGCCCCGCGCCGGGCCGCCCCCGGCGTCCGGGCCGCACCCGGGTCACGCCCGCGGGCCCTGGCCCGCCGGCTCCTGGCCGGGCGGCCGTGGCGGGCCGGGCTCTACCTCCTGACCAGCGTGCCCCTCGGCGTCGCGACGCTGGTGGCGCTGCTCCTGCTGGCGGTCGCGGGCAGCGCGCTGACCGTCCTCGTCATCGGCGTACCGCTGCTGCTGACGCTCGTCCTCGCCGGGATTCCGCTGGCGGCGCTGGAGCGGCGCAGGCTCCGGCTGATCGACCCGGCGCCGCTCCTCGATCCGCACCGCGAACCGCCCGGTCCGGGCCTGGCGTCCTGGCTGCGGACCCGGCTCCAGGAGCGGTGTACCTGGCGGGAGTTGGCGTACGCGCTGCTGTTCGCCTTCGTCCTGTGGCCGCTGGAGGCGCTGGCCGTGGGCAGCGTGCTGCTGGTGTGCGGCGGCCTGATCGGGACCCCGGCGATGATGGCGGCGGGCGGGGACGGGGAGGCGCGCGTCCTGAAGCTCTGGCTCGCCGACTCCTGGCCGGAGGCGTTCGGGGTGCTGCTGGCGGGGGTGGTGCTGTTGCCGTTGCTGACCTGGCCGCTGGGGGTGGTGGCCCGGGGCCGGGCGGTACTGACCCGGGCGCTCCTCTCGCCCCCGCACTCCGCGCTCGACTCCCGGATCGCGGAGCTGGACCGGTCGCGGACGCGGCTGGTGGACGCGTTCGAGGCGGAGCGCCGCCGTATCGAGCGCGACCTGCACGACGGGGCGCAGCAGCGGCTGGTGGCCCTGTCCATGACGCTGGGTCTCGCCCGGCTGGAGCGGCCCGCCGGACCGCTGGGCGGTCTGCTGGACCGGGCGCACGAGGAGGCGTCGGCCGCGCTGGTGGAGATCCGCGAGCTGATCCACGGGATCCACCCCCACATCCTCACCGACCGGGGCCTGACGGCCGCGGTCGAGGACCTGGCCGACCGCTCGCCGGTCCCGGTCGAGGTGCTCCTGGACGTACCGGGGCGGCTGCCCCGGGCCGTGGAGACCGCGGTCTACTTCGCGGTCAGCGAGGCGTTGGCCAATGTGGCGAAGCACAGCGGGGCCACCCGTGTGACGGTGACCGGCGGGCACGCGAGGGGGCGGCTGACGGTGGACGTCGAGGACGACGGACGCGGGGGCGCCCGCGTGGGCGGGACGGCCGCCGGGAACGGGAGCGGGCGAGCGGGCGGGGACCGCGGTGGGGGCCCCGACGGGAGCGGGCCGGGGGGCGGGGGCGTCGGCGGGACGGGCCTCCAGGGCGTCGCCGATCGCCTCTCGGTGCTGGGCGGGACCCTGCTACTGTCCAGTCCGCCCGGGGGGCCGACGGTGTTCGGGCTGGAGGTTCCCTGCCCGCCCGCGGATGGAAGGACCTGATGCTGCGCGTCGTACTGGCCGAGGACAGCGTGCTCCTGCGCGAGGGGCTGGTGGGCCTGCTGGAGCGCTTCGGGCACCGGGTCCTCGCCGCCGTGGGCACCGCCGATGAGCTGACGGCCGCCGCCCTGGAGCACCGCCCGGACATCGTGGTGACCGACGTCCGGATGCCGCCCGGCTTCTCGGACGAGGGCCTGCGGGCCGCGGTCGCGCTGCGCGAGAGGCTGCCGGGGCTGCCGGTGCTGGTGCTCAGCCAGTACGTCCAGCGCGCCTACGCCGAGGACCTGCTGGACGCCTCGGACGGTACGGGGGTGGGCTACCTGCTCAAGGAGCGCATCGGCCACGTCGAGGAGTTCGCCGACGCGCTGCGCCGGGTGTCCGAGGGCGCCACGGTGGTGGACCCCGAGGTCGTACGGCAGCTGATCCGGCGCCGCCGCGACCCGCTCGCGCGGCTCACGGCCCGTGAGGTGGAGGTGCTCGCGCTGATGGCGGAGGGGCGGTCCAACGCGTCCGTCGCCGAGGCCCTGCACGTCGGCGAGGGCACGGTCAGCAAGCACTTCGGTTCGATCCTCGTCAAGCTCGGCCTCGACGTCTCGGACGCCACCAACCGCCGGGTGCTCGCGGTCCTGGCGTTCCTGCGCGGCTGAGCCTCCCTCCCTCCTTCTCTTCTCTCCTCACCCTTCCTCCCCCCTCCCCCCTCCCCCCTCCCCGCGGGCCGACGGGCTTGACAGCCATTCCCCCATGACTCCATGATTCCATTAATTGACTAATGGAATTGAGGTGAGGCGCGTGGCGGACACGGGCACTCCGAACGCGACGTCCGGCAGCTGGGCGCTGGAAGCCCGCGGCCTGGGCAAGCGCTACCGGCGCGGCTGGGCGCTGCGCGACTGCTCCTTCCGGATCCCGGCCGGCCGCATCTGCGGTCTGGTCGGCCCGAACGGCGCGGGCAAGAGCACCCTGCTCGGGCTGGCGACCCGGCAGGTGCAGCCGACCACCGGCGAACTGCGGATCTTCGGCGTACCGGTCGACGACCCCGCCGTGATGCCTGCCTTCGCCTTCCTCGGCCAGGAGAAGCCGCTGTTCAAGCGGTTCACCGTGGCCGACACCCTGCGCATGGGCGCCGAGCTGAACCCCGCCTGGGACGCCGCCGCGGCGACGCGGATCGTCCGCTCGGGCAACGTCCCGCTGCACGCCAGGGTCGGCACGCTCTCCGGCGGCCAGCGCACCCGCGTGGCCTTCGCGCTCGCCTTCGGCAAGCGGCCGGAGCTGCTGCTCCTGGACGAGCCGATGTCCGACCTCGACCCGCTGGCCCGCGACGAGATGAGCACCCTGCTGATGGCGGAGGCCGTCGAGCGGGGCACCACGGTGGTGATGTCCTCGCACATGCTGACCGAGCTGGAGGACATGTGCGACTACCTGCTGGTCGTCTCCGAGGGCCGGATCCGGATGGCCGGTGACGCCGACGCGCTGGTCCCGGCCCACGCGCTGGTCACCGGGGTGGCCCGGGACGGCTCGCTGCCGCCCGAGCTGGCCGACCACACCGTCGTCGAAACCCGCCTCCAGGGGCGGCAGTTCCAGGCGATGATCCGGCCGAGGGCCCCGCTCCCGGACGACTGGGAGAGCGCCGAGCCCTCCCTGGAGGAAGTCCTCCTCGCCCATCTCCGCTCCCCGGACGCGCCCTCGCTCTACACCCAGGGCGCCCGCGTCGAGGCCGAAGGGACCCAGGCCGCATGAGCACCGCCCTCACCGAGAAGCCCGCCGCGACCGACTCCGGGCGCCGCCTGCTGCGCGGAATGCCGTGGCTCGTCGTCCGCCAGCACCGGACCGCGCTGGTCTGCGTCCTCGGCCTCACCCTGCTGGCCGCGCTCTGGATCGTGTACGAACGGGCCGAGCTGGTCCAGCTGCTCGACGCGAAGGGCTGGCCCGAGAAGGACGCCGGCCAGCCGCTGGACGACAGCCGCGGCTACCGGTACATCACCTCGATCCTCGGCGGCCTCCCCCTGATCCTCGCCGTCTTCATCGGCGCCCCGCTGATCGCGGGCGACCAGGAGAACGGCACCGCGCAGCTCGTCACCACCCAGTCGGCGACCCGCCGCCAGTGGCTGATCGCCAAGCTGGGCCTGGCCTACACCCTCGCGCTGGTCTCCGGAGTCGTCCTCTCGGCCCTGTTCACCTGGTGGTGGAAGCCGTACCGCTCGGTCTTCCTCAGCGACTGGATCGACGGCGTCATCTTCGACAACACCGGCCCCGTCCTGCCCGCGTTCCTCCTCTTCCTCACCGCAGCGGGCATCACCATCGGCACCCTGATCCGCCGGGTGCTCCCGGCGATGGTCGTCACGTTCCTCTTCACCGTGATCACCACCTTCGTCTGGGACGAGCTGCGCGTACGCCTCGGCGAGACGCGGATGTTCACGTACCCGATGGACACCGAACTCCCGGCCCGCTACGCCGAGGCGTACGAGGTGGACCGCTGGGTCGGCAGCGCCGACGGGACCCTGTACGGCTGGGGCACCTGCGCCGAGGCGACCGAGAAGGCGCAGAACGCGTGCATCGAGAAGCACGGCATCGTCAACGACGTGATCGAGTACCTCGACTACAGCCAGATGGCGCCGATGCAGTGGACCGCCGCGGGCATCCTGCTCGCCGGAACCGTCCTGCTCACGGCGTTCACCCTGTGGCGGGCCACCCGCCGCCCGCTGTGAGCGCCCCGCTCTCCCCCCACGTAAAATGTCGCAGTCGAGCGGAAGGTGAAGACGGTGGTCGTGTTCCGCATCGACCGGCGCAGTGGAGTGGCCACCTACCTCCAGATCGTCCGGCAGGTCGAGCAGGCGCTGCGCATGGGCGCGCTGGAGGAGGGTGACCGGCTGCCCACCGCCGCCCAGGTCGCCTCGACCACCAAGGTCAACCCGAACACCACCCTGAAGGCCTACCGCGAACTGGAACGCATGGGCCTCGCCGAGGTGCGCCAGGGAGCGGGCACCTTCATCACCCGCTCCCTCGCCCAGCCCCAGACGGGCCCCGGCTCACCGCTGCGCTCCGCGCTCGCGGAATGGCTGGACCGGGCCCGCGCCGAGGGCCTCACCGGGCAGGACGTCACGGCCCTGTTCCACGCGGCGTTCGAGAGCGCGTACCCGGGCGAGAACCCGGACTGACCGCCCCGCCCCGACCGCCCCGCGCCCGGCCGGGGCGCGGTCAGCGGGGGGCGCGGTCAGCGGGGGGCGGGGGCGCCGTCGGCGGAGCCCAGCCGGGCGCGGACCGACCGGAGCAGCGGTTCGTGCTGCTCGACCAGGTAGAAGTGGCCTCCGGGCAGGACGTCCAGGTGGAAGCCGCCCGACGCGACGTCGGACCACGCCGCCATGTCCTTGGCCGATGTGCCCGGGTCCTCGTCCCCGATGTACGCGTACACGGGACAGCCGACCGGGTCGGCGGGGCGCGGCCCGTAGGTCCCGACGATCGTGAAGTCGGCGCGGATGGCGGGCAGGACGATCTCCCGGAGTTCCGGGTCGCCGAGGACCGACTCGTCGGTGCCGCCGAGCCGGCGCACCTCCTCGATCAGCGCGTCGTCGCCCTGTTCGTGCAGGGCCCGCGGGGTCAGCCGGTGCGGTGGCCTGCGGCTCGACACGTGCAGGGCCGCCGGAACCCTCCCGTGCCGGCGCCCCAGGCGCAGCGCCACCTCGTGGGCGAGCGAGGCGCCCATGCTGTGACCGAAGATCGACAGCGGTACGTCGAGGAAGGGCAGGACCGCCTCGGTCACCCGGTCGGCCAGCTCGTCCATCGCCGTGACGCAGGGGTCGCCCAGGCGGTCGTGGCGGCCCGGGTAGCGCGCGACCAGCAGCTCCGTGAAGCTGTCGAACGCGGTGCCCCAGGAGTGGAAGAAGCCGGCCGAGCCGCCCGCGTGCGGCAGGACCAGCAGCCTGCGGCGGACGTCCGCCGTCGGGGAGTAGCGACGCAGCCATCCGCCGGCGACGACGTTCGCCGGGGGCGCGGTACGGGGGGCGACGACGTTCATCCGGTCATCCTCGGGGCTGTGAGGGTCGGGGCGACGGGCAGCCGGCCGACGGAGAGCTGGGTGATGGGGTGGATCCGCGGCAGGGCCATGGCCACGTAGTCCTCCGTGGCGAGCGCCACCGACCGGTCGAGACGGGCCGCGTTGAAGAAGATCTCGTCGTGGACCAGCAGTTCGGGGTCGGCCACCAGGTCGAGTTCGGGGTGGCGGGCGAAGGGCATCACCGATCCGCTGACGCTGCCCGCCAGCCGCTCGGCCACGTCGCGCGTCGCGAACGACGCCTCCCTGCCCGCGTACATGTCCCGGAGCACGTCCAGGTCGACCTTGCGGTCGCCGGGCACGACCGCGAGGACGTACCGCCGGGACCGGCGGCCCGTGGCGACCCGGACGACCAGGCATTTGGCCGCCTGGGCGAGGGAGTGCCGGCGCAGGGCGCTGGCGAGATCCGTGCGGCCCTCCGGGACGTGGTCCATCAGCCGGAACCGGGCCTGCCTGCGTTCCAGCTGGTCCAGCAGCCAGTCATGGCCGTTCATCCGGTCCGCTCCAGGCCCCAGGCGCGGGCGGCGTCGAGCGCGGCGGCCCCGTCGTCGAGCCGTTCCTGGCCGGCGGGGCCGCCCAGCCCCAGGGCGACCAGGGCCGTCTCCCCCGATCCGCCGCCCCGGCCGATCCACAGGGATTCGACGGGGATCCCGGCCCGGGTGAAGACCTCGCTGACCGCGCCGATCGAGCCGGGCCGGTCGGGGGCGAGGAAGAAGGCCAGGTCGCCGTCGAGCGCCACGTCGGTCGCGTAGCCGCAGATCTCCACCAGGCGCGCTCCGGAGCGGAGCCCGTTCAGGGCGCCGGTCACCGACACCGGCTCGCCGGACGCCAGGGTGCCGTCGATCCGGACGAGACTGCGGTGGACGGGGCTGTCGGGGTCCGTGTGCACCTCGGTGCCCAGACCACGCTCCTGGGCGATCAGCGGGGCGTTGACATAGCTGACGCCGCCGTCGACCACCGGGCCCAGCGCCCCCTTGAGCAGGGCCAGTTCGAGAGGGCCCGCATCGTGGCGGGCGATCTCGCCGCGGACCGTCACCCGCAGCCGCGGGGGCAGCCCGCCCGCGGTCGCCGTGAACAGCCGGCCGAGCCGCTCCACCACGGCCAGCCACGGGGCGAGTTCGGCGTCCACCTCGCCCATCCGCACGTTGACCGCCTCCGGCACGAACCGGCCGGCCAGCGCCTCCCGCACCGAGCGGGCGACCGCGACGCCCGCCCGCTCCTGCGCCTCCAGGGTGCTCGCGCCCAGATGCGGGGTGACGACCACGTTGTCCAACTCGTACAGCGGGGAGTCGAAGCAGGGTTCGGTCGCGAAGACGTCGACGGCCGCGCCCGCGACGCGCCCCTCCTTCAGCGCCGCGTACAGCTCCGCCTCGTCGACGATCCCGCCCCGCGAGGCGTTGACGATCCGTACGCCCGGCTTGACCCGGTGCAGGGCGTCGAAGCCGATCAGGCCCTCCGTCTCCGGGGTCCGCGGGAGGTGGACGGTGAGGAAGTCCGCCTCGTCGAGGAGGGTGTCGAGCCCGACGCCGGACACCCCCGCCCGCTCGGCGTACCCGGCCCGCACATACGGGTCGTGGGCGAGCACCCGCATCCCGAACGCCGCCATGCGGCGGGCGACCAGGGAGCCGATCCTGCCGAGCCCGATGATCCCGAGCGTCTTGTCGGCCAGCTCGACACCGGTGAAGCGGCTCCGCTCCCAGCGGCCTTCCTTGAGCGCCCCGTGGGCCTGCGGGATGTTCCTGGCCACCGCCAGCAGGAGGCCCACCGTGTGCTCGGCCGCGCTGACGATGTTGGAGGTGGGCGCGTTGACCACCATGACGCCCGCCCGGGACGCGGCGGCCACGTCGACGTTGTCCAGACCGACCCCGGCCCGGCCGATCACCTTCAGCCTCCGGCCGGCCGCGATGGCCTCCGCGTCCATGCGGGTGGCGCTGCGGACGAGCACGGCGTCGGCCCTCGGCAGCGCGGCGAGGAGCGCGCTCCGGTCGGCGCCGGAACAGCTCAGGATCTCGAAGTCCGACCCCAGGGTGTCGACGGTGGCGGGAGAGAGCTCCTCGGCGATCAGAACGATTGGCTTGTGCACGACGCTGTTTCCTTGTCTCGAAGGGAGCGATGAGGTGTCCCGGGCGGTCCGGTGCGGGCTCAGCCGGCGCTCGTCACCAGAGGAGGCAGGTCGTCGGCCGGGGCCGCCGGAACGGCGTCCCAGGTGTGCGGTGCGCCGAAGCGCTCCTCCACCCACGCGGGGTCGTACACCGAGTCGAGATAGCGGTCGCCCTGGTCCGGGGAGAGGGCCACCGCGGTGAGCCGCTCCCCCTCGGGCCGGCCGGCCAGCCAGCGCAGCGCGCCGCTCACGACCGTCCCGGTGGAGCCGCCGAACAGGAAGCCTCGCTGCGCGAGGGTCTGGCAGCTCTCCAGGGTGTCCCGCTCGGGCACCATCACGACGTCGTCGACGAGCCCGTCGTCGAGCAACTGGGGCCGCACGCCCGCCCCGAGGCCGGGAATGTGCCGGGTCAGGGCGGGGCCGCCGAAGGTCACCGAGCCGACGCTGTCGACGGCCACGATCCTGGTCTGCGGCCGTGTCTCCCGGAAGTAGCGGGCGCAGCCCATGAGGGTCCCGGTCGTGCCGGCGCCGACGAAGAGGACGTCCACCTCGGGGAACTGGGCGGCGACGGCGGGGCCGGTCGACCGGTAGTGCGCCAGCCAGTTGTGCGGGTTCACGTACTGGTTGAGCCACACGTAGTTGGGGTCGTAGTCGACGAGCCGCTGGACGTAGTCGATGCGCGCGCCCAGCAGCCCCCGGTGCTTGTCGGGGCGCGAGATGACCAGCACCCGGGCGCCGAAGGACTCCATCAGCCGGCGGCTGGCGGGATTGCAGCGGCTGTCGGTGACACAGACGAAGCCGTATCCCCGGTGGGCGGCGATCATGCTGAGCGCCACACCGAGGTTGCCGGACGAGGACTCCACGAGCACGTCGCCCGGGGTGAGCGTGCCGTCGCGTTCGGCGGCCAGCACCATCTCCAGGGCGGCCTTCAGCTTGACCGAGCCCGCGAGATTGATCCCCTCGCACTTGAGGAAGAGGGGGACGTCGAAGACGGGCAGCAGATCCACGAAGACGTCGTCGACGTTGATCTCGTAGGGAGCGGATATGACCGTCACTTCATCACCGTTTTTCTGTCGGTCGGACAGCCCTCAGGCGCGGCCGTAGCGGTCCAGTTCGTGGAAGAAGCCGTCGACGACCCCGAGGTGGCCGGCGTCGCGCAACTGGTCGTGGACGTAACGGCCGAGGGCGATGTCGAGCACGCCGAGACCGAACGGCGAGAACACGACGGGACGGTCCCCGGGCGGCTCGACCCGGCCCTCCAGCACGTCGCAGAGGGTGCCGTCGATGAAGTCGCGGTTCCCGGTGAGCTGTTCGGTCAGGTGCGGGGAGGTGTCCGCCTTCAGGCAGTGCTCGACGTCGTCGACGATGTTGGCGGAGGCGAGCAGGATCTCCGGCGCCAGGTCCCGCAGCGACACGTTGAGCACCAGCGGGTTGTGGGCGAACCAGGAGGGGTCGTGCACGTGCGGGCTGCCGGCGACCGTGGCGAAGACCACCAGGTCGCTCTCCCGGATCAGTTCCTCGGCCGTCCCGTGTACCACGACGGGGGCGTCGCCCCGCCCGCCGAGGTACTCCGCGAAGGCCGCGCCGTGCGCCGCGGACAGGTCGTGGACGCCGAGCC
This sequence comes from Streptomyces griseus, assembly GCF_900460065.1. Taxonomy (GTDB): domain Bacteria; phylum Actinomycetota; class Actinomycetes; order Streptomycetales; family Streptomycetaceae; genus Streptomyces; species Streptomyces griseus. The sequence goes on along the minus strand of NZ_UAVD01000047.1, from coordinate 30,774 downwards.
GGTCGAAGGTCCAGCCGGTGGCCTCCAGGTAGTGGTGGACGTAGCGGGCGATGAGGCCGGTGCCGACGAAGCCGATCCGGCGCGGGCGCTTCGACCCGCTGAGCCGGTCGGCGGCGAGGGCGGCCGAGGCGGCGGTCCTGGAGGCGCTGATGATGGAGCTCTCCAGGCAGGCGAACGGATACCCCGTCGCGTGGTCGTTGAGGATGAGGACGGCGGAGGCCCGGGGGATCCCCGCGGCCACGTTCTCCGGGAAGCTGGAGATCCACTTCAGGCCGTCGGTGGGACGGTCGCCGCCGACCGAGGCGGGCAGGGCGATGATCCGGGAGCTCGGGCGGTCGGGGAACCGCAGGAAGTACGAGGGCGGGTTGACCGAGTCGCCCCGGCCGTGCAGCCGGTAGACGTCCTCGACCAGGTCGACGACCTGCTTCTCGCTGCCGGTGAGAACCTGCGCCACCTGCGCGCCGGTGATGACGGCGAAGGGCGGCACGAGCGGCTCGTGGGACATGGGACTCCATCCATGGGCTGGGATTGCGGTGGGAAGGGGCTGTTCAGTGGTGGGCCGGCACGGTGACCGGGTCGCCGAGGACGACCGCGATCCGCCGGTCCCCCTCGTAGGGCTCCCTGCTGTGCGCCATCCGGAGGTTGTCCACCACGAGGAGGTCGCCCGCCCGCCACGGCTCGCGGAGCGTGTGCTTCTCGTACACCGCGTTGATCGTGAGCACGGTCTCCTCGTCGAGGCCCGCGCCCTTGCCGTAACGGCTGTTGAAGGGCAGTCCGGCGTCACCGAACTCGAACATGAGGTACTCGCGGACGATCGGGTCGAGGGTCCACTCGTTGAGGAAGGCGATCTGGTTGAACCAGCCGCGCCGGCCGGTCACCGGGTGGGTGAGCACGGCGGGGGCGTACTGCCGGGTGAGCAGGTCGCCGTTGGACTGCGGGCGGCACTCGATGCCCCGCTCCGCGCAGTAGGCCTCGACGGCCGCGCGGTCGGTCGTGCCGAAGGCGTCCGCCAGGCCGACGCCCACCGTTTCGGTGTAGTTGCGGTCGACGAGCCAGCCCTCGGCCTCGAAGCGCGCCACCAGCTCGGCCGGGAGCGCCTCCAGGACGTCGGCGGAGTCCGCGACACCGGTGACGCCGCCCGATGCGGGGGCGGTGAGGCAGGCGAACAGCAGGGTGCCGGGCACCTCACGGGCGTAACTCAGCTCGTGGTGCATGCACATGGGCTGGTCGGCCGGCCACTCGGAGGAGGTGTGGACGCCGTCCGCGAGCCGTTGCCTCGGCGCGAAGCCCTCGCGTTCGGTCATCACCTGGTGCAGCAGTCCGCGGCCGACCCGGCCGACGGTGTCCGCGTCCCGCAGGCCCAGTCCCCGCACCAGCAGCGCACCGTGCTCCGCCACGGTGGCCCGTACCCGGCCGGCGTTCCGCTCCGCCCAGGCCGCCGGGTCCTCGGGGGCGGGGCCGTCCAGGGTGAGCACGGCGGGCCTGCCCTCCGTCCTGACCACGTCGAACGGGGCCGCCGCCGGGGCGGTGCGCGGCGGGGCGGCGGTCGCGGGGGACACGCCGCCGGCGGCGGGCCTCTCCCGGCCGGTGTCCGCGGGCGCGCCGGCGGCGCCGTCCCCCGGATCGTCGAGGAACGCGGCGAGGGCGTCGAGCCTCGGGAGCCGCACCACGTCGCGCAGGGTGAACGCCCGCTCCATCCGCACGACGAGCCGCACGGCGGAGAGGGACGTGCCGCCCAGCAGGAAGAAGTCATCGGTGCGGCCGATCCGCTCCGGGGGCAGCTTCAGCACGGCGGCCCACGCCTCGGCGAGCCGCAGTTCGGTGCCGGGGCGGGGCGCCTCGTACGCCTCGGCGTGTCCCCGCTCGGCGGCCAGGGCGAGCTCGGCGGCGAGGGTGCGCAGGGCGCGCTTGTCGGTCTTGCCGTTCGGGGTGAGCGGCAGGGCGTCGAGGGGCTCGAACCGGTCCGGCACCATGTACGCGGGCAGCGCCTGCTCCAGCCGCTCGCGCAGGGCGTCGGACGGTTCGGCCGAGCCGACCTGGAAGCCGACCAGATGGCGGCCCCGGTCCGGCGACTCGACGACGACGACCGCGCCGTCGCGGACCCCGGGCAGCCGCAGCAGCTGGTTCTCGATCTCCCCGATCTCGATGCGGAAGCCGCGGATCTTGATCTGCGCGTCGCGCCGGCCGAGGAACTCCACGGAGCCGCCCGGCAGCCGGCGGCCGAAGTCGCCCGAGCGGTAGAGCCGCCGGCCGGGCCGGTGCGGGTCCTCGCCGAAGGCCTCCGCGGTGCGTTCGGGGTCGTTGACGTACCCGCGACCCACGCAGACGCCGGAGAAGACGATCTCGCCCGGCGCGCCGAGCGGCACCGGCCGCAGGTCCTCGTCCACGACGTACACGGCGACGTTGCCGACCGCGTGCCCGAGCGGCACCGAGTCCCACACCGGCACGGAGGTCATGACCTCGTGGTTGGTGTCGTCCGACGTCTCCGTGAGGCCGTAGGCGTTCATCAGGGCGATGTGCGGGAAACGCGCGAACCACCGGACGGCCAGTTCCTTCTTGAGCGCCTCGCCGGTGACCGAGACGCAGCGCAGGGAGGGCAGCGCGCGGGGGCGTTCCTCCAGCCGGCTGAGCACCACCTCCAGATAGGAGGGCACGGCCTGGAGGACGGAGACCTCGCCCCGCTCGATCGTGTCGAGGTAGCGGTCGACGTCGAGGACGGCCTCCTGTCCGACGATCAGGGTGCGTCCGCCCACGACCAGGGCGGCGACCAGCTGCCACAGGGAGATGTCGAAGGACTGCGGCGCGGTCTGGGCGACCACGTGGCCCGCGCCGATCCCCTGGTCGTCGATCTTGGCGTACAGGTGGTTGAGGAACCCGGCGTGCTCGCACATCGCCCCCTTGGGCTCGCCGGTGGAGCCCGAGGTGAAGTACAGGTAGGCGAGCCGGCCGGGACCGTAGCGCACGCCCGGGTCGTGGCCGGGGCGGTCCTCGGCGAGGGCGGCCCCGACGGGGAGGAGTTCGACGCCGGGCGGTGCGGCCCGCCGCGCGTGGTCCGGGCCGCCCTCCTCGGTCAGGACCAGCCGGCAGCCGCTGCGGACGAGGGTGCGGGACATCCGGTCGACGGGGGCGTGCGGCTCGATCGGCAGATAGGCGGCACCGGCCTTGAAGACGCCGATGACCGAGGCGAGCCAGTCCAGGTTGCGCTCGGTGACGACGGCCACGACGGCCTCGTCGCCCAGGTCCCGGGCCAGGAGCGCGTGGGCGATCCGGTTGGCCCGGGTGTTGAGCTCCTCGTAGGTCCAGGCGTCCTCGCCGTGCACGGCGGCGAGGTCCCGGGGCCGTAGCGCGACCTGCTCCTCGAAGAGTTCGTGGAACCGCTTGTCGGGCAACTCCCTGTCGCGGCCCGACAGTTCGACGGTCTGGTGGTGGTGTTCGGCGGCGGAGAGCAGGCTCTTGGCGCGGGCCGGCGCGTCCGGCTCCGCCACGAGCTGCCCGACGGCCGCGAGGCAGTACCCGGCGATCCGGCCGGCCGCTTCGGCGTCCAGCACGTCGGTACGGTGGCGGATCACCAGCACGAGACCGCCGGAGCGGCGGCGCAGCGCGGCCGTGAGCACGGTGTCCGCGAGCGGCTCGGCGGGCCCCTCGTCCGTCCGCCCCGGGTCCAGGTCCAGTACGGCCTCGAACGCCGCATCGGCGGGGGTGGCGGCGGCCTGTCCGGCGGCGACGGCCAGCTCGCGCCAGGTCTCGCCCCGGAGCGCGAGCTTCACCGGGCGGGGCGCGTCGGCCCGGCCGGGCGCGCGGTAGCCGCTCACCACCGAGGTCCCGCCGGCCAGGGCGGTGAGGACGGCGGTGTGGGCGGCGAGCAGGAGGGCCTCCCAGCCGACGCCCGTGCGGCGGGCGAGCAGCCGGACCCGGGCGGCGAGCCGGAGCGGAACGGGGTGGATCAGATCCTCGTGCGCGGTCCGCGCCGGCTGTCCGGGCGGCGGCGGTGGCACCCAGCGCGGAACGGTCCGCTGGGGTGTTCCGGTGACGGTCATCGCTCTCTCCTGTCGGACGGGTCGCCCTGGTCCGGGACCACCGCGGTGAACGGGGGCGCTGCGAACGGCGCGTCGCTGAGGCCGTCCCACTCCTCGCCGCGCACGGCGGCCACGAACGCCCCGACCCGCTCGGCGCCCCAGAACGCCTCACGGCCGTGCAGGAAGAACGGCACCCCGAAGGCGTCGTCGTGGTAGGCGGCGATGAGGCACTCCACGCCTCTGATCCGCAGGTCGGGGTCGTCGACCGCGTCGGCGACCGACGGGTCGAGACCCAGCTCGTCCGCGATGCCGGCGATGGTCGAGCGCTCGGCGAGGTCCAGGCCCCGGTTCCAGCGCGCCCGGTAGGCGAGGTCGACGAACTGACGGCCCAGGCCGCGCTCCTCGGCCGCGAGGTAGGCGAGGTGCGACACCTCCCAGTGCGGGGCGCGGTCCACCGGCCAGGTCACCTGCCAGCCACGGGCATGGGCCCAGCGGCGCGCGTCCCGCAGGATGTAGAAGTTCTTGGAGCGGTGCATGGGCATCACCGGCAGGGTGACCCCGGCCCCGGCGAGTAGGCGGGTGGACTCCTCGTCCGGTTCCCAGTACGGAATCCACTCGATCCGGTCGAGCACGTCCGGGTGCTTCTCGCTGAGGTCGCGGTAGGCGAACCACGAGTACGGGCTGCGCAGCGAGAAGTACCACCTGGGGTTCTTCTTCCTGCGGTGGGCGCTGCTCACAGGGCGATCCCCCCGTCGATCTGGAAGACGGACCCGGTGATGTAGCTCGCGCGGTCGGAGGCCAGGAAGGCGATCAGCTCGGCGACCTCGTCGGCGGTGCCCATCCGGCCGAGCGCGACGCCCGCGAGGGCCTCGTCGCGGATCTTCTCGGAGACGGCGGCGACCATGTCGGTGTCGACGAAGCCGGGCGCCACCGCGTTGACGCGGATGCCGTAGCGGCCGACCTCCTTGGCCAGGGACCTCGACAGACCGATGATCCCGGCCTTGGACGCGGCGTAGTTGGTCTGGGTGGCGTTGCCGTAGACGCCCGCCACGGACGAGAGGGTGACGATGCTGCCGCGCCGGCGCTTCATCATCCCGAAGGCGACCGCGCGGCAGAGGTGGAAGACGCCGTCGAGGTTGGTGGAGAGGACGGAGCTCCATTCGTCGTCGGCCATCATCACCAGCGCCTTGTCGCGGGTGACGCCGGCCGAGGGGACGGCGGCCTCGATGGGGCCGAGGTCCTTCTCGGTCGCGGCGACCCAGTCGCGTACGGCGGCGGCGTCGCTGACGTCGACCCGGCGGTGGAGCACCCGGGCGCCCAGCACCTCCGCCTCCTTCGCCAGGACTTCCGCCGTCTCCGCCTGCGAGCGGTAGCAGAAACTGATGTCGTAGCCGTCCGCCGCGAGCTTCAGCACGGCGGCACGGCCGATTCCGCGGGAACCCCCGCTGATCAGGGCCACGGGCCTGGTGTCGGTCATCGGACGGCCTTTCCTGGGGACGAGGGGGTGGAGGGCCGCGTCCCGGCGGGGGCGGCGGCGGGGTCGGCGGGGCGGAGCAGTTCCGCGGCGCGGAAGGCCATCACCATCCGGGTCACGGTCATCACGGTGTCGTCCCCCCGGTGGCTGCTGCCCTCGAAGATCACCGAGTCGGTGAGGGCCCGGGTGATGCTCACCCGGTGCTCGATCACGTCGCCCGGGAGGACGGGCAGGTGGAACGCGGCGTCCGCGACGGAGCCGAACAGCATCACCTGGCCTCGCGGCGCCGCGGCCACCGCCGAGGCGAGGAGTCCGGCCGACTGGCCCCAGGACTCGACGAGCAGGGACGGCGGGTAGTCGAACGGGGCGTCGGCCGGCATCCCCGCGTACCAGGGCTCGTTGAGCGTGACGGCCTTGACGGTGCGGATCCGCTCGCCGGGCACGAGTTCGGTCACCCGGTCCACGAGCAGCATCGGGTAGCGGTGCGGCAGCAGGTCGGTGACCCGGGGCAGGGCGGGTGCGGGCGCGGTCATCGCTCACCTCCGGCGGTCGTGTAGCGCAGCCGTACGGTGGCGGCCCTGCCCCGCTGGGTGAGTGCCACCGCGTCGCAGCGCAGGCCCCCCTCCGTGGGGCGCCACGTGAGGGTCAGGTGGAGGGTGTCTCCCGGGTAGACCGCCCCGGCGAACCGCGCCGACTCGACGGCGGCGAGGTCGGACGGGGCGGGGGCGGCTTCCCCGTCGGTCGCCGCCCGCTGCACGCACTCCAGCACGCAGACTCCGGGGAAGATCGGGAAGTCGGGGTAGTGGCCGGCGAAGACCGGTTCGTTCTCCCGGATCTCGGCCCGCGCGACGGCGGTCAGACCGTCCTCGGTCCGGGCCTCCACCCGCACCTCGGCGGCGACCGGGCTCACGCGGGCCCGGGTGGCGGCGGTCATCGTGCGTCCCGGAGCTTCAGCACGGCGCAGGCGAGGGAGCCGTCGCGGTCGGCGGACGTCACCAGGGCGATGCTCCCGCCCGTACGGGGCGCGGCGGCGAGGACGGTGGCGATCTGGAACGAGCCGGAGGCGGCGGAGACGTCGCCGAGCCGGCCGACGGCCGGAATCCGGCGCACCGCCGCGTCCCCGCAGATCTCGGCGAGGACCTCGCGCTCCACGTGGCCGAGGAGCCCCGGAGCGTCCGACGGGCTCGCGGCCCACACCTCGGGGCCCGCCACCCCGGCGGCCTCCAGCGCGGAGCGCACACAGGCCTCCAGGGCCGGGCGGACCTGATGGCCGGTGGCCACCCGGGTGCGCACGGCGAGCACGTCGGCGAGGGCGGGGCGGTCGGGCGTGACGGCGGAGGCCGGCTGGACCAGGAGGACGGCCGCGCCCTCACCGAGCGCGACGTTGGGCGCCTCGGGTCCCCGGCTGTGCCTCTCCAGCCAGTAGCGGGCGGCCGAGAACTCCTCGGCGGCGGCGCAGAGCACCGCGTCCGCGCGGCCCGAGGCCAGCAGCCGGGTGGCGTAGTTGAGCGCCAGCAGTCCGGCCGCGCGGCCTCCCGCCAGCGTGGTGTTGGGGCCCTTGATGCCGTACCAGATGGCGCACTGCCCGGCCGCGCAGTTCATCACGGCGTTGGGCATGACCGCCGGGTCCACGTCGTAGGGCCGGTCGCCCACGAGGGAGCTGCGGGTGAAGTCCATCATGCTGGCCGCGCTGCCGGTGGTGGTGGCCAGCACGAGGCCGGCGCGCTCCCCGGTCTCCGTCTCCTTCACCGAACCGGGCTGGTCCAGGAGGGAGCCGACGGCGGCGACGGCCAGTCCGGTGACCCGGTCCATGGAACGGGTGCCCTTCTTGCCCAGCACCTCCCGGGTCTCGAAGCCCGGCACCAGGTGGGCCCGGGAGGTGGGCACCTGCCAGCGGGCGGTGTCCACGGGGGCCACCGTGGAGCGCTGTTCGCGCAGTCCCTCGGTGAAGGCCTCGGCCCCGAGTCCGAACGGGGAGACCGCGGACCAACCGGTGATCACCGGGCGGTCGGTCACCGGGGTGCTCATGACGCCGCCTTGCGGGGGGTGGTGAGCGCCTCCACCGTGGTCCGGTCGAACTCGGCCATCTCCCACTGGTTGGGGGCGGCCTCGTGGAGGTAGCCGTGGGTGATGGAGCCGGTGGCGGTCTTCACCAGGTGGCCGTCGCGCAGCACGTAGCAGTCCATGCGGCAGGTGTAGAGGAGGGTCTTGAAGACGTTCTCGACCGTGTAGACGGTGTAGAGCTCCTCCTCCATCACGGTCTCGTCGAGCAGCTCGATGCGGGACCGGGTCACGACGGGGATCCAGCCCCGGGTGTCGAGGACCTCCTTGATGGCCAGGCCGCGGTCGGCGAGGAAGAGGTCCTCGACCTCTTCCATCACCCGCAGGAATCCGGACATCTGGACGCGTTCGTTGAAGTGGCAGTAGAAGTAGCCCATGCGCCGGCGCCAGCCGAACGCGTTGGTCTCCCCGATGACTTCGTTCAGCACCGGGTCGGCCGTGGCGCCGCGGCCCGCGGTGAAGTCGCCGTACGGGAGCGGGGTCGCCGCGATCTCCAGGCGCTCGCCGTCGCCCAGACGGGCGGTGGTGAACCGCTCCAGGCCGGCCGGCCAGGGCTCCTCGGCGGTGATGTGGTCGTCGATCCGCAGGGCGACCAGGATCGTCGAGCCCGCGCACTTGACCCGCTTGCCGTCGCGCTCGACGAACTGCTCGACCTTGAAGCGGAGCCGGTCGGCGCCGTCCTCGGTCACCGGGGTGACCACGGCCTCGACCTCGTCGTCGACGGCGAGCAGGGCGCCGAGGCGGGAGTGGAGGTCGACCACGTCGAAGCCGAGGCCGAACCGCCGGTACAGCTCCCCTACGGGCAGTCCCGCCTCTCGGAAGTGGTTGAGCACCGCTGCCTCGGCAACGTAGTTGATGTGCTTGAAGCCGATGGCGAAGCTGATGTTGTTCCCCTCGAAGAGGGGGCGCAGGCGCCCCGTCGTCGAGGTCTCCAGCAGCGCCGTGACAGCGGGATGGGGCGTCGGGCCCATCACGGACTCCTTCGGGTCGGGGCGGATCGGGGTGGGATGAACGCGGGCCGGGATCAGGTGACGGCCAGGGGGTGTTCCGGGGTCCGTTCGAGGAAGGCGTGCACCGTGCTCGTGAACCAGGCGGGTCGTTCGAGCATCGGGAAGTGACCGCAGCCGGGGACGGTCAGCGACCGGCCGGCCGGCAGCCGGGCGGCCAGTCCGCGCGCCTGGTCGGGCGGTGCGGACCGGTCGTCCCCGCCCCCGATGACCAGGGCCGGGGTCTCGATCAGGTCCACGCGGAACAGCGGCGTGCGCAGGTAGGCGTCGAAGAAGCGGAGCCAGCCGTAGGGGCCGATCCACTCGGTCATCCGCCGGGCCATGTCCGCGAGCAGTTCCGCGTCGACGGTGCGGCCGGGTGTGCGCAGCCGGATCGACTCGGCCATGGTGCGCGGGAAGTCGGCCAGGGTCGGGGCGATCATGTCCCAGTGGAAGTCGTCCGCGTCGCCCCGGTAGAACGGGTTGACGAGGACCACCGCCGCCAGGTCCGGCGGGTCGCCGGCCGCCGCCCGGCGGGCGAGCAGGTCGAGCAGGACCACCGAGCTGAACGAGTGCGCCACCACCACGTCCGGGCCGCCGGGCACGGCGTCCAGGACGTCCCCGAGCCGGGCCGCCGAGTCGGTCTCGTGGCGCCAGTCGGCGATGCCGCCGCCGTGCCAGGGCAGCCGGGGGGCGTGGACCTCCAGCTCCGCCGGCCAGTGCCCCTTCAGGCCCGACCAGACGGCCTCGTTGTTGGCGAGCCCGTGGAGCAGGACGACGTTCGTCATGGGGTGCGCTCCGGGTGCAGCAGGACGGCTCCGGCCGCACCGGCCACGGCGTACGCCGGACCGTCGTGCCCCTCGGCGAACCAGCCGGCGGCCGCGGCGCACTGCACCACGCCGAGGGCGCCCGAGAGCTCTCCCCAGCCGGTGAGCCCGAGCAGTCGCGCGGAGGCGGGCGCCGGGCCCCCGTCGGCGCGGAGCCAGAGGTCGCCCCCGGGCGCCAGGAGCGCCAGCCGGGCGGCCGTCCCGGCCGGGTCCGCCGTCCGGAACACCGGGCCCAGCAGCGCCCTGGCCCGCCCCGTGTCGCGGCTGAGGACCACGGCCGCGCCGCCGTCGGCGACCGGTCCGTCGACGAGCCTGCGGGTCACCTCGTTGTCCGGTTCGACTCCGGTCACCAGGACGTGGTCGGCGCGTCCGGAGCGCAGCATCAGGGCGGCCCAGCGCACCGCGTCGAGCCCGGAGCCCCGCCCGTTGCACACGGTCAGGTTGGGGCCGCGCAGGCCGAACCGGATCGCGGTCTCCGAGGCGATGATGTTGCTGGAGGCGTTCGGGGTGTCCATCGGGCTGAGGCCGCCGGTGGACTCCTTGGCTATGGTCTCCACGGCCCGGCACACGGTGTCGGTGTTGCCGAGGTTGGAGCTGACCACGGTGGCCAGCCGGTCCCCGGCGGCGGCCGGTCCCCCGGCCGCGAGCAGTCCGGCGTCGGTGAGCGCCGCGTGGGCCAGGTGCAGGCCCAGCCGGGTGGCCCGGTCCTTGAACCGCAGCCCCTTCTTGCCGATCACGGCGGCGGGGTCGACCGGTTCGGCACCGGGGCGGGCGGGGAGCAGCAGGGCTTCGGGGCCGGACGCGCCGGGCAGGGCGACGGCGACACCGGTGACGGCGATCCTCATGCCGCGCCTCCCACGACGGCGACGGCGTTGACCCCGCCGAAGCCGAAGCTGTTGACCTGGGCCAGCCGCACGGGCCCGACCAGGGGTTCGCCCGCCACCAGCCGCAGCCCCGCGCCCTCGGGCAGCGGGTCGGACAGGCCGGCGACGTGCGGTACGGTCCCGCTGTCCAGGCAGCTCAGGGCCACGACCAGGCTGAGCAGCCCGGCCGATCCCGAGGTGTGCCCGGTGAGGGACTTGATGCCGGTGAGGGCCGGTCCCGGCGCGTCGAAGACCTCCGCGGTCACGGCGGCCTCCGTACGGTCGTTGAGCGGGGTTCCGGTGCCGTGCATCACGACCAGGTCGATCTCGGGCGGGGTCACACCGGCCTGCTCGTGGGCCTGCCGTACGGCCGCCTCGACGCCCGCCGCGTCCGGCGCGGTCTGGTGGTGGGCGTCGCAGTTGACGGCGACCGAGCGGAGCAGGCCGCGCGCCGGGCGGCTCCCGGCGGAGCGGCTCAGGACGACGGCCGCCGCGCCCTCGCCGAGGATGGTGCCCCGGCGGTCCTTGTCGAAGGGGCGCACGGAAGGCGGCGGATCGAACTGGACCCGGTCGGCCTGGCCGAACATGCTCTCGGTGACCACGTCGCAGCCGGCCACGACGACCGTCTCCGCCTCCCCCGCCGCCAGGAGGTCCCAGGCGAGCGCCAGGGCGTAGAGGGAGGCGGAGCAGGCGCCGGCGAACGTGTGGGTGTCGACGGCGCCGAAGCGGGAGCGCAGCGCGTCCTCGAAGTGCAGCCCGTCGGCCTCGAACGGGACGCCGTCGCGCCACCACAGCTCCAGGGAGCGCAGTTCGCGCAGGCCCGTGCCGACGAGTACGGGGATTCCCGCGAGGTCCTCGGGCAGCCCGGCGTCCTCGACGGCCTGGCGGACCGCCTCGACGAGGAAGCGGGTGGCCCGGCCCGGTTCGTCGACGCCTTCGGTCTCCCGGTCGTCGATCTCGAAGAGTCGCTGGGCGTTGAAGCGGGAACGGTCGAAGGCGCGGAGGGGGGCTAGTCCGCTGCGGCCCTCGCAGAGGCTCGCGAAGATCGCGTCCGGGTCGCCGCCGATGCTGCTGACCGCTCCGGCGCCGATGATCGGGTAGTTCATGGACGGCCGCCGTCCGCACCGTACTTGCCCAGGATCACGATGGCGTTGTTGCCGCCGAACGCGAGGCCGTTGTTCTGGACGATCCGCAGGTCGGCGTCGACGGCGTGGTTGGGCACGCAGTCGATGTCGCACTCCGGGTCGGTCCGGTGGTGGTTGATCGTCGGCGGGATGAAGCCGTGGGTGATGGCGAGGCCGCAGGCGATGGCGCCGAGGGCGCTGGCCGCGCCCATGGTGTGGCCGAGCATCGACTTCAGGGAGATGGTGCGGGGGGTCGCGTCGCCGAAGACGCCGCGGATGGCGCCGGCCTCGGTGATGTCGTTCGCCTTGGTACCGGTGCCGTGGGCGGAGATCAGGTCGACCTCGTCGGGCTTGACCCCGGCGTTCGCCAGGGCGATGCTCATGCACTGCGCGACGCTCTCCCCGTTCGGCGCGACCTGGTGGTACGCGTCGCAGTTGAGGCCGTAGCCGAGGACTTCGGCGTAGATGGTGGCGCCGCGGGCCAGGGCGGAATCCAGGCTCTCCAGGACCAGGATCCCGGCGCCCTCGCCCGTGAGGATGCCCTTGCGGTCGGCGTCGAAGGGCTGGCAGTAGTCGGGCGCGATGGTCCCGAGCCGGTAGAAGCCGGTGAACGTCTTGCGGCACATCGCGTCGGCGCCGCCGCACAGGGCGAACTCCGCCTCGCCCGAGCTGACCGCGTCGAAGCCGTACCCGATGGCGTAGTTGCCCGCGGAGCAGGCCGTGGCGATGGTGGGCGCCTCGACGTCGGTGAGCTCCAGTTCCTGCGCGATGGCCGTGGAGAGCCGGGCCGCCGAGACCCGCCGGACGACCTCGGCGTCCATGCCGTCAGGTCCTCCGGCGAGTTCGGCGGCCACCAGCTGGTCCAGCTCGTAGGACTCGCCGTCCGTGGTGCCGACGGAGATGAGCCCCCGTCGGCCGGCGAGTTCCGCGAGGTCCAGACCGGCGTCCTGCACCGCCATCCGCGCCGCCGCGACGGCGAAGCGGCTGGCGCGCCCCAACTCCCGTACCGGGGTACGGGAAATCCACTGCTCGGGATCGAATCCGGTGACCTCGCAGCCGTTGACATGGGCGAAGCCCTCGACGTCGAACACCGATATCGGGCTGACACCGCTACGGCCCGCCCGCAGACTTTCGGTGAATTCCTCGGCCCCGATGCCGATACTGGAGATCACTCCGAAGCCGGTGAGAACCACCCGGCGTTTCCCGGTTGCGGCGCCGGGGCTTGCTGAGGACATGCTGATTCCCCTTCAGTCCTTCAGACGTGAGATCGAGAGGGCGGGAGCGGTCAGCGGGCGGGCGCCTCGGCGACCACCTTGTAGACCGCCTCCAGGTTGATCATCTGGGCGAGCTCGGACTGGTCGATGGTGATGCCGAACTCCTTCTCCAAGGAGGCCAGGATCTCGATGGCCCGCAGGGAGTCGGCGCCGTGATCGTCGATGAAGAGGCTGGTCTCGGTCACGTCGCCCTCGTCGAGCTCAAGGATGTCGCAGACGATTTCCTTGATCGCGGAACGGCGGTCGCTGGTGATGGTCGACATGTTTTCTTTCCTCCAGGATGGTTCGGTCGCCGCGGGGCCGGCACAGAAAGCGGACCGCGGAAATGCTGAGCAGGAAGGGGGGGCTCGTTCGGTACGGGCCGCGGTTCAGGCGGACTGGGACGTCATGGCCTCGGCGAGACTGCGCGGACGCATATCGGTCCAGTTCTCGTTCACGTGGTCGAGGCACTCCTGACGGGAGGCCGCACCGTGCACCGTTTTCCAGCCCTCCGGAATCCGGGCGAACACGGGCCAGATCGAATACTGCCCCTCGTCGTTCACGAGCACGTAGTACTCGGCATTGTCATCCTCGAATGGATTGGCCATGGAGCTCTCCTCTTCCTGGCGCTGTCACCGAATTCGAGTCGACCCTAGGCGTCGGAGAATCGAGCTAACAAGAGCTTCCGGCGACCACTTCGGCCGCACGTTCGAGACTTTGCATTGAGAAGAATTGAATATTGCGTTGCACAACTTTCGGCCACTCCTCCGCCGGGCCGGAAGTGCCGCGAAAACGATCGGTCGCGGGCTTCGGCGGCCGGTTCTCCGCCACCCCGGTCACTCTCCCGCCACGTCCCGTAGCCGAGCGTCACCCCGGGGGATCGAAGATTTGTTGGCCCCGGGAGGGCGGCCCGGCCGGCGCCGGTACATTCCCGGTGACACCGACGGCCGTCGAGAGGACCTACCGTGCCCGGGCCACTGTTCCGGCCGCTGCCCCGGCCGCGGGCGGAGCGCACCCTGTTCTGCCTCAGCTTCTGCGGGGGCGGTACGGCGCCCTTCCGGGCGTGGGCCGACGCCCTGCCCGAGGACACCGAACTGGTCCTGTACTGCTATCCCGGGCGGGAGGGGCGCTACGGCGTCCCGTTCGCACGGACCTGGGACCAGCTGCTCGACGGGGCGCTCACCGCACTCGCCGGCATCGCCGCCCGCCCCTACGTACTGGCGGGCCACAGCATGGGCGCGTGGGTCGCCTTCGATCTGGCGGTGCGCGCCGGGCGGGCCGGGATCGCCCCGCCTCGGGGGCTGGTCGTCTCGGCCGCGGGCGCCCCCGACCGCCCGGCCGACCGGGACGCGCCGCCCCACACCCGGAACACCGACGAGGAGTTGCTCGATTGGATGTTCGCGGTCGGCCAGGTCGCCGGCGCGGTGCGGGAGGAGCCGGAGCTGCTGCGGATGGCGGTGGAGGTGCTCCGCGCGGACCTCAGGGCGGTGGAGGACTACCGCCACCGGCCCGGGGACCTGGTCGACGTGCCGCTCCAACTGCTCCGCGGCGAGGACGACGACGTGGACGAGGCGGACCCGGAGGGCTGGCGGCGCCTGACCACGGGCCCGTTCGAGGCGACCCTCCTGCCGGGCGGGCACTTCTACACGCCCGAGGTGTGGAGCGCGCTGCCCGGGCACATGAGCGTGCTCCGCCCGGTGAAGCCGGGCGGAGCACCGGGAAGGGCGTGGTGAACGCCGGCGCCGGGGGCCGCTGGGCGGCGGGCGACGGCGACATCCGCCGTACGTCCGTCGACGACCGGCTCCGGACGTCCGCGCCGGGCGTCAGGCGGCGTCCGCCTCACGCAGTACCCGGGCCCGGATCGCCCTGAGCATGGACGTACGGGTCAGCCCGCTGCCGAACCTGATGAACAGCCAGTAGGGCAGGAACCGGCGGCGGGTGCGCTCGTCCGTGGCGAGGATCCGGGTCTCCGTGGTGAGCACGCCCGCCGTGTGGCGGACGTTCATCCCGACCTTGAGGATGCCCGGCTGAGCGCAGCCGGTCACGATCTCCACGACGCTGCCGTCGGGGCGGGGGGTGTCGCCCATGCCCTGGACCGCCGCGAGCAGGAACTCCTCGTCCCCGGCGGGCAGCACCTCTCCCATGCCGCTGAGGAACTCGGAGACGATGAGCCCCCGGCCCGGGACGTCCGCCCCGGTGATCGCGACCAGGGCCCGGGCGATCGGGGCCTCCGACCAGGTCGTCGCGTGCGCGGCCGTCATGACGTCGGCGGCGGCGCCGGGGACCGGAACCCGATGGATTTCCCTGAAATGCCATTCCGGCAGCAGCCGGTCCAGTCCGGACTCGCCCTCACCAGACACAGCGCCCTCCCGGACGGACCGTCGTCGACGTTGTTCCCACGGCATGCCCCAGGGATGATTCCGCCACCGAATCGTCCCCGGCCCACCGGTGGCAACTAGCTGTCAACAGGCGTTCCGACCGTGCGTTTTCCCGCCCTCTCTCCTCGCCCGAACCCCTTTCGACTTCACCAAGCTGACAGAAAAGGGAGAAGAGGACGGGTGCGTAGACTCGCGGGAATGGGGACGAACACGGGGAACCGCATCCACAGCCGCTTACGGGAGCGTGCCGTGGGACCCGCCTGCGCGGTCCTGGCGCTCTGCGTGGTGCCGGCCGGTCTGCTGGCGGGCCCCTCCGCGGGCTGGCGCGCGGTCCTGCCCATGATGGTCGCGGTGCTGGGCGCGCTCGCCGCCGCCTCGCTGCACACCCGGGACCGGGTCGTCCCGGCGACCGCCGTCGTGGTGGCCGTGGGCTCCGCCCTCGGCACCCTGTTCGGGGACCCTCCGGCCCTGGAGGAGGCGACCGGCGTGGCCACTCTGGTGGAGATCGCCGGGCTGCTGCTGCTCGTCTGCCTGGTCGCCCGGTACGCCGGCGCCCGGCAGGCCGTCGTGCTCTGCACCGTGCTCGGGGTCCTCGCCTCGACGGCGCTGCTGCGGCTCCAGGTCCCCCCGACCGCGCTGGAAGCCGCCGCCCAGAGCGCGTTCTTCGCGCTCGGCGCCATCGCCGCGGCGGCCACCGGCGGCGGTCTGCGCACCCTGGAGACCCGCCGGATCCGGGCGGTGCACGAGGCCCGCCGCAGCCAGCGCCTCCAACTGGCGGCCGATCTGCACGACTTCGTGGCCCACGACGTGTCCGGCATCGTCGTGCTGGCGCAGGCGGCGCAGGTGATCGGCGCGGACCGGCCGGAGCAGGTTCTGCCGCTCCTCCAGCAGATCGAGGCCTCCGGCCGCCAGGCCCTCGGCTCCATGGACCGCACCGTCCACATGCTCAGGTCCTCCGACGGGACGACCCCGGCCGGCCGGGGCGCGACGGACGAGGCACAGCCGGTGGCGTACGGGCTGGAGGACATCGAGGACGTCGTGGACCGGTTCCGCGCGTCCGGCCGGGCCGACGTGCGCCTGGACCTCGACCGGACGCCCGAGCACGTCGGCCGGGTCCCCCGCGAAGTGGCGAGCACCGCCCACCGGGTGGTGGTGGAGGCGCTGACCAACGTGCGCCGGCACGCCGGGACCACGCCCTGGGTGACCGTGTCCGTGGCGCCCGGGCCGGAACACCGGGAGGCGGTGCTCGCCGTGTCCGTGACCAACGGCTCCCCCTCCATCAGCGAGGCGGGCGGCGGCCACTTCGGCGACCGGGGACGGCACGGGGCCAGCGGCCTGGAGGGGCTGGCCGAACGCGTCCGGGCGCTCGGCGGGACCCTGGAGTCCGGCGTGCACGGTGAGCACGGCTGGCGGGTCACCGCGATCCTGCCGCTGGGCTGAGAACGACTCCCCGGTCCGCGCGTTTCCACAAGGCCACTTTCAGAGTTCTGATCGGCCCTCCTGAATTCCCTCCGCCGCCACTACGTTACGTCTGCGGGCGACGCCCCACGCAGTCCCTTTCGGTCTTCCCCGAATACGCCCGGCGGCCGGTGGTGGGCTTCCGGTGACGAGGGAAGGGCCTTTCATGGACACGATGATGATCGAAGTCTCCGACGTGACGAAGTCGTTCGGAGCCACACGAGCGCTCGACGGCGTGAGCTTCGCGGTCCCCCGGGGCACGGTGCTGGGGCTGCTCGGGCACAACGGCGCGGGAAAGACCACCGTCGTCGGCATCCTGAGCACCCTCTCGCTGCCGACGTCGGGCGAGGCCCGGGTGGCGGGGCTCGACGTCACCCGGAACGCCGAGGAAGTCCGCCGCCGGATCGGCCTCACCGGCCAGTACGCGGCCGTGGACGAGACGCTCTCCGGCCACGCCAACCTGGTCCTCATCGCCCGGCTCCTGGGCGCCTCCCGCGCCCAGGCCGCCGCCCGGGCCGAGGAGTTGCTCGAACTCTTCTCCCTCACCGACGCCGCCCCGCGCAAGGTGAAGGGCTACTCGGGCGGCATGCGCCGGCGGCTGGACCTGGCGGCCGGCCTGGTCGGACAGCCGGAGGTGATCTTCCTGGACGAGCCGACCACCGGGCTGGACCCCTCGGCCCGCCGGGACCTGTGGTCCGTGGTCAAGCGGCTGGTCCACAACGGCACCACGGTGCTGCTGACCACGCAGTACCTGGACGAGGCCGACTTCCTCGCGGACTCGATCACCGTGCTGTCCTCCGGCCGCGTCATCGCCTCGGGCACCGCGGCCGAGCTCAAGGACCGGGTCGGGCACCGCTCCGTCTCGGTCACCCTGCGCGACGCGCAGGACCGTCCGCGGGCCGTTCGGGCGCTGGAGGCGGCGGGTCTCGCGCCCGCCCACGAGCAGGACGGCCTCGTGCTCACCATGCCCGTCAAGGACTCCACCGATCTGGCCGGCGTCGTCCGGGCGTCCGACGAGGCCGGTGTGGAGCTCGCGGGGCTCGCCTTCTCCGAGCCCTCGCTGGACGACGTGTACATGGCCCTGAACCACTCCGGCGCCCACTGACGCCCGGCGTCGGTCCGTACGGCCACCGCCCTCCCCCTCCGGCAGCCCGAACCGCCGGACAGACTCCAGGCAGGGATGCCCAGATGACCACCACCACCAGCCCGCCGGCCCTCACGAAGGCCCCCGCCCACCCCCCGTCACCGCGGTTCAGCGGGAGCGGTGTGCTCCGGCAGATCACCGTGCTGTCCGGCAGATCGCTGCGGGTGCTGCGCGAACCCGCCATGGTCCTGCCCGGTGTCCTCGAACCCATCCTGATGCTGACCGTGTTCAGCCAGGTCTTCAAGAGCGTCTCGCAGACCTCGTCGTTCCCCCCGGGCGTCAGCTACATCGACTACCTGTTGCCGGCGTTCCTCGTCACCAGCTCGATCAGCGCCGGGCTCAAGTCGGGGGTGGCGCTGACGACCGAGATGAACAACGGCATCGTCTCCCGCTTCAAGGCCATGCCGATCCACACCGGTTCGGTCCTGGTGGGCCGGAGCATCGCGGACACGATGCTCAACGTCGTCAACCTGATCGTCATGCTCGCGGCGGCCACCCTGGTCTTCGGGTACGGCCCGGAGGGCGGTGTGCTCGGCTCGCTCGGCGCGGCGCTGATCGCGGTGGTGCTCGGCTGGTCCCTGGGCTGGCTGTTCATGGCGCTCTCCGCCTGGTTGCGCCGTCCCGAGTCCTTGCAGCCGATCGGAGGCATGGTGAACATGGTCCTGCTCTTCGCCTCGAACGCGTTCGTCCCGGCCGACGGACTGCCCGGCTGGCTGAAGGCCGTCGCCGAGGTCAACCCGATGTCGCACGCGATCACGGCGGCCCGCGACCTGGCGCTCGGCGACCCCGACCCCGGCACCATCCTGGCGACCCTCCTGTGCTGCCTGGTGCTGGTCGTCGTCACCGTGCCCCTGGCGATCCGCAGCTTCCGCCGGGCGACCTGAACCCCCACGGCCGACGGGGCGGGCCCGGAACCAGTCACCTGGTTCCGGGCCCGCCCCGCGTCGTGCCGCGCGGAGCCGCGGGTCAGCAGGGAATGAGGCGCTCGTAGCGGTTGGCCGACCACATCGCCTCGCTCGTCGAGACCGACTTGCCCGGGGCGACGGTGTGACACTTGTCGGGCACGAACGGCTCGCCGCCGAACGTGTACGCGACGTTCACCTGCTGCGTGGTGGCGCAGTTGTTGGTGATGGTGACGATGACGCCGCCCAGCAGGGTCCACTCCCCCTTCACACAGCTCGGCACCGCGGTCGCGCCCCGGTCCTGGGCCGGGTCCTGGGCCTGGGCGACGCCCTGCGCAGCGGCCAGCAGCCCGAGAGCGGCCACGCCACAAGCCATCGCATGAGCAAGCTTCTTCATCGCATACCTCCGGTAGTTGGAGGCTTCAGTGAATAAGAGAACGCCGCGCGCCCTCAATGCCGCATCGAACACGTGAGAAAAGGAAAAGCACAGGGCCCGGAACCGACCGTCCGGTTCCGGGCCCGGGAATTCCTCAGCCGCGTTTCCCGGCCGTTTCCTCGGCGATCTCCCTCGGCGATTTCCCTCAGCCGCGGTCGCAGCGCTTGCACACCCCGCGCCGCCGGAAGTAGTAGGCGAGCGTGGCGGCGGCCAGGGCGATGCCCCAGACCGGCCAGACCATCTCCGGGACCGTGGCTCCCCAGTCCTCCTTCTGATTGTCGAAGGCTCCCTGGAAGTGCAGCCGGATGTACATGATCCCGGCGATCGTCACCATCACGGAGACCAGCGTGGCCGGGACGACGGCCAGGGACAGCGGGACCCGCCGGCCCCGGAGGCCGAGCATCCACCGGGGGAAGACCTCGCCCCAGCGCTGGACCAGGCCCAGGGTGAGCAGCGAGCCGAGCGCCCCCATGGTGGCCAGCGCGGCGCCGGCGATCCAGAGGTTGTCCTCCTTGCCCTCCTCCCACAGCTTGTCGGAGATGCCGAGCGGGAAGCCCAGGGCCCAGGCCCACCGGGTGCTGGCGTACAGCAGGGGGACGATGACCGCCGTGTACGCCGCTCGCCTGCCCCAGCGGGCCGCGGCCTGTGGCGAGGTCCAGCCGGCGCCCGAGTCGCCGCGCCCGCAGCCGGTGCACACGCCGGACGTCCGGCGCTGGTAGACGACGGCGGAGGCGACCAGGAGGCCCACCGAGACCACCGCGAACAGCTGGTTGATCACGGTCCAGTTGATCGCGCCGAACTTCAGCATGAAGACGTAGGCGAGATTGCCGAGGATGCGGAAGTCGGCGAGCGTGCCGAAGACCGCGGCGGCCGAGAACACCGAGGCCCCCACCAGCACCGGGGTGGGGATGCGCCGTCGGCCGGGCAGGGCCAGCAGGAGCGCCACCGCGGAGCTGGCCAGGAACCCGCCCGCGATCCACGGCGCCAGCCGGTCGCGGCCGACGTGCTCGAAGGCCGAGTACTCCGGGTTGGCGTCGTCGGCGCCGAACGGGAAGCCGTCCCCGCCGAGGGCCCAGTAGGTGTGGGCGAGCCCGTAGGCGAGCAGCGCGAGAAAGGCCACGTAGCCGATCAGGGCCGTCCGGTTGAATCGTCCGCGCACCGGACCTGGGGCACCGGCAGCCGTCCGCGATGACATGTGCTCGGTCACCTGGGTCATGATGCTTCCTCCTCGGATCTTCTCTCTGATCAGCATTCCTGGCCGGGCCGCCCGGCACATCTGCCGAACGGCAGATCCCGTACGCCCGGACCGGGCAGCGGGACGGCCCGGGGCCGTCCGCGCGAGCGGCGGGCGGCACCGGGCCGTGGTACGGGCCCCTCGGGCCACCGCGACGGGGCGTCCGGGTCAGTCCTGGAGGCCGTCGAGCCGCTGCTGAAGGGCGCGGCCCACCTCGGCGACCGGCCCGGCCTGCAGGAGCCGGCGGTGCTCGCAGTCGATCTCCTCGACCTCGACCTTCCCCGTGACGAAGGGCTGGAGCCTCGCGACGGAGCGGCCGGTCTTGTCCCGCGGGCCGTCCTCGTCGCGGGTGGCGACGAACAGCAGGACGTCCCCGTCGAACACCTCCGGTTCGTAGCCGATGGTCAGGGACCAGTTGTTGTTGTTGACCCCGCCGATCCGCAGGATGTGCTCGTCGTCGAAGGTGGCGAGCGCGCTGCCCTCC
Organism: Streptomyces griseus; assembly: GCF_900460065.1. Taxonomy (GTDB): domain Bacteria; phylum Actinomycetota; class Actinomycetes; order Streptomycetales; family Streptomycetaceae; genus Streptomyces; species Streptomyces griseus. Next base: position 10,134 of record NZ_UAVD01000047.1, on the reverse strand, counting down.
TCGCGCAGGACCTCGATGACCCGGTCGCGTTCGAGCGGACCGTCCCCGAACATCCCGGGGTCGCGCCCCACGAAGTCGAGGAGCGCCGCGTAGACCTTCTGGTCGTCGGCGGCGACGTACTCGCCGTCCAGCTCCTCCGCGCTGACCGGCGGCTGGTCGAGGTTGGCGAGCAACGCGACCTCCTGGCCCTGCTGTTGCAGCCGGACCGCCACCGCGTGGGCGAGCAGCGAGCCCATGGACCAGCCGAGCAGGTGGTACGGGCCCGAGGGCTGGACCTCGCGGATCCGCTCGGTGTAGTCCTCCGCCATCTCCGCGATGGAGGCCGGGAGCCGCTCCTGCCTCGCCAGGCCGCGCGCCTGGATCCCGTACAACGGGCGGTCGCCGTCGATGTGCCGCATCAGCCCGGAGTACATCCAGCTGACGCCGCCGACCGGGTGCAGGCAGAACAGCGGGGCAGCCGACCCCCCGGCCCGCAGTTCCAGGACCACCTCGAAGGAGTCGTCCCGCTGGCCGCCCGCGCCCATCACCTCCATCAGGGAGGCGACCGTGGGCGCCTGGAAGACCGCCCGGTTGGACAGCTCGACCCCGAAGACGGAACGGACCCTGCTGGTGAGCTGGAGGGAGACGATGCTGTCGCCGCCGAGTTCGAAGAAGTTGTCGTCGATCCCCACCCGGTCCAGCTTCAGGGCCTCCGCCCAGAGCCGGCACAGGAGTTCCTCGCGGGGGTCGCGCGGTCCGCGCCCTCCGGCCGCGGGGCCGAAGTCGGGTGCGGGCAGGGCCTTGCGGTCCACCTTGCCGTTGGCGTTGACGGGCAGGTCCGGCAGGTACACGAAGGCGGACGGGACCATGTAGTCCGGCAGCCGTCGGGCGACCTGCTCCCGGAGGCCCGCGGTGTCCGCGCCGGGCACGGGCACGAGATAGGCCACCAGCTTCTTGTCCCCCGGCGCGTCCTCCCGGACGGTCACCAGGGTCCGGGAGACCTGCGGCTGGTCCTGGAGGACGGACTCGATCTCCCCCAGCTCGATCCGCAGACCGCGGATCTTCACCTGGTGGTCGGCCCGCCCGACGAACTCGATGAGCCCCTCGGCGTCCTGGCGCACCACATCGCCCGTGCGGTACATCCGCTCGCCCCCCGCCCCGAACGGGTCGGCAAGGAAGCGCTCGGCGGTCATGCCCGGCAGCCCGGGGTACCCGCGCGCCGTGCCGGCCCCCGCCAGGTAGAGCTCCCCGGCCACCCCGAACGGGACGGGCCGGAGCCGGTCGTCCAGGACGTACGCCCGGGTGTTGTCCATCGGGCGTCCGACCGGCACCGTGCGCAGGGCGGCGACCGGGGCGCGCAGCGGGACGCAGAGGGCGTACACCGTGGTCTCCGTCGGCCCGTAGACATGGACCACCGCGGTGTCCGCGCAGGCGGCGAGCACGCGTTGGAAGGCGGCCGGGGAGACCTGCTCGCCACCGGTCCAGATCTCGCGGAGCCCGGCGAAGGCCCCGGGGTCCTCCTCGGCGATGAGGTTGAACAGCGCCGTGGTCATGAAGACCGCGGTGAGCCCCTCCTCCTCGGTGAGCCGCCGCAGACCGGAGGCGTCGAGCTGGCCGGGGGGCGCGACCACGAGGTGGGCGCCGCCCAGCAGGGTCGCCCAGATCTCGTACGTCGAGGCGTCGAAGGCGTGCGGCGAGTGGAACAGCACCTTCTCGTGCCCGGACCGCCACCGCTCGTCCGCGGCGAAGGCGACGACGTTGGCGTGGGTGACGCCGATGCCCTTCGGCTTGCCCGTGGAGCCCGAGGTGTACATGACGTACGCCAACTCGTCCTGGTGCGGCGCGATGTCCGGGCTGCCCGGGTCGGGGTCGGTTGACCGTGCCGCTTCCCGCCCGCCGTCGACCACGATGACCTCGGCGGGGCCGTCGACCGCCACCTTGGACAGGGCCCGGTCGGTCAGCAGCACGCGGCTGCCGGTCTCCTCGACGATGAGCCCGAGGCGGGGCAGCGGATAGCGGGCGTCGAGCGGGACGTACGCCGCGCCGGCCTTCAGCACGGCGAGCGTGGAGACGACGAGGTCGGCGGAGCGCTCCTGGAGGACCGCCACCCGGTCGCCGGGGGCGACGCCCGCGGCGATCAGGCGGTGGGCCAGCCGGTTGGCGCGGGCGTCCAGTTCGGCGTAGCCGATCGTCACCCCCCGGTCGGAGACCGCCGGCGCGTCCGGCTCGGCGGCCACCCGTTCCGCGAACCGCGAGACGATCGTCCCGGCCGGCCGGGCCCGCGCGGTGTCGTTGCGCTCTTGGAGCACCGTGCGCTCGCGGGGCGAGAGCAGGTCGACGTCCGCGACCGGGAGGCCGGGGTCCGCGACGACGGCGGCGAGCAGCCGCACCAGCCGGTCGGCGAGGGCCTCGGCCGTGGAGTGGTCGAACAGGGCCGCGTTGTAGTCCAGTTGGCCGCCCAGTCCGGCCGGACCGCTGTCCGGGCGGATCTCGCCGAAGGTGAACGACAGGTCGAACTTGGCGAGGTCCGCCGTGGTCGGCTGCGGGGCCAGGGTGAGACCCGGCAGTTCCAGGTCCGCCTCCTCGTTGTTCTCCAGGCTGACCGCCACCTGGAAGAGGGGGTTGCGGCCCAGGGAGCGCGCCGGGTTCAGCTCCTCGACCAGCCGCTCGAACGGTACGTCCTGGTGGCTGAAGGCCGTCAGGTCGGTGTTCCGCACCCGCCGCAGCAGCTCCCGGAAGTCCGGGGCGCCGGAGAGGTCCGTGCGCAGCACCAGGGTGTTGACGAAGAAGCCGACGAGTTCGTCGAGCGCCTCGTCGCCCCGGCCGGCCACCACGGTGCCCACCGGGATGTCCGTGCCGCCGCCCACCCGGTGCAGCGTCGCGGCCACGGCGGCGTGCAGCACCATGAACAGGCTCGCGCCGCCCTCGTCCGCCAGCCGGTGGACGCCCTCGACGACGGCGTCGGGGAAGCGCAGCTCCACCTGTCCGCCCGGGCTGCCGGCCTCGGCCGAACGCGGCCGGTCGACCGGCAGGTCCAGCTCCTCCGGCAGCCCGGCCAGGGCCGTCCGCCAGTGGGCGAGCTGCCGCCCGTAGGGGCTCTCCGGGTCGCTCTCGTCCCCGAGGGTGCGCCGCTGCCACAGGGCGTAGTCGGCGTACTGCACGGGCAGGGGGGCGAACTCCGGCTCCGTGCGCTCCAGTCGGGCCGCGTAGGCCAGGCCGAGGTCCCGGGCGAGCGGCGCCAGGGAGGAGCCGTCTGCGGCGATGTGGTGCAGGACGAGGTCCAGGACGTGCTCGCGCGGTGCGAGGCGCAGCAGCCGCGCCCGCAGCGGGACATCGGCCGCCAGGTCGAACACCGACGCCGCCGACTCCTTGAGGGCCGCCTCCAGGCCGTCCTCGGCCACCGCTTCGACGGGGAGCGGGACGGTGTACTCGTCCGGGGTGAGGATCCGCTGGCGCGGTGCGCCGTCCTCGACGGGGAAGACCGTGCGCAGGCTCTCGTGGCGGCCCACCACGTCGGCGACGGCCGCCTCCATCGCCCCGGGGTCCACCTCGCCGAGCAGTCGCACGGCGAGCTGGATGGTGTACGAGCCGGTGGCGTCCTCCTCCACCGAGTCGATGAACCAGAGCCGCCGCTGGGCGTGCGAGAGCGGGATCGCCGCCGGCCGTTCGCCGGGGACGAGTCGCTGCTTCGCCGCCTCCGCACCGGTCAGCCGGCCGGCCAGGGCCGCGACCGTCGGCGCCTCGAAGACCAGACGCACCGGCACCTCCGCTCCGAACGCGGACCGGATCCGGTTGACCAGCCGGGTCGCGAGCAGCGAGTGGCCGCCGAGGTCGAAGAAGCTGTCGTCGATGCCGACCTCCGGCACCCCGAGGATCTCGGCGTACAGGGCGCACAGGGTCTTCTCCCGCTCGTCGCGCGGCGCGCGGCGCTCCTGCGCCCCGCCGTACTCGGGCGCGGGCAGGGCCCTGCGGTCGATCTTGCCGTTGGCGGTCAGCGGCAGCGCGGCGACGGCCACCAGCGCGGACGGCACCATGTAGTCCGGCAGTTCGCCGCTCAGGTACGCCGTGAGGTCCGCCGTCGTGGCCGGTCCGTCCGGATCGGCCAGGACGGCGTAGCCGACCAGCCGCCTGTCACCGGGCCGGTCCTCGCGCACGAGCACCGCCGCCTGGGCCACGGCGGGGTGGCGGGCCAGCCGGTCCTCGATCTCACCGGGCTCGATCCTGAAGCCCCGGAGCTTGATCTGGTCGTCGGCGCGGCCCGCGAACTCCACCACGCCGTCCGCCGTCCACCTGACGAGGTCGCCGGTGCGGTACATCCGGGCGCCGGGCGGGCCGAAGGGGTTCGCCACGAAGCGCCCGGCGGTCGCCGCCGGCCGGCGGGTGTAGCCCCGGGCGAGGCCGGCGCCGGCGATGTACAGCTCGCCCGCCACCCCGGCGGGCACCGGGCGCAGGCTGCCGTCCAGCACGTACACGCGCGTGTTGTCGAGCGGTCGCCCGATCGGCACCCGCGCCGGCACCGGTTCGGCGGCCGTCAGGGGGTGGCTGAGGGCGAACGTGGTCGTCTCGGTGGGCCCGTAGCCGTCCGTGACGACGATGCCGGGGCAGGCCGCCAGGACCCGTCGGACCGCCTCGGCGGGGACCACGTCGCCGCCGGTCCACACCTCGCGCAGGCCCGACAGCGCGCCCGGGGACTCCTCGGCGACCAGCCGGAAGAGTCCCGCCGTGAGCCAGAGGCCGGTGACCTCGTGGGTGGCGAGGAGCTGCTCCAGGGCGGCCACGGACAGGGCCCCCGGCGGGGCGACCACGACGGCGCCGCCGCGCAGCAGCGGCACCCAGCTCTCGTAGGTGGAGGCGTCGAAGGCGGTCGGGGAGTGCATCAGCACCCGCCGGTGCGCCCCGCTCTCCCAGCGCCGGTCGAAGGCCAGCCCGACGATGTCCCGCTGGGTGATCTCCACCCCCTTGGGCAGCCCGGTGGAGCCGGAGGTGTACATCACGTAGGCGAGCTGGTCCGGAAGGACGGTGACCCGCGGCGCTTGCGCCGGGGAGTCGTCCCGGGCGTCGAGCACCGTGACGCCCAGCTCCCCGGCGAGGGGGGCCGAAGCCCCGTCGGTGACGACGACCCGGGCCCCGGTGTCGGCCAGGAGCCGGCGCAGCCGCGGGGCCGGGTCGGTGTCCCGCAGGGGCACGTACGCGCCGCCCGCCTTGAGGACGGCGAGGAGCACGACGGGGAGTTCGGCGGAGCGTTCCATCAGGACGCCGACCGGGGTCTCCGGGCCGACGCCGAGTCCGGCCAGGAGTCCGGCGAGCCGGTCCGACCTCGCGTCGAGGTCCCGGTAGTCGAGGCGGGTGTCGCCGAAGACCACGGCGGGGGCGTCGGGGGTGCGCCGCGCCTGGGCCCGGAACAGCTCGGGCACGGCGCCCGCCGGGACCTCGGCGGCCGTGTCGTTCCACTCGACGAGCAGGGTCCGGCGCCCGGCCTCCGTCAGCAGGTCGAGGGAGTCGGCACGGCACCCGGGGTCGGCGGCGAACGCCTCCAGGATCGCCCGGAGCCGTGCCCCGAGCGCCTCGGCCGTCCCGTCGTCGTACAGGTCGGGGCGGTAGTCGATCGTGAGCGTCAGGTTCCGCCCGTCGTCGCTGGCCCCGAGCGCCAGCGGGTAGTGGGTGCCGTCCTGGATCTGGGCGTCGACGATCCCGATGCCCTCGGCCGTCCGCTCCAGCGTCTCGGAGTCGACCGGGTAGCTGCTGAACTCGGTGGAGGTGTCGAACAGCGCCCCGGTCCCGGTGATGCGCTGGATGTCGGTGAGTCCGAGGTACTTGTGCGGCAGCAGCTCCAGCTGCTGGTCGCGCAGGCGGTGCACCACGTCGAGCAGGGTGTCCCCGCGCCCGGCGCGCACCCGCACGGGCAGCGTGTTGATGAACAGCCCCACCATGGTCTCGACGCCCGGGAGTTCGGCGGGGCGGCCGTTGACCGTCTCGCCGAACGTCACGTCCTCGCGCCCGGTGAGCCCGCACAGCAGGAGCCCCCAGGCGGCCTGCACCACCGTGTTCTTCGTGACCCCCGAGCGGCGTGCCCGCCCGGTCAGGGCGGCGGTCTCCGCGGCGGACAGCTCCAGCCGGTGGGACCGGGGGCGCAGCGGGGCCCGCGCCGGGTCGGCGGGGGCGACCAGGGTCGGCTCGTCCACACCGTCCAGCGCCTCGCGCCACGCGCTCTCGGCGGCGGCGCGGTCCTGTCCGGCGAGCCAGCTCAGATAGTCCTTGTACGGCGTCACCGCGGGCAGCGCCGCGTCGTCGCCGCCGGTCCGGTAGAGCTCGAACAGCTCGGCGGAGAGCACCGGTCCCGACCAGCCGTCGAACAGGATGTGGTGGTTCGCCAGCAGCAGCCGGTGCGCCTTCGCCCCGGTCCTGACCAGGGTGAACCGCAGCAGCGGGGCCTGTCGCGGATCGAACCGCTCGGCCAGCGCCTCCGCCGTGAGGCGGTCGAGCTCCCGCGTGCGGCGCTCCTCGTCGTACCCGCTCAGGTCCACCTGCCGCCAGGGCAGTTCGACCGTGCGCGGAATGACCTGGAGCGACTGGCCCGCCGCTCCGGGGCGGAAGGCCGCGCGCAGGTTGTCGTGCCGGCGCAGCAGGGCCCCGGCCGCGTCCCTGAGCGCGGAGGCGTCCAGTTCGCCGCGCAGCTCGAAGGCGAGGAGGGTGGTGTAGATGTCCGCCCCCCGCTCGTCGTACAGGGCGTGGAAAAGCAGCCCCTCCTGGAGCGGTGAGAGGGGCAGTACGTCGACGACGTCGTCCCCCGCGGATGCGAGGCGGTCGATCTCCTCCTGTCCGAGGTCGACCAGGGTGAGGTCGGACGGGCTCAGACCGCCCGCGCCCTCGGGCCGTTCGGCGTGCAGGACCAGGGCCTCCAGCGCCCGGAACCAGGTGCGGGCGAGGTCGCGCATGTCGTCGTCCGAGAACAGCTCGCCGGCCCAGATCCAGTGGGCGACCAGGCGCGGGCCGTCGGGGTAGGTGACGGCCGTGGCGGTGAGGTCCAGGGCGTGCGGCAGGGCCATGGCGGCCTCGGCCACGTTCGACAGGCCCCGGTTGACCTCCGGCTCCCGCCCGGTGCCGGCGCCGTCGTCGGCCTCGCCGAGCCGGCCCAGGTAGTTGAAGCCGATCTGCGGCTGTGCGAACCGCCCGAGGACCTGGGCGGTCTGCGGGTTGAGGTGGCGCAGCAGCCCGAAGCCGATCCCGTTGTCGGGCAGGACCCGGCGCTGCTCCTTGATCCGCTTGACCGCGCGGCCCACCGCCGGTCCGCCCGACCACACCTCCTCGCCGGGCGTCTCGCCCGGGGTGAGGCGCAGCGGGTACAGGCTGGTGAACCATCCGACGGTACGGGAGAGGTCGACGCCGTCGGCGATCTCCTCGCGGCCGTGCCCCTCCAGGTCGATGAGGACCTCGGGGTCGTCCCCGCGTCCGGTGCGCCCCCGCCAGTCGATGACGGCGAGCGCCAGGGCCGTCAGCAGTACGTCGTTGATCCCGGTGTTGAACAGCGCGGGGATCCGCCCGAGCAGGGGCGCGGTGAGCTTCGCCGGGAGCTGGACGCTCAGCTGGGCGGCCGTGCCGAAGGTGTCCCGCTTCGCGTCCAGCGGGCGGTCGGTCAGGGGGGTGTCGGAGCCGTCGAGGATGTCGCGCCAGAGCGGGAGCTCCCGCATCCGGTCCGGGGCGGCGGCCAGGTCGGTCAGCCGCCGGGACCAGTCGCGGAACGAGGTGCCCACGGGTTCCAGGACGGCGGTGCGGCCGGCCGCGAGCGCTTCGAGGGCGGCCTGGAGGTCGGGCAGCAGGATGCGCCAGGAGACGCCGTCGACGACCAGGTGGTGGGCGATCACGGTGAGCCGCCCGGGGGCCTTCGCTCCCGTGTCGAACCAGACGCAGCGCACCATCGCCCCGGCCCCGGGGTCCAGGCGCGCCTGGGCGGCGGCGATCTCCTCGCCGGCGCGCAGGTCGAGCTCCGCCTCGGTGAGGCCGGAGGCGATCAGCGCGGCTGCGTCGACGCGGTGGACGCAGTCCTCGGCCCGCACCGTGCCGGGCGGGTCGATCTCCAGCGACCAGCCGAAGTCCTCCCCGAGCCGGTCCAGGCGCATCCGCAGCGCGTCGTGGTGGTCCAGGACCGCCTGCACCGCCGACGCCACCGCGGCGGGCTCCGTGCCGGCGGGCACCGGCAGCGACATGGTCTGGTTGAACTGGTCGATCGCGCCGCCCCGTTCGCGCACCCAGTGGACGATCGGGGTCAGCGGCACGTCGCCGACCGCGTCGCTCCGCGAGACGTCCGGCGCCACGGGTCCCGCGGCCTCCGCGAGGACGGCCGCCGCCAGCGCCTGGGGGGTGCGGTGCTCGAACACGTCGCGCGGGCTGAACCGCAGCCCTTCCTGCCGGGCCCGGCCGACCAGCTGGATCGAGCTGATGCTGTCCCCGCCGACGGCGAAGAAGCTCTCCGCCACATCGACCCGCTCCAGGCCGAGCACCTCGGCGAAGATCGCGCACAGGGTCGCCTCGGTGGCGTTGCGCGGCTCCCGGGACGGTTCGCCGCCGTCGGTCTCCGGAGCGGGCAGCGCCTTGCGGTCCACCTTCGCGTTCGCGTTCAGCGGCAGCTCGTCCAGGACCACGAAGGCGGCGGGCACCATGTAGGCGGGCAGCGCCGCCGCGGCGTGCTCGCGCAGCACCGCGGCGTCCACGGTCCGCCCCTCGGCCGGCATCACGTGGGCGACCAGGCGGCGGTCGCCGGGACGGAACTCGTGGACGCCCACGACCGCGCGACCGACGTCCCCGTGGCCGCCCAGCACCTCCTCGATCTCGCCGAGTTCGATACGGAAGCCGCGCAGCTTCACCTGGAAGTCGGTGCGGCCGAGGTAGTCGAGCCGTCCCTCGTCGCCCCAGCGCACCAGATCGCCGCTGCGGTACATGCGGGTGCCGGCCGGACCGTACGGGTCGGGGACGAACCGCTCGGCGGTCAGCCCCGGGCGCCCGTGGTAGCCGCGGGTGACGCCCGCCCCGGCGATGTACAGCTCCCCGGGCACGCCGGGCGGCACCGGGCGCAGGGCCGCGTCGAGCACGTGCACCCGGGTGCCTCCGATGGGGCCGCCGATGGTGACCGGGGCGACGCCGTCCATCTCCGCGCCGGTGGCGCACACGGTGATCTCGGTGGGCCCGTAGAGGTTGAACACCGGGCCGCCGAGGGCGACGAGCCGGCGGGCCAGGTCCGGGGCGAGCGCCTCGCCGCCGGTCATCTTGCGCAGCCCGCGGAGCGCCTGCGGGACCGTCTCCTCCAGGACGTGCCACAGGCTCGGCGCCGCCGCGAGCACGGTCGTCCCGGTCCGGGTCAGCAGCGCCCCCAGCTCCTCCGGGTCCTTGACCGCGTCCGACCCGGCGAGCACCAGGGTGCCGCCGCTGGTCAGCGGCAGGAAGATCTCCATCACCGCGATGTCGAACCCGACGGTGGAGACGGCGGCCGTGCGGTCGTCCGGGGTCAGCCCCAGTCGCCGCACGAGCGAGTCCAGCAGGTTGACCATTCCGCCGCCGGGCACGACGACGCCCTTCGGGCGGCCCGTGGAGCCGGAGGTGTAGATGACGTACGCGGGGTGGTCGGGGTGCCGGACCGGGGCGGGGGCGGCGGTCGGGGCGCCGGCACGGTCCGCGCGGGCCATCTCCTCCTCGGTGAGGACGAGGAGCGGCTGCGCGTCCCGAAGAAGATAGGCGATCCGGTCGGCCGGGAGCGCCGGGTCGACCGGCAGGTAGGCCGCCCCCGACTTGAGGACCGCGAGCAGCGCCACGACCAGGTCGACGGTGCGCGGCAACCGGACGGCGACGAACCGCTCGGGGCCCGCGCCCTGTTCGCGCAGCCAGTGGGCCAGCCGGTCGGTGCGGGCGGCCAGTTCGGCGTAGGTCAGCTCCTGGTCCTCCGTCACCAGGGCGGTGGCCCGCGGCCGGGCCGCCGCCCAGGCGTCGAAGCGTTCGGCGACCGAGCCCTCGGTGCACGCGGGTGCGCCGTCGCTCCACTCCCCGAGCACCAGCCGCCGCTCGGCGGGGGCCAGCAGGTCGAGCGCGGCGGCGGGCCGGCCGGGCCCGTCCGCGAAGGCGCGCAGCACGGCGACGAAGCGCTCGGCGACGGCCTCGACCCGGGCC
>NZ_UAVD01000051.1 GCF_900460065.1 Streptomyces griseus | reverse complement strand
GTGGAGCTTCTGCGGGTTCTCTCGCCGGTACGGGTCTTGTGGCTGCTGGGCATCGGTTGTTGGGTGCGCAGGTGTCGTTGGCCGGTGGTGATGTGGTGTTCACGGGGCGGTTGTCGGTGTCTGCTCAGCCGTGGCTGGCTGATCATGCGGTGTCGGGTGTGGTGGTGTTGCCGGGGACTACGTTTGTGGATCTGGTGGTGCATGCGGGTCTTCAGGTGGGGTGTGGGCGGGTTGATGAGTTGACGTTGCAGGCGCCGTTGGTGTTGTCGGGTGATGGTGCGGGTGTGACGGTGCAGGTGGTTGTTGGTGAGCCTGGTGAGGGTGGGCGGCGGGTGGTGGATGTTCATTCGCGGCCGGTTGACGGGGGTGGTGGGTGGACGCGGCATGGGTCGGGTGTGCTGGCGGGCGAGGTCGGGGCGGGCGGTGTGGCGGGTGGTGTGGGGTGGTCGTGGCCTCCGGCTGGTGATGTGGTGGAGGGCGAGGGGGTTTACGCGGGGCTGGTTGATGCCGGTTTTGATTACGGGCCGGTCTTTCGTGGGTTGCGTCGGGTGTGGGTGGGGGGTGAGGACGTTTGGGCGGAGGTTGTTCTGCCGGATGAGCCGTCGGGTTTTGCGTTGCATCCGGCTCTGTTGGATGGGGTGTTGCATGCGCTTGGTGTGATGTCGGGTGGGGGTGAGGGGGGTCTTCCGTTCGCGTTCACGGGTGTCACGGTTCATCGGGCGGGGGCGCGGGTTCTGCATGCCCGGTTGCGTCGGGGTGCGGAGGGGGTGCGTGTCGAGGCTGTTGATCCGGCCGGGCGGCCCGTCGTCACCGTCGAGTCCCTCGCTCTCCGGCCGGTCAGTGAAGCGGCCCTCCGTCCGGCGCAGGACGTCCCCTTGCGGATGCGCTGGGATCAGGTCGCTGTCCTCTCCGACGAGCAGCCCTCCCGTCACGAGGACTTCGCCCTGGTCTCTGCGGGCCATCACGTCGGCGTCGCGGACGTGGTGCGTTCCGTGGACGACGGTGCGACCGCTCCCGCCTGGGTGGTGCTCGACCTGCCGGTGGACGCCACAGCCCCCATGCCGGAGCGGGCCCGCTCTTTGACGGCATGGGTGCTTGGCCAGGTGCAGACGTTCCTGGCTGCGCAGGTGCTCGCGGAAGCGCGGATGGTGATCCGTACGAGGGGAGCGGTCTTCACCGGTCCCGGCGACCGCAGTCCGGACCCGGCCGTCGCCGCGGTCTGGGGCCTGGCAAGGGCGGCCGTCGCGGAGAACCCCGACCGGCTTAACTTGATCGACTCCGACTCCGACTCCGACTTTGGCGTCGACTCCGACTCCGAGTTCGGCTTCGGCGTCATCAGCGAATCGTCCGTCAGGGGTCTGCTGGCGGCGATCCGTGCATCAGGTCGCGAGCAAGTCGCGCTTCGCAAGGGGATGTTGCTCGCTCCACGACTGGCGCCCGTGGAGGACGACGTGCTGGCGATGCCGGAGGGCGGGAGCTGGCGGCTCGCCCCCGGTGGGCAGACGCTCGACGGCCTGCGCCTGGTGCCCGATCGGACCGACCCAGTTGATCCAGCCGATCCGGACGGGCTCGCGTCGGGGCAGGTCCGGGTGGCGGTGCGTGCCGCCGGACTGAACTTCCGGGATGTGATGGTCGCGCTCGGGATGTACCCGGGACGTGCCGTGCTGGGCGCCGAGGGCGCCGGGGTGGTGACCGCGGTGGGCCCGGACGCGTCCGGAGTCGCCGTCGGCGACCGGGTGTTCGGCCTGATGCCGGAATGCTTCGCACCGACCGCCGTGGCGGACGCCCGGAGGCTCGCCGCCGTACCGGACGACTGGTCGTTCACGGAGGCGGCCTCGGTGCCGATCGTGTTCCTCACGGCCTGGTACGCGCTGCGCGACCTCGCCGATCTCCGCCCCGGCGAGCGGGTGCTCGTCCATGCGGGTGCGGGCGGCGTGGGCATGGCGGCGATCCAGCTCGCGCGCCATCTCGGCGCCGAGGTGTTCGCCACGGCCCACCCCGGCAAGTGGGACACCCTGCGGGCGCTCGGGGTCGCCGAGGACCACATGGCCTCCTCCCGCGATCTCGGCTTCCGCGACCGGTTCACCGCGTCGACCGAGGGCAGCGGCGTCGATGTCGTCCTGAACTCGCTGGCCGGGGAGTTCGTGGACGCCTCGCTCGAACTCCTCCCGCGTGGCGGCCGGTTCATCGAGATGGGCAAGACCGACGTCCGTACGGAGGACCAGGTCCCGGCCGACGTGACCTACCGGACGTTCGACCTGGCCGACCCGGAGCCGGACCGCATCGGCGCCATGCTGGCCGAAGTGGTACGACTGCTCCGGCAGGGTGAGCTGGACCTCCTGCCGATCACGTCCTGGGACATCCGGGAGGCCCCGTCCGCCTTCCGCCACCTGGCGCAGGCCAAGCACACCGGCAAGCTGGTCCTCAACGTTCCGGCACCGCTGGACCCGGACGGCACCGTGCTCGTCACCGGAGGCACCGGCACGCTCGGGTCGTTGCTGGCCCGGCACCTGGTCGCCGAGTACGGCGTACGGCGCCTGCTGTTGATCGGCCGGCAGGGTGACGATGCGCCGGGCGCCGCCGAACTCGTCGAGGAACTGAGGCAGTCGGGTGCGGAGGCGCGCGTCGTGGCCTGCGACGTGTCCCGCCGGGACCAGGTCGCCGCTCTCCTCGACGGCATCGACCCCGACCACCCGCTGACGGGCGTGCTGCACGCCGCCGGGGTGGTCGACGACGCGGTCATCGGGTCGCTCGGCCCGGAGCGGCTCGCCGCCGTACTCGCCGCCAAGGCGGATTCGGCCTGGCACCTGCACGAACTGACCCGTGACGCCGATCCGGCGATGTTCACCCTGTTCTCGTCGGCCGCGGGCGTCCTCGGCGCAGCCGGGCAGGGCAACTACGCCGCGGCGAACACCTTCCTCGACGCGCTCGCCGTACATCGCCACACCCGCGGCCTGCCCGCGCAGTCCCACGCCTGGGGCCTGTGGGCGCAGCGCAGTGGGATCAGCGGGCACCTCACCGAAGGAGACCTGGCCCGCATCTCCGCCTCGGGAATGGTTCCGCTGAGCACCGAGGCCGGCCTGAGCCTGTGGGACCGGGCCGTGAGGCGGACGGACCAGCCCCATCTGGCGCTGCTCCGGCTGAACCCGCGGCACCGCCACACCCACCCACTGCTCGCGGACCTCTCCGCACCCGAGCGCACACCACGGGCCCGGGCCGCGTCGGCCGCCGGACACACCGACGACCGCGACCGGCTGGCCGGGCTGCCGGGCGGTGAGCGACGCCGAGTCCTCCTGGGCCTGGTCAGGGAGCACGCCGCCGCCGTCCTGGGGCACCTGTCCGTCGAGACGGTGGAGGACGAGCGAGCCTTCAAGGACCTGGGGTTCGACTCGCTGACCGGCATCGAACTGCGCAACCGGCTCAACGCGGCCACCGGGGTGACCCTGCGGCCCACCCTGGTCTTCGACCACCCGACGCCGCAACTGCTCGCCGAGTACCTCGACCGGCAGGTCACCGCCGGGACCCCGGCAGCAGACCCCGACGGTGACGGCGACGACGGCGGCACGGGCGGGGAGGACCTCACCGACGACCACCTCACCGAGGACGAGTTCCGTCGGATCGTGGCCGCCATCCCGCTCAGGGATCTCCGCAAGGCCGGTCTCACCGGCCCGCTGCTGCGGCTCGCCCGCGACGACGGCGGCCCGTCCGCCGGGCCGGAGGAGCGGCCCGAGGAGATCGACGCCATGGACGCCGACGATCTCATCCGCATCGCCCTCGACACGTTCAAAGACTGACGCCTCCAGGAGTGACGACCATGCAATCCTCGGCCGACCAGCTCATCCAGGCGTTGCGCGCGGCGCTGAAGGACAACGACCGGCTCCGGCGAGAGCACCGCGAGCTGACCACAGCCGTACGGGAACCGATCGCCGTCGTCGGCATGGCCTGCCGCTACCCGGGAGGCGTGACCTCGCCCGCGGAGCTGTGGCAGCTGGTCGGGCGGGGCGGTGACGCGATCACCCCGTTCCCGCGCGACCGCGGCTGGAACCTCGACGAGCTCCACGGCGCCGATGCGGAGGAGGCCGGCACCTCCTACGTCCGGCGGGGCGGATTCCTGCACGACGCCGCCGACTTCGACGCCGAGTTCTTCGGGATCAGTCCGCGCGAGGCGCTGGCGATGGACCCGCAGCAACGGCTGCTGCTCGAAACGAGCTGGGAGGCCGTCGAACGTGCGGGCATCGACCCGGCGACGCTGCGCGGCAGCGACGTCGGCGTCTTCTCCGGGATGATGGGCCAGGGCTACGCCTGGCGCCTCTCGAACATCCCGCCGGAGGTCGAGGGGTACGTCGGCACGGGCAACACCGCGAGCGTCGCCTCGGGCCGGGTCGCGTACGCGTTCGGCCTCGAAGGGCCCGCGATCACCATCGACACCGCCTGCTCCTCCTCGCTGGTGGCCGTCCACCTGGCCGCGCACGCCCTGCGCCGCGGGGAGTGCTCGATGGCGCTCGCGGGCGGGGCCACCGTGATGTCCACCCCGGACACCTTCGTGGAGTTCTCGCGCCAGCGAGGCCTGGCCCCGGACGGGCGGTGCAAGGCCTTCTCCGCCGACGCCGACGGCACCGGCTGGGGCGAGGGCGTCGGTGTCCTGCTGCTGGAGAAACTGTCGGACGCCCGCCGCCTCGGGCACCCCGTGCTCGCAGTCATCCGGGGCAGCGCGGTCAACCAGGACGGGGCCAGCAACGGTCTGACCGCCCCCAGCGGCCCGGCACAGGAGGCGGTGATCCGCCAGGCGTTGACGGCGGCCGGGCTCACCGCCGCCGACATCGACGCGGTGGAGGCGCACGGGACCGGCACCCGGCTCGGGGACCTCATCGAGGCCCAGTCGCTGCTGGCCACCTACGGGACCGGCCGTCCGGACGGCGACCCCATAAGGATCGGTTCCCTCAAGTCGAACATCGGACACACCCAGGCCGCGGCAGGGGTCGGAGGCATGATCAAGATGATCATGGCCATGCGGCACGGGACCTTGCCGCGCACCCTGCACGCGGAAACGGCCACCACCGCGATCGACTGGTCCTCGGGCGCCATGGCCCTGCTCACCGAGCGACTTCCCTGGCCGGAGCGGGACCGCCCGGCCCGCGCCGCCGTCTCCTCCTTCGGAGTCAGCGGCACCAACGCGCACATCATCCTTGAGGCACCGGGCACCGACGACGGGACGCCGGCCACCGTCCTGCCGCCGTCGGCCGACGTGCCCCGGCCGTGGCTGCTTGCCGCCCGGACCCCTGACGCACTGCGCGGGCAGGCCCAACGCCTCTACGACCTGCTCTCCGCCCGCCCCGAGCTGCGCGACGCCGACATCGAACTCTCGCTGCGCACCGGCCGCACCCCGTTCGACCACCGTGCCGTGATCACCGGCGATGACCGCGCGACGCGGACAGGTGCGCTGGCCGCCCTCGCCCGCGACGAGCGCTCCCCGCACGTGGTGACCGGCCAGGCCGTCCGCGGCGACGCCGTCTTCGTCTTCCCCGGCCAGGGCTCCCAGTGGATCGGCATGGGCCTCGACCTGTACGAGACCTATCCGGTCTTCGCGGAGCACCTGCGGGCGTGCGAAGAGGCGCTGGACCCGTACGTCGACTGGTCGCTGCTGTCGGTGCTGCGCGGCGAAGCCGACGCGCCCTCCCTGGACCGCGTCGACGTGGTCCAGCCGGCCCTCTTCGCCGTGATGGTGTCGCTGGCACATCTGTGGCGCTCCCTGGGCGTCCAGCCGGCCGCGGTCATCGGCCACAGCCAGGGCGAGATCGCCGCCGCTCATGTGGCCGGCGCGCTCTCCCTGGAGGACGCCGCCCGCATCGTCGCGCTGCGCAGCCGTGCGCTGCGCGGACTGTCCGGGCGGGGCGCGATGGCAGCGGTCTCCATGTCCGCCGAAGAGGCCGCCCGGCGCATCGAGAACCTCCGGAGCACCGACAACGGTGGGCGCGGCGGCGAGGACGGGAGCGCCGGGACCGACCGACGTACCGGGACCGACCGACGTACCGGAGGCGACCGACGCACCGGGGACGACGGCGGAGCTCTGTCCGTCGCGGCCGTCAACGGTCCGGCCTCCACCGTCGTCGCAGGGTCCCCCGACGCCGTCGACGCATTCCTCGACCAGGCCGAGGCGGATGGCTTCCAGACCCGCCGTCTCCCCGTCGACTACGCCTCCCACTCCGCACAGATGGAGGAGATCCAGCAGGGCCTCCTCGACATCCTCGCCGACGTCACGGCCCGCCCGGGCACCATCCCCTTCTACTCCACGGTCACCGCCGACGTGATGGACACCGCCGGACTGGACACGGCCTACTGGTACCGGAACCTGCGGCAGACCGTGCGCTTCGAGGAGACGGTCCGTCTGCTTCTCGACCACGCGCACCGCCAGTTCATCGAGTGCAGCCCGCACCCGGCCCTCCTCGCCGCGGTCGCCGACACCGTCGCCGATGCCGACGTGCCCGCCGCCGCCGTCGGCTCGCTGCGCCGCGACGACGGCGGCCGGCGCCGGTTCCTCACCAGCCTGGCCGAGGCCCACGCGCACGGAGTGACGGTGGACTGGGCCGCCCTGTCCGGGCCCGAGGGCGACCGCGTCGACCTGCCGACCTACGCCTTCGAGCGCCGACGTCACTGGCTCACCTCGACTCAGGGCGGCAGCCAGGGGCTGACCGCCGCGGGACTCCACAGCGCCGAGCACCCGCTGCTCGGCGCGGCGGTGACCGTCGCCGCCGCCGACGGACTGCTCCTCACCGGACGCCTCGGCCTGGACTCGCACCCCTGGCTGGCCGACCACCGCATCCTCGACGCGGTACTGGTGCCCGGCACCGCCCTGCTGGAGATCGCCACCCACGCCGCGCGCCTCACCGGCGCGGGAGGCGTTGCCGAACTCACCCTGGAATCACCGCTGATAGTCCCGGACGAGGGCACGGTCGAGATACAGGTCCTGGTGGAGGATCCGGACGACGACGGACGTCGCACTCTCACCCTCCACTCCCGCGCCGGAGACACCTCGGACGCCCCGGACTCCCCTGACCACCCGGACGAGGCGGCCTGGCACCGCCATGCCCGCGGCTTCCTCACCGTCGACACCGACACCGACACCGGCACTGCCACCGGCACTGCCACCGGCACCGGCACCGGCACCGCCATTGACACCGGCACCGGCACCGGCACCGTCGCCGATGCCGGGATGGGTGCCGACGCGTTTGCGCCCCTGACCCTGTCGGCCGCCTGGCCGCCCCCCGGGGCGACCTCCGTTCCCGTGGACGGCCTCTACGTCCGCCTGGCAGAAGCCGACTTCCAGTACGGCGACTGCTTCCGCGGGCTACGCGCCGCCTGGCGGCACGGCCAGGATCTCCTCGCCGAAGTACAGCTGCCGGCCGGGCACGACACGGAGGCCGGCCGGTTCGGCCTGCACCCCGCGCTGCTCGACAGCGCCCTGCACGCCCTGGGCCTCGGCCCCTTCGCGGACGGGGAGGGCGACACCGGCCGGCTGCCGTTCTCCTGGAGCGACGTCCAGGTGCACCGTCCGGGCGCTGACCGGCTGCGCGTGCGGATCACCCCGGTCGAGGGGACGGACACCGTCTCCCTGCACGCCACCGACGCGACCGGTGCACCGGCTCTGACGGTCGGCTCCCTGGCGCTGCGCCCCGTCTCGCCCGAACTCGTCCGCACGGCCACGGTGTCCATGGCCTCCGGCGGACTTCTGAGCCGGGTGGAGTGGCCCGTATGCCCCCGCCCGTCGATGCCGTCGGGGGGCCGTACGGTCGTCCTCGGCGACGACCTGCCCGGCTGGCCCGCCACCGACCGGCTGCCCGGGCCGCTCCTCGACCACGACCTCGACGAGCGGTTCCTCCGGGAGACCGTGCCCGACCCCGTACCGACCGACGTCGTCCTGGTGTGCGCCCCGGTCCCGACGGGGCCGGACGGTGACGCCGCCGAGGCCGCCCGCACGACGGTCGTCCGTACGCTGCGCCTGATCCAGGCCTGGATCGCCGACGAGCGGCTCGCGGGGTCCCGGCTGGTACTGGTCACCCGTGGCGCCGTCGAGGCGCTGCCGGGCGAGGGCGTCGGCGATCTGGAGCATGCCGCGATGTGGGGCCTGGTCCGGTCCGCCCAGTCCGAGCACCCGGGACAGTTCGTCCTGCTGGACATCGACGACACCGACATCGCCGCCGACCTCCTGCGCGCCGCTCTCGCCACGGGCGAGAACCAGATCGCCGTCCGCGGCGGCACCCTGCACACCCCGACCCTCACCCGCGTCCCCGCCGTGCCGACCGCCACGGCCGCAGAGCGTCCCGTGGATCCGGAGGGGACGGTGTTGGTGACGGGTGGTACGGGTGTGTTGGGTGGGTTGGTGGCTGAGTGGTTGGTGTCGGTGTGTGGTGTGCGGCATGTGGTTCTTGTGGGTCGTCGGGGTGGGTCGGAGGGTGTGGCGGGGCTGGTCGGTCGTTTGGCGGGGTTGGGTGCTCGGGTTCGGGTGGTGGGGGTGGATGTGTCGTCCCGGGCCGGTGTGGTGGAGGCGTTGGGTGCGGTGGAGGTCGGGCATCCGTTGGTGGGTGTGGTGCATGCGGCTGGTGTGGTGGATGACGGGGTGGTGGGTTCGCTTTCGCCGGAGCAGGTGGGTTCGGTGATGGGGGGTAAGGCTGGGGGTGCGTGGTGGTTGCACAGGTTGACGGAGGGGCTGGATCTGTCGTTTTTCCTGGTGTTCTCGTCGTTGGCCGGTGTGGTTGGTTCGCCGGGGCAGGCGAACTATGCGGCGGCGAACGGGTTCCTGGATGGTTTGATGCAGTGGCGGCGGGCGCGTGGGCTGGTGGGTCAGTCGGTGGCCTGGGGGTTGTGGGACGTCACCAGCGGCATGACCGGCGGACTCGACGAGGGTGACCGGGCCCGGATGTCCCGCGGCGGGATCACCGGACTCTCCACATCCGAAGGCCTCGGACTCCTGCAGAACGCCTGGCACCTTCCGGACCCCCTGTTGGTAGCGGCACGGTGGGACACGGCCGCCTGGCGCGACGCCGAGAACGTACCGACGATGCTGCGCGGACTGGTACGCGGCGGCCTCGGAACGCCCCGCTCCCACCGCCCGGCCCCCGCCGGTCTGGCGGAACGGCTGACCGGCCTGTCGGAATCACAGCTGACCAAGACCGTGGTGGAAGCCGTACGCGCTGAGGTCGCTTCTGTTCTGGGTTTTGGTTCTGTGGTGGATGTGCCGGTGGGGTTGGCGTTTCGGGAGATGGGTTTTGATTCGCTGACGGCTGTTGAGTTGCGTAATCGGTTGGGTGTGTTGTTCGGGGTTCGGCTTTCGGCGACGGTGGTTTTTGATTATCCGTCGGTGGGTGCGTTGGCTGAGTTCGTGTGTGGGTTGGTGCGGGTTGAGGGGGGTGTTGGCCGGGGGGTGTCCGGTGGGGTCTCGGGTGTGGTTTCGGGTGGGGTTCCGGTTGTTGATGCCGGTGATCCGGTGGTGATTGTGGGTGTGGGGTGCCGTTATCCGGGTGGGGTGGTTTCGGGTGAGGGTTTGTGGGGTCTGGTGGCGTCGGGTGGGGATGCGGTGGGTGGGTTCCCGGTTGATCGTGGCTGGGATCTCGGGGTGTTGGAGGGTGTGGGGGATGTGGTGCCGCGGGGTGGTGGGTTTGTTCATGGTGCGGGTCTGTTCGATGCGGGGTTTTTCGGGATAAGTCCGCGTGAGGCGTTGGCGATGGATCCGCAGCAGCGGTTGTTGTTGGAGGTGGTGTGGGAGGCGTTGGAGGATGCTGGTGTTGATGCGGGTGGTTTGCGGGGGAGTCGGACGGGTGTTTTTGCGGGGGTGATTCCGCAGGATTATGTGGCGCGTTTGTCTTCGGTGCCGGATGAGTCTGCGGGTTATGTGGGGATTGGTAATACGACGAGTGTGGTGTCGGGGCGGGTGGCGTATTCGTTTGGTTTTGAGGGTCCGGCGGTGACGGTGGATACGGCGTGTTCGTCGTCGTTGGTGTCGTTGCATTTGGCGGCGCAGGCGTTGCGGTCGGGTGAGTGTTCGTTGGCGTTGGCGGGTGGGGTGACGGTGATGTCGTCGCCGGCGACGTTTGTGGAGTTCGGCCGGCAGCGGGGGCTGGCTGGGGATGGTCGGTGCAAGGCGTTCGCGGGGGCTGCGGATGGTACGGGGTGGGGTGAGGGTGCTGGGGTTGTGGTGTTGGAGCGGTTGTCGGATGCGCGTCGTCTTGGGCATCGGGTGTTGGCGGTGGTGCGGGGTTCGGCGGTGAATCAGGATGGTGCGTCGAATGGTCTGACGGCGCCGAATGGTCCGTCGCAGCAGCGGGTGATTCAGCAGGCGTTGGCGAGTGCGGGTCTGTCGTCGGTGGATGTTGATGTGGTGGAGGCGCACGGTACGGGTACGAAGTTGGGTGATCCGATCGAGGCGCAGGCGTTGCTGGCGGCGTACGGGCAGGGGCGGCCGGAGGGTCGTCCGTTGTGGTTGGGGTCGGTGAAGTCGAACATCGGGCATACGCAGGCGGCGGCGGGTGTGGCCGGGGTCATCAAGATGGTGATGGCGATGCGGCACGGTGAGTTGCCGGTGACGTTGCATGTGGATGAGCCGTCGCCGCACGTGGACTGGTCGGCGGGGTATGTAAGGCTGCTGACGGAGCCGGTGGCCTGGCCGGGGGAGGGCCGCCCGCGCAGGGCGGGTGTGTCCTCGTTCGGGGTGAGCGGAACGAACGCGCACGTGATCCTGGAGGAGCCCCCCGCCTCTGTGTCTTCTGCTGCTGAGCCTGTGGTGGCGGTGCCGGAGACTCTTGAGTCACTGCCGTGGGTGGTTTCGGGTCGTGATGTGGCTGGTCTGCGGGCTCAGGCGGCGCAGCTCGCGGGCTTTGTGCGGGCTCAGCGGGCGGCGGGTGCGGTGGACGGTCTCTGGCCGGCGGGAGTGGCGGCGGGTCTGGCGGGACGCGCGGGCCTGGAGCAGCGGGCGGTGGTGACCGGCCAGGACATAGAGGCGTTGCTGTCGGGACTGGACGCTGTGGGAGCGAGCGCGCCGGCCGAAGGCGTCACCACCGGCCCAGCCACGCCCGGCTCCGGAGTCGTCTTCGTCTTCCCGGGCCAGGGTGGGCAGTGGGCGGGTATGGGGCGGGAGTTGTTGGGGTGCGATGCCGTGTTCGCGGGGGCGATCGCTGTGTGCGAGCGGGCGTTGGATCCGTTCGTGGACTGGTCGTTGCGTGAGGTGTTGACGGGTTCGGACGAGAAGTGGCTGGGCCGGGTGGATGTGGTCCAGCCGGTGTTGTGGGCGGTGATGGTGTCCCTGGCGGAGGTCTGGCGGGCGGCGGGTGTGGAACCCGATGCCGTGGTCGGTCACTCGCAGGGGGAGATCGCGGCTGCTGTGGTGGCGGGTCGGCTGAGCGTGGAGGACGGTGCCCGGGTGGTGGCGTTGCGCTCGCGGGCGTTGCTGCGACTGGCGGGGCAGGGGGCGATGGCGTCCGTCGCCCTGGACGCGGTTGAGGTGGAGGGAGTGCTGCCCGGGTCGGTGACGGTGGCGGCGGTGAATGCTCCGGGGCAGGTTGTGGTGAGTGGTCCGCCCGACGAGGTCGGCGAGCTGTGCGTGCGGCTGGAGGGGCAGGGTGTTCGTGCGCGTCGGATCGAGGTGGATTACGCGTCTCATCATGCGCAGGTGGAGGTGGTTGAGGGGCGGTTGCTTGGTGAGTTGGGTGGTGTGGTCGATCTGGGGGGTTCGGGGCCGGAGTTCGTGTCGACGGTGACCGGTGGGCCGGTTGCGGTGGGGGAGTTGGGGGCGGGTTACTGGTATCGGAATCTGCGGGAGCCGGTGTTGTTCGCCGATGTGGTGCGGCGGTTGGACGGTGAGGGTCCGCAGGTGTTCGTGGAGATCGGTCCGCATCCGGTCTTGTCGCTGGCGATGGAGCAGACGGTCACCGAGGGGCGGGTGTTGCACAGTCTGCGCCGGGGTCAGCCGGAGAAGGTGCAGCTGCTGAGCAGTCTGGGTGAGGCCTGGGCTGCTGGTCTGCCGGTGGGGTGGCGGGGGTTGCTGCCGGTTGTGGAGCCGGTGGCGTTGCCGACGTACGCCTTCCAGCGGGAGCGGTATTGGCTTGATGCTCCGCCGCCGGTTGCTGCGGTGGGTGCGGCTGGTTCCGGTGTGGACGGGTGGCGTTATCGGGTGGGGTGGACGCCGTTGGCGGTGCAGCATGCGGGTGGGCTGCCGCGGAAGTGGCTGCTGTTGTGCCAGGACGTGGCCGATGCGGGTGAGGCGCGGCAGGCGTTGGAGCAGGCGGGCGCCCAGGTCGAGGTACGGACCCTGCCGGACGGCCACCATCCCGGCCACGACCTCGACCGTGAGCACGTGGTGAAGCTGCTGGCCGGGGCTGAGCACGTCGCCTATCTGCCGACCGGGTCGGACCGGAGCCATGCGGCCGTGCTTCACGACCTGGTCACGGTGATGCAGGCCGTGGTGGAGGTGGAGGGTGCCAGGTTGTGGGTGGTGACCCGGGGTGCGGTGTCGGTGTCGGGGGGTGGTTCGGTTCCTGATCCGGTGCTGGCGGCTGTGTGGGGTCTGGGTCGGGTGTTCGGTCTTGAGCATGCGGGTCATTACGGTGGTCTGGTGGATGTGCCGGTTGTGTGGGGGGCCGGTACGGGTGGGTTGTTGGTGACGGCGTTGGCGCAGTCGGTGGAGGATCAGCTGGCTGTCGGTGCGGACGGGGTGTTCGTGCGCCGGTTGCGGCGTGCTCCGGCTTCGTTGTCCGGTCGTGGGGTGGGGTGGCGGCCGGGTGGGACGGTGCTGGTGACGGGTGGTACGGGGGGTTGGGTTCGCATCTGGCGCGGTGGCTGGCGCGGAGCGGGGCTGAGCATGTGGTTCTGGTCAGCCGGTCGGGTCGGCGGGCTGAGGGGGCGGTCGCGTTGGCGGAGGAGTTGGCGGCGGCCGGTACTCCGACCACGGTCAGGGCGTGTGACATCACGGACGCGGCGCAGCTCGCCGAGGTCCTGGGGTGCACTGACCACCCGCCCATCACCACCGTCATCCACGCCGCCGGGGTGTCCCGGGACGTGATCCTCACGGACCTCACGGCAGAGGATCTGGAAGACGTCCTCGCGGCGAAGGTGCGCGGCGCGGACCTGCTGGCGGAGCGGCTCGCCGACGGCGCGTTCGAACGGTTGGTGCTGTTCTCGTCGAACGCCGGTGTCTGGGGCGGTGCGCGCCAGGGCGCCTATGCCGCCGCGAACGCCTACCTCGACGCCTTGGCGGAGCGGCTGCGTGCCGCCGGCCGGTCCGTGACGTCGGTCGCCTGGGGGCTGTGGGACGCCGAGGGCATGGGCGGCGGGGAAGCCGGTGCGCGGCTGAGCCGGCTCGGCCTGCGGCCCATGGCACCGGACCGCGCCGTCGCCGCGCTCCACGAGGCACTCGGCATGGACGAGACGCTGGTGGCCGTGGCGGACGTGGACTGGGAACAGTTCCTTCCCGCCTTCACGATGGCCCGCCGCCGCCCGCTCATCGAGGACCTCCCCGACGCCCGGCAGATCACCGCCGCGGGAGATCGCGAGGGCGCGGACACGAACGGCGCTTCCGGGCTGCTCGCGCGCTTGGACGGGCTGGACGCCGCTGACCGCCTCGACCTGTTGTCCAAGCTGGTGTGCGAGGAAGCGGCCCGGGTACTGTCCCACTCCAGCCCCGATGCCATCGAGCCCGAACGGGCCTTTCGCGACATGGGGTTCGACTCCATCGCCTCCGTCGAGCTGCGCAAGCGGCTCAGCGCCGGGACCGGACTGCACCTGCCGGCCACGGTGGCGTTCGACCACCCCACCCCCAGGATCCTCGCCGAGCACCTCGGCGCCGAACTGCTCGGAGTCGCCCCGGACGTTCCGCCGTCCACCCGCGTGTTCGGCGACATCGACCGCCTTGCCGGGACCTTGGCGGAGGTCGCCGAGGACGATGCCGTACGCAAGAGGGTGGCGCAGCGCCTCCGGGAACTCCTGGACTCCTGTGATACCACCGCCCGCGACGCCGACGGCATGAGCGCACAGCTCGGCTCGGCGAGCGACGAGGAGATCTTCGAGTTCATCGACAAACGGTTCAAGCGCTCCTAGTCCCCGACCGCCCCCGCACCGACCGACCGCATACGCGTGCACGCATCCGCGCACACGTTCGCATACGTACGCACGCCCGCACCGATCGCCTGTCTGCATCACCGCTGTGAGGAAGGCTCACGAAATGGCTAACGAGGAACAGCTCCGGTCCTACCTGCGGTTCGTCACCTCGGACCTGCACGAGACGCGTGAGCGTCTGGAGCGACTCGAGGCCGAGCAGCACGCCCCGATCGCCATCGTGGGCATGAGCTGCCGGTTCCCCGGTGACGTGCGCTCGCCCGAGGACCTGTGGGACTTCGTCGCCGCAGGCGGCGACGCCATAGCAGGCTTCCCGAAGGACCGGGGCTGGGACCTCGACACGCTGTTCGCCACCGACGCCGACGGGGCGGGTACGTCGTCCACGGCTGCCGGCGGTTTCGTCTACGACGCGGGCGAGTTCGACGCGGGCTTCTTCGGGATCAGCCCGCGCGAGGCGCTGGCCATGGACCCGCAGCAGCGGCTCGTACTGGAGTGCTCGTGGGAGGCGATCGAGCGCGCGGGCATTGATGTCTCGACCCTGCGCAACTCCAGTACAGGCGTGTTCCTCGGTGCGTCCGCTCAGAACTACGGCACATTCGCCGACCAGGGGGGCGAGGGAAGCGAGGGCTACTTCCTGACCGGGAACGCGGCGAGCGTGGTGTCGGGCCGTCTCGCGTATGTGTTCGGGCTGGAGGGTCCGGCGGTGACGGTGGACACGGCGTGTTCGTCGTCGCTGGTGGCGCTGCATCTGGCGGCGCAGGCGCTGCGGGCGGGTGAGTGCGGCCTTGCGGTCGCCGGTGGTGTTGCCGTGATGTCGACGCCGGGTGCGTTCGTGGAGTTCAGCCGGCAGCGGGGCCTGGCGCCCGACGGGCGGTGCAAGCCGTTCGCTGCGGGGGCCGACGGCACGGGCTGGGGCGAGGGCGCCGGTGTCCTGCTGCTGGAACGGTTGTCGGACGCGGTGGCGAACGGCCACCAGGTGCTTGCCGTGTTGCGTGGCTCGGCCGTGAATCAGGACGGTGCGTCGAACGGTCTGACGGCGCCGAACGGACCCTCGCAGCAGCGGGTGATCCGGCAGGCCCTGTCCAACGCCGGTCTCGGCACCGGTGAGGTGGATGTCGTCGAGGCGCACGGTACGGGAACGAAGTTGGGCGACCCGATCGAGGCTCAGGCATTGCTGGCGACGTACGGCCAGGACCGGCCGGAGGGTCGTCCGTTGTGGTTGGGGTCGGTGAAGTCGAACATCGGGCATACGCAGGCGGCGGCGGGTGTGGCCGGGGTCATCAAGATGGTGATGGCGATGCGGCACGGGGCTGCTGCCGGAGACCTTGCACGTGGACGAGCCGTCGCCGCACGTCGACTGGTCCGCGGGTGAGGTGCGTCTGCTGACGGAGGCGGTGCCGTGGCCCGCGGACGGACGGCAGCGGCGGGCGGGTGTGTCCTCGTTCGGGGTGAGCGGAACGAACGCCCACGTGATCCTGGAAGAAGCACCCGCTGTCGAACCCGCCCCCGAGCCCACGGTGGTGGTGTCGGGTCCGGTGCCGTGGTTGGTGTCCGGGCGTGGGGATGCGGGTCTGCGGGGGCAGGCGGCGCGGCTTGCGGAGTTCGTACAGGGTCGCGAGGACGTGGACGTCGCGGGTGTGGCTGCGGCGTTGATGGGCCGTGCGGTGTTGGAGAACCGTGCGGTGGTGGTGGGTGAGGGTGTCGCTGATCTTGTCGCTCGGCTGGATGTGCTGGCTGGTGGTGGGTTGGTTGATGGTGTGGTGTGTGGGTCGCCGGTGGGTGGGAAGTCGGCGGTGTTGTTCACGGGGCAGGGTTCGCAGTTTGCTGGTATGGGTG
>NZ_UAVD01000052.1 GCF_900460065.1 Streptomyces griseus | reverse complement strand
ACCTGGAACTCGGACACATCCGGGGCACCGGTCAGCAACTGCCCTGCTACCAGGAGATCGAGATTCTCCCCCCGGCCGGTCACGCGCACGCCGTCAACGAGATCGAGGTGACCTTCATCGCCGCACCGGGCGGTCTGGAGGTCGTGATCGAGGCGGACAAGCGCGCCGGACTGTTCTCGGACGGCCACGACACGGTCCACCGCTTCACCGCCTCGCACCACGGGGTCCCGCACACCGACTGGAACGCCCAGGTCGACGCCTGGCTGAAGGAGGTCATCGCCGGTCACGAGACCCGTGCGACGCCGTCCTCGGGCTTCGGGCACCACGGTGACCAGCACAGGTCGGGTCCCGGCGCGGGTGCGGTGGTGGCCGGGGTCGCCGCGGGCGTGGCCGTCGGTGTCGTCGGAGGCATGGTCGCCGCCGAGGTCGTCGACGAGATCGGTGACGCCTTCGAGGAAGAGGAGGGCGAGGAGGGCGACGAGGGCTGACCCGCGTCTCCCTGCCCGGCCCGGCGCGGCGGGCGGTGCGTCTACCGCCTGTCGCGCCCGGTGCCCGCCTCGTCGCCCGGCTCCGCCGCTCACCCCGGTCGATGAGCTCCGTCTCGCGGACGGTCGACTCGGCCGGACGGCCGGCGGTCCCCGTTCGGGGCCATTCGGTCGGCGAGAGCGTCCAGATCGGACAGGAACCAGATGTCCCGGCCCCGGTTGGCCTCGCTGACGAGGTCGGAGAGGGCCGAGCCGGCCGACAGGTGGTGGCCGATGTCGCCGAGGACGACGAGGCGGAGCCGGTAGTTCGCGCATGTCTGCAGGATGGCTCCGGCGAGGCCGGTGCTCAGGTCGAAGAAGCGGTCGTCCAGCCGTGCGGACGGCACCGCCACCACCTCAGCGGACGTGAACGCGGCCCCGATCAGATGGTCGAGGGCGTCCTGGACATCGGCGATGGTGTCTCCGGAGGCGTCGCACACCAGGACCGGGACACCGTGGTATTCGACGAGTTCAGGCATGGTCCGCCCTCTGCGCGGAGCTGGACGTGGACGTCGGGGCGGAGGCGAACAGGCCGCTGTCCGGGTCCAGCAGGCCGTCGATCATGTGCAGCAGATCGGCGGTGGCGGCGGTGCCGCCGAGAATGACGATCTTCATGCGGGTTCGCTCCTCGTCGTAGACCGTCTGGATGCGCAGCGGGCGCGATGCCTCCCGCCCGGACTGCGTGCTCGCGGTGATGAATGTGCCCAGCCGGTGGGCGGCGTCCGGACCGAGCGCGTCGATCTCCACGATGCTGGACACCTCGGCGTGCCCCGGTGCGGGCGCCGGTTTTGGGACCGTGGCGTCGGTCGGCCGGCCGGTCAGAGCGGCCAGGTCCTCCTTGTTGATCCGGTACTGCTTGCCGATCCGGACAGCCTTCAGCCGGCCGTCACGTACGTAGTTCCGAACGGTGCGCACATGCAGCCCCAGCAACTCGGCCACCTCGCCGACCGAGTAGAGCTCCTGCTCATCATTCCTCATGATCCTAAAGATTACCCTAAACGACTCTTTTGTGATCACTGTAAGTGAGTATGAAGCATTTTAAGGAACATGTGGCTGATGCTCGACCTCCCCGGACGGACTCGGCGGGTGTGGCGAAGCTCCCGGGGGGACAGTAGGAAGGCCCCGGCAGTGAGGGGCAGACGTACGGCTGCCCATGGACAAGGAACCCGATGAACGCCGAACACCGGCCGCCCGATTCGCGGCACCGACGACCCGAAGGCGTGACCGACGCGACCGTCGAGGCCCTCGGGGCACTCTCGAAGGCGCTGGAGACCGCCGAGCGTGCCCGCGGCGCCCTGTACGACTTCCATCAGCTCACCGGCAGCGCCGACCTCGCGCTCGACGACGCCGTACGACTCCTCCGCGCCGCGGGACACGGACGACACGCCGAGCGGGTCGAACGCGAGATCCTCGGCCGCAACGTGATCCCCGGGCACTGGACCTTCCAGATCGTCGAGGAATACAACGCCACCTACTACGACGTGTTCCGGACGATCGAAGGGGGGATCAGGCAGGAGCTCGCCGAGGGCCGCGACCACCTCCACGAGGCCGAGATGAAGGCGGCCCGGCGGACCGAGGGGCACCCGGACCACACCGCCGAATGACGGACGGTGGCCGCCCTCCGGGACCGCGTCCTCCCGCAGTCACCGAACGTAGCCGCACGAGATGCGAACCGGGCGGACTCCGGTGACGCTGGGGCTCCGGTCGCGCACGCGACGTCGGTCGCCGGCGGAGGACCGCGGACGGAGGACACCCCCATGAACCTGTACGACACCCCGGCGGAGCGAGTCCGCCGCAACCGGGAGCGCGCCGAGGAACTCGGCCGCGCCGCGGACCGGGCCACCGACCCCGAGCACCGGCAGCGGCTGCGGGAGAAGGCGCTGCGGCTGCTCCGCGAGGAGACGGCGGCCGAACCCCGCCCTTCCTGAAAGCCGGTCCGAGGGGGCGCGCCGCGAAATGTCGATTGCCCGGGTCGTCGTCGCCCGGGTAGCGTCCCGCGCCGTGACCCCGACCCTGCGCACCGAGAGGCTCCTGCTGGAGCCGTACGCCCCCGGGGACGAAGAGGACTTCGTCGCCCTGTTCCAGGACACCGAGGTGTCCCGGTGGATGGGCGACGGCCCTGCCACCGAGGCGGAGGACCGAGCCCTGTTCGGGCGGGTCTTCACCCAGGTCTACGCGCGGGACCTGTTCGCCGTCTGGGCCGTGCGCCGAGACGGACTCCTTGTCGGTCATGCCGAGATCAAGCGGACCGAAGCCGTCGACGGCCACGAGATCATCTATGCCCTCGCCCCCTCCGCATGGGGTCGAGGCCTGGGCACCGAACTGGCGCAGGCCGTCGTCGCCCATGGCTTCGGCGCCCTCGGGCTGACCGAGGTGCACGCCACGGTCGCGGCCGAGAACGAGGCGTCGCTGACCCTGCTGCACCGCATCGGCTTCCAGCACACGAGGGACATCGAGGAGGAGGACGGCAGCACCACGCGCGTGCTGACCCGTCACCGCTGAGGCGAAGAACGCGCTCTGAACGCGTCCGGGCCGACGGAGCCGCCCGGTGCCCGACCCGTCCGGCCCGACGCCGGTGCCCTGGTCGTCACGCGTGCGACCGGGCTCCGCGTGGTCACGCGCGCAACCGCGCTCCGCACGGCGGCCGTTCACCCCACGGTGCCGCCGTCGCGCCCTGCACACCATGACGCCTCTGGGCGTCGGCGACTGAGCCGACCGCGGGCCAGGGCATGCGGAACGGCCCGATGCGCCCACGGGGCAGCCGCTCCTCCGCCCGTCGCGGTCGAACGACGCGCGGTCCCGGGCCCGTCGCGGTCCGGGACCTCAAGCCCCCACCGTGCCGTCCACTCCTTCCCGCAGCAGGTCCGCGTGACCGTTGTGCCGGCCGTACTCCACCAGGACGTGGACCATGACCATGCGCAGCGAGACCTCCTTCCCCCAGCGCGGCTGACGCCCCACCAGGTCCAGTGAGTCGGCCTCCCGCTCGATCCGGCGCGAGATCTCCACCTCGGCCTTCCAGGCGGCGAACGCCTCGGCCCCGGTCGAGGCGCTCGCGTCGTACGCCGCCTGGAAGTCGAAGGGCTCCGCGGACCACACCATGGGGGCCGCCCCGTCCTCGAACACCCGCCGGAACCAGGCGCGTTCCACTTCCGCCAGATGCCGCACCAGAGCCAGCAGCGACAAGGCGGACGGCGGCATCGACCGCTCGCGCAACGCGTCGTCGTCCAGCCCCGCGCACTTCATGGCGAGGGTCTCCCGCTGATAGTCGAGAAAGGCCCTCAACGTCTCGCGCTCGCCGCCCAGCAGCGGAGGCGCGATCCGTTCGTCGTCCGTCATGATGATGGTCCCCAGTCCGTGTTCCGGCCGACAGTATGACCGGTCGACGTCCGCCCGGCCCGATCCGGACGACAGCTCCCGAGGTGATGAGGCATGGACGAGACGGAACTGCTGCGACGCTCCGACGGGCCCGTGACCCGGGACCGGATCCGGCACGACCTGGCCGCGCTCGGCCTCGTCCCGGGCGACACCGTGATGTTCCATACGCGGCTGTCCGCGATCGGCTACGTCTCCGGAGGCCCCCAGACCGTCATCGACGCCCTGCTGGACGTGGTGGGACCGACCGGCACGCTGCTGGTCACCTGCGGCTGGAACGACGCTCCGCCCTACGACTTCACCGACTGGCCTCCCGCCTGGCAGGAGGCCGTACGCGCCCACCACCCCGCGTTCGACCCGCGGACGAGCGAGGCCGAGCACGCCAACGGCCGCCTTCCGGAGGCCCTGCGCCGCAGACCCGGGGCCGTACGCAGTCGCCACCCCGACGTGAGTCTCGCGGCGCTCGGCGCCTCGGCCCCCGCTCTGATGGACGCCCACCCCTGGGACGATCCGCACGGTCCCGGCAGCCCGCTGGCGCGCCTGGTCGCCCTCGGCGGCCGGGTGCTGCTGCTCGGCGCGCCCCGGGACACGATGACGCTGCTGCACCACGCCGAGGCGCTGGCCCAGGCCCCCGGCAAGCGGTTCGTGACGTACGAGCAGCCCATCGAGGTGGCGGGCGAGCGGGTCTGGCGCACCTTCCGGGACATCGACTCCGAGCACGGTGCGTTCGACTACTCCTCGGCCGTGCCCGAGGGGCAGGACCCCTTCGCGGTGATCGTCGGTTCCATGCTCGCCGCGGGCATCGGACGGGAGGGCTTCGTCGGGGCGGCCAGGAGCCGGCTGTTCGACGCCGCCCCGGCCGTCGAGTTCGGCGTCCGCTGGATCGAGGAGCACCTGAACCGGGACCGCTGAACCGGGCCGCCCGACGCCCGGTTCAGGACAGCCGCACCTTGACCGTCTGCGTCGCCCCGCGCGTCCCGGAGAGGTCGCCGAAGACCAGGCGCAGCGACGCCCCCGTGGCCGCCGAGGTCACGGTCGCCGGCTTCGACACGACCAAGGCGACGGCCCGGTTCCAGGTGAGGGTCAGGCTGGTGCGCGCCCGCATGGGGTCGCTCACGCACACCGTCGCCGTCCCGTCGGCGTGCTCGGTCACCATCACCGAGCACGGGGCGTCCGCCACCAGCGGCCCGACGGTCCCGCCGAACCAGAAGTTGACCGCGGTCAGGCGCAGCGAGGGCACCGACACCCCCTGCTGGGCGTCCGTGTTGGCGAGCACCCTGAGCCAGCCGCTGTCCGCCGCCCGTGCCGCCGTGCGCTGTGGGGACGCGCCGGGCAGGAGTTGGTACGCGTACGTCGCGTCCGTCGGGTCCTGGCCGTGGTCGAACCAGAGGGTGAGGTACTTCCGGGAGACCGGATCCGTGGAGCCGGCCTTGTTGATGTCGCGCCAGCGGCCCGTCCGGTCCTCCCGCAGCGCCTTCACGGTGGCCCCTCCCGGGAAGACGTAACCACCGTGCCCGGCGAGATGCGCCCAGGACGCTCCGGTCAGGGTCGCCGACCAGGGGAGCGTGAGGGGTTTGACCGAACCGTCCGCGGTGAAGGGGGCGTTGCCCGTCGGCCCGAGGTTGCGGTTGTCGACGGTCGTCTCCACGGCGGCGCCGTCGCGGCCGTGAATGCCCGCGCCCAGGCACACGACGGTGTCGTCGAGGAAGAACCACGACTTCTTCGCCATCAGCGTGCTGGTCAGTCCCTTGAGGTACTGGCCCACGGCGGCGCGCTTGCTGTCGGTGACCCCGCCGACCCAGTTCACATCGGGGAGGGAGACGCCCCAGTCACCTCCCGCCCCGTCGGCCAGCACCTTGCGCGAGGCGGTGGTGCCGGGCAGCCGGTACGGGTCGACGGTGGGCCAGAAGGCGTCGCTGTACTGGCCGTTGGCGAAGGTGTCGCCCCACCAGTAGAGCATTCCCGATCCGGTGTGCCAGCCGCGCAGGTTCTCGCCGTTGCCGGCCTCGTAGTAGGTGACGCGCCGGTCGGCCATGCTCAGCGAGGCCGCCCAGCCCGGACGGCGGTGAGTGGCCCGCGCCATGTCGGGGAAGAGGCGGTGGCCCGCGGGCTCGGCGACCGGGGTGAGCGCGGGGTCGTCCAGGACGCTCTTGAGCCGGGCCAGCGCGGTGAGCCCGAGCGAGGGGTTGCTCAACGGCGGACTGTAGTAGTCGCGCTGGGCCCAGCCCTTGACGAGCCCCCGCCACCGGGCGTTCTCGGCGGCCGACGCGCCCCGCCCCAACAGCACGATCGAGGCCATGATCGGGTGCCCCCGCCGGTGGTCGTCGACCTCGCCCCGGCTGATCGCGCGTCCCGCGACGGAGTCCATGACCAGCCCGTTGTAGAGGAACGGGGCCCAGGCGTTCTCCACCGCGTCGAACACCACCTGCCGCTTCGGGTCGGTCACCTCCCACGTGGTCCCCTTCAGCAGCGCGAACAGCAGCCCGAGCCCGCCGAGCATCACCGATCCGTAGCTGCCGGTGTAGGGAACGGTGGTGTGCTGGATGAAGGAGCCGTCGGCGTACAGACCGTCGCCCCTGGTCACCAGGGGGAAGACGGGGGAGAGCGCGTCGCGGGCCAGTGCGATCTTCGCCGCCTTCCCCCCGACGACCCCGCGCAGCGCCAGGACCCGGCACAGGTCGACCCGGTTCGCCCCGGTGCTGGTCCCCGTGTACGAGGCGACGGCGGAGTCCGGGACGAAATGGTCGACGGCGGCGCAGTAGCGGGCGAGCCGCTCCTGGGCGATGGCGTCGTACATCAGCACGCACACGTCCAGCAGGGCCTGGGGCGCGCCGATCTGCCAGCTGTACCAGTTGCCGTACCTGCTCTGCCCGTCGTTGTAGACCTGGGTGCTGAGGTGTTCGAGGCCGGTGAGGACGGCGTCGCGCAGTGCGGTGTTCCCGGTCAACCCGGTGCCCTGCTGGCGGTAGGCCTGGGCCATGGTGTTCAGCCGGACGAAGCTGTCGGCCATCCGGCCGGAGAGGACGTACGACTCGGCGTCCGTGTCCGGGTCCGGATCAGCGAACACCGCGTCGGGCCAGAGCGAACCCTCCGCCGGAGCCATGGTCTCCAGCAGGCGCGAGGCCTTCGCGCCGAGATCGGCCAGTCGGCTCCTGAACGGTTCGGCGGTCGGGCTGAAGCCCTCGCCGAGGATCAGCGCGCTCCAGGTGGTGCGGAGCGCCGCGTAAGCGTCGTCCTCGGGGGCGGCGGAGGCGGCGGTGCCGGGCGCGGCGAGCATCAGCGCTCCGCCGCCCGCGGCGGTGAACGCCGCCGAGGTGGCCAGGAAGGTACGGCGGGACCAGGCAGAAGTCATGGGGGAGCTCCGGGTCGGTGACGTGTCTCCGCCGGGAACCCGGAGCGCGCGATGCGCCGGCCTGTTC
Organism: Streptomyces griseus; assembly: GCF_900460065.1. GTDB lineage: Bacteria > Actinomycetota > Actinomycetes > Streptomycetales > Streptomycetaceae > Streptomyces > Streptomyces griseus. The sequence continues at coordinate 315,209 of NZ_UAVD01000052.1, read as the reverse complement.
CCGGAATCCGACTGTTCTGAGCGGGCGGGCACTTTCTAGCAGCAGCCAGACGACTCGCTCAATGACTTTGGCCGAATTGATCGTATCGATCGATTCTCGGGATGTGTATGCCTGCTCCGGTCGCGAACCGGCGTGCGCCCGTCGCACGGGGGCAAAACACCGCTCGGATCGTTTCGAGCGGATGTGATCGATATGGTTGACGCATGCCGGACGGGTCCCGGGAGGCAGCCGAGCGGAACAGGAGTCCGAGCGGTTTCCGTCGCCCGGGCGGCGGCCGATCGGCCGCCGTGACGCCGTCAGGCCGAGCCCAGCCGTCTCCGAGTCCAGGGGGATCCATGCGACTGCACGTCGATCAGCGCCATGAGCGTGTGCTGGAGCTCGTCCGCGAGCGCGGCAGCCTGCGCGTCGCCGAACTCGCCGAGGAGCTCGGCATGTCCGCCGTCACCCTGCGCCGGGACGTCGAGGCGCTGGCCGCGCAGGGCCTGGTGGAGCGGTTGCACGGCGCGGTGGTGTGGCCCACCGGGCAGTCCCGGCCCGCCCCCGCCGCCGCGCCCCCCGCCGAAGGGCTGGTGGTGGGGATGGTGGTGCCGACCACCGAGTACTACTACGCGGACGTCGTGCGCGGCGCCCGGCAGACCGTCGAGGCCGCCGGCGCCCGCCTGACGATCGGGCTCTCCCGCTACCTCCCCGACGAGGACGCCGCCCAGGCCCGCCGGCTGCTGTCGACGGGCGCCGACGGGCTCCTGCTGACGCCCAGCTGGGAAAGCGGCTGCCCGGAGCCGGGGGAGGGTCTGTGGGCGGTGGAGCAAGGGGTCCCGGTCGTCCTGGTGGAGCGCTCGGCGCCCCTGGGGCATCCGGCGGCCGGGCTGGACCGGGTTCGCTCGGACCATGCGCACGGCGCCGCCGAAGCGGTGGCGCACCTGGCCGGGCTCGGTCACCGGGCGATCGCGCTCGCCGTGCAGGACAGCCCGACCGCTCCCCGGCTCCGGGTCGGATACCGGGCCGCCGTGGAGGCGCTGGGGCTGACCCCGGTGTCGGCCGCGCCGCTGGACGGCGCTCCGTCGCGGTCGGAGGCGAAGCGTTTCGAGCGGACCCTGGAGTACCTGTGCGAGGCCGTGGCGAGCGGCAACGTGACCGCGGCGATCGTGCACAGCGACGCGGACGCGATCGTCCTCATCCCGCGCCTCCAGGCCCGGGGCGTGCGGGTGCCCGAGGACCTCGCGGTGATCGCGTACGACGACGAGGTCGCCGGTCTCGCCGACCTGCCGCTCACCGCCGTGGCCCCGGACAAGCACGCCGTGGGGGCCGCCGCCGCCCGCCTCCTGCTGGACCGCCTGGGGGCGACGGAACCCGGCGCGGCGGACCCGGGGGCGGGGGAGAGCGGCCGGAGGCCCGCCGCCCGCAGGCACCTGGACATCCTGCCCAGCCTGCGCATCCGGGTCTCCTGCGGGGCGGTCGCCGCCGCCCCCTGACCCCGGGAAGTGTCGTGCGAGGAGCCGCGCCCGGGCCAACAGGCCCTGGGGTTGCGGCTTTTCGTGCGTTCGGCGGGCGGTGGCCCGGATCCGGGGCTCGGCATCGTAAGTGATCGATTTGATTGATTTGGTCATTTGCTCTTGACGGCGATCACTTGCGCGCAAAATGATGTGTGCCGTTCACCTCATCTCCCGCAGTTCGAGGTCTCGTAGGAGCCGGCCCATGCCCTGTAACGCCCGCACGTCCCGCCTCGCCCTCGCGGCGTCCGCCGCCTCACTCGCCCTGCTCGCCACCGCCTGCGGCGGTGGATCGGGGGCGGACGCCTCGGGCCCCGGCGACGGCAAGCCCGTCACCCTCACCTTCTGGTCCTCCGCCCTGGGCGCCAAGGAGACGGCCGACGCGTTCAACAAGACGCAGACCGGCATCAAGGTCAGGTTCTCCTTGGTGCCCGCGGGGCCCGAGGGCGTCACCAAGCTGTCCAACGCGGTCAAGGGCGGCAACGCGCCCGACGTGGCCACCATGGACTACTCCGCCCTGCCCGAGTACGCCAGCGAGGGCAACCTCGTGAACCTCACGCCCACCTCCGGAGAGCTGGTGGAGAAGGAGTTCCCCGAAGCGGTCCAGTCCCTGGTCAACCTCGGCGGCTCCACCTGGGCGGTCCCCTTCGACGTCACGCCCATCCAACTGTTCTACCGCAAGGACCTGTTCGCGAAGTTCGGCGTCGAGGTGCCGACGACCTGGGCCGAATACCGCACGGCCGCCGAGAAGATCCAGCGGGCCGACCCCGACGTCGCCATCACCAACTTCGGCGGCGGCGACCCGGCCCTGCTCTCCGGCCTCGCCTGGCAGGCCGGCGCCCGGTGGTACGGCACCAACGGCGACGCCTGGAAGGTGAACATCGACGACCCGGCCTCCCGCAAGGTCGCCGCGTACTGGGACGGCCTCCTCGCGGACGGCCTCGCCTCCAAGACCCCGCTCTGGGGCGAGGGCGAGGCCAAGGAGCGCTCCACCGGCAAGGTCGCCACCGTCATCGGCGCCGCCTGGAGCGCCGGAACCTTCCCCGTCAGCTACCCCGACAGCAAGGGCAAGTGGGGGATAGCCCCCCTGCCCACCTGGGACGGCAAGCCGAGCACCGGCATGTACGGCGGAACGTCCTACATCGTGCCCAAGGGCAGCGAACACACCGAGGCCGCAGCCGAGTTCATCAAGTGGGTCACCACCGACCCCGCGGCCATGACCGCCCGCCTCAGCTCCCTCAAGGCCCCCAGCAGCGCACTGCCCGCCAACGAGGGCATGCGCGCCGCGGCGGCGAAGGAGTTCGACACCTCCTACTTCGCGGGCCAGGACGTCTACGCCGTGGCCGGCGAGGCCGCCGACACCATCGTGCCCGGCTGGACCTGGGGCCCGGTGCAACAGCAGGTCGTCTCGGCGCAGATGGCCGCGGGCAGCGACCACACGAAGATGCTCAGCTCCGGTCAGGCGAAGGGCGAGACCGCGGTCACCGACCGCGGTCTGAAGCTCGACAAGTAGCCGCACGGCTGCCCGGGACGCACGTGCCGGGCAGCCCCTCCCCTTCCCGCCCACCTCATCCACCCAGCCGAAGGAGCCATCAGGTGGCAGCCCCACTCGCCCGGCCGGCCAAGGCCCCGGCACCCCAGGCCGCGCCGCCGCCCACGGGGCCCGCGGGTCCTTCCGGTCCGGCCGCTTCCCTCGGACCGGGGAACCCCGGCGGCCCCGGGACCCGACGCGGACAGCGCCGGGCGGTCGCCCTGTTCACGGTCCCGTTCTTCGCCCTGTTCACCGCCGTCACGGTCCTGCCGATGATCTACGCGGCCTGGATGAGCCTCTACCGTGAGGAGTCCTCCGGCCTGGGGTTCGGCGGCACCGAGCGGGCCTTCGCCGGATTCGGCAACTTCACCGAAGCCCTGGGAAGCGAGGCGTTCCTCCGCTCGTTCGGGAACATCGCGCTCTACTGCGCGCTCTACATCCCCGCGATGGTCGGCGGAGCGCTCGTCCTGGCCCTGCTCGTCGACTCGACCATGGCCCGGGCCCGGCGCTTCTTCCAGATCGCCTACTTCCTGCCGCACGCGGTACCCGGCCTGATCGCCTCGCTGATCTGGCTCTACCTCTACACGCCGGGGCTCAGCCCGATCACCGACGCCCTCGACGCGCTCGGCGCCCAGTGGAACTTCTTCGGCCAGGACGAGGCGATCTTCTCGGTCGTCAACATCTCCGCCTGGCAGTGGACCGGCTACAACATGATCATCTTCTACGCCGGTCTCCAGGCCGTTCCCCGCGAGGTCCTGGAAGCGGCGACCGTCGACGGGGCCGGGGCCCTGCGCACCGCCCTCCAGGTCAAGATCCCCATGATCCGTCCCACCGTCGTGCTGACCCTGCTGTTCACGTGCGTCGGCGCCATCCAGCTGTTCGACGCCCCCAAACTCGTCCAGTTGCGCGCCAACACCATGGGCGAGGACTGGTCGCCGACCATGTTCATCTACACCGCGGCCTTCAAGGGCCACGACTACGGCCTGGCCGCCGCGAGTTCCCTCCTGCTCGCCCTCGTCGCCGGCCTGCTGTCCTTCGTCGTCACCAAGCTCGGCAACCGGTGGAAGGCCTCATGAGCACCCAGACAGCCACCCCCGACGCGCCGCCCGCGCCCCGCCGACCCGGACGCCGCTCCGCCCCACCGGTCCGCCGCAGGAGCCGGGGCATCACCTCCCGCGTCATGGTCAACGGCGTGCTCGCCGTCGTCGCCGTCTACACCCTGATGCCGCTGACCTGGCTCCTCATCGCCTCCACCAAGAGCTACCGGGACCTGTTCGCCACCAACCCGTTCAGCCTCGGCGACTTCCAGTTCCTGGCCAACCTGAACGCCCTCCTCGACTACAACGACGGAGTCTTCGTCCGCTGGCTGCTCAACAGCCTCCTGTACACCGTCGTCGCCTCCGGCCTCTCCACCCTCATCTCGGTGGCCTGCGGCTACGCCTTCGACAAGTACGCCTTCCGCGGCCGGGAGAGGTGGTTCGGGGTCGTCCTCGTCGGCGTCCTCATCCCCTCCACCGTCGTGCAGCTCCCGCTCTACCTGATGGCCTCCGAACTGGGCCTCGTCAACACCTACTGGGCCGTCCTGATCCCCAGCCTGGTGAACCCGTTCGGCGTCTACCTCGCCCGCGTCTTCTCCGAGGGGTACGTACCGGGCGAGGTCCTGGAAGCGGCCCGGATGGACGGGGCGGGAGAGGTGCGGACCTTCAGGGAGGTGGCCCTGCCGATGCTGGCGCCGGGGTTCGTGACCATCTTCCTGTTCTCGTTCACCGCGAACTGGAACAACTTCTACGGCGCGCTCATGATGCTCAACGACGACCGGCTCTACCCGGTCAACCTGGGCCTGTACATGTGGAACCAGAACGTCTACCAGCAGCCGGAGCTCTACCCGCTGGTCATCATCGGCTCGCTCGTCGCCGTCGTCCCCCTGATCGTCGCCTTCCTCTGCCTCCAGCGCTTCTGGCGCTCGGGCCTCACCGCAGGAGCCGTCAAGTGAGCCACTCCGCCGCGCCCCAGCGGACCCGCCCCCGCACCGTCCTGGCGATGAGCGGCGAGACCCGGTCGGCGATCCTCGCCCCGGAGGCCCTGGACCGGCTCACCCGCGTCGCCGACCTCGTCCCCGGCCTCCTCGTCACCGACTTCGGCGCCGACGACCCCGCCCAGCGCACCGGGCTCCACGAGGCGGAGGTCCTGTTCACCGGCTGGGGCTGCCCGCCGCTGGGCCCCGCGGCCCTGAGCGCCATGCCCCGGCTGCGCGCGGTCGTCCACGCAGCCGGCTCCGTCAAGCACCACATCACCCAGGACGTCTGGGACCGGGGCATCGCCGTCAGCACCGCCGCGACGGCCAACGCCCTGCCCGTCGCCGAATACACGGTCGCGGCGATCCTCTTCGCCAACAAGCGGATCCTGGAGAGCGCCCGCGTCTACCGCGAGGCCCGCTCCCGGGTGGACCTCCTGAGCCGGTTCCCCGCCGTCGGCAACTACCGCCGGACCGTGGGCATCGTCGGCGCCTCCCGCATCGGACGCCGCGTCGTCGAACTGCTGCGCCCCTACGACCTGCGCGTCCTGGTCCATGATCCGTACCTGGACGAGGAGGGGGCCAGGGCCCTGGGCGTGGAGCGCGCCGCCCTCGATGCCCTGGCGGCACAGAGCGACGTCGTCAGCATCCATGCCCCCGAGCTCCCCTCGACCCGGCACCTGTTCGACGCGGGGCGCCTCGCCCTCATGCGGGACGGAGCGACCCTCGTCAACACCGCGCGCGGTTCCCTGGTGGACACCGGAGCGCTGGTGAAGGAACTGGTCGCCGGACGCCTGAACGCCGTGCTCGACCACACGGAACCGGAGGTCCTGCCCGCCGACTCACCTCTCTACGAGCTGCCGAACGTCCTTCTGACCCCGCACATCGCCGGGTCCCAGGGCGGTGAGCTCCACCGACTCGCGGACGCCGCCGTCGACGAGCTCGAACGCTACGCGCACGGTCTGCCGTTCGCCCACGCGGTGGATCCCCGGACGCTGCACCAGCAGGCGTGACCCCGCCCCCCGGGCCCGTGCGCACCGGTCCCGCCCGTCGGGGACGCCCAGTCGTGGCGTCCCCGACGGCGTGTCACGCGGCGTACGCCCGCCCCGAGGGCAGCACCGCGATCATCCGGGCCACGGTACGGGCCATCGCGTCCCGGCCGTCCGCCAGATAGCGGCGCGGGTCCACGCCCCGGTCGTCCCGGGCCAGCCGTTCCCTTATCGCTCCGGTCATCGCGATGTTGAGCGCGGTACCGATGTTGACCTTGCGGATACCGCCTGCCACGGCGCGGGCCAGTTCCTCGTCGGACGCTCCGGACGAACCGTGCAGCACCAGGGGGACCGGCACGGCCTCCCGCAGCCGGTCCAGCAGGCCGTGGTCGATGACGGCGTCCCGCGAGGTCATGGCGTGCGCGGTGCCGACCGCAACGGCCAGCGCGTCGACCCCGGTGGCCGCGACGAACGACCGTGCCTCGCCGGGATCCGTACGGGCCCCGGGCGCATGGGCGTCGAGCGCCGGCTCCCCGTTCTTCCCGCCGACCTGTCCCAGCTCGGCCTCCAGCCACAGGCCCCGCTCGTGCGCCCAGAGCACGGCGGCGCGGGTGGCCGCCAGATTCTCCGTGTACGGCAGCCGGGCGGCGTCGAACATCGCCGAACTGAAGCCGCAGTCCGCCGCCCGGTGCAGCAACTCGGTGGACTGCACATGGTCGAGGTGCAGGGAGACGGGCACGGCGGCCTGGTCGGCCACCTCCGCCGCGGCGCGCGCCAGCGGCCTCGGCCGGCCCCGGTGATAGGCGACCGCGTTCTCGCTGATCTGCAGGATCACCGGTGACCCCGCCGCTTCCGCGCCCTCGGCGATGGCTTCCGCGTGCTCCAGGGTGATGACGTTGAACGCGGCGACCGCACGGTTCTGTGCGGCTGCCTCGGCGATCAGATCGCCGGTGGTGGCGATGGACATGGCGACTCCGGGGTGAGGGACCGTCGGGCGGGGAGGGGCTGCCGGACCGTCAGACCGTGCTGCTGAGGATGACCGAGCGGGTGAGGTGGCGCGGCCGGTCCGGGTCGAGACCGCGCGCGTTCGCGATGGCCAGCGCCAGGCGCTGCACCCGGACCAGCTCCGCCAGCGGGTCGAGGCCGCCGGCCACCCACCGGGCGCCGGTCGCGTGCACCTCGTCCATCAGCCCGGAGGGGGCCTCGCCGAGCATCCAGGTCGCGGTGGAGCGGGTGGAGATGCTGATCGGGCCGTGCCGGTACTCCATCGCCGGGTACGCCTCGGTCCAGGCGAGCGCCGCCTCGCGCATCTTCAGCGCGGCCTCGTGGGCGAGCCCCACGCTCCACCCCTGCCCGAGGAAGGTGAACTGGCTGCACTCCACCAGACCGCTGGGCAACGGCTCCGCGAGCGCGACCTGGGCGTCCTCGACGACCGCGTCGGTGTGCAGGCCGAGATGGGCGCGGAGCAGGGTCAGCGCCGAGGTGGCGAAGCGGGTCTGGACGACGGACTTCTCGTCGGCGAACTCGAGCACGATCGTGTCGTCGGCCATGGCCGCCATCGGGGTGTCGGGGTCGCCGATGACCACCGTGCGCCGGCTCGTGTCGCCGATCCTCCCGAGGAGTTCGAGCACCTCGGTCGTGGTGCCGGAGCGGCTCAGCGCCACGACCCGGTCGTACGGCCGGCCGGCCGGGAACTCCGAAGCGGCGAAGGCGTCGGTCTCACCCCGGCCGCTGCCCTCCCGGAGGGCCGCGTAGGCCTGGGCCATGAAGTACGACGTACCGCAGCCGATGACGGCGATGCGCTCACCGGCCGCCGGGAGCCGGTGGGCGAGGCCGTCCGCCATGCCGGCGGCCACCTGCCAGCAGTCGGGCTGACTGGCCAGCTCCTGAGCCACGTGCGTCATCTGCGCTCCCTGTTCCGGCGATCGATGCTCGAAGCTGCATATTAAGCGCGCATTTCAAGCATTATCAAGCAGGAGTGTCGGGGGTTCCTGCAAGCCTGGGTGAGCGTCGGCCCGACGGTCCGACCAGGAGCACCGGGACAGACGAGCGCGGCGCCGGGGAGGCCGCCTCCCCGACGCCGCGCGGCACTCTCAGGCACCCGTGAGAAGCGACTCCCACGCGCTCGCGGTCTCCGGGTGACGGGCGGCCAGCACCACGCCGCCCGGCCGCGCCCCACCCGCACCGGACGCGGCCCACGCTCCGTCGCAGCCGAGGAGCTGTGCGACCGCGTCGAGCGCCGCCGGATGGGCGAAGACCAGCGCGGCGCCACGACCCCCGTCGCCGGCCGCGTTCGCACGGCCGACGACGGGCGCACCGGCTTCCGGCACCTCGCGCCACGGCGGCACCCACGCGTCCAGCGCCGGGAGGCGGGCCGGGAAGATCCGCCCCGCCTCCCGGATCAACAACGGGGCCAGGTCCGCCGCTCCGGCGCGGAGCGTCGTGATCAGGGTCGGCAGCCACGGCAGCAGCACCGCGTCCGGCAGCCGCCCGAACGCGTTCGACACGGCCTCCACCACCACGTCCGCGAGCCCCGGCACCGGCACCAGCGCGTGCACGAAACCGCTGAGATAACGCGGGTAGGCGGGCACCACCATCGGGTTCGCCAGCAGCTCACCGCAGCGCTCCCGCAACTCGGCCCGCGTCAGTGCGCCGAGCTGCACCTGCGCCGCCCACAGGAGCGCCGTCCGCTCCGGGTCCGTGGGGCGTGACTGGGCGACCGCCAGCTCCAGCTGAGCCCGGTCGCAGCCCAGGGACAGCGCCAGACCCTCCATGCTGAACAGGAAGCCCAGCATCGCCGCCACCTGCCCCGCGGTCACGTCCTCGTCGGTGAACGCGGTCGGCAGCAAGGTGCAGTAGTGCGCGTAGCCGGTCTTGACGAACGACTCCACCCACGGCGGCAGGACCGGCTCGCCGGTCCGGTAGTACGCCAGCAGCCCCCGCACCCGGCGCAGCACCTCCGGGGCACCGTCCACGGTGCGCTCGGCGGCGAGGACCTCCAGGGCGCGGGCGCCCAGCTCGTCGGCGAGACGACGGCCGCCGAGATACAGCGTCGCGTCCTCGACGGCGGCGAGGACGGCCGCCGTCGTCGCCCTCGGCCCGTAGGCGTCGCGGCGCAGCCGCTGCTCCAGGACCTGCTCGATGCTCACGCCCTCGTAACCGAGCTCGATCAGCGCCCGCTGATGGGTGCCCAGGGCCAGGTCCCACGACTCCTGGATCGAACGCTCACCGAGCTTCCGCTCACCCATGATCGGCCGGGCCGTACCGTGCGGCATCAGACGACGGAGCATCCACAGCACGTCGGAGCACGCCCCGAGCTCCGGGCGGGCGTTCATGTCCAGCAGGGCACGCTGCACGCCGCGCTGCTGGAGCTTCAGCTCCAGCGGTGCGAGCCGGTCGTGCACATCGCGGGCCAGCGGCGGCAGCGCGTCGTAGCCGACCCGCCCGATCCGGTCGCCGCCCATCATGATCTCGACGAGCCGGCGCACGTCCCGCCGCCCCGGCACCGCGTCCTTCTCGATGCAGGTGATCGCCGCGTCCTGGAAGTCGTACGGAGTGGGCTTGGCCCGGTCCCGCATCCCGGCGAGCAGGATCGACGTCTCGAAGACCGCGATGGCGTCGGCGGTGGACGCGAGATAGCCGCCGCGCCGCGCCGCGCGCACGATGCCCACCGACCAGCCGAGCAGCTCGGCCTCGTCCAGGGTGTCGAGGACCGGCGGCCGGCGCAGGAACCCGGAGAGCCGGTCCGCGGCTGCTTCCGGTGGGGGAGCGGGGAGGGCCGGGGCGGCCCTCCCTGATGTGCGGGGCTTCTTCGCTCCGTCCTGACCGGCCAGCCGGTACGGCTGTATCCGGGTGCGCTCGAGGTTCTTCGTCCACTGGGTCGCGGCGATCGAGACCGACCCGGTGGCGAGCCCGAACTGGGCCTCGATCGCCGCATGGCTGGACGGGATCAGCCCGTGCTGCCAGGTGGTCGCGGAGCGCGGGGAGATGCTGAACGACCCGCCGCCCGCCACCCCGAACTCCTCGACCCGGCTGGCCGCGTGGAAGGCGCCGCACACATACAGGCAGTCCTCCGGGTCCGCCCCGCTCGACGCCAGGTGCTCACGCATCCGGGTCCACATGTACCGCTCGCGGTCCTCGTCCACCCGCAGCCGCTCCCCGTCGCCCGGGGCGAGCCGGCGGAACAGGCTGCCGACGAGGAACATGACCTGGCGGTAGGCGGCGTGGTCGCTGTCGCCGAGCGGGATCTCGACGTACTGGTGCCACCACTCCGACCAGTGCCGCACCTTGCCGTGGCGCAGCAGATGCTCCTCCAGCTCCGCGAAGCGGGGCCGCAGGTCACCGATCTCGACGCCGACCGCCTCACCGTGCAGCGCCGCTTCGGGCTCCGGAGACCCGTCCGCGGCACCGGACGCCCCCTCGGGGGCGCGCTCGCCGTGCCGGCCGTCCCACTGGAAGACGTGGTCCGACGACCGGTCGACGAGTACCAGCTCGACGCCCGGGGTGTCGAGGGCGTACGCGATGGCCTGGTACTCGGCGGAGGCCTCGGTGATCGGGGCGACGACCGAGAGCGGGGCCCACTCGGCGGGGAACCCGTCGATGTCGCTCGCGAACGCCTGGACCGCCACCGGGAGACGGCAGTTGCGCAGCTCGTCGAGGAGCGGCGCCATGTCCTCGCACAGCTCCAGATAGACGACCTTGGGCTGCTTCTCGCGGAGCCGACGGGCCATGGCGAGGGCGGAGGCGGGCGAGTGGTGGCAGACCGGGAAGATCTCCAGTGGCTCGCGCACCGCCCGGTCGACGTCGTCGACCATGCCGAGGAGGATGCCCTCCAGCGCGTCGGGCCCGTCCGCGAAGGCGGCGGCGGCCTCGTGCAACTGCCCGCGCAACGCGGCGAACGACGTCTCCCCGGGGGCGTTCTCCCCGAGGCCGTCCGTGGGCGACCCGCTCATGACAGCGTGGCGATCGTGTCACGCCCGCCGTCCAGGAACTCCTGCCACGAGCCGCCCTCCTCCTTGCCGCGCGGTTCCACGACACCGTGCAGGTACTTGTTGAAGATGGCCAGGTCCTCCGGGTCCCGCCGGGCGAGCGAGCCGACCAGCGAGGAGGCGAGCGTCCGGGCGGTCAAGGTGCTCTCGCCGAAGAAGTTGCTGTGCAGGACGGCGTCCTCCAGCACGCCGATCTGCTCCGCCGTCGACAGCGCGGACTCCAGCTTCTCGTCGTCGCTGCCCGCCGCGGCGGCCGAGGCCCGCAGGTCGGCGAAGCTCTGGAGGAGGATGTCGAGCAGCGTCGGCGGCACGTCGAGGTCGATCGCGTGCCGGCGCAGCAACTCCTCCGTGCGGAAGCGGACGATCTCCGCCTCGCTCTTCCTGTTCGTCACGACCGGGATGCGGACGAAGTTGAAGCGGCGCTTCAACGCGGACGACAGGTCGTTCACGCCCCGGTCGCGGCTGTTGGCGGTCGCGATGATCGAGAAACCGGGCTTGGCGAAGACGATGTTGTCGCCCCCGTCCACGCCGTCGTTCCGCAACTCGGGGACCGAGATGTACTTCTCGGAGAGAATCGAGATCAGCGCGTCCTGGACGTCGCTGGTCGAGCGGGTCAGTTCCTCGAAGCGGCCGATGGCGCCCGTCTCCATCGCGGTCATGATCGGCGACGGGATCATCGACTCGCGTGACTGACCCCTGGCGATGACCATGGAGACGTTCCACGCGTACTTGATGTGGTCCTCGGTGGTGCCGGCCGTGCCCTGCACCACCAACGTGGAGTTGCGGGAGATCGCGGCGGACAGCAGCTCCGCCAGCCAGCTCTTGCCGGTGCCGGGGTCGCCTATCAGCAGCAGACCGCGGTCCGAGGCGAGAGTGACGATCGAGCGCTCGACCAAGCTCCGGTCGCCGAACCACTTCTGCGGGATCTCGCGGTCCAGGCCGTCGGCGCGCTCGGACCCGAGGATGAACAGCCGGACCATCTTCGGGGACAGCCGCCAGGAGAACGGCTTGGGGCTGTCGTCGATCGACTCCAGCCAGTCGAGCTCCTCCGCGTACTTGGTCTCGGCGGGGGCGCGCAACACGTCGGACATCAGAAGGCCTTTCTGAAACATGCGGGAGAGTACGGAAGAAGAACGAGGGGGCGAGGAGAGCCGGCCCGGGGCGGGCGGGAGGGCGGCGCCGCCCCGCAGGACCTCAGGTCAAAAACGTCTTGAGCTCGTGCACGAGCTGGCTCACGTGCCCGGAGACCACGGGCGTGCCCAGGGCCTTGAACCGCTCACGGAACCAGGGGTTGACCTCCTGCCGCCCGGAGCTGGTCACCGAGCCGACCGGGATGAACTTCACCCCGGAGCGGTGAACGGCCTCGATGCCCTCGAACAGCGGCTGGGAGCGGTCGAACTCGTAGAAGTCCGAGATCCACACCATGACGGTGTTCCTCGGCTCGGCTATCTTCGGGCGGGCCATCGCCATCGCGACGGGGCCGTCGTTCCCACCGCCGAGGTTCGTCCGCAACAGCACGTCGAACGGGTCGTGCACCCAGGGTGTGAGGTCGATCGAGCGGGTGTCGTAGGCGATGAGATGCACGTCCACCTTCGGCAGCCCCGCGAAGATGGAGGCGAGGACGGTGCAGTTCACCATGGAGTCGACCATGGAGCCCGACTGGTCCACCACGACGATCAGCCGCTGCGGCGTGGTCCTGCGGACGGTGTGCCGGTAGTAGAGGCGATCGACGTAGAGCCGCTCCTCCTCCGGGCTCCAGTTGGTGAGGTTCTTCCAGATCGTGCGGTCCAGGTCGAGATTGCGGAAGACGCGCTTGGGCGGCACCGAACGGTCCAGCTCGCCGACGGTGGCCTTCTCCACCTGCGTACGCAGCACCTCGGCCACCTCGTCCACATACCGGCGGATGAGCGACTTGGCGTTGGCTAGGGCCACACCCGACAGATTGCCCTTGTCCCGCAGCAACTGCTCGATCAGGGACATGCTGGGCGTCAGCCGGGCGGCCAGCGCCGGGTCGGCCAGCACCTCCCGCAGCCGCATGCGCCCCACCAGATCCGCCTCGATCGCGGCCAGCTCGGGGCCGAGGCCGCCGCCGGCCGGACCCGCGCCCGCCGCACGCCCACCGCGAAGCCCGCCGGGCGGACAGCCCAGCGCACGCTCCAGCCAGTCCGCGTCGGACTGCCAGCGCGCCAGTTGCTCTGCCGTCACGGTGCTCGAACCACGGGCGAAGACGTTGAGCAGCACCTTCGACACCAGGGCGGCACGCCGCACTTCCGCCGCCCGGTCGCGGTCGTCGGCCGCGCCGTCGCCCGGTGTCATCAGACCGTCGAACTTGGCGGCCAGCTCCGGGTGGCGCTGCACGACCGAGTCGAGCGACGTCCCGGGATCCAGCAACGCGGACGGCAGCCCGATGTCCTCGACCACCTCCAGGCTCGCCGACTCCAGCGCCGGCTGCTCCTCCCCGTCGAAGAGACGGGCCAGGAGGCGCCAGTACAGCACCTGACGGCGGTTGTCGTACGGGTCGGGAGCGGCCGGGGAGGGGCCGGGCCCGGCGGAACCGGGCGGCTGCCCGGTGCGGTGCTCGGTCATTTCCGCAACAGCCTTCCGGCGCGCTCGCGCAGTACGGTGACGGCGTCGGTGGCGGCCTTCTCCGCCCGGACACCGGCCTTGTCCGTGGTACCGCCCGCCCACGCCCCGGCGTGGGCGGCGACGGCCTTCTTCCGCACCGTCGCCTCGACGGCGAGCGGCTGGAGCAGGAACTCCCCGGCATCCCAGCGGAGCAGCCCGACGCAGGAGTGGGAGGCCGCGACCGCCTCGGGCGTCAGCGGACCGGCGGCGGGCGCCCGGTCGGTGTCGACGGCCAGCGACCGCCCCGGCAGATCGAACACGAGCCGGTCGTCCTCGCTCCGGGCGGTGTACCCCTCCAGCAGCACCGGCACGGCGATCCGGACGGGGTGCCGGTCCAGCGGTGCGACACGGGCGGCGGCAGCGGTGGACAGCATCACCCGCGCGGTGGCGAAGGCGTCGGCCGGCTCGCCCGGACGCGCACGCCCGTCGTCCCAGAGCAGGTCCCCCTCGGCGGTCACCGGCATGGCGTCCAGCTCCATCGAGCGGCCCTCGCTCACGGCGCCGAGCAGGGACATGCGGGGACGCAGGAGCTGCCACAGACCCGCGCCGACGACCGTGTCCGGCTTGGGCGCCGCGACCCCGGCGCGCACCAGACGCGGCACGCCTCCGTCCGCCGGTTCGAACACGGCGTGGACCTGCGCCTGGACGGCCGTCGCGTGCTCCTGCACATCGACGCCGAGCGGCAACAGGCGACCGCTGACCGGCGTGACGGCACTCTCCCCGGCGGAGCCGGGCACCGTCAACAGCAGGGCGCGTGACCACAGGTCGGCCCAGCGGCGCAGCGGTACGCGCTCCAGGGTCGCCCCCGGGCAGGACGCCGCGAGCTCCGCGGCGAAGCCGTCGAGCAGCGTCGCCCGGCGACGCAGGACCGGATCGGGCAGCATCGCGGAGACCACCGGCGCGGCCCCGGCGACGCGTTCGTGGTCGATGCCCCGCCAGCCGGCGCGCGCGAGGTCGCACAGCCAACTCCGGGCCGCCGCGAGAAGGTTCGACCCACGGTCCGCCGCGGCGGACGCCGGTCCGGGCCCCGCCGCCCCGTCCTCGGCGGCAGGCCGCCCGACGGCCTCGTCGATCCGCTGCGTCAGGGCGTCGTGCACCGAGCCCAGCAGCGCGCAGCGGGCGGCGGCGAGCGCCACGAAGTGATCCTCACCCGCGGCGCCGGCCTTCGCCCGGTCGGCCGCCTCCGCGACCCGCGCGGCGAGCGGCGTCCCGGCGACCGCCTCGGCGAGCCCGACGACCGCCGCTGCCTGGGCGGGCCCCGGCCGCAGCAGACCGGCCACCAACGCCTCGTCGAAGGCGTCCACGACGGCGAGCGCCTCGTCGAGCCCCTCGACCGGATCGGACAACAGGTCGCCTCGCATCAGGCCACCGCCCGCGTCGGCGGGAACCACTGCATCTCGGGCAACGGCGAGGTGACCGCGTCCAGTTCGAGATAGGCCAGCTGCCGCAGGAACCGGCTGAACACCTGGGCGGCCGCCGCGGAGTCGCCCCGCACCGGTCGCGCCGCGGTCATGGCGGCGGTGACGGAGTGCGCGTCGGGCTCCCCGTCCGGGGTCTCCACCGCGAGGTAGCGGGCGACGCGCTCCGCACCATACTGCAGCACCGCCTCGCCGACGAGCGCCTGGATGTGCTTGCAGAACATGCCGCGCGCGCCCCCGCACGGCCGGTTGTTGTTGGTGCTGCAGGCGAACGCGTACGTCCGGGCCGTCACGGACGACACGTACACCCGGCCGATGTCCGATCCGCTGGAGACGACTCCCTGCAACCGTCCGTCGGCCAGTTCGACGAACGGCACCTTGGCCAGCTTGCGCGGGCGCGCGGGCGGCATCACCCGCGCCGTACTCGACTTCTCCCAGACCGACAACGCGCCAACTCCCATGCATGCGAAAGGGGACGTCCGCACCATCGCGGCGGGACATGAACGAACTTAATCCCGACCACTGACAACGCGGCCGGCCGCCCACGACGCCCCTGCGTCCCACAGCCGGTACGGGAAGAGGGTCATGAACTCCAAGGGTGTCGGGTGAACATGTCCGGGTCGACGGTGCGGGTGAGCAGGTGGAGGGGCGCGGCACGGATGCCGGTCGCCTCCGCCGCTTCCCAGTACGCCAGTCCGGTGGCCGCGTCGACCGGACCGTGGACGAGCGGCACTCCGGCGCCCGAGGCGTGGAGCAAGGACTCCAGCCGGCAGGACGCGATGGTGTCCGGCACCATCGGCCGCGCGAGGTATCCGGCCACCGCGGCGGCCGGGAGGCCCTCGGCCACCTGCCGTTCCGCGGGACCGGCGCTCAACAGCCCGCCGCCCACGACCAGGACGTCCTTCGACCGTTCCATCCGGCCGACGGCGCGGGAGGTGTCGAAGCAGTGCGGGAACGAGTCGTCGACCACCGTCGTACCCGGTGCCAGACGGTCGATGTCCAGGAGTGCGCCGCCCCCGCTGACCGCCGCGACGATCAGACGGGCGTCGTAGACGGCGTCGGGCAGACCGTGACCCGACTCGACGACCTCGACGACCTCGACGAGACCGCGTTCCAGGAGGCTCTCGGCCAGCTCCTTCAGCCGTGGCCCGCTGCCCGGCACGTCGCAGAGCAGCAGCCGGGCGGGCGGCTGCTGGGACCGGGTGAGCAGCAACTCCAGCGAGGAGGAGCCGATCGAGCCGAGCCCCACGAACGCGACGGTCAGGGAGCCCAGCCGCTGACCTGTCGCGTCGAGAGCCGCGTGCACGGTCCTGACGACGGACAGGACGGTCGCCGCGTGACCGGTGGTGACGGCGGGGCCGGTCGTGGTCACGGCCTCCGTCGTGCCGACGGCCCGCAGGACGTCGAAGCCGTAGCCCGTGAGCGAGGGGATCATGCCCGCGAGGGACACCGCCCGCGCGCCGAGTGACGAGGCGAGCTCCACCCCGCGCGTGGTGTGTCCGAGCAGGTCGTCCCCGGGGGCGAGTTCGTCGGCGAACAGCGGGACGCACACGAAGCCCGAACGGCCCAGCGGCGTGCGGAGCGTCTCCAGCAGCCTGGGCAGCCCGTCCGGGAACAGCAGGGTCCGCAGCTGTTCGCGCGGCAGCGCCGTCTCCGGCAGACCCGCCAGCCGGGCCAGGTCGGCCGGGGACGGCAGATAGCCGACGAGCGCGGCATCCATCCGCCCGTCCCGGCCGGAAGCGGGCCGGTCGGGTCGGCCGGCCTCGGCCGCGGTCGAGGCCGCCGCGCGCGCCAGGCCGTCGCGCACCGAGTCCGTGAACGCGGCCAGCGCCTTGGGGGTGAACGCCGTTGCCGCCGCCCGGACCGTGATCCGCAGCCGCCCGCCCTCCGGAGCGGCCGCCAGGAACACGTCCGTACCGGCCGGCGGCGGTGTGTACACGCTGTCGCCGCCCTCCCGGGTGACCGTCAGCGTTCGGCCGACCTCCGGACCCAGGGCGGAGAAGTCCAGATAGGTGAAGAAGAACTGCGAGGTCATGGGCAGGCCGTTGGACAGCGGTGGCACGGGCCCCTCGTACGTCCGCGCCTCGGCGGCCTCGGCGGCGACGCGCCGCAGATCGTCGTCGAAGTCCGCGCTGCCGGGCCGCCCCGACGCCGGACCCGCCGGCCGCAGGGGAACAGCGGTGGCGAAGGGACCGAACACCCGGTGGGCGTCCGGCAGGGCGTGGTCCCGGCCGCTCACCGCCATGCCGAGCACCAGATCCGCGCGCCCCGTGGCCGACACGAGCGCCCGGTAGTAGGCGGTGAGCACGGGGGCGTGCAGGGTGGACCCGGTGCGCGCGGCGAGGCCGCGCAGCGCCTCCACCCGGTCGGCTTCGACCGTGAACCCGCAGGTGTGGAAGAGGGGGGCGACGGCGTCCCGGGGTGCACCGGCGGTGGTCGTACCGGCGGCGAGCCGGGGCTGCGCGTAGGGCGCGTTCAGCCGCTCCCACCGGTCCTGGACCGCCGGAACGCCCTGCCGAGGAGACTTTGCCGGGGCGACGGAGTCCCTCCCGGCCGTGGTGCCGGAGGCCGTTGCCGCGGGTGGCGCCGTGCGGGCGTCCGTACGCGCCGCGAGGTGGAGGGCGTGGTCGCGGAAGGTGCTGCGCGGTCGTCCCGACGCCGGCTCCTCGCCGCGGGACAGGGCGTCGTACACGGCCGTCAGCTCCCGTACCAGGAGTGCGGCGCTGTAGCCGTCGCCGATGATGTGGTGGGCGTGGGCGACCAGGACGTGTTCGTCGGGAGCGGTGGTGAGCACCCGCAGGCGCATCAGGGGCCAGGCCCAGGGTTCGAAACGGCGCGCCCGCTCGGCGGTGACCCGCTCCTCCACCTGAGCCGGGTCGGTGAGGACCTCGAAGTCGACCGGCAGACGCAGTGAGGACGGGAGTTCCTGCTGGACGGCCGGTCGTGCCCCGGCGGGGAAGACGGTACGGAGCATCGGGTGGCGTTCGACGAGCGTGTCCACCGCGCTCTGGAAGCGAGCGGTGTCGAGACGGCCGTGCAGCCGCAACCGGGTGAGCCAGGAGGATGTGGCGCCCGGGGCGATGGCTTCGGCCAGCAGGAAGCCCCGCTGGGTGGGTGTGAGCGGGAAGGGCAAAGGCGTGACGGACGGGTCGGGCGCCCCGGTGCGGTCGTCCCCCGCGCCGGGTTCCCCGGCCGACGGGTCCGCCGCGGCGCGGGCGGCCACGCCGGTGGGCTCGCCCGATTCGGCCGCCGCGCCCGCCGCGACGTCCACCGCGGCGGCGAGGGCCGCGAGTGTGCGGTTGCGGTAGACGACGGTCGGCCGGGGGAGCGGACCGCCCTGCTTCTCCAGCCTGGCGAACACTTCCAGCACGAGCAGGGAGTCGCCGCCCAGGACGAAGAAGTCGTCCTCACGGGAGACGTCGTCGGTCTGGAGCAGAGCCGTCCAGATGGCGGCCAGCCGGACTTCGGTGGGAGTGCGGGGCGGCGTACGGACATCGCCCGTACGCGCGGCCGGCCCGGCGTTCGTGTCCGCCCCGGGCGGCGCGGCCGCTTCCTGGAGCGCGGGAAGCGCACGCCGGTCGATCTTGCCCGTGCCGGTGAGCGGCATCCTGTCGACGCGGGTGATCCGGGACGGAAGCATGTACGCGGGCAGGGACTGCGCGAGGTGGAGCCTGAGTCCCGCGGCATCCGCTCCCGCGGCTCCGGGACCCGGTGTCACGAAGGCGGTGAGCCGTCCGTCCCCGGCGAGGACAACGGCGTGGGCGACGTCCGGGTGGGTCTGGAGCACCGCCTCGATCTCGCCCGGCTCGACCCGGTTGCCACGGATCTTCACCTGGTCGTCCAGCCGCCCGAGGAACTCCAGGACGCCGTCCTCGGAACACCGCACCCGGTCGCCGCTGCGGTACCAGCGACGGCCGCGCCGGACCGTGAACGCGGCCTCGGTGAGCGCCGGTTCGCCGAGGTAACCGGGGGTGAGGCCGACCCCGGAGATGAGGAGCTCACCGGCCTCGCCGGGCCCCGCGGGCTCCCCGTCGGGGCCGACGACCTCCACCTCCGTGCCCGCGACGGGGCGGCCGATGGGAAGCCGCCGCACCTGGTCGCCGGGCCGGGCCCGGATGATGTGGCAGCTCGTGTTGATCGTGGCCTCGGTCGGGCCGTACAGGTTGGCGATGTGCTGTCCGTCGCCGAAGAGGTCGAACCAGCGGCGTACATGGGCGGGTGACAGGGCTTCGCCGCCGACGTGGATCCACCGCAGCGCGGACAGGTCCGGTGGCGGCGCGCCGTTGCGCACGCGTTCCTCGGAAGCGCTGAGGAGCTGTTCCCAGAGCGTGGGGACGGAGCTCCACACGGTGATGCGACCGCGCACGACGTGGGTGAGCAGCCGGTCGGGATCGCGCAGCAGGTCCCAGGCCACCGTGACCACGGTGGCGCCGACGAGCAGCGGGGCGAGGAGCTGGCGGACGGACGCGTCGAAGCAGGGCGAAGCGGTCTGGGCGAGCCTGTCGTGCTCGTCGTACCCGAAGGTCCCGATCGCCCAGTCGAGGTAGTTCTCCATCGACCGGTGGGTGATGGGCACGGCCTTGGGCCGGCCGGTGGAACCGGAAGTGAAGATCACGTAGGCGATGGCGTCGGCGTCGGCAGGGCCGTCCGGCGCGGGAGCGGCCTCCGGCGACCGGAGGGTACCGGCGACACGGTCCGGACCCGGGACGGACCCGGGAACCCCCGCGCCCCGGTACGCGAGCGCCGACACGTCGGCGACCACCAGGGCGACGTCGCCGAGCGCTTCCCCCACCGCCCGGGTGGCGGCGTGGCAGACGACCGTACGGGCGCCGGAGCGCGTGAGCTGGTCCGTCAGCCGTGCGGCGGGGTGGCCGGGGTCCAGCGGTACCCAGCCCGCCCCCGCGCGCAGGACGGCGACGACCGCGACGACGGTGTCGGCGCCGGGTTCGGTGAGGAGCCCGACGAGGCTTCCCCCGGTGACGCCGCGGGCCAGCAGAGAGGCCGCGAGGGCGTGGGAGGCACGGTCGAGTTCGGCGTACGTCAGGGTGGTGGCGCCGGTGTCGACGGCGACCGCGTCCGGGGTGGCCCGGAACCGCTCCACGAGTCGGCGCACGAGCGTGGCCGATCCGGTGCCGGGTGCCGGTACCTGCACCGGTCCGGGGACCGCCGGGAGGCCGGGCCGGGGCTCCACGAGAGCGGTCAGCTCGGCGTGGAAGTCGCGGTCCAGACGTGCCACCGTCGCCGGGGCGAACAGTCGGGCGGGGAAGTTCCACGAGAAGCGCAGGACCGCCTCGTCCTGCCAGCACAGCAGGCTCAGACGGGTGGCGGCGGTGGCGGTGCCGGCCGCCGTCGGCCGCACGCTCACCGGACAGCGCCCGTCGAGGGCCGCGGGGAAGCGCGAGAAGCTGAAGCCCGCCGGGCTCACCGTCCGGGGGCCTGCCCCGGACGGGTCCGTCGGCAGCAGCCGCGCCAGGTCAAGTCCGGTGAGGCTCGCGTGCCGCTCGCTCTCCAGCCAGATCCCGGCCAGCCGCTCGGCCAGGGTCTCGACCGGTTCGTCCGGGTCCGTCGCGCACAGCAGGGGGAGGGTGTCGGCCAGCGGTCCCACCAGCCGGTCCAGGCCTGCCATACGGTCGTCCCGCCGGGCGCGGGCGACGTTGACCGCGATCTCCCGCTGCCCGCTCCACCGGGCCAGACAACGCACGTGCACGGCGAGCAGCAGATGGAAGAGGCTCACTCCGTGAGCGGCGGCCCGCCGCTCCAACGCGGCGGTCGGCACCGGGCCGAGGGCGCTCTGGTGCGTGTTCACCGGCGCCGCGGGCAGGGCGGACGGATCACCGTCGTACGGCAGGCGAAGCGGTTCGCCCCGGGCGGCGAGCCGCCCGGACCAGTACAGCCGGTCGGCGGCGAGAGCTCTCGTACCGTCCGTGGCGGAGCGCGCTTCGGCGGTGGCGACCGCGTACCGCGCGAAGTCGGTGGCGAGCGCGGGCAGTGTCGGTGCCTGCCCTTCGGCGAGTGAGGTGTAGAGCGACCAGAGCTCTCCGGCGAGGACGTTGAGGCTGTAGCCGTCACCGGCCGCATGGTGGATCACCAGCACCAGATGGGACAGCTCCGGGCTCTCCCGGGCGAGGAGCGCGCGCACGGGAGGCTCGGCGGAGAGGTCGAACGGCCGGTTGCACAGGGCCGTCTCGACCTCTTCGATGCGGCCGGCCGGCTCGCGGACCTCGTACCAGGCGGACAGCGGCGCGGGCGGGGCGACGTACTGTCCCGGTGTCGCCGAGCCGGTCCCCCCGCTGATCCCGTCGTCGCCGCTTCCGAGGCTCCCGGTCTGCTGGACGCGGATCCTGAGCATGGCGTGGCGGTCGGCGAGCGCGGTGAGCGCCCGGCCCAGCAGCCCGGTGTCCAGGGGCCCCCGGACGGTCTGCCGGACGTACCCGTGAGCCGGGACGTCCGGATGGAGCCGGCTGCTGGTGTGCAGGGCCAGTTGGACGGGGGTGAGGGGGAAGGCGACGCCGTCCGGCACGGCGGGCGGGGCCGACGCGGGGGAGCGGAGGAGGGAGGGGGTGGTGTCGAGGTGAGCGGCCAGCTCGGCGACCGTCCGGTACTCGAAGAAGAGGGTGGCGGGCAGCGTCCTGCCCAGCTCCCGTTCGAGCTGCCTGACGAGGTCGACGGCGGCGAGCGAGTCGAGGCCGAGGGCGAGAAACGGCTCGTCGTCGGGGACCGCGGCGTCAGGCAGACGCAGCGCCGAGGCCAGCAGCCGGCGGAGCAACGCCGCCGTACCGCCGGCGGTGTCGCCACGGGGTCCGGATCCCGTCCGCGGACCGGCGCCGGGCGGTTGTGCCGTGCCGGAAACCGTGCCGCTGGAATCCGTGCCGGATGCCGGGGAGTCCCCCGGTCCCGCGACCGCCGCCGGCGCGGTCCGGTCCGTCATGACCGTCGGCTCCCGGAACGGCGTCAGGTCGGCGAGCAGCAACTGGGCCGCGTCGACACCGCACGCCGTACGGAGCGCCGCCAGCGCGGGCCGGAGGGCGACGGGCCGGCCTCCGGCGCTCGCTCCGGCGGCGGGGCCACCGCCTGTCGCCGGCCACGCCCCGGTTCCGAGGGCCGCCGCCATCCCCGTCCCGGCGACCGCCGCGAGGTTCACCGACTGCCAGGGCCTGCCCGCGTGCCGTTCGGAAGCGGCGAACGCGTCGAGGAAGGCGTTGGCGCCGGCGTAGTCGCCCAGCGCTCCCGCCAGGCCGGGCAGCACGGCGCTGACGGAGGAGAACACGACACGGACCGCCGGGTCGAGCCCGTGCCGGCGCAGGGCCAGCGAGAGCAGCAGAGTGCCCCGGGTCTTGGCGGCCAGGGCCTCCGCCGTCTCCTCCGCGCGCCGGTCGCGCAGCGTGCCGGGTCGCACAGCCCCCGCGGCGTGGAAGAGGCCGTCGAGGTGGCCGAGTCCCGCGAGGAGCGCCTCGACGTCCTGCTCCACCGAGACATCGGCCATCCGGTAGTCGACGGTGGCGCCCAGCGCGCGGAGTTCCTCCGACAGCCCCTCGGGGAGACCGGGTGAGCGTCCGGCGAGCACGAGGGTCGGGCGGCCCCGACCGGCGAGGTCCCGGGCGAGCGAGGCGCCGATCCCGCCGCCGCCCCCGGTGATGAGGTAGGTGCCGTCGGGCGGCAGCGGTGACCGCCCCGGCCCGGCCGGTGCGGCGGCGCCGCTCGGCAGCGGTGCGAAACGGCGGGTGAGCCTGCGCCCGGCGCGCCGGGCGACCAGGGCGGCACCGCCCCGCGGGCCGGAGGAAGCGGCCGGTTCGGCGAGTTCGGCGAGCACGGCGGCCAGCCGCTGGGACGGTGTGTCCAGCGAGCAGAGGTCGAGCGCGGTGGCCGAGGCGCCCGAAGTCTCCTGCGGCAGCGCCATCAGCAGCCCGCCGAGGACGGCGTGGGCGGGCCGCGGCCGCTCCCGTACGGCCCCCGTCGCGTGGACGTCCTCGGTCAGTACCAGCAGCCGGTCCGCGCCCGTCTCGTCGAACCGTGCGAGGGCCTCGTCGAAGGCGGCCAGCGCGGTGTCCTGGGCCCGGCCGAGCGCGTCGGCGGTGTCCTGGCCGGGAGCGGGACCCGCCACCAGGACCACGGCATCCGGTGGCCCGTCGCCCGTTTCGTGCGTCCGGACACCCGCGTCGGCGAGCTGCGAGGCGAGCCCGGCGACGTACGCGGGGTCCGGACCGGTCAGCAGCACCGAACGCACGGCTCGCGCCGTCTGCCCGGGCAGCGCGGAGTCCTCCCACAGGACCCGGTGCAGCAGAGGGCTCGCGGGCGGATCGGCCCAGTACCGGCGGCGCTGGTACGGGTAGGTGGGCAGGGGAATCCCCCGGTGTTCCGCGTCGAGCGCCGTACGGTCCAGCGGTACGCCGTGTGACCACAGGCGGCCGATGGTGGCCAGCAGGTCCCCGCGCCCGCCGTGTCCGTCCTCGGAGGACCGCCGTTCGGCGTCCGCGCGGCTCTCGGAACGTCCCGGCAGGGCGCACAGCACCGTCGCCGGGCGACCGGCGGCGCCACTGGCTCCGGCCCCGCCGACGCCTGCCGGCGCGGCAACGCCCGTCGCCGCGCGGACCGCACCCGACAGGGTCGCACCGTGGCCGACCTCCACGAACGTGTCGTACCCCTCCCGGGCCAGACGTTCCACAGCGGCCCCGAACAGCACGGGACGCTCGGCGTGGTCACGCAGGTACTCGGGGCCGAGGACCGGCTGCCACTCCGCGGTGACCGTGCTCATGAGGGGGACGGACGGGGCCCGCGGGGTCAACGCGCGGGCCGCCTCGGCGATCCGGTCCGCCACCGGCCGCATCAGCGGAGAGTGGAAGGCCCGGGAGACCCGCACACGACGGGTGGGGACGCCCAGGCCTTCGAGGCGGGCGGCGGCGCTCTCCACCGCACGCACGCCCCCGGAGAGGACCTGGAGCCCGGGACCGTTGTACGCGGCCACGGTGAGCGCCCCGTCGGACTCCGCCACCGCCGCGGCGACGGCCTCCTCGCCCCCGCGGACGGCGATCATGGCTCCGGGCTCGGTGAACGCCTCCATGAGACGGCCGCGTTCGGCCGCGAACGACACCGCCTCGCGGAGGGTCAGCACCCCGCTGACGCAGGCGGCGGTGAGCTCCCCGACGCTGTGCCCGGCGACCGCGTCGGGCTCCACGCCCCAGGCCCGCAACTGGCGGGAGAGCGCCACCCCGGAGGCGACGAGGAGCGGCTGCGCCTGCTCCGTCGCGTCCCGGGCCGCGGCATCCACCTCCGGATCCAGCGCCCAGTCCAGCAGGGAACGCCCGCCCACGGGCCCGAGGAGGGCGGACGCCTCGTCGAACGTGTCCCGGAACACCCGAGCCGTCCGGTACAGCGCCCGGTCCTGTCCGGGGAACCGGGAGCCCTGCCCCGGGTACAGGAAGACCACCCGCGGCCGGGAGCGCACGGGGCTTCCGCCCCGCCCGCCCGCTTCGCCCGTCCCGGCGGCGGAGACTGCGGCGAGACGCTCCCGCAGATCACCGTGGGCGATGACGGCGAGCCGGTGGGGCCCCTCGTCCCGGGAGGTGCTCGCGGTGCGGCAGACATCGCCCTCGCGCAGCAGCGGACGGCTCTCCAGATGGGTGGCGAGCCGGGTCACGGCATCCCGCAGCGCTCCTGGACTGTGCGCCGAAAGGGTCAGCAGGTGAGGCCCTTCGACG
This sequence comes from Streptomyces griseus, assembly GCF_900460065.1. Taxonomy (GTDB): domain Bacteria; phylum Actinomycetota; class Actinomycetes; order Streptomycetales; family Streptomycetaceae; genus Streptomyces; species Streptomyces griseus. The sequence goes on along the minus strand of NZ_UAVD01000052.1, from coordinate 290,459 downwards.
GACACCTCACGCGCCTCGCCCGTGGGGGGCGAGGCCGGGGCGGCAGGTGGCGGGGCCTGTTCCAGAACGGCGTGGGCATTGGTGCCGCCGAACCCGAACGCGTTGATCCCCGCGAGGAGGGGCCCGGTGGACGTCCAGTCCCGGGCCTTGGTCACCACGGAGAAACCGGCGGGGGCGAGACCCGGCGAGGCCGGGGTGTGATGCAGCGACGGCGGCAGCCTCCGGTGGCCCAGGGCCAGTACGACCTTCACCAGCGAGGGAAGCGCGGCGGCGTTCAGCAGATGCCCGATGTTGGTCTTCACCGAGCCGACCAACCGGGGCTCACCGCCCGGGCGTTGGGGAAACGCGTGGGCCAGCGAACGCAGTTCGATGGGATCCCCCACGGCGGTGCCGGTGCCGTGGGCCTCCACGTAGGTCACCGCGGCGGGATCGACCCCCGCCGCCTCGTACGCCCGGGTGATCACCTCGCGCTGCCGCAGCGGGTTGGGCGCCATCAGGCTCATCGACCTGCCGTCGTTGTTGACGGCCGTGCCCCGGACCACCGCGAGCACCGGATCGTCCGCGCGGCGGGCGGCGTCGAGCCGCGTCAGGACGATGGCCGCGCCGCCCTCGCCGGGCACGAAGCCGTCGGCGTCGGAGCTGAAGGCGCGGCTGCGTCCGGTGGGGGAGAGGGCTCCCGCCTCCTCCAGCAGCCGGTGCGGGGCCGAGGTCAGATGGAGGTTGACGCCGCCGACGACGGCGAGGTCGCACTCGCCGTCCAGGAGGCTGCGCCGGGCCAGGTGCAGGGCCACCAGCCCCGACGAGCAGGCGGTGTCCACCGCGAGTGCGGGACCGTCGAGGTCGAGGCACTGCGAGACCCGTGCGGCGACGAGGGAGGGCAGGTTCCCGGTGAGTGCGGCGGGCAGGGGGGCGCCCTCGGCCCTGGCCCGTTCCAGGACCTCCCGGTAGCCGCTGTCCCCGACCGCCGCGAACACACCGATCCTGTGACCGTGCCGGCGGGGCCCCGCGTATCCGGCGCGTTCGAGTGCCTCGTGCGCGAGTTCGAGGAAGATACGGGCCTGCGGGTCGAGCGTCCGCGCCTCGTCCTCGCCGATGCCGAAGAAGTCGGCGTCGAACGCGGCCGGGTCCTCCAGCAGCGCCGCCCACCGCTCCCGGGGAACGCCCGGAACTCCCGCGACTCCTGGAACCGCCGTCCGAGCCCCGGGAGCGGCGTGGCCGTCGTCCCATCGTCCACGCGATACGGGGGCGACGGCGTCGTGCCCGTCCACGAGCAGGTCCCAGAAGGCCTCGGGGGTGTCCGCGCCGGGGAACCGGCACGCCATCCCGATGACGGCCGTGGCGGCGTCGGCAGGGTCGGGAAGTGCGGGGGCCCGCCCGCCGACCGTTCCCCCGGTCCGTCGCACGACGCTCTCCGACGTCTCCGATGTGTCCGAGGCCTTGGCGCTGTCCGCGAGGGGCAAGACCGGACCGGGCGCCACCGTCAGAAGGTGACCGGCGAGCGCGGCCACCGTGTCGTGATCGCGGGCGACCGCCGGCGGCAGGGTCACACCGAAGGCGTCCTCCAGCGCCACCAGCATCTCCATGGCCTTGAGCGAGGTCCCGCCGATGCTCCCGAACGGCTCGTGCGTCCCGATCGCGTCGGCGGGCCGGCCCAGCACCCGGGCCCAGGCCTCCCGCACGACCTCGACCGTCTCGGCGCGGGTCCTGGGCGCCAGCGCGCGGGGCTCCGCCGCGGGCCGCCCGGGTTCCGTGAACGGTGGACCACCGGCCGCGCCCGCCGCCACCTCACCCGCCCCCGGCTCACCGGCACGCCGCTCACCCGACCCGAACACGCCCTCCTCGAAACGCTCCCGCAGCCGCCGACGTTGCAGCTTGCCACTCGTCGTACGGGGGAACGCCCCCGGCGGCAGGGCCAGCACCCGCACATCGTCATGGAGCAGGGCCTCGCGCACCCGGGCCGCGACGCGTTCGAGCACCTCCGACGCCTCACGCGCGGGCCGCGCCCAGGGGACGAACACCACGACGCGCTCCGCACCGGTGACCGGGTCGGTCGACCCGACCACGGCCGGGGCGCCGGAAGGCAGCCCGGGCGTCGCGGCCGCGACCTCCTCCAGGTCCGTGGCGTGGAAGGTGCGGCCGTTGAGGAACAGCACGTCCTTGTGGCGTCCCGTGACGCACAGCCGACCGTCCCGCAGGAAACCCGTATCACCGGTGCGGAGCCATCCCCCGGCGAACACTTCCGCGCTCACGTCGGGAAGGCCGTGGTAGCCACGGGCGAGTTGGGGTCCGCTCACCATGATGTGCCCGGTCCGCCGGTCCCCGAGGACGGTCCCCGCGTCGTCGACGATGCGCACGGCGCAGCCCGCCACCGGCCGCCCCACGTCCATCAACTCGACGGCCTCATCGCCAGGTTCGGCGTCCACCGCCACCCCCCGGCTCAACGAAGCCCGGTCCAGGACCAGCGGTTCGGCCACTTCCCCCGGCGGCGGGAAGGTCACCGCCAGCGTCGCCTCCGCCAGGCCGTAGACCGGCTGGGCCGCCGCGGGGGCCAGCCCCGACGGCCGGGTCCTGTCCGCGAAGGCGCGCCACACCGCGGGGGCGATCGGCTCCGCCCCGACCAGGACCAGCCGCACCGCCGAGAGGTCCAGCCGGGCCAGGACCTCTTCGGGAACACGGCGTACGGCCAGCGCCAGGGCGAAGTTGGCCGCGGACAGCACCGTGGCCCGGTGCCGGGCCGCCACCTCGAACCACAGGCGGGGCCGCTTGGCGAACGACAGCGGACCGATCTTCACCTGCCGGGCCCGGGCGGCCAGCGGGGCGAGGTGGGTGCCGATGAGCCCCATGTCGTGGAAGTACGGCATCCAGCTGACCACCACGTCCTCGGGGCCCAGCTCCGAGGCGGCCCTTATCTGCTCCAGGTTGGCGAGCACCGCTCCGTGCGTCACCTCCACGCCCTTGGGCGCACCCGTGCTTCCCGAGGAGAACTGGACGAACGCGACGTCGTCGCGGCCGGCGGCGACGGGCTCCCGCAGTGCCGGTCCCTCCCGCAGCACGTCGAGGCTCAGGGCGCGAACGTCATCGGGGAGTTCACCGGACAGCGACGCGGTCGAGGCGTCCACGACGACTGGCGGACGCCCCAGGTGCTCCCAGACCGGCAGCACCCGACGCGCGTCCGGAGCCAGCGGAACCGGAACGAGACCGGCCGCCACCGCACCCCAGAACATCGGCTGGAAGTCCTCGCTGCGGTCGGCGAGCAACGGCACACAGGTCCCGGGCGCCACCCCCGCCGCCCGCAAGCCCCCCGCCACGCGCAGGGATTCGTCCAGGAGCTCGCTGAGGCTGACCGTCAGCTCGCCACCGTCGCCGCGGACATGCACGACGACCTGCCCGGGAGCCTCGCGCACCGCGTCCAGTAGTACATCCAGCAGTGTCATGTCGTGCTCCACCGGTCCGTCGTTCGCCTTGCTCGGGAGAATGATCTTAAAAACGGCCGGGGCGCGGGTAATCAACCGCCGGGAGGAGAGCGCATGCACCCTGGGAGTGACCTGACGGCAAGAGAGCTCGGTCCAGGGGACCGGGCCGGGACCGGGGAGCGGCCGGCGTGTGCGGAGTGAACGTGGGGACCGAGGAGACCCGGCTGATCGTCCTGCGCGGCAACAGCGCGTCGGGGAAGTCGAGCGTGGCGGCGGGTCTCCGCGACCGCTTCGGCCGCGGACTGGCCGTGGTCGGCCAGGACAACCTCCGCCGTACCGTGCTGCGCGAACGCGACCGGCCAGGGGCGGCGAACATCGGTCTGATCGACCTGACAGCCCGCTACGCCCTGGACGCCGGCTACCACGTGGTGGTCGAGGGCATCCTCTACGCCGACCACTACGGCGACATGCTCGCCCGGCTGCGCGCCGACCACCGGGGCCCGACCCACGGGTACTACCTGGACGTCCCCTTCGCCGAGACGGTGGCCCGGCACGCCACCAAGCCGATCGCCGACGAGGTCGACGAGAACCAGCTGCGGGACTGGTACCGGCCCCGCGACGTTCTGCCCGACGGCGTCGAAACCGTGATCGGTCCCGACAGCCCGCTGACCGGGACCGTCGACCGCATCCTGCGCGACACCGGCCTGGCTCTGCTTCCGGCGGTCGACCGCTGACCTGCCCGGGCCCGGCAGACGGCACGACCGACCCGCCCGGTCCGGCCGGGCACGGACCGGGCAGGTCACACGGCCGCACCCGCCCGGCTCGGGGCGGACGGGCGTCGGACGGGCGCTACACGCCGGTCGGGGCGGCCTGCTGCACGACCTCGAAGGACCACACCGTGGACCCGCCGGCCGCCGGCTTGGGGCGCTCACCGCCGTCGGCGCCGCCCTGGTGGGCCGCCTTCATCGGCCCCTCCATCCATGCCTGGAAGGAGGCCTCGTCACGCCAGCGCGTGTAGACGAGGTAGTCGTCCGTGCCCTCGACGGGCCGGAGCAGCTCGAACCACTCGAATCCGTCGGAGCTCTCCACGGCGTGGGCCCGGGAGGCGAAGCGCTTCTCCAGCGTCTCGCGTTGTTCCTGGGGGACGGTCAGCACATTGATCTTGACTACGCTCATGGCTCCATCCTGCCGTACGGCGTTCCGGTTCCGTCGGCGGGCGGGGCTGACGCGGGGAGTTCCACCGTGACGCGCAGCCCGCCGTCCGGACGCGGGACGAGGGTGAGCGTCCCGTCGTGCGCGCGGGTGATGGTCTTGACGATGGCCAGGCCGAGCCCGACCCCCGCGTGGTGGGTGTGCAGCCGTCCGGCGCCACGCCGGAAGGGTTCGGTGAGCGTCGCGGCCAACTGGGGGGTGACCTTCGCGCCCGTGTTGTCGACCGTGAGCACCACGGTCTCCGGCCGGACCGAGGCGGTGACCCGGACCGTGCCGCCGTCGGGCAGGTTGTGGACGATCGCGTTGTGCACGAGATTCGTGGTCAGCTGGAGCAGGAGCGCGGGCGATCCGGTCGCGGGGGCGATCTCGCCGTGGGTCTCGACGGTGACGCCGTGCTCCTCCGCGAGGGGCAGGAGGGTCTCGGCGGCCTCCTCGGCCAGCAGCGAAAGGTCGACCCGTTCCCGGGCGAAGGAACGCCGGTCGGCCCGGCTGAGCACGAGCAGGGCCTCGGTGAGGTCGATCGCTCTGCCGTTGACGGCGTACAGGCGGTCGATGATCTCGTCGGGGTCGCGGTTCGGATCGGCGCGGGCCACATCGAGAAGCGTTCTGGAGATCGCCAGCGGCGTGCGCAGCTCGTGGGAGGCGTTGGCCGCGAACCTCTCCTGTTCGGCGACGTGTGCCTCGAGCCGGGCCAGCATCGTGTCGAACGCGTCGGCGAGTTCACGGAACTCGTCCCTGCGGCCCGGCAGCCTGATGCGGTGGGCGAGCGACCCGTGGGTGGCCGCGCGGGTGGCTTCGGTGATCCGGGTCAGCGGGGCGAGCATACGGCCGGCCAGGACCCATCCTCCCAGGAGGCCGACGACGAGGAGGACCGCCAGCACGGTGGCCGCCGCCGGAGCGAAGGTGTACGCGAGAAGCTGACGGTTGGGATTCTCGTGGAGCATCCGCCGGTCCCAGTCGTCGGGAACGTACTCCAGGAGGAACACCCACACCGCCGTGAGCAGCAGGACGCCGGCGACCATGAGGAATCCGGCGTAGCTGAGGGTGAGCTTGAGACGGACGCTCAGCCCGGGGCGCCTGGGGTCTGTCGTCACACTGCCGCCTGCCGGGCGATGCCTGGCACGCACGCTCGCGGCGTTGCCGAAATGCCCTGGCAGCTCCGCCACGAGGCCACTGCGGCGCCTCGCGATCGCACGCGCCAGGCGCCGCCCGGCCGCCCTTCGGGCGACGACGGCAGTGTGACGACAGGCCCTAGTCACGGTCCTCTCCGGCGCCACGAGCGGTACCGATGCGATAGCCGACGCCCGGTACGGTGGCGATGATCCAGGGTTCGCCGAGCCGTTTGCGCAGGGCCGAGACGGTGATGCGCACGGCGTTGGTGAACGGGTCGGCGTTCTCGTCCCACGCGCGTTCCAGGAGGTCTTCGGCGCTGACGACACCGCCGTCGGCGGCGACGAGGACGTCGAGCACCGCGAACTGCTTTCTGGTCAGGGCGACGTAGCGGCCGTCCCGGTAGACCTCCCTGCGGAACACGTCCAGCCGCAGGCCCGCGATCTCGCGCACGGGCGGTCTGCTGTGGGCGCGTCGGCGGTCGAGCGCTCTGAGCCTGAGCACGAGCTCCCGGAGATCGAAGGGTTTCGTGAGGTAGTCGTCGGCGCCGAGCCCGAACCCGGAGGCCTTGTCGTCGAGGCGGTCGGCCGCCGTGAGCATGAGGATCGGCATGCCACTGCCGGAGGCGACGATGTGTTCGGCGATCTCGTCGCCGGACGGCCCGGGGACGTCGCGGTCCAGGACGGCGATGTCGTAGGTGTTGACGCTCAGCAGCTCCAGAGCGGTGTCCCCGTCCCCCGCGATGTCCGCCGCGATCGCTTCGAGACGCAGGCCGTCGCGGACGGCCTGCGCGAGAAGGGGTTCGTCCTCGACGATCAGCACGCGCATGGGCCGATGCTACGAGTCGGCGCCTATCGCCGGTGTATCGAAAACCGCATACGTGCCGGCAACAGCGCCGTGCCTTGACTCGTGGCATGAATCGACGACCGCCTTCAGCGTGGACAGCACTCCGCCGGTCGCGTGCGCTTCTCGCCGTCGGCGCGGCGGCAGGGCCCTGGAAGCGCGGCCGGGGGCTCGCCGTCGCGGCGCTGCTGCTGGGCCTGCTCCTGCCGCTGCACGCGAGCATCCCGAACGGGGTGGGGAACCTCGGCAGCCTGGTGGAGACCTTCCTCCCGTGGTTCGGCCTCCTCATCCCGGTGCTGCTGGCCGGGGCGCTGCTGCGCCGCTCCCTCCTCGCGGGCGCCGCGCTCCTGCTGCCGGCCGTCGTGTGGCTGCACCTCTTCGGCGGGCTGCTCGCCGACAAGTCCCGCCAGGGCGGAGACCTCACCGTGGTCAGCCACAACGTCGGCGCCGACAACCCCGACGCGGTGGGCACCGCCCGCGCCCTGGCCGCCGCCGGCGCCGACGTGCTGGCACTGGAGGAGCTGGATCCGGCGGACCGGAGGACGTACGAGAGGGAGCTGGCGACGGCCTACCCCCACCACACCGTGCTGGGCACCGTCGGTGTGTGGAGCAGGCTGCCGCTGTCGGACACCCGGCCGGTCGACGTCGCGATGGACGCGGGGCCGCTGGGGGACGCGAAGCCCGCCGAGGTCAAGCTGGCGTACAACCGGGGACTGCGCACCACGGTGGCCACGGACCACGGGCCCCTGGCGGTGTACGTGGCGCACCTCGGATCCGTGCGGGTGAACCCTCGGGCGGGCCTCTCCTCGGGGCAACGGGACGCCGGCGCGCGGTCGCTCGGCCGGGCCGTCGCCGCCGAGCGGAACGAGCGGGTGGTGCTGCTCGGCGATCTCAACGGGACCCTGGACGACCGTGCGTACGCGGGCATCACCTCGCGGATGCGCTCGGCGCAGGAGGTGGCCGGCGACGGGTTCGGCTTCAGCTGGCCCGCCACCTTCCCGGTGGCGCGGATCGACCAGATTCTCGTACGGGGCGTGGAGCCGGAGAGCTCGTGGCTCCTGCCCGCCACCGGTAGCGACCACCTCCCGGTGGCCGCCCGCGTCAGCTGGTGACGAGGCCCCCGGACCCGTCCGGGCTCCACCGCCCGTCGGAGCGGTCGACCACGCCTTTCGCACGCCGCCGTTCACCCTCCGCCGGGGGAGGGTGAACGCACGCGCTAGGCTGCGTTCCGCCACGGGGGAAGTCCGGTCGAAATCCGGCGCTGACCCGCAACGGTAGACGGAGCCCCCGGGTTCCGTGAGCCCGATCACCCGCGGCGGAGAAGGCTCCTGACGATTCGCCGTGGACTGCGAAACGGGCGCTGCGCGGGGCGGCCGCCGTCCGGGGCCGCTCCTCATCGCGCGACGCACGGCCCGAGGCGAAAGCGACCGGTCCGTGGCCACGTCTGTCGACCGCATACCCTCCAAGCCGTCACGCCCGGCGCACGACGGCACCGGACCGGCGCCACCGCGGCGCGTACCCCTGCCGATACTCCTGGCGTGCCTGTGCGCGGCCCTGCCCCTCTCCCTCGTCTGCGGGGCGGCGCTCGGCGCCTCGGGACTCTCCTGGGCCCAGGTGACGCGCTACCTGTGGGCAGGACTGACCGGTGGGGCCATCGGCCCCGACGAGGTCCCTGCCTACACCATCGTCTGGGAACTGCGCCTGCCACGGGCCGTGCTGGCGGCCGTCGTCGGCGCGGGCCTGTCCGCCATCGGCGTGGCCGTCCAGGCCATGGTGCGCAACGCGCTGGCCGACCCGTTCGTCCTCGGGATCTCCTCGGGCGCGGCGGTCGGCGCCAACGCCGTACTCATCTTCGGGGCCCTGGGCGCACTGGGCATCTGGGCCCTGTCGACGGCGGCGTTCCTCTCCGCACTGCTCGCCATGCTGCTCGTGTACGCGGTCGCCCGCACCGAACGCGGACTGACCCCCCTCCGGCTCGTCCTGACGGGGACCGCGATGTACTACGGGTTCTCCGCCGTCACCACGTTCATGGTGTTCGCGGCCGAGCGCGGGGAAGCGGCCCGGTCCGCGATGATGTGGCTGCTCGGCAGCCTGAGCGGGGCCAACTGGGCCGCCGTGCCGATCGCCGCCGGAGCGGTCCTCGCCGGCCTCGCCCACCTCGGCTGGTCGGCACGGCGCCTCAACGCCCTCGCCCTCGGGGACGAGACCGCCGCCGCCCTCGGGGTCGACGCCGGGAGGCTGCGCAAGGAACTCTTCCTCGTCTCCGCCGCCGTCACGGGGGCGGTCGTCGCGGTGAGCGGAGCGATCGGCTTCGTCGGCCTGATGGTCCCGCACGCCGCCCGGATGCTGGTCGGCGCGGACCACCGCCGGCTCCTGGCCGTCGCCCCCCTGGCGGGAGCCGTCCTGCTGATCTGGGTGGACATCCTGTCGCGCGTGGTGCTGGCGCCGGCCGAGCTGCCGGTGGGGGTCCTCACCGCGGTCATCGGCGTTCCCTGCTTCATCCTCCTCATGCGGCGGCGCGCCTACTCCTTCGGAGGCATCTGATGCGGATCGACATCGACGCGTTGACCGTGGAGATCGCCGGCGCACGGCTGGTGGACCAGGTCACCCTGGGCGCGGCCGACGGACAGCTCGTCGGGCTGGTCGGCCCGAACGGCAGCGGGAAATCGACCCTGTTGCGCTGTGTCTACCGGGCCCTGCGCCCCTCGGCCGGCGCTGTGAGGATCGGCGGTGAGGACCTGCACTCCCTGACCACCCGGGAAGGCGCCCGACGGCTGGCGGCCCTTCCCCAGGACGCGGTCGCCGAATTCGACTTCACCGTCGCCGAGATCGTCGCCATGGGCCGGCTGCCGCACCAGGGGCCGGTGGCCCGGGCGTCCGACGAGGACCGCCGCCTCTGCCACGAGGCGCTGGCGGGGGTCGGCGCGGGACACCTCGCCGAACGCGGCTTCCTCACCCTCTCCGGCGGGGAACGGCAGCGTGTTCTGATCGCCCGCGCCCTCGCCCAGCAGCCCCGGGTGCTGGTGCTCGACGAACCCACCAACCATCTGGACATCGCGCACCAGTTGGAGGTCCTCGCCCTGGTCCGCGGCAGCGGCCTCACCGTGCTCACCGCCCTGCACGACCTGAACCTGGCGGCCCTGCACTGCGACCTGGTCCATGTCATCGACGGCGGCCGGATCGTCGCCTCCGGGGCCCCGCACACGGTCCTGACCACCGAGCTGCTGGCCGACGTCTTCGGCGTACGGGCGCACCGCGTCGCCCATCCGGAGACCGGAGCGCTCCAACTGATCTTCGACCTTCCCCCCGCCCGCCCCACCTCCTGAAGGAGCCTCGACCACCATGCCCAACCCCCTGCGCCCCGCGGCCCTCGCGTTCGCGGCCGCCCTGGCCCTCACCGGCTGCGGAGCGGACGTCACCTCACAGGCCGACGGGAGGACCGGCGAGTCCGGGGCCGACCGCCACTACCCGGTGACCGTCGAGAACTGCGGGGAGGAGAAGACGTACGACAAGGCCCCGCAACGCGTCGTCACCAACGACACCGGCATCACCGAGATCATGTTCGCCCTCGGGCTCGAGGACCACATGGCCGGATACGTGATGCCCGACGACAAGGGCGACCGGACGTCCGTCCCGTGGAAGGACGGCTACGAGAAGACCAAGTGGCTCTCCAAGGAGCGGATCAACAAGGAACTGGTCCTCGACGCCCGCGCCGACCTGGTCTTCGCCGGCTGGAACTACGGATTCAACGAGGGCGAGGGATTCACCCCCGCCGAACTGGAGCGGGTGGGCATCGACTCGTACCTGCTCAGCGAGTCGTGCCGCAACGGCCAGGGCAAGGCCCGGGGCGTCATGCCCCCGCTCGAAGCGCTCTACACCGACCTGCGGAACCTCGGCAGGATCTTCGACGTCGAGGACCGGGCGGACACCCTCATCACGTCGTTCCGCCAGGAGGTGGCCGAGGCGCGGGCGAAGGCGGCCGAGGGCGACGACCGCCTCCGCGTCTTCCTGTACGACGACGGGAAGGACAAGCCGCTGACCTCGGGGGCGTACGCCGGACCGCACGACATCATCACCAAGGCCGGCGGCGACCACATCATGAAGGACCTCAAGGACAGCTGGACGACGGTGGGCTGGGAGACCGTGGTCGACCGCGACCCCGAGGTCATCGTCATCAACAACTACGGCGACACCGGAGCGGACGAGAAGCGGAGGTTCCTGAAGTCCTACAAGCCGCTCGCCGGGGTGTCCGCGATCCGGAACGACCGGATCGTCGTCCTGGACTACGTGGACCTGGTCGAGAGCCCGCGCAACCCCGCGGCCATCAGCTCGCTGGCGGAGGACCTGAGGGAGTTCGCCCGGTAGAGCCCGCGACCCCCGCCACCGCGCCCGGTCCCGGGCGTCAGTCGTCGTCGACCCGGACGCCCAGTCGGCCGGCCGCGGTGGTGAGGGCGTCGCCCAGCGGGAGGGCGATACGGGGCAGAGCGTGCCGGTCACCCCGGGTCGGGTCCCTGTTGACGATCAGCACCGGCAGTCCCGAACGTTCGGCCTGCCGGACGAACCGGAGCCCGGACATCACCGTCAGCGAGGAGCCCAGGACCAGCAGGGCGCTCGCCGCGTCGACCAGCGCGCGGCAGTGCTCGACCCGTCGCGGGGGCACCGACTCGCCGAAGAACACCACGTCCGGTTTGAGCACGCCGCCACAGACCGCGCAGGGCACCACGCGGAAGTCCCCGACCTGCTCGTCCGTGAGGTCGGCGTCCCCGTCCGGGTTCATCGCCGCGGCCACCGGCGCGAAGCCCTCGTTGGCCTCCTCCAGCCTGCGCGCCAGCTCGGAGCGCGGGCCGAAGGCGCCGCAGGACAGGCAGACGACCCGGTCCAGCCGGCCATGGAGGTCCACGACGTCCGCGCTGCCGGCGGCCTGGTGCAGGCCGTCGACGTTCTGGGTGATCACACCCGAGAGCAGCCCCCGCCGCCCGAACGCGGCCACGGCCCGGTGCCCGGCGTTGGGCCGGGCGCGGCCGAACGTACGCCAGCCGAGATGGCTGCGCGCCCAGTACCTGCGACGGGCCCCGGCGTCGGCGGTGAAGTCCTGGTAGGTCATCGGGGTGTGGCGGCTCAGGCTCCCGCCCTCGCCCCGGTAGTCGGGGATGCCCGACTCCGTGGAGATGCCGGCACCGCTCAGGACCAGCACACCGCCGCCGCGCAGCGCCTCGACGACCGGCTCCAGGTCCGTGGTGCCCGGCAGCGGCTCCTCGGCGGAGGTCCAGCTCAGGGTGGGTCGCATGCGCATGCCCCCAGGGTACGGAACACGCCCCGACGACGGCGCCGGGCGGCAGGACCGCACGGGGCGATCCCCGAGGACGGAGGGGCGGGCCGAAGATCCCGGGAGGGTGTGTTTCCGGCCGGATGTTATGGCAGGTGCATGATCAAGCTGTGAGCGCGGCATAGGTTCTGCGGCCCCGGGAGGATCGGCGGCCGGCCCTCGTGTCCGCACGGTGCGCGGCGACCGCCCTCCCACTCCCTCGGCTCCGCGCGGAGCCGAGCCCCCATGAGAGTGAAGGGACAGCAATGCTGGAATCCAGATGGCTCAAGGCAGTGGGTGTCGCCGCGGCGATCACCCTGGCCGCGGCGACGGCGGCGCAGGCCGCTCCCGCGCCGGAACCGGCGGCGGAGGACGCGTCCGCGGTGGTCACCCTCCGGTACGACGACAGCCGTGCGGGCGGCTGGGAGGCGCAGATCGCGGCCGGCGTGGCCTCGTGGAACTCCAACGTCGACAACGTCAAGCTGGTCGAGGCCGCACCCGGCACACGTGCCGAGATACAGATCGTGGCCACCAGCGGCTGGCCGCAGGCCACCCTCGGCCCGGTCCGGCCCGGCGGCCAGGTCAGGGTCGAGCTGGGCAGCCAGGCGGTCGCCCAGGGCCACGACAAGACCCGTATCGCCGCTCACGAGATCGGCCACAGCCTGGGGCTGCCGGACACCAAGCCCGGCCCCTGCTCCCAGTTGATGTCGGGATCCAGCGCCGGCACCAGCTGCAAGAACGCCGTACCGAACGCGGCCGAGCAGTCCCGCGTCGAGTCCGCCTACGCGGGCGGCCTCGCCTCGCGCGTGCCGGCCGACGGACGCGTCCTGGTGGACGCCCCGTAACCGGTCGTACGAGGACGCGCGGGCGCCGGTCTCCTCTGAACCGTCGCCCGGCCACCCCGTCCCCGGCCGGCCCGCCGCCGGACCCGGGGACGGGGTGGCGCGCCGGATCCGCCCGGTGTCAGCGGTGCTTCGGCGTGAAGGGGCCGTCGTGGCCGAAGGCGTGGCGGGCGAAGCGTTCGGCGATGCGCCGGTGGGCGGCGGGGTCCGGGTGCAGGTCGTCGGGGAGCGGGAGTTCCGCGTGGTCGCTCGCGCCGTACAGGTCGAGACCGTCGAGGTAGTGCAGATGGGGGTCGTCGGCCGCGCGTTCGGCGACGATCCGGGCGAGTTGCTCGCGGATGACGGTGAGGGTCAGCTTTCCGGCGGCGGTCTCCGCGGGGTCGCCCATGGCGACGAACCGCAGCCGCCCCTCGCCCATCGCGCTCCGGTCCGGGGCGCAGGGGCCCGGCGTGGTCTCGTGGATGGGGCAGCAGATCGGCGAGACCACGAGCAGCGGTGCGGTGGGGTGGCCTTCGCGGAGGGTGTCGAGGAAGCCGTGGACCGCCGGGCCGAACGCGCGCAACCGCATCAGGTCGGCGTTGACGAGGTTGATGCCGATCTTGACGCTGATCAGGTCGGCCGGGGTGTCGCGCATGGCTCGGGCGGTGAACGGATCGAGCAGGGCGCTGCCGCTGAACCCCAGGTTGATCAGATCGGCTCCGCCGAGGCCGGCGGCCAGGGCGGGCCAGGTGCCGGTGGGGGTGGTGGCGTTGGACCCGTGGCTGATGGAGCTGCCGTGGTGCAGCCAGACCGGCCGGCCGCTCGGGGCGGGGCTCCTGAGCGGCGCGTCGGTGCGCAGGGCGACCAGGAGCGTGGTCTCGTCGTGCGGCAGCCAGATCTCGACGTCCTTGTCCTCGTCCGGCAGTCCGGTGAACCGGAGCGTTTCCACGGGGCCGGGCCGGGTCCGCGAGGTCATCGAGGCCAGATCGACGGTGAGCGTGTCACCGTCGGGGGCACTGGCCCGGGCGGTGGGGCGGCCGTCCACGAGGAGTTCGTACACCCCGTCGGGGCGCGGCGGCGCACCGGGATAGACCCGCTTGGTCGCCACCACGTCCAGTTCGACGGCGGTGGCCCGGGTGCGGAACGCCAGCCGGACCCCGGAGGGCTGCGATGCGGCCATGGCCAACTGGTCGTCGGGGATCTGCCGCCGTGCCCCCGCGGGCAGCCGGTGCGGCAGCGTGCCGCGCCCGGTCCGCTCCAGGTCGAGCGCGCCCCGGACGATGTCGGCGCTGATGGGGGTGGTCGTCCAGTCGTGCCGGGTGGTCATGGTCTCGGTCTCTTCGTTCGTCGAGGGGGCGGGAGGCGGGTCGCGGGGGAGCGGGGCGAGGAGGGTGCGGGGTCAGGGGGACGCGGGCCAGTTGCGCAGCAGGGAGTCGAGCGCGTCGAGGATCTCCGTCCAGCTCTCCTGGGAGTCGGGGGAGCTGTGCCGGAAGCCGCCGGCGGTCTCCAGTCGCACATAGCCGCTGAAGACGCTGCCCAGGAGCCGCACCGCGTGCGTCTGCTGGAGCTCGGTCAGGTCGTAGCCGCGCAGGATCGCCCGCATCATCCGGGAGTGCCGGCCGCCGGCGCTCGCGGCCGCCGCGTCCGCGTCGAGCCGGAACCCGGCTGCGGCGAAGCGTCCGGGGTGCTGGAGGGCGTAGTCGCGGTAGGCGTTGGCGAAGGCGCCGAGCGCGTCCCGGCCCGCCCGCCCCGCCAGTGCCGCCGACGCCTGGTCGGCGAGTTCCTCCAGGGCCAGCAGCGCGATCCTGGTCTTGAGGTCGTGGGCGTTCTTGACGTGCGAGTACAGGCTCGCGGTCCTGATGCCCAGCTTCCGGGCGAGCTCCGAGGGGGTCACCTGCTCGAAGCCGATCCCGTCCGCGAGATCGGCCCCCGCCCGTACGACGCGCTCCGGGGTCAGCCCTGCTCGTGCCATGCGACCCTCCGGACCTCTCACCTGCGGTTACCTAAGAAAAATATACGTTTGCCTAATGAGATTAGGCAAATTAGCGTGAGTCCCATGGACCCCCTGACCGAACAAGACATCCGTACGTCCTTCGTGAACTGCACCAAGGGCGAGGCCAAGCGCCTGTCCGTGCCCCGCGACCTCCTCGACCGCCCCTGGGGCGACCTGGACTTCCTGGGCTGGCGCGACCCGCAGGCCCCCGACCGGGCCTATCTCGTGCTCGGCTCGGGCGAGGGCCCCGTCGGCATCCAGTTGCGCTCCTCCGACGCCGGATCCTGGCAGACCCGCCGCAGCATGTGTTCGCTGTGCGTGACCGTCCACACCGGAGGCGTCTCCCTGCTCGTGGCCCCCAGGGCCGGGAAAGCGGGACAGCAGGGCAACTCGGTCGGCGCCTACATGTGCACCGACCTCGCCTGCTCGCTCTACGTGCGCGGGAAGAAGGACGCGGGCGTCGGGTCACGGCTCCGCGAGTCCCTCACCCTGGAGCAGCAGATCGAGCGAACCGTGATGAACGTCGAGGCGTTCATCGCCAGGGTGACCGGATGATCCGGGCTGTGCGGCTCGGACGGTGCCGTGCCGCACGGACAGCCCGTGCGCGCCCTCGCCGAGCGGGAGCGACATGGTCGACGGCAAGGTTCCGGACGCCGTCCTGATCGGTTCCGGCCGTGGAGGGGGCCGGTGCTCCCTCCATCGCACCCGCTGGACCTGAGCGGATGCGAAACCGTTCGACCGTGTGCGAAAGGCACCGGCCAGATCCGGGTCCCCGCGATGTGGCCGGTCCCGATGTCGACCAAATAGGTGCCTGGGGCATCCAATTGGGAGAGGTGCGGAGCGACCCGCTCCGCACCTGACACCGAGCACTGCGAGGCGACCGCTCCATGACGGAATCCACGACGGAACCGGCCCGCCAGGACCCCGCTCCCACCGCCCCTCCGACGCAACCGACCTCCACGACACCCTTCCCCCAGAACCGCGACTGCCCCTACCACCCGCCCACCGGGTACCAACCGCTCCGCGCGGACCGGCCGCTCAGCCGGGTCACCCTCTTCGACGGGCGTCCGGTCTGGGCCGTCACCGGCCACGCCCTGGCCCGCCGGCTACTGGCGGATCCGCGCCTGTCCACCGATCGCACCCACCCCGACTTCCCCGTTCCGGCCGAGCGGTTCGCGAACGTCGAGCGGAGGCGAGTGGCCCTGCTCGGCGTCGACGACCCCGAGCACAACGCCCAGCGCAGGATGCTCATCCCGAGCTTCTCCGTGAAGCGGATAGCCGCGCTGCGCCCCCGCATCCAGGAGACGGTGGACGGACTGCTGGACGCGATGGAGCGGCAGGGCCCGCCGTCCGAACTGGTCGCCGACTTCGCGCTGCCGGTGCCGTCGATGGTGATCTGCGCGCTCCTCGGTGTGCCGTACGCCGACCACGAGTTCTTCGAGGGCTGCTCCCGGCGGCTCCTGCAGGGCCCGGGCGCGGCCGATGTGAACGAGGCCCGGATCGAGCTGGAGGGCTATCTGGGCGCCCTGATCGACCGCAAGCGGGTGGAGCCGGGGGAGGGGCTCCTGGACGAACTGATCCACCGGGACCACCCCGGCGGA
This sequence comes from Streptomyces griseus, assembly GCF_900460065.1. Lineage (GTDB taxonomy): Bacteria > Actinomycetota > Actinomycetes > Streptomycetales > Streptomycetaceae > Streptomyces > Streptomyces griseus. Next base: position 274,161 of record NZ_UAVD01000052.1, on the reverse strand, counting down.
CCCGTCGACCGCGAGGACCTCGTCTCGTTCGCGGTGATCCTCCTCGTCGCGGGGCACGAGACGACGGCGAACATGATCTCGCTCGGCACGTTCACGCTGCTGAACCACCCGGAACAGCTGGAGGCGCTGCGCTCCGGGAGGACGACGACGGCCGCGGTGGTCGAGGAACTGCTGCGGTTCCTCTCCATCGCCGAGGGACTGCAACGGCTGGCCACCGAGGACATCGAGGTGGCCGGGACGACGATCCGCGAGGGAGAGGGCGTGTTCTTCTCGACCTCGCTCATCAACCGCGACACCGAGGTCTACGAGAATCCGGAGACGCTCGACTGGGACCGGCCTTCCCGGCACCACCTCGCCTTCGGCTTCGGCGTCCACCAGTGCCTGGGCCAGAATCTGGCCCGCACCGAGCTCGACATCGCCCTGCGCACTCTCTTCGAGCGGCTGCCGGGACTCAGGCTCGCCGTGCCCGCGCACGAGATCCGGCACAAACCCGGGGACACGATCCAGGGCCTTCTGCACCTGCCCGTGGCCTGGTGAGCGGCATGGGCGTGCGGGTCGACAGGGAACGGTGCGTGGGGGCCGGCATGTGCGCGCTGACCGCGCCCGACGTGTTCACGCAGGACGACGACGGGTTCAGCGAGATGCTTCCCGGGAGCACGGCGGGGACGGGGGACCACCCACGGGTGCGGGAGGCCGTTCGGGCCTGCCCGGTCGGGGCGGTGTCCCTGACCGACGACTGACGGGCCGGGTCCGGCGGGACGCGAAACGGTCGCGTCCCGCCGGGTCCCCGCCGCCGCGCGAGGCGCACCGGTCGGATCAGAGCCCGAACTCCTGCGGGGACACCCCGAGCGCCATGCACGCCTCCCGGAGGACCTGCGCCTCTGCCGGGGCGATGTACCCGTCCGCACCGGCGATCACGAAGCCGGTCTGAACGACGGCCTTGGCCTCCACGGGCTTCTTCGCGGCCTTGGCGATCTCCTGCATGGCCTCCGTCTTGCCCTGCTGGAAGTTGAACATCATCTGATCGACATGCTTGTTGAACCTCTGCCGCAGCTGCTCCGGAGGGAAGTTCTGCAGGACGTCGTTCTGCAGGATCAGCGTCTCCACGTGGTGCCGCTCGGCGGGGTCGACGGACCCGTCGGCGGCCGCGACCAGAGCACACATCGCCATACTCGCGTCCCGGTACGCCCCACTCTTGAGCTCCGTCTTGAGGGAGCCGAGCTGCGACTTGAGCAGCCCCACCAACTTCTCCTTCGAGCCGCCGGAGGATCCGGTGCCCGGCTGTCCCTGGCCGGCCGGGCCCCTCGTGCCCTGCGACTGCTGCTGAAGCCCCTTGGCCTGGTCCTTGATGCGGTCCCACATAGCCATACGTGTCCCCTTGCCGATCGGATCGACGGTCCGCGCCCGGTGCGCGGCCGCTGGCGAATTCCTGCGTGACCGCTCGTCGGCGGCCCTCGCCGGGTGACCGGTGTGCCTCCCGGAGCGGACGGCTCAGGACCGTTGGCCGAACCGGTCACGCGTGGCCCCTCTGCCGGTCACCTCGACGGGAACGCAGCCTGCGAGCGACCGCCACGACCAACGCCACGACCACCAGAACCAGAACGACCTTCGAGAGCACTCCGACGTAACTCTCCACGAGCTCCCACTGGTCACCCAGCAGGTATCCGGCCATGACGAGGATGAAGTTCCATATGAAGCTGCCCAGAGCGGTGAGGAGTATGAAGATCGGCAGCGGCATGCGCTCCAGGCCTGCCGGAACACTGATCAGGCTGCGGAAGATCGGAATCATCCGGCCGAAGAAGATGGCCTTCATGCCGTGCTTGACGAACCAGGCCTCGGTCTTCCTGAGATCGGAGACCTTCACCAGGGGAAGCCGCTCCCACAGCGCGTACATGCGGTCCCGGCCGAAGAGAGCGCCGATCTGATAGAGGGCGACAGCCCCTACCACCGACCCCAGCGTCGTCCAGAACAGCGCGGAGAACAGGCTGATCACTCCCTGCCCCGCGGCGAAACCCGTCAGCGGCAGAATGATTTCGCTCGGCAGCGGCGGAAAGAGATTCTCCAAGGCGATCGCCAGCCCGGCCCCGGGGCCACCCATGGTTTCGACAAGGCTGGTCGCCCACCCTGCGATGCCGCTCGCCTGCTCCGAGGCGAGGGGGAAATGCTGCATGTGCGTCTGCTCCAGGACTGAGTAGGGGGCCGAGGTCGGAGTGCTCGTCAACTCGGCTTCATATCTTTCGGGGCGCGAAGGCCACAGGATCCGGCCGGATACCGAGTGAGGAATCCGCGCCCCATCGCGAGGGAATAGCGACGGAATTCCGCATGGCGCGGGATGTGAGGACACACAGCCGCGAGCGGGAGATCAGGGACCGGGGGCCACGGGGGCCTGCTCACCACAGGGGGCGAGCGCGGTACTGCTACCGCGGCGAGTGCCGGGCTACCGCGGGGCGTCGGGCCGCGCGGGGGCCCGAGGGGCTGCCGCACGGCGGACCAAGGCTCCGCTCAGCAGCGAAGGATCTGGACACGGGCAGGGCTTCGCGAACCCGGGTGCGCAGCATGCTGCCGGGCGGCATCCGCCGCGCAGTCGTGGAGATCAGGTGAGGTGGAGGGAATGCCCGCCGGCACGGGAGGAGAGGCCGTAGCGCTTCCCGCTTTGTGGCGGTGCTGGAGCGTGGCGTCACCGTCGACGCCCTCCAGCGGAGCGCTCGGCCCCGACCCGTCGAATACGGAAACGGAGTGGGAATGAGTCGACGTGTCGACGGTCCCCGGGGTCTGGGTGGAGGAACCGAGGGTGAACACGGAAATCAGCAGGAGCACGGCGATACCGGCACAGAAGGCCAGAATCTCCCTGCAGCGCATTCCTACGCTCCCTGTCCCGGTCGATTCGGCTCAAGGGCGAAGTGCCGAAGCCGCTCGGCGAATTGCCGCCGCAGGACTGCACTCTAACAGCCCGAACTGAAGCGAACCTGAAGCGCATTTCGCCGCCGGGACGCCGCGACGGCCGACGGGCGCCGACGTGCGGCCCGGCGCCGGCCGTGGAGGGTGGCCGCCGCCGGGCGCACGCCGCCTCCGGCTCGCCGCCGAAGGCTCCTGGCGTGGTCAGACCCCGCTGTGGACGCGGCCCAGGAAGTCGAGGATGAGCGCGGCCACCGCCTCGCCTGCGCTCTCCAGCAGGAAGTGGCCTCCGTCCAGGAGGTGGATCTCCGCATCCGGAACGTCGTCGGCGAAGGCGCGGGCGCCGTCGGGGCCGAAGATCGGGTCGTTCTTCCCCCACACCGCGAGAACCGGCGGGCGGTGCGCGCGGAGGTAGCTGTGCAGCGCCGGGTACAGCGGCGAGTTGCTCGCGTAGTCACGGAACAGCGACAGCTGGATCTCGTCGTTGCCGGGGCGGGAGACGAGGGCGAAGTCGTGGTGCCAGGTGTCGGGGCTGACGGTGCTCTCGTCCGGAGTGCCGGTGACGTACTGCCACTTGATGCCCTCCAGGGTCAGCGCGCTGCGTGCGTGTGCCTCGTTCTCGGGCGTCTGCTCGCGCTGGTAGTCGCGGATCGGCCCCCAGAAGCTCTCGACGAAGCCCGCGTCGTAGCCGTTGCCGTTCTGCGTGATGATCGCCGTGACGGCCGCGGGGTCGGCCAGCGCGAGCCGCCAGCCGATCGGCGCCCCGTAGTCCTGGACGTAGACGGCGTAGCGGCTCACCCCCAGCTTTTCGAGCAGTCGCGCGGTCAGCTCGGCGAGCGCGTCGAAGGTGTAGGTGAACGCGTCGGTCGAGGGGGCGTCGGAGAGGCCGAAGCCCAGGTGGTCGGGCGCGATCACGTGGAAGCGGCCGGCCAGCGCGGGAATGAGGTCGCGGAACATGAACGAACTGGTCGGGAAGCCGTGCAGCAGCACGACGGCGGGCGCCTCGGCGTCGCCGGCCTCGCGGTAGAAGATCCGCCGGCCCTGAACGTCCGTGAAGCGGTGATGGACGGCAGTCATGACTAACCCCTCTGGATCGATTTGCTGGTTGGCTCCATCATGGCGCCCGCACCTAACCTGTCAAGTCGCGTTAGAGGGGTTAGGGTGGATCGGGGAAGGGGAAACATCGCGAGGGTTGGAGGAACCCGTCCCTCCGCCTCAGGTGGTGGCTAGGGTCTGGAGAATGGAGATTTCGGGGAATCGACGGACGAGACGTGTGATGGCGGCATTGGCCGGAGCCGCTGCCGCGGTGGTGTTCGGAGTCGGCGGTGCGCTGGCCGTGGGTACGTCGGACGAGGGGTCGACCGGCCCGGATCCGGTGCCGGTCGAAAGCGTGCCCGCGGGATCGAGCGGCGGCGGTGAGGTCTCGGGTGGCGGCGACGGCGGCGCCGGGGGCTTGGACGGCGGCGGGAGTGTGAGCGGTTCCGGGGGGTCGGACGGCGGGAGCGTGAGCGGTTCCGGCGGGTCGGACGGCAGCGGGAACGTGGGCGGTTCCGGAGGATCGGACGGCGGCGATTCCGGATCCACCGGGGGCCCCGAGCCCAGTGCCCATCCGAGCGGTCCGAATCCCACGGTCGGGCCCAGCCCCTCGCCGACCGCTCCCGCCGATCTCGCGGAGGTCGCCCGGCGGATCGACGACCTGGAGAAGAAGGTCGACGAGCTGCCCACGAAGAAGGATCTGGCCGATGCGCTGCGCGCGTTCGCCGACTCCTTGGAGCAGCAGGGCTAGTCGGCCGGGAGCGCGGTCCCGGCGCCGGCCTCCTCGGCCGCGTCGGGGCCTGGGCCGTCGGAAGAGGCCGGTGCCCGCCACGACCGGGCCCGGCCGGCCGGGTCGCGGCCCGCTGCCCGGGCCGTCCAGACGCGTGTTTCGGAAGCCCCTGCTGGGTGCAGGCCCGTGCCGGTGCCGATGAAGCCTGGCAGCTCAGCGAGCAGAATCTCGGTTGCGTGTGAGCGCGGGTGTCGGATCCAATGACCGGCAAGATCACCCGGGCGCGTCCGCCTCGGCGGGACGTGATGGTCGCGCACCGTCAGCGGCCGGCGCGCGATCCGGGCGGACCGCGACCGCATCGTCCCAGGGGAGACGCCACCCGATGAACACGCCACCATCGCCGTCCGGAGCGGAGCACACGGACAGGTCACCCGTCCGCCTGGGCGCTCTGGTTCCGCTGACGCGGCCCGGCTGGGTCGAGGCGGGCCGACACCTGCTCGCAGGACTCGACCTGGCCGTTGGTGAGGTCAACGACGCCGGCGGGATCGACGGCAGACCACTGGAGTTGGTGGTTCGGGACACCGCGGCCGATCCGGAGCGGGCTGCCGCGGCCGTGGACGAACTGGCCCACCTGGGCGTGGCCGCCGTGGCGGGTGAGTATCACAGCGTGGTCGCCCGCGCCGCCGCCGCCCGAGCCGACGCCCTCGGCGTACCGTTTCTCTGCTCGTCCGCGGTGCTCGACGCGCTCACCGAGGAGCCGACGGAGTGGGTCGCGCGTCTGGCCCCGGCCCAGTCCCACGGCTGGCGGATCTACGCGGACTTCCTCCTCCGCACGGGCCGGAGTCGGATCGCCGTGGTGACCCAGCCGAGCGTCTACTGGGCGTCCGGGACCCGCGTCCTGCGGGACCACCTCGCTGCCCGCGGCGGCACCGTCCTCGAACTCGACGCGACGCTCACGCCCGAGGCCCTGTGCGACGCGCTCGTCGACCATGGCGCGACAGCGCTGCTCCTGCTGGTCGGCCATCCGGAGCCGGCGGTGCCCATCGTCCGGGCCGTCCGGGGTGACCGGCGGCTCGCGGAGATCCTTCTCGGCGCTCCGGCCGGACAACCGGAGTTCGCCGAATGGGCCGCGGCGCTGGGCGATGACGGCGCCGGGATCCCGTTCCTGCGCTACCTGCCCGAGCGCCTCGGTCCGCTCGGTGAACGCGTCGGGAAGGAGCTCCGCGAGCGGCTCGGCGAAGCGCCCTCCTTCGTCGCCTTCGAGGGGTGGGACACCGTCGCCGTCCTCGCGGGATTGCTGCGTTCCCACGGCACGGACCGGGCGGCCCTCGCCGGGTCATGGCCGCGCGTCGCGGTCGAGGGCACCCGCGGGCCGATCCGGTTCTCCCGCACGCCGGGCATCAGCGTCTGGCAATGGGCTTGGACACCCATCCACGTCGTTGACCGGGACCCGGCGGAACCCGATCGCTTTCGGATCCTCCACGCCGGCTGAGTGGGCGTGGCGGTCCGACTGTCCGGATCTGCCGAACGTCGAACGTGCGGTTCGCAGCAGCTCGTTGATGGCGGCGACGAGGACGTTCGCCTCGTGGCGGACGGCGAGCTTGTCGTACCTCGTGGCGACGGCGCGGTGTCTTTCGACGCGGTTGGTGCCGCACTCCACCGCGTGCCTCTCCTCAGGGTCGGCCCTGTCGCGCCTGGGCGGCCGACCGCCGCGCGAGCCGCGTTCTTGCGGTGGGCCGCCTGGCCGGAAGATCGTATGCCGTCGTTCAGCCGCCGGGGTGATCACACACGTGGCCGCCCCGGCTTCTTCCCCTTCGGCGACGGCGGCTCCGGCAGGGTCCCTTGCTCGTCCGTCAGATCTCCACGCGACACGGACCAAGGCCATCGCATGACCAGCATCCACTTTCGGAAAACGCCCTAGGGGGTGTCTTGTCGATCATGTGTCGAGCCAGATGAGTGTGCTGGCGAGGGTGATGGCGGCGAGGTAGCGGTCGGGGCGTTTGTCGTAGCGGGTGGCGATGCCGCGCCATTGTTTGAGGCGGTGGAAGCAGCGTTCGACGACATTGCGTCGCCGGTAGGAGGCCCGGTCGAATCCGCAGGGCCGTTCCCGGCGTCGTCTGCGGCCGGCGAGCTGGTCGGTGCGTTCGGGAATCGTGGCCTTGATCCCGCGCCGTCGCAGGTAGCTCCGGAAGGCGCGGGCGGAGTAGCCCTTGTCCGCGACGATGCGATCGGGCCGGGTCCGTGGTCGTCCCGGTCCCGGCCCGGCCACGCGGATGCGGTCGATGACGGCTTCGGCCTGGGTGCAGTCGTTGCGGTTGCCGCCGGTGAGCAGGAAGCCCAGCGGTCTGCCCGCGCCGTCGCAGGCCAGGTGGACTTTGCTGGTCAGCCCGCCGCGGGAGCGTCCCAGTCCGCGTTCCTCAAGCCCCCTTTGGCGGCAGTGTGCTGGTGGGCCCGCACGGTTGTGGAGTCGATCGCGACCAGCCAGTCCACCTCCGCCCGGCCCTGAGCGGCGGCCAGGAGGCGGTCGAAGGTGCCGTCGGCCGCCCAGCGGGCGAACCGTCCGTGCACGGTCTGCCACGGGCCGAACCGATCAGGCAGGTCCCTCCAGGGCAGACCGGTACGGAACTTGAACACGATGCCCTCAAGCACCTGACGGTGATCCCGCCACCGGCCACGAGCCCGACCCGCAGGCGGCAGCAGCGGCACCATCACCGCCCAGGCAGCGTCAGAAATCTCCCCATCCCTCATGACCGGACCAACGATCCGATGATCGGAAAGACACTCCCTAGACGCGTTCCAGGGCCCGGTGCGGGGGCGGCGGCAGCTCGACCTCGACGGTGTCGCCGGCGCGTACCGTCCCCCCGGTGCGGACCACGGCCATGACGCCCGACTTGAAGGTGAACTCTCCCGACACGGGGTCCAGGGCGAACACCTCGCCCAGCAGCCCCGGGCGGAAGTCGTTGATCTTCGCGCACGGATTGCGCAGCCCGGTCACCTCCAGGACCGCCTCCTTCCCGAGGTGCAGCAGGGTGCCGGCGGGAAGCCCGAGGAGGTCCACCCCCGCGGTGGTGACGTTCTCGCCGAGCCGGCCCGCCGACACGTCGAAGCCCTTGAGCGCGAGCTCCTCGAAGAGTTCTTCGTGCATCAGGTGGACCTGGCGCAGGTTGGGCAGGTCCGGTTCGTACGTCATGCGGAACTGGTGGCGGATCGTCGTTCCCGCGTGCACATCCCCCTCCACGCCGAGCCCGGCGAGCAGCGTGATGGACGGGCGGGTGGGTTTGCTGAACCCGTACCGCTCGTTGCGGCTGACCGCGGTGACCCGGCCGCCCATGGTGCCCTCCGTGTGTCGTCGTCGTCCGTGGTTCGTCGCCCGATCGTACGGCCGGCCCCGTCCGGGGCCTCGGCCGGTCAGTAGGGCAAGCCCTCCGATGCGGCCCGCAGGGCGGCCAGGACGCAGGCCGTGATCTCCTCGCCCGACGCCTCGGGGTCGTCCGCGTACCGCTGGGCGAACTCCTCCGCCGCCGCGCGCAGCGCGCCGTTGAGCGTCGCCGCGTGCACCTTCGTTCCCAGCGCGTCGGCGCCGCCCCCCGAGCGCCGGGCGAGGAGTTCCGCGAGGACCGGCAGGGCGTCGTCGTGGGCCTGGAGCCAGACGGCCCGGAGCGCGGGATCGGTGGACGTCATCCGGATCAGGTCGAGGACGGCCGGAGCCGCCGGGGGCAGCGCGCCGCTGCGGCTGGACCGCGTCACGAAATCCAGCAGCGTCATCCCGGGCGGCCACGAGGCCAGTTGGTCCACGGCCAGGTCGAGCCCGGCCGAGAGCAGGGGCAGGACGCAGCTCTCCTTGGTGGGGAAGTGGCGCCACAGGGTGCGGGAGGAGATGCCCACGGCCCGGGCGATCTCTTCGCCCGTGGTGGCGGTGACGCCCTGGGAGGTGAACAGGCGGACGGCCTCGCCGGCGATTTCGAGGCGGAGCGCGGCCCTGCGCCGCTGGGCGAGCGACGGCCTGGCTGCTGCCCCGGCCATCGGTCCGCCTTCCGCGGACGGCAGTTCACGCACCCGCACCCCCGGAGTCGGCCCTGTTCCGCAGAGCATAGCGACCACGGCGGAATCGGCGCATGCAGACGTCTTGTCACTGAGTGACACGAAGACCTACGCTGCCGCAAGTGACCAGCGAGTAACACCGCTGGTTCTCCGGGCACTTGCCGTGAACCACCCGCATGAAGACCCGCACCGCGCGGAGAGCCGCGCCGCGGAGAGACATGCGGTCAAGCCGCCCCGGTCCCATCTGCACCGGCCACACCGGATCCCGCGACGAGGAGCACACCGTGAGCCGCACGAGAGCCCGTTCCCGTTCCGCCGCAACCCCCGCGAACCGCCGCCCGTCGGTCCGCCTGCGCCTCCTGGCCTGCACCGTGGCCGCCGGAACCGTCTGCGCGGGCCTGGCCGCCGTCCCGGCATCCGCGGCCGAGGCCCCTCCGGTCGTCTCCCGGGGCGTCACCATCCCGGAGTTCTACACGCCTCCCGCCGCACTGCCCGCCGAGAACGGCGCGCTGATCCGCAGCGAGGCCCTGCCCCTCGGCCTGAACATCCCCGGCCTCGACGGCCGCCCGATGCCGGGAACCGCGACCCGTCTCATGTACAGGTCCACCGACTCGACCGGGGCGCCCGTCGCCGTGACCGGGGCCTACATCGAGCCCTCCGCGGCCTGGAAGGGATCCGGACCGCGCCCCCTGGTCGCGCTCGCCTCGGGCACCATGGGCCAGGGCGACCAGTGCGCACCGTCCTTCGCCCTTCAGCACCCGCTGACCCTGAACGGCGACACCGTGTCCGTGGGCTACGAAGCCCTGGCCGTCTACCGGATCCTGGCCACCGGGGCGGCCGTGGTCGTCACCGACTACGTCGGCCTGGGCGCCACGGACCGGCTGCACACCTACGTCAACCGCCTCGACCAGGGACACGCCCTCCTCGACGCGGCACGCGCCGCGCGCTCCGTGCCCGGAGCCTCGGTCACCGCGGCGTCCCGCACGGGCCTGTACGGCTACAGCCAGGGCGGCGGCGCCAGCGCGGCGGCCGCCGAACTCCAGCCCACCTACGCCCCCGACGTCCGCCTCGCCGGAACCTACGCCGGCGCGCCCCCGGCGGACCTGACCTCGGTCATGAAGGGCATCGACGGAAGTGCCCTCGCCGGTGCGCTGGCCTGGTCGATCAACGGCTTCGCCCAGGCCGACCCCGACCTGCGGGCGGTCGTCGAGGCGAACATCGGAGCCGCCGGGAAGGCCGCCCTGGCCGATGCCTCCACCATGTGCGTCGGAGACGCCCTCTTCGGCTACGGATTCACCAAGAGCGGCACCTGGACCACCAGCGGAAGGAGCATCGGCGAGATCATCGCCGCCGAGCCCCGGGCCAGGGCGGCCCTGGACCGGCAGCGCATCGGAACGCTCAAGCCGTCCGGCCCCGTGCGTGTGGCCACCGGCGTCCACGACGACATCGTCCCGCACGCACAGGCCCGTCAACTGGCCGTCGATTGGTGCCGCAAGGGCGGCGACGTCACCTACGACGCCGTCGTCCTGCCCAACCTCGGCGACAAGATCCTCACCAACCACCTCGTGCCCCTCCTCACCGACCAGGGCGCTGCGATCGGCTGGCTCACCGACCGGCTCGCCGGGAAACCGTCCACCTCCAACTGCTGGTCCATGCCGGTCCAGCCCTGACCCGCGGGACCCGGGCGCACCCGCCCGGTTCGCACCGATCGGCCCCGGGCGCGGCGAGCCTCGGCCGAGCGGGCGACCGCGGGGGGAGGATGGCCGGGGGCGGACCCGACCGGGACCGCCCCCGCACCGCCCCGCCGCGTGGAGAGGCCCGGCCATGAAACCGCTCGACCATCCGCTGATCCCCCCGGCCGGCGGCCGAGGGCCCCGGCGGACCGCGGACGCCCGACACGACCTCGTACCGGTGATGGCGTGAACGCCCCTCCGCCCGGGAACGCGTCGGGCGAAGGCCGTTACGGCGAGGCCTTCTTCCGCCCCGACCGGGCCGGGGAGGAGGTGCGCATCGACTTCGGCGCCGTCGCCTACGACGACTTCACGATGGCCCGACTGCGCTCTCTCGGCGCCGGACCGGGATGGCGCTGCCTCGACATCGGCGCCGGAACGGGCACGGTCTCCCGCCGGCTGCTGGAGGAGGCAGGGGTGGCGAACGTGCTCGCCGTGGACCGCGACGTACGGTTCCTGAGCGCACGCCCCGTCCCCGGCCTCGACGTGCTCCAGGCCGACATCACCCGTCCCGGCTTCGCGCCCGGCGGCTTCCAGCTCGTACACGCGCGTTTCGTGCTCATGCACCTGCCCGAACGGGACCGCCTGATCGAGCACCTGGCCGAACTCCTCGCACCCGGAGGCGTCCTGGTGCTCAGCGACGCGGTCGACCTGACGAGCGACCGGACGCCGGTCACCCCGTACACCACGGCGATGCGGGCCATGTGGCAGGGGCTGCGGGCCACCATCGGCACCGACGTCTCCCGGGTTCCGTCCTACCCGGGCCTCCTGCGCGGGGCGGGGCTCCAGCGGGTGGCGGCGGAGATCCACGTACCGCCGCTGGTACCCGGCAGCGCCATCAGCCGCTTCTGGGCCGACACCTGGCGGCGCGGCAGGGAGGCGATGCTCTCCACGGGCCTGGTCGACGACGCGGCCGTCGACGCGGCGGCGCGGTATCTGGAGAGCGACGAGTGCGCCGCGCTGTCGGCCGGCATGCTCACGGCCTGGGGGCGCAAGCCCGAGGGCGCCACCGGCTGACCGGCACGGGCCACCGGCCGGAACGCATGCGGCGCGACGCCACCGAGCGCCCGAAAGGATGAATCGACCCCGGAACCCGGTGTGCCCCGAGGACGGAGGCCGCACCCTGCCGGGAGGAACGCCCGCCGCCGCACCCACCGTGGGGTGCGCGGCGGCGGGCGAGGGGGAGTGGCAGTGGAATCAGCCAAGGGCCGGCCGCGGGTGCCGTTGCGGGACTGGGCACGCTACCGGTTCGACCGTACGCTGGCCCGCTCGACCGGCACCCTGATGGGCTGGCTGGTGATCACCTGCCTGGCCGTCGTGGTCCCGGTCAGCCTGCTGCTCGTGTGGACGGATCCCGGTTCGCCCGCGTCCCTCTCGGGGCGGCTGATCGCGACCTGGCGGATGAGCGCGGAGACGCTGCGTCTTGGAGCGGCCACCGGTACGCCGCCGCGTCTGGTGCTCTCCGCTGTGCTCGGGCTGGTCGCGCTGCTCTGCGTATCGACTCTGGTCGGGGTGATCACGACCGGACTGGCCGAGCGGATGGCGGAGTTGAGCAGGGGACGGTCCACCGTCCTTGAGCAGGGGCACGTCCTGGTGCTGGGCTGGTCGGACCAGGTGACCACCGTGGTGGGTGAACTGGTCGCCGCCCGGGCCCCGCGCCGGCCGCGCGCCATCGTGCTGCTCGCCGACCGCGACAAGAGCGAGATGGAGGAGGCGCTGACCGCGCGGGGCGGTCCGGCTTCCCGCGCCCGGATCATCTGCCGCAGCGGCCCCGCCAGTGACCCGGAGGTCCTGGCACGCGTCAGCCCGCGATCGGCGAGCACCGTGGTGGTGCTGCCGTCGAACGGACCGACGGCCGACGCGGAGGTGCTGCGCGTCCTGCTGGGCCTGCGGGCGGTCCTCGGCGAGGGCACGGACGGGCCGCCGGTGCTCGCCGCGATCCGCGACGACCGCTACCGGGCCCCGGCCCGGCTGGCCGCGGGCCCCCGCGGCACGGTCCTGGAGACCGACACGGTCACGGCCCGGCTGATCGCGCAGTGCGTCGGCCGCCCGGGGCTCTCCCTCGTCCTGCGCGACCTGCTCGACTTCGCGGGCGACGAGTTCCATCTCGCCGACTCCACGGCGTTCCACCACGGCCCCTTCGGCCCGACCCTGCTGAGCCACCCGCACTCCTGCGTGGTGGGGCTGCTCACGCCCGAGGGCCGAACGCTGCTGAACCCGCCTGCCGACACCGCCGTCCTGCCCGGAAGCCGGTTGATCGTGCTCGCCCGCGATGACGACAGCACCCGGGTCGAGGACTGCCGCCATCTCGTCGACGCCGCGGTGATCGCCCCAGCCCGGCCCGAGCCGGACGATCCTTCGCGGCTGCTGCTGCTCGGCTGGAACCGCCGGGCCCCCCTGGTCCTGGACCAGTTACGGAGCACGGCTCGCACCGGCTCCTCCGTGGAGGTGGTCGCCGACAGCGCCGTACCCGGACCGAGAGGAACGGAGGACCGGCAACCGGCCGGTCGCGACGTGCGCTTCAGGCAGGCCCCCCTGTCACGGCCCGAGACCCTGCTCGGCCTCGACCTCGACCGGTACGACGCGGTGGTCGTCCTGGGCCCGGACCGGGGCGACGGCCCCGACCACCCGGACGACTGGACCCTGGTCGCGCTGCTGGCCGTGCGCCTGCTGGACGGGCGAACCGGACGCGAGACGCGGGTCGTCACCGAGCTCGTCGACGACCGGAACCGGCCCCTGGCACCGGTGAACAGCGGCTCCGACGTCATCGTCAGCGGGATGCTGATCGGCCTCCTCATGGCTCAGATCGCCCAGAACCGGCATCTGGCGGCCGTCTTCGAGGAGTTGCTCTCCGCCGAGGGCAACACCGTCTGTCTGCGGCCCGCCGGCGCCTACATCCGCCCGGGAGCCGAGGCCACGTTCGCCGGCGTCGTCGCCGCCGCGCGGGACCGGGGCGAATGCGCGATCGGCTACCGCCGGCACGACATCACCCGCACCGGGACCGGGGACCAGGGCATCAGGCTCAACCCGCCGAAGGGCGAACGGCGCGTCTGGTACGCCGAGGACCAGGTGGTGGTCATCGCGACGGACCACCACGGCCCGCCCGCACCCGCCGCCGGACCGGACGCGTCCGACACAGCGGACTCCGCACCCTCGGGAGCCCGTTAGGGCGTGTTGCGAAGCGAGCGTGCCTGCCAGGCGCCGCCGCGCAGGCGGGACTTCACCCCGCAGGTCCGCCCTTCGGGCGACGACGGCAGTTCGACGACAGGACCTAGCCCCAGGTGAGCGGATCGAGATGGAGGTAGAAGCGCAGCCGTTCCGGGTCCGGGGCGATGCCGTAGCGCTCGGCGAACGCCGCGTCGGCGAACCGCGCCCGCTCCTCGTCCACCCAGGTCTCGCGCGCGTTGGCCAGCAGCAGCGCCAGGTCGGCGTGGCGGTCGGCCGCCCCGAGCCGTCCCAGGTCGATGAAGCCCGACACCTCCAGGGTCTCCGGATGGAGGACGATGTTGGGCAGGCAGAGATCACCGTGGCAGACGACCGTGTCGGCGGCCTCCTGATCGCGCCGACGGGCGAGCTCCCCGGTGAGCCGGGCCAGCAGCTCCGCCGGGGGAGCGAGCCGCTGCTCCACCGGCAGGAACTCCGGATGCACCGCGCCACGGGCCACCACGTCACGGGCGGCGTCGACCACGGAGTCCAGCCCCCGGCGGAACGGACACGAGGCCACGGGTACCTCGTGCAGCCGACGGACCGCGTCCGCGACGGCCCCCCAGGCAGTGCGAAGGTCATCGGCGCCCACCCGATCAGCGGGTACGCCGGGGACGGCACGGGTGACCAGGCAGGCGCCCGCGTCACCGGCGTACCAGTCGAGGACGCGGGGGCCCGGTACGCCCTGCCCGCTCAGCCAGGCGATCCGGTCGCGTTCCGCCTCAAGACCGGCCGCGTCCGCGGCGGGCACGCACTTGGCGTACCGGGTGGCGTCCGCGGCGCGAAAGACGGAGGCGCCCGATTCGCCCGCGGTGACGGCCAGCCAGTCGCCGCCCACGCCGAACAGCTCCGGCGTGACGGCCCCCGGCCCGGGGTGATCACTCATGGCGCAGACTCTAACCAGCCCGACGCCTCCGGCCGTCCCGGAGCACCCGAACCGAACCCGGTGTGTCGGGCTCGTTTATGCTCCCGCTGGGGGCTGACCGGAAGGCGAGCTGAACATGACTGGGCAACGCGACCGTTGGGCGGAACTGACCGGTGGACAGGCTGGGGAGGAATACGCCCGGAGGTTCGCACGGCTCGCCGCGTCGGGCCACGACGTCCACGGCGAGGCCTCCTTCTGCGCCGCGTTGCTGACCCCGGCCTCCCGAGTGCTCGACGCGGGGTGCGGCACCGGCCGGATCGCGATCCGCCTCGCCGAGCTGGGCCACCACTGCACCGGCGTGGACGTCGACTCCTCGATGCTCGCCGTCGCCCGCCGCGAAGCGCCCGCACAGGACTGGCTCCTCGGCGACCTGGCCCGGCTGGACGACCTCGGCCTGGAACCCGGCTTCGACCTGGTGCTCGCCGCCGGAAACGTCATCCCCCTGCTGGCCCCCGGTACCGGAGCGACCGTCGTCGGGCAGCTGGCCGCCGCCCTGCGCCCCGGCGGCCTGCTGGTCACCGGCATGGGGCTGGACGCGGCACACCTGCCGCTCGACGAAGCACCGCTGACCATCGCCGAGTTCGACCAGTGGTGCGCCGGGGCCGGACTGACCCCCCGGGAGCGCTGGGCCACCTGGAGCGGCGACCCCTACCACGACGGCGGCGGTTACGCGGTCAGCGTCCACACCCGCCCCGCCGGGTGAACCCGCGGCCTCCGGGAGCCCGTTCCCGACGCCCGCTCACCGAACGCCCCCTTCTCTGCCCTCGCCGTCCCAGGACCTGGAGCTACCGGCATGCCACGCGTCGTCCTCGTCGAAGATGATCCGTCCGTACGCGACGGCGTCGAGATGGGGCTGCGCCGCCGCGGACACGAGGTCCTCGCCACCGCGACCGGAGAGGACGGCCTGGCGGCGCTGGACGCCTTCCGCCCGGACCTCCTGCTGCTCGATCTGATGCTGCCCCTGATGGACGGTGTCGAGGTGTGCCGCCGCGTACGCGCCGACAGCCAGTTGCCGATCATCATGCTCACCGCGCGCGGCGACGACATGGACATCGTCGTCGGCCTGGAGGCCGGTGCGGACGACTACGTCGTCAAACCCGCCCGCACCGAGGTCATCGAGGCCCGCATCCGTGCCGTGCTGCGCCGCATCGAAGCCCCGGCCGGGGTGCGGCCCGCCGTCGAACACCACGGCGACCTGGACATCGACCGTGCCGGCCACACCGTCCTGAAGTCGGCGGAGCCGGTCGCCCTCGCCCCTTCCGAGCTGAAGCTGCTGCTGTTCCTGTCGGCGGCTCCGGGAAAGGTCTTCAGCAGACAGCGGCTGCTGGAAGAGGTCTGGGACCACAGCTACCACAGCGATGTGCGCTTGGTGGACGCCTGCGTGCGCCGACTCCGCATCAAGATCGAAGACCGGTCCGAGGACCCCCGCTACATACAGACCCTGCGGGGATTCGGCTACCGCTTCGGTCCGCTGTGAAGATACCCGGAGCGTCCGCCGCGTTCGGCGTGCGCACCCGGTTGGTGCTCGCGTTCCTCCTGGTCGCCGCGGTCAGCGCGGTCACGACGGCGGCGTTGACCTACCGGGAGGCGCGCAGCGCGGTCCTCGAACGCGCACAGGACACGGCCGTCGCCTCCTTCCGCGAGGAGGTCGAGCGGTTCGTGCCCGGCCTGCCCCTGGACCTGGAAGCGGTCCGGTGGGAGCTGTACGACATCGCGGCCCGCTCCAAACCCCATCCCTGGATCGTGTTCGCCGAGTACGGTTCGACGCGCGTCTCCTCGGGCGACCGGCCCGTCTCCGGCGTGCTGACCGAAGATCTGCGCCGTGCCGCGCGGACCGCGCCGCACGGCAGCTTCCAACGGGTCGTCAAGGACGGGAAGGCGTATCTCACCATCGGTATGCCGGTGATGACCCGGGTCGTCGCGGGCGGCGGCGCGGTGCCCAGCGGTCTGATCCTCTTCGCCGTGATGCCCATGACGAACGAGGAGACGGACATCGACGCACTGGTGACCGCCGCCCGCGACGGTGCGCTGCCGGGGCTGGCCGTGGCGTTGGTACCCGCCCTGTTCGCCGCGCGCAGCGTGCTGCGCCCCGTCCGTGAACTGCGGCGTGCCGCGGACTCCATGGGCGGCGGGCGGCTCGACGCGCGGATCGCCGTGCGCGGCAGGGACGAGATGGCCGACCTCGCCCGGACGTTCAACAGCTCTGCGGCGCGTCTGGAACACTCCGTGCAGGAACTCCGGGACGCCGGGGCGCGGGCCCGGCGTTTCGCCTCGGACGTCTCGCACGAACTGCGCACCCCCCTCGCGGGGATGCTCGCCGTCACGGACGTGCTGGACGAGGAGGCCGCGACGCTCGACCCGGACACCGCCCGGGCGGTGCGCCTGATCAGCGCCGAGACCGGCAAACTGGCCGTGCTGGTGGAGGACCTGATGGAGATGTCCCGCTTCGACGCCCGCGCGGCCGAACTCACCACCGACGAGGTGGACGCCGCGGAGGCCGTGAGGCGCAGCCTGTCCGGCAGGAAGTGGCAGGACCGGGTCCGTGCCGAGCTGCCCGAGGGCATCCGGATCCGCCTCGACCCGCGCCGCTTCGACGTCATCGTGGCCAACCTCGTCGGCAACGCCCTGCACCACGGGGCCGAACCCGTCACGGTCCGGCTGTCGTCCCGCGCGGGCTCGCTGATCACCGAGGTGCGCGACAGCGGACCCGGGATCGCCCCCGACGCGCTGCCCCACGTCTTCGACCGCTTCTACAAGGCGGACGCCGCCCGCTCCCGCTCGTCGGGCAGCGGCCTCGGCCTCGCGATCACCCAGGAGAACGTGCGCCTCCACGGCGGCACGATCCGCGCCCAGAACGCGCCCGGGGGCGGTGCGCTGTTCACGGTGGAACTGCCCTTCGACGGACCGGCATCGGGCCACGGGGCGCCCGACGGTCCGGCGACCGCACACGGCGAAGGGCCGGGGACCGGCCCTCACACCAGCACGGAGGCCGGAGCGTGAGGAAGCGGACGTTCCGCGCGATCGGGCCAGGGCGTGTTGCGAAAGTCCCGCCTGCTCGGCGGCCTCTGGCACGCACGCTCGCCGCGTTGTCGGGATCGCCCCGGTACCTCCGGTATCCGGGCGGCCCTCCGCCGTGCGATCGCACGCACCGGACGCCGCCGAGCCCGCCCTCCGGACGGACGGCGCTCCCTTCGCGACACTCCCTGGCCGCGCTGCTGTTCCTCGCAGGGGCGCTGCTCTCCGGCTGCGGCATCCAGGAGACGGGCGTGGTCGCGGCCGGGAGGCCGCCGGTCGGTGACCTGTTGCCCCCGCGCGACTCGCGGGTGCTGCTGTTCTTCCTCTCTCCCGACGACGAACTGCTCCCCGTACCACGCATCGTCGACGTCCCCTGGCAGGGCGACTCCGGGAGCCCGTCCCCGGACGGCGAGGAGGCGAGTGAGGTGCTGTCGCCCCTGACGGCCGTCACCGCCCTGCTCGACGGGCCGAACAAGGCCGAGCGGAAGGCCGGTCTCCGCAACGCCCCCTCACTGCCCCGGGAGGCCTCCGCCGCCGACCGGGTCGTGACGGGCGCCTCGACCGTCGAGGTCAGGCTGGACCTGCGGGTCAGGCGGCTGTCCGCCCCCGCCCGCGACCAGCTCGTCTGCACGGCCGCGTTCGCCGCCCATACGCAGGGGGCCCTGCCCGTCGTGCTGATCGGACAGGACGGTCGTCTCGCTCCTGCCCACTGCTCCCTCCGCCCGGTCCCGGCCCCGGCACGCTGAGCACGCGAAGGGGGCGCGGAGAGGCCGGCGGCCCCGGCCAACGCACCGGCGGGCACGGAAGCGGCCCGTCGGAACCTCCGTTCCGACGGGCCGCTTCGCCCGGCATCAACCCGGACGGTGCTCCACCCGGGGGCGTGTCACCTGCCGAAGAAGGCGTTGTGGATCGTGACCGCGGACTCGTTGCCGCCCTGGTCGGTGACGACGGCCCGCAACGAGATCGCCCTGTCCTTCGCCGGGGCGCTCACGGTGACCTTGCCCGAGACGACCTTGGCGGGCAGCCACTTCTCGCCGTCATACGACACCGTCACCCGCAGCGACTTGAGGCCGGCTCCGGCCGCCGCGCCCTGGACGACGACGGGGAACGTCTGCTGGGAGCCCGCCGGAACGGTGGAGTCCAGCGCGAGCCGCGGCTGGAAACGGACGGTCGAGACCGGCAGCGTCTGCGGAGCCTCGGTGCGGGCCGAGGTGAAGGTCCACGAGGCGTCGATCCGGTTCCCGGCGCGGTAGACCGCCGGGTTCCGGTTGACCGTGGTCGCCACCTTGTACGCGGCGGACTCCGGCGGCAGCGCGAAGGCCCCTTGGTCGACGGCCGCGTCCTCCTTCGCGTACAGCACCCCGTCGCGGTGGATCGTGGTGGTCGCACCGGCGTAGCGGGCGAACCCGGTGTGCCCCTGCCCGTCGCTGAGCAGGTCCAGCGAGCCGTAGAGGTTGTCGCCGTCGCGCACCAGCCCGTCACCGGCCTTGATCCGCGGCCCCATCACCCCGGCGTGGAACGTCTCGGTGTGTGTCGTTCCCGGTTCGAGCCTCCGGGACGCGTCCCAGGAGTACGCCGCCTCGATCCTCCGGCCGCCCGCCGGGTCCGGCTCTCCCAGGACACCCGCCGAGATGTTCCAGACGGCGTCGTCGTCCGTGGACAGGTACACCTTCCGGGTCCCCGGCAGGGGGTGCGCGGTGAAGGCCGGGTCGACACCTCCGTTGGCCAGTTCGCCGTACGCCTTGACGACCCCGTCGAGGCCGGGCGCCGACGCACCGATCCGCACCTTCACCAAGGCCATGTTCTTGGTCGTGTACGTCTTGCTGTAGCCGGTGGCGAGCTCCGGGACGATACGGCCCGCGAGCGCGTTGTACTCGGTGGCCCCCCGCTTCCAGTGGGCCGACCACTGCTGGTAGAGGGTGGAGTCGCCGGTCACCGGGGAGCCCTGGTACGCGGTGCGCACGTTGTCGAAACTCGTGAAGTCGCTCCACAGGACGATGCCCGTCTCGGGCGTGTTCAGGGCGTACATCATCCCCGCGCGCGTCGGAGTGGCCGTCGCGTCCGGCACCTTGAACGTCACCGGCCGGGTGGTCCGGGCGTCGAGGTCGACCGTGGTCGGACCGGTCACCGAGAAGCGGGGGTTGTTGATCAGGTCGGCGCCCTCGCCCGGAGCCGCGGGGTCGACCAGCATGTCGGCCGACAGGTTGTAGGTGCCGCGCGGCAACCGCACGGTGACGGAACCGGACGACAGGTCGGGGAAGAAGCGCTGCCCCGAGGCGTGGCCGGAGTAGCCCTTCAGGTCGGCCTGCCAGCCGGTGCTGGGCGCACCGTCCCGCCCGGTGGCGTTGAAGGTGACCTCGTACGACTCGGCCTCGCGCTCGACCGTCGCCGCCGTCCGCACGCCCAGGCCGCCCCCGGACGCCACGACGGTGGCCGAGTAGGAGCCGTCGACCGTACCGCCGAGGCGGGTGTCGGCCGTCAGGTCCACGGCGGCTGTGCCGCCCGCCGGGACCGTGACCCGCTGCGCCCCGAGGGTGAAGAAGCCGGCCGGGGCGGGCTGTCCGTCCCCGCCGGTCGGCGCGGACAGCGACAGGTCCAGCGTCACGTCGGCGCTGCCGTGGTTGCGGTAGGTCACCTGCTCGGTGACGGGGGCGTCGTCGGTGTGGGGCCAGGCCTGGGTGCCCAGGTTCAGGGAGACCGGCTCGGCCACGACCGTCTGGTCGATCGCCTTGTCGACGGCGAGCCGGCCCGCGCCCTGCTGGAAGACGGAGTGGGAGCCGCCCTCGGCCG
Source organism: Streptomyces griseus (assembly GCF_900460065.1). GTDB lineage: Bacteria > Actinomycetota > Actinomycetes > Streptomycetales > Streptomycetaceae > Streptomyces > Streptomyces griseus. The sequence continues at coordinate 253,796 of NZ_UAVD01000052.1, read as the reverse complement.
AGCCCGTCAGGGCGGCCTTGAGCTGGGCGCCCGTCCAGTCGGGGTTCTTCTGCTTGAGGATCGCCGCGGCCCCCGCGACGTGCGGAGTCGCCATCGACGTGCCGTTCAGGCTGTGGTAGCCGGGCGGGTTCTGCCCCGCCACGCCCTCCGCCGCGGCCGCCGTGATCGACACACCCGGTGCGGTGATGTCGGGCTTGACGGCCTTGTCGCCGGTACGGGGGCCGACGCTGGAGAAGTCGGCGATCAGGTCGTCGTCGTCGACGGCGCCGACGGTCAGGGCCGCGTCGGCGCTGCCCGGCGAAGCGACCGTGCCCCGGTCGGGGCCGTTGTTGCCCGCGGCTATCGCGAACAGGACGCCCTTTTCCGCGGAGACCTTGTTGACCTGGGCTTCCAGCGGGTCGATTCCGGGGGTGTCGAGGCCGCCCAGGCTCATGTTGATGACGTCGGCGCCCTGGGCGACGGCCCAGTCGACGCCCGCGATGATGCTGGAGTCGTCACCGACGCCCTGGTCGTCCAGCACCTTGGCGTTGATGAGCTCGGCCCCGGGGGCGACCCCCTTGAACCGGGCGTCCTTCGCACCGGTGCCGGCCGCCGTGGAGGCCACGTGCGTGCCGTGCCCGTCGCGGTCCCGGGCGTCCGGCGAGGCACTGAAGTTGCGCTCGGCGGCCACCCGGCCCGCCAGGTCCGGGTGGGTGGCGTCGATGCCGGTGTCCACGACGGCGATCTTCACACCGGTGCCGTCGAGCGACCTGGCCCAGGCCGCGGGGGCGCCGATCCGACCGGTGCTGCTGTCGAGCGAGGCCTTGCGCACACCGTCGAGCCAGATGCGGGCGATGCCGGACGCGGTGGCCGCCGAACCGTTCGCCCGCTGACGCGTCAGGGTGTCCCACAGCGCGCCTTCGTCGTCGGTGGCCGCGGCGGTGGTGACGGCGTCGGCGTCGAGGGCCGACAGGGTCCGGCGGACGGTGGTGCCGTCGGTGGACCGCACCTCGGCACGGGCGGACCCGGCCGACGCTCCCCGGTATCCGACGATCACCTTGAGCCCGGCCCGGTGGGCCTTGAGGCTCTCCGGACGGGCCAGGGCGGTGATGTCGAACAGCCGTCGGTCCAGTCTGCCGTCGGCGATCAACTGCCGGGCGTCGCGCGGCACCACATGGGTGCGGCCGTCGTGGATCTCGGTGAAGAAGGGGATGTCCTCCCGGCCCTTGGCCCGTTCGATGCCGCCGACCCGGCCCTTGGCGTCCACGAGGACCCGGTCGCCGGTGATCAGGGTGACGGTGCCGGCGGTCCGGCCGGCTGCCTCCGAGGCCTTGGCGGCGGACGGGGACGCCGTGTCCGGGCCGCCGGTCTTCCCCGACGCCGGACCGGTCATGCCCGCGCTCAGGGCGACCGAGGCCGCGGCGATGAGCGCGTACGCCCGCGTTGATCTTTTTCGCAAGACTGCCCCTGCTCAGGAGTGGTTCGGGCGGGCGAAGGCCCGGCCGCGCGGGGCGCGTTCGGATATGCGTTCGGCCCCGGATTCCTGAAGTATGCCGAGGCCGTTCGGACGCACTCAATGATCGTTGTGTAACAGCGGGGGACCCCGATCCGGGGTGCGCGCGAGGCCGTACGAGCCGGGATCAGCCGGCCGACGGGACCGGCTCCCACACGCCCGACCACTGCTCGGCGCCGTACTCCTCGAACCGTGCCACCTCGGTGAACCCCAGCTTCCGGGCGAGGCGCAGGGAGGGGCCGTTGTCGATCCGGGTGCAGAGCGCCACCGGTTCGCCGGGACACGAGACGGCGAACCAGCCGAGCACGGCGGCGCACGCCTCGGCGGCGTACCCGAAGCCCCACGCCCCAGGCAGGAACATATAGCCGAGCTCGGCGCGGCCGACGTGCCGACAGCGGTCGCCCGAAGGCTCGGCGGCCCGGCGTTCGAGCGTGACCGTGCCGACCATCGCTCCGTCGAGCTCCACGACGAAGAGGCCCCGGCGCCGTCCCGGCACCTCGGGAACGGCCCGCTCCAGCTCGTCTCGCGGACGGGCGCCGCCGAGGTGGGCGCCCACCTCCGGCGATGCGAACAACTCGATGAACGCCGCACGGTCCCGGGCCTCGGAGGCACGGAGCCGGAGCCGCGCCGTGTCGATCGGGGCAGGTGGCCAGGGAACACGTTCGAAATCGGTCATGGGGGGCAACCTACCGCGCCCGTCCCGGGAGGCCGACAGGCGGCCGGACAGCCCAACAGGGTCTGGGCCCAGCCTGGTTGAGCCGTGCCGGTGGGTGAGTCGGCTCCCGGCCGACGAGCGCCGGGCCGCGGAACCGAACGGTCCCGTCGGTGTCGGGGGCGGCATCGGCTGGGGCCCGGTCCGAGCCGGTGCGCATCGCGGTCGACCTCGCCCCGGGTCGCCCGGTGGATCATGGTTGTAGCCTCGTGGAATGACTGCGATCTTCGACGAAGCCGTCCGCGCCCGGCTGCGAGCAGCCAACATCTGGTACGTCGGCACCGTGTTCGCCGACGGAGCACCGCAGGTCAGCCCGATGTGGGTTGACCTGGAAGGAGAGGGGGAGCTGACGTTCAACACCTCGGTGGGCCGGGTGAAGGAGGAGAACCTGCGCCGCGACCCCCGCGTCTATCTCTCGCACGCGGACGCCGCCGATCCCTTCGACCGGGTGCAGATCAGCGGCGAGGTGGCCCGTTTCGTCGAGGGCGCCGAGGCACACGAGCGGATGGACCGGTTGGCGCGGAAGTACCTGGGCGTCGAGCGGTTCGAGTGGACCATGCCGGGGGAGCGACGGGTCGCGGTGATCGTGCGCCCCGTGAAGGTACGGCACATCGTCGGAGTGGAGCGTTTCCGGCCCGGCGGCCCCGTACCCGCCCCCTGAACCCCGTCCCGGAGGCGCGTCGGACCTTCCGTCGACGTGCCCCGGCCTACGGAAGCTCCGTGCTCGGGCGACGGCGCCAGTCCCACTCGGGATGCCGCGCCAGCAGACCGAGGAACCCGCTCACCGGCAGGATCTCGAAGTGGTTGGTGTCCACGAGACCGTCGACGCCGGGGAGGACCTCGCGGAGAAGAGTTCGGGCCGCTTCCATGGACTGGCACGACACGTGAACCGCGTACGGTGCGCCGACGAGGGCGGTCACCTGGTCGAGTTCGTCCGGCTCGTACTCCGCCAGGATCCGGCCGGAGAGATCGAGGGCGTACGAGAACCCGTTCCGGTACAGCCTTTCGCAACCCGTCACCGGATCCGGCACGAGCCGCCCGAGCGTACGGATCCGACCTTCGAGCGCCGGGCGCTGTTCCACGGGGACGAGGATGATGACATCCGGCCAGGACACGTGTTCACCTCCACGGCAGTATCGGTACCCCTCCCGGACCGCCACGCTCCAGCTCCCCCGGGAGGGAACGGCGGGGTGCCGGCGGTCGGGCAGGTCACCGCGGGAGTCACCACGCCGCGATGACCGGTGCGCCGGGTGCGCGGTGCTGCCACGCCTCGTCGAGGCGCGCGAGCCGGTCCCTGGCGGCGATGCCGTACAGCGACGCGACCCTGCCGTCGCTGACCTCGAACGCCACGGCGCCCACGACCCGTTCGCCCGCCACGGCGACGACGGCGAGGGTGCCGTTGACCCGCGCGAGATGCATCGCGAGCGGGGCGCCGGCCAGCCGCCGCTTCGCCGGCGTCGGCCTGAAGCCGGCCCGGACGAAGGAGGCGACCCGCTCGCGCGACGTGTACCGCAGCAGCCGCCTGGCCAGTCCGGCACCGTCCGAGACCGCTGCCACGTCGTCGGTGAGGAGCGCGACCAGCCGATCGGTGCGCCCCGACGTGGCGGCGGCGAGGAACTCCTCGACGACCCGGCGCGCGGACGCGGGGTCGGCCGCGCCGCCGCGGCGGCGCTCGGCGGCGACCCGGGTGCGCGCCCGATGGGCATGCTGCTGGCTCGCCGCCTCGGTGATGTCGAGGATTGCGGCGATCTCGGCATGGCTGTACGAGAAGGCCTCACGCAGGACGTAGACGGCCCGCTCGGCCGGCGAGAGGCGTTCCAGGAGGGTCAGGACCGCCAGGGTCACCGATTCACGCTGCTCGTAGGTGTCGGCGGGGCCGAGCATCGGGTCGCCTTCGAGGAGCGGTTCGGGCAGCCACGCGCCGGCCGTTCGCTCATGACGCGCCTGTGCCGAGCGGAGCCGGTCGAGGCAGAGGTTGGTGGCGACCTTGGTCAGCCACGCCTCCGGCACCTCGATCCGCTCGCGGTCCGCGGCCTGCCAGCGCAGGAACGTGTCCTGCACGGCGTCCTCGGCGTCGGCCGCCGAGCCGAGGAGGCGGTACGCGAGCGAGGCCAGCCGGCTCCGGCCGGCCTCGAACCGATCCACGGCTGCGCTGTCCATGGGCACCAGCCTAGGCGCTGGCCCGCAATTCCCGGCGGGGCACGGGCGTCAGCCGGTGCCTGCGCTTCGGCAGGCCGAAGGTCGGATGGGCGATGCCCCATCCGGCGCTCCTGAGCACACCCGACTTGAGCCGCGCGGCGGTTCGCCCGCCCAGAAACCAGGTCTTCGACCGGACGTCCCCGTCCACCATCTGGAAGATGGCGTCCCGGCGTCCGAGGCTGATGTGGTTCCCGAAGTACTTCAGTCCGGTGGCCGGGACCTCACGGCCCGTCAGGCGCGCGATGATCGCGGTGGTCGCCCGCATATTGGTGAGACCGGCCGAGGCGCAGGACATCGGCAGTGGCCGGCCGTTCTCGCCGATCGCATAGGCGCAGTCGCCCGCGGCGTAGACATCCGGGTGCGAGACCGAACGCATGGTGCGGTCGACGACGATCTGTCCTGTCCCGGCGACTTCGAGGCCGGCGGCGGCCGCCATGGGGTGCACGGCGAACCCGGCCGACCACACCGTCACGTCGGCCGGGACGGACCTGCCGTCGGCGGTGACCACCCGGGTCGGCTCGACGGCTTCGACCGAGGTGTGTTCGTACACGGTGACGCCGAGCCGGTCGAACGCGCCGCGCAGATGGCGACGCGCCTTGGGGGAGAGCCAGGCGCCGAGCTCGCCGCGGGCCGCGAGTGCGATCGAGAGCCCCGGACGCGACTCGGCGATCTCGGTCGCGGTCTCGATGCCGGTCAGCCCCTCGCCGACGACCACGACCGTGCCGCCCCCGCCCAGGCCGGCCAGACGTTCCCGCAGGCGCAGCGCGGAGGACCGGCCGGCCACATCGAAGGCGTACTCGGCCGCGCCGGGGACCCCGTGGTGGGCGACGGAGCTGCCGAGCGCGTAGAGCAGGGTGTCGTAGGCGAGTTCACCGGCGCCGTCCTCGCCGGTCACGGCGACGGTCCTGTGCCCGGGGTCGATTCCGGTGACGCGCGCCACCCGCAGCCGCACCCCGGTGCCCGCGAACACGTCGGCGAGCCGGCGGGACGCGAGTTCCTGGCCGCTCGCGAGCTGGTGGAGGCGCATCCGCTCGACGAAGTCGGGTGCGGCGTTGACGACGGTGATCCCGGTGTCGGCGGGAGAGAGCCTGCGGGCCAGGTTGCCGGCGGCGAAAGCCCCGGCGTAACCGGCGCCCAGTACGACGATGCGGTGCTTCATGCATGGCTCCTGTCTCGTTCGTGTGCCCTCTGAACGGGATGGCGCCCCGATCGCTGACAGGAACCGCGTGTGAGGCGGGTCACTTCGCGATCCAATCCCTTCGCGCCGCCGCTCCGAATCACTGGTGAGGGCGGGCCCGAACTTCTTCCGAAGGCGCAGGTGGGATCGATGACCCGCACACGATCACTGCTCACCCCTGATCTTCCGCCCCGGTTCGCGACACCGGACCTTCCGGGAGCACGGGCCGCAGACGCCGTTCGGTCACGACCGCGACCCGCGCGGCACCGGGCGGGACCGAGCGGGTCGCCGCCGCCGGAACCGCCCGATCGGCCCGCCCGGGCGGGCCGAGGCCGACAGCCGGCCGACCGAATTTTGTACGGTTTGCCCGTATGTAGTGGGTCGTAACCACAAAAAGGGACTTTTTGCCGTGCGTGAGAATTTGCCACGCCGCGAAGAGAAGGGCTATAAGAGGCATGTGGTTCAGGCGCCGCCGGGAATTCCGGGGAGGCCGCCATGGAGGTTTCCCATGTTTCTGACTCCGTCCGACACGGAGAAATTGCTACTGAGTGTTGCCGGAATGATCGCCCGTGACCGACGTGCCCGCGGCGTCCGCCTCAACTACCCGGAGACCGTCGCCCTGCTCGCGTGCTGGGCGATGGAGCGGGCCCGCGAGGGAGCCCCGGTCAGCGAGCTGATGACTGCCGGCAGGTCCGTCCTCACCCGTGCTGAAGTGCTGGAAGGCGTCCCTGAGATGCTGCACGACGTCCAGGTCGAGGCGACCTTCCCGGACGGGCGCAAGCTCGTCACGATCACCTCGCCGATCCCGTGATCCCGGGCGAGATCCGGACCGGCTCCGGAGTGCTCCACATCAACGCCGAAAGCGCGGCACTGCCTCTCACCGTGGTGAACGACGGCGACCGGCCTATTCAGGTCGGATCCCATCTGCATTTCTCCGACGCCAATCCGGCACTTTCTTTTGACCGGGCTGCGGCCCGGGGATTTCGGCTCGATATTCCCTCGGGCACATCCCTGCGTTTTGAACCGGGGGTCGGGGTCGACGTCAGCCTCGTCGAACTCCGCGGCCGCCGCCGCGTCCCCGGGATCGTGCCACCCGGGACCCGGGACCCCGCCTCGCTGCCCACGCCCCGAACGGAGGAGCCGTGACATGGCCCAGCTGACCCGCGCCGCCTACGCGTCGCTCTACGGCCCCACCACCGGGGACCGGATCCGCCTCGCCGACACCGACCTCTGGATCGAGGTGGAGGAGGACCGGTGCTTCGGCGGCGACGAAGCCGTCTTCGGAGGCGGCAAGTCCATTCGCGAGTCGATGGCCCAGGCCACCGCGTCCCGCGCCGAGGGCGCCCCCGACCTGGTCATCACCAACGCCGTCGTCCTGGACCACTGGGGCGTCGTCAAGACCGACGTCGGTGTCCGCGACGGGCGGATCGTCGCCCTCGGCCGCTCCGGCAACCCCGACATCAGCGACGGCGTGCACCCGGACCTGGTGATCGGCCCGGGCACCGACGTGATCTCCGGCGAGGGGCGCATCCTCACCGCCGGAGCCGTCGACACCCACGTCCACTTCCTGATGCCGGAGACCCTCCACGAGGCGCTCGCCACCGGCACCACCACCGTCATCGGGGGCGGCACCGGCGCCACCGAGGGCTCCAAGGCCACCACCGTCACCCCCGGCGCCTGGAACCTCGCCATGATGCACCGGTCCCTGGACCGCGTCCCGCTCAACGTCATGCTGTTCGGCAAGGGTTCCACCGTCGGCGAGGAAGCCCTGCGCGAGGCGGCCCTCAGCGGCGCCGGCGGCTACAAGGTCCACGAGGACTGGGGCGCCACCCCGGCCGCGATCGACGCCGCGCTGCGGGCGGCCGACGCCTACGGCCTCCAGGTGGCGCTGCACGCGGACAGCCTCAACGAGGTCGGCTACGTCGAGGGCACCCTGGACGCCATCGCCGGACGCGGCATCCACGTCTTCCACGCCGAGGGCGCGGGCGGCGGCCACGCTCCCGACATCATCACCGTGGCCTCACACCCCAACATCCTCCCCGCGTCCACCAACCCGACGCTCCCGCACACCGTCAACACCGTCGCCGAGCACCTCGACATGCTGATGGTGTGCCACCACCTCAACCCCCGGGTCCCCGAGGACCTCGCGTTCGCCGAGTCCCGGATCCGGGCCACCACCATCGCCGCCGAGGACGTGCTGCACGACATCGGCGCACTCTCCATCACCTCCTCCGACGCCCAGGCGATGGGCCGCATCGGCGAGGTCGTCTGCCGCACCTGGCAGGTCGCCCACGTCATGAAGCAGCGTTTCGGCGACCGCGACAGCGAACTGCCCGCCGACAACGAGCGGGCGCGCCGGTACGTCGCCAAGTACACGATCTGCCCGGCCGTCGCCCACGGCATCGACCACGTCGTCGGCTCCGTGGAGCCCGGCAAGCTCGCCGACCTGGTGCTCTGGGACCCCGCCTTCTTCGGGATCCGGCCCGCCGCCGTCATCAAGGGCGGCATGGCCGTGTACGCGCCGCTCGGCGACGCGGGCGCGGCGATCCCCACCACCCAGCCGGTCCTCCTGCGCGCCACCTCCGCCGCCGAGGCCGCGCCGCACCTCTCGGTCAGCTTCGTCTCCCCGCTGGCCCTGGCCGACGGACTGGCCGAACGACTCGGCCTCGAACGCGAGTTGGTGGCCATACGCCCCACCCGGCATCTCACCAAGGCGGACCTGCCGAACAACACGGCGCTCCCGGCCATCGACGTGGACCCCGAGACCTTCGCCATCCGCATCGACGGGGAGCTCGTCGAGCCCGCCCCCGCCGCCGAACTGCCGCTGGCCCAGCGGTACAGCATGTTCTGATGGCGCTGCTCGCCCCCTACCTCCTCGCCGACGGGCGGCTCCCGGTCGGCGCCCACACCTACAGCGCCGGCCTCGAACCGGCCGTCGCGGCAGGCCTCACGCGCGCGCAGATACCCGCGCTGCTGAGGGCCCGCCTGCACACCACCGTCGTCACCGAAGCGGCTGCCACCGCACTCGCCCTGCGCGCGGCCCTGCGCGCACCGGTGGACTTCGCGCCCGTGCAGGAGGCACTCGCCGCCCGGACGCCGACGGCGCCGCTGCGCGAGGCGTCCGCCGCCCTGGGCCGAGGCGTGCACCGCCTCGCCCGTCGACTGGACCCGGACCATCCCGCGGTCACCGCCCTGGCGCGGATCCGGCCGCGCCCCCTGCGACCGGTCACCCTCGGGGCGCTCGGGGCCGTCCTGGGGGTGGGGGAGGAGGAGCTGGTCCACGGCGTCGTCTACGACGAACTCCAGACCATCGCCTCCGCCGCGCTCAAACTGCTGCCCGGCGACCCCCTCGACTCGGTCGCGTGGATCGTCGCCGCCGAAGCGGACGCCGCGAGAACCGTCACCGAGGCGCTGGCCGTACGCACCCCCGCCGAACTCCCCGCCCGTACCCCACCGCTCACCGAGCAGTGGGCACTTGAACACGACCGACGCGAACGGAGACTCTTCCTTGCCTGACAACGCATCCGCCCAGCAGCCGGGACAGCCCGCCCAGGGCCCCAACGAGCACTACCACCAGCCGCTCAACCAGCCGCGCGCCCTGCGCATCGGCGTCGCCGGCCCCGTCGGCACCGGCAAGAGCTCCATCCTCGCCACCCTCTGCCGCGAACTCGCCGGTGAACTCTCCATGGCCGTCGTCACCAACGACATCTACACCGACGAGGACGCCCGCTTCCTCCGCTCGGCCGGCGTCCTGCCCACCGAGCGCATCCGCGCCGTCGAGACCGGCGCCTGCCCGCACACCGCGATCCGCGACGACGTCAGCGCCAACCTCGACGCGGTCGAGGACCTGGAAGAGGCGTACGGGCCACTGGACCTGGTGCTCATCGAGAGCGGGGGCGACAACCTCACCGCCACCTTCAGCCCGGCCCTCGCCGACGCCCAGCTGTTCAGCATCGACGTCGCGGGCGGCGGGGACGTCGCCCGCAAGGGCGGCCCGGGCATCACCGGCGCGGACCTCCTGGTCATCAACAAGACCGACCTGGCCCCCCATGTGGAGGTCGACGTCACCGCGATGGTCGCCGACGCCGAACGGGCCCGCGACGGTCTGCCCGTCCTCGCGCTGTCCAAGCACGATCCGGAGTCGATCGCCCGACTGGCCGACTGGGTGAGGGCCGTGCTGGTACGCCACCGCTCCGGCACCCACGTCCCGACCGACCCCGGCCCGATGGCGCCCCACAGCCACAGCCACGACGGCTCGTGACCGGCCCGCCCGCGCCCGCCGCACGCCCGGCCGAGCCCGACGACCCCACGGTCGTCGCCGTCGAGCGCGACGCCTCCGGCCGGCACCTCGCCCGCGAGCTCTCTCCCGGGGCGTTCCTCGCCCCCCGCCCCCTGCTGCCGTGCGCGGACCGCCTGCGGATCGCCCTCGTGGGCACCCGGGCCGGACTGCTGGCCGGCGACGATCTCCGGCTGCACGTGTCCGTCGGCCCGGGGGCCCGCCTGGATCTGGTCGAGCCCTCCGGTCTGGTGGCCTACGACCACCGGGGAGGCAGATCGGCGTGGCGGGCCAGGATCGACATCGCGGCAGGAGGCCGTCTGGACTGGGACGGAAAGCCGTTCGTGGTCGCGCACGGCGCGTGGGTCGACCGCACCATGGAGGTGACGCTCGCGCCCGGCGCCCGGATGCTGTGGCGCGACACCCTCGTCCTGGGCCGCTCCGGTGAACGCGGCGGGCGGGTCCGGACCAGGACGAGGGCCGAGTACGACGGCCGGGAACTGCTGGTAGAGGACCTCGACCTGACCGACCCGGACATCCGGGAGCTACCCGGTGTGCTCGGCCCGAACCGGATCGTCGGCTCCGTCACCGCCCTCGGCACCCGTCCGCCCGGACCGCCCCACCCCTACCGGACGGACCTCGCGGGCCCCGGGGCCCAGGTCCGGCTGCTGGACACCGAGGCGCCGGCGATGGAAGCGGAACTGTCGGCCCTGTGCGAGCACTGGCGCACCGAGAACGACCACGCATGACCGGTCAGGGGCGTCCCCGCACCGTGAAGGGGCCGGGTGGCGCCCCCGGCCCGGCGGTGCGGCACCGCGCGACCGGCTCGCAGCGTGGTTCCTCCGGAGTCGGCCGTTCCCGCCGACCAGAGCGGGAACCAGTGTCGCCGGGCGCCGACTGGGCTACGTTGCCACGTGAGTCGGCGAGTGCGAGGAGCGGTGGACGTGGCGAACGGGTTGCGATGGATATCCACCGCGTACGACTTGGGTTACACCTTCACGCTGTGCGAAGGCATCGGGCCGCGGGATCTGCTGGCGCGGATGGGAGCGGAGCCGCATCACCTCCACGAGCTGTCCGACGACGTGGTGGCCGAACTCCAGATGCGGCCGGAGGACGGCCACCTGAGTGACCTGGACTTTCTCGACCGGGAGGACGAGAGCCTGGTGGCCCGGCTGACGGAGGCCGGATTCCTCTCACATCCGGCGGTGCTCGTTCGCGCGGGCGCCGTTCCCGGCTGGGCCTACGCGATCGAGAACATCACCAGCCGTGCCCCTGCCCACCTGGCGGCGCTGTCGCACGGCACTCGCGTGTACACCGTGTTCCGCAGCGTGAACGGCGAACACGAGGTCGGCTATGCCGTCAACGGCAGGGTGCTGGCCTACTACCAGCCCCAAGTGGGGCATTCGGCAGGCGCCGGCGGCGAGCCGGGGGTGCCGGGCTTCGGGTATTGCGGTGAGGAACCTCCCGACGTCGCCTTCCTCCGTTTCCTCGAACGCGAGCACGGAATCCACGTCTCGTGGGAGGCCTTCCAGGCCCCGCTTCCCACCGCCGCCTTCGCCCGGGGCAGTTGAGAGAGTCGGCCGGACCGGCTGCTCGGTCCTCCCGGATCGAGTAACGCGGACGGATCCGGAGACATGCGTCGCCTCTGCCACCCCACAGGAGCGCCGTCCGTCGACTTCGGACCCACGAGGTTCGGCTCTGACTGCGGTGAGAGCCATGTTCCTGCACCACGTAACAAGATGATCAACAAGCCGCAGATTTCATACACTTATTGAGCTTCGTGCCCCTATTCGTGAAGAATATTTGATCTTCCCGTGAAGGGTTGTGCGTGGCATGGTCACGAGGCAAGCGGCAGCGTCGGCTCATGGGGAGCAGCGGGTACGCCGACAGCTGCCGTTCTGAGGGGGATCGCGCCCCGGGGTCGGACATCGTCTGTCATGCCCATGGGAAGTGCTGCCGGACGACCTAGAGATTGCCGGGCAGACATGTCATTGCTCAGAGATATCGGCAGACGCCGACGTCGCATTCGCTCCACCCTGACCAGAGCCACCAGCGCAACAGCGCTCCTGACCGCCGGGGCCGTACTGGCGGGTGTGATCCAGGCCGTTCCCGCCGTGGCTGACCCGCCCGCCGAGGAGGACACCGGGGTCAGCCGCAACAGCATCGGCGAGGATCCCCGACGCGACCGCTGCCTCGCCGGTGTGGCGCTGCACGTCGGCGGTCCCCGGATGAAGGCCAAGGCCATCGAGGCCCTGACCGGCACCGACGAGCAACTCCGCGAGGCCATCGGCGATATCGGCTGGATCGGCTACGGCCCCATCGGCATGGAAGGAATCGCCGACAAGGAGGACGGCAGCGCCTACCGGGAGGCCGGCGACCGGCGGAGAGCCGAGCTCAACGAGGCCAACAAGCCCTATCGCGAGTCCGCGTGGACCGATGAGGGCATGGACTTCCACGCACCCGACTTCGGTGCGAACGTGAGCTACTTCACCGCCCTCGCGCAGGTTCAGCTCGCCTCCCCGCTCGGGTGGGACGGCCACAGCGAGGCCAGTGACGAGGCGATCGCGCGGGCCCGCGTGATCGCCGACGAGAACGACGGCAAGGACGACTGGCACGACTTCGCGGCGCACTTGATGCTGCGAGACGTCGGATACGAGTACTCGGGCGGCACCACATCCAGCGACATCGCCGCCTATCTGCGGCGCGGTGGATTCGCGACCGATGCCCCGGTCAAGGACACGGCCGAGTACAACGTCGAGGTCGAGGACCTGAAGCAGGCCTGGGCTGCCTGCGATTACCAGAACCCGATCGACCCGCGGCGCGTACTGAACGCACCGGTCATGACCGCGATGGTCGACTGGGAGCTGGAGTACGCGGGGCAGGCCGACCAGCGGGCCACGATCATCCAGGCGGAGGCGGACGCCGCCGCGGCGACCCAGGCCGCGACCGGCGACATGATCGAGGCCATCAGGCAGGCCTGGATCGTCGAGCAGATCCTGACCTGGCGGAAGTACTGGCAGGACGCCGCCGCCAACGGCATCGACATGTCCGACAAGCCCGACCAGGCTTTCTACGACAAGGCCACGGCCGATCAGAACGCCGCCCGCACCAAGGTGGCCGCCCTGGTCGTCTCGGCCAAGGCGCAGGCTGCCAAGGCAGCCACCGCCGCCCAGAAGGCCGCGACCGCGCAGCAGGAGGCATGGGCCGTCGCCGACGCCGCCCGCACGCCGCGCGGGCGTGGTCTGATGTACGCCCAGCAGTCGGTCCAGGTGGCCCGTGCCTCGGCTGCCGCCACCGCGGCCGCCGCGAAGGCCACGGAGACCGCGCTCGCTGCGGCCAACGCGACGATCGCCGACGCGGACGCCCTGCTTGCCAAGGCGCAGACGGACTCCCACGCGATCAGCACCGAGTTCCGTCGCGTGGCCGCCGAGGAGGCCGCCTCCCAGGCGAAGGCCGCCGCCGACAGTGCCGAGGCCAACGCCCAGGGCGCCGCCGCCAGTGCGAAGAGGGCCAAGGACGCCCGTACTACGGCGGAGCAGAAGCGCGACAAGGCAGAGGACGCCGCCACCACCGCTGCTTCCGAACGCGCCAAGGCACAGGCCGAGAAGGCCAACGCCGTCGCATCCCGTGCCGAGGCCGCCATCGAGCGGGAAAAGGCGCAGAAGGCCCAGCAGCGGGCGGCGACCGAGCAGACCACGGCCAAGAGTGCCGACACCGCTGCCGAGACCGCGTCCGCCGACGCGACGGCGAAGCGCAAGCTCGCCACCGAGAAGGCGAAGGCTGCGCAGACCGCACGCGAGAAGGCCGTTGCCGCGACCCAGGCCAAGCAGGCCACCGCGGCCCGCGCAGCCGCCCTCGAAGCCGCGGCCACCGCCGCCGCGGGCACGGCGGCCGCCGCCGAGACCCGGGCCGCGGCCACCGCCGCACGCACGGCGGCGAGCCAGGCCGCCCAGGCCTCGACCGCCGCGCAGACCGCTGCCGACCAGGCCACCACCGCCGCCGTCGGTGCGCGGAGCGCCGCGACCACGGCGGAGGGCGCAGCCAGGCGGGCCGAGGCCAACGCCGGTAAGGCGTGGTCGGCGTACCGCACCTCCCTCGGCGCGGCATCCTCCGCCCACGCGGCCGCCGCCGTCGCCCTCGACGCGTCGCAGGACGCCGCGCTCCGCGCGGAGAACGCCGCCACGGCATCGCAGAACGCCACGAAACTGGCCGAGAAGGCGGAGCAGGAGTCCGCTGCCGCCGTGACGAGCGCGGCCGACGCCGTCAAGTCTGCCGCGACCGTCGTCGGTCGCGCCTACGCCGCCGGACAGGCGGCGCTCGCCGCGCGCGACAGCGCGAAGGAAGCCACAGCCGCTTCCAGCGAAGCCATCGCGGCGGGGACCCCGTACCGGGTGAAGGACAGCTCGGCTGCCTTCGCCGTCCTGGTCGGTCAGTCGTCCAAGACGATCGCGGAGCAGCAGGCCGCGGCCGCCGAGGCCAAGGCCACCGAGGCGGCAGCGGCGTCCGATTCCGCGCGGCAGGCCGCCGCGCAGGCGACGGGCGACGCCAAGCTGGCAGCAGAGGCCGCCGCACGCGCGGCGAGTGATTCGGTCCGGGCCGTCGAGGCCGTGACCCGCGCTCAGACGTCCGCCGCCGACGCGGCCGGCGACCAGAAGGGCGCCAAGAAGGCGTCCGACGCCGCCGCCGGGCACTCCCAGCAGGCCGGCGATGACGCGGCCAAGGCCCAACTCGTCGCGAACGAGACGAACACCACGGCCATCGAGGCGGACCGTGAGGCGACGGACGCCGAACGGCACGCCGCCGAGGCGAACGAGAAGGCCGACCGGGCCGGTGAGGCCGCCAAGGGAGCCCAGGACAAGGCGACCGAGGCGGAGAAGGAGGCCAAGGCCGCCGAGGACAAGGCGTCCGACGCCACGGGCGACAGCACCGCGGCCGAGGAGGCCGCGAAGAAGGCCGAGCAGGAACAGCGCGAGAAGAACGAGGCCGCGCACAAGGACGCACTCGCCGAGGGCGTCACACCCATCAAGGGCGGTGCCGCCAACTGGCCCGTTCTCGGGGACCGCGAGGAGAAGATCCTCCTCGACGCGTGCGGCCGGACCTGTGTCGACGACTACCGCGAGGGCCTCGCGGCCGTCTCGGTGGACATCGTCGCCTGGGCGACGGCCAACGGCGGCCAGATCCTCTTCGAACAGCTCGATGCCGCCGACGTGAAGCAGTGCCTGGCGGGGTACGACGTCGAGGACTGCCTCTGGGACCTCGTCGACATCACCTCCTCCGCCGTGATCGTCGGCCGTATGCCCGCACTCGCCCAGGCGGTCGAGAAGGTCTCCGAGGGGGTTCGGAAGATCTTCGTCGACGCCGACAACGCACAGCGCCGGCTCGGCGAACTGACCGCCGTCATCAGCGATGTCCGCTCCACCCCGCGGCTGAACCGGTGCCTCGCGGGGGTCGCCCTGCACGCGGGCGGCGCCAAGATGAAGGCCAAGGCCATCGAGGGCCTGACCGGGACCAACGATCAGCTGGACGCCGTCATCGGTGACGTCGGCTGGATCGGGTTCATGCCCCTGGGGCAGGCCAGGGACCAGGACAGCGAGGCCGCCATGGCCTTCCGTGACGCCATGGCCGCCCGCGAGGCTCTCCTGGAGGATGCCAACCGGCCGTACGCGATGAGCTCGTTCGACGACGGGATCACGCTGCACACGCCGGAGTTCGGCGAGGACATCCTCGGCTTCACCCTGGCCTCGCAGGCGAAGCTGTCCCAGCGTCTGGGCTGGGACGATCACACCAACGCCAGCGCCGAGGCACTGGCGAAGGCCGGGGAGATCACCGAGCAGAACCGCGGCAAGGACAGCTGGCACGACGCCGAGGCAGACGTCATGCTCCGGTACTCGAACGTGAGCAACACCCGGTTCTCCGGCGGTACGACGTCCGCCGACGTCGCGACCTACCTGCGGCACGGCGGCTTCCTCGGCAAGAAGGTCACCGAGGACAGTGCGGGGTTCCGCATCGAGGTCGAGACCCTCAAGCAGGCATGGGCGGAGTGCAACCACCAGGATCCGGTGGACCCGCGCAACGGTCTGAGCGAGGTCGTCTCGCAGGCCTCGGCCGAGTGGGAGACGGAGTACGCCGGCCAGGCCGCCCCGCGCGCGGTCATCATGCAGGCGGAGGCCGACGCCGCCGCCGCGACCCGGGCCGCCGCCGACACCATGGTCGAGGCCATCGGCCAGGCCTGGTTCGCCGACCAGATCCTGCGGTGGCAGAAGTACTGGCAGGACCAGCTCAAGATCGACCCGGACCACCTCTTCAAGCCGAAGCAGGCCCTCTTCGACCGGGCGAAGAGCGACCTCGCGAAGGCGCGGGGCAAGGTCCAGGTGCTCGTCACCGCCTCCAAGCAGCAGGCCGCCGCCGCCAACGCCGCCGCCCAGCGCGCGGTGACGGCCCAGCAACAGGCCTGGACGATCGCGGACGCCGCAGAGGTGCCCCGCGGCCGCGGTCTCGTCTACGCCCAGCAGTCGGTCCAGGTCGCCCGCGCCTCCGGCGCGGCCGCCACGGCCGCCGCGAAGGCCACGGAGACGGCCCTGAACGCGGCGAACGCCACCGTCTCGACGTCCCACGCCTTGCTGGCCCTGGCGCAGACCCAGACGCACGCGGTGAAGACCGAGTTCGCCCGTATCGCCGCCCAGGAGGCAGCATCCCAGGCGAAGGTCGCCGCGGACAGCGCGGAAGCCTACGCCGCCTCCGCCGCGGCGAATGCGGCGACCGCCAAGAAGGCCAAGGAGACCGCCGCCGCAGAGGAGGAGGAGGCCCGTCAGGCCGCTGCCGACGCGCAGCGTTCGAGAGGTGTCGCCGAGCTCGAGCGCGCCAACGCGGCCGCCTACCGGGCGACCGCGGAGAGCGAACGGGACAAGGCAGCCGGCCACGAGGCGGACGCCGTCGCGCAGGGCAGGCTCGCCGGTGACGCCCGTACCTCCGCCGAAGCGTCGGCAGCCACGGCTTCGGACCGCAGGGCCAACGCCGAGAAGGCGGAGAAGGACGCGGTAGCCGCCCGCGACAAGGCCCTGGAGGCCGAGCAGCGACGGGACTCGCTCAAGGCCAAGGCAGCGGCGAAGGAGGCGCACGCCGCCGCCATGGAAGGTACGGACGCCGCTGAGGCCGCCCGTGCCGCCGCCACCGACGCCCGGAGCGCCGCCAACACGGCCACCACGGCCGCCACCAACGCGCGGGCGTCGGCGAACGCGGCCACGGCCGCCGCCACCAACGCCCGGGAGGCGGCCACCAAGGCACAGGGCGCGGCATCCCGCGCCAAGGCGGCATCCGACGCCACCTGGGCCTCCTACCTGGTGGCGGCCGGTTCGGCCGCGTCAGCCCACGCCGCGGCAGCGGAGGCCATCGACGCCTCCGAGGCCGCGGCCCTTGACGCCAAGGGCGCCAAGGAACAGTCCGAGAAGGCATCCACAGCGGCCAGGACAGCCAAGAAGGAGGCAGCCACCGCCCACAGCGAGGCGCTGAAGACCGCGGCCTGGGCAGCGACCACCGCCGGCAAGGCGCTCGCCGCCGTCCAGTCGTCCCTCGCCGCCCGTGACTCCGCGGCGGCGGTGATCAAGCCCGCCAACGAGGCGATCTCGCTGGGCGGCCCGTACCAGGAGACCGACAGTTCCGCCGCGTTCGCCGTCCTCACCGGCCAGCAGAGCCTGACGCTCTCCCAGCAGCAGGCAGCGGCGGCAGCCGCCACGGCCACCCTGGCCGAGGGCTTCTCCGCCGAGGCGAAGGCCCTCGCAGCCCAGGCTGCGGCCGACATGAAGCTGGCGGCCCAGGCATCGGCGGCAGCGGCGACCGACGCCGTTCGTGCCGCCAAGGCCTACACGCGTGCCCAGTCCTCAGCCGCCCAGGCCGCAGCGGACTCAAAGCTGGCCCAGGCCTCGGCGAAGCGAGCCGACGGCTACGCCGAGTCGGCCGGCCAGGACGTGGCAAGAGCCTGGACGGCGTCGAACGACGCCCAACTGGACGCGATCGCGGCAGACAGCGCCGCCACCGAAGCGGAGAAGGATGCCGCTTCGGCCCGTGCGGCGGCCACCAGGGCCGAGGAGGACGCGGCCGGTGCACGCGGCGCCGCCACCCGGGCGGAGGCCGACGCGACAGCGGCCGAAAAGGCCGCCGAAGGTGCGTGGGATGCGGCGAACGAGGCCCAGGAAGCCGCGGACCGCACGGAGAAGGGTGGCAACACCGAGCAGATCACACAGGGTGTCACCACCGGGATCAGCGGGGTGTGGGCGGTCCTCGACCGCATCGAGTACATCGGCGAGCCGCGTAACGTCGTCAAGGACAACTGCAACCCGATCATCCACGTCGGCGACTGCACGATCACGTCCGACGTCACGTACAAGTCGCACGTCGACCTGTTCATGTGCATGGCGACGCCGGATTCCTACTCCGGCAGTTGCCCCGCCGCAGACACCGTCTACCTCGGCCCCGAGGTGTCCGAGCCCACGACCAAGCGGCTGTCGTACACACTGACGATGGTCGAGTTCAACTCGGGCATCGACCCGGTCGACGTGCTCCTCGGGGACTTCATCGGCTGCGCCAAGCTGATCACCCCGGGCGTGTCGGGCGGCAGCTGGGGCGACTGCGCCTGGGCGGCGAGCTGGTTCGTCGCCGGTGTGATCTTCCGGTCGGCGAAGGCCGCGGTGACGGCGATGGACGCCGCCATGAGGACGGGCATCGGGTTCATGGACGCCTATCGGGCGCTCCGTACCATCGGCCTGACCGAGGCCGCCGTCCAGGGCATCATCAGCCGTCTCCTCCGGATGGCCGCCGAGGCGTGCGAGACGGTGAACACCCCGAAGACCTTCAAGGTCGCGGCGTTCTCCCTCGCGTCGGCCGACTCGGAGGTCGTCAAGAAATGCGCCGCGCTCCTCAAGGATCTGGTGAAGGACGGTGATCACATCGTCCTCGGAATCAACCCCCACTCGGATGACCTGGCCGCTTCCATCGGAGCGTCCACGTTCAACAACAAGGCGTACGGGACCAACCTGCCGGCGGCCATGGGCCTGGGCGAGCGCCCCATATGGACGGTGGGGGTGGAGCGATCGGTGGAGAACCCCAAGGTGAGGATCTCGGTGACCCTGGACGGTGTCGCCGGCGCCAAGAACGCCGACGAAGCGCTGACCCTGCTCCTGCAGCGAGGGGAGACGATCGAAAAGAGCGACTGGAAGGTCATCCGGACCGGTGGCTTCGGGACCGCATGGGAGATGATCAAGCTCCGTACGGCCCTCCGGATGGAGTACCGCAAGTGGGACAGCATCGAGTGGCACATGACCAACAGCAAGGGCGACGTCGTACGGGTCTACCCGACGCGCATGACGTACGCCAACGGGACTCCGGTGGACTGAGGCGTGTTGCGAAAGTCCCGCCTGCTCGGCGAGGCCTGGCACGCATGCTCACCGCGTTGTCTGGATCACCCCGATACATCCGGTATCGGGGTGACCCTCCGCCGTGCGATCGCACGCACCGGACGCCGCCGAGCCCGCCCTCCGGGCGGACGGCGCTCCTTTCACAACACGCCCCAGTGGGAAGAAGATGGTGGTCATGACGGATTTCATCCGGGAGGGACGGCTCTTCAGAGTCATCGGTTTCCTCCCCTCGCACCGGCAGTTGTTCCTGGCCAGTGAGGCCACGCTGGTGGACCGGACCACGACCCGGGTCGAGGTCTCCTTCGGGCATGTGGAGCTCATGTTCCTCAAGCCCTTCTACCGGAACGGGCTTCACATCCGGCGGGCGACCGAGGCCGAGTTCGGCTTGCTCGGCGAACGGCACGGCATTCCGGCGGAGGACGCCGCCTACACGTGGATGCTGGAGCGCGACGGCGACAGCTTCGTCGTCGCCGGCCGGCCGTCCTGGCGGGAGGCCGAGTACGCGTTGATGGGCGAGCGGGAGTCGTTGTACGACCCGCGTGAGCCCTGGCCGCCGGACTTCCCGGCGGAATCCGGGCAGGTCGGCTGACGCTCCGCCGACCGGAGCCGAGGGGCGGGTGCCGCGCAGTGGCACACCGCCCCTCGGCTCCACGCTGCGAAAGTCGCGTGGCGGATCCGGTCGCGCGGGCTGTCAGAGGGCCCTCCCACGAGGGTTGTCGAAGGGCCTCTTCCCGTCACGGTCACCGGCGCTTCCCCATCGGGACCCGCCGACGCGTCAGTACTCAGCCCAGCTTCTCCATCTGGCCGCGGACGACCGAATCGGGGATCGCGCTTTTCTCCGGGGTCAGCATGTTGACCCCGTAGAAGACCGCGACCACGCCGTCCTTGCGGACCAGGGTGTACGTCATGCTGACCTTCTGCTTTCCGACCACGTTGGTAATGCGGTAGCCGACGGCCTCGTCACCCAGAGCCGGCGCCTTGACCGCCTTGACCGACGTGTAGGTCAGTCCCAGAGTTCTGAAGCCGTCGGGACACTCCTGGAGAGAGGTCCGCACCTCCGCCAGGACCTTCTTGGCATTCCGCTCCGAGTGCGAAGCGAGCCACATCGATCCAACGGTTGCGTTCGTCGTCTCGACGGGTTCGAGGGCGCGGTGCTCGACCGCCACCGCGGGGATGTGGGTGTAGCCGCCGGCCAAGCTCGCCAGCGGCTGACACTCGGCCTTGTCCGCCCTCATGTCGCGGCCTGCTTCGACATCCGCCTTGGCTACCTTCTTGGCCTCGAAGTTGCTCTCCTTTCCGGAGAGCGTGGCTCTTTCGAGGGCCTGTGGGGTCATCGCTCCGATGCGCTCGGCCTCGGCCTCAGCCTTGGCTTCGGCCGGAAGGGGAGTGCTTTTCTTGCTCGTTTTCGCATGATCGCTGGATTCTGCCGAAGTGCCGCTGCATGCGGATACCGCGAAAAGAGCTGACAGTGCAGCGGCGGCCGCGATTGCCTTGCGTGGCTTCATGTGATTATTTCCCGGAGTCTCTCACTGCTCAAGAATGAACAAAATGATCTTACCGATGGCGGGGAAGTCTCCGGATTACGTTTTGACGTCAACCAAACCGACAATCGCCTGTTTTCCGGCATAAGGCTCGATCTTTCGTGGCGGTTCGCCGGCTTCTCCGCGGACCGTTTCGGTCGGCCGCGGCGGCGGTGATCAGCCCGACGGCCCGACCGGCGCCTCGGGTGGAAGCCGGTTCTCGCGACTCCGGCAACGGTCACCGGAGCACGCGGTCGCCGCCGGCAGATGAGTGCGCATCCGGGGAGAGGCCTGCTGCGCGGTGTCTACGGGTCACCGACCGGAAAGCCGGCGCCCCCGGCCCCGGGGGTACCGGACCGTCACGTCATGAGCGCGCCCGCGATCGGCCAAGCGCCGGGTGTGGTGTTGGAGATGACCGTGCGGGTGGTGCCGGTGCGCGGGTCATGAGCGGACTTGAACGAGACGCCGGCGTCGTAGCCGATCAGGAACACGGTGTCCGTGCTCTCGTGGAGCCAGAAGCCGAGACCGTAGCGCATCGACTCCTCGGGCACGTCCCTGCGCGGGCGTACCACCTCGTCGACGCGATCCACGATGTCCCCGGCGAAGAGCGCGCGCCAGAAGGCCGAGACGTCCTCGGCCGTGGTGTGAATGCCGCCGTCACCGGAGGCCAGCACCGGCAGGTGGAAGACGTTGGAGCGGTCCACCCCGTCCAGCGGCAGGTAGCCCACAGCCGCGTCGGCGGGGAGCTCGTCGGAGCGGAGGAACTCGGTCGAGGTCATACCGGCCGGGAGGAGCACCCGTTGGCGAACCAGATGGTGGTAGCCGGTACCGCCGGCCCGTTCCGCCAGCAGGGCGAGCACCACGAACCCGCCGTTGCAGTACCCGAACCGCTCACCGGCCGCGAACTTGGTCGCGTGGCCGTCCACCAGGGGCAGGAAGGCCTCGGTGCTGGTGAGTTCGTGGGCCGCGCCTATGACGTAGTCGATGATCTCCGTGTCTGCCTCCTCGTCCAGGTAGTCCCCGATGCCGGAAGTGTGGGTGAGGAGATGTTCCACGGTCACGTCGTCCGCGATCTGCGGCAGATCCCTGCCCAGCAGCGATCTCGCTGTGGTGTCCAGCTTCAGCGCACCGTCCTCGATGAGCGAGAGAACGGCCAGCGCGGTGAATCCCTTGCTTCCGCTGGCCATGCCGAATCTGGTGTCCACAGTGTTGGGAACGCGGTAGGCACGATGGGCCAGCCCATAGGCTTTCGCGAACTCGACCCGGCCGCCCCGGTCGATCCGGACCACCCCGGAGAATCCCGTCTTCTCGGCGATGGTGTCGATGTCTTCTGGCCCCATTCGCGCAGCCTAGCTTCGGCCTCGGTGACACCGAAACCGAAATATTCGAGCAGGCCTGCGGGCGACGGGGCCAGAGGTGTTCGACCGGTGCGTGTACGCAGGCGTGGCGGGGATCTGGACGGTCCAGGCAGGGATCTTCCCCGAGAACACCGCCGGCCTCGCCGTCCACGCACGGGCCGGATTCCGCGTGATCCGCTCCCGGGCCCCGCAGCGGCAGAGTTCGTCCGCCCCGGGATTCCCACGCGTGACCTGTGCACGGAAGCGTTCGCCGCAGGCCGCCCTCACGCCGTGCGTGGCGACACGGCTCCGCCGAGGATCGTGGCGCCGGGCGGATCCGGGCGGATCCGGGCGGATCCGGGCGGATCGGGCGGTACCTCAGGCCCTGCCGTGGGAGACCCGCGAACGCCGGGCCACGGCATCCAGCGACACCGCGAGCAGCAGCACGCCGCCGGTCACCATGAAGCGGTACGCGGAGTCGAGATTGAGCAGCGTGAGCCCGCTGGAGATCGACTGGATCACGAGAACCCCGAGCAGCGCGGCGAACGCGGTGCCCCGGCCGCCGAACAGACTGGTGCCGCCGATGACGGCCGCCGCGATGGCGTTCAGGTTGACGTCACCGCCGCCGCTGCTCTGGTTGGCCGCGGCGAGGCGTGCTGCCGAGAGGACGCCGCCGACGCACGCGAGCGTCGCGCACAGCACGAACGCCGTGGTGAGGACGGCCTTCACGTTCACCCCCGCACGCCGGGCGGCCTCCAGGTTGCCACCGACCGCGTACATCGACTTGCCGAAGGCGGTGCGGGACAGGACGTAGTGCAGCGCCAGCACCAGAGCGAGGAAGAACACGAACATCCAGCCCACCCCCCGGTCCCGGTTGAGATACCAGACCGCCGCGCCGAGGCCGGCCAGCAGCGCCAGACTCCGTCCGGCGAGCAGGCGCCGGGAGGCGGCGGCGAGCCCCGCCCGGCGTCGCTCCGACGCCCGGGCGGCACCGGTCGCGTACAGCACGACCGCGCCCGCGGCGACCAGCGTGTACGCCAACCACGGGGGCAGGAAATGGAGTTGGGCGAAGGTCACCAGGCCCGAGTCGAACGGCAGGTTGATCGATCCCTTGGGCCCGAGTATCCACAGCTGCACGCCGAGGAATCCGAGGAGCCCGCCGAGGGTGATCACGAAGCTGGGTACCCCGATCCGGTTGTGGACCTGGGCGTACAACCAGCCGATCAGACCCGCCAGGGCCAGCGCGACCGCGACGGCGAGCCAGGCCGGCAGCCCCCGGTCCACGAAGAGGACCGCCAGTACGGCCGCGCCGAGGCCGCTGATCGAGCCGACCGACAGATCGATCTGCCCGACGAGCAGGACGCAGACGACTCCCAGGGCGATGACGCCGACCGGGACACTCTCGAGGGCGAGGTTCGTGAGATTCGCGCTGGACAGGAAGAGGGGGTCGAGGATCTGCATCACGACCCAGATCACCACCAGCCCGGCGAGGACGGGCAGGAGACCGAGGTCGCCGCCGCGCAGCCGGCCGGACGCCGCCCGCAGACGGTCCCGCGCACCGGCGGGGCGGGGCTTCTGCCCGAGGGGGCTGAGGGGATCGTCGGGCCGGGGCCCGGGATTCGTGACAGCGGCCGGTTCCGTCATGACGCCTCCCCCTGCTGGGCCGCTCCGGCCCCGTACGCCGACTCCGTGCCGTCGGCCGTGGCCCGGTCGCGGCCGGCGCGGCGGCTGACCACGTTGTCGGCGGCCCCGGTGATGGCCGCCACCAGCTGCGACGCCGTCGTCCCGGCCGCGTCGAGAACCCCGTTGTTGCGGCCGAGCCGCAGGACGGCCACCGTGTCGGCGACGGCCCGCACATCGGCCATGTTGTGGCTGACCATGAGGACGCCCAGGCCACGCTCCCTCAGGCGCTCGATCAGATTGAGGACTTCCGCCGTCTGCGCCACGCCCAGGGCCGCCGTCGGCTCGTCCAGGATGATCACCTTCGGGTCGCCCAGGAGGGTCCGCGCGATGGCCACCGTCTGGCGCTGGCCGCCGGACAGGGCCGCGACCGGCACGCGTACCGAGGGGATCTTCGCCGACAGCTCCCCGAGCAGAGCGCGGGAGCGGACCTCCATGCCCACCTCGTCCAGCCGCAGCCCGCGCAACTCGCGCCCGAGGAAGAGGTTCTCCACCACGTTCAGGTTCTCGCACAGGGCCAGGTCCTGGAACACGGTCGCGATGCCGAGCCGTTGGGCGGTGGCCGGGGAGGTGATCGCCACGGTTTCGGCGCCGAAACCGATGGTTCCGGCGTCCGGCCGGTGCACCCCGGAGAGGATCTTCACCAGGGTGGACTTCCCCGCGCCGTTGTCGCCGACCAGAGCCACCACCCGCCCCGCGGCGACGTCGAGGTCCACATCGGTGAGCGCGGCGACGGCGCCGAAGGATTTGCTGATTCCGCGCAGGGAGAGCAGCGGGCCGCCCGGCCCCTCGTGCGGGGAGGGTGGGGAGTCAGCGGGCATGGACCGGCCTTCCGGGGCGAGCGGACGGGGGAGTGGCGGCCCGGGCCGGGGCGGGGAGGACGCCCCGACCCGGTCGTGGACGGGGTGGCGCCGTGGCCGGGCCGGTGGGGCTACGCGAGGCCGACCTCGGCACACGCGGCGGCGTACGTCCGCGTGCACACCTCGGCGGTCTTCAACGGCTTCCCGTCGCCCACCAGAACCTCCGCGATGTTCTCCCGGGTGACCACGGTGGGGGTGAAGAGTTGTGCGGGGGTGCCGAAGAGTTCGGTCTCGCCCCGGGGCTTCTCACCCCGTGCGAAGGCGTACGCCGCGTCGGCGGCGGCTTCCGCGACGGTCTTGATGGGCTTGGAGATGGTGTTGTACTGATCGCCCTTGATGATCCGCTGGGCGGCGGCGAGTTCGGCGTCGTTCCCGGTCACCGGCGGCACGGCCGCTCCGGCCGCCTTGAACGCGGCGATGGAACCGCCGCCCGTCCCGTCGTTGGCGGCGACCACTCCGGCGATCCTTCCCCGGAACTTGGCTATCTGACCGCTGACCCAGCTCTGCGCCTTCCCCGGTTCCCAGGCAGGGGTGTCGTACTCGGCGAGGAGGTCGAATCCGCTGGAGTCGACCGCGCTGTGCACGCCCTTCTTGATCAGGCCCGCCGCGGCGTCGGTCGGTGAACCGTTGACCTGGAGGAGGCCGCCCTCGGCCGAGGTGGCCCTGAGGTGTTCCACCAGGGACGCCCCGATCATGGAGCCGATCTTCTCGTTGTCGAAGGAGACGTAGTAGTCGGCCTCGACCGCCGGGATCGGCCGGTCGTACGCGATGACGGGGACCCCTCGGCCCTGTGCCGTACGGACGGTGCCGGCCGCCGCCGCGGAGTCCACCGGATCGATCACGATGACGTCGGCGCCCTGCGCGAGAGCGGAGTCGGCCTGCTGCTGTTGCTTCGCGGCGTCGCCGCCCGCGTTCTGGTACAGCACCTCGCAACCACCGCAGAGATCCTTCACCTTCGCCTTGAAGAGGGGGGCGTCGTACAGCTCGTACCGGGTGGAGGCGATATCGGGCATCAGGAACGCGATCTTCGCGTCCTCCGACGACCTGCCGCCGGAGCCGGTCGGCGCCTTCGTCGTACAGGCGGCGGCGGAGACGGTCACCGCCATCGCGGACAGGACAGCGGCGAACGATCTGACAGAGCGTTGCTTCACTGGAATCTCCTGTGTCTTCAGGCGGAGAGCCCTCCTTCGCGTCAAATTAACAGCGCACGTGTTAGTAGTGTCAATGGGCATGTCATAAATAACAGGCCGACGGGCCCGTTCAGGGACGCCGGGACAACCGCGCGCGAGCTCCCCATGCGGCCCGGGCCGTCGCCAACTCCGCCCGGTACCGCTCGTATCCGTCCTCGTACAACGCCCGTACGCCCTCACGCGGTTCGACGACCCGGTGGCGTCCCGGCGGCGCCTCGTACCCCGGGGAGAGGGAGGACCGGGCGACGGACACCACGCCGAGCGCCCCGACCTGCTCCTCCAGTGGTACGCGGACGGGCCGGCCGAGGACGTCGGCGATCAGCCGGGCCCACAACACCGACCGGGTGCCGCCGCCGCACAGGGCGAGCGTGCCGCTCAGCCCCGCCGTGTCCAGACAGTGCCGGGCGGCATAGCCGATGGCCTCGCAGACGGCCCTCACGGCGTCCTCCCGGCCCGTCGCCAGACTGAGCCCGTCGAGTCTGCCCTGGGCCGACGGATCGACGAACGGGGCCCGTTCACCCGCTTCGGACAGGAAGGGGAAGGCGTGGACGCCGCGGGCCCCGGGCGGGCTGTCGGTGAGCAGGGCGTCCACGTCGGCCGTGGTCGCGCCGACGAGCGCGAGCACCCACTCCAGCGCCGCCGTTCCCACCATGGCGGGCATGGCGCGCAGCCAGCGGCCGGGGGACGGCGTGCACAACCACATGCCGGCGGGCTCGGCGAGCGGATCGAGATCGACGCGGTCGGTCAGCACCTGGCTCGCGAGGGTCGTGCCGAGGATGAGGACGCCGTCCCCCACCTCGCGCACGCCGCTCCCGATCGCACAGGCCGGCAGGTCGTACGGCCCCGCGACCACCGGCAGTCCCTCGGGCAGCCCCAGGAGCCCCGCGCCGCGACCGTCCAGCGCGAGCACCGTGCCCGGAGCGGCGGGGGACGGCAGCAGACCCGCACGGTCCCCGATCCCGCAGGCGGCCAGGGCCTGGGGCGCGTAGCGGCGGGTACGGGGGTCGAGGAACGGCAGCGTCGCGTCCGACGCGTCCAGGCACACCCGGCCGGTGAGCCGCTGGGCGACCGCGTCGACGCAGTACCCCGCGACGGCGGCCCGGTCCAGCGCGTCGGGCTCGTGCTCCTGGAGCCAGTTCAGCAGCGGGCCGTGGCAGCCGGGGAACATCCCGGAGCCGGTGTGCGCGAAAGCGGTGCTGATCGTGCCGTCCACCAGCCAGCGGGTCACCAGCTCCGCGGCCCGGCCGTCCATCCACGAGATGGCGGGCCGCACCGGCAGGCCCCCGGAGTCCCGCAGCCACAGACCGTCCCCCTGCCCGGTGAGCGCCACGGCGTCCGGCGTCCGGCCGACCGCGGCGGCGACCTCGCGCACGACATCCCCCACACCGGCCACGACGTCGTCGAGATCCTGCTCGACCCGCCCGCCCGGCAGCATGTCCAGCCGCGAGCGCCGGCTCGCGGAGGCCAGGGCGCCCCCCGCCCCGTCGTACGCCACGGCCTTGGTGACCGACGTCCCGATGTCCACACCGATGATGGTGCTCACGCCTGGTGCCTCCTGTACGAGCCGGTAGCAGCCGATACGAGCCGATGGATTCCC
The DNA here is from genome assembly GCF_900460065.1 of Streptomyces griseus. Classification (GTDB taxonomy): domain Bacteria; phylum Actinomycetota; class Actinomycetes; order Streptomycetales; family Streptomycetaceae; genus Streptomyces; species Streptomyces griseus. The sequence goes on along the minus strand of NZ_UAVD01000052.1, from coordinate 226,346 downwards.
GCGCGGCGGGCCGCGGGTGACGGGTCACGGCGACGGCGGCCGTCAGGCCCCGCCGGCCGCCAGGACGTCGGGGTTCGCGAGGTGGGACAGCTTCTCCCCGCGCAGGAAGCGGCCGACCTCGGCGGCCGTGATGGCCGCCGCACGGTGCGCCGTCTGCCGGGTCGCGCCCGCGAGATGAGGAGTGGTGATCACGTTCGGCGCGTCGCGCAGGGCCCAGTCGGCGGGGACCGGCTCGATGTCGTACACGTCGAGGGCGAGCGCCCCGAGAGCCCCGTCGCGCAACAGCCCCGGCAGCGGCGCGTGGTCGAGCAGCCCGCCGCGGGCCGAGTTCACCAGGACCGCGCCGTGCGGGAGCAGCCCGAGGCGGCGGGCGTCGATCAGATGACGGGTCTCCTCCGTCAGGCGGGCATGGAGGCTCACCACCGAACTCCGGCTCAGGAGGTCGTCCAGCTCGACCGGTTCCACCCCGTCCGCCTCGACCGCCGCGCGGTCGGCGTACGGGTCGGCCGCGAGCACCCGGGCCCCGAAGGCGCGCAGCACCCGTGCCACGATGCGGCCGATGGCCCCGTAGCCCACGAGGCCCACCGTGGCGCCGCCGAGCTCACCGCCGCTCTCCTCGTACGCGTACAGATCGCCCCGCCAGACGCCCCGCCTGAACTCCGCGTCCGCGACGGTGACACGGCGCATCGCGGCGAGCATCAGCCCCACGGCGAACTCGGCCGCCGCCTGGGCGTTGCGGCCGGGGGCGAAGCTGACCCCGACGCCGTGACGGGTGGCCGCGGCCAGGTCCACATTGACCGGTCCTCCCCGGGAGACGGCGACGAGACGCAGCCCGGGCGAGGCGGCGAACACCCGCTCGGTGAACGGGGCCATCTGCGTCACGCAGACCGATGCCCCGGCCAGCGCCTCGACGAGCCCGTCCTCCGTGCCGCTCGCCTCGCGGACCTCCGCGACCGGACCGAAGGGCTCATGAGGCCAGGGGAGGGTCAGCTCCGCGAACTCCGGGAGCTCCCGGCCCGTCCGCGACAGCTCCCGGCTCACCGCGGCGCGGATCAACGCGGGACGGACGAAGTGGTCGCCTGCGGCGAGGATGCGCATGACGTCGGATTCCTTCTGCGAGGAGAGCCGGTGGGGTGGCATGGCGAGCAGGCCGGAACGTGATCCGAGCCATGACGCGCCGGTCCTGGGCTGTGGAATTTCTGTTAAATTTAACAGCGCTCACGTGAACCGGCAATGAGCCCGGCCCGTACGACCCGCCGCTGATGCCTCGGATTCGCCCCGACGTCGAAAGGGCCCCCTCCATGACCACGCGCCTCCTGCTGGTGCGCCACGGCGAGACCGAGTGGCACGCGGAGAACCGGTACGCCGGTGTCACCGACGTCGCCCTGACACCCAGGGGCGTGGCCCAGGCTGCCGACCTCGGAGCCTGGGCCGCCCGCAGCCGTGTGGACGCGGTCGCCTGCTCCCCGCTCGGCCGCGCCCGTCTGACCGCGGCGCCCGCGGCGGCGGCCCTGGGCGTGGCGGCGGACGTCCGGGAAGGGCTGCGGGAAGTGGACTTCGGATGGGGCGAGGGCAGGACCGTCGAGGAGATGGCCGAGGAGGACCCCGAAGCCGTACGGCGCTTCCGCGAGGACGCCGAATCCGGCGCCTTCCCCGGCTCCGAACCCGTCGCCCTGGCCGCCGCGCGGGCGACCGGCTCCCTGCGCGACCTGGCCCGCCGTCACCAGCGGGGAACGGTCCTCGTCGTCGCACACAACACCCTGCTGCGCATCGCCCTGTGCGAACTCCTCGGCCTGCCCCTCGGGCGCTACCGGCGCATCTTCCCGCGACTCGACAACGGGGCCGTCACGGAGATCGAGATCCGCGGCACGGAGACGGCGCTGCGCTCGCTCAACGTACCCACCACCGCGCCCCCCGCCCCAGCGCCCGGCCCGAGCCCTGCGGGAGACTGACCCCCATGACCAAGAGATCCGCCGAAGAACGGCGACGGCTCATCGCCGACCATGTCGTGGAGCAGGGCACCGCCACGGGCGCCGACCTCGCCCGGCTCACGGGCGTGAGCCTGATGACCGTCCACCGCGACCTCGACGACCTGGCACGGCAAGGAGTGCTGCGACGCTTCCGCGGCGGCGCCTCCGCCCTGCCGTCCACCGTGTTCGAGTCGAGCCTCGACTACCGGCTCGGCGTCAACACGGCGGAGAAGAACGCCGTCGCGCGCGCCGCCGCCGCGCTGGTGGAGCCCGGGATGTCGGTGATGCTCGACGACTCCACCACGGTCCTGGTCATGGCCGGTCTGCTGGTCGACCTCGCCCCGCTCACCGTCGTCACCAACGCCCGCCGGGTGCTCGACGTCTTCGCCGGGTGCGAGGGCATCCGGCTGATCGCCCTGGGCGGCGAGTACTCGCGCACCCACGACTCCTTCCTCGGGATGCCCTGCGTCGAGGCGGTGGAGGCGCTCTCCGTCGACCTCGTCGCGGTCTCCACCTCGGCCCTCGATGCCAGGACGGCCTACCACCAGGAACAGGACGTGGTGCTGGTCAAACGGGCGATGCTCACCTCGGCGGCCACGAAGGTGATGCTCATGGACCACACCAAACTCGCCCGGACCGCGCTGCACCGGGTGGGGCCCGTCGGCGACCTCGACCACCTCGTCGTGGACGACGGAGCCGACGCCGGACTGCTCGGCAAACTCCGCGAACGGACCCGGGTGACCGTGGCCGCCGTCGCCCCCTGAGGCCGTTTCACCCGCCCTGATGGAAGGCATGTTGATTTCACAGGCACGCAACCACCGCGATGGACCGTCCACCCGATCGGTGGGCGCCTGAGGCCCGTTCCGCCCGGGAAGGACGCTTTCCGCCATGAGCAGTGCATCCCGCCACCCCACGCCCCACGCCCCGGCCGTGATCGGCATCGACGTGGCGACCGCGTCCGTCCGCGTGGTGTGCGTGGACGGACGCGGTTGCGTGCTCGCCGAGGCCCGTGCCGAACTGCCGCCCCCCGTACGGACCGTCGCGGGGACGAGCGAGCAGGACGCCCGGTCGTGGTGGCCCGCCGTACGCACGGCGCTGCGCCGCACCACGGGCGCGCTGCCCCGGGGCGGCCGTGAGGTGACCGCGGTGGCCGTGTCCGCCACGTCCGGCACCATCGTGCCCACCGGGGCCGACGGCGTCCCGCTCGGCCCGGCCCTCATGTACGACGACCGGCGGGCCGCCGACCTCAACGCCGAGGCGCAGCGGGTGGGCGGCGCGCGGTGGGACGCGCTCGGCCTGTCCGTGGGACCCACCGCGGCGCTGGGCCGAGCCGTCTGGTGCCTGCGGACGTACGGCCGGGGCCTGCGCCACGTCCTGCACACACCCGACCTGGTCGGGCGCGCGCTGACGGGCCGTCCGGTCGCCACGGACTGGAGCCACGCACTCAAGTCCGGCTACGACGCCCGTGCCGCGGAGTGGGCGCACGAGGTCTTCGACGCATTCGACTTCCCGCTCGCGCTGCTCCCCGCCGTACGCGCCCCCGCCACGGAGGCCGGAGTCGTCGGCCGGGAGGCGGCCGAGGCCACGGGCCTGCCCGAAGGGTGCTCCGTACGCCTCGGGATGACGGACGGCTGCGCGGGACAGATCGCCACGGGGGCGGTCGAACCGGGCCGGTTCGTGGGCGTGCTCGGCACGACGTACGTCCTCAAAGGGGTCTCGGCGGAGCTGGTCCACGACGCGACCGGGGCGGTCTACAGCCACCGCCACCCCGACGGCTGGTGGCTCCCCGGCGGGGCGTCCAACACCGGAGGGGAGTGGCTCGCCGACGTCGATCCGGCCCGCCTGCCCGCGCTGGACGCCGCCGCGGCGGCCCGGGGCCCCGCCTCGTACGTGCGGTACCCGCTGCGCCGCGACGGCGAACGCTTCCCCTTCGTCTCCGGCGCGGCGCGCGGATTCGAACTGGGCCGCCCCCGCGACGAGGCGGACGCCCACCGGGCCGCACTCGAAGGAGTCGCCTTCGTCGAACGCCTGGCCCTGGAGCGGGTCGAACGACTCGGCGTTCCGGTGCTCGGCCCCCTGCACGCCGCCGGCGGGGGCAGCCGCAGCGCTGTGTGGACGGCGATCCGGGCCACCGTCCTGGACCGCCCCGTCCGCGTCGTCGACCGTGCGGAGACGGCCTTCGGCGCCGCGCTTCTCGCGGCGACGGGGACGCTCCACGAGGATCTCGCGGCCGGCGCGGCGGCCATGGTGCGCGGCGGCGCCCTCGTCGATCCGGTGCCGGGGGAACGCTCCGCGCTCGACGACGCTCACGGCCGCTTCGTCGCGGCGCTGCGCGAGCGGGGCTGGATCTCCGACGGCTGACGCGTCGTCGCTCCTCGGGCGACCGCGGCGGCTCACCGCCGACGAGGAGCGGCGACGACCGCCCGGATGCCGGCGGCGGTGGATCCGCGACCGGGACCCGTGGCGGGCGCGTGACGGCGGGAGATCGGCTCAGCGGGCGGCCCCGGTGAAGTCGCCGGCGTGATCGCGGGCCCACTGCGCGTAGGACCGCCCCGGCCGGCCGAGGACCTCGGCGAGGGTGAGGTAGGCGTCGTCGGAGCCGGGGTCCACCTCCCGGTGCTCGTCGGTGACGCCCTCCACTCCGTCGTAACTGGTGAAGCCGTAGAGCCAGTCGGCGTTGTCGGCGGCGAAACCGCCCTGCTCGCGGTAGAAGGCGAGCGCCCGCTCGGGCGTCACCTCGTCGAGGGCGATCTCCACTCCGACGGCCTCGGCGATGCGGGCGACCTGGTCGCGCTTGGTGAGTGCGTCGGGTCCGACGATCGTGTCGATCCGTCCGCGACGCCCGGGATCGAGGAGGTCGGCGACGATGACGTCGGCGATGTCCTGCTCGTGGATCGGGCTGCCGCTCTGGTCGGGGAACGGCTCGACCACCCGCCGGCCTGAGCGGATGGACGGCCCCCAGATGAGGAGCGCGTTGGTGGCGAACTCGCCGGGCCGGACGATCGACCAGTCGAGCCCGGACTCCCGCACCGCGCGCTCGACGGGCAGGTTGTAGGTGGTGTCGTGACCTGCGGTCACGGCGGCGGACGACACGACCACGATGTGCTCGATGCCCGCCGCCCGCGCGTACGCGACCACCTCGACGGCGGTGTCGGGCACCGCGACGAGTACCAGGGCCCCGGCCCCCTCGAAGGCGGTGCGGAGTGTCGACGGCTCGTTGACGTCGCCGACCGCCGCCTCCACGGCAGGGGGCAGGGCGCCGCGGCGGGGCCGCCGGGACACGGCACGCACCGGCCGACCGGCGCCCAGCAGTCCGTCGACGACGCGCCGCCCGAGCACACCGGTCGCCCCGGTCACCACAGTAAGAGGCAATGAGCTATCAAGATGAGACTTCATAGTCTCATAATGGCACGGTGCTTTATGATCCGGCAATGGAGTTGTCACCGCAGAAGCAGCGCACGCGCCGTGCCGTCCTCGACGCGGCGGCCGGTGAGTGGGCGCGGGATCCCGCCGCGAGCCTGGGGCGCATCGCCGCGGCGGCCGGTGTGGGCCGGGCGACCGTCCACCGCTACTTCCCCGACCGTGAACACCTCCGGTCGGCGCTCACCAGTGATTCCTGGGCCGCGCTCCACGCCGCGATCGTGGAGGCCGCTCCCGGCTCCGGCCCGGTGTCGGAGGTGATCGACCGGATCGTCAGCGCCATGGTCCACGTCGGTGACCGGGTGCTGTTCCTGTTCGCCTCGGCGGGGGACGACCCCTCTCCGGCGGACGCCGAAGTGGCGGGTGCGGTCGACGAGATCCTCGTCGCGGAGATCCGGCGGGGGCAGCGGGGCGGTGAACTCGACTCCACCGTCCCGGCCGAGTGGATCCAGCGCATGGTGTGGAGCATCGTCTACACCGGCCTCCACGCGACCGGTGACGGGCTCGTCGCGCGTCATGGTGTCGATGACCTGATCCGCTGGACCCTGCGCGGCGCCATCGGCGCGCGCCCGGGCTAGCGGCGCCGGGGGAGGCCCGAATCCGCTCGGGGGTCAAGGGCTCGGGGTGTGCGGCCGGTTCGGGGAAAACGCTGCCGCACGCACCTTGCCACGCCGGTCGGAGACCTCTACTTTCGCTGTAGAAAGCGCTTGCTGTCCGGTCGCTTCCGATGGGAGGCGCAAGGCGTGGTGGTGCTGTCGCACGTCCCCCCGGTGGTTCGAGCCGCTTCTGCGTAACGACGTGCGGGAGCGCTCCCATATGTCATGAACGCGTCAGAAGATGTGCTCCGTCGCCCGTCACCTGTCGACCGAAGTCACCCGTCACCGATCAACCGAAGACACCCGGGAGAGAACATGGAACGACCACTCGCACGGCGGCTGCAGGCCGCAGTTGCGGCCCTCGCCCTCGCGGCCGCGACCGGAGCAGTGCTGGCGGCGCCCGAGGCGGCGGCCGCGACCGGGAGCGCCACCGGCTACGCCACCCAGAACGGCGGGACCACCGGCGGTGCGGGCGGGCAGACCGTCCGCGCCACCACCGGGACCCAGATCCACGAGGCTCTGTGCGGTCGGGCCGACAGCGACACCCCGATCGTGATCGAGGTCGAAGGCACCATCAACCACGGCAACACGACCAAGGTGTCCGGCAGCAGCTGCAACACCGCCGCCGGCGTGATCGAGCTCAAGCAGATCAGCAACGTGACGATCGTCGGAGTAGGCAGCGGGGCCGTCTTCGACCAGCTGGGCATCCACCTGCGCGAGGCCGGCAACATCATCATCCAGAACGTGACCGTACGGAACGTCAAGAAGTCCGGCTCGCCCACCTCCAACGGCGGCGACGCCATCGGCATGGAGTCCGGCGTCCGCAACGTCTGGGTCGATCACACCACCCTGGAGGCGTCGGGCGGGGAGTCGGAGGGGTACGACGGCCTCTTCGACATGAAGGCCGACACGCAGTACGTGACCCTCTCCTACAGCATCCTGCGCAATTCCGGCCGCGGCGGCCTGGTGGGGTCCAGCGAGAGCGACCGCTCCAACGGCTTCGTCACCTACCACCACAACCTGTACGAGAACATCGACTCCCGCGCGCCCCTGCTGCGCGGCGGCATCGCCCACATCTACAACAACCACTACGTCAAGCTCAACGAGTCGGGCATCAACTCCCGGGCCGGGGCCCGCGCCAAGGTGGAGAACAATTACTTCGAGGACTCCAAGGACGTTCTCGGCACCTTCTACACCGACGAGGCCGGCTACTGGCAGGTCAGCGGCAACACCCTCGACAACGTCACCTGGTCCGACCCCGGCGGCACGACCAACCCCGCCGGGCCCGACATGAAGTCCACCACCACGGTCGACATCCCCTACGCCTACCGTGCCGACAGTGCCGGGTGCGTGCCGGACGTCGTCGGCCGCACCGCCGGAGCCGACAAGGGCCTGAAGGTCTCGGACGGCAACTGCACACCGCAGACGCCCACGCCCACCCCGACCGACCCGACGCCGGGACCGACGGACCCGACTCCCGGTCCGACGGACCCCACCCCGCCCACCGGAACCAACCTCAGCATCGGAGCGGGCTCCGACGGATCCAGCAAGGCCGCCGGAACGAGCTACGGCGCTCTGCGCGACGGCGACCCGAGCACCTACTGGTCTCCCGCGGGTCCCACCGGCTCCGCCTCGATCAAGTGGGCCTCCGCCACCTCCGTCTCCGCGGTCGTCATCCGCGAGGCGGCGGGTTCCACCGGTGCCGTCAAGGGCTGGCGGCTTCTCGACGGCGACACCGGCACCGTCCTGACCACCGGCGAAGGGGCGGGGGCCATCAGCTTCCCCCGCACCTCCCTGCGCAAGATCACCTTCGAGATCACCGGCTCGACCGGCACTCCGAGGATCGCCGAGTTCGAGACCTACGCGGGCTGACCTCCCGGTCCGCGCCCACCGTCCGCGACCCGCATCTCCCCGGTGACCGGGAGGTGCGGGTTCCGGGCGTCCTGCGGGCGGGCCCGCCGGGCCCCGGCCGCGTCGGACCGCGTCCGGTTCGCGGGGACGATGTGCGCGACCGGGCACGACGAGGCTCCTCGGGGTGAGCGGCGAAAGGCCGGAGCGGCGCTCTCCGGGACGGTGGAAAGCATGCGGTGCCGCTCCGGCCGTTCCGGAAGGTCGGGTCGAGGGTCGATCAGACGCGGGGACGGGGCGTGCCCGACGGGAGCGACGGGGCCGCCCCGGCGGGCGTACGGTCGGGAAGGGGCTCAGCGCCCGCCGGCGCCCGCCCTGCCCGCTCCCGCTCCCAGCGCCACGAGGACCGGCACGACGAGCGGGTGGTGGACCGCCGTGCGCAGACGGGGCGTCCAGCCGGCGTCCTCGGTGAGGTGCTCGCCCGGGACACCCGCGTTGTGCACGGCGACCAGGTCGGTCTTCCGCCCGTCGACGTAGTTGTTCTCCGCAGTGAGGGACGACTCCGACCACTTCTTCAGGATCGTCGCCCGGTCCACCTCCCGCGTGAGGGTGAACGCGTTGTGCTCGGCGACCAGCCGGGACTCCGCCCCGATGCCGAAGGTGTAGCCGTAGGCGCTGCCCTTCGTCGCCACGAAGTGGTTGTTGTACGCGTCGACCTGGCCGAACCGCACGCGCGGGGCACGCTCCTTGACGTCCTTGAAGAGGTTGTGGTGGAGCGTGACGCGGAGCTTGCCCCGGTCGGTGGCGCCGGCGCCGTCGCTGTTGCCGATGAGCATGGTCTTGTCGTGGTCCTTGAGGACGTTCCAGGAGACGGTGACCAGGTCGGCGCCGCGCACGATGTCGAAGAGGCCGTCGTGCTGCTGGTAGACCTGACCGAAGTAGTGGGGCTGGTCCGCGTCGGGGCGGTCGCCGTCGCTGAAGGTGTTGTGGTCGACCCAGACGTGGCGGGACCCGTACACGACGAGGTTGTCGTACTCGGAGTTCCAGGCGCCCTCGGCCCCGTCCGTGGGGTCCCACTGGGGGAAGCAGTCGTAGGTGTCCTCGAAGCCGATGTTGCGGATGATGACGTTGGAGACGTCCCGCACCTGGAGCGAGGCTCCGATGATCTTCGGGTTCTTCCCCACCCCGACCAGGGTGGTGTTGGAGGGGACCTTGACGGTGACGGCGGTCGCCTGCAGCTTCGCGGAGGCGGCGCGGGCCTCCTCCAGCGGACCCGCGGGGACCGTGTCCCGGCCCCAGACCTCGGGGTCGTAGGCGGCGAGGTACTTCTCCAGCGTGTAGCCGCCGGTCCGGTACTGCTCGCAGCCGATCGGGCGGCCGTCGGCGTCGGAGTTGCCGTGCACGGTGCCGGATACTCTGATGATCTTCGGTGCGTCGCCCGCCTCGGCGAAGGCGGCGACGAGCTCGGCGCGGTCGGTCACCGTGTAGACGTGCTCGGGGGCGGCGTTCGCGCCACCCGTGGTGGAGCCCTCGGCGGCGGCCCAGCCGTCCCGGGCGGGCAGCACGGCGCGCTCGACGCCGCCGGGAGCGCTCGGCTGCGCGGTGGCCAGGGCCGGGGTGCTGAGGGTGAGGGCCAGAGAGGTGCAGCCCAGGGTCACGGCGATGGCGCGGAGATGACGCTTGCGTGCGGGCATGGCGAATCCTTCTGTGTCGTCGTCAAAGAGGGCAGGGGGCGCGGGGCGTGGGCAAGGAGGCGGCGGGCCGGGAGGGCGCGAGGGCCGTCCCGGCCCGCCGCGGTGCGCGGGTGAAGGGGGGCGGCGGGGCCGGGGACGCGGCCCCGGTCAGCGGGGTACGGAGAGCCGGAAGGCGGTCGGATCAGCCGTTGCCGAGCTCCTTCCACTCCTTGTTGGCGGCGTTCAACTGCTCGGCCATGTCGTCCAGGAACGCCTTGGCCGTGATCTTGCCGAGCAGCACCTTCTGGAACTCCGGCTCGTTGTCGGCCTTGCTGATGTTGTTCCAGTCCGGCAGGTAGTACGGCAGGTCGACGATCTTCGTGGAACCGTCCGTCAGGGTCTTCGCCGCGAGCGCCGTCGACTCGGTCTCGTTGATCCACGGGTCCTTCGCCGCCTCGGCGTTGGCCGGGATGGCGCCCGCCGACTCGTTCCACTTGCTGTTGGACGCGTGGGAGGCCGCGAACTCGATGAACTTCCATGCCGCGGTCTTGTTCCGGCTCGACCGGAAGAGGCCGAGTCCGTCGACGGGGTTGGAGACCTGTACCCGGGTGCCACCCTCGCCGATGGGCGCGGGTATGCCCGCGAACTTGTCCTCGCCGAGGGCCTTGAGGTGGTCCTGGTACGAGCCGAGGTTGTGGCTCAGCATGCCGATCGTGCCGGTGTCCCACTGGGCCACCATCTTGGTGAAGTCGTTGTTGACGTCGGCCGCGGGCGTCGTGCGCTTGAAGAGCCCGGCGTACTTCTCCAGCGCCGCGACGTTCTTCGGATCGTTGAGGGTCGTCGTGTCGCCGTCCCAGAACTCGGTGATGCCGGACTGGCCGTAGACGGCGTCCAGCGCCTGTGCGATGGAGCCGGCGCCGCCGCGGATCGTGTAGCCGAACTCGTTCTTCTTCGCGTCGGTCAGCTTCTCGGCGGCCGTGTAGAAGTTCGCCCAGGTGTCGGGAGCCTTGAGACCCGCCCGCTCGAACAGGTCGGTGCGGTACCAGAGCACACCGTTGTTGGCCGAGGTCGGCACGGAGTAGACGTCGTCGCCCCGGCCGGCCGCCGCGCGGACGCTCTCGACCATGGACTCGACCAGCTTGCCCCGCAGCGCGGACTTCTCCAGTCGGTCGTTGACCGGCTCCAGGGCCTCCTGGGAGACCATGTTGGCCAGGTACGCCGTGCCGACGCCGCCGACGTCGGGCAGTCCGCCGCCCGCGATCGCGGTGTCGTACTTCGACTGGACGTCGGCGATCGGGATGGGGACGTACGTGACGTCGATGTCGGGGTGCTGCTTCTCGAAGTCCTCGATGATCTCGGTCCAGACGGCGGTGCGCGGACCGCCGTTGTTGTCCCAGAAGGTGATCTCGCCCTTTCCGCTGCCCTCCGTGCCGGAGCCGCTGCCGTCGTCGCCGCACGCGGTCGCCGTCAGCGCGAGCACCGCCGCGACGGAGACCGCGGCCGTGGCACGTCCTCGCTGTGTTGTCGAAATGGTCATCGTCGGCTCTTCTCTGTCGGGTGATGCGGGTGTGATGGGTCGTGACGTGTGCACTTCTGCGGGGGGTTGGGGCCGGTGACGCGGAAGGTGGTGAAGCGGGCCGTTCCGGCGGGGCCCGTCCCGGCCGGTGCGGTGGCGAAGAGGCCCAGGAGAGCCCCGACCCAGCGCCAGGGGGTGGCGGCGAAGACCTGGCCCGAGGGCCAAAAGCCGTCGCCGGTGTCGGCAAAGAAGCGGCAGCGGGCCCCCGCCGTGACCTCGACGCGCAGCCGGGCCCGTCCGCCGGGGGACGCCCGGGATCCGGCCGCGTCCCGTTCGTGTGCGGCGGCGCCCTCGGCGAAGCGGTGGACGAGGCGGGGTGTGCCGTCCGCGGCGACCGCGAGGCCGATCCAGCCGAAGGCGTCGCCCAGCACGGCGAGTCCGGCCTTGGCGCCCGCCTCGACGCTGTCCAGCACGAGCTCCACGTCCACGGTGAACGCTTCGGCGGGCAGCCGCTGGACCAGGATGTTGGGCAGCAGCCGCAGGTCGTGCTCGTCCGCGGTCCGTACGCAGGTGAGCCGCAGCCCGTCACCGGCGCCCCGGGCCGCCCAGCCGTGGCGCGGATTGGCCGTCCACTGCCACTGGGCGCCGGGGCGGCCGCCCGGGAAGTCGTCGTCGACGGCGGGCGCCGCCACCGGCTGGGCGGGGGCGACGGGTTTGGTGTGCCGGAGCACGGGTTCGCCCCGGTCGCCGATGACGGGCCAGCCGTCGGCGTCCCAGCGCATCGGCTGGAGGTGGACGACCCTCCCGTACGCTCCCCGGGCCTGGAAGTGGAGGAACCAGTCCTCGCCCGCGGGGGTGTCCACCCAGCCGCCCTGATGGGGGCCGTTGACGTCGGTGCGGCCCTGGGCGAGGACGACGCGCTCCTCGTACGGGCCGAAGAAGTCCCGGGAGCGGAACGCGCCCTGCCAGCCGGTCTCCACCCCGCCGGCCGGTGCGAGGATGACGAAGCATCCGTCGCGCCGGTAGAGCTTGGGACCTTCCAGGGTGAACCAGCCCGGGATCCGGTCGGCGTCCACCAACGTCGCTCCTTCGTCGAGGAGCTCGCGGCCGTCGGGGCTCATCCGGTGGCCGGTGAGGCGGTTCTTGACGCCGGAGCGGGACTTGGCCCACGCGTGGACGAGGTAGGCCTCGCCGGTCTCCTCGTCCCACAGCGGGCAGGCGTCGATGAGGCCCTTGCCCGCCTTGAGGAGATGAGGGGCGCTCCAAGGGCCCTCGACGCGCTCCGCGTTGATCTGCTGGATGCCGTGGTCGGGGTCGCCCCAGAAGATCCAGAAGCGCCCGCCGCGGTGGCGCAGGGAAGGCGCCCAGACCCCGCGGTCGTGGCGGGGAGCGGAGAACTCGGCGGCGGGTTCGAGGCGGTCCAGCGCGTGCCCGACGGCCGTCCAGTTGACCAGGTCGCGGGAGTGCAGGAGCGGCAGCCCGGGGGACCGGCCGAAGCTGGACGCGGTGAGGTAGTAGTCGTCACCGACGCGGACGACGTCGGGGTCGGACCAGTCGGCGTTGAGGACCGGGTTGCGGTACGTCCCGTCACCGAGGTCCGCGGTCCAGGGCCGGCTCACCGGGCCACCGCCTCGCGTGCGTACCGGGCGGCGGTCTCCCGGTCCGGCCTGCCGTCCACGACGACGGTGATGATCCGGCGCACGACCGAGGACCCGGCGGGTACGGGCAGCCGCTCGTGCGCCGCCAGGCTGGAGCCGACGCCCGGGTACGCGGAGGTCCGTACGAACCACGGGTCGCGCCGGGTCCGTGCCGTGGCCCCCACGAACACGAGCGTCCACCCGGCCCCGGAGAGGGCCAGCCAGTCGGCGGTGCGGCCGTGGACCTCGCTCTCGCCCTCGCCCGTGGCGCTGAACACGGTCGGTGGCGCTGCCTCCTTGGGGGCGCGCCAGAAGAAGCCGCCGTACCCGGCGCCGGGCCGGCCGTTCGTCGCGGGGCTGCCGAGGGAGAGCTCCTCGCCCCCGGTGTTGGTGAGCACGAAGGAGAAGTCCAGCTCCCAGGAGGCGTCCGAGGTCCTGGTGGCCGACAGGGTGCGGTGCTCGCGCAGGAGCTCGACGCCGGCCGCCTCCCAGCCGAGCTCCTGGGTGAAGCCGTTCGGGCTGCGCTGCGGCCGGGCCAGGTGGCGCTGGACGCCGTGGTTGTCGAGCGCGGTGGGCCCCTTGCCCCGTACGAAGGTGTGCCCGCCCCAGAAGTTGTACCCGGCGACGTCGGGAACGGCGACGGAGACGCCCAGGTGGTGGAGGTGGTCGGCGGGGCGGTCCTCGGTGACGGCGGTCCCGCCGAGGGTGGTGACGGGGTGGAGGCGGGGGCGGCCGTCGGCCCCCGGCGCGTAGCCGTAGTGGGCGACGGTCCGGCCGTCGCAGGCAAGGGTGGCCGGGAGGTCGGGGAACGGGGCCCCGGGGCGCTGGTTCATGAGGCGGCCGCCTGGCCCACCCGGGCCCACGGGGCGCCCAGTTCGGAGAAGAGGCTGAGGGACTCGGCCCCGGCGGCGACCAGGGAGTCGATGCCCGGCACGACCCGCCTCGGCCCGCCGCCCGGGCCGTCGTACCGGGTCTCCCAGGCCCGGTCGGGCAGCGGGGCGGGCTCGGGTGCGGTGCGCACGGCCTCGACGACGCGCATGAACGCCCCCGTGGACGCGGGCGGAACCAGCAGCGGTGTGCCCTGCGCCAGGTGGTCGAGGAGGTTCTCCAGGAGATCGGTCCGCCCGTGGACGGTCTCCTCGGGGCCCCGCCCGGCACGCTGCACCAGGACTCGGTCCTGCTTGTACCAGAAGGTGATCCGGCCCCTCTCGCCGTGCACGATGACGTACGGCTCCCCGGGCCGTTCGGCGCACAGGGTGACGGCGACGGTCACACACGGCCCGCCGGCGGTGGTGACGCGGACGCTGCTGGTGTCGTCCGCCTCGATGGCGTGGGCCCGGTACAGCTCCGTCTCGACGGCGGTGACCTCCTCGGACCGGCCCCGGCAGGCCAGTTCGAGCGCGGTGGCCACGGCGTGCGCCAGGGGATTGGTGAGGACGCCGTCGACCACGTCGGTGGAGCCGATCCTGCGCCGCCCGGCCCAGGGGGCCCGCCGGAAGTAGGCGTCGTCCCGGACCCACGCCCCGGCGGCCCCGAAGCCGGTGACGGCCCCGATGGCTCCGGTGGCGACCAGCTCCCGGATGGCGGGCAGCGCGTGCGATCCGAAGGACTGGAACCCCACCTGGCAGGCGATGCCCGCCCGCTCGACCCCCTCGGCCATGCGCGCGTAGTCGGCCCAGCCGGCGGCGGGCGGTTTCTCCAGCAGCAGGTGGACGCCCCGGCCGGCGGCGGCGAGTGCCAGCTCGGTGTGGGTCTGGATGGGGGTGCAGATGATGGCGGCCCGCGCTCCGGTGACATCCAGGAGCGCCCCGAAGTCGTCGGACTGCTCGGGCGCCTCGCCGGGGCCGAAGCCGCAGGCGGCGAGTTCGTCGGCGGTCAGCGGCTCCAGCTCGCAGACACCGGCCAGCCTGACCCGGCCCTGGTGCTGGAGCCGGCGCACGTTGGCGAGGTGCCACCGGCCGTGGCCACGGGCGCCGGCCAGCACGACGGGCACGGGGACGGCCGGGACGACGGGCACCGGGACGACGGCGGGGGCGGTCGCTCTCCTCATCCCTTCACCGCCCCGGCGCTGAAGCCCGTGATGAGCCACTTCTGGATGAAGGCGAAGACGACGACCACGGGGACGGCCGCGATGACACCGCCCGCCGCGAGCGCGCCCAGGTCGACGCTGTCCGCGCCGATCAGCGTGTTGAGGCCGACCGGGATCGTCTGCTTGTCCTGCTCGCTCAGGAACATCAGGGCGAAGAGGAAGTGGTTCCAGCTGTGCACGAAGGCGAAGGAGCCGACGGCGATCAGCCCGGGGCGCAGGAGCGGCAGGACGACGGTGCGGAAGGCGGTGAAGCGCGAGCAGCCGTCGACCCAGGCGGCCTCCTCCAGGGAGACGGGCACGTTCTTGATGAAGCCGCTGATCAGGATGATCGACAGCGGAAGCTGGAACACCGTCTCCGCGATGACGACGCTCCCCAGCGAGTTGATCATCTGGAGGTTCCGGAAGATCTCGAACAGCGGTACGAGCATCAGGGCGCCCGGGATGAACTGCGAGCAGAGCAGCGCCAGCATGAACGCGCCCTTGATCCTGAAGTCGAACCGGGCCAGGGCGTAGCCGCCGGCCAGGGCGACCAGGGTCGTGGCGACGAGCGTCGCGACGCCGACGATCATGCTGTTCTGGAAGAAGACCGCGAAGCTCCGCTCGTTCCAGACCTTGGAGAAGTGCGCTCCGGTCATCGGCCAGGGAGCCAGCGATGTGGAACCGGCGGGCCGTACGGCGAAGAGCAGCATCCAGTAGAAGGGGACGAGCGTGAACAGCAGGTAGAGGCCGAGCGGCAGATAGATCTGCCAGCGCGGTACGTCGTCGAAGGCGCGCTCCCGTCCCGGCCGGCGGCGCCGGGCCGACGGTGGAGAGCCGGGAGCGGTGGACCTCGGGGCGGTCCCGTTCCTCTCGGTGAGCAGGGCGGTCATGTGCGGTCGCCTCCGAACTTGCTCAGGCGCAGATAGACGATCGAGCAGAAGAGGAGGATCACGAAGGCGACGGTGGTGAGCGCGGAGGCGTACCCGAAGTCGTGGCCCTCGATGCCGGTGTTGGCCACGTAGAGGGGCAGGGTGGTGGTCTCACCCGCGGGCCCGCCCCCGGTGAGGGTGTAGAGCAGGTCGACGTTGTTGAACTCCCAGACGCCGCGCAGCAGGGTGGCGAGGATGATCGCGTCCCGCAGGTGGGGGAGCGTGATGTGGAAGAACTGCCGCAGCCGGCCCGCGCCGTCGACCGAAGCCGCCTCGTACAACTCCTTCGAGACGGACTGGAGGTCGGCGAGGATGAGAATCGCGAAGAACGGGACGCCGCGCCAGAGTTCGGTGACGGTGGCCGCCCAGAACACGGTCCCGGTGTCCGAGAGCACCGACGTGCCGTACTCGCCGATTCCGGCGTCCGCGAGATAGCGGCTGAAGCCCGTCGAGGAGTTGTAGAGCAGGATCCAGATCGTGCTGGTCAGCACTCCGGAGACGGCCCACGGTGAGAAGACCATGGCCCGGGAGATGCCGCGCCCGATG
Organism: Streptomyces griseus; assembly: GCF_900460065.1. GTDB lineage: Bacteria > Actinomycetota > Actinomycetes > Streptomycetales > Streptomycetaceae > Streptomyces > Streptomyces griseus. The sequence goes on along the minus strand of NZ_UAVD01000052.1, from coordinate 210,143 downwards.
AACGTCTGGTTGACGATCAGGGCGAGCGCCAGACCGAGGAGGAGTTGCAGGGTGACCTGGGTGAAGACCCACTGGGCGCTGAACGCGAGCGTCGGCCAGAACTGGTCGTCCTCGGTGAAGACGCGTCGGAAGTTGTCGAGCCCGGCGAAGCCATTCCGCCACGGCTTGGTGACGTTGTAGTGCTGCAGGCTGTAGGAGAAGACGCTGAGCACCGGATAGGCGATGAAGCCCAGCATCAACAGGCCCGCGGGCGCGATCAGCAGATACGGCAGGCGGCGGGGTCTCGCCCGGCGGCGCCGGGACTTTTCGGGCGGCGGTGTGGCCACGGCTGCGGTTGGGGCCATGACACGTCTCCGATCTCTGGGAGGTGCTGGATGCGCCGGACTCCGGGCCTGTCGGCCACGGATTCCGAAAGCGCTTGCTACGGAGGGTCGGAGCGACCCGGGGAAGTGAGGTGCGAAGGGGGGTGCCTCGGTTCCGCCCGCGTACGGTGAAGCGGGCCGTGCGCGGTCACGGGACCCGCGCACGGTCATGGGGCCCGGTTCACCCCGCGTACGGGTCGGGCACCTCGCCCTGTCGGGCCAGGAACGCGAAGTCGCATCCGGTGTCGGCCTGGGTGATCTGGTCCTGGTACAGCGCCCCGTAGCCCCGCCCGTAGCGGGCCGGCGGCGGGGACCAGGCGGCCCTGCGCCGCTCCAGTTCCTCGTCGTCGACTTCGAGCCGCAGGAGCCGGGCCCCGACGTCCAGGGTGATGAGGTCGCCGGTGCGGACCAGGGCGAGCGGCCCGCCGACGAAGGACTCGGGCGCGATGTGCAGGACACACGCCCCGTAACTGGTGCCGCTCATCCGCGCGTCCGAGATCCGCACCATGTCCCGCACACCTTGCTTCAGCAGGTAGGCGGGGATCGGCAGCATGCCGTACTCGGGCATGCCGGGGCCACCCTGGGGCCCGGCGTTGCGCAGCACGAGCACATGGTCCGGAGTGAGGGCGAGGGCCGGGTCGTCGATCGTGCGCTGGAGCTCCCGGTAGTCGTCGAAGACGACGGCGGGCCCGGTGTGGCGCAGCAGGCGCGGCTCGGCGGCGATGTGCTTGATGACGGCTCCGTCGGGACAGAGGTTGCCGCGCAGCACCGCCACCCCGCCCTCCCCGGCCAGCGGGTCGGAGCGCTCGCGGATGACGGCGCTGTTGTGGACCTGGGCGCCGTCGAGCTGCTCGCGCAGGGTGTCGTGCGCGACCGTGGGCCGGTCCAGGTGCAGTACGTCGGTGAGCCGCCCCAGGAAGCCGGGCAGACCGCCGGCGAAGTGGAAGTCCTCCAGCAGATACCTCCCGCCGGGGCGCAGGTCGGCGAGGACGGGCACCGTGCGGGCGATCCGGTCGAAGTCGTCCAGCGTGAGCTTCACACCGGACCGGCCCGCCATCGCGATCAGGTGGATCACGGCGTTGGTGGATCCGCCGAGAGCGAGCACCGTGGCGACCGCGTCCTCGTACGCCTCCGGCGTCAGGATCCGCGACAGCGTCACCCGCCGCATGACGAGGTCGACGATCCGCAGCCCCGAGGCCGCGGCCATCCGCTCGTGCCCCGAGTCGACGGCCGGTACGGACGAGGCGCCCGGCAGGGTGACCCCCAGCACCTCGGCGGCGGCCGTCAGGGTGGAGGCGGTACCCATCGTCATGCAGTGGCCGGGGGAGCGGGCCAGGCCGTTCTCCAGCTCGGCCATCTCGCAGTCGCCGATGGTCCCGGCCCGCCGCTCGTCCCAGTACTTCCACATGTCCGTGCCGGAGCCGAGGACCTCGTCGCGCCAGTGCCCGGGAAGCATCGGTCCGGCGGGCACGAAGACGGTCGGCAGGTCCACGGAGGCGGCGCCCATCAGCAGCGCGGGCGTCGACTTGTCGCAGCCGCCCAGCAGCACGGCCCCGTCGACGGGATACGAGCGCAGCAGCTCCTCGGTCTCCATCGCCAGCAGATTGCGGTAGAGCATCGGGGTCGGCTTCTGGAAGGTCTCCGACAGGGTGGAGACGGGGAACTCCAGCGGGAACCCGCCCGCCTGCCAGACCCCCCGCTTGACCGCCTGCGCCCGGTCGCGCAGATGGGCGTGGCACGGGTTGATGTCGGACCAGGTGTTGAGCACCGCGACGACCGGCTTGCCGAGGTGCTCCTCGGGGAGGTAGCCGAGCTGCCGGGTGCGGGCGCGATGGCTGAAGGACCGCAGTCCGTCCGTGCCGAACCACCGGTGGCTGCGCAGCTCCTCGGGCGCGATCCGGCCCTCTCCCGGGCCCCGGGTGGACGCGTCGCTCACAGGGACCACTCGGCTGTCAGCCCGGCCACCTCGGCGCGCCGGGCCTCGGGCAGGACCCGGCTCGGGGCGCGTACGTCACGACGGCAGAGCCCCAGCGCGGAGAGGGCCTCCTTCACCACGGTGACGTTGTCGGCGGACTGCTCCTCGGCGCGGAGCTCCTCGAAGCGGCGGATGCGCTCCCACACCTTCATCGCCGCCACGTAGTCCCCGGCCCGCAGCGCCTCCAGCATGTCGAGGGAGACGGCCGGGGCGACGTTGACCAGGCCGGAGGTGAAGCCGGTGGCGCCGGTGGCGAAGTAGGAGGGGGCGTACAACTCCGCCAGCCCGGCGATCCAGACGAACCGCTCCAGGCCGGCGTCCCGGGCGAACGCGCCGAAGCGGGCCGCGTCGGGGACCGCGTACTTCACGCCGACGACGTTGGGGCAGGCGTCGGCGAGTTCGGCGAGCCGCTCACCGGCCAGCCGCGGGCTGCGGATGTAGGGGACGACACCGAGGTGCGGCACCGCCTCGGCTATCGACCGGTGGTAGTCGACCCATCCCTCCTGCGCGACGTACGGGTGCACCGGCTGGTGCACCATCACCATGGCCGCTCCGGCCTCGGCGGCGTGCTCGGCCGCGGCCACCGCGGTCGGTACGTCGTGACCGACGCCCACCAGGACGCTGGCGCGCCCCGCCGCCTCGTCGACGGTCAGCTCGGTGACCAGACGCCGCTCGTCGGGGGTGAGGGCGTAGAACTCCCCGGTGTTGCCGTTCGGGGTGACGGTGCGGATACCGCCGTCGAGCAGCCTGCGCATCAGGGCGCGGTGGGTCGCGGTGTCGATGCTGCCGTCCTCGGCGAACGGTGTCACCGGGATCGCCACGACGTCTGCGAGGGCCGCCTTCAGCGGGGAGTGGTCCATGCGGACTGGCCTTTCGTCGAGGTGCTGGTGGAGCGGGCCCAGCGGGCGGTTCACGCGGCGTCGCCCCCGTCTTCGTCGTCGGGGAAGGCGCGGCGTACGAACGACGCGATGTGGTGGTGCAGGGCCCCGGCGGCGGCCTCCGCGTCATCGGCGAGGGCGAGCCGCAGGATCTCGCGGTGCTCGGCCGCCTCGCGCTCCCAGGACGGGACGGCCGACCAGGCCACGGTCGACACGAGCGCCGCCTGGTCGCGGACGTCGTCGAGCATCCGGGAGAGCAGCGGGTTCCCGCAGGGCAGGTACAGGGCCCGGTGGAAGTCCCGGTTGGCCAGCGACCTGTCCGCCGGGTCGGCCGCCGAGTCGGCCCGCTCCAGGGCCTCCTGGGCAGCCTCCAGAGAGGCGCCCCGGGTGATGGAGCGGCGCAGCGCCTCCGGTTCCAGCAGGAGGCGCACGTCGTACACCTCCCTGGCCATGGTCGCGTCGACGAGCCGTACGGTGACGCCCTTGTACTGGCTCATCACCACGAGTCCGGTGCCCGCGAGCGTCTTGAGCGCCTCGCGGACGGGCGTCTTCGACACCCCGAACTGCGCGGCGAGTTCGGTCTCCACCAGCGCCTGTCCCGGTCTCAACCGCGCGGTGAGGATGGCGTGCTTGATGGCCTCCAGCACGTACTGGGTCCGGGACGGGATCGGGGCAGGGGCGAAGGTCATGGGTGACGGGCTCTCACATCTCGCGTATCGCGTCTCATATATGACGTACGAAGTACGACGCGATGAAGTTAGAGCCGCGCCGAATGTTTCGTCAACGCTTCCGACCGAAGAACTTCGCCGAACCGCACAGCACTTGGCGGCCTCGGCGCGCGTACGGCCCTCGGGAGGAGCCCGGGGATCTCCCGCCCGGCGCACCGCCGCCCTGGACACGGCCCCTCGTGTCCACCGGTCGGTGGACAAGGAGTTCAGTCGGCAGGACGTGTCGGACGCCGCACCCCCGCGGCCAGGATTTCCGGCATGAGACACCTACCTGTACGGATGGCCCGATGGAGCGCCCGGCACGCCGGGCGGGCGATCGCCGGCTGGTTCACGTTCGTCGTCCTGTGCCTTGCGGCCGGCCTCGCGCTGGGCACCAACGAGGCCACCACCAGAGACTTCTGGGTCGGCGAGGCGGGACGCGCCGAGGCGACGGCGACCGAGGGAGGCCTGGAGAGGTCCCCCACCGAGCGGATCATGATCCGGGCCGGGGCGGGGGAGCTGGACATGGCCGCGGCCGGTGCGGCGGCCCGGGACGTGACCCGGCGGATGCGGGACCTGCCCGAGGTGGAGAGCGTGGCCGCTCCCGTCCGCTCGAAGGACGGGAAGGTCCTGCTGGTCTCGGTGGTCCTGAACGGACCCGAGCTGGAGGGGAAGAAGAACGTCGTACCGCTGCTGGAGCAGACGGCGGCCGTGGCCGCCGACCACCCGGACCTGGTGGTGGAGGAGACCGGATCCCCCGCCATCAGCAAGGGCGTCAACGACCAGCGCGACGAGGATCTCGCCCTCTCCGAACGCGTCAGCCTGCCCGTCACCGCCATCACCCTGCTGGTCGTGTTCGGCTCGGTGATCATGGCGGGTGTGCCCCTGCTGCTGGCGCTCTCCTCGATCGCCGCGGCGATCGGACTCTCCATGGCCGCCTCGCACCTCATGCCCGACGCGGGGGTCGGGACGAACCTCATCCTGCTCATCGGCCTGGCGGTCGGCGTCGACTACACCCTCTTCTACCTGAAGCGCGAACGGGAGGAACAAGCGCGCGCGGGCGGGCGGCTGGGCCCGGAGGCGCGCGTCGAGCTAGCTGCGGCGACGGCCGGCCGGGCCATCGTGGTCTCTGGCCTCGCCGTCATCGTCTCCACCGCCACCCTCTACCTGGCCACGGACGTCATCTTCTCCTCACTGGCGACCGGCACCGTCCTCGTGGTGGCCGTCGCGGTGGCCAGCTCCCTCACCGTGCTCCCCGCACTCCTGGTCGTCATCGGCCGCCGCGCCGACCGCCTCGCGCCCCGCAGGGCCGCCCGCCGGGCCCGGAGCGGCAGACCGCCCCGCGCCGAGAAGCCGGAGACGGGACGGGTGTTCGGCGCTCTGCTGCGTCCCGCCCGGACCCGCCCCGCCCTCACCCTGTGCCTGTCCGTCCTCGTCATGCTCGGCCTGGCCGTGCCCGCACTCGGCCTGAAGCTGATCGACCCCGGAAGGGACACCTTCTCCCGCGACATCCCGGCCATGCGGGTCTACGACCGGCTGACCGAGAGCTTCCCCGAACTCCTCGTCACCCATGAGGTCGTCACCCGCTCCACGCCGGAACGGGCGGCACAGGTGAGGCGGGCCCTGGAGGACCTCGGCCGCCGGGCGCAGGCGGACCCCCTGTTCGCCCAGCCGCCGAGGAACGGATACGAGGCGAACGACTCCGAGGGGGCCACGAGCCCCACGGACCCGGCGGCGCCCGGGCCGACGGTCCGTACGTCCGCCGACGGCCGCGTCAGCGTGCTGGAACTCCCCGTGCCCCATCCCGCGCCCTCCGCCGAGGCGATCGCGTCGCTCACCCACCTCCGCCAGGACCACATCCCCGCGACCGTCGGCCGACTGCCCGGCGTGGAGACGGCGGTGAGCGGCGACGTCGCGCGGGGCCGCGACTACGTGAGCCACGAGAGCGACAGACTGCCGCTGGTCCTCGGCTCCCTCCTGCTGATGACCTTCCTGATGACCGTGTGGGCCTTCCGCTCCGTGGTGATCGGCGCGATCGGCGTCGTACTGAACCTGCTCTCCGCCGGCGCCTCGCTCGGCATGCTGGTTCTGGTCTTCCAAGGGACGTGGGCGGAGGGGCTGCTGGCCTTCGACTCCCTCGGGGCGATCGCGTCCAGGGTTCCGCTGTTCCTCGTGGTGATCCTCTTCGGCCTGTCGATGGACTACCAGGTCTTCGTGGTCAGCCGGATCCAGGAGGCCCGACAGAACGGCATGTCCGCCCGTGACGCGGTCCTGGAGGGCATCAACCGTTCGGCCAAGGTGGTGACCAGCGCGGCCATCGTCATGGTGACGGTGTTCGGCGCGTTCGTGGCCCTGCACCTCACCGAGATGAAGCAGATGGGATTCTGCCTGGCCGTGGCCGTCCTGCTGGACGCCGTGGTCATCCGGCTCCTGGTCCTGCCGTCGGTGCTGCTGCTCCTCGGTGAGCGCGCCTGGTGGCCGGCCCGCCGCCCCGGCCGGAGTCCGGAGCCCGCCGCCGGACCCCGGACGGAAAGTAGGCTGACGCGGTGAATCAACGGCCCCTGCCCGAAACCGCGTCGACCGTACCGTCGCCGCACCGGTGGAACGCCGTCCTCTGGGTGCTCCTGGGCGTGGTCCCGCCGGCCATCGCCGTCGCCGACGCACCCGGGACGACGCGCCTGCCGGTGCTGGGGCTGCTGGCCGTCCTCGCCCTGTCGTACGCCGCGGTGGGGCTGTTCCCCGGCAACCCCGTCCTGAGCCCCCGCCCCTACCTGTACGTGCAGGTCGTGGGCCTCGGGGCCCTGTCGTACCTGCTCGACGGCGGCGCGGCCCTCTTCGTGGTGACCCTGCCGCACTTCTGGATCTACACCGCGAGCGCGCGTGCCGCGATCGCCCTGAGCGGTCTCGCCGCCGCGGCCGTCGTCACCGGCAACGTGGTGCGACAGGGCTGGGACGGGGAGTTCTTCACCGGCAACGTGATCTTCACGCTCATCGGGTACGCGGCAGGCGTGCTCATCGGCTCGGGGGTGCGCCACATCACGGAGGACGCCGACGAGCGGGCCCGCCGGCTGCGCGCCGAACTGGAGGAAGCGCGGCTCCGGCTCGTCGAGGCACACCACCGCCAGGGCGCGGCGGACGAGCGCGAACGGCTCGCGCGCGAGATCCACGACACCCTCGCCCAGGGCTTCGCGTCCATCGTCGTGCTCGCCGAGGCCGCCAGATCCGGTCTGGCCACCGACCCGGGCACGAGCGGGAAACACCTGCTCGCGATCGAGAACACCGCGCGCGAGAACCTCGCCGAGGCCCGCGTCCTCGTCGGCTCGGCCCCGCAGGGCGGCGCCGCCACCGGCTCGGTGGCCGACACCCTGCGACGGACCCTGCGGCGGTTCACCGAGGACACCGGAACCCCCGTCACCTCCGAACTGCCGGACGTCACCTGCGACCAGCGGACCCGGATCGCTCTCCTGCGCTGCACCCAGGAGTCCCTCGCCAACATCCGCAAGCACGCGGCGGCCTCCACCGTGGACGTGGTCCTCACCGCTCAGCCGTACGGGATCGAACTGGAGATCACCGACGACGGCACGGGCTTCGTGACGGCGGACTCCCGCGGCTTCGGGCTGCACGGCATGCGCGGACGCCTGGCCGAGCTCGGCGGCGAGCTCACCGTCACCAGCTCGGTCGGCGACGGCACCCGCGTCCTGGCCATGATTCCCACCGACGGACAGGGCTGAGCATGACACGCGGGCCGACAGCGCGGAGAAAGCTCCGGATCCTCGTGGCGGACGACCACACGGTGATGCGTGCCGGAGTCGTCGCCCTGCTGGCCGACGAACCCACCATCGACATCGTCGGCGAGGCCGAGGACGGCCGGGCGGCAGTCGCCCTCACCGAACGGCTGGAGCCCGACGTGGTGCTGATGGATCTGCGGATGCCCGTCCTGGACGGGACGAGCGCCACCGCGCGGATCGTCGCCGGACCCTCCCGGACCCGCGTGCTGATCCTGACCACGTACGAGACCGACGCGGAGATCGAGCGGGCCGTCGAGGCGGGCGCCATCGGCTACCTGCTGAAGGACGCCACCCGCGACCAACTGGTGGAAGCCGTCCACTCCGCGGCCCGGGGCGAGACCGTGCTGGCGCCCCGGGTCGCGGCGCGGCTGGTGGCCCGGATGCGACGGCCGGCGCCGGTGACGCTGACGCCGCGGGAGGTGGATGTGCTGGGCGCGGTGGCCGACGGGCTGTCCAACGTGGAGATCGGCCGCCGGCTCGTCATCGCGGAGGCGACCGTGAAGACCCACCTGCTGAGGGTCTTCGCCAAACTCGACGTCGCCGACCGTACGCACGCGGTGGTCAGGGCACTTGAGCTGAATCTCCTGGAAGGTCCCCGGAGGAGAGCGGCGGAGGACTCCTGACCCCCTCCCGGTCAGCGCTCCCACCGTGGCGGGTCAGCCTCGCGGGCGTCCGACGGGCCGGTCCTCGCGGTAGAGGGCGGCGGCGAGGGCGATCGCGGTGTCCGTCGCGGGGTGCGGGGTGTGGGCACGCCAGATGAGGTGGACGGTGACCGGGTCCGCACCCCGGAGCGGACGGTAGGTGATGCCGTCGCGACGGTACTGGGCGGCGGTCGCCCGAGGCGTGAGCCCCACGCAGCGGCCGGTGGCGATGGCCGCCAGCCAGTCGTCGATGTCCTGGGTGAACTCGACCTCCGGCCGGTCCCGCTCCGGCCACAGATCCAGAGCGGTGGTCCCCGTGCGGCGGTCGATGGCCAGGACACGGGTCGGGATCTCGTCCAGGCGCACGCCGCGACGGCGGGCCCACGGGTCGTCGGACGCCATGGCGACGCAGCGGGCCTCGGTACCGATCCGGGCGTGGGACCACGGCGCGAGGTCGATCGGAGCACGGATGACGGCGAGGTCGCACAGCCCTTCGGCGAGACCGCCGGTGGGCGTGTTGTGACGGATGAGACGCAGGTCGGTCCCGGGATGTTGATCGTGCCAACGGCGCTGGAACTCGGTGGTGTGCCGCCCGAACGCCGACCAGGCGTGACCGATGTGCAGCCGGGCGTGCCCGGTGGTCGCCTCGCGGACGAATTCCTCCGTGCCGGCGAGCACGATGCGGGCGCGGGCCAGCGCCCGGACCCCCGCCGCGGTGGGCGCGACCCTGCGACTGGTGCGGAGCAGCAGCCGCACCCCGAGGAGACTCTCCAGGCCGGCGAGGGTGCGGGAGACGGCGGCCTGCGACATGCCGAGCGCGTGGCCGGCGTCGGTGAAACTGCCGGTGTCCACGATGGCGACCAGACACCGGAGCTGCTTCAGCTCCAGCGCACCCGCCGTGCTCACCGACTCATCCATACGCCCATCGTATAGACGCGTGCGCGGACGCATTTTGCGCGGGACGACGCCTCTCCCATCGTCGGTGGCATGCAGACCGACACATCTCCGACCTCAGCACCCCTCCCGACCGGAGCCGACGGCCCGCCGCCAGCGAGGGGGGCGGGGCGCGGAGCCGGTGTGGCCCTGATGCTGGGCAGCGGCCTCTCCAACCAGACGGGCGCCTCCGTCGCGGCGCTGGCCTTTCCGGTGATCGGACCCACAGGAGTCGTGGCGGTACGCCAGTGGGTGGCCGCCGTCGTCCTCGGCGCGGTCGCGAGGCCACGGCTGCGACACTTCACCGCCGCGCAGTGGCGCCCCGTCCTGGGCCTCGCCCTGGTGTTCGCCGGGATGAACCTCTCCCTGTACACGGCGATCGACAGGATCGGCCTCGGGCTGGCCGTCACGCTGGAGTTCCTAGGCCCGCTGACCGTCGCCCTGGCCGGCTCCCGCCGCCCCCTCGACCTGGCCGCCGCCGGGGCAGCCGCGGGCGCGGTGGCGGTTCTCATGCGCCCCACACCCTCCACCGACTATCCGGGCATCGGCCTGGCCCTCCTGGCGGCGGCCTGCTGGGCCTGTTACATCCTGCTCAACCGGACCGTCGGAGCCCGCCTGCCCGGCCTGGAGGGCTCGGCCGCAGCGGCGATCGTCTCCGCCGTGCTCTACCTGCCCGTCGGCGTCTGGGTGCTCCGGCACCACCCGCCCACGCCCACCGCGCTGGGCTGCGCCCTCGCCGCCGGGGTGCTCTCCTCGGCGGTGCCGTTCCTCGCCGACCTCATGGCGCTGCGCCGTGTCCCGGCGCACTTCTTCGGAGTGTTCATGAGCGTCAACCCGGTCTTCGCCGCCCTCGTCGGCCTCGCCGTTCTCGGGCAGCGGCTCGACGCCCTCGCCTGGCTGGCCATCGCGGTGATCGTCGCCGCGAACACCACTGCCGTCGCCACCTCCCGCCGCAGAACCCCCTGAAGATCACGCCCAAGGGGCCTCCACCGTGCGTCAGGACCGTTCCGACCGCCGAGCGACGGTGGTCAGGAAGCCCAGGACCAGCGGGCTCGCGACGGCGCGGAACTCCTCGAATCCAGCAGGGCACGCCGTGCCTTCCCCGGGCCCGTCCGCACCAGGGGAGTGGCCAACTCGCCCCGCACGTGACAGGCGATGGCGACCCGGTCGGGCGTCGTCGTGTGCGGCATGCGCGTCCTTGCTTCTCACGGGCCGGTGGCCGGGGGCGGCGAACGGTCCGAGCGCACCGGCCGGGCCGTAGGCGAACCGGCTCTCGGCGATCCGGCCCCGCCACAAGACGGGGAGGACCCGGCCGGTAGCCCCGAAGAATCTTCTACCGGCTCCGCTCCCCGGCCCTCTCCGGCAGAAGCGCGAGCACCGCGACGACGGCTCGATGATCGGTTCCCGGCACAGTCCGCTCGCCCACCGAGACCCCCGCCAGACCGGAACCGTGCAGGACGTGATCCAACTGGACCACGGGTGGGACGAGCATGAGGCCGACGGGCCACGTGGGAGCCCACCCACGACCGAGCTCGGCATGGGTGTCCGTGAGGCCGGCCGCGAGCAGGTCCCGCATCGGGGCGTGGTCGAGCGAGGCGTTGAAGTCACCCAGGAACACGGTGTCCGGCCCCGCGCGCCGTGCCAGCGAGGTGAGCGCGGCCATGTCCCGGGTCCACCGCTCCGGGCTCCCGAGGGGGTAGTACGTGTGCACCGCCACGAACCGCACGCTACGGCCGCCGACCGCGACCTCGGCGACGGTCTGGGGCCAGGCCGTGTCGGCCCGAGTCGTACCGGCTTCGCCGAGCGGGAGCCGCGAGTAGACGGAGGAGTCGTACTCCGGGTGGAGTTCCTGGTGCGGCAGCAAGGCGCCCAGGCCCGCCCTGTCGAGGGCCTCCACCCCGCCCGGCGGCATCTGCTGCACCGCCAGAACATCGATCCGCTCCGTCCGGACCAGCCGCACCACCGCCCGGGCGTCGGCGGCGCCTCCGTTGGTGTTGATGGTGGCCACGCGCAGCTCCACCGCGCCTTCCGCCACCTGCGGGCCGTCGGACAGGAACCGGGGGGCCAGCAGGACCGCGTGAGCGGTCACCAGGGCCGCGGTGCCGACCAGCGCCCACCGGGACCGCAGTACGGGAACAGCGGCCAACAGCAGCAGCACCAGCACACCGATGACGGTCGTCCACGGGAACAGGACCATCGGCATCGCCAGCGGTGTTCCGGCGTCGAGCCCTGTCAGCCGGACGACGAGCAGGACGGCGGGCGCGATGAGCGCGACCCCGCAGGCCGACAGCCCCCAGCGCCGTCCGCGACCACCGGCCCGCCGCCGTCTCTCATCGCGCGGGGCTTCTGCAGCCGTGTGCGTCACTTGTTCCCGTTCTGGAGTCGCGCCCGGTGGATCGAAGGTGATGGCCGGGTCCCGGGCGGAGACGTCCGTACACGCTGCGTGGTTCCGTCGGTCCACCCGGTTCCACCGGGATCTGATGGGGCGCCGGCGAGACCTTCAGCAGGCGGAGCAGCGGGCCGGGGCCGCGGCCCGGACGGACGATCGATCCGGGCCGCGGGTCAGCGCGGCCCGCTGCCGCAACGCGGGACGCGCCAGGCGACTCGATCAGCCGTCGCCTGCGCGGGACGAGACGGACGGGGAAAGGGACACGACAGCATCACTCCACGGTGGTGGGCCCGGTTCCAGGGCCCACCGGGCGGGAGACGGCCCCGGGGGTCAGCGTCCGGCGGCGGTGGCGGGCGCCAGCCAGGCGGCGATCTTGTCGGTCACCGCTGTGGAGTGGGCGTTGAGGTAGAAGTGGCCGCCGGGGTAGACCGTCATCTCGAACGGCCCGGTGGTGTGGTCGGCCCATGCGCGTACCTCGTCGGTCGTGGCCTTGGGGTCGGCGTCTCCGGTCAGGGCGTAGACGGGCGTCGACAGCGGCGGGCCGGGCTCGTAGCGGTAGGTTTCAGCGGCTTTGTAGTCGGCACGGATCGAGGGCATGACCATCCGCTTGATCTCGTCGTCCTCGAGCAGTTGGGACTGGGTGCCGTCCAGACGTCTGATCTCCTCCAACAGGCCGTCGTCGTCGCGCAGATGGACGCGTTCGTCCCGGAGCGCGCTCGGCGCGCGCCGCCCGGACGCGATGAGCGCGGCGGGCAGGTTCCCCCGGGCCTCCATGCGCAGAGCCACCTCGAAGGCGACCGAGGCGCCCAGACTGTGTCCGAACAGCGCCAGCGGCTTGTCCTGCCACGGGCCGATGACCTCGACGATCCGGTCGGCCAGTTCGCGCACCGTCTCCAGGCACGGCTCGTGCCTGCGGTCCTGCCTGCCCGGGTACTGCACGGCCAGGGTCTCGACATGCGGGGTGAGACGTTGGGAGACCGGGTGGAAGTAGCTCGCGGAGCCTCCCGCGTGCGGCAGGCAGAGCAGGCGGACCGGCGCCTGGGGTGCGGGGTGGTAGCGGCGCACCCACAGGTCGCCCGAGTTGCTGGTCGCCATCGCGTTCGTCTCCCTTTCCGGCCGGTGACGTTCGCCCCTAGGATGGGGGAACGCGCTCGGCGTCCGCGGCTCACGCCGCCACCGGCGCGCCGCCACATCGGCCCGGCCCCAACGATCTCAGTGCCACCGGCCGCCGACAACCCCTGAAAGATCACGGACCACCGCTGCGGCACCGGTGCGGAGACCGCCCAACCGCCGCCCACCTGCGACCTGTTGTGCGGAGCGGGATGAGAGGGGCGACACGAAACGCCCCTTCTGACGACCGATCGCCTCCGTACCGGACCGCCACGATCTGCCGTGCTACCGCGCCGCGTATCCGGTCAGCCGATCACCACCGATGCCGCCGGGGGACCGGGCGGGACAGGCGGCAGTGCCGGTCACCACGAACAGGGGACCGGCACTGCTCACGCCCGCGCCACGGGCGGGTCACACGTGCGGACCGACCATGCGGACCACGTAAACGACTACGTAACCGGCTACGGGGTTACGCAGCCGATCGAGCCGACCGGGAAGTCGTTTCCGGTCGATGTGGCGGTGAACCCGAAGGTGACGCTGCCCTCCGGTGCGATGGTGCGGTTGTGGGCGAGGTTCCTGACCGTGACAGTGCCGTCGGGCCCCGTGGTCAGAGCACCGTTCCACGTGTTGCCGACGGTGACGCCGACGCCGGGCTTCCACCGCACGGCCCAGCCCTCGCGCGCCGTCGTGCCGTGGTTCATGACCTCGACGGAGCCCTGGAAGCCGCCGCTCCAGGAGTTGGCCACGCTGTAGACGGCCATGCACCCGGAGTGCGGGTCGGTGGGGGTGGGGGTCGGCGTGGGCGTTGGGTTCGGCGTGCCGCCCGAGCCCCGGATGCCGGTCACCTCACCGTTGCCGCCGTCGAAGACGATGTCGGAGCAGGAGAAGAAGTTCTCCTGGCTGTCCGAACGCACCCACTGGATGAACATGACGGCGTCCCCCGAGCGGCCGGAGGGAAGGTCCAGGTTCCAGTAGTAGTGGCCGCCGTCGGTGCCCGGACCGCCGGACTGCGGCGGGTCGGTGACGGTCTCGATCAGCTCCAGATCGTCCCAGCCCAGCTCGGTGCTGGGCGAGTAGCCGGGCTTGGACAGGTACACCCGGAAGGAGCCCGGGTGCGCTGCCCAGTTGCTGTGCTTGACCTGGATGGTCTTCCCGGCCGTCAGATGCGTCCGGGGCCAGTCGGAGCGCGGGGCGTTGTAGCCCGTGAAGTCGTACGGCGACCGGTCACCGGCGCTGCACAGCGTTCCGTCCGGCACGTAACCAGCCCCCCGTCCGCCGGCGTTGGAGTCGAGTACGGCGAACCAGTTGTACAGCGCGTTCGCACCGCTCTCGTCGAGCGCGGCCTTGCAGGCCGGGTTCGTCGGGTCCAGAGCGCCGGTGCCGGTCCTGGCGTCCAGCATGCAGAGGTAGGTGCGCGATCCCGGCGTCATCGTGACGCCGTGCGCCTGAGCGTTGTCCTGACCCATCAAGGTCAGGCCGATTCCGCCGAGCAGCGTCGCGAGCACCGCCACCAGCGAGGTGAGAAGCTTCTTGCGTCGGGCCATGAGGTCTCCTGTGCCTGGGTCGGGGTCGGTCTTCGGTCTGTTCCGCGCTTGTCTCCTGTGGCCTCCGTCGGGCACGGAGTCCCGGCGGGTGGTGCCACCGGGCGCGGGGGCGCCGACGGGGGCGAGGGGTCGCTCCGGCCGACGGCTGTGGTGCCGGGCGTGCGTTCGTAGCCGTAGCCGCCGGAGCCGACGACGCGCGGACTCGGGCTGTGGGAGGCCAGGGGGAGTGAGGTGCCGCTCGCATGCGGGGGCCTCTCTGTGGGGGAGACGACCGGATCGGGACGATCACAGGATGAAAAGCGCCCTGGCGGAGAATCTGGGAGCGCTCCCACACGCTGATACTTACGGACTGTAAGAGCGTGCCGTGCCCCTGGCAAGCCGTCGTGCGGAGCGCGTTGAGTGGATCGTCGAGGCCAGTCGGCAGGGTCGAGCGCCGGTCCGGCCGACCCCGGAACCAGCCGTCCGCGGCTGTCTGTTGCCTCCTGCTGCATGAGCTATCGCTTTGACAGATTGGGGAGCGCTCCCGCATCCCACTGGTTTCGCAGGGGAGGCAATCCCCGGTCGCGACTGCTACCGAGCGGAGGGGGTGCGTTGGCGATGCTCGCCAACGGCGCCTCCGTCCAGCCGGTCTTCGTGCAGCCCTAAGTAGCCGCCACGCGGCACCGCCGGCGACTGCCTGCCCGCGACGAACGCGGTGGATGCTTGACGGTCTCGAACGCGGTGTCGCACGCCCGGGAGACCGAGAGAGGTAGCCGGAGGGGCCACCCGTTCAACGCCGAGAAGCCCGCCAGCGTGCTGACGGGCTTCCATGGCACTGCCGCCTAACCTGTCACCAGGTCAGATGGTCGGCGTCTCGTCGACGATCTCCTTGTGCGGTTCGACGACGAACTTCCAGCCCTCGCTCGGCTCAAGGAACCGTACGCGCGTCGGAAAGATGTCCAGGGCGCGGCGGTCGCGATTCTGGTTGTTCGCGTTCTTGCGTCCCCGGGCCGGCTCCTCGTACAGGTCGACCTTGACGTCCGGCACTTCGACGACTTCCTCGCTCCAGCGCTGGACGACCCCCGCGCCGAATGCTTCCCGGGCCGCGGAATAGAGAGATTCCAGGGACTCCTTGTTTCCGCCGGGAACGAAGAGGGCCAGGTTCAGGAGAACGCCGGCGCTCTGGAGGACCTCGATTGCCTCCCCTGCCTTGTCCGCAATCCAGATCCCGCCTTCTTCGGCGTTGTCGGGAAGGACGTGCACCTCCTCGCCGAACGCCGTCCGTGCAATGAAGGAGCCACCTTCGAAACTCTTCCCCGGCTTCGTGAGGAAGGCAGGTGCGTAGCAGTCGGGGGATACGCCGTCCATGCTTGCCGGGACGAAGACGCTGTCCTGGGGGCCCAATTCTGCAGTCTCTTCAGCCGTGAGACGTCGAGCCGTAAGCTTCTCGGTATTCACGCATTCCCCTTTTATCGCGTCGTTCTGATAAACCATCAAGACTCTATCACGGAAAAGGTCCAGGGTTTCCCTCGGATGCTTCCGCGCTGGCGTTGGTCGGGTCGCGGAGAAGCAGTCGGCATAGGGGGCGTCTGTAGCCTGTATGGGAACGTCCGGACGGAACGCGGATCTGCGTTGGCGGTTGAGAATCCGACCGAAAGGAACTCGCCTCTGAACGTGCGGCGGCACTTCCCGTATTGGGCTTTGTTCCCCCCTGATGGTATCAATCACCAATCACCGTGAATGACGGCTTTCCCGCGAAGCCGACTCGGCGGACACGATGGAACCGGAACCTGGCGGAGCGCGTCTGCGATCTGCGTCGAAGTATGTCGACCTCACCGAGACGACCGAAGTGAGAGCCGCGGCGCGACCACGGCTAGGGGCACCTGCCGCTGCGCGCCGCAGACGGGGTGTGCGCCAACAGCTCCGTAACTTGCGTCCCGCACGCCCGAACTCGTCGATGGGGAGAGCGCATCGGACCTTGGCCGCTCGATCGCGGGGCGACCCGGATCCGGACGTCGCGCGCTCGTGGACCGCCAGGGGGTACCGCCGGCCCGTTGCGTCACGTGTCTCCGCCGACCGCTGGCGCAGATGGATCAGTAGGGTTGTCGGTGTGCGTGATGTGCGAGTGGTTCTGATCGGCGGTACGTCGAATGTCGGCAAGTCGACCGTGGCCCAAGCGGTTGCGGAAAGGCTCGGGTTCGCGTGCCTGAGTACCGACGCGCTGGCCCGGCACCCTGGGCGACCCTGGAGAACCTCGGAGGGGGAGGTGCCGGCGCACGTCGCTGAGCACTACGGGTCCCTTACGGTGAACGATCTGATCACGTCTGTGTTGGACCACTACGATCGGCTCTGGCCGCGCATCGAAGAACTGATCACCACGCGTGCGGTCGAAGACCGCGGCAGTGCGGGCCTGGTGCTTGAGGGGTCGGCACTCTGGCCCGTGCGCGTAGCGCGGCTCCAGGTCCCGCACACGGCCGCCGTGTGGCTCTCCACCGACGACTCCGTGGTACGTTCCCGCGTTCACGCCGCGGGCAGCTACGAAACGGCTACAGCTGCGGAACGGATCCTGATGGACAAGTTCCTGGCCCGCACGGAGCGCTACCAGGCACTGATGATCGAGGCCGTCGGCCGGCTGGGCCTGGATCGCATCGACGCGGGTGATGGACAGTCCGCCGGGGAACTGGCTGACATGGTGCTCGCGGCAGTCGACGCGCAGACCGCGCCGGGACGGGCATCCAACGATCGGTGACCATGCATGGCGGCTCACCTACGGTGCGGGCCGCTGCCGAGCGCTTCACTGAATCGTGTTGCAGAAAGTCGTGTCCGGACAAGCCAGGAACGGTGCAGATGCCGGTCTGATCACGCGGCGGGGGCGAGGTCGTGCCTGTCGGCGACGGCCTGGACCGCGTGGTGGAGGCCATCGCCGCGCTGTCGGCAGTCGCGAAGGGTCGAGTGGTGCTTCACGCTGGCTGCCGTGGACCCTCCTCACGTGGTGGCCGCGTCGTCCAATTCCTGGGCCTCGATCAGTTTCCGAAGCTCCGGCAGGGTCTTCTTCGACGCCTGCTCGATGTAGAGAGTCCCGCCGGTCGGATAGTCCAGGGTCACCGCGTGGACGGGATCCACACCCTCAATCGCGTACACGGTTACCGGCTTCGAAGTCGCCTGCTGGTCACCCTCGTTGGGAGTGTCATCACAGCCGGGGACGGAGCCCGTGCCCAGCCGCCTGCCCGCCCTGACACCGTCGCCGTCGCCCTCGTCGTCGGGATGGAGCCCGTGCCCCAGATAGGTGCGGCCCTCGTAATCGAGCAGGGCCGCGCAGGAACTGCCTGAACCACCTTGCGTGGCGCCCGCGCCGGCGCAGGATACGGACATGAACAGGGCCGCCGCCGCGAGCGTCGCCCGCGCACTCACGGACCGCACGAACCATCCGCGCACCGTCCCACTGGCCGTCTGCCTGCCCATGAACCGACCTCCTCGACTGCCGCTACGTGCGGCCTGCCGTACCTTCGACGCCACAAGGCCGCGAAAGGTTCGCTCATTCTCCGGTCGAGCACGCAGAGGCCCGGATGGGCACGGTCGGTGATCTTCCGTTCTGCCTCCGGGTGACCGGTGGCGGGGTGGGGATCGGCGGGCGGAGACGATCCCAGGTATGGCAACAACGGCCCCAGCACCACCCACCGTTCGTCCGTGAGATCTCCGCGACCCAGGAACCGTGATCATCCACAGCCCAAGATCCACTTGCGACACACGGCCCAAGCTTGCCGTTCAACCTCGATGCGAGATGAGTCGGGCGAGCGACTCTGTGGGCCAGCAGAACCACGCGAGAAGAGGGCTGGTGACCACGAACCAGTGGACACTGAGTCGGCCCTGCTGCTTGTCCAGGATCGGTGGGGCCCCATCCCGGTGGACGTGGCGGAGATATCGGCGACGGACCGGCGCTCCGGCGATCAGCAGCACTGGTGAGGCGACGAGGAGCGCCACCGGGACCAGGGCTCTCGCGGCGGCGAGTTTCGCCTTCTCCTCGTATCGCATGCGCTCAGTGTGCTGATCCCGGATGTCGCTTGCCAGCCTGTCCTGCGAGTTTTGCCGCCGACGTTGTGGTGAGCGGGGCGGGCGTATGCCTCGCCGGTGGCGAGGACTCGTCCGATGTCGCAGCGGGTGGCGGGCCGCGGTGCTTCGAGCCCAGCGGGCGGCCGGGGCCAGGGGGGGAAGGTTTCGGTGCGCCGGCTGGAGAGCCGGTCTTCGCGTGCCGGTTCCTGAACCCTTTGCGACGCGGGCGGGGTCAGTCAGTTCGGCTCGGTCGGTTTCTCCCCGAGCCTGCGGAGGTCGGTGTCCGGCGGGCGTGCGAGCCGGAGCTGGGCGTAGGCGGAGATCACGAGCCAGGCCCACCGGTCGGCCGCTTCCGAGTTGCGGAGCAACCGGAAGAGTTGGCGTGGTGCTCAACCGGTGGTTCGCGAGGTGTCCAGGGACCGGGCGAAGTCGGCGAGCAAGTGGAAGTCGTTCTTCCGTAGGCCGATCCGCGGGTTGACGTGGTGCAGGAGCCCGGCGCCTTGGTGGTGAGCGGCCACGAAGGTCTGATCCAGCTCACTCTGCTCGTCGTCCACCCACGCGAAAGGACGGCCGCCTGCGTAGTCCACCAGCGGCCCGGTCTTCCAGTGGACTCCATCAGGGCGTTCCCGGAGTAGGACGTCGCCGAAGTCCACAAAGGGAAGTTCTGGTAGGCCCAGGACCGGTGCGATCCACCGGTTGGCGTCGTCCATCCATGTGGTGGCCCAGCACAGCTCGAAGCCGAGCTGGAGCAGGAATCGTCCATGCTCCGGGTTGAGCCAGACCCGCAGGGGCCGTCGAGACGTGAGCCTTCTGTCGTCCTGATGCTCGTCGTTCCGGGGGACTCTGAGTGTGGTGTAGCCGTCGGGACGTCTCTCCGGCTTGGCCGCGTAAGGGTTGAGCGGCCCGTCAACGTCAAGGAACAGCAGTGGTCGGTTCACGGTTCCCCCGGGTCTTGCGCACGATGGACTGCCCCGATCAGCGTAACTGTGGGATTGACTCGGCATCGGGTCGGCCAGAGTGATGATCACGATGTGGCGCACCAATCATCCCGCACCGCGGGAAACGTGGCCAGGGCGAACTTCCGGCTTGGAAAGGGGAGCACACCGACTGCCGCCTCAAAGGCGTCAGCGTCCACCACGCCATGCTCGGCATCGCCCGGATGCGCAACCTCGCCGTGGCCGGATGGGCACTTCTCCCGCAGGGCCGATCAGTAGTTCGTGCTGAGAAATCGGACGTAGCGCAGACCTCACGTGCTCCTCTCAGACGGTGTGTGCCTTGGGAGTGCGCTTTCCAGGTTGTGTCGGCAACCACTCCTTGCGCGGCAGGTTCGACCGCAACGGTGAGTGAACGGTGAGTGTGTCGGCCGCCCCGTATTCCGGTTCTGATGGTCGCTAGATTCGGATCATGATGATCACGTATGAGTGGCGGGGCGACGTCGACAACTCAGCTCTGAACAAGCTGCATGCGGAAGGGTTCGATCATCCGGTCGGACAGACGGACTGGCGTACAAGGCTTCGGCGTCACAGCCTCGGCTGGGTCTGCGCCTGGGAAGGTGATCGTTTGGTTGGGTTCGTCAACGTCGCCTGGGACGGCGGCGTCCATGCTTTTGTCCTGGACACGGTCGTAGCTCAGCGCAATCGCTCTAATGGGGTGGGAGCGGCGCTGGTCGAGCAAGCTGCTGAGGGATGCCGCGCTGCGGGGTGTGAATGGCTGCATGTCGACTTCGAAGACCACTTGCGATCGTTCTACTTCGATGCCTGCGGCTTCAGAGAGACGGCGGCAGGACTCATCGCCCTCTGACCCTGGCCTCCCGGCCCAGCGACGGACGGGCGAGGGTCCGCGAGCGAAGGACCTCAGCCGGTGTCGTGATCCTCGGTTCGGGACCGGGTGGCGGCGAGCCGGCGGGAGACGCCACCGGCTTTGATCACCCCGCCGTTGAAGGCACGTAAGGAGAGTCCCTGGCACTGCGCGCGTGACGCTCCACCGAAGAAGTCAGGCCGGGTGGCTCCCATGCTGTTCTTCCTGACTGGGCGGGCACCCGACACAAAGGCTGGTCCTGATCGGCGGCGCAGCCACGCAGGGGCTGCTACCGCGAAATTCCCTGTCGCCGACCGCCTCGAACGTACCCGATCAGGCCTCACCCGCGCCCCCCCACAGAGCACAGCTGGCAGACTGTCAGAAGCATTGGAAACCCTTTACCATAGCTCGTTGACGGTGTTGGAGCGGCGCACTGCAGAATCGGTAACGGGGGCTCACATGACCGGTCTTCCTGAAATCTCCGCTGAACTCGCCACCTACTTCTCCCTGACGGCCGAGGTCTTGGGCGCCGCTATGGTGGCGAGTGCTGCACAGCGGCTCACGGACGGTTCGATCGACGCAGGCCAGGGCTACTTTCGCAGGATCTTCCGTCGCGACAGCGGCGAGGACACCCCGATCGCTCTGCCCGAGGGCCGCAGCGAACAGCGCGCCGACCAACTGCTCGGCGCGCTTTCCACCGAGGACAGGCAGCGGCTGGCGGCAGCCCTGACGGCGTGGCTCGGCGAACAGCGGGACCGACGTCCGGACGAGGCCCGTCTGGCGGAACTGATGGCAGCCGCCCCGACCTCCCACCGTACGTACCACGTCACGGCAACCGGCCCGAATTCCGCCGCTATCGGGTCGGTGGGGAACGGTGCCACCTTCCACTTCGGCGGCGGCAGTCGTCACGGGGACGGAGCGTGAGCTCCGGCGGCCCCGGCGCTGACAGAGGCTCCGAGGCCGCCAACGTCACGTCCAGTGGCGTCGGTTCGTCCTCGTTCGGCTCGGTCGGTGACAACGCCACGTTCAAATGGGAGCTCAAGCGGACGCTGACGCACGTCGCCTGGCTCCCCGTATCCGCCTGTCTCGTCATCGCCGCAACCGTCGTCTTCGCCGTCTTCGCCGTCGCCCAGTGGCCCGGCGGTCCACAGAACCAGTACGTCTGGTTCTACGTCCTCGCGGCCCTCGGCCTGCTGGCCGCCGGCACCGCCGCCCTGTACCCGGTCGGCCGTACCGGGCAGATTCGCGACGCCGCACAGCAGGTCGCCGAGACACAACGGCGCACAACCATCCGGGCCGTCCTCGTCGGTGCCGCCGCGCTCTGCAGCGGTGGCGGCGCGCTCGCCTGGGTGGACGTCGACCGTACGGGCGAGATCGGCGTCGAGATGACCATCAGGGGCACGCAGCCCGTGGACGACACCGGCGGCACACTCACGGTGATGATGACACCGCCGCCCGACGGCTACGTACGGGACAAGCTGCGCTTGACGCTGACCATCAAGGACGACGACCCGAACACGCCCACCTGCGTCGGCAGGACCACGGCGACGATCACCTCCGTCACTCCGGGCATCACCCCGCACAGTACGGAAGTCCCCGCGCAGTCGACCGTCGACTTCGACCTCGGCGGGCGCGAGGGTGCGGTTCACTTCGACGTCGCCGTCAGGCCGGAGACAGGCTGTTCCATGCGTCTTGCGCAGGCCCGGGGAACGCTGCACAACGACTGAAAACCGAAACGACCGTGAGGACCGTTCATGGGCAAAACAGGTCACCGTCGCCGCACCATCCGCACCATCCGCACCGGGGCCGTCGTGGTGGCCCTTGCCGGAGCTGCCCTGGCCGGCTGCTCCTCGGAACCCTCGTCACTGCTCGCCGAGGGCAAGATCGAGATCGGCAGCAAGGGCGATCAGCCGGGCACGAGCTACTCACCCCACGACGGCGAGTTCAACGGGTTCGACATAACGGTCGCCCGGGAGGTGCTCGACAGGGTGGGGGTCAAGGTCAAGTCCTCGGACTTCGAAGGTGTTCTGTCCAAGAACCGGGCCCGCGCCCTGCACGACGGCGACGTCCAGCTCGTCGCGGCCACCTACTCGATCACGGAACAGAGGATGAAGCCGACGTCGGAAGGCGGCGACGGGCTGGACTTCGTGGGCCCCTACGCGTCCACCCGGCAGGGCGTTCTCGTGCGGACCGAAGAAGCCAAACGCTACAAGAACCACAGCGACCTCAACGGACGGCTCATCTGCGTCTGGGAAGGCACCACCTCCGCGGCGGAGCTGAAGAAGCCGGCGTACAGCCTGATCCGTACCGTCGACATGACAGACGCCCAGGAATGCGTCAAGGCACTGAAGGAAAAGAGAGTCGATGCTCTCTCCACCGACCAACTGATCCTCTACGGGTTCATGAAAGATGATCCCAGCATCACCGTCGCGCACGCCCTGACGTTCGGCCCCTTCAACGACTACGGCATCGCCATGGCCAAGGGCCACCGCGAAGACTGCAAGAAGCTCCAGCAGGCCCTCATGGACTACGCACAGAGCAACGACTGGGACCGGGACTTCCAGATCAATCTGCCCCTCGTGCCCAAGAAGGACCGCGACGAGGCCAGGCCCACCGACGACGAGATCGAGAGGAGCTCCTGCCTCGACAGACCGAGCAACGCGAAGGTGGACGGCTGACTCGATCGCGACCTGGCGGCCGTCACCGCCGGCCCGACTTGCCCCGGAGTCGGGCCGAAGCAGCAGTGGAGGAACGCGTAGCCATGGTCCGGAGCGTACTCAGCCGCGGCCCCGGGCCTGCGGGCGCCCTGGATGCCTCCGACGGAGAGCGAGCAGTGGCCGCAGGCGCCCTGGTCGTCGCCCTGCTCTCTGACGGCGAGCCTGTGTGTTCGAACCACGGCCCGTCAGAACCGCTACGATTCCAGCCTGCAGAGAGGAATTGTCCCATTCTGTGGATCGACCGGACAGCCCAATGACCGTTCGGTCAAGCGAGCGGCTTGCGGTAGCGGACGTACTCGTTCTGTCTCCGGAACTCCACGCTCCCGTAAAGGTCGTAGGGTCGGTGCGGATTCGCCGTGCCCGTGTACAACCTGGCAGTCGTTGCACCCTGCTCGCGAAGGCTTCGCAGCCCTTCCAGCAGGATCCGGCCGATTCCAAGGCGTCGCTGGTCCGCCCGGGCACGCAGTTCTTCGACCTCGCCCACGGTGTGGTCGTGGCCGCGGATGGAACGGAACAGAGGGGCACGCCGAGCATGTCCTGCCCCTTTTAGGCAGCCCTCCAACATGCCGGGTTGGCGGTGTCGACAAAGTTCTGGAAGTACCATTTCTGAAACCGGTGTCCGCATACGAATCGACAACCGTCCTCCACGCCGCGCGGTAGTGGCTGGTCCCAATCGGCCGCGTGGTCCGCCAATGGGGCTATTCAAGGGTTGGCGTCGGCCTCCAGTGCGGCGGCCGGCATCCGCCGCGCACCCTTCCTGACGATGCCGCCGATCAGGTGAGCCGGTCTCGGTCGGTTCATCGGCGCTCCCGACGCTGAGGACTGTCGCGCCTTCCCGACCGACCGTGCAACGTCGGCCTACTCGACTACCAGAAGTCGATCACTCGGGAAGGTACGCCCTTCGCGTCCGTCCCCGAGGCCGATCCACAGGGCATGAGCATTGCTCGCCCCTACACGCGTTGGCGCGGCTGCGTCGTGACCTGACTGATGAACTGATGGCGGAGATCATCGACCTCGGGCCCGTAGGAGCACTCGCTGCAAACTCCTCTTGACGAGCTCGTTGGACAGCTCCGCCACACCGGAGGCCTCCGCCATGATCAAGCCCAGCCCATGTCAACAACGCTGGTGATCAAATATTGTTCTGGACCGCTTGAGAAGGGGTGTTCTGCCGGCCCGGCGATCGCAGGCTCGCGTTGACGTCCGCGGTGATCTACTGGGCGCGTCTGTTTGTGACGGCGCCGTCCAGGCTGTGGTTGGGTGGCTCGCGGGCTCCTGCGGGGAGCCGAGGAAAGAGGGCGGGTTGTTGGGTGGGGTGGAGTATCCCGAGGGGGTGCGGGATGACGGGCTGCCGGCGGTGTTGTCCGACCCCGCGCGGCTGGCCTCACTGGAGGCCAGTGGCATGGTCGGCAGCGCTCCGGAGCAGGTGTTCGACGACCTGACCAGGCTGGCGGTGTCGGTCACTGGTGCGGCGATCTCCGCGATCACGTTCGTGGGAGGGGCCCGGACCTATTGGAAATCGGTGCCACACCTGCCGTACGGTGGGTCGGAGCAGTGGCAGAACGGGGTGGGGGAGAGCTTCTGCTACTTCGCCGTCGGGGCGAACGGCCCGTTCATCGTGGAGGACGCGGCGAAGGACCCCCGTACGGCGGGGCATCAGGGCATCGGGCCGTGGGGGGTCGGATCCTGGGCGGGGTTCCCGATCGTCACCACCGACGGGCACGCCATCGGGACCATGTGCGTCATCGACGCGAACCCCCGCCAGTGGAAGCCGCAGGAGCTGGAGACGCTCGCCACTCTGGCCCGGGCGGTGTCCAACGAGATCAACCTGCGGATCTCGCTGAGCACCGCGCAGAGCGCCCTGGCCACTGCCAACGCGGCGCTGTCGGTCTCACAGGATCTGGCCCGCAGCCTTCAGGAAAGCCTCTTGCCCCCGGTCCTGCGTCCGGTACCGGGGATGGATGCCTCGGCCCGCTACCTGGCTGCCACCGGGGATGTCGAGGTCGTGGGTGACTTCTACGACCTCTTCAACGCCCGCGGGCCGTGGTGGACCGCCGTGATGGGAGACGTCTGTGGCAAGGGGCTCGAAGCGGCGAAGGTGACCGCCCTGGCCCGCTACACCCTGCGCGCCGACGCCGGTGACCACCTCTCGCCCGCCGAGGTCCTGGACCGGCTCAACAGCGCCATGCGCGCCCAGCGCGCGCCGCGGTTCCTCACCGCCGTCCAGGCGACCTTCCGTACGACCCCTGCCGGGGCGGCCGGGCGGCTCTGTCTGGCCGGCCATCCCCCCGCACTCATCCGCCGGGCCGACGGCCGCGTCCAGCAGACCGGCCTGCCCGGCACGCTGCTCGGGGTGATGCCCACCGTCTCCCTGTCCGATGTCCGCTTCCGCCTTGCACCGGGTGACCTGCTGTTTCTCTACACCGACGGTGCCTGCGAGGCCCGCCCCGACCCCAGCAAGCCCCTTCCGCACCGGCCGATCTTCGACGAGGAGGCCCTCGCCGAAGCCCTCGCCGATACCCGCGGCATGGACGCGGCGGACACCAACGCGCACATCGCCGAGGTTCTGGCCGGTCACCACGGCGGATGGGCCAGCGACGACACCGCCCTCCTCTCCCTGCGAGTGCCCCCAAGACCCTGATCCCTGAACGGGCGAGCGGCATCCGTGCCTATTTCCGGCGCAAAAAACACATGAAAAGCGCTACATCGGACAGAAGGCACATGACATGCAGGAACGCCGACTCGACGATCTGCTGGTCAGGATCACCGAGTACACCCGTCCGAACGCCTGCGTCCTGGCTCTGCTCGGCAGCACCGGAGCATGGAACACACCTGCGCTGGAGCACGCATTCCACGCCGCCGCGGCGACGGAGCGTCCGCTCGTGGTCGACCTCACCGGCCTGGACTTCGGGGACGAAGTCCTTCTCGGCATCCTCGTCCAGGCTCACGCCTCCCTCCGCGGTCTCGTCCTGGTCAACCCCGCCACCGGTTCCTTCGCCCGCCGCCTGCACCGGACCGGCGTCGAAGAACTCTTCAACACCCAGAGCACCCTGCCCCTCGCCCTGGCCCAACTGCCCAGCAGCCCCCATCCCCGGTGAGGTGATGGATCCGGCTCGGTAGCGGACACCGGCTGTCGAACGCTTGCTGCCGGTCCTTACGCCGGTGGCGAGTGCGCGGCGGCGGGCCGGACGGGAACCGGCGTGGGGCGTGGCCGGACCAGGGTCCCCGCACGCGTGCCGCCAGCGCACGCATTGACCGTGACCCGCGCTCCCACTGGCCTAGGCGCCGATCAGCTCACGCACGGTGGCCATGTCGCTGAAGGGGAGCAGCTCGCCCCGGACGCTCTGGTGAGGTTCGCTGCCCTTGCCCGCGATGAGCACGACGTCGTCCGGCCCCGCCTCCCCCAGTGCGGCGGCGATGGCCGAGCGGCGGTCGGTCAGCCGCTCGAACGGCGTCCCGGTCGACACGATGCCCTTCGCGATCTGGTCGAGAATGCCCTCGGGGTCCTCGTAACGGGGGTTGTCGGAGGTGAGAACGCACAGGTCGGAGTGGGTGCCCGCGATCGCGCCCATATCGGCGCGCTTGGTGGTGTCGCGGTCGCCGCCACAGCCGAACACGGTGATGACCCGGCCCCGGGCGAAGCCCCGGATGGTGGTGAGGACCTTGTTGAGGGAGTCCGGCGAGTGAGCGTAGTCCACGATCACCGAGGTACCCCCGGGGATCTGGAGGCGCTCGAAGCGGCCGGGGATCTGCGGCATCCGCTCCAGGGCGTCCACCAGCCCGGCCAGACCATGGCCCAAGAGGTGGCACGCGGCCACCGTGGCCAGCGCGTTCGAGACGGAGAACCGGCCCGGCGACGGGATGGCCGCCGGATACTTGCGGCCGTCGTGGTGCAGCGTGAAACGGGAACCCGAGGCATCGACGGCGAGGTCGCTCGCGCGGTAGTCCGCGTCGCCGTCCAGCGCGTATGTGGTCACCGCGCCGGGCATCAGCTTCCGGATCCCGGCACCCACCGGGTCGTCGGCGTTGACCACGGCGCGTCGGCAAAGGCCCTGGAAGAGGCGGAGTTTGGCGTCCCGGTAGTTCTCCATGGTGCCGTGGTCGTCGAGGTGGTCCTGGGTCAGGTTGGTGAAGACGCCGACGTCGATGAACGTCCGGTCCAGGCGGTGCGTCAGCAGCCCCATCGACGTGGCCTCCAGGACGACGCTTCCGCACGCCCGGTCACGCATGTGCCCCAACAGGTACTGGAGATCGGGCGATTCCGGAGTGCTGAGCACCGATGGCGGCATCGGGATGACCTCGTCCCCGATCCGGCTGCCCGCAGTGCCGATCACTCCGACCCGGGCCCGCTCGGCGAGCCGCAGCACCGACTCGGTCATGTACGAGACGGATGTCTTTCCGTTGGTGCCGGTGATGGCGATCAGATCCATCGCCCGGCCCGGTTCGCCGAAGTAGCGCGAGGCCACCACCGCGGCGGCCTTGCGGACATCAGGGACGCGTAGGACGCACACGTCGCCCATTGCCGCGGGCAGGGTAGGCGCCTGTTCGTCGACGAGCACCGCGACCGCGCCGCGCGCGACGGCGGGGGCGACTGCGTGCGGGCCGCCGGCGGCATGGCCGGGCACAGCGGCGAAGACGGAGCCGGGGGTGACCCGGTCCGCGTCGATCGTCACGCCGGCGGTGACGTTCGTGCGGTCGGGGGTGCCCCGCAGCGCATGGTGGTCCTGTCCCGCGATGAGGTCGCTCAGCTTCACGGTGATCCCTTCGAGTGCGGCATCGGCCGGGTGGTGCGCCGTAGCCGGGAAGCGGCACGGGCGGGTGCGCCGTGGGCCGCGTGGTGCTGTGGAGCCGATCGTGAAACGCTCGCCTGCGGCGGGCGCCGGAGGCGACGGGGGCTCCGGCGCCCGGCGCGCCGGAGAGGTGGTGTCGGTGTGGGTGCTGCGGCGCGGTAGGTCACGCCGGGGGCTGGAACGCCGGATGCCGCTGCCGGGAACGGGTGGGACGGTCGCTAGCCGTGGCCGTGCAGTGCGGTACGGCCCGTTCCGGGCGCCGCGTCGGCGGGCGCCGGGGGCACAGCCGCGGGGGCGTCGGCCGGGGGCAGCGCGGAGCAGGCCCGGTGCGGGCACTTACTCGGCTCGGCGCTGCATCCCATGGGCCGAGTGTACGGGGGGAAGGAACAGGCCCTGACCGCGTCGGCCGGGGCCCCGTACTGATCGTGGACGGGATGCTCGTGCCCACGCGCTGCCACACCATCGCGGAGCGCTCCAAGAACTGTCGGTACTCCGCCAACATCAGATCGTCATCGACGCTGACCTCCACGTCGTCCTGGTGGGTCGCCCAGTACCCCGGCAACCGGCATGTCTGCGAGGCACAGGAGGGGGCAGAGGCCAAAGCTTCCGTCGGCACGACCATCACCTCCCACGTTCCTGCCCGCCAGAGGTCATTTACGTGAAAGGCCTCAGCCTCTCGGTTCAGGGCCCGAATCGAGGAGTATCTGGAAGCAGCGGTTGTGCGGTAGCGGCGAGTGTCAGGGACGAGCCGAAGGTACTGGGCTGCCACCCAGCACCGCGTCCCTGGCGTCCTCGAAACGGAGACCACCCGGCAACTCGTCGGCGCCGGGGTGGCACGCACAGAGACACTCCACGGCATCCGCAACGCTCACTCGGTCTGACGCCACCCCCGCGGCGAGACCCTCAGACCGCAGCGGAGTTGGCGCCTCGACTCCTCCAGAACAAAGACCATCCGCGCCTCACCGCCGACGTCGGCGAGTGGATCACCACTCGCTGGAATGCCTCCCGCGGCAGCGGCAGCGACTGTGATGACGCGCGGGCAGGCGGCCTGCCTCCCGTCCCCACTGGTCAGCGGCGTGCGAGGTAGTTATGTAATGACTCTGAGTAATTCACTCCCTTGGGGTCGGAGCATCGCTGCCGCTTGCCGGAGGGAGCGTGTATCGTTCGGCGGCCCACCTCGGGATGGCGTGGATCGCCGCTTGTGCGTGTGTGAATCTCTGGCAAAACGGTGTATTTGGTTCCGGCCGTACGTGCGGTGATTCACCCTTGGCGGCATGTGACTTCCATCACTCCATGCGGGGTGGAAAAGGGGAACTACCAGCATCTTTCGCTGCCGTAGTGCATTTATGCGGGGTGTTCGGCTTGGTGATGCCGCTGGAACGGTCGGGCCAATCAAGGCATAGTGGGGGCATCGCGCAACATCAATGTGACGGGCATCACAAAGCGGTCAGTCGGCTTGATGTGTGCGCTCATAACCGCATTCGGACAGAGAGAAAGCCCCACCTGACGCCCGCGAAGCAGCCTGGTGGAGCTCTCCCTTGCACCCCGTGTGCAGTGCGGCCGACCTTGTTGGGTCGGTCAGGCCCCGGCCCTCAGGTCGGGGCTGTCCGCTACCAGGGCCAGTTCAGCGCGACCTCGTAGATCACGCGGATCAGAGTCCCCAGCCATCGGGAGCCCCGTTCGGGCTGCTCCCGCCTGCTGCAACACTGGCAGTGCCCCTCCGACTCATCCAGCTCAGTCACAGGGACCTTCACCTCACTTCCTTGGCGGAGCTACGGATTTCGTAGATCCGCGTGAAGCCCGCCGCTTATCGAGGACTCCGCGCGGGTGTCCACGCGACTGCGTAGGCCCGTGAGGTAAGAGGTGAGGTGACTTTACCGGAGCGCAACGGATGCCGTTTCCCCTCAAGCCGCCGACTATCAGACGGAGATGTGACACCCCGTGCCATTCTGAGCGGTCGCATAGGAGCTCCATCCGTTCTCGGGCGGCACCGCAACTCCCGGAACTGCAGAAGCTCGTGATGGTGCGTCGGGAACGCAGTGTCAGTTCCCGTCATCCGCGTGCGGAACGTCACACAGGAAGCGCACGCTCCGGGTGATAGTGCGCCGGGTGTACCTCCGTGCGCCCCGTCGCAGGCTCATCAGTTGCCGCAGATGACCGCCGGGGTGGGCTGAGGAGTTCGGAACCCGCGGCCTCGGTGGTCCGCGCCGTACGTCGACGCCTGACCGGGGGCGCCTCCTCTGCCCTGCACCGGGTGCGAGGAGTGCCGCGATGCCCCGGCTCGTTGATGAACCGCGGGCCTGCATCGGGGTACGGACACAGGCCAGTCCTGCTGGAGCGCAGCTGCATGGTGCCAACGCACCACGAGCGGAAGACCGGGCCCCGACATGATCGCAGCGGACGGGTGCTGGGGATGCACAGCTTGGCAACCGGGGGCGCGCCCAGTAGTCGGAGTGCGCCGGCGGTCTCGTAGGTGAACCAGCTCTCGGCGAAGGCCTCGCGGGCCTCCCGAAGCAGCGCACGGCCTGTGCAAGATCTACTGACGCCTGCTCCATGTTGAGGTCGTGTTCGCTGTAGTCGGCCCTGTAGTGCTCGCCGCAGACGGAATTGCGGTCCTCGTCCGCTGTCTCTTCAAGGAGCCGCCACGCCGGCGTTTTGGTGTTCATGGCCCTGTTCCCGCCGATTCCGACGGTTTCCCCTGCGGTCCTTCACTCTCCTTCCGGCGGTTTCTGAGCTGCCCGGCCCAGTACGGAGACAGCCCAGCGGTGAACTTCCGCGTCCGCGGGTGTGGCCCTGGAGGCCCGCGGTTTCGCCGGAGTGAGTCGCACGTCCTGAGGGTCAGCGTGGGGCCAGGAGCAGGTTCTCGTAGGTGTGGTGGTCACGGGTGGTGGTGCGGTGCCGGAGCAGTGCGGCTGCGCGGGCGGGGTCGCCGGCGTCGATGAGAGCGCGGGCGAGTGTGTCCTGGACGATCTCCCGCTCCACGCGGACTCCGCCGATCTGTTCGGCTTTCTCACCGAGAGCGGCAAGGCCTTCGGCCGCGGCACGTGGGTGGCCGACTGTTATGTGGGCCAGCGCCCCCACGACGGGGGCCAGGACTTCGCGGTAAGCGGGGCGCGGATCGGCGGCAGCCCGGCCGGCCAGCGTCTCCAGGTCCTCGGTCGCGGCTTCCACCGCGAGGGCCAGGGCAAGGTTGAAGGTGTGGAAGACCTCGGCCATGCCGCCCGGCGCTGCCAGCAGTTCCCGCACGTGATCCAGGTCGCTGCGACGGGCGGGCTCCTGGCCCACCAGCATCAAACGCCAGTTCGTCGCCGCCCGCATGCCCACGTCCTCACGCCGCAACGCCGTATCGGCCCGGTGCCGGGCGTCGGCGAAGTCTCCGCAGGCGATGGACTGCAGAGCGGCGTGCCAGTTCAGGTGCCCCAGTTGCACGGCCTGGGAGTCCTGGGCCAACCACCGGTCCAGCATCCTGGTGGATGCCGGGCCCGTGCCGAGTTCGTGCTCGACGTGGGCGAGGGCGTGCACGGCCACTCCCGAGCGGGGGTTGCGGGACAGTGCGTGTTCGGCGAGTCGGTGCGCTTCACGTACCCGGCCCTGCTCGGCTCTGACCGCGGCGAGACAGCTCGCCCACACCCAGCTGTCCGGCCCCGCGAGCGTCGCCTGCTGCTCCACCAGGGCATCTCCGTGCACGCGGTATGCGGAGTCCCCTGCGGCGGAGAAGGCATCCAGTATCAGTGTCGCGACCTCGTCCGTTGGCCAGCGCTCGAAGTGCGCCATCAGATGGTCGGCGGTCAGCCGGTACTGCCGGTGAGTGTGCAGGAACACCCCATATACCAGACTCGCCTCCCGCTCACCCGAGGCTTGCGCGTCACGGTGGGCGGTCACCAGCTGCTGTTTGAGGACCCTGTCGTCCATCCGCTCGGACGTCGCGAGGGTGAGCAGGCCGCGCGCCACACCGTTGCCGGGTTCCTCGCCCGCCCAGTTCCGCAGCAGCGGCAGCGTCTGCCCGCCCAAGGCCAGGAACTCGGCCACTGCCCGGTCACCAACCCGCACGCCGGTTGTCGACGTGCCCGCTGCCATCATCGCCCCGGGCCCTCCGTCACCGGCGCCGGACCGTTCGTGCGGCGCATCAGTACCGCGCCATGAAGAGGGCGGTGCAGATGATGCCGCTGTTGCCGCAGTGGTTGCGTGCCAGGTTCAGGGGCAGCCCGGCGTGGTTGCCGCTGCCCAGGCCGCTTCCGGCGACGGTGGCTCCCTCGGCGCGTGTATCGGCCTGGTTCGCGCACGTGTTGCCGAACGCTGCGTTCCCGACGCCGACGACGTTCGCCTCGGCCGTCCCTGCGGGGAGCAGTGCCGCCCCGGCGACCGCCCCCAGCACGATGGCCCGCGCACCGGTGTTCCGCGTTTCCCTGTTCATCGTCAACTCCATGTGTGTGCGACGGACCGGGTCCGCCTGGCATATGCCGGTCTCTCGATCAACGACCGGATCCGGCCCCCGACACGACGTACGTCGACCACACCCCCCCGCAGCGTCAGAAGCGGATCGACCAGGCGCCGGAGGTTTCCCCGGCTGCTCGGTCCCGGAGGGTGATGCGACGGCCGGCGACGGATCCCGCGGTGCTCCCCGCACGCTGGTGAGCCAGGTCAAGGCCCCCTTGAACCGATCCACCGAAGTCGAGACGCCGCGGCAGGCCGGCCTGCGTGCCCGGTCCTGCAACTGAGGGTGGGCAGAATGATGGGCTTTCTTCATCCGTGCTGCGTCCTCGTGTTCCGTCCGACGCGGCGGAGCTGCCGCTGTGCAGAGCGCTCCCGGCCTCCTGCCACGGCGGCAGTTTCCCGGGTGCGACTGGTCGGGCCGCAGAGGCCGCGTACTGGGTAAGGCCGACCTCGATGACGCGCTCCCCGGGGAGCTGCCCGCTGGGCGCGGTGGGGTCTTGGAGCCGAGGTATTCGCCGCGGATGGTTTCCCCGTTCCCGGCCCAGTGGACTGCACACCGCTCCTCGGAGTCCTTGTCACTTTGCGTGCCGCTGAGGCAGTCCCGGGTGGTCACGAGTCCATGGGGCCGGTGACGGCGGTGGGTACTCGTGCCTGCTTCGCCTGAGCTTGGGGCGGGTCAACAGGAGACAGAGGACTTCACGGGCGTCGGCGCGCCGGGCGGGGTCGTGGGCCAGGACCGCGACGGCGGTGGCCAGGAGTGGACCAAGTACGCCAAGCACGACGCCGGCGAGCGGCACAATGAGCAACATCATGAGGGCGGCTTTCCGGTAGGAACGGGATAACGCCACTCATTGAGGCAGCCCTGAAGCGTTCGGTGGGGTGCGCCGAAGGACGGCGAACGACGCCGAACAGCGATGGGGGCAGGAGGTGGCGGTGGACCCGGTCGAAGAGTTTGCCGCTTGGCTGCGTCACCTGCACCGGGAAGCGAAGAAGCCCAGCTACACCGAGATCGTCCGCCGGATCCGGATGACCGACCCGACTGCGAGTGTGGTCGTCAGCACGATCTCCGAGACCCTCAACGGCAAACGCCTCCCGCGCTGGACGACGGTGGAACCGATCGCCCGGGTCCTGGGCGGGCCCACCGCGGCAGAGGAATGTTTGCGCCGCTGGAAGCAGGCCGACGCTGCCCGCACCCCAACCGCCACGCAGAGCGACACGGCACCGATCCCTGACAGTATCGCCCCCGGCCTGGAAACTGAGGGTGCTGCCGCCGGGTCAGTGGCGAGCCACTCCTCCTTCGCTCCGGGCAGAAGCGGAGAGGCAGCCGATCCGGATCAGGGGGCGCGCGAAGGGGAGGCGCCGGTTCACGCTCCACGTGGGAGACAGTCTCCGGTGCGGATGGTGAGTGCGGCCAGTGCCCTGGCCGTGGCTGTGGCGGCCTGGGCAGCCGTAACCGTCATCGACGACCGGAACCAGGCACCCGCCGGAGGCCCGACAGCCGTCACGCCCACCGCACTGGACCCCCGTCCCACCGGCGGAACATCGGGAGCGGTAGCGGACGCCCCGGAAGCCGCCGCGCAGCCTCAGTTCAAGCCCGGCACCTACGAAACAGAGCTGACCGTCAACGAGGGATCCTGGGCGTCGCCAGACGGCAACATCCGTATCCGCGTGCCCGGCGCATCCACCAGCGATGGCCCAACGATCTTCGTCACCACACCCTCGGTCTCCTGCCCGCAGACCACGGTGGCGATCGGCGACGCACTCATCGTGCCGGAAGTATCGGGAAGCTCATGGACCCGCATCACCACCGTGAAGGTATGGGCAGAGGACACCCCGAACGGCGAAGCCTTCGACATGTACGTCCAGCTCCAGGTCGACCAAGGCACGGGCCGCGCGCCGCAAGGGCAAGGATGCGCTTCCTGAAGCGCGATTCGTCCGGCGTGCCCGCGCCCTGCCCGAAACGTACGAGGACACCTTTCCACCGCCTTCGCAGGCAGGGTGGTGCGGGACGTGGCTGGAGGCCCGGGGGAGTGCCTCGCTGATCGGGCGTTCCCGGACGGCGTGGCCGGTCTGCTCGGGCGCACTCCCTTCGTGATTCTGTGGCCCCCTTCGGGCAGGGACAGCGCTGCCGGCGGGGGACATGTGTTCCGGCCACCCATCGGTCATCTGGCCAATGTGAGGCGTCAACGCGTGCAACCCAGGTGAGAGGGACAGAAACGTTCCGCGTACGAACAGTGGATTCCTGACGGCTTCTCTGCTCACAGACGGGGGTATCTCGAATGAGCGGTTGCACGGACTTCGACACGCGGGTGAAGGACTTCCCTGAACTCGGATTCCTCGTCCTGCCGGGATTCCTCCCCGCCTCCCTGGTCGATCGTCTCGTACCCGAAGTGGACCGCTGGGTGGACACCGGCCTCAGACAGTTGTCCATCGATGCCTGCTCCCTTGCGGAGGACGCCGCTCCGCCGAAATTCGAACTACAGATGGCGGCTCACGGGGACCTCGCTGTCTACGCTCCGCTCCTGGAGCTCCTGCGGGACGAGAACCTGCTGGGGCCCTCTTTCGTCTTCCATCACCTGCACAGCGACCGCCGGCCGCCCGGCGGAGCCGGCAAGAGCTGGCACCACGACTACGAACAGCACCCCCAGCAGGACCGAGCCCTTCCGATGATCCACGCGCTGCACTACCTCGGAGGCCTCCGGCCCGGCATGGGGTCGCTGGCCGTGCTGCCCGGATCCCACCACCAGATCGCCGAGAAGGACGAGCGGAGCGCTCTGGGCACCGACTGGCAGCCTGGGGAGGAGACCATCGACGACCTGCCCCGCGGCTCCACCGTGCTCCTGCACTCGGCGATCTTCCACACCCGCAGAGCCGCACGAGGCCCGGTCGAAGCAGCCCCCCGGTACATGGTCGACGCCTCGTACTGCACAACAGGGGCGCCGTGGCCGCCTGTCAAGCCGTACTGGCGGTCCGTGCTTGCCGTGGGACGCACGCTGGAGCCGGCCAGGGCGCAGTGGCCCGAACTCTTCGCCGAACGGCACTTCAGTCCGTACGTCCCCCGCACCCAACGGCCGTCGGCGTGAAGATTCTGGAAGCCGTCAGCTACGACGTGCTCATGAGCCGCTTCACCAGGGAACATCCCTACGACCCCTGCGACGAGGCCAACTCGAACGACGAGGCCGCCGCGCACATCCGTGACGCGCATCGCGTCCTCTGCGGGCGCTGGCACCGGGTTCTACTGGAGGGACCCGAGGTACTCGATGTCGTGCTGCCGTGGCACCTGGGCGAAGGCGGCGACGTCGAACTGATCCCGCCGACCGGCCTCACGGTGGCCGCCGCGGCGATCCGTCTCACCGCGCTCGACGCCACGTACACGCGGACCAATCCGCTCTGCGCGCTCAAGCTGACGCGCCAGACCCACGCCCCGGCCCGGCCGTTGTATCTGAGCACCCGGGCAATGCCGACCCGGGACTACGCGGCGCTGACCGTCCGGGAAGGTCTGGTCCATCTCGACGGCCTGCACCGGATGCTGGCTTGGCACCGCAGCGGCATGCTGGCCCCGGGCCGCTGGGTCGAGGCCTACCTCGCGGGACTGCCCGACGCACCGGGCTAGCCGCGTCCGACCAAGGGCATGGAACTGGGCATGAGGAGGACGGACTGCATGTTCACCCCCGCCGGTAGCGCGGCCATGGCGCGGACGGTCTCGACGACATGGCGCATGTCCATCGTCGGCTCGACCCGGAAGGAGCCGTCCGCCTGGCGTACCTCGGGCTGCGGCCGATCCTGCGGTGTGACATTGCCGATGTCGATCTGGCCACAGGAGATGTCGTAGCGGCGGCCGTCCAGCGAGAGCGAGCGGGTCAGCCCGGCCACAGCGTGCTTGG
Source organism: Streptomyces griseus (assembly GCF_900460065.1). Taxonomy (GTDB): domain Bacteria; phylum Actinomycetota; class Actinomycetes; order Streptomycetales; family Streptomycetaceae; genus Streptomyces; species Streptomyces griseus. The sequence goes on along the minus strand of NZ_UAVD01000052.1, from coordinate 174,168 downwards.
CCGCGGTGAAAGCGATCGAGTCGGGGCGTGGCGCCTGGGCGGACGGTGCTCCGTTGTTGATGATCCTGCCGCCCCGCGGCGACTGGAGCATCATCATGCGGAAAGCGGCCTGGGAGCAGAGGAAGGTGCCAGTGGCGATGGAGTCCATCACTCTGTGCCAGTCCGCAGCACTCACCTCCTCCGTGGGCGTGTACGGCATGGTGTCGGCGGCGTTGTTGAACAGCAGATCGAGTCGGCCGAACCGGTCGGCCACCTCGGCGAACAAGGCGTCGACCTCGACGGGTTGGGTGATGTCCGCCCGCACCGCCACGACCCGCTCGCGGTCGGCGGCAGGTGCGAGCCGGGCCGTCTCCGCCAGCGCCGCAGCACGCCGCCCGGTCAGCACGACCGTCCAGCCGTCGGCGAGCAGACCCAGCGAACAGGCTCTCCCCACCCCGCTGCCCGCCCCGGTGACCACAGCAGTCCGTACATCCATGAAGTGCACTTCCTCTCCACGTGGGCCAGCTCTCCGAGCGTGTCCCTGCGCCTCCCCGACCAAACAGGAGCAGCAATGAATGGCTTCATCCCGGCACTGGGCGGCACCGACGGCAGCCGCTCCTGGTTCGAGCGAGCACAGCACTCGCTGGCCGGCGGGATCAGCTCGTCCTCCCGGCTCACCTCCACCGGACCGCACCCGTACCCCCTCTACATGGCGAGCGGTTCAGGGGCCCGGATCACAGACGTCGACGGCAACGAGTACATCGACTACCTCATCTCGTACGGCAGTGCCGTACTCGGACACGCCTCGCCGCTGCTGACCGAAGCGCTCACCCAGGTACTGCACTCGGGGACGATGTTCGGCACGTGCAATGTCCCCGAGGTGGAACTGGCGGAGCTCATCTGCCAGATGGTGCCCTGCGCCGAACTCGTGCGGTTCGCGAACTCGGGCAGCGAGGCGGTGCAGGGAGCGGTACGGGCGGCGCGCGGTTACACCGGGCGTTCCGCGATCCTCAAATTCGAGGGCCACTACCACGGCTGGAGTGACACCCTGGCCATCTCCAACCGGCCCTCCGCAGCCCAGGCCGGCCCTTACGCGACACCGCATCCTGTCCCACACTCACCCGGCATCCCAACAGGCGTCATCGACGACGTGGTGGTCTGTCCGTGGAACGATCCCACGGCGCTGCGGGACGTCCTGGACGGCCACCCGAACCTGGCCGCCGTGATCTGCGAGCCGATCGTCGCCAACAACGCCTGCACGATGCCCGACCCGGACTACCTGGATCTTCTCCGCGAGGAATGCACAGCACGCGACCTGGTGCTGATCTTCGACGAGGTGTGCACCGGGTTCCGCACAGGACCAGGTGGAGCCCAGAACCTGTTCGGCGTCCTGCCGGACATCGCGGTCTTCTCCAAGGCGCTCGGCGGCGGGTTGCCGATCGCTGCTTTCGCCGGCCGCCGTGCCGTGATGGAACCGCTGGCCCGCGGCGAGGTCAAGCACGGCGGGACTTACAACGCCTCCCCGCTGTGCGCGACAGCCGCACTCGTCACGCTCCGGCAGTTGAACGACACCACTGTCACCAAGCGCATCGACGAAGCCGGACAGCGCCTGATGGAGACGGTCCGCCGGGCCGCGCACGACAACCGGGTGCCCTGCGCGGTTCAAGGCGTCGGTGCGATGTTCCAGGTGGTCTTCTCCTCAGACGGCGCTCCCACCCGAGGCTACCGCGACCTGCTCAGCGCGGACTCGGGCCGGTACGACGCCTTCCGGCACGAACTCCTCAAACGTGGCGTGCACTCCAACGCCTACGCCATGGCCTGCTGGTTCGTTCCCGCAGTCGTGTCCGAGGACGACCTGTCAGCCACCTGCCAGGCCGTGGAAGGGGCATTCGCAGCCCTGAGATGACGACGCACAGACCTTCGCCGGCCGGAGGAAAGCCAGCTCGATGACATCCAGGGGAGGCGGCGCCAGTTCCTCTGGACGGAGCAGCGCCACGCCGACTCTCCCCAGGGTGGCGCGACTGCTTCTCCGGGTGCAAGGCGCTGTGGCCGATCATGGCGGAGCGTGCCAGGGCCGAGTTGGCCGACGCTGTTCAGGCCTGTCGGGTGTGCCGCGCGCAAGCCGTGCGGTACAGGACCCTGATCGACCGGGCCCGGTTCTGGGCCTTTGCGACGCTGGTGGCGGGGCCGGTCGGGAGGTGGTTCACCGAGCCCCGCGGTACTGCTTCGGCCAGCGGGCGCAGTTTGCTGGCCGCCGGGCAGGGAGCGGCCAGCGCTCAGTTCGGTGGTCGTGCCGTCGCTCACGACTCGGCCCCCTGGTATCGGTGGCGGCCCTTGCCACCGGCACCAGGCCCCGGAGTGGCGAGCACACAGCCCATCCGGTGTGTGACTGCTCCCGTGCGAAATCCAGGGTGCGTGACGGACTCTGCCGAGTGGTGAGAGTGGCTACGGGACTCAGGGCGCCATGCTGCCCCCGGACTGTTCGCAGCCGAAGACCCCCACGACCGTCACCCTGCCCGGGCGATCCGGATCTGCGACGGACCCGAGGAGCCCGCATTCCCAGATGGTGCCGGAGGCGACATCCTTGATGCTTCCAACACCCTCATAGCCGGCCGGGCCACCACTGGTACTCTCCCCGGCCACACGGTTGATGTCATCCACCAGGACGCCTGGCACGTATACACGGGGTTCTGCTCGGCGGCCCCGCGGGGCAGGCGGCAGTTCGACGACAGGGCCTAGAACGAAATCTCGATTCGAGCATTCTCGGCACGCCTCATCCGGCAATCACCCCGTCGTGGGCACTGTTCGAACCTCTCGGCCAGCTTTCTTCAGGGGCTTTGCGGCGGTGGTCCCCGCCGACGCCCGGCCCCCACCGATGCGGTGGGGGCCGTTCTTGCCCCGGCGGTCGGAACCGCGTCCGTCTGGATGGCGCCCCGCTCGTCCGTGCCACGCTGCCCGGCCTTTCCCCAGGAGCTCGGGAGACCGGGGTCATGAGAGCGCGCCGCCGGGATGTCGCCCTGTTCCTTCAACCCGTCGGCGCGTGGGCCGCGTGCGGCGGTTGCACCGGCGAGGAGTGGTGGCCGGACCGACCGTTCGACCACGCCGAGGCCGGCTGCCCGGTGTCAGCCGTGGTGGGCGGCGTCGACGGTGCTGTGTATCCGTAGGACCTGGTCGGCTCCCACCAGGGTGAAGAGGCGCTGGACCGTGGGGGAGAGGGCGGCGATGCGGAGGTCGGTGCGGTCGTGGGTGGTGAGGATGAGTCTCAGGAACATCGAGTCCGCGAACGTGATGCGGCTCGCGTCCAGGACCAGTCCGCCGTAGCCGGTTATGGCCGCATTGATCTGTGCTTCCAGAGGAGGCAGGGCGTCGATGTCGAACTCGCCCTCGGGCGCGATGACCGGCAGCGGTTCGGTGCTGGGGCGGTTGGGCTGAGGTGTCGTCATCGCGTGATTATCCCCAAGGCTTCTGTGAGGAGACCGGCCGGGGCCGAACACGGACGGGTGGGCCGCCATACCCGCCCGGAGTACTTCCGCGACACGGCGTCCCTCACACCCTCGGGCCGGTTCGGTGGGGTTGGTCGCGTTGACGAACTGCCCCGGATCCAGGAGCCAAGTGCGCTGCAAATCCCGGTCCGCCGCGCGGTGGGCGAGGTGCGCGAACGAGGGGACTAACAGGCCCTGGACGAGATGTCCGGTTGAGGTCGCCCGCCCCCTCCGCCATCCGGCCTGCGTGTCTGGCCCTTGGTCGAGCGGACCTGTGTCGGCGAACGCCGGGCCGTCGGAACGATCAGGGCGACCGCCGGGCCGGCCGGAACGATCCAGCCCGGCCCTGGACGTGGACCGAAAGATCACCGGGCACTCGGTCCTCGGCGCCTCACAGCGCTGCTACGGCATGCATGGCCACTTCGGGGCATACCGGTGGGACATATCGACCCAAGCCGTGGTCGCTACGAAGTTCCGCGCGATGCCCGTGGGCATGATGCGGAAGTCCGCCTGCCTCGTGACGACACGGGCAGCAGTGCATGGGCGGACCCCCACTCAGCGCCGGACACCTTTTGACGACGTGTCGCCTGACCGGAGTCCGCTGCTCAATATCTTTCTATGACCTGACGTGGCGGCTGGCCGTCGGGTGCCACTCGCGCCGGAGGAGGCCGAAGACCCAGGAGTCGGAGACGTCGCCGTTGACGACGCAGTCCTCGCGGAGGGTGCCTTCACGGACGAAGCCGAGCTTCTCCAGGACTCGGGCGGACGCCGTGTTGCGGGTGTCGGTCTCGGCCTGGACGCGGTTCAGGTCCAGAGTGTCGAACGCCCACCGCAGGACGGCGTCCGCGCTCTCTGTGGCGTAGCCGTGTCCCCACACGTCGGCATCGAAGACGTAGCCCAGGGAGGCGCTGCGGAAGTCCGGATTCCAACTGGTCAGCCCGCACCAGCCGATAAACGAACCGTCGGAGGCGCGTTCCACGGCAACTCGCGCTCCCGAGCCTTCTTCCTCGATCCTCCGGCAGGTCGCGAGGAAGCGCTGGGAGCGAGCCGGATCGGTCCACGGTGGGGAGTCCCAGTACCGCAGCACGTGGGGGTCGCTCTGCAGAGCGTAGAGCGGCGCCGCATCGGCGTCGGTGAACGCCCGCAGGCGCAGGCGCGGCGTGTGGAGCTCGGGAGTGGGCAGCGTCATACGAAGCATCCTGCCTTGCCGTGCCCGCACCCGACCAGCCGTTTTCGTCCGGCCGGCCGGGGCACGAACGTCGGCCGTGACGCCGGACGCGCCGGATGGGGGAGTCCGAAGCACCTTGGTGCCGCGACGAGTAGACGGCGGCCGTACTGGTACTGGCGCGCCCTCGGGAACCGACCAGTCCTCGGGAACCGACCAGTCCAGTCCTGCGCCGGACCATCACAGGTTCGGCTGCATTCGGTGGGGTGCCCAGGCAGCACAGCGGGATGCCGGATCTGCTCCGGGACGGCCTTCGGACGGTGTAGCGGTTCGGCTACCAGGTACTGGCGCCCCGAGTAGGAGAGCCGTACGTGACGCAGAGCCCCGCGACCTTGGAGCCTGGAGCGGTGGGGAGCGCTGCCGCATGGAGAAGCGAGCCCATCTCGTCGGGGGACGGGTACGAACGCGACTGGCGGGTAGCCGGGCGACAGCCGCACAGATTCGGACTCAGAGGTTCCGTGCGGCGGTCCGCTTTCACGTGCCGATTCCGATAGGGAAAGCCAGGTGACCTCAACATGAGTACAGCAGGACGGCAAACTCCCAGTACCAGCGAGGAGCCGGTGGGGGTTCTCGTCTCGCGTGCCTCGCAGCAGATCTCGGAACTGGTCCGCGAGGAAATGCTGCTGGCACGTTCGGAGATGACGGAGAAGGGCAAGCGATTCGGTAAGGGCGGTGGCCTGTTCGGTGCTGCGGGGATCGTCGGCATCCTCGCGGCTCAGGCCCTTGTGGCGACCTGCATAGCCGCGCTCGCACTGGCCCTGCCCCTGTGGGCGGCAGCTCTCATCGTCACGGTTGTGCTGGCCGCAGTGGCCGGTATGGCCGCCCTTGCAGGGAAGAAACAGGTCGCCCGGGCCGGAACCCCCGCGCCGGAGCAGACCATCAACAGCGTCAAGGCCGATGTGGCCGAGGTCAAGGAGAGGGTCCACCGATGAACGACGAGTCGCGGAACAAGATGGGTACGCCCACTCCCGAGGAAGTGCGCGAGCAGGTCGAGCGGACGCGCGACGAACTCGGTCAGACCGTCGAAGCACTGGCGGGCAAGGCCGACGTCAAGGCACAGGCCGCGGAGAAGACCGCGGCGGTGAAGGAGCAGGCCGCAGCGGCCACTGCCCAGATCCGGGAGAAGACCATGCATGCCGCGGAGACCGTCAAGAACAGGACGCCGGACGTCGTGCAGGAGAAGACGGCACAGGCAGCTACGCAGGTGCGAGAGAGCGCGGCCCAGGCCGGACAGTTCGTGATGGACCGTACCCCCGAACCACTTCTGGAGAAGGCGGACCGGGCCGGGAGGGCCGCCCGGGCCAACCGCACCCCGCTTCTCGCGGGCGGTGCGCTGCTGATCGCCTTCCTGCTGATACGCCGCGGTCGGGGGCGCAACAAGTGAAAGCGTCCAAGGTCGCCTACAAACCGATGGGGTTCGTCCTCGGCGCACTCAGCGGCATGATCGCGAGCGCCGTGTTCAAACAGACCTGGAAGGTCGTCGAAGGCGAGGGCGATGCTCCCGACGCTCTCGACGAGGACCGTCCGTGGCGGCAGATCCTGCTCGCCGCCGCCATCCAGGGGGCGATCTTCGCCGTGGTCAAGGCTACCGTCGAGCGCTCGGGAGCGCAGGCGACCCGGCGCGTCACGGGCACCTGGCCGGCGTGACCTGCGGCGGTGTCGGCCCTCTACCGGCCGACACCGCCGCAGCTGCGACACGTCACCCTCATACCGGCCGGTTGCCGTGACGCTCGGGACCGCCCGAGCCTGTTCTCGAACCTCGTGACGCTCATGGTGATCCTGTGCGTGATGGACGGAGTGCTGGAGGTTCCCGGAGCGGTCAGGTGACTGCCTTGCTGGGGATGCAGCCTGACCCGTTGTCCCGGCGGAGGTGAGCGGCAGTGCTTTTGCCGAGGAATGGCCCAGGGGCACGTGAAAGCCGATTCGTTGACGTCCCCGCCCGTGATCGTGAACGTGAGGGGTCGGCCCTGCCCGTCGCAGGAGAGATGGATTTTCGTGCTCGGCCCGCCGCGGCACCGGCCGAGTGCCTCGCCGGTCCAGAGCCCCCGTTTCGAGCCCCGGCCGCGCGCTGGTGGGCCCGCACGATCGTCGAGTCGACGCACACGATTGACCGGTCGACCTCCCCGAGCCCGTCGGAGTGCTGCTGGACGCGGGCCAGGATCCGGTCCCACGTTCCGTCCGGCGACCAGCCGGCGGAACCGTTCGTGTCTGCGCTACCACTGCTCCCAGTGCAGGACCTGCTCCCGAGGAACTCGGCGGGCCGGCTTGAAGTCGGTACCGATGGTGAAGGCCAACGGGATGAACGCGGTGAGCATCACCTCGTCGTAGGGCACCTCGAGTGCGTCCGCGAGTTCCTTTTCCAGCGGGCCCTGTGCCGTGGTCCACACGGTGCCCAACCCCCGGGCGCGCGCGGCGAGCATGAAGCTCCACACGGCCGGGAGGATGGACCCCCAGGTCATGGACTGGTCGAGCACGGAGGCGCCTTCCGTGCGGCCTTCGATGGCCGGGATGACGAAGGCGGGTACACGGTGGATGTTGTCGTGCAGGTGCCGCAGCCCGTCCGAGATCCGTTCCATGGTGCCGGGGTGGGCGAACATGCGGGGCAGGTCCCGCTCGGTCGGAGGCTGCCCACCTCCGGTGGTCAGCGCGCGGCGGAAGATGTCCCCCACGAGGCGGCGCCGGTCGGGGTCGGTGACGACGATGAAGTGCCAGCGTTGGCGGTTGCGCCCCGTCGGTGCCTGTGTGGCCAGATCGACGCACTCTTCGATCAGGGATCGTGGCACCGGGCGCTCGAGGTCGAGGCGTTTGCGTACTGCGCGGGTGGTGCTCAGCAGTTGGTCGGGGGTCAGGTCCAGGGGCATGAGGAGCCTCCTTTGGTGGTGGTGGTGTGGGCGAGGCTCAGGAAGAGGCCTGAGCCTCGGTGCCCGACGCGGGCCCGCAGGACGGTGGACGCGAGGGGGGGCGTCGTGCAGCGAGGGATAGCTGGGCACGAGCAAATCGATTCGGTGGCTGACGACTCGGGGCCCGCCCGACTCACGTGACGAACTGCGGCCGTCCACCCGCTTGCGGCTGTCGGAATCGGAATGGTCCATGCGCGACCTCCACCAGAGCGCCAATGATCTGCCAGCAGATGGTTGGCGAGCATACGATTCCAATCGTTTGTCGTCAAACGATCTGGAGTCAGATGATTACTGGTACGGTGGCGGGGCCAGGAGGGAGCCACCACATGCCGTCCACAACCACGAACCACACGAGCGCCGCCTACTTTCCCCGGCTCGCTGCCGAGCGTTTGGACATCGCCCTGTGCCGAGCCTCAGCCGCGGTCGCCCGGGCCGCGGACGCCAGGGCCGGTGCGCTCGGGCTCGGCGTCGGCCAGCACCTGGTGCTGAAGATGCTCGCCGAAGTCGGTCCCAGCTCGCAGCGCGTCCTGAGCGACGAACTGCGCATCGATCGCAGCGTGATGGTCGGCATCTGCGACAGTCTCGAACAGGCAGGCCACGTACGCCGCGAACGAGATGCCGCAGACCGGCGCGCATACGCCGTCACCATCACCGACCCCGGTCGACAACTCCTCGCCCAGGCCGAAGAGGCCGTGCCGGAATTCCTTGACGGAACCTTCCAGGCCCTCAGCCCGGCGGAGCGCAGACAGCTCTCCGGCATCCTCGGCAAACTGCTCTGAAGCATCGGAACCTCGGCGGTGCTTCCGCAATGCGAGGCGAGATGGCCGTCAGGGCTCTACAGGAGAACCTCATAGAGCACCCGATCCGGTGCTGGTGCGCCGACACGGGGCCGAGCGCTTGCCGGCGTCGCTGTCGGGGGTGCTGTTCTCGTGAAACGGCGGCGCCCCTTGAAGGCGTGTACAGCGGAGACAAGGCGGGCACCGCAGCTTTCTGATGCGTGATGAACTCATATGCCGTTCACCGCGAGGCATGCCAGATCCCTGTGCCACCCCCTTGGGAGGGTGGCCTCAGGAGCAGCGCAGAACCCCATCGATCGGGCGTGGCCCATCGAAGCCGCCGGACTCGGTCTCGCTGACGAACCTGGCGAAACCGCGCCCGACCCGACGGCGGCCGACTTCTTCCAGAGCGACGCGCGCCGCCGGCACCTGCAGCTGCGGCACCCCCGCGAGGTGCCCCGGACCCGGGCACTCCTCTTACCCCGACCCGCTGCCCGCCCGGACGTTCGACGCTGCCCTCACGGCCCTTCACCCGGCCCCGTCGCATCCGGTAGGCAGGGGTACAGCTGTTTCACCTGCGGAAAGAGACCCCATGCGCGCTCAAGGCAACGCCGGACGACCGGAGTCCGAGAGGACCGACCGGACGCCCGGCCGCACTCCGGCGACCGTACCGGCCGGCGCGGACGGAGCACAGCCAGCGGGCCTGCAACCTCTCCAGGGCAGCGTGGGCAACGCAGCCGTCGTCCAGATGCTCCGCCGCGCGGGCCACACCGGCGTGCAGACAGCCGAGCAGGAGCGGCACCAGCACGGTCCGGACTGCGACCACCAACAAGCGGAGACCCCCGCGGTGCAGCGCGCTGCCGCGCCGCAGGTGCAGCGGCGCTCCGCCGTGCACGACGTGCTCCGCACCGGGGGGCGCCCGCTCGACGACTCGACCCGCACCGACATGGAGTCCCGGCTCGGCGCGGACTTCTCCGACGTACGCATCCACAACGACAGGGCCGCCAAGGCATCCGCCGCGGAGGTCGGCGCCCGCGCCTACACCTCGGGCAGCCATATCGTCATCGGTGACGGCGGCGCCGACAAGCACACCCTCGCCCACGAGCTGACCCACGTCATCCAGCAGCGCCAGGGCCCCGTCGCGGGCACCGACAACGGGTCGGGGCTTAAGGTCTCCGACCCCTCCGACCGGTTCGAACGCGAGGCGGAGGCCAACGCCAGCCGCGTCATGTCCTCGGCGGCCCCCGTTCTCCAGAGGAGGCCTGCCGACGCGCCGGGCCGCGCCGCCGCGGCACCCGTCGTGCAGCGCATGCCGAAGGCGAAGAAGGCGTCCCCGGAGGCCCGCGCGAACAAGGAATTCGCGCGCGCCGTCAAGTCGCAGTTCGAGGCCAAGGGGTGGATCGCCGATGGAAGCCCGGAGGTCTGGGCCCGGATGACGCTCCACAAGATCGGCGGGATGGACGCGCAGCAGGCCGCCGCTTTCAAGTCCAGCAACGCCGCCTACAAGGCGAGCCCGGACAACACCATGGGCCCGCGGTCCTACGCCGGCGAGCCCGACAAGCAGGCGATGCGCTGGGTATCCACCGTGGTGAAGAACTACCTCACGGAGAAGGGCGAGAATCCGATTGAGATCCAGGCGGCGATCCACGGAGAAAAGCTGTACATAGCCGGGAACACCACGGCGGCCAACAGCTTGCTCGCCTCCGAGCTGGGGGGCCTGAGCGGCAGCGCGTTCCTGAAGAAGGTACTCAAGGAGTACCCGGCCGACTCGGACGACCTCCTGCGCGGGGACGCCGAGGGCAGGCTCGCGCGTCACTCCGACAAGACGGACAAGCGCATCGCCAACGACAGCGCCGATGAGGCGGTCACCGAGAAGTACGCCAACGTCATCACTGCGCTCGCCGAGCCGGTGACGGTGGCCTCCGGCGGCGACGAGGGCTACCACGCCGAGCGCCGGATCGTCGACCACCTCACCGGCGACGAGCCGGAGAAGGTCATCCCGGACAGCCTGGCAGGGACCAAGCGCCCCTGTGTCTCCTGCTACGCGAACCTGTTCATCGGCACGGAGGCGCGGCCCGGCCCTCTGTGGATCTCCGGGGCCGCCAACATCGGCATGGCCGGCTACTCGGCGAAGAACGCCACACGGTTCGTCTCCCGTGTGGACGATGCGATCGGCAACACGTACGCCACTCTCCAGTGGGAGTGCGACGCGGACCACGAGATCACCATCGCCACCACGGGCGGCTCACCGAAGACGACGATCGACTACGGGACGGACTCGGACAGTGACACCGACGGCAACCGCCGCCGCCTGACCGAGGCGATGGAGACGGAGTAGCGGCGAGCCAGCGGTAGCGCCTGCACCCCTGCGTGGCGGGGCCGAGCACCGGCACCGCCACGCCGTCCACCGTGCTCATCAGCTGGCCCGAGTGCAGGATCACCCCCGGCGGCCACGGGCCGGGGCCGGTTCCCGATGGACTTCGCGCCGGTCGGGATCGCGGCTGCAGGGCTGCTTGATGATGCCCCGAATCCAGTCGCCTTCGGGAAGGGGGGCGGCGCTCATACGGGTCGCCCCCGTACGGAGGGTGCTTGGGCGGCCGGCGCGGTGCCCGTTATGGACGGCGGGGCCGCTTGCGAGGCCATGGCGACGACCGTGCGGCCGAAGTGCTTCCCGCCGGAGAACTCTGCGTCGGTGGCAAACGCCGCCGTCGGAAACCAAGTTGTCCGACGCCGCGGTGTGACCGGGTTCAGAGGCCGAGTCCGACTCCGCCGTTGCTGCTGCCGGGGTCGTTGCCGTCGCCGTCGAAGAACGCGCCGACGAGCAGGGGAACGGCGCTGAAGGTAAGAGCCATGGATGCGAGAAGCCACAGGGTGCCCCAGGTCAGCCAGGCGATGATTCCGGCCGCGGCCAGGAGGGCTGCGGCGATGAGAAGCATTCTGGTCCGGTCGCTCATGGTGTACCCCCGGCGTGGCGGATCGTGGTGTTCAGTGACGTGCCCGAGGAGGGGCTACAGAACACCGGAGTCCGGGGGCGTCCGGGGTCAGCGGGGCTCGCTTGTTCGTGCTCCTTGCCGCGCGGCCCGGCCGGCGCGTGGTTGAGGTTGGTCGTCGGGGGACGTACGCCCCGCCGCTGGATCGGGTTCGGGTTTCCCACCGGGTAGCGAGTGGCGTCGCCAGGTAGATGGGACAGCAGCACAGAGGAGGCGTTATCGGTGGCCCGGTGGTGGGGTTGGTCGGGCCGACCTGGTTCGGGTGGTGGACCCGCATACCGAGCCGCCGGCCGTCACTGGGTCACCGGTCGGGCGACGACCGTACTTCGCCCGGGCGACCTCAGATCTCCAAGCACCCGTAAGTTCGAAGAGGGCTTGGCCGGGCGCTTGAGAGCTGGGCGTTCAGGTCAGGGGGTGCCTGGGCCGGCTCCTCGCAGGAAGAGGTCGACGACATCCCGGGCCAGGCGGTCGGCGGAGGACGCAGTGCGGTCGTCCTGTGTGGGGTGGACGGTGGCGGCGAGTTCCATGAAGGCGGTGGCGAGGAATCCCGGGTCGGCCTGCCGCAGCTCGCCCGTGGCCACCGCCTCGGCCATGAGGTCGGTGACGGGCTCGATGAGGCCGCGCACGTAGGCGTGGGAGATTGCGGCGCGCTGGTCGTCTTCGAGGTGGCGGGTGGCGTAGTAGATCTGGTTGCTGAGCGCGGAATTGTAGGTGCCCTGGGCGTAGGAGGCGGCGAGGGCGAGGAGCTTGTCGCGCAGGGTGCCGGGGGTGGCGAGCGCGTTCTGGAGGAGGGCGGAGGCCTCCTTGGTGTAGTGGTCGGCGACCTCCATGAACAGGGAGGGCTTTCCGCCGGGGAAGTGGTGGTAGAGGCTGGCCTTCTTCACGTCGACGGCTTTGGCGATGTCGTCGAGGGAGACTCCGAGGTAGCCGTAGTCGGCGAGCCGGCGGGCGAATTCGTCGCGGGCACGGACGCGGGTGTCGCTCTGGCGGGGCATGGTGGTCAGACTCCTGTACGGGTACGGCGGGTCAGGGCGAGGTGGGCCGCTGCGGCGCCCGTCACCAGGATGGCGAGAGCGACGAGAGCGCCCGGCAGCAGGTTCTGCTCGTTCCAGGGTGCGGTGAGCAGGCCGCGCATGGCCTCCAGCGGCGGGGTGAGCGGGTTGACGTCGGCAGCGTGGGCCATCCAGCCGCCGAGCTGGTCACGCGGGACGAACGTGGCGGTGAAGAAGGAGAGCGGGAAGAAGACGAGGGTCACGGAGCCGACTGCCGAGCTGTTCCCGGTGTGGAGGCCCACCGCGCCGGCCAGCAACAGGAAGCCCGTACCCAGCAGGACGGTGGCACTGATGATCGCCAGGATAGCGGGGGCCCCGGTGACGGGGTCCAGGCCGAGCAGCAGGCCGAGTCCGGTGAGCGCTGCGGCCTGAGCGGCGAGGACGACGACGCCTGCCATGACGGGTGCGGCGAGAAGGGCCCAGCGGCCGACCGGGGTGAGCCAGAGCCGGGCGTGATAGCCCGAGCCGATGTCGTTCACGAACAGCTGACCCGCGGTGGCGCCGCCGGTGAAGGCGGTGGTGAGCAGGCACAGTGGCAGAACCACGTCGATGTAGCGACCGCCGGGAGTGGCTGCGGCCGTGACCGACGACAGCTGCCCCTCGTAGATGATCATGAAGAACGCGCTGGTGAGCAGCGGGGAGAGCAGCAGGGACGGCGTACGGAGGCAGGACTTGAGCGAGCGGGCGGTCAGAGGCCCGAGGGCTGCCCACGACTTCGGTGCTGCGGGCGGGCCTGCAGTGTCGGCGGTGGTGACCGTGCTCATGCGGCGGCGCCTTCCGGGGTGAGGGCCAGGCGGAGAAAGACGTCTTCCAGGCTGGGTTCGTCGACGGTCAGGGACTCGGCGTGCAGGCCGGCTGAGGCCAGGGTGAGCAGCGTCTCTCCATCGGCCCCGGGGCGGGCGAGCCGGATACTCACCGCGTGTGGAGCGGTTTCGGCCGTGTGGAGCTGTTCTCCCTTGGCGGCGAGTAGTTCCCGGGCCTGGTCGGCGGCGGAGGCATCGCGGAATCGCAGGGTGAGGAAACGGTCGCCGACTTCGTCCTTGAGGGCGTGCGGGGCGGCGGAGGCGATGAGGCGTCCGGCACGGAGGATGCCGACGCGGTCGCAGAGCTGGTCGGCCTCCTCCAGGTGCTGGGTGGTCAGCAGGACGGTGACGCCGTGGTTGGCCGCCAGTGTGCGGATCTCGTCCCACAGGTCCCGGCGGCTGGCCGGGTCGAGTCCCGTGGTGGGTTCGTCGAGGAAGAGGACGTCCGGGCGCTGGACCAGAGCGACGGCGAGGTCGACGCGGCGGCGCTGGCCCCCGCTGAGCCTGCCGACGGGGGTGTCCGCGAAGTCCCGCGCGTCGAAGGCGGTGAGGAGTTCGGTGCAGCGTGCCCGTGCCTGCCGGGGGGTGAGCGACTGGAGCCGTCCTTGCAGGCGCAGCAGTTCGCGGGCGGACATCAGAGGGTCGAGGGCGGTGCCCTGGAGAACGACTCCGGCGCGGCGGCGGACCGTTCCAGGGTCACGGGCGACGTCGGCTCCGGCGACCTGTGCGGTGCCCCGGGAGGGGCGGAGCATGGTGGTGAGCATCCGGACGGTGGTGCTCTTGCCCGAGCCGTTGGGGCCGAGCAGGCCGTAGACCTCTCCGGCGTTCACTTCCAGGTCGAGCCGGTGGACCGCGGTGTGGTCGGCGAAGTCCCGGCCGAGCCCGATGGTACGGATGGATGGGGTGGCGGCGTTGTCCATCCCTGAAACCTACCTATCGATAGGTAGGTTTGCAAACGTCGGCCACCGGCACTCCGGGCGGCAGATGGATCCGCGACGCTGCGCCGCGTCGCTCTGACGGCCCTGCCCCGAGCTGCCCCGGCCGGGAAGGAAGGTCAGGGCCTGCGTGGAGGCGGAGGATGTCCTCTCGCCCTTGCCATCGGCTTGATCGCTGTGGGGGTGAGGTGTCCCGAGTGGGGCCCGGAGGATGTGACGCCCGGACCCCACTCGGGGCGGGAGTGTCAGCGCTTCATGAGAGCGAAGACCCCCCAGCTGAGGTACTCACGCCCGTAACGGGCGTAGTGGGCGGGCTCGGTGGTGAGTTCTTCCCGTACTTCGGAGGCGAGCTCGTCGTCCGGGTTCTCGTCGAGCCAGCGGCGCATGCTGAGCCACTGGGCCGCGGCGTAACGGTCCCAGCTGTTCTGGTCGGCCAGCATCATTTCCACGACGTCGTACCCGAGTTCCCGGAACTGCCCGATCAGTTCCGGGAGAAGCAGGAAGTCGGCGATGGAGGTGGCGTGGCATGCCGTGGCCGTCTCCTCGTCCGGAGGGGTCTGCCGCCAGAAAGGTTCGCCGATGAGCATCATTCCTCCCGGGCGGAGGCTGCGCTGGAGCAGCTCGGTTGTTCCGGCGACACCGTCGCCGATCCAGGTGGCGCCCACGCAGGCGGCCAGATCGACCGGCTGGTCGGTGACGTGGCCGGCCGCGTCACCGTGGAGGAAATCGACCCGGTCGGCGACGCCGAGTTCGGCGGCGCGTGCCTGGGCCTGCTCGGTGAAGATCGTGCTGATGTCGACGCCGGAGCCCGTGAAACCCAGGTCGCGGGCCCAGGTGCACAGCATCTCGCCCGAGCCGCTGGCCAGGTCGAGCACGCGGGTCCCGGCGGGGAGGCGGAGGGATTCGCCCAGGGCGGCGAACTTGTCCGCGGTCAGAGGGTTGTGGATGCGGTGGTTGCTCTCACGGATGGTGAAGATGCGCGGAAGGTCCATGACCGTGTTCCTTTCCGTCATGCCTTGAAGTGGGGGGACTGCTTGAGGGCGCGCACCTGGCGCGAGATCTGCTTCATCGGCCGTTCCAGCTCGGCACGCAGCCGCGCGTCGGTGCGGGCGGCTGCGTAGGTGTTCTCGCGTTGCAGCCGGTGGTAGCTGTCGAGACGCCGCTGGGTGAGACGGCCGTCCTCGACGGCGGCCAGCACGGCGCAGCCGGGCTCGGTGGTGTGGGCGCAGTCAGCGAAGCGGCAATCGCGGGCCAGCTCAGTGATCTCTGCGAAGGTGTGCTCCAGGCCGTCGTCGGCGTCGTGCAGCCCGACGCCGCGCAGACCCGGGGTGTCCAGGAGGACTCCGCCGTGGGGCAGCGGCACCAGTTCGCGCCATGCGGTGGTGTGCCTGCCCTTGCCGTCGCTGCCGCGTACCTCGCCAGTGGCCAGGAGATCCTCGCCGAGCAGGCGGTTGCCGAGAGTGGACTTGCCGGCGCCGGAGGGGCCGAGCAGGACCACGGTGCCCGACAGGACGGCGGTCAGGATGTCCAGGCCCTCGCCGGTGGTGGCGCTGGTGACCAGCACCTCCACGCCCGGTGCCGCCTCGGCCACCTCGGATGCCGCGGAGGCGGGGTCGGTGGACCGGTCGGCTTTGGTGAGCACGATCACGGGTGTGGCGCCGCTCTCCCACGCCAGGGCGAGCGTCCGCTCGATCCGCCCGAGCTTGAGCGGGTCGGCGAGGGAGACGGCCACCGCCACGGTGTCGACGTTGGAGGCCAGCACCTGGGCATGAGAGGTGCGCGAGGAGGTGGAGCGGACCACGGCCGTCCTACGCTCCAGCACCTCCACCACGGTGGCGGAGGTCGCCGGACCGGCCGGCCGGACGGACACCCAGTCGCCGGTGCACGGCGTCAGCCGGTCACCGGTACCCGAGGAGGGGAGGACCATCGCGCGGACGGGGCCGGTCTCGGCGACGACGTCGCACAGACCGCGCTCGGCCCGCACTGCACGGCCCGGGACCAGCCCCTCGTCCCTCGACGGACCGAAGGACCGCTCACGCTCCGCGTCCCAGCCGTAGTCGGCCAAGGTCGGGACGCGCGAAGCACGGGAGAGAGCGGAGGGAAGTGAAGCGTGTGGGTTAAACAATGAAGAGACCCTTGAAAGGGGGCCTCGCCGGACGTCAGACGTGCCGGAACCACTCCCGTACAAGGGAGGCCGGCAGGGGAAAGGTCAGGCCGAGACCCGAGAGATGCGAACGAGTCGGGCACCGCACACAGCGGTGGTCACCACGACCGTCATCGCGCATCTCCTCCGATCTCCAAGAGTGGCCTGGTCGCCACTTCAGCGGAAACCGTAGCATCTTCTGCGCGCCACTGCGTCTGCCCCGGGCAACGCCGAACGCTCCCTTCACCAGCGCTTCAGCCTCGGGGCAGACGCCGCCGGCCCGGGCGCCGCATGACGCCTCGCCGTTCACCGCGGTGGCGCGGTGCCGGTCGTGAGTCGATGGCTGACGCGACGCCCGGCCGAAGACAGAGTTGTCACGATGGTTGGTTGATCCAGTCACCGGGGACAGAACCGCGGAGTGAATCCAGCGCTGGAGCAGTAAGGCCCAGGGCCCAAAGCCACTCGCCGGCGTCTTCCCGCAGCAGCCCTTCGGGCGAGGCGAACCATCGGATCACGCATCCCTCGACAGCCCACATCGGGTAGTCGGGCAAGGCTAGACGCTGGAATCCGGGCGACGCCCCGATATCCTCTGACTCTTCGAGAGGCCGGTTGTCCGCCCGCGTCTCGCTGTGAGCGAAGAGGGACTCGGAGAGCACCATCTCGATACAGGCGGTGGAAAACCGGTCGAGGAAGGGCATCCAGCGATCCGAATCGCCGTCCCTGCGCCGGAAGACCACGGGCGGGTCGTCGTCTGTCAGGTGCTCCTGCCGGATGGCCCACTCGGCGACCGCTTGGTTCTCCAGCCGGAACACCAGCGCGCCATCGTCGACATGAAGGTGCTCCGGGGAAAGCAGGGAGTCCTGAACGCTGGTCAGGTCCGGACGCCGTCCGAACAGGCCGTACGCTTCCCACAAAGCCGCCGGCAGCTGCGATCCCAGCCGGCACTCCGCCTCGGTGAGCTCCCCGGAATCGCAACCGTCGCCGGGCCGGACCGGCTTGCGCCAGTGTGCAACGAATCCCCTGATGAATCTCCAGGCATCCGCCCGGTCCGAAACGCCCGCCAGCTCGGCAGCAACGTTGAACCCCTCTGTCATACGCCGGAGAGTAGCCCCCCGCGGAAGCGTTGACCGGCCTGTCCACCAAAGACAGGCAACTCGACACGTTCAACGTGACAGAGAAGTCGTCGCTGACGAGGTCCACGGGCGGCTGACCACGGAGTACGGATGCACCGGCAGCCGCCGGCGGTCGGGTTCGCCGGCCCCTACGACCTCGCCCCGAACGGCATCTGCGGCAGGTCGGCAGGGCCGCCTTCGGCGGTCACTCCTTACTCGGTGCTCGCCCGCAAGGTCCGTCACCGCAGCTGGTGGAGATCCGGGCCACGCAGCCCCGATCATGCTGCACTCCACCGTCGCCGCTCCCGTGGCCAGACACTGCCGGCCACTCGGCCCCGGCTGTCGGCTCAAGAACGGTCTTAAGGCGATCGAGCGTGACGAGACGTGACCTGACGAGCCACGTTGTTTCCGGCGGCCAGGGGCACTTGATCAGTTATTGATCACCCGCTGAAAGACGTCGGTGAACTCGTCGTTCTCGATCAGTCCGGCGATCACGTCGGTCATGCTGTCGATGCCGGGATCCCTGACGATCAGGCCGTCCGATACCCAGAAGTACCGGCCGCCGAGGGCCTCGTCGGTTCCTTCCCAGAGTCTCATCAGGCGCTCGACTTCCGCGACGGTGAACACGGTCGCGGTCCAACGAGATCCATCCTTCAGGGTCACGGAGACATCGACGTTGCAGACCTCGCCCAGGTCCTCGCCGTCGCCGGGCAGAAACGACGCCTGGAACTCCTCCGTGCGGACCCGGTACCAGGGCTCGTCCCACCCTCGCTCGATCGGTTCGGACGATGTGCTGTGGCTCATCGCGCGAGTGTCCCTGGCCGGGACAATGATCTCAACCGAGATTCTCTGCTGTGCCGCTGCCCGCGGTCATAGCTGGGGACGCTCATCCGTACGCAACCGGGGAGAAGGGCCCGTACGCCGGCAATTGGGCGCGATAGTGGACTTCCCGGCCCCGGAGGGGGCCGATGAGAACCATCAGGCTGCGCAAGGCCGGGGAACTGCACCGACCGCGTGCGAAGTATCGGACTACGTCACCCATCTGCGCTTCGCACGGGCACTGGGGCACAGCGCTGTCACCTCTCCGAGCCGGGCGCTTGATCGTCAACGATCCCCGGCGGTGATCTCGCTGATCGATGCAGGTGCTGACCGGAGCTTCGGCTGGGATCCCGCCCGGTGGAGATTCCCGAGCCGCCGGCCGCCACGGGAGCAGGCCACCCATGCCGTCGAGGCGAGGACGAGGGTGAGGACGTCGTCCGTAAGGGTCTGTCCCGCCACAACTTCCCTGCGGGCAAGGACATTTCATCGTAATGAATGGCAATGTCGTCGATCGACGATCGTAAATATCATCCGTACGGCGGACTCGGATGGGGTGGCCCAGTTCTACGCTGATGGGTCGTGGTGGGGGTCGGTACTCACCGACGGGATGGAGCGCCCACCTTCCTTCTTCGCAGAGAAAAGGACCGTCATGAGCTCTCTGGCAGTGCAGATCCGTGACGCCGGCCCACTCGATGTGGCCGTGGAGGAAGAAGAGATTCCGTTCGAGGACCAGGTCGATCCCGGCCGCGCTATCGAGGCGTGTCTGCCCGAACCGTTCCCGACCGCGACGACCCGCGTTGGCTGCGACTAGGCGAGGGCAGCGCACATCGTCCGTGCCCGCCCCGACCGGGGCGGGCACGGACGATGTGCGCACGGTCCCGTCACCTGGTGCGGTCGAGCCCGGCGGCAACCAGGGCATCGGACAGCGGATCGAGCTGCTGCTCGCCGGCTGCGAGAGGCGACTCGTGAGGGACGGTCAGTGGCTCTGCCTGTTCGCCCCGCGCCCCCTCGGGAGTGAGATCCCGGACCACGGTTGGAAGCTGCACATCTCCGCCCGTCCGAACGACCTGTCACCACTCGTGGATCTGGTCGTTCCCGTGCTGCTGCGCTACCTCTGCGACGCCAAGTTCGCGCGCGACGCCGGGGTACTGGGTGCCATGAACAGCGGTGATCGCGATCCCGCGCTCGTGGGGAAGGCGATCACCGTCTATCCCCGAGCGGAGGATGTGAGAGCACTCGGCGGTGAGCTCGCCGATCTGCTGTCCGGGAGACCGGGCCCCCGAGTGCTCAGCGACCGGCGGATCAGGCCCGACGCCCCCGTCTACTACCGCTACGGCCCGTTCCGGGCCACGGGCGCCGACGATGCCGCGCTCACCATGACCGGTCCCGACGGGGTGCGTTTCCCCGGCCGCGCGGGTACCCGCTACCGTCAGCCGCCGTGGGCCGCCGACCCCTTCCGGTCCGCCGCTCCAGCTCCCGACCGTCCCGCGCGTCTGATCGGCGGTCGATACCGGCTCACCGCGGGCATCACCCGTTCTGCGCACGGCGACGTCTACCGCGCGGTGGACAGGGCGACCCGCGAGCACCTGATCGTCAAACAGGCCAGGGCCCACGCCGGTGAGGACGCCCACGGTGTCGATGCCCGCGGCCGCCTGCGCCACGAACACGCGGTCCTGGCGGCGCTGACCGGCGTCGACGGCGTCCCCCAGATACGCGAACACCTCCGGCACGGTGACGACGAATTCCTGGTCACCACCGACTGCGGCCCCCGTGACCTGCGCCGCGACGTACTTGCCCACGGCCCCTTCCAGCCCGGTGCCGCGCTCTCGCCCGCGGGCTCGGAACCGGCTGATGCGATGGCGACCGGCCGCGGAATCGCCGAGCTGGCACGACGTCTGCTCGCCGTTCTCGACAGCGTGCACACCCGAGGCGTCGTGGTCGGCGATCTCAAACCGTCCAATGTTGTGCTCGGCGACGACGGTGCCGCCCACCTGGTGGATTTCGGCATCAGCGCACTGCACGGCGACCGGCCCACCGGTGCGACACCGGGCTACTCGATGCCGGCGTACCGAGCCGGTCGGCCGACCGGACCGGCCGACGACCTGTACGCGCTCGGAGCGACCCTGTACTTCGCTCTGACCGGCATGGATCCGGTCGTCGTCGACAGCGACGACGACGTCAACCGCGACCGCACCCTTCTCTGTCTGGCTGCCGTACTCCCGGGCGCCGAGCACCGGCCGGTACGCGAACTCGTCGCCGGGCTCACGCACCCCGACCCGGCACAGCGCGCGGCCCACGGGCAACGGTGGCGCACGCAGGCGCCGGCCTTGGCGCCCGAGCGCGTGATTCCCCTTCCGAGGATCACTCCGGGCATCCTGGACGACCTGATCGCACACACCGTGGCGAGCTGTGTGAGCGCCGCCGCCCAACTCCCGACAGGGGCAGCCCGAGACGGGCAGCCAGGCTTCGGACTGACGCTCTACGACGGCGCGGCAGGAGTGGGCCTGGAGCTCCTGCACCACACGGAACAGCCCGGCGTGCCACGGGCCGTGGCCGACCTAGCCCACCGGACCGCACTCCACCCCCAGCTGGGGGCCTTGTCCGACGCGCTCCACATCGGCCGTACCGGTGTCGACCTCTTCCTCGACTCCGCCACCGTGCTGAACGACGCACCGGCGCCTCTCCCGCCGCACAGAGGGCTCTCCCACGACCGCACCGGAGACCAGATCAGTGGCGCGGCCGGCGTCGGAACCGGACTGCTGGCGCTGGCCCGGCGCGCCCGGACGGCGGGGCGCGAGGAAGAGGCACGCGCGCGCCTGGCCGCAGCGGAGGAGTGCGCCCACGGACTGCTCGCCGCGCGGGCCGGGAGGGAACGAGCCGAACCGCGAAGCTCGGCGGCGGACTCCGAAGCTGCGTTCACGCTGGGCTTCGCCCACGGCCGCGCGGGCGTCATCCACTTCCTGCACGCCTACCACCGCTTCACCGGCGATCCGGCCGCCGGCGCGGCCGCACGCCAGGATCTGGCCGAACTGATCTCGCACACGCCGAGGTTGCTTGCACTCGCGGCCCGTCCCGAAGCCCACCGGCGTTACGGATCCTGGTGCCGAGGACTCGCCGGGATCGGCACCCTCCTGATCGAGACGGGCAGGTACGAGGGGGACATGCCCGCAACGGATCTGGGCGTACGGTGCGCCTGGTCATGCCGCGATCTCGCACCCCGGATGAGCCCCGTCTCCCAGTGCTGCGGGCTGTCCGGTGTCGGCGAACTACTCATCGACGCGGCGGCGGTCACCGGCGACGACCGGCTGTTCCGAGCGGCGGAGGACGTGGCAGGACTGATCCTGGCCCGCAGCGGCGGCACCATGCGGAAGCCGCTGTTCCCCGACAACACCCTCGCGGCGTCAGGGCCGGGTTGGGCGACCGGAAGCGCAGGCGTTCTGTCCTTCCTGCGCCGCCTGCGCGATCGGGGCGGCCCGCGCCTGTGGACCGACAGCCCGGCCCGACCGGTCGCGCGGACGCCGCGAAGTCGGTGACGGTGGCACGTGCGCGCGGGCCCGGCCACGGGCTTCGAGAAGCACGCTGTCGGTCATGGCCTGAAGGCGGTCGTGCCCTGCTGCTGCCCCCTGGCAGCCGCCGGGATGACACACGGCCCGAGAATCCGTTCGACCCTGCTTTCGGCCATGATCCTCGAGTGACCGCCTACCTCGAGTCCGAGCGTCTGCCCTTGCGCCCTTCTCAGCGGCCGATGCGGACCTGCTGTTCGCGCTGGACAGTGACCCGGCGGTGATGCGGTACCTGACCGGCGGCGCTCCGATCCCGTCGGCTGAGGTCCGGGACCTCGTCATCCCGAGCATCCTCGCCGGCTACGAGCGATGGGATCACGACCTCGGCCTGTTCGCCGCGCACGAGAGGGACGGCGGCGCGTTCATCGGCTGGTGCTGCCCGCGTCCGCTGCGCGGCGGCCCGCGTGAGGAGGCCGGACTCGGTTACCGCCTGCGCCGGCCGGCCTGGGGCCGGGGCTACGCCACGGAAGTCTCGCAGGCCCTGCTGGCCAAGGGGTTCGCCCGGCTCGGCATACGCATGGTCTGGGCCGAGACGATGACCGTGAACCACCCGTCGCGCAAGGTGATGGAGAAGCTCGGGATGACGCTCGCGGAGAGCATCCCCCACCGGACGACATGACGGCGGTGGAGGGATCCGAGCACGGGGGTGTGCGGTACGAGACCACCAAGGAGCAGTGGGAGCGCCTCCAGGCATAGGAGGCGCGAGGCGTCTCGCCCGTCGATGCGAGGCCGACAGCCCGCGCACCCTCGCGCGGCGCCGATCGGCCGGACCGGACCGGACAGCGGCGCTCGACCGGCGGCTCCACGGGCGCTCGGGGTCGTCCCCACCCTCGATCGAGACGGAGGAGCTCGCGGTACGGGCCGTTCGCGGTGGTGCCCTCTGCCGGGCGCCAAGCCCGGCAGAGCTTCCGCCCCGCCCCGGCTCGTTCGGCGGCATACGGACAGGCGGGAGCCCGGCCCTGAGCTGCCGCTCCACCACCTTTACGGGGGCGAGTGCCCCGTCTTCCGCATTCGCCGTGTGACGACCATTGACTATGGACATCCCTGTACCTACGATCGCGCTTGTCCATGGTTGTCCATACACAAAGTGGTGTGCCGATGAAGATTGCGGTTGTCGGAAGTTACGGAGCCGGCCTCACCATGCGGGTGCCCAAGGCGCCCGCTGCCGGTGAGACCGTCTCGGGTGGCCTCTTCGACTCGGGAGCGGGCGGGAAGGGCAGCAATCAGGCCGTCGGCGCCGCCCGGCTGGGCGCCGAGGTCGCGCTGCTCACGGCCGTCGGCGACGACGAGTTCGGCCGCGCCGCGCGCGAGCTGTGGCGGCGCGAAGGGGTGAGCGTCGAACACGTGATCACCGCCGGAGCCCCCACCATGGTCGGGTTCATCCTGGTCGAGCCGTCCGGGGAGAACCGCATCGCCATCGCCCCCGGTGCCCTGGACGAGCTGGATGCCGCCGCCGTCGACGCCTTTCGCGCCGAGATCGCCTGCGCCGACGTCCTCGTCGTCTCCATGGAGATCCCCGAGGAAGCCGTCGTCGCCGCACTCCGCGCCGGGCGCGAGAGCGGCACCCGCACCCTGCTGAACCCGGCTCCCGCCCGCCCGCTGCCCGACGCGTGCTGGCCTCTCGTCGACGTACTCACCCCCAACCAGACGGAGGCGCCCGTGCTCCTCGGTCTCGACGAGGGGCACGGACTCGGCGACGAGGACCTGGCCCGAGCGCTGCGGGAGCGCACCGGCGGCACCGTGGTCATCACCCGGGGCGGCGAGGGCGCACTGGTCGCCCAGGACACCGGCGTCACCGCGGTGCCCCCGCACCCGGCCCGCACCGTCGTGGACACCACGGGCGCCGGGGACTCCTTCACCGCCGCCTTCGCCGTAGCCCTGGCCGAAGGCCGGCCCGTCGACCGGGCGGTCGAGTACGCCACCGTCGCGGGCGCACACACCGTGTCGATCGCGGGCGTCATCCCCGCCCTGCCCACCAGAGCCCAGCTGAACGCCCGGATCGGAAGTGCCTCGTGACCTCGACCACCACCAAGCCGCCCACCACAGCGGCCCCGCCGTCCGACGCGAGTACCCGGCAGTTCCCGCTCGCGCTGCGCAGACTGCTGCACGCGCGGGAGGCAGGCGTCTTCGCCGCGCTCGTCCTGATCTTCCTCCTGGGCACCGTGCTTTCGCCGACCTTCGCCCAGTCCGACAACCTCCTCGCCGTGGGCCAGCAGATCGCACAGATCGGCATCATGGCCGTCGGGGCGACCTTCGTCATCCTCAACGGGGAGATCGACCTCTCGGTCGGCTCCACCTACGCCCTCTCCGCGATCTCCACCGGCATGCTGATATCGGACGGCTGGAGCTGGCCCGCAGCCATGCTCGTCGGCCTCGCGGTCGGGGCCGTCGCCGGACTCCTCAACGGCTTGGCCGTAGTCGTCCTCGGCGTCCCGTCCTTCATCGTCACCCTCGGCACGCTCAGCGTCTTCCGCGGCATCGCCCTGCTCATCTCCGACGGCGCCCCGATCTCGCTGAGCTCCTCCCAACCCGGCGTCTCCGAGTTCAACCTGCTCGGCCAGGGACGGCTGTTCGGCATCGTGCCCATGCAGTTCGTCTTCTTCGCCGCTGTCGCCGCCATCGGCGTCGTACTGCTGGCCCGCTCCCGCTTCGGCTTCAACACCTACGCGGTCGGCGGCAACCAGGAAGCCGCACGGCTCGTCGGCGTCAACGTCAAGCGAGTCAAGCTGACCGCCTTCGTCCTCTCCGGTTTCTGCGCGGGTCTCGCCGGCGTCCTCGGCCTGTCCTTCCTCTCCTACGTGCAGGGCGTGACCGGACAGGGCTTGGAGCTCACCGTCATCTCGGCCGTCATCATCGGCGGCGCAGCCCTCTTCGGCGGATCCGGAACGATGTGGGGCACCGTCATCGGCGTCGCCTTCATCGGCCTCCTCCAGAACATCCTCAACATCAAGGGCATCTCGTCCTTCTGGCAGACCGTCGTCACCGGTCTCGTCATCGTGGCCGCCGTCGCGGCCGACACCTGGCAGCGCAAGCGCAAGACCCGGGCCTGACCCGTATCGCCCCCGGCGCCTGCCGGCCCCGCGCGTGCCGCACCTCCGGCCCTGCCCCGTAACCCCGGCGGAAGCCCCCGCACCGGCACCGCCGGCTGTCCGGGCCGCCCCGCCCCCGCCGCCCCACCGGCCCTTCATCCCCCGCCGCCTGAACCACGGACTCGTCGAAGGAGCCCCCATGGCCCCGCGCACTCTCCTCAGAAGCCTCATCGCGGCCACAGCCGCAGCAGCAGCCCTCTCCCTCACCGCCTGCGGTGCGATCACCTCCGCCGACGGCAGCTCCGGCAGCTCCGGCGACGGATCCTTCAAACTCGCCCCGTACATCCAGCAGCGGATCGACGACGACAAGCCGATGCGCATCAAGCTCAGCTACCACGACCCGTCGCTCGCCTTCGCCACACCGATCAGCGCAGGCATGAAGAAGGCCGGCAAGGAAACGGGTGCCGACGTCGCTCTCATCGGCCCCACCGGCGGTGACGCCGCCAAGCAGGTCTCGGAGATCCAGACGCTCATCCAGCAGAAGGCCGTCGACGGCCTCGCCGTCTCCTCCGCCTCCAGCGACGCCCTCAAGCCCGTCATCAGCCAGGCGTACAAGGCGGGCATCCCGATCATCTCCTTCAACACCGACAACCCCGACTCCGACCAGATGGGATTCGTCGGCCAGGACCTCAAGGGCTCCGGCAAGGCACAGGCCGAACAACTCCGCAAGGACCTCAAGGGCGACCTCAACGGCAAGTCCGTTGTCGTCTTCTCCGTCGACACGGGCGCCGGCTGGTCGCACGACCGCTTCAGCGGCTTCAAGGAAGGCCTGGACGGCAGCGGACTGAAGGTCGTCGGCCCCGTCAACGTCGGCAACGAGCCGAGCAGCGCCTACAACACCGTCGAGTCCACCATGTCCGGTCAGTCGAACGTGGTCGCCGTCGCCGGCCTCGACTGCTGCTCCACCACGGCCGCCGCCAAGTGGGTGGCCCAGTCCGGCAAGGCCGACGACATCACCATGGGCGGCTTCGACCTGCTCACCCAGACCGCCGAGTACATCGAACGCGGCGTCCTGGACTTCAGCATCAGCCAGAACCCGAGCGAGCAGGGCTACCAGGCCGTCAAGGTGCTGCACGACTACCTCTCCGGCGGCACCGAGATCAAGGGCGTGGACACCGGCGCCCAGTTCGTCACCCGCGACAACCTCGCCGACACGGCCGTGGAGGACTGATGACCCCCGCACCCCACGCCGCCGCCCCCGGAGGCCCGGACCGCTCCGCGGACCCGGGCACCGGCGAGCCGGCCGTCCGGATCCGCGGCCTCACCCGCAACTTCGGGCCGGTCCGCGCCCTGCGCGACGTCTCCTTCGACGTCCCCGCCGGTGAAATCACGGCACTCCTCGGGGAGAACGGCGCCGGCAAGTCGACGCTGCTCAAGATCCTGGCCGGTCTCCAGCCGCCCAGCGAAGGCGGTGTCACCGTCTTCGGCGAAGAGGTCACCTCCTTCGAACCGGCCGCCATGCTCAGCCGGCACGGCGTGGCGATCGTCCCCCAGGAACTGTCGCTGCTGCTCGACCGCACCGTCGCCGAGAACGTGCTCAGCGGAGTCGAACCGGGCAACCGCTGGTTCCCCTCCCGGCGCCGCATGCTGGAGCGCACCACCGAACTCCTCGCCGAACTCGACCTCCACCTGGACCCGAACGCCTCCGTCCGCACCCTGGACCTGGCCACCCAGCAGCTCATCGTGGTCGCCCGATCCATCGCCCGAGGCTGCCGAGTCCTGATCCTGGACGAACCCACGGCGATGCTGACACCCGCCGAGGCCGACCGCCTGTTCACCCTCATGGGCCGGCTCAAGGCCACCGGGACGACCATGCTCTACGTCTCCCACCGGATGCCGGAGGTCTTCCGCCTCGCCGACCACATCCAGGTGCTGCGCGACGGCGGCCACGTCGCCTCATGGCGCAGCGAGGACACCACCCCCGACCAGGCCGTCGCCGCCATGGTCGGCCGCGAACTGGGCCGGCTCACCCGCCGGGCCGACGCCGCCGCCGTGCCCACGGCCGAACCCGCCCTCAAGATCCGCGGGCTGAGCGGCAGACGCCACCGGGATGTCTCCTTCGACCTGCGCCCCGGGGAGATCCTCGGCATCGCCGGACTGCCTGACTCCGGACGCGTCGAACTGCTCCACAACCTCTTCGGCGGGGACTCCGGCACCGGCGGCACCGTCGAACTGCTCGGCGAACCCTACGAACGGCGCAACCCGATCGCCAGCGTCGAGCGCCGTCTGGCGTTCGTACCCGGCGAGCGCCGCGCCCAGGGCCTGCTGACCACGATGAGCGTCGGCGAGAACGTCGGTGCCCTCACCGCCAAGGCGTTCAGCCGGCTCGGCCTGATCCGCCGCCGCGCCTTCGACGCGGCAGCCACCGAGCAGGCCCGGCTCCTGGGGGTCAAGACGGCCACCATGACCCAGCCGATCACCAGCCTGTCCGGTGGAAACCAGCAGAAGGCCGTCCTCGGCCGCTGGCTCGCCATCGACCCGGGCGTGCTCATTCTCGACGAACCCACCCGAGGTGTGGACATCGGCGCCAAGGCAGAGATCTACGCCCAGCTCACCGCTCTCGCCGACAAGGGCCTGGCGATCCTCTGCTCCTCCTCCGACCTGCCCGAACTGCTCACCCTGACCGACCGCATCGCGGTCATGAGCGAGGGCCGCCTCGTGGCCGTCGTCGACTCCGCCGACGCCACCGAGGAATCCGTGATGACTCTCGCCACCGGAGCCGTGCCGGCCGCAGCCTGACCCGCCCGTCCCCGACCCGCCGGTCTTGACACCCACCCGAAAGGAAACACCATGAAGCGCTCCGGCATCCTCAACGCCGAACTGGGCGAAGCCCTCGCCACGCTCGGCCACACCGACCTGCTGCTCGTCGTCGACGCGGGCTTCCCCGTGCCGCGCGACGCACACCGCATCGACCTGGCCCTCGCCGAGAACCTCCCCGACCTCCGTACCGTTCTCGGCCTCATCGCCGACGAACTGGTCGTCGAAGGCGTGGTCCGCGCCGAGGACGTCCCGAGCCACAATCCCCGCCTCGACTCCTGGCTGCACGAGCGCTTCTCCGGGGCCGAGTTCACCACCCGCCCGCACGCCGAGGTCCTCGGCGAGCTCGCCCGCGAGGCCAAGGCCGTGGTGCGCACCGGAGCTTTCGAGCCCTGGGGCAACATCGGCCTCTACTGCGGCGTCGACGCGCCCCGCTGGTTCGGCGGCGAAGGCGTCGTCGTCCCGGAGCAGTACGCCTCCAAGGTCTGAACCGCGTCGGCCCGCAACGGCCGCCGACGCACCGTCAACTCACGGCGGCAGGAACAGCAGAAGACCCGGTGGCCGACCCACTGGACCCCTGCCGCCACCCATCCAAGGGAGATCACCCCGTGTCCGAAACCACCGTCAAGCCCGGCGAGCTCAACCTCACCCCGGCAGAGTTGGCCCCCTTCATCCAGCACACCAAGATCGATCCGGACGCGACCCGCGACGAGATGATCGCCCACGCCCAGGAGGCCGTCACCCACGGCTTCAACGCGGCGATGGTCCCCGCCTCCTGGCTGCCGCTCGTCGTCGCCGAGCTGAAGGGCACCGGCGTCGAGGTGGCCTCCGCCCTGGACTTCCCGAGCGTCGGCGTCATGACCAGTGCCGGAAAGGCCGCCGAAGCCGCCGAGATCGCCCGCCTCGGAGCCGACCAGCTGGACATGGGAGTGCAGGTCGGCTGGCTCAAGAGCGGCCGCTACGATGACTTCCGCGAGGACATCGCGGGCGTCGTGCGCGCCTCGGGCCTGCCCGTCAAGGTCATGCTGGAACTGCCCCTGCTGACCGACGCAGAGAAGGAGGCCGCGGTCGAACTCGCCATGGAGGCGGGCGCGTCCTTCCTGAAGAACGCCAGCAGCGGCCAGATCGAGACGGCGAATCCCACGAGCGTTCGTTACCTTGTCGAGCGGGCGCGCGAAGGGGTCCGGGTCAAGGCATCGGGCTCGATCAAGAGCTACGGCCAGGGTCTGGAACTGCTGCGGGCAGGCGCGTCCCTCCTCGGAACCAGCGCCGGGCTGGCGATCATCACCGACACTGGTGATGCGTCCACCGCCAGCTACTGACCGACCGGACACCACCGCCGTACCCCGGCCGCCCGCCGCGGCCGGGGTACGGCTTCCACGCCGGAGCGACATCCGTCCTCCGGCGAGAGCGGAAAAGGAGATGCGACCACTGTGACGGCCGACAAAGGCGGGCTCCCCGACATCAAACGGGATGTCCCCACGGCGATCCACGTCCAGATCTCGGAGCACATCCGGCTGCGGATCGCCAGTGGCGAGTGGCCGCCGCACTACCGTCTCAAGAGCGAGCCGGAACTGGCCCAGGAGTTCGGTGTCAGCCGTGGCACGCTGCGCAGGGCGCTGACCACGCTGATCGAGGAGGGTCTGCTGCGCCAGGTCCGGGGCCGTGGCACGTTCGTGACCTCGACGACGATCGAACCCGCCATCGCGCAGAAGCTGAGCACTCTGTCCGAGGACTTCGCCGACCAGGGTGTGGTCACCACGACGACCGTGCACGAGTGCACACTCATCGCGCCGCCCAAGCCGGTCGCAGCCCTGCTGGACGTGGCCCCGAACACCCGTGTCCTGCGCCTGGTGCGGGTGCGGCGCACCGAGCAGGGGCCGGTCGCCCTGCTGTTCAACTTCGTGCGCGCCGACCTCGCGCCCGGCATCGAGGAGGTCGACTTCACCTCGGCCAGCCTCTTCGGCGTCCTGGAGGGCACCTACGGGCTGAAGATCGCCACGGCCCGCCGTACCTTCGGTGCGGAGGCGGCCGGTGCCGAGGTCGCCGCTTCCCTCGACCTCGCCGAGGGGGCCCCGGTCCAGTATCTCCAGCAGGTCACCTACCTCGCCGACGACCGGCCCGTCGAATACTCCGACGTCTGGATCCACAGCGGCCGCCTTCGCGTGACGTCCCTCCTGCTACGCCGTTGAACGCGGCCGGGGCGTGAGGTCACGTCGCCCGGCTCGGCGGTCTCGCGGGGACCCGCGCGCGGCCAGGCTCGCGCACCCCGTGCGCCGGGCGGTGTACCCGGTGGGCCGGCTGTCGCTGTCGGGGCGCAGGACGCGGGTGCGGAGGGAGCGACAGGGCGACCGCCTGCGGGGCGCGGGGGAGGGGAGCCGGAGCAGCGGCGCGCTGGCAGACGTGCCCTGTGCTGTGCCCTCGCTCCGGTCGTCCAGGCCGTCATGCTGGTCACGGGGCGCGGTGTTCCCTGGGCGGTGCCGCTTCCTGCCTCGGTGCGGGGGCGCTCCGTCCTCGTTCCCGATTACGGGGAGCGGGGGCCGGTGAGGGAGTGGTCGGGGGGAGCGGTTCCGGCCGTACGGTGCGCCGACTCGGTCCGCTCATGGCCGGTGAGCGGGGTGAGAAGGAGTGACGGAGCGGGTACCTACCGTGTTTTCGCCCAGTTCAATCGTGTTGATCATCACCCCGTCAGACGTGATCGTTCAGGCTAGTTTTCTCGGGTGTGACTGACTCTCAGATTCCGGATACCGCAGATGCCTCCATCGCCCTCGCTGACGTCCTCTTCGCGGGTCAGCTGGGCACGACCCACGCGCGGTGGAGGCGCCTGTTCAGTTCCACCCCGTTCCGCTTCGAGGAGGGGCTGACGCACCGAGAACGCATAGACCTGAGTTACGACCGGCTCCGCCTGGTCAACGAAGCCGTACAGGCTCCGCAGGTCCTGGCCAACGATCCGGCCGAGCTCACCGCCATCCACGAGTGGGGCGGTGCGGTGGACCCGGGTATGGCGACCATCGTCGCGATCCACTACAACCTCTTCTTCGGCAGTCTGGCGGACCACGAGGCCGCAGGGCGCGATCTGGGCGAGTACGTCCGCGCGGACCGCATCGGGACTTTCCTCTGCACCGAGATCGCTCATGGCAACGATGCCGCGCATATGGAGACCACGGCGACCTACGACCGGGCGGCGCGCGGGTTCGTACTGCACACCCCGACGCCCGCCGCGGCGAAGTTCATGCCCAACACCAGCCCGGCGGGAGGGGCGAAAGGGGCTGTCGTCGCCGCCCGTCTGATCGTCGACGGCACCGACCACGGCGTCTTCCTGTTCCTGACGCCTCTCAGCGACAGCGACGGCAGCCCGCTGCCGGGTGTGGAGGTGCGGGCGCTGCCCCAGACCGCCAGCAGCCCCGTCGACCACTGCGCGACGACGTTCCACCGGGTTCGTCTCCCGTACAGCGCTCTCCTCCAGGGCGACCACGGCCGCCTCACCCCCGACGGCGAGTTCACCAGCACGCTCGGCAGCCCACGTCGGCGTTTCCTCCAGTCCATCGGCCGGGTCACGATGGGCAAGCTCTGCATGACCGCCCACAGTCTCGGCGTCATGCGGCACGCGCTCGACATCGCCATGCGCTACGCCCACACCCGGGTCACCTCGGGCATGACGAACGGGCAGCGCGTGCCGCTGATCGCCCACCGCGGGCACCACACCCCCTTGCTCGACGCGGCGGCGACGACCTACGCCGCCACACTGCTCCAGCGGTCGGTGGTGCGGCAGTGGGACCGGGCGGCCGGCGAGGAACGCGAGGCGTACGAGCGGCTGACGGCGATCAGCAAGGCCTGGATCACGTGGCGGGCGCGTGCGGTCATGACCGAGTGCCGCGAACGGTGCGGCGCCCAGGGCCTGATCCAGTCGAACGGCATCGCGCTCCAGCTCGCCTCCATCGAGGGCACGATCACGGCCGAGGGCGACAATCAGGTCATCATGCAGAAGGCCGGGGGAGAGATGCTGCTCGGCGGCGTCGACCTCAAACCGGAGAGCGAGATCGCGCCAGCGGACCGGGAGCTGACCGACCCCCAGCACCTCCAGGACCTCCTGGCCGATATCGAGCGGATCTCCCACACGCGTGCGAAAGCCCGGCTGCGGCAGCGCGCCGGCTCCCCGCTGGCCCGCTGGAACGCGACCGTGACGCCCGCCGTGGCGCTGGCCGACGCCCACGTCCACCGGCTGGCCGCCGAGTGCCTCCTGACCGCCGCCGGCCAGGTCCCCTCCGGGCTGCCGGAGGACCTGCTGCGCGGGCTGCACGCGCTGTTCGCGCTGCGCCGGATCGCCGCGCACAGCGGGGACCTGCTGGCCCGGGGGCGGATGACGGCGGATCAGGTCGAGCAGCTGCCCGACGCGGTCGAGGCCGTCCTCGGCTTCCTGGAGCCGCACGCGCTGACGCTCACCAGCGCCTTCGCCGTACCCGAGGCCCTGCTGGAAACGCACCCGATGCTGAGCGCCTGACCGGAGCCACGGGGGAGACAGACCTCCGGCCGCCGGGCGGGGGCGGCGGCCGGAGTGACGGTCAGGGGTACAGGGACCGGTGCATCGTGTACATGAACAGGTCGCCCGAGCTCACGGCCCGGCAGAACCGATCGCCGAAGGCCGTGTACTCGGCGTGCTGCCCGCAGTCCAGGGTGACCTCCTGCACCGGTCCGGCCGGGGCCGCGTCCCGCAGCGACGCGAGCAGGGCGGGGGGCGCCGGTATCCGTAACGCCTGCAGGACCCGGCGGAAGTTGTCGACCAGATCCCGCTCCCGCGGCTCCCTGATCTCCTCGAGTGCGCCGGCCAGCGCTCCGCCCAGGTCCTTCTCGGCCTCTTCGAGCAGCGTGAGGCACGCCGCCAGGCCGCTGATGCTCTCCACGCCCACGTCCACCGCGTACAGGCTGATCAGCTGTCTGCCGTCGGGGCTGTGGAGGCGGTGGCCCTCCGACTCCCGGCGTGGCACGGCGAGCTCGAACGCGGTCGGCGTGTGCCAGCTCAGGAACTTGGGCATCGCCGCCTGGATGTCGCCCCAGGCCTCGTAGGCCCGGGCGACCGTCTTCGCCTGGTCCCGCGGCATGTGACCGCGGTGGAGGTAGTACAGGGAGTGGAGGAGGGGTTCCTCCACATCCAGGAACCGCGTCATGAACACCGGGTCCTCCGGCACGAGGATGTGCATCACAGCTCCTGGTCGCCAGGTTCGAAAATGAAGGTCAGGATGCTCGCGCCGGCCGTTCGCGCGGTGAGCAGGTGCACGGTTCCGTCGCCGAGTGCCGGGTGGCGCAGCGGCAGGGGAGCGCCGCCGAGCCCGCTGCCGGTCTCCTCGACCGCCCGCAGCCGTGCGTCCCCCTCGACCTCCGACAGGAGACGCAGGGCCGCGCCGTCCCGCTGCGCGCGCCGGCACATCACCTTGATCTCGGTCAGCAGGCGCGGGGCCCATGCCTGTTCCCAGTCCAGCAGAACCCTTTCCGCATCAGGGCTGAACAGCGCCCAGCGCCACAGGTTGGCCGGCGGCCCGCCTCCGGGGAACAGGGCCGCGAAGGCGGAGTTGGCGGCCACCCGGCGCCCGTCGGGCGTGATCGCGCACGCGATCTCGCCCTGGCCGCCGATCAGACGCCCCAACAACGGCGAGGGCGGCACAGGGGGCAGAACCGGCTCGGTCCGGAAAAGCTCCAGGTGGCCGAGGACCGTGTCCTCCCGGCTGAATCCCAGCAGCTGCGCCAGACGCATGTAGAGGTCCGGTGAGGGCCGCAGCCGGCCCGTGCAGATCTTCTGATAGGTGCCCGCGCCCCCCTGGAGGGCGGTGTCGACGTCGACCTGCCGGATGCGGTCGGACCCGCGGCGGCCCCGACCGGAGGGAAGGGGGCCGAGCCCGATCTCCTTCCGGGTCCGCCGACGCCGGTAGCGCTCCATCAGCCGCTGGTACTCGCGCCCCGCTCCCGGCACCGCTCTCCCCCTCCACTCGGCCCGGCGGCTGCGCACGGAATGTGCGCACGCCCACGGGCCGTTGCTCTCTCGCCGCCCGCTCCGAACGATAGAGATCAAACCATGTGCATGGTTTGGTTTGGAACCCGGCAGTGCCCTGTGCTTCACGCAGAGCGACCCCCGCTCCTGCGCCCGTCCTTCCCGACGAGCGTTCAGCGTCGATCTCGCGAGGGGCACGGACCCGGCCGAATCGTGACTTTGCGTGACGGTGTGGGGGTCGGGGCCGTGACTGGTGCCGGAAGGCGGGTGCCGGCGTCGGTGCGGCGCCGTGACGGGCCCGACCGGGAGCAGGGAAGCGCGGAACCCGCGAGCCTTGGGCTCCGCGTCTCCGTACGGTTGTACGTCCGTTCCTGGCCGACTCGGCCGAGTCCGAACCCGAGTCCGGGCGCGGCGGCGGGTACGGGCTGTGAGGGCCCTCTCGTGCAGGCGCTGTCCTCGCGGTCAGGCCGGGCTGCCGGCAGAAGCCGCGGCGTCGAGGCCCTGGATGTACTCCTCGGCCCAGCGGGACTGCCGCACCAGGAGGTCGCCGCGCTGCACCGACATGTCCAGCTTCAGGGCTGTTTCGGCGGTGACGATGCCGCGCACGATGACCGTGTTCGCCTGCGCGATCTTCTGCGGCAGCCGACGATAGTCCAGGCGGGCGTGCTGATCGGTTCCCGAGTAGAGCATGACCCACGCCTCCGCTGTGAGGGCCGGATCCACGCCCTGCTGAAGCTCCCCCAACTCCGCTGCCTGCTCGATCAGTTGAGTGACCTGGGGGATGTACAGCCGGATCAGGTGGCCGTAGAAGTCGGGATGGTCCTGCTCGGTGGCGAGCCGTGCGGCGGCCTTGACGACCGGAACCACGGGGGTGAGCGTCGCGAGGGCGATGGAGGCGTCCACCACGCTCTGGATGCGCGGCAGCATCGGTACCGCCGCGTCCATCGTGAAGCCTTCCGTCACCACTGCCGTGGCGACGTCGGATTTGCCCTTGTTGAAGTAGTGGTAGAACGCGCCGCGGCCGACCCCGGCCAGCGTCGTGATGTCCTCGACCGTGGTCCGGTAGTAGCCCTTCTCGGCGAAGACCCGTGCGGCGGCCGCCACCAGCTCCTGCCGCTTGTGCATGGACCGCTGCTGGACCAGTCGCCGCACTGTCGCCTCCTGTTTCGGCTGCGCTGCGGCAGCGGTCTGCACCCCGGACCCCCGGCGGCTTCCGGCTGCCGGGGCGGTCATCACTTTCCGTCACAACGGGGCTGAAGAAACTCTAACCCCGAACGATAACCGCACCGGAAGTGCGCACACCATCTTCTCCGTTGATCTGTCACCCGCCGCCTGGAAGAGTTACCGCCGAACCAGTCACAGTGTTCGGTCAGCCGGCCGAACGGGCGACGGGGAGGGGAAGCACGGCCACCGGATGCCCAGTAGAACCGAGTGTCCGGTCCGTGCCGTCTCGCTGACGGGACGACGGGGGACTTCTTCCTGCGCCTGCCCTGTGACGGCGTTCGGCTCCAGCCCGAGCCAGTGTTCTGTGGTGGTGCAGGCCTCAAGGTCGGCACCACCACAGAACGCAGAAAACCCACAATGGTTCCGCGGCGCGCCCGAGGACGGCGGGCCCGTAGCCTGCTCCGAACCCCGCTGCGTCACCCATGGGCGTCGGCATCCAAGCTCTCGCGCAGCACCGCCGCCTCCTCGTCGAGGTGGCGCAGGAGGGCTTCGAGGGCAGGGGCGCGGGGGCTCCTTCCTGCGAGACGGGAGCCCGGGGCGGGCTGCATCGCTGCATACCAGGATCGTTATGGCTCTCATGCTGATCGGCATGAGATCGGCATGGCTGGGTGGGCACGCTGTACCAGCACGCCCGGAAAGAATTCGGACAGGTCCCGGCCCAGCAACGGAGGTTTGCAGGGTGAGTTCACCCGTGCGGCATTACGCAGGCGGCGGGTTCGACGCGTCCGGGGTGCCGTTCCCGCTCGTCGATCCGGTTACCGGCCGCACCGCCAGCGTGGTGCCGGAAGCGTCGCCGGAGTTGATCGACCGGGCCGTGGGCCGCGTGGAGCCCGAGGGAGCGGTACCGGATCGCTGACGGGATCGAGGCGTGCTTCGAGGGAGGCGGAGGCGCGGCGCGGGGTCGTACGAGGTCGGCTGGAGCGGACGGCGAGGCCCGTATCGCCCTCGGCCCTCCAGCGGCGGGCCCATTTGTGGGCCGTGGGTCGGGATACGCCCATCTCCGCGGCGACGGGACGGCCCGCCAGGACTCGCTCGACCAGAATCCGCCTGCCGTGAACGGTCAGCCGGGCAGCACGGTGCGACATGAAGGCCTCCGTGCGGTGAAGAATTCGACACCTCCACCACACGCGGAGGCCTTTGCCATGATCAAGCCCGATCGGCGTTAACAACGCTCGTGATCAATACAGCTAGGGCGTGTCCTTCGGGTCAGGCGTCAGCCGAAGCGGTCGAGCAGCGCGGTGGCGCTGTCCTCGGCGAGGTCCTCGGCGTAGGGCGGGAGGGCCTCGCCGGCGCGGAGGTGGCGGCGGACCACGCTCAGCGGTACCTCGACCACGGCGAGGGCGATCCGCTCTCGGTCCTCGGGGCCGGTCGCGCCGAGGGCCGTGCCGAGCGCGGCCAGCCGGGCGAGCGTGCGGCGGTTGCCGCCGTCCGCCCGCTCCCGGTGCTCGGGGGGCCAGTCGGCCTGCCCGAACTCCTCGGGGCCGTGCAGCAGGAGCGCGGCCTGCCGCGGGTGGGCCCGGCTCCAGGCGACGACGTGGCGGGCGGCCGCGCGGGCGGCCCGGTGCGGGTCGGGCTCCTGGTCGAGGGACTGCGCGTACTCCTCCTGGAACCGCTCGACGGTCCGCAGCCAGACCTCGGCCATCAGCGCCGGCCGTCCCGAGAATCGGTGGTAGACGGAGCCGCTGGGCGCGCCGACCGCCTGGGCGACGGCGGACATGGTCACGGCGGCGGGCCCGCCGCCGGCGGCGAGGTGGACTGCGGCGTCGAGGAGTTGGTCGCTGTCGAAACGGGGTGGCCGGGCCATGAATCGGAGAGTACCCTCTCATTCCATATTGGAGAGAACTCTCTAATATGCTTCCGACCTCTGTCCTGGGGAGACACATGGCCGTCCTGAATGTGCACGAACGTCTGGTCGCGGCGGGCGCCGACGCGGTGGGTGAGCTGCTCGACACCCTCTCCGCCGGGCCCGAGGACCGGCTCTGGCCCTCGGCCCACTGGCCCGCCATGCGGCTCGACCGCGGGCTGTCGCCCGGATCGGCCGGTGGGCACGGTCCGATCCGATATGCCGTCAACGCCTACGAGCCCGGTGCGCGGGTGCGGTTCGACTTCACCGGGCCGCCCGGATTCCACGGCTTCCACGAGTTCGCCGTGGTCCCGGTCGACGCGCACCGCACCCTTCTGCGGCACACGCTGTCGATGCGGACCACGGGAGCGGCCCGCCTGGCCTGGCCCCTCCTCTACCGCCCGCTCCACGATGCCTTGGTGGAGGACGCCCTGGACCGCGCCGAGCCGACCGCCCGGCCCGCCCGCTGGAGCCCGTACGTCCGACTGCTGCGCACGGCCCTAGCCCGGCGGGGCTGGAGCCCGTCTGACAAATGATCACCCGACGGGTTCGCGGAGCCACGGGACCAGAGCTACCAGTACAATTCCAGCCCGGTAGCGGTCGGCGAGCTTGTCGAAATCTGGTCGCGATCGCGCGAAACTGCTTGAGGCGTGCGAAGCATCGTTCGACCACGTTGCGTTCGCGGTAGGCCTCCTCGTCGAAGGCGCGGGGCCGGCCGCCGAGGTGCCCTCGGCGGCCGGCGGTTGGTCGCGGTGCTCGGGGATCGTGACGGCGATGCCGCGATGCCGCAGCAGGCGCCCCGGTCCGCAGCCGCCAGAGCACCCCGTTGACCACCTGTCGGTGATCAAGCCACGGACGACCACGCCACGGACGACCACGCCCATCCACCCGCGGCAACATTCGCTCCCACGCCGATAGGCGGTGAAGGTCCGGTGCCGGCTGGTGGGAACCGACAGGTAGGTGCCCGCGGCGTTCAGCCCGAGCGGGAGCCCGCCCAGCCGGACGGTCAGCGCTTCTGCCTCGGCCTCGGTCCCGGCACGGGGTGCGGCATCCAGAAGAACAGCTCCGCCCGCGTCGCCGGCGAGGGGCTGAAGGTGCAGCAGGCCGGCATCCGGCCCCCAGGTCTGCGCGCTCGTGTCCCGGCTCGTGACCAGCAGCACCCCGCCCCATACGGACGCAACCACCCCCGGTACGCGGCCGGCGGCTCCGACCCCGGCCCGACCCGGCCGGGCGTGTCGACGTTGTCGACGACGATCACCCACCCCTCGACCGCGGCCAGATGCTCCCAGACCGCGTCGACGAGCGACACCCTGCCCGTCCGGGCCTCCTCCAGCCGCGCCTCGGCAAGACCGAGAACATGAGCGGCCCGGGCAAAATCCTGCCCCAGCTGGGCGGGATCATCACGCCACCGGACCCACACCACCACCCGCCCCTCCGCCCGGGCCCGGGCCGCGGCCTCCGCAGCGAGCGTGGTCTTCCCCAGCCCCCCCACCCCGCACACCACCACCATCCCCCCACCATCCCCCCGCACCAAGCCCCCCAGCCGCTCCAGCTCAGCCTCACGCCCCCGCACCCGCGCCGAGACCGCCGGCGGGTCCATCGAGTGCCCCCCTGCCGCGATCCGCCCGAGCGGCACCGCCCGCCCACCACCGTCCGGCGCCACAGCAGCCAGACGCCGCTCCCAGAAGAACAACCCGAGCGACACCACCACCAGCGCACCGAACACCGACCACACCACAACGGTGTTCTCCGCCCACCCCGGCAGCTCCGCGGTGACGTAGTTCGTCACGATCCCCACCAGGAACGCGATCCCCGCCGAACCCCCCGAAACCGCCGAACCCACCCTGGCCGCACGCCTGCTACCCGCCACCCCACGCCCCCCGCACCCCTCGAAACCAGAACCACATCATCGCCCCGGCCCCGGCGACGCGCCCCTGCTCCGCTCGGCCCGGTACCGGCCCGTGACACGACGTCAGCCAGAAACCCCCGGGCCGGGGTACAACAGAGCTCCGGATGCCCGCGAGCTACGCCTGCCTGCCGCAGCGCTGTTCCCGCTCCGGCCCAGCGACCCTTCTGTCCGGTCTTCGTGAAGATGGCGAGCGTCCCGCTGATCATGGCGAACCGGCTGGGCCGGTGGGCGTTACGACTGGGCGTGCGGGACGTTGAGACTGTTATGGCTACGCGTGAAGGTTCTGATCCGGGACGGGGTTCGACAGCAGTCGGCGGGCGCGCCGGCTGCGGTATGCCTTCTGCCGGCAGGCCGCGTTGCAGTACTCAGAATCCGCACGCCCAGCCGTAACGGGCGTGCCGCAGGCGCCGCAGGGGCGGCTCGATCCGATGCCTCCGTGACGTTTGCGTGTGATGGATGTCCGGCACGCCCGTGAGCATGTCACCCCCCGCATCGTCTTCTCCGCCCCGCGCACCACGACCAGGCCGCACCCGGCGACACAGGCCTGCGGCGGGAGCGCCGGGCCTCGGCCGGCCAGCTCCCGCCACTCGATGCTCTGTGTCTGCCGGGTGGAGACCGCCCGGGTCAGACCCGTTTCCGGATCCGGACACCCTCGGTCGTAGCAGGACCCGCAGATCAGGAAGCGAGTAGGCGTCCGACGACCCTGCCGCCGGGCGCCGTCGACCAGATATGCCGTCCCGCCGAGCAGACCGGTCCCGCACATCACGCAGAGCCGAGAACCTTCACGCATAGCCATAACAGTCCCAACGACCCGCACGCCCAGTCGTAACGCCCACCGGCCCAGCCGATTCGCCATGATCAGCGGGACGCTCGCCACCTTCACGAAGACCGGACACCTTCCAGCACGGTCGACGGGCGGCCGGCCGCTCAACGGGCCCAGGCCGCCGCCCTCCTGCGCGAAGCCGCCGACCTGACCGGCGCCCCCGCCCCGTTGAGCGGCCGGCCGCTCAACGAGAACAGCACTCAGGCAACAGCCGCCGCCCAGGCCGCCGCCCTCCTGCGCGAAGCCGCCGACCTGACCGGCGCCCCCGCCCGCACCACAACACCGCCGCGCACCGTACGGGTGACACCCGCCCCGGCCCGTGGCCCCGCCACACCCCCGCCCGTTACCGCAGTACCGACCCGACCCCCCACCGGACCGCACCCAGCACCCCGGCCCGCCCCCGCTCCGGGGCCCGCCCCAGGTCCCGCCACGGGGCCGGGTCCGGGGCGCTCGCGCTGACCACGACGAAGGAGCCTCCCCAGTGACCACTCCCGCGCCCGCCCAACTGTCGGGCGAGCCGTACTCCGAAGCCCTCTCCGAAGCCGCGCAGGCCGCCGCGATGTCCGTCCGGCTGATCCTCACGATCGCGGACGCGGTCCGCCGCGCCTCCCAGAAACACCACCACGGCCAGGAACACGACCTGCCCGACGACATCGGACAGATGGCGCAGTCCTGGTGGTCCGCCGACGAACTCGGCAAGCACCTGCCCGGCTCCCTCCTCGACCACCTCACCAACACCCCCGACTGGCCCGTGACCGCCCGCCAACTCGTCTCCCTCAGCCGCGCCGGCGTCGACCTCACCCAGTTCCTCCCGAACCTCGCCACCATGGCCGCAGGCGTCGAGCGCGCCGTCGCCCGCAACACCGCCCGCACGAAGACCGAGGGCACCGACCGGTGGGCCGATCTCCTGCGCACCACCCTCCCCGACGGCCTGGTCCGGAACGCGATCCTCGCCTCCCCTACCTGGCCCGACATCGCCGCCACCATGGGCCGCCTCCACGACCAGGGCATCGACGTCACCCGCATCCTCACCGACGCCCACACAGCAGGCCTCCGCATCGACCAGACCATCGCCACCGCCATCACCCCCACCACCGCGCCCGCGCCCGCAGCCCCGGCCGCGCCCGCTGCGCCCGCCCCGGCCCCGGCCGCTCCCACCGCGGCCCCGGCCCCGGCCGCGGCCGTGCCGCTCGCTCCGGAGGTGAGCGCCGACGCGAGGAACCTCTGGGGCCCGCTCACCGAAGGCCTCGACATCCCCCACGACCTCGACCTCAGCGACCGCGCCCGCGCCCTGGAACAGCTCGGCATCACCCCCGCCGCCCACCGCACCCTGGTGAGCCAGGTCAACGAAGCCCTGCCCCAGCGGGACGCCGCGCTCCTGGTGAGCTCCCGTCAGTGGCCCGCCCTCGCCCACCGCATGACCCAGCAGAACGGGCCCCTGGCCGCGCATCTCGCCCGGATCGCACCCGACACCGCCTCCTGGCGCACCGGCCCGCCCTCCGGCATCACCACCCGCCTCCTCCTGGCCGCCCACCACGCCCTCACCACACCACTCGACCAACCCCTGCCCACCGGCCCCCGCGTCTCCACCACCGCAGCCCGCTCCCGCTCCACCACCGTCCCGGATACCGCCACACCGAAGCAGCCCGCGCCCGCCGGACCCGCCCCCACCGAACCCGCCGCCCCCGCACACCGCCGAACCACCGCCCCCGCACCCCGCCAAGGACGCGGACGATGACCACCGCCCCGGCCTGACCGGACCCAACAGCCGCCGGAGCAGGGGCGGTTGTGGCACCACGCCCGTGACCTGGGGGACAAATCCCGGGGTGATCAACCGGGAGCTCTCCAAACGCCTGGCAGCCGGCCGCGACCGCCGTCTCACCCAGCTCGCCGACGCAGCCACCCGCTGGGGCGGACACGTACCCGAGGACCCCGGCATCACCGAACTCGCCGACCTCCTCGAAACCGCCGCAGCGGACGTTCCCGCCCCGCCCGGCGACCCCGGTCACACCGCCCGGCCCGGCGCCCCCGGGCACCCCGCCAGGACTCTCCTGGCCGGTGCGGTCGAAAACCTCCGGGCCGCCGCCCGGCTCGGAGGACACCTCCCCGCGGTCACCCTCTGGCACCTCCAACGCGCCATAGACCAGGAACACACCGCCCACCAGCAGACCGTCCCCGCACAACGCCAAGGACGCACCTGACAACCCCTGCGCCGGAGCTCGTCCTCTGGACGAACTCTGGACGATTCCTGGGCGGCCCCCAGCGAACCGGCGGCCGGCGGACAGCCGGACAGGCCTCACCGGCCGGGCAACCGGTGCCGAAGACGTGCCTTCCGTGGCACGAGCCGGCAGCCCCCGGTTCCGTCGATCGCGTCGATGTCGAGGTGGAGTACGACGCGGGAACACGAGCATTCAACAGGCCGGGTGAGTCACAGGGACGAGATCACGCAGGCGGGCCCAGCGGGAGGAGCGCAGGAGCGCCGCCGCTCGTTCCTTCGTCGCCTGGCCGACCGTGGCGGACGTCTCGTTGCCCGTGCCCAGATCCCTGACCTTGATATGAAGATCGTCGCTGGCGGTGCAGTCGACCGTCACCTCGATCATGGGCACACCGCGAGGAGCGGGAGGCAGGGCGAGTTCGAGGACGGCGAGGGGCCAGTTCCGCGCGGCGTCCTTTCGCTCGCCCTCCACGATGTGGAATAACACCATGGGCTGGTCGTCCGTGTGCGTGGTGAAGACGTCGGAGCGCCTCGTGGGGATGGTCGTGTTCCGCTGGAGCAGCTTCTTCATGGTCCCGTCGTGCGTTTCGACGCCGATCGAGTAGGGGGCGACGTCCAGGAGCAGCACGTCCTTCACCTCCCCGGTCAGGATGCCTGCCTGGAGCACCGCGCCATGGACAACGGCCTCCGGGCTCAGACGCTGGTAGGACCCCTGGCCGCCCGTGAGCCGGCGGACCAGGTCGCCCACCGCAGGCATCAGGGCGGCACCGCCCGTCAGGACGACCTGATCGATATCGGCGAGCGTGCACCCGGCGTCGGCGAGGACGTTTTCGACCGGGGTTCGGCAGCGTTCCAGCAGGTCCTGGGTGAGCCTCTCCAACTCCTCGCGGGTCAGTTCCTCTTCAAGGTGGACGGGGCTGTCCGGACCGGTGGCGAGATAAGGCAGCCGGACGGTCGTGGTACGCGCCGCCGACAGTTCGATCCTTGCCGTCTCGGCCGCCTCGCGCAGCCGCTGGATCGCGGCGACATCGCCGGTGAGATCCACGCCGTGCCGCCGCCGCACATGGTCGGTCAGGTGCTCGACGATCCGCTGGTCCCAGTCGTTGCCGCCGAGGCGGCTGTCGCCCGCGGTGGCCCTGATCTCCACGACGCCGTCACCGAGTTCGATGAGGGAGACGTCGAGGGTGCCCCCGCCGAGATCGAAGACCAGGACAGTGAGGTCGTCCCGGTTCGGCCCGTAGGACGTCGCCACGGCCGTAGGCACGTTGACCAGCCGCAGAACGTTGAGCCCGGCCCGTTCACCGGCCGCGACCAGCGCGGCACGCTGGTCGCGACGGAAACCAGCGGGCACCGCCAGCACCGCGTCGGTGACCGGCTCGCCGAGGTAGGCCTCGGCGTCCTCGCGCAGGCGGGCGAGGACCAGCCCGGCGACGTCCTCGGCGGTCAGCCGTACCCCGCCCCGCGCGACACGCCAGTCGGTGCCCAGCCACAGCATGGCGGCGCCCGCGGTGAAGCCGGGGTTGGCAAGGGCCTGCCGCTCGGCGTCCGTGCCGACCAGCGCGTCCCCCTCGGCGGTGAGGGCCACCAGGCTGGGAGTGGTATGCCTGCCCTGGGCGTTGGGGATCAACAAGACCTCGCCGCCCTCCATGACGGCG
The DNA here is from genome assembly GCF_900460065.1 of Streptomyces griseus. Taxonomy (GTDB): domain Bacteria; phylum Actinomycetota; class Actinomycetes; order Streptomycetales; family Streptomycetaceae; genus Streptomyces; species Streptomyces griseus. Next base: position 130,891 of record NZ_UAVD01000052.1, on the reverse strand, counting down.
ACCGCCGAGTTCGTCGTCCCGAAGTCGATGCCGACGGCCCGACGCGCCCGCCGCGCCGCGTTCGGTCCGCCGTCCGGCGGCGCCGTGGCCCCGGCGGCTTCGGTGTAAGGGGCGGTCGGGGGCGTGGCGTGCCGCTGGATGAGAGTGGTGACGGCCTCCGGCCAGGGAGAGCCGCCGCGGAACTCGTCCGCCGGCTCCCAATGCGCGCCGATCCGCTCCAGCAACGTCGCGAGCGCAGGCCGGTCACGGGGATCCTTCGCCAGACACGCCTCGACCAGCTCACGCAACGGGCCCGTGAGCCCGTCCAGCCGGGGCCGCCCGCCGACCACCCGGCGGAGAACCGCCAGCTGCGGGCCCTCCCCGAAAGGGCCCGCCCCCGTGGCGGCGAAGGCGATCACCGCCCCCAGCGCGAACACGTCACAGGCCGAACCGACCTTGCCGCCCTCGGCCTGCTCGGGCGCCATGAAGCCCGCCGTCCCCACCACCAGGCCGGTCATCGTCAGTGGGGTGTCCTCCAGCGTCCGCGCGATTCCGAAATCGATCACCCGCGGCCCGTCGGCGGCCACCAGCACGTTCGACGGCTTCAGATCCCGATGCACTACCCCCACCACGTGAATGGCCTGCAAGGCCTCCACCAGCCCCGCCGCCAGCCGCCACACCGCGCCTTCCGGCAACGGCCCCGCCACACCGACCGCTGTCGCCAGATCAGGACCCGGAACGTAGACGGTCGCGATCCACGGCCGATCGTCCTCAGGACCCGCCGCCATGACCGGAGCCGTGAACGCCCCGCTCACCGCCCGCGCCGCCGCCACCTCCCGTGCGAACCGCTGCCGGAACTCTTCCTGCCGCGCCAGATGCGGATGCACTACCTTCACCGCTACCGCCCGCCCACCCGGCGACCGGCCCAGAAACACCTCGCCCATCCCGCCAGCACCCAGCCGGCCCCGCAGTACGAACCCACCCACCGACTCCGGATCTCCGGCCCTCAGCGGCTCCACCCCAGCCCCCTTCGCCCTCAGCACCCACCACGGCCCGGCGCCAACGCCCGCCGCTCCCACGTAGGTTATCGGCGTTGAGGACCAGGCCGAGGGCGGCGAGCTGGTCCTCCTGGCCCTCACGGCACGCCTGGCGGATCTTGCCCCGGCCGGCGCAGAGCCAGGGACTGTTCGCCGCCCACGGCGTCGGGTTCACGGGTGACGAGCGCCCCCGCTTCGCTCGGCTTCACCGTCCGCTGCCATGCTCACGCCGCTGCTCATTGCCGTCCGAGGCCGGTCTCGGAGGCTGCTGGCCGGTGAACGCGGCCCGCGGGCAGGAGGCGGGTGCCGCGGCCCCGCTGTGAGCGGGATCGGGGGAGGGGGCGGCGGGGCGGCCGGCGGGGAGGGGGCGTTCCGGTGCCCGGCTCCGCCCCTGGAGGAAGGGGCGGAGCCGGGCACCGGGTTGCAGACGCCGGGGCACGAGCCTCGTGCCGGCTCTGCTCGACGGGGCGCTCAGGGCCCGGGCCGTGCCGCTATCCGGCGATGATCTTCTGGAAGAAGAGGACCCCGCCGGCGAAAGCACCGCCTGCCGCGAGGGCCGCGGTGGCCGGGTCCTGCTGGGCGCTGTAGGTCAGGACACCGGCAGCCGTGGCGACGAGGATGCCCAGCATCAGGATGATCGCGCTGCGCAGGCCCAGCAGCGGCCCCTCACCCTGGGGGCCCTGCGGCAGATCGCGGCTCGCCGGATCCTGCCGGCCAGGGGCGGCCTGCGCCACCTGGCCCGGAGAACAGCCCGGTGCCGCGTCGCGGACAGAAGGCTCCTGCCCGGCGCCGCGCCCGGCGTCGCCGCCCGTGCCGCCCACGGGGCCCGGGCCGGGGGGTGTGTACATCATGAGGTCCTCCGTCTGCTGGGCGGCCCCGCGGTACCGGCGCCGTTCGATGAAGGTCTAGCGGCCCCCACACCCCGTCCCCCCGCGTGACGCACATCACACTCCTGGATGGGCGGCGGCCCGGGGGAAGACACCCGGACCACACCTATGACCACGAAGACGGACCGGCGGCCGGGACGAGGGCAAGGGAGCGGATGTGCAGGATGGAGACGTCAAGGGGCACACCCCCCACGACCAAGTCCACCACCTCGACGCGGAGACCCACACAGACCCCGCAGCCGAACTGCGCGGCCTCGAACGCTCCCTGACCGCAAGCACGGACCCGGACGCCGCAGCGCACACCCGGCTCCGGGAAGCCGACGCCAGCCTCGTCGCGTTCCTCCGCCGGCGGAACTTCGAAGGACCGCACTACCGGACCTTCACCGCCGAGCTGATGGACTACGGATGGCGCACGCTGAGCACCTGGACCGCCAGCGGCCACATTTTCGAACGCACCGCCCGCATGGGCCGCCCGGTACCACCGGCGATGATGCCCGACTCCTGGACCTACGAGGACCGCACCCAAGTCGTCACCGACACCGTCATCAAGGGCAGCAGCCTCTTCCGCGAACACGGCCTGGTCCGCGGGAAGTGGACCCCCGACGGCGGCGCCAGCCTCACCACCTACTTCGTCGGCGCGACCATCCTCGCCTTCCGCCCCGTCTATATCCGCTGGCACAAGAACCACCACGTCGGACAGTCTGAACTCAACCACCGCACAGCCGACACCGACGACATCCTCTACGCCCAGCAGGACATCCCCGACCAGCGCGCCACCGACCCCGCCCAGGCCGCCGTCACCCACGACGACATCACCCGGCTGCGCACGCTGCTGCCCGACGAACAACTGCGCGAGGCGCTCGGCTGGATGGCCCTGGGCTACACCCAGGCCGAGGCCGCCGACCGCGTGGGCCTGACGCCCAAGGCGCTCGAGAGGCGCCTGGCCCGCGCCCGGAACAGAATTTCTGCCAGCGGACTGCACACCGTCCAGCTGGAGGAGGGGGGAGCACGATGAGTCTTCACCAGGACAACGCGATGCCGACCGCCGCCGACGACGACGAGTTCACCGCCCTGATGGCCGCTTCCAGCCTGCGCGCCCCTCACGTGCGCGCTCTCAGCGACCCCATCCCCGACGAGGCGCAGACCCGCCTCCGGGAATCCGCTGAAGGGCCCGACGCCGAGCAGGAGCCCACAGCCCGCACAACCCAGGAAGCCACCACCACCGACGCCGGCGACGCCTCCGAGGACGACCCCCTCGACCCATGCCGGCTCGGCAACTGGCCGCTGCGCACCTTCAGCTGGACCATGAACAGCGTCCTCGGCACCCCCGAACACCACGCACCCGCCCTCCACCTCAGGGCGCTGCTCGCGGCCGGCCCCCCGGCCACGACGAGGACGACCGGCATCCACGAATGGCTGCTCCGCGAGCCCGACAACAACAGGCACTACCTCCTCATGCACACCGAGGACCCCCTTACCCCCACGCTCCTGCCGTGCACGACCGACCCCGGCCCCACGTACTCCAGCGCCAGCGCCTTTCTGCGCATGGCTCTGTTCCGGCGGCGGCTGGAGCACGTTCTCGGCGCCCGCCCCGGCACCGGCTTTCCCGACTACCGACTGACAAGCACGTCCGCCGGGCCATCGGCCGAATCGCTCGCGCGGACAAGCTTCGACATCGAATTGAACACCACGTGCAACATGTACACGGCACTCCGGTTGGCGGGAGAACCGGAAAGCCGTGGATCCTTTACTTCAAGAATCCGAATCCACGCGCTGATGAAGCAGGCATATGAAAGTGCTCTGATCGATTATGCCGCCCATGAACTCGCCGGGAATTCCCAACGATCTGACCAGCAGGTCAGAGCACCCGGAACCGCAGACCCAACGCGCTTCGGTGCACCCGCGCCCGCCCACAGCATCGACCGCCTGGCCGCGGGGCGCCTGACCGACCTGCTCCAGCCTGCCCGACCACCACACATCGAACAGCTTCACCAGCACCCGGCCGACGGGCGAACCAGGTGCCGCATCGCCACCATCCCGGACAGGGTTCCCGCCGGCGCTTGGCGGCCGCTGCTCCTCAGCGCGCTCTCCGGCTATCCCTGGGCGCACGGAACAACGCCAGGAGGGCACCTGATCACGGGCGAAACGGCTCTGCCCGGCCTGACCCCGCAGGACACCACAGCCGTGACCAACCGCCCCCTCACCCCCGCCCACCTGCTGATCGCCACCGACTCGGCGGTGAGCCTGGACCAGGCACACCGCCACACCATCCCCGAACAAGCGCCGACCCCGCCCGACCTGGACGCCTACACAGCCCAGCCCGGCAGCCTCCTTCTGCTGCCCGCCGCCACCGCGACCGCAGCCGGCCACGGAGACAGCAGAAAGACCGTCAACCGGACGCACGACACCGAAGACCCGGACAAGGAACTCACCTCGCAGAACAGTTCCAGCGACCCGTCAGAACTCCTGACCGACGACCGCAGAACGACGAAGCTGTGGACCACGAGAACAGACGACGCCGGCGACGGGCTGGAACAGCGCATGCAGCTGTGGATGCGACAGCACCACACAGAAGACGACCGCGGCGACCGCATCCTGACCCAACTCGCCTACCGCACGAAAGACCCCTACGCCGTCACGGCCGTCTTCTACGCAGGAACCGAAGAGGAACTGGAGTGGACCTTCGCACGCGAACTCCTGACCGACGGACTCCACACCAGCGTCGGCATCGGCGACGTCATCATCTGGCCCGGACCACAACGACCCGGCGACACACAGCGCATCTTCATCCGGCTGCGCCCGCCGGGCAGCACCGCCCTGCTGTCCCTGGACCACGATGACGCCCTGGAATTCCTGGAAACCACCCAACCGCTCCCACAGAACCCCAGTGCCACAGCACGAACAGCCGTCCTCGCCACATGGGAACAGGAACTGCGAGACCTCATCTGCCCCAGCCCCGGCGAGTAGAACACGACCGCAGCTGCGCGCCTTCGCGTGAGTCGACTCACGCGAAGGCGCGCACCTGCGGCACCCTCTGGTGCGCGGGCGGTCCACCCCCGGGAACCGCGCTCGATGCCTTTGCCCGGCTCAAGCAAGGGTGTTGTGTGTCTACTCGTCGAGCGGGACGCGATAGACGGTCGACTCTCTGCTCCGGAAGCCGAGACGCTCATAGAGCCGGTTCGCCGCCGCACGATCCGGCCGGGAGGTCAGATCCACCGTGCGGGCACCCGCCTCCCGAGCAATCCGCAGAGCCTCCCCGGTGAGAAGACCAGCCACTCCCTGACCTCGCGCCGAACCGTCCACCACCACATCCTCGACGCGGGCCCGCAAACCAGACGGCACGGGAAACATCACCAGCGTCAGAGTTCCCACGATCACCCCGGCCGCCCTGGCGACGAGAACCGTGTTGACATCACACGCCACCATCCGCTGAACCGCCTGAAAGCCGAGCGGCTTCGCCCTCGAAGACAACTGCGGCAACAGCCGGCCGAAGGCATCGACGAGCTCCCCACTCACTTCCCTGACGGTCTCTACACGCACGTCCATGAGCGGAGCTGTGGTGGCCCGGCTGAAGGTGAGCAGGCTAGGTAAGTCCGAGCTGGCCATTGCTCACTTTGGTGAGCGCAACCTCTAGTTAGGGGTGATCCGTTGCTGGTCTTAACTGGCCTTGGATCGATTTGCTCGTGGTGCCGTTGGCCTGCGTTCTGTGACCTGTGATCCGGCTCAGCCTGCGTTGCTCACAGAGGGCGGATGCTGCGCAGTTTTGCCGAGCCATCGGTGCGGTGGTCGAACCTGCCGCTTGGAGGTGCTGCTCTGGTGGGCCCCGGGGGCCGGCTTACGGCATCGACAGAGCCGCATTCGGTCTGTCCGTCCTGGGGGTCCGTTTGTCGGTGCCGCACCGTAGCGTTACGGCATGGTCAGACGATCACTGACGGACGCTGAAGCGCGGTGGGTGTTGGAGGTGGTGCAGTCCGGCCGGATGACTCAAACCGAGGCCGCGGCGGCGCTAGGGGGCACGTTGTCTCGGATCAATCAGTTGGTCAACGGGAGAACCTATAAGCACCTCCACGGCACAGCCGGAGTACGGGTAACTGATGGTGGCGAGCGGTACGGCATCACCGAGACGCCTGAGCGCCGTAAGTTTCGGGAAGCGAGTTTCTGGGACCGTGTCGACCACTCAGCTGGAGTGAACGCTTGCTGGCCCTTCAAGGGCGTCAAGGGCAACAAATACGGACACACCGCTGCTGGCCAAGCCATGACCGGCTCGGCGAGCGCACATGTCGTGGCCTTCACCCTTGCCAGCGGGCTACAGCAAGCCCTGCCGGGCAGCACGCTGCTCAGACACCTGTGCGACTTCAAGCCCTGTTGTAATCCCGCCCACCTGCTCCCCGGGACAAAGAGCGAAAACAATCGGGACACTTGGGTCGCCCGCAGAGAAGGCCGCACAGGAGCGAAGAAGGTGGCGGAGCCGGTCACGCCTCCACAGGGAGGGTGGAGCATCTCGACAGGAGATCTCGTCGAACTGGACCGCGAGGCCCGTGTATCGGAGTTCTGGGCTCGGATCGATCGCAGGGGCGGAGACGACGCTTGCTGGCCCTGGACGGCGAAGACGCGCAACCACTTCGGATACGGACAGCTCAGGTGGGAGGGCGTCCAGGCAGCCTTGACACATCGCATCGCGTATGCGCTCTCCCAAGGGGTGACGTACAAGGAGCTTGGGCCCGCGGTCATCCGCCACACGTGCCCTGAGAGTACTTACAGGAACAACTGCAATAACCCTCGGCACCTCAGAGCCGGTTCGCAGGCCGAGAACATTGCCGACAAGGCCTTCCACGGGACCAATGCCAGAGGCGAGCGCCACCCAATGGGGCGCAGGTTCCCAGACGCCCTGATCCGCGAGATGCGCATCCGCTTCTGGAGCGTTCCCCCAGAGCGGCGGCCGACGATCACTGCACTGGCGAAGGAAGCCGGAACATCGGTCACCGTCATGAGCCGATGGCTTCGAGGCGAGCAGCGAAACGATGCTGGCGGGCCGATCGCCGCCATGCCTGGCGACTTCCCGCGAGGTTGAGATCCGCTGGCCGAAGCAGTGTGCACCGTCGTGGTGGTAGCCGGTCAGCGAGACGGCGCCCTTACTTCACCGTTCTGGTGGGTGCCGCCTCTCGCAGAGGAGGGCTCGAACGGAGGGAGTATGCGCGTGTCGCATGCCAGGGGGATGAACGCTGGTGTATGCAGGCTTGAAACCTTGCGGCCGTAGACGTCCGCCGGGGAGCAGGGATCGGGGTGGGGCACGTGACACAGAGCGCGTACGAGGAGCTGCAGACCGGCGGGTTGGGGCCGGCCACGTTCGAACTACTGCGGAGGCTGGTTCACCAGGTGCGTCGTGGCACCGGCTTTCCGCCCCCCGAGGGCCACACGGCATGGAGCGATGACGCGGCTTACGACGTGATCAGCGCGATGCTGTCCCGGGAAGGAGCGGGACAACGGTTCGTGACCGCCTGCTTCACCCAGGCCGCCGACGAAGCCTCCCTGGAGCGACTGTTTTCTCACGTCGATCAAGAACTTCCTCATTGACGAGGCGAAGAAGACACCGCGAGGCAAGCTCCGGCGCCGTATCGCCCGGCTGATGGGCGAAGACGCGGCCTACCGCAAGCTCAAGGGTTCCCCGCCGCGCTGGGCACTGGCCGACCATGTCGAAGGTGCCGTATGGCAGGGAGACCTCGACGATCTCATCGCCCAGGCCGCACAGGTGAAAGGCGTCGGCATCACCCGCTGGAACCATGCCGGCCCCACACCCCGGCAGACAGTCCACGCCCTGAAGACCGTCCTACTGTCCGTGCTCCGGTACGCACAGGGAGCGGTGCGGGAGGAAGACCTCGCCAAGGTCCTCGAAGCCCGGTTTGATCTTCTGGAACCGGCCCGTTTCACCGCCCTGTACGCCGATGAGGGGACCGTCGCCGAAACGGTCGAACAGCATGCGGCGGCCGCAGCCCCGGACCCGACCGGGGTTGAGGGGGTGGCCGAGGACATCTGGCAGCGCCTCACGCCCAACGACCTGCCTGACGCTTCGCCCGACACGCGCGCAGCTGCTTGAGATCCGGCAAGGCCACGCAGCCGCGGTCCTGTCCAACCTCAAGACCATGCTTCCGTAATGCTCTGTCCGCGGACATCGACCCCCATGCGGTCATGGGCCGCCCTGCTGCGGCGCTGCAGTGAGACCGCCTCGTGAACAGCCCAGTTACGTCGTCTGGACCCAGTGAGAAGAGAATGCGCTGATGGACCACAGCCGAGGAGACGGGGGAGACAGCATGAGCTCTGTCCACACCACTGCCTACCAGAGGCTCGTAGCCGCCGCAGCGGGCCTGAAAGTGCCCGATGCCGTCCACCAGGCGGCCACCGCACCACCTCAGGACCCCCGCCCCGGCCAGATCTGGCGCGCGGTATGGGACGACACCATCCAGCTGCTGCTGATCACCACGGCCGGAGACCAGGACACCGCCCGCGCCGTACCGGCCTCCTTCGAACGCTACGCGGACGCCGACACCCTGCTCCTGCCCGCCCCGGCCACGACCCTGGAGCAGCCCTTGGCGCTCTGGTGGGGCCTGGAAACCACTCTTCCGTGGTGCGTACTGGACCGGCCGGTCAGCGAGCTGACAAGCCGCCCCGACCCCCTTACCTCCCGCATGCTCGCCGACACCGTCACCGGCGCCCGATGGGGCAGCAGTACTCTCGTGCCCGCAGCAGCCGGCGAATACCGCGCCGCCCTCACCGACCACCTCGAGGTCCTCGCCTCGGCACAATGGGCCCCGCAAGGGTCAGGCGGCCTCTCCGAACTCCTTCGCGACCACGCCATCACCGTCCAGCAGCTCGCGGCCGAACTGAAACTGCCACCGCCCCTGGCCCTGGACATGTGGAGGGGGCAACAGCCCCTCAACGCCGAGCAGGCCGATACGCTCGCCGCACTCCTCGGCCAGCCCGCCGCCCGCTTCCTCGACACCAACCCAGCTCTGCCGCCCGCCGTCGTACACGAACTCAACCGGCCTCTGCGCCGAAGCCAGGTCAAGAAACTCGCCGCCCAGTACGACGAGACCGAACATGCCGCCCGTCTGCGTGCCGCCTACGGCGTCTACACGCTCGCGGCACGCGACGACAACCGCACCCAGCCGAACTGGAACGCACGCACTGACCGCTACTTCGAGCTCCTCCTGGACGAATAGAGAAGAAGGAGAGGTACGCCTGAGGTGGTCAACTACGTACGCGCCGGCGCCGCCCGCACCCAGGCCGCCGCCATGATCACGGAACTCGAAGCAGCCCGCCCCGGTGCCGCCGAACTCCTGGCGCAAGACGCCCTCGCAAAACTGCGGACCTGGCCCGAGCTCACCGTCAAAGACGTTCCCGAAAACGAGACGGCACAGGGCTGCAGCGTCGCCGGAGCATACGACTACGGCCCCCCGCCCCGCCTGTCCGTCGCCACCTCCGCCAGCCACGCACGGCGGGACTTCACCGCCCTGCACGAACTCGGTCACCACCTGCAGAAGAACAGCTTCGACCTCATGGAGCCCTTCAGCCGGGAACCCGACGGCGGTGTCCTCCTCGAAGACGCCGCCTGCGACGCGTTCGCCGCCCAGATCCTGCTCCCTGCACACCTCGTCGACCAGCACCTGGACGCCAAAGGACCCACCGCCTCAGCTATCACCCTCCTGTGGAAGACGAGCAACGCCTCCCGCATGGCCGTCTGCGTACGAGCAGCCCAGCACCTCCCCGCCCCCGGTCACGTCCTCCTCCTCGACCCCGACGGACACCTCGCCTTCGCCGCCTCCAACGGCCTGCCGCCCCTGCCGCGCGGCAGCTTCCAAGGCGACATCCCCGTCATCGACCGCGCCCTGACCGGCCCAGGCCGCGCACAAGGACGAACCCAGGTCCGCTACCGCGACGGCATCCTCGGACGCGAACTGCACACCGACACCGCCCCCATGGACGGCTACACCGTCGCTGTCCTCGTCACCGACTCCGCCCCCTGGCGCGCCTTCACCCCACCCACCGCCGACACCGGCCCCCGGTCGCGCGACTACATCTGCGCGAACTGCGACGAGAACTACCGCTCCTTCGAACCCGCCTGCCCGCGCTGCCACGTCCCTCACTGTCCCGAATGCGGCAGCTGCGCCTGCCCGCCCCGCACCCCCGGCCGCTCCTGCCCCGGCTGCTTCCTCAAGCACCCGCCCGCGATGTTCGCCCCGGACAGCGACCGCTGCCTCGACTGCTCCTGACACCCCGCCAGCCACACGCGTCCTCCTACCCGCGAGTTACGTCGTCTGTCCCAGGCGAAGCACCCCACCCGGGGTGCTCACGGAAACCGGGCGCCGGCCGCGGGAACCCGTCAGAATGCCGCCGGCAGAACTGCAGGACAGCAACGATGGCCATCCAGATCACCGCGGTACGCCTGACAGCCGGCGGTACCACCCATGAACACATCACCCACCTGTGGTGGACCAACCAGGCCTCCGGCAACAGCGGCAACAACACCCGGGCTCAGCTCGTCGACTGGATCGACAACCAGTCCGGCGAGGCCTACACCGACGCAGCCGGACACCGCACGAAGGTCGTCGTCGTGACGCCCACTCGGGGCGAGAAGTACCTGCGGACCCACGCCGACGGCGTGTGGACCAACAACCTCCTCGCCCTCCCCAGGCGCTGACCCGCCACACTCACCCGGGCCGTCGAACGCGCCGCCCCTCCGGCGGCGCGCCAGACCCCCAATCCGAACACACGATTCCCACTTACCGACTGAGGTGTTGCGTGTGAGTAAACCGGTGTCGCACCAGTGGGATGGGAAGGAAGAAGCGGACGGACGAGGCAGTGTCAGTGCCGCTTCTTACGATCTGGGCATGGCCTACGAATCTGCTCGTGATCTTCCTTCCTATCTGGAGCTCGAACGGCAACTGAAGGTGGTGAGGTTCCTCGGGAGAAGCAATCGGAAGCTGGCCGATGCGATCCGGCTTCAGCTGCGAGAGTTCGGCGACACGGTCGACGCCTTCTATGACCTGTTCGGGGGAAAGCACTGGATCTTCCACGACCGGCTGCCCCTGGAACCGGTGCGGGCCATTGTCGCCAACGCAGGAGAGGATGTGGACGGGGCGGAACGGAAGCTCATCGAGCTCTACCACGACGCCGAGAGTCTGCCGTTCATGATCCTTCCGCTGCGGAAGCTGCCGGCCATGCGCCGCAGGCTCACCCTGGTGGAACGGGCCCGGCAGGACTACTTCGCAGGCCGCTACTACGCCACTGTCCAGGTGCTGCTGAGCGTCATGGACGGCTTCGTCAACGAGTTCGAGAGCGTGCGCCGTGGGCTGCACGCACGCGCTCCCGAGGAACTGCAAGCCTGGGACAGCGTCGTCGGCCACCATCGCGGCCTCCAGCACGCCCACAAGACGTTCACCAAAGGGCGCACGGCCACACTGGAAGAACCCGTCTACGAGCTCTACCGCAACGGCATCGTGCACGGCAGCATTCTCAACTACGACAACCTCACAGTCGCGACCAAAGCCTGGAACCGGCTGTTCGCCGTCGCTGACTGGGCCGCCGCGCGCCTGAAGCAACAGGAACACCAGTCCAAAGAACCAGTCACACTCTCCAGCGTGGGACGCCAGCTCAAAGAACTCACCAGCACAGCCCTGCGACAAGCCGAGATCAACCGCGTCAACGAGAAGTGGAACCCCGGCAGGCATCTCCCCGGAAGCGAGACCTTCAACAGCCACCCCGCCCACACTCATACCCGCGAACTGCTGAACTGCTGGATGCGCCGCAACTACGGCTCCCTGAGCGACCTGCTTACCTACGACCTGCACACCCGGCACGGCAAGGCGGTACGCAGCGAGGTCCGGCGGGTCTACGACCCCTTCGTGCTCTCCGCATTCGAGATCCTCTCCATCCATCACGACATGGCAGCAGCCTGCACGGTCACCGCAACGCTTGATCATGGAAGCAGCGCCACGACTGAGGTTGAGCTGCGATGGGTCAGAGAGGACGCCCAGTCCTATCCCACGCCTGAACCCTGGCCAGGGAACTGGCGGCTGGTGACCTGGGATCCTCGCTGCTACTTGGGCCGGATCGCCCCCTCCTCGTCCCGGTAAAGCCCCTCAGTAACGGTTTCCGCTCACGACTTCCCAGGCCGACCCGCTCTCCGCTTCGCTCTCACTTGCGCCGCTGGAACCGACCCCGTACCGAGGCGGCTGGCGGCGCAGACACCCGCACCTTCTGCGGGCCAGCGGTGGTCGCCGGTTAACACCGGCCGAGAGGCCGGTGAGCACATCACGTCCCGGCGGCGGAACTCCTGCCGCCGAGAGGCGGATACCGCCCTGACGCGGACGCAGGCCAGCTGCTGGGCTTCCCCTTCCCTGTTGTCCTGCTGATCCAGGGAGGAAGCAAGACCTCACCGGTCCCAGTGAGGCTGCCTGGGGCTGCCGCCGTCCGGTCGAGTGTCAGTGCCGGGTGGTAGAGCTGATAGCGAGAGAAGAGCCAGCAGTTCACTGGGCGGGGCGTCCGCGCGGTCCGCAGTGGCGAAGCGGTCCGCACACGGGTCCGGCCCCAGCGCACCACACCCCGACCGACTCCGCCCGGACCCCAACGGCCCTATCGCCCGCATGACAGGAAGATCCGATGGCCCCTACACCTGACCTGGTCAGGGAGATAGCAGCGATAAGAAGGATGCTCGCTGACAGCGAGCCGGCCCCCGTGCGCTCAAGCTACCTTGCCGACCCCTCACAAGGCCGCCCTGTCCATCAAGGTTCAACAGCTCCAGCTCTCGTTCCGGAATGGCACCAACACCCCAGCGGTTTGCTGGTTCCCGCATCGTCGGCGCAGAGCCCTGCCCCCATCGACCTGATGGCCGTCTACCTCACCGCAGAAGAGATCTTCGGGTTCGTACCGCCCAGCGACTACACAGAGCGACAGCTGGAACGGATCCCCCTGGAGGACGTGCTCCGGTTCTGCGCCTGGGCACTCACCGCTCTCGCGATGCCTGATGCCTCAGCGCGAGACGTAGAGAAGACATTCGTGAACACGCTGATGCAGGGGCCATTGCGTGATCGTGTGCTGAACCTCCTCAGAGACGACCGCCGCAGACTTCTTGTCCCCCAAGCCGTCATGCTTCTGGCCCGCACGGCAGTGCACGTATCGCCAGACACCGTGCCGCAGGGCGCCCCAAAGGGTGACTTGACCGTCGCCCTGTTGTGCAACAGCCAGAGCATGGGGCACCACTCCGAATCAGGCCCGACCGTCATCGCGGACCAGCCCGGCCCTCTGGGCCGGGAAATCATTGCCAACCAGCACTTCAACCACACCTGGTCTGTCTCCGGCGTCCTGGCCCGCTATGCACGCCGGTGGCTCGAGCTGCCCATGGAACACCTCTCAGAGCCCGGAGCCATCGACCTCAGCCAGGCCTACGAGGACTGCACCGGCGTTCGGCTCGACGACCTGGCCGCCGTCGCCGGCTACCTGTGGGCCCGTACCACACAAGGACACTTCGTCCTGGAACATGCCGAATACTCGGCACTGACCCTGCCCGCCGAGCGACTCCACCGCGTGCTCTCGCTGATCAGCAACGATCTGCCTGGTATGAGAGAAGCAGTCCGGCAGGAACGGCCGGAACACCGCACCGAATGGTCCTTCGACCCCTTCCAGCGCTGGCCCGTCATCCGCCTGCCCCAACGCCGACTGCTGGTCCTGGACCCCCGTCACCTCGTGAGCCGTGCCTTTGGGTGGCTGCCGATCTTGGACATCCGGTTCCCACCGCCCCACCACCCCAGGCCGTCCGGCCACAAGACCCTCGCCACCCGCGCCGAACAGACTCTGCGCCGCATCAGCGAGGTGTACGTCAGCGAAGTTCTCCACCGGATCACCGAGGACGCATCCACCGTCCGGCGCGTCTATGACGACGCGCAGCTCAAAGCCGCCTACACGGTCAAAGGCCAGCGCATCGCCGACGCCGCGGTCGACTATCCGGGAACCTGGATCGTCATCGAGGTCACCACGACCCAGCTACGCCGTGAAGCGGCCACTGCCGTGCCCGACGAATCACAGATCAAGGACATCGACAAGCTCATCGAGGAAGTCGACCAGATCAACGCCACCATCGATGCCCTGCGCCAGGACGAGACAGCCCTCACCGGCATATCACCCACACACCCGCGACGTTTCCTGCCCTTGCTCGTCCTGCCCGAAGGCTTTCCCGTCAACCCTGTGACTCTGACCGTGATCCGCGAGCGCGCACGATCCCGAGGCCTTCTCCAAGCGCCGGACACCGACCCCCTCGAAATCGCTGACATCGAAGAACTGGAGATGATCGAAGGCATACAGGAAGACGGTGGACCCAGCCTCCTGGAGATCCTGCAGAGCAAGAACGCCGGCACACTGCGCAACACTGGCCTGCGCGAGCACATCTTCTACGGCCTGAACCTCAGTCCGTCCAAGCCCGCCCGGCACGCCGAACTCTTCGCTACCGCCCTGCAACCCCTCTTCGAAGCCCTGCCCAGACCGGAGCCTGAGCCGCCTGCGTGAGACAGGTCGGCCCAGGCAAACGTGAGATCAGCCGAACGAATATTCCTGCACGCACGCGCTCGCCCGCGGCTTCGGCAGACCTGCGGCGGGCTTGTCGGATGCCAGGGCGTCACGGCAGACGGTCCGTGGTTGACCAAGGCTCGGCGGGCGTCCAGCAGACACAGGAACTCATGTACCTCTCAGCCGATCAACAGGCCCTGTCGCGTCAGATGGATGCCGACCAGCCCGATCTTGTAACTGTCGTCGTAGTCGAGCAGGGGGTATCCGGCAAGCTGACAGAACTCGGCGCGAGCGATGGATTGTTGTCCCGCAGTCGATGAGATGCCCGGCGGGGCGTAGTTCGCGTCCGCCCCGCAGAGGGGAGTGCTGTCGGCGAATGCCGGGCCGCACACCCGGGCGGCCTCCGGAAGATCCACGATCCACTGCATCGCACCGGGCCGGTATGCAAGAACCGCCATTGCTGAGATGTCCCCGGAACGTAGTGCGGCAGCTGCTCAGGCAAGCCCTTCGGGTGCCGGGCGAGATCGGTGTACCGCAGAGGGGTTCGAGGCCTTGCCGGTATACCTCCTCGAACCACGCCACGACGAAGCACAGCCTGGCCGGGTGTTCTCGGATGGGGGTTCCTGCAGCAATCTGTTCGGAGCGGCTCAGAGCTCGGCTCGAGCCGGTCAAAGAGCTCGTGGCCTGCGTCAACGACAGCGAGGCCCGATTCGAGTGACGCGGAGCCGACGGGCACGCCGAATGCGACCGTTGCAGCCGCCCTCGACGCGGGCGGCCGGCTGGTCCTAGTGATCCAGCACCCCTGCCCGGCTTTCACCTAGAGCCTGTCTCTTTGACTTCACGGTGGTCGGGCCACGTGCGAGGGTGGTGGCCATGCCGCAGCTTGGTCACCGACTCCGATCCTTCAAGTTCACGTTCGGGCTTGCCCCGACGGGCTTCGCTGCATGCCGGGAGACAGGTGCCCCGGCTTTGGTGCACGCCCTGGCGGATAGGGCGACGCTCTGTGGCATCCCTCGGCGCCAGGTGACGGTCTATCGGCGTCTGTTCGTCGCGAAGAGGTTCAGAAGTTGCTCGGACTGCAGAGTGAAGGCAGTCGACGCCGCGTCCAGGCCCTGATTCAGTCATGCCCTGACGAGCAGTCGTCCTCGGCTTTCCGTGGTCGCGTCCAGATCAGGATGGCTGCGAGGTGAAGTGCACCCTCGTAGGCGATGGCGAGCTTGTCCGTTCGCATAGCGAGGCCGCGCCACTGCTTCATGCGGTTGATGCACCGCTCGACGGTGTTGCGTTGCTTGTATGCCTCGGTGTCGAAACTGGGCGGACGACCGCCGGCCCGGCCTCGCCGAAGACGGTGCCCGACCTGGTCAGAGGGCTGCGGAATGACGGCCTGAATGCCTCGGCGGCGAAGATGCCGACGGATTGCCCGAGATGAATAGGCCCGGTCTGCAAGGACGACGTCGGGCCGCGTTCGTGGCCTGCCCAGGCCAGCGCGCGGGACCCTGATGCGGGCCATGACCGTCTCGAAGGCCGGCGCGTCGCCAGCCTGGCCCGCAGTGACATGCAAGGCCAATGGCCGTCCATGACCGTCAGCGGCGAGGTGAACCTTCGTGCTCAAGCCGCCCCGTGAGCGTCCGAGTGCGTGATCGGCGGGCTCAATCTCGTCGAGTGCCCCCCTTTTCCTGGCCCCGGCCGCGTGCTGGTGAGCCCGACAGACAGTGGAGTCCACCGACACGGCCCATCCCACCTCGTCAGCAGCGTCCGCCTGGGCGAGGACGGCAGCGAAGATCCGTCGCCAGGTGCCGTCGGCAGCCCACCTGATCAGGCGTTTGTGAGCGGTCTGGAACGCACCGAACTCGTGGGGCAGGTCCCGCCAGGGTGAGCACGTGCGGTACTTCCACGCGATGGCCTCCAGGGTCTGGCGGTGGTCAGCCCACCGCCTTCCACGGACCGGATCGGCCGGCGTCAGCGGCTCGATCCGGTCCCACATCGCATCAGTGATCACTAACCGGACAGACACATTCGATCAACTGATCAGCCCATCAAGGAGACACGCCCTAGCCGAGCGACTGCCGCACACCGCATACGCGGATCGTCGTTACACCCCACGGCTGCTTTGTACGGAACGGGCCAAAGGTACAGGCGAGGAGAGGATGGGACGTGAAGGCACGGACGGGTAGCGCTGTCAGGGTCGATCCCTGGGCTGTGTGCGACTGGGTGGTCTGGAAGCTTGAGGTCGATGATCCCGAGCAGAGGATCAGCGAGTCCTATCACGAGGCCGGTATGGGGCTTCTCCTGGCGGCGGACAGCCGAGAAACGATGGTGGGCTTTGCCTCCCGGCTCGGGTGCGTTTATGAGGGCTGTAAGGACGACGGAAGCTATGGAAGCGACAACGATTCCTGCTACGCCTGGTGGATCCGGGTGCCGCAGGCTGCACACACCCAGCGCACCGCCCGCGGGTGGCCCCTTGTCGTGGAGGAGTGCCGGCAACAACTCGACCGCATGTTCGCTGACGGCCATCACTGGCACGGATGGGTCGACGAGGGCCGCACCCGGGCTCTGTCGACGGGGGAGATGATGCCACCGCTGCTGTAACCGGGCAGCGGGCACACTCATGGCGCAGCCGTGGGACTACGCGCAGGAAGCCCGCAGTGACTTGCCGAGCCAAGCCGACCTCAACGAGAGGCGACAGAACGGGTCAAGGCCGGCCGGCGGACCAGCACTGCCGGCCGCCACGCCAACTGGCCCCAGAGATCACTGACAGCGATCCTCCCGGGGCTGACGGTGATGGCTGGGTAGGTGCTACGTTGTGGCCCAGGGGAGCGGAACAGCGCATCGCACCAGACCGAGCAGCCTAGAGCTGCATTCCTGGTACGGCCGGTCGCAGGGGTGGGACTTGCGCCGCTCAGGCCAGCACGATCAGTAGTGGGGAACGTGGCGCGAGCAAGGTCGCATTCGGCGGCAGGGCAGATGACCGGATATCTCTACCAGGGCGAGCTGGCCCTGCTCGAGCTCGCCCGCCGCAGTTGGCAGGACCCCACCGTCGAGGTCCGCATGGAACTTCTCGACGACATCGAGTTCCTCGACCCGGACAAGACCCCACGCGAACTGCTGCAGGCCAAACACCGTGAAGCGGCCGGCCCGCTGAGCGAGACCGGCAAGGACTTCTGGCGTTCCGTCGCGTCCTGGATCGATGCCCTGAAGAAACTCTCCGACCCCGCAGATGCCGCCATGCCCATCCTGCGCCTGGTCTCGACCCAGACCGCACCGCCAGGCACGTTCTTCCAGTACCTCAGCGACGGCCCGGACCGGGACGAGACCAAGGCGCTGGAGCGTATGGAGGAGACCGCCGACGACGCGGACGGGCCGGTCACCACCGCCGAAGACCGTGAGCTGTTCATGCAGCTCGCCCCGGCCCGGCGCCAGCAGCTTGTCCGCGCCATCACCGTCAATGACGCGGCCCCCCTGATGTCAGACCTGGACTCTAGTCTCGCCAAGGAACTGGGGATCACGCCGAGCGACCACGCGCAGGCAGCCCTCGACGAGATCAAGGGGTGGTGGTACGGCATGGCGGTCAAACTGCTGGAACGCAAGAACCCCCAGCACATGCGAGCCTCCGTCAGCGCCCAGGAACTCATGTGCCGACGGGACGAAGTCACCGGCCGCTACATCGGCAAGAACCTGCCGATCACCGAGACACTGCGCCACCTCACCCAGGCAGAGATCGCCGACTACAACGACCGCCTGGTCGTCACCCAGATGCGGTGGATCGGCCTGCCCGACGACGAAGTGGCGATGCACCTGCGTGACTACCACTACGCACGGGCACAGCGCTCCGAATGGCTGCGCACCTTCAAGATCACCCCGGAACGGCTCGACGAATACGAAGGTGAACTTCACTACGAGTGGGAGACAGCCTTCCGCCGCCGTACGCGCCGCATCCGAGACGACATGAGTGAAGAGCAACGCCAGGACATCGGTCAGGAAATCCTGGACGCCACCATGGACCGGGTTGCTGACACCCAACTGCGACCCGGCAGCGTCACCGCCCCCTGGATCGGCACCGGAAGCGCCCACGGCCTGTCCGACCAGGCCGACACCGCGGAGCCCGACCGGCAACTCGGCTGGCACCCCAACTACCAAGACCTCTGTCAGAGCCCCGACGAATCGCAGGAACAGTGACGACCGACTCCCACCGCAACGTGTCGGAGGTACAGGCGCTGTTCAACCCCGCCTTCGGCGCCTACCTCCTGGCCAGTGCCGTCAACACCGCCACGAAGAAGGCGGAGCGGCCACTGCCCTGGCCCAGCGCGTTCCTGATCCTTCCTCTCGTGCTGCCCGCAGACACCCGCGACTCTCTCCCCGGCAAGTCCACCGTCACGCTCACAGCCTGGGCACACGAACACCCGCGCCTGCAGGCCGCATTCGCCGAACGCGCCGCAACACTGACCAACTACACCCGCACCAGCCTGCGTACCGCCATGCGCCACCAGGCCATAGACGTCACCCCCGGCGGACTCGTATGCCCCCGCACCCCCAAGCCTGCTTCCGCCGCCCCCGGCGAAGAGGTCGCCGACTGTGCCCGCGCAGCCGCACTGGTCGGCCGCTGGCTCGCCGTGACCGACCCCACCCGCGCCTTCACCACCCTCGGCGTCCGGCCCTGATCCGCCCTCATCAAGGAGTTCCAGAACCGTCATGCAACTGCTCGCCCTGGCCCTCTACCACCGAGACGGCAGGAAGCCCCCAAGGATCCTGCGGTTTCGCCCCGGGGCGCTCAACATCCTCACCGGCGAGTCAGAGACCGGCAAGTCCGAGGTCCTCACCATCGTCGACTACTGCCTCGGGCGCCGCGCACCCAACCTGCCTGACGACCTGATCGACCAGACCGTCGGCTGGTACGCCCTCCTGGTCACGTTCGCCGACAACTCACGCATGGTCCTGGCCCGGCCCAGGCCGGCAGGAGCCTCCACCCAGCACGCGTACACCCGCACCGGCGGCGCCGGCCTGGACATCCCACGATCCGACGAACTCGTCAGCAACTCCAACGTCGCAGCGCTGCGCAGCGAGCTCAGCGCCCGCCTCGGCATCGAGGACTTCCACTTCCAGCCACCCACCGGCGCTGCCCGCAACGCCTTCGATGTCTCCATCGCCCAGGCGGCTCTGCTCTGCTTCCAGAGCCAGAACGAGATCGCCGACCAGACAGCCCTGTTTCACCGACAAACCGAATCCGGCATGGTCCAGGCGCTCAAGGACACCCTGCCGTACTTTCTCGGCGCCGCCGGCCCCGAGCAGGCACTGCGCCGCCACCGGCTCGGCGAATCCCAGCGCGCCCAGCGCGCGGCACAACGCAAGCTCGACGACGCACTGCGCCATCAGCAGGCCATGGATGCCAACGGCCTCGCCCTCGTACGCCTGGCGGAAGCCGAAGGCCTCCTGACTGAGGTGCCCGCAGCACCCGACACCACCCAGGTCCTCGACCTACTCCACCAGGCCCTGGCCGCAGCCCCGGAAACCGCCGCACCACTCGAACTGCGTGACAGGCGCCAGGAACTCAACGACGAACGCCGCGCCCTGCGTGAACAACTGCAGGAATTCGACGAGGCCCTGGCCGCGGTCGACCGTTGGCAGCAGCAGGGACGAGCTTTCACCGGCGAACTCCACCTCCAGCTCGACCGCCTCAAAACCCTCGACCTCCTCGGCCCCGAGCGCCGGCACGACACCAGCGTGTGCCCCATGTGCACCCAGCCCCTGGAACACCCGGACCCCAGCGCACACGACATCACCGAACTGACCGGGCACCTCGCAAGCGAACTCGCCAAGGCACAGACACTCCAGCCCGTCCGCGAGGAACACCGACGAGCCCTTCAGACCGGACGCACCGACGTCACCGAGCGCCTCAGGCTCAACGGCGCCCAGCTCAAAGAACTCCTGGCAAGCGACGAGCGCCTGCGCAACCTGCAAGAACAGAACCTACGAGTCGCCCACATCCAGGGCCGAGTCTCCGAAGCACTAACCCGCACAGGCACAGACAGCGACATTGCCCGGCTGCGCCAGAACCTCGTCCTCGCCCAGGACCAAGCAGCCACACTGGAACAGCTCGTCGATGAAGACGACGTCGCGGCCGAGACGGAGCGCCGGCTCGCCGACATCGCCGTCGGTATGACGGCCTGGGCCAAGCGACTCAACCTCGGAGGAGCAGCCGACGCCACCGAGGTAGCCATCAGTCTCAAGCTCCTCAACGTCGTCCTCAGGCGACCCTCCGGACGGCTGCCCCTCACCCGCATCGGCAGTGCCAAGAACCACATCGGCTATCACTTGGTCGCCCACCTCGCGCTGCACACCTACCTGCGACGCAACAACCGACCCGTCCCAGGCTTCCTGATGCTCGACCAGCCCACCCAGGCATTCTTCCCGGAAAAGCCCCGTGACGCATCCACCATCCAGGACGCCGACTGGGCCACCGTCACCGCCTACTTCCAACTCCTCAACGACGTGGTACAGCTCAACCAGGGAGCTTTCCAGATCATCGTCTGCGACCACGCGAACCTGCCCGAAGGCTGGTTCCAGGAAGCCGTGATCGGCAACTGGCGTCCCGATGCCGACGGCAGGCGCACCGCTCTGATTCCCCTGGACTGGCTCGGCTAACGACACCACAGTGGGCGGCGCGCCGACGCCAACCAGGCACTGCCGGCTCCGTGAGAACGTCCAAGCGTGTGGCACAGGCGGCGTCGACGGGCACCCGCCCCTGGACCCTGCTGGCAGAGGTGAAGGGCGCCGGGCCCCGCTGTGCTTGGTCTAGCGCCGGACCCAGGTGCCGGAGCGTTGGCGGTCGGTAGGGGCGGCGGCGATGCCCACCTCGGACCCTTGACGCAGTGGGTCGTGCAGCCTCGGCAGGCCCTGGCGGTCTTAGCGGTCACGGCGATCCGCGCCTTCGGCCGATGGATCGAGGCCTGATGCTCGCGGTGGAGCCGAAGGCCTTCCGGAACGTGGCTTCCCACTCCTGCTCCTTCACTCCGTTGCGGTCGTCCGTGATCAGCAGGAGTCCGTTGGGGCCGCCTGTGTCGCCGGGCAGGATGCCCTGCGCGGCGTACCAGTCCTTCTTCCTCTCCCAGGTCTCCCGGTACCGGGGGCTGTCGAGCATGCCGAGGTGCTCCCAGTAGATGGGTCTATCGGGATCGTCGGTCGTGATGGTGAAGTCGGGGAACTTCGTCTTTCCGTCCCTGCCGGTCAGCGGTTGTTCGTACTCGAATCGCCCGCGCGCCAAGCGGTGCAGCAGGTCGGCGATGATGACTTCGTTCTTGCTACTCACCGGGAGCCCGAAGTGGGTGATGTGGATCAGGTTGGCATCGAAGCAGCCGATGCGGCGTCCCTGGCGGTCGTGCACCACGACGGGCTCAGGCGGCCTGGTGAGGTCGGTCAGTCGGCGCGCGGTGTCGGATGCGGTGGGCTGGGCCAGCTCACGCAAGTCTTCCAAGGGCCCTTCGTGGCAGATGATGACCTTCCGGGTCTGGCGGGTCAGAGCGGTGTAGAGCAGTTCACGGGAGATGCCCGAAACGTGGGCGGGAAGCATGAGGACGACGGTGCCGAACTCGCTGCCCTGGCTCTTGTGTACGGTCAACGCCCAGGCGAGCTCAAGGCCCGGGTCATCGTCCAGACCTCGCTGGGCAGCGAAGCGCAGATCGGGCTGGGAGGAGAACTCCACCTGAGTCTGCCAGGGGGCGCCGGTCATCTTCTTGGACTTCAGCTGGCCTGTGACCACGCCCAGTTCGCCATTGGCGACGTAGCTCCTGTCCTCGGTTTTCCCGGTGGACGGACGGTAGGCACGCAAGTACTGGTTGCGGGTGTTGACGACTTTGTCGCCCACGACGATCTGCTCGGGGCCCAGGGGCTGGGGGACACGTCGCCGGGACTTGATGAGCTGAGCGTCGGCAAGGGCCCTACGCCGGTAGGTCTGCTTGAGGTACCGATTGAGTTCGACGGTGCCATGTGTCTGGCCGCGGGTGGGGGACAGTGCCTGCCAGCGGTCGCAGGAGCCAGACGCGTGAGTGTAGTTCGGGTACTCGTTGCCCTTGGCATCTGTCCTGGTGGTGGCTCCGTAGGAGTGGGTGAAAGACAGCTCGTCCGTAACGGTGAACTCTTCCCGCAGGACGTCGTCCAGGACGCGTGCGGCGGGGCGACCGTTCCAGTGAACGGCCTTCAGGGTTGCCATAGGGGCCCGGGTGCGCAGTTTCTCCCACACCTCCTCGGCGTCGTCGGAGCGTTTGTCTCCGCTGTACCAGTGCGCGAGGGCGAGGTCGTCCCGCGTGTGGCCTTGCTGCCGGTGCAGCACGGTCAGTTCGGCCCAGCCCGGTGCCACTCTGGGCCAGTTGCTGTGGTCGGGACGCCGGCGGCGTTCGAGATCGACGAAGGGCCGCCCGGCGCCGATGGGGGGGAGCTGCCGCGGGTCACCGACCAGGATGAGCCGTTCGGTGATCTCCACAGCGTCCAGGAGCGCGGCGAGCATGTCCTCAGTGAGCATGGATGCCTCGTCGACGACCACAGTGCCCACAGAGATACGGCGTCCGTCCGGGAGGGTGAGGTAGCGGCCGTGCACGTCGTCGTATCGATCGGAGTGACGCAGGAACTGGGCGAGCGTGAGGGCCTGGTAGCCGACCTTCTGCTCCAGCTGTACCCGCGCCTTGCCCGTGGGTGCGAGCAGGAGCAGCCCTCGGCGTGTGACCTCAGAACGCTTGGCCAAGGCCTGAATCAGCGTTGTCTTGCCCGTACCGGCCGGCCCGTTGACGATGGTCACACGCCGGTGGAAGATCTCACTGAACGCTGCGGCCTTCTCCACGCGGGCCCGGGCCTCGAGGTCCGAGTCCGCCGCAGCGACCAGTCCTGAAAGAGCCGTGTCCAGGGTTTTCGCCAGGTCAGCTGGGACGCAGTGAGGCTTGCCGTCCCGTAGCTGGTTGAGACGCTCCCGGATGAAATCACGGCGTAAGGCAGCGGAAGCAAGCTTGTAGGCTGCCTTGCCGCTGGCGAGGTCCACGCGCCGCAGCTGGCTCCATACCTCGGGTTCATCGTGGCTGTCGGAGTCAAGCAGGGCTTCGGGGGCCAGGCCCAGAGGCCTGAGGATCGTCTCATCGGTGGCCAGCGGAACAGCAACGGTCAGCTGGCCGAGCCGCTCTGCCATCTGCTCGACGGGGAGGAGCGTGTGTCCCTCTTCCTGGGCACGAAGGAGCACGGCCGTCATCGCCGCATCGATACGGCGCCGGTCATTTGCGTCGTCGAAGGGCTGCGTCAACGGCAGGGGATGATGTTCGGTGAGCTGAAGGTCGGGGAAGCACCCACGATCCACGGTCTCGAAGGCGATCGGCTCACCGTCGTCGACGGTGCAGGTCACCAGATCGTAGGGGTTGGCGAGCAGCTCATCGTGTCCGACAGGGACGCTTGTACCGCCGCTCAGCACACCCGAAACCGCCTCGGGCGTCAGATCGAACCGGCTCAGTACGCGCAAGGCCTGCCGCTCCTGCGGGCCCGTCCCGGCCCAGATCCGGCGGCGCGTCTGGGTGGCGAGCGCAGAGAGCTCGGCGGAAGCGGTTTCGCTCTCGAGAATGTTTTCCAGCACAGGCCAGGGATCGGCCTTCTCCCCTGCCGCAGAGATGATTGTTTGCGCGGCGAAGGTGGGGTGGCGGAAGCCGAGCTGGGCCAGGACAGCCGGGAGGCCGGGGCACGGGCCCCGGCGCTTCCAGGCCCGGTGCAGCTGGTCGTCCAACCACTGCAGAGACTCCTCCGGGATCCCGATCGCAGGGTCGCCCAGGGCCGTGGCTGCTTGCGCGGCACGGCGCAGCTCCATGAGGGAGGCCACCGTACTGTCGGATGAGACATGCTCGGTGGCGTAGGAAAAGTTCCGGCCGACCTCGGGGGCCCGTGCCAGCGCCGACGCTACGTCCATGCCACGGGCCGCGGCCGCCGCCAGCGCCTGCACCGGAAGAAGAATGCCGCCCGTGCCGCCGGGCCGCAGACTATGTCGCAGCGTGGTCTCCCACATGTGGCTGGGGAAGGCGCTGTCGGCCGACCCGGGCCACGGCGGTGGCGGTTGCTTTCCCGAGACGCATGCGGCTCCTACCAGCATGCGCCGCGGCTGGTTCTCGAAAGGGGAGTGCTTGAGATAGAAGAAGACCAGCGACTGCTCCGGCACGACATCGCGGAAGAACGTCTTCATGATCGCTTGCTGATTTTCACCGTGCATCACCCACGGCAGCCTGCTGTCGAGCATCGCTGCGATCCGGTCCTCGGCCTCGGGGTTGTATCCGGAGACTGGCCGTTCCTGGAGGACTACTTCCTCAGCGTTGCTCCGGTTCATCCAGAAGTAGGGGATTGCGTGGACCGAGAACGCCGGAACCTCAAGCCGCGCCGGCCCCAGGTCCTTGAGGAACCAGCCATAAGGATGCGTTCGTCGCACCGCGTGATCAGAGCTGCTCATGAACCCGCCGCGTTCGACAACGCACGGCGGCAGCACCTGCCCAAGCTTGCTCCACGGCGCGCCGGCGTGAGCGGCTTCCCGCCGCACGTCACGATCCTTGGCGATGTTGCCCAACATCACACATGCGTGATTGGCCCCCGGGTCGGCGCAGACGGTCCCTGCCCACCCCGTGTCATGCCATGGGACCCGCACCGACAGGTGCTGTACATAGGCCATCGCTCGTCTCCCCAACAACGCGCGTTCATCTGTGATGACGCTCAGCTTAGACACCAGCACAGACAGCACACCGCACGGATGGCGGGAGGCGGCATACGCCGACGCCCGACCGTGTTCCCGAAGCAGACACGCACCAACTGGCATTTGGCTGACGACCAAAAGTCGCAGCCGACGGCTCAAGAACGCCGCCTTTCCTGTGTCTGCGCGACCGGGGAAGGGCGCGCATGCTTGCCCGCCTCCTCTATGCCGTGGTGGTCGGCTTGTCCGCAGCGTCCTCTGTCGGCGGTTGGGGGCTGTCGTGTCCGGCCGCTCGATACCCGGCCTCGTCAGGGTGGAGCTGGACCCGGGCCGAGCGCCAGGCGGCATCGAACGACACTGTGCCACCGCTGGCCCGAACAACGCGCCAGGCCTGCCAGCTGGTCCGCGGCGCCAGCACAGCGCGTAAGAGGGGCAGCTTCATCAGCACGTCTCCGTATGTCTCAAGAGCCGGGGGCCTGCGAGGGCGGTGTCGCCGGAGCAGGGACCTGGGCAGCCAGATCCGGTTCTCCGAAGTCGTGGAACAGCGAGCGCAGCGTGACCAGCAGAGCGTCGGCATCCGGTTCGGAGAGGCGGTCGATGAAGGTGTGGACGAGCTGCGCGACCACGACCCACCGCGACTGCGGGTTCCACCTCTGGATCTCCTGCACCACCCCGTCCACGTCCAGCCCGGGCGGCAGCACACCCAGACGGGCAGAGTTCTCGAGCATCAGATAGATCCGGGCCGAGGCAGGGGTGCGGAGGATTTCCTCGTGCATGAACCTCATGCGTGCCTGTACCTGGCGCTGGGCCAGCGCATCGAGTTCCAGTTCCCGGCGGGCCTGGGCGATCTGCTCCGCGTACGTGCGGACCTCCACAGCGACCGACACACTGACGCACGCCCAGCTGACCTCGAGTTCATCTGTCCGTAGCGGCAGCGAGCGTGCGAGCAGACGGTTGATTTCCTGCTCCGCTGCGGTCGGCCGCAGCACCGTGTGCCGCGCTGCGACCTGTTCGGCCAGTACCCGAACGGTGCGGCTGGCCTCCCCGGACGGAAGACGCGGCACGGGCGTCGAGCGAGGAGCACGCCACTCGGTGCGAAACGCCATGGTGAAGTCCAGACCCGACTGCGAGCTGGTTACCTGGTCCTCGAACAGCTCCGGCTGCTGGTCGCGAAGCCCCCATCTGAGCCAGCTCATGGCGTCGGTCCACCACGGCCCATGCGCACGGGCCGGTACAGGGCCACTGATCGGCTGCGGTCGTGATCCAGGAGGTCGACCAGTTCGTGACGCAGCCGGACCCGTTCTGGATCGGCATCGACAGCGGGGACGGGCTGCCACAGGTACAGAAGGTCACGTAGCCGGTGGCGTGGATGGCTGCCGCCTGCCCGCCCTGCGGTGTCCACCGCGCCGCGCAGCACGTTGAACACGACCGGCCGCTGGTCCGGGTACTCCACCGCTGCGTCCATCCAGAGTCCGACCGCCCGCGCGCTGTCGTCGGCCACCGAGCCTGAGTCCAGCAAGGTGCGCCATCCGGAGATCAAATCCGCCGTCGGGAAGTCCGGCTGGTCCTCGCCGGTGCTCAACAGCACCGGCAAGCCGCGGTCCTCCTTTGAGAGCAGTGTCGCCAGAGCCAGAAAGGAACGACGGCCGGCCTCGGCCCGTGACGGGTCCGCCGAGCACCACTCCACCACGGAGCTGAACAGCGTCGGACGGGCCGATGCGTCCGCCCACAGGTTCCGGACCGCCTCGTACAACGAGGTCTGTACGTCATCGTGCACGGTCTCGGCGGCATGGCGAAGCCGCCGCAGCGCTTTGCCCGTGTGCCGACGGCCGAACTCGCCGGCACAGACCTCCACGGAGATCTTCTGCAGCGCTGCCCTGTCCGCGCCGGCGTTCTTCGACCAGCGCAACAACACGGCATGCACAAAACGGCTCATGGTCGGGTGCAGCGCCGCCGCGGAGATGAGGTCGACCGCTGCCGCCCACAGCGCGTCGTCCTTGCGCCATGCGATAACGACGTCTTCCAATGGATTGGCCTTTCCGTGCCGCACAGCCCACCGCACGGCGAACGCGCCGACCCGGTTGGCGAGCAGAAGGCGGTCCTCCGGAGTGAACGTCTCCAGGAATTTCGTCGTCCTGGCGAGCGGAGCCTTCGCCATCCAGGCGAGAAACTCTGTGCGCGCCATGGGCCGGTCGACCCAGAAGTAGTTGAGTACCGCGTCGTCCCAGCCGGGCTTGGAGAACTGGACCGTGTCGTCCGCAGCCAGCTCCGCATCGATCGAATCGACCATCTCGATCACGCCGGGCGAACCCTGCCCTTCCAGAGCCACCGCCTCCCGCTTGCTGAGCTGCTCCGACAACTCCGCAGTCTGTGCGTATACGTGCGCTACCGGCGCGTTCCTGAACATGGCCGCTACCAGCAGGAAGTTCCGCTGGAAACTGGTCCTGCCCTCCTTGCTGTGCCACTGCAATAGACTGGAACGCCAGTTGTTGCGAGCCGCCACGACATCCAGGACCTGCTGAGTGAACGCATCGGTGGTCGCGCTCGTCGAGGTGCTCCGGCGCCGGCCCCTGGTGGCGTTGATAATCAGGCTGACTACCTGCAGGACATCGCCGGGAGCCTGGTTACGCAGAAGGCCCGCGATCCGGTCGTCCTGCACCCACTTGGAGGCGTCCAGCTCAGGAGCCTCGGCACGAAGCCATGCAACGGCGATCTTTGCAGGATCGGGCTGCCCCAGCAGGGGCACCACGCCGGGTGGCGCACCCCGACAGATCCTCGCCCACTGCTCCGGTGCCGTGAGAACGACCAGACGCGAGTTCCGCTTGCCCAGGGTGTACTGAATCCTGCCCAACACCGCACCGAAGTCCTCTGCGACCTCGAACTTTTCCTCGTCCGCGGGCAGTTCCAGCAAATACGCAACGTTCTCTTCCAGCGGCAGCCGACGCACCGGGAACCGGCTACCGCCCCCGAAACTCAGCGGCCCGACTCTCGCCCCTGTGCGCTGACGCAGATCAGCGAGCAGTGCCTGTGCCGCGAACGAACGGCCCGCACCGGGCTCACGCAGGAGCACGACGACCGCCCCCGGCTCCATGAGCTGCCTCAAAGCCGCCGCGTAGCCTTCTGGCGGTGCGAACACGGCCCGAACCGTGTCCAGATAGGCATCAGGCAGCTCGGAGTGCTCCAGCATCTGCTCCAGGACCGCTGTCAGCTTCACCCCGGTCATCTCACCGAAGTTGAACAGGGCCTCCTGCCGGAGATCCGCGACTGCCCTGGCCAGGGCCAGCGCCTGCCTCGCACCAGGATCGAAGCCACCGCCGGCATCGATGCCCCCCAGCGGCAACCCCGGATACGCCGCAGGGCCTGGAACCGCACCGTCTCCACGGCCGGTCACAACTTCCCGCCGCATTCCGCTTTCATGGTTCTCCGCACCAGAAGGTGCGCCAGAAAATGGCAGGGGTAAGTCTTCTCCGGGCTCAGCGAAAGTCATGAAGAAACTCTCCGTCAATACACCTTGCTGCGGACGCGGGCTACCTGTACCGAACCGTCAGCGAATTTCATCGATCTCAGCACCGATGATCTCCGCACCCTCGCGGACGGTTCCCGCCCTCTGCCGCACGCTGACATCCGCCGAATCAGCGACACGGCGTACCTTCAGCGCTGCAGCCCTGCCGTGAACCTCATCGAGTACCTGCTCGATGCGGACCCCGCTTGCCGGCCTGTCCTCCCCGGTGAACGTCAGCCTCTGCCCCTCGACTTCCTCCAGAGCGGCGCGCAACCCACCAAGGCTATAACGCAGCCGATCGTCATCAGACCTGATCAGCTCCCTGTGATCGTGATAGACGCCCAGGACTCCCAGCAGAGACTCGATCCGCTGCACACGCTCCGGCGTCAACGCCACAGCATCAAAGACAGGCGGCCCAGGTTCACCGACCACCACCGCAGGAGCTGCTTCCAGCCCACCGGGCCCCGCCTCCTCACGCCGCAGGGACCGTCGGTCCAGAACCGCACCGGCCCGCGCGTAGAGAAAACCGAAAGCCTGCGTCAGCGCGGATGCCGCCAGCACAGGAAATGTGAACGCGTCACTCAAATCAAGCCCCTCCCCTGGAGCACACCGAAATACCCCCTGATGCTCACACCTCGCAGAGTATGGCCGCCGTGGAGCCGCACGGCACAAGAATCAGAAGGGATGACCGAAACCCCGCCATCCCGAAAAAATCGAACCCGATACGAACACTCTCAAGATCGATTCTCGCGAAAAGGTGACGTTCCCCAGCGCACCCGCCCTGCGGGGCTGCATTCGTCGGGGTTCACTCAAGACACGAGGAGAGGTGCAGTTGCAGGCGGAGAGGCTGAAAAGTTCCCGCGCCACCGGCACGAACCCAGTCCACTCAGTCAGCCAACGGAGAGCGAAGCTCCTACCACGGTTCGGGTCTCCCCGACTCGTAGGTGAGGACGGCATCGCATATCAGGCCCGTCGACTGGCGGGCCTGA
The DNA here is from genome assembly GCF_900460065.1 of Streptomyces griseus. Lineage (GTDB taxonomy): Bacteria > Actinomycetota > Actinomycetes > Streptomycetales > Streptomycetaceae > Streptomyces > Streptomyces griseus. Next base: position 101,249 of record NZ_UAVD01000052.1, on the reverse strand, counting down.
TACGGGGCTCGGCTGTGTCAGAGATCGGTGAACAGTGTGTCCTGTTCACCCCGGAGCTGGCGCGGCATCACCGACGGCGGGGCCTCATCAGGAACCGACAACGCTCGCCGACATGCTTCCCGCAGCTCGGGTAGTGAGCGGCGAGCTCCCAGGAGACGCAGAAACTCCTCGGTGCTCCAGCCGATCAGTCTGCCCTGGCGGGCCAGGTACAGACTGACCTGATCGACCTTGAAGCTGTCGTCGTAGTCAAGGAGCAGATATCCCGCGAGCTGGTAGAGCTGCGGCCTACCGATCCGCTTGGGATGAATCGTGGCCTTGCAGTCGATGAGGTGGCCCGACGCGATAAAGTCGGCGTCCGCACCGCCGACATGGCCGCTGCCGGCGAAGACGGGACCGCACAGACGCTGCTCGGCGGGAAGCCGGAGGACCCACTGCAGGGCTTCGGGGCGGTCGGCGAGGGAGGCCATCGCGGTGATGTCACCGGGCACGTAGCCCGGGACCTGGTTGAGCAGACCGTCGAGTCCGCGCGAGAGGTCGGCTTGCAGGAGAGGGCTGCCGGCGTGCAGCGCACTGCGGTAGACCTCTTCGAACCAGCCGGCAGTGAAGCACATGCGGGCGAGATGATCCTCGTCGGCGGGCTCGTGCAGCATCGCACCGGGGGAGGCCGGACGTTGTGCTTCGAGCAGCCGGAGAAGTTCCTGCCCTGCTTCGGCGACGGCCCGGCCTGCCTCAGGAGATCTGGCCTCGGTCATATCCATGGCCGTGAGCGTGACACCGGACGTCAGCGCCGATCCCACAGGTGTGCCGAACGCGATCCGCAGTCGCAGATCGATGGCCTGCCCCAGGGTGCCGTAGCTGAAGGGGCCTGGCGGAGAAGGGCTGACGGTGTCCGGACACAGCGGCAGGCGGGATCGGAGGTCGCCGATCAGACAAGCAACCGCGGGTAGTTCCAGGCTCAGAAACCGGGAGATGGGGGAGTGGACGGTTGCGAGATTGCTGGTGAGGCTCATCCCAGCACCGCCCCGTGCGGCGCGAGTGGAAGCGAAGAGTGGGTGATCACGAAAGGCTCGTTTCTGTGCGGCCCGGGAAGTGTTGTGGGCCGTGCTTGTACGGCGCATATGTGTGTGCCCTGCGGGGTCTCGCCCGCAGCTGGCTCATGCAGAGCCCGCCGCCCAAGGGGAAGGATGCGGCCGATCGCTTGGTATGGCCGGGGGCGACAGACTGCTGGGCTGCGAAGTCAGGCGGGCGGGTCTTCCGACGCGCCTTCGATGAGGCTCCGTAGCAGGCTCTGGACGCGTTGGGCGGGCACGACGAAGGACAAGCCCTCGGCCGCAGGCAGCGATCTGTCTTGGCAGCAGTCGAGTTCGAACCTCACTGAGCCGTCCTCCTGGATGCGTCCCCACCGAGGCCGGGGTACCTGGCCGCAGTCCGGGTGCGGTTCGAAGTCGATCATGTTCCGGATGGCCCGCGCGTGGTGGTGGGGAGGCAAGGTGCCTGTCCGGCTACAGCCGGCACAGCGGAGAAGGTGTCGTACTCCATGGGGGCGGTCGGTGAAGCTCCAGCCCCCAGCTTCCGTCGTGTTGCAGCTGGCGCATACCGGCCCACGGACAAAACCGTGTTCATGACAGTGGTCCCAGTACAGGGCTCGCCGCGGTGCCGGGCACACACAGCACAAGAACGCATCGGCGTTGGACCTTTTCGACAGCGAGGCGTAGACGACGCCGGCGAGGTGGCCCGGGTACGGGCGAGCAGTTGCGGCCGCGCACGAAGTGCACAGCGTGGTGAACCCCGTTGCGCTGGAGGTGCGATGCTCCCAGACATCCACTTCGATCCCACAGCCGCTGCACAGGCTTGCTTGGCCAGCCAGTTGCCGTTCAAGCTTCTCCGAACGGTCCAGCAGAGCCGCGTAGGCTGCGGGCACCATCCACTGTCTGCCGGACCAGGTGAGCAAGTGCAGCGGATTCGTTCCGGCGATGACGTGGTGACCGCAGCGTTCCGCGAACCCTTCCCACGTCAGTCCGCAGCCGAGTCCTTCCGCGTTCGATTCGCTGAGATCACACCGGCCGGAACCCTCGCAGGAACAGCCCCTCTCGGCCTGTTCCACGTATGCGGCTTGGTCCATCCAGGAGGCGATGCGCGAGCGCCACGATGCTCCGGCCGCAGGTCCGGGGCAGGCTGTGACCAGGTCTTCCAGATCGACGTCGAGGCTGGCCAACTGGTGGGCCGCTCGCTCGATCTCACGGAGGTCCAGCCGCCAGCGTTGCTTGTGCTTGTAGCCGCGTACAGCTGTGTCACCGATCACCACATGGTTACTGCTCTGGAACGCATACCGCGACAGATTGAGATCCGGGGCCACGCGCACCAGACAGTTGGCGGTTCGCTCCGTCAGGATCCGGCGTGCCTCCTGTGGCGAGATCAGCATGAGGGACCGGTGGTTGTGACAGCGTCGGCTCGCACCGGTACTGCGACAGGCGGTTCGATAGTGAGGAAATGCAAGGACACGATGTCTCTCCTGAATCTGATGGAAAGCATGGAAACGCTGTGGAACGGGGGCGTGATGAGTGGAGGAGGGCTACGGGCCCGGGCCACCTCATGAGTCCGCCAAACAGATGGGGACGGCGGCCGAGCCGGCTGCACCAGGAGGCTCGCGGGCATGACGCCGATCTCGATGAGCGGACTGATCAAGTGGGCTCCCACCCACCAGTCAGAAATGCTCTGCCGGCTTCCTCGTTGGCTTCACGGGAACTTGATTCAATGAGGTAGCTGGTGCGCTCGCCGTACCCCACCGGGCGCCGCGCCGGGCGGGGAACCGCCCACAAGCCCTCACCAGCACGGTGCCCCGCGCCGTCCGCTCCGCTCAGGCGCGCTACCCACTGCTCCAGTACGTTGCCGGCGCCCACTCCCGGCCGGCTCCCGGCCCGGGAACAGGCCGCCATCCAGTCACCTAGCCACAGGCGACGCGTGCGGCGGCCGACCTCCTCCAGTAGCACCTGCGTCGCGGCCGGTGTCCCCGACGCTGTGGCCGTCTCCCGTAGACGCGCCTGCCAGCTCTGATCCGCCAGGAGCCGGGCGACGGTGACCGTATCGGGATAGGCGATCAGCGTGTGAGCAGCGACGGCGGACGGTGCACAACCCGTCAGTGAAGCCAGGAGGCTGGTGGGGGAGTGCCATCCGGCCTTCTGCTGCCAGCCCTGTACCTGCCACGACCACACGGCCGCCGCAGCAAGTTTCATCACTGCCCGCGCTTCAGGGTGAGAGCGCACCAGGGCCGCGTGCCGCCGGTGGGCCAGAAGAACCTCGGGCAGAGGCCGAAGATCGATCGCGGACGCCTGCTGGCAGTTGGCGAGCAGCCACCGGTGATGACGCTGGCAGACATGACCGGCCGCTTCCGGGTAGACCAGGACAGGCTGGTGACGCGACCAGGAGCGGCCGGAACACGGCGGGCAGGCCGCCACCCAAGCCTTCCGGGGCGCCCACCACGCAGCCCGGGCCACAGCGTCCTCCTCGAGCCTCTCGTGCGAGAAGGCAAACCCGGGAAGCCGGGCGGCGAGCTCATTGAGCGGGATACCGCTGAAACGGGCGAATGCTGCGCGCGCCGGCCCGTTGAGGTACAGCTCCCGGCCGCTGCGCGCTGCACCGGTGATCCGGGTGCCCTCCGGCCTGGAGATGACACCGCGGACCAAGTCCTGAACAGGCATGCCGTAGCCCAGGGCGAGCCGCCGGCTCCAGGAACTGGTCAGCTCTCCGGCAACAGGTGGCACCTGAACCAGGGCACGCGGGGGGCAGGAGACTTCCACAGGCAGGTTCCTTAAGGGAAACGTCGGACCACGACGACGGGCGGGGGACGGCTCGGGCCAGGGAGACGAAGCAGAGTCCGAAGCCAGAGGGGTGGTGCACCCTGCTCGGGCGGCTCCACCGGGCATTGGAGAAAGCCTGCACAGGCCAGGCCCTCGGCCAAGCCGCAGTTGCAGGTGCTGCTCAGCTCGCGCCGCTCCCGCGGGAAGGGCGCGACCCCTTTGTTGCCTGCACATCGAGGACGATCCCGGAGAGGGATTTCTTTGTGATCGCCTGGCTGCCGTCCAGAACGGCGCAGATCGCGGCCTCGCGTACGAGCTGCGACAGGCTGGCCATCACGCCTCCTGTACGCAGATGGATGTAGTCGGCGTGGCGTTCCAGCGTCCCGGTCCGGTGGTGGCTGAGCCGCAGCGCCGCCTCCATCTCGTTCAGGAGGTATCGCCATTCCAGTTTCTGCTGCTTGGTGCCATTGAGCAGCGGAAGAGTGCGCAGGAGCTTGAACCTGGCCGCGAGTTGCGCACCGCGGGGACCCGTCAGCAAGGGTGACGTCTCTACGTCCACACCGGCCAGAACGAACGTCGCGGGGATCCGCTCAGCCAGTGACTTCAATTGGTCGGACGTGTCCGCCCCCGGTCGCGTCCTGGTGTTGAGGAGGTGCACATCATCAATGAAAACGATCCGTGTGCCTCGCTCGCACAGAACGGCGCACACCGCGTCGGTGATCGTGTTCTCGGTCATCCTGTCGTGCACTGGGAGACACAGGAACCGTGCCAGCGCCCTCACCAGGGCCTTAGGCGAGTAGGACGGAGGGATGCCCACGAAGGCGACCGGCAGCGTATCGGCGCGGTCCGGGTGCCGGCGGCGGTAGCTGAGCTCGAAACTCCTGGCCATTTCCATCAGCGTGGTGGACTTTCCGGCCCCGGGGGGCCCGGAAACAATCAGCCCACGTCGCGCAGTGCCCTCCTGGCAGTGATTGAGGGCCAGGAGCAGCCTCAGCTGCCGCAGGCACTGTTCCATGGAGGCGGTTCTCAGTGTCACGAACTCGGAGTGATAGTCGAGCTGGGAGCGTTTCGTCCACACCGGATCACCCACCGGCGGCGCACTCAGACGCTGCTGCGCAAGGTAGGACCTCCACAGGGTGTAGGTGACAATCGGACTGCAAACCGGCCCCCGGTCTCCGGAGCTTCCGTCGTCCGCAACGCCCGCCGCTACAGCAGCCACTGGTCCTCCTGTGCGCTCGAGTCCGTGCGGACCAAGATCCCCGGTACCACCGAGACGCCTGCCTGAGCGGGCCCATCCAGGTCAGCCAGGACGTCGTCGTCCTCGTCCGGAACGGTCTCGTCGTCGATATCCGGCGCGTCGTACACGCCGGCCAGCCCGAACGACAGCGTCGGGGCGCTCAGCACGTCAAGTTCCGCTGCCGGCACAGCCAGCGTCTGGGCCGCCCGGGACTTGGCCACCACTCGCTGCTCGCGGCGCGTCAGATGTCCATGGCCCGACGCCCGCTTGAGGAAGTCATCCAGCGCCAAGGCAAGCTGGGCCTCGTGCTCGTCACGCGCCCCGGTGCGCTCGACGACCTTGCACAGGTGCTCCCAGACGTGATGAGTGAACGGCTGGCTCACCTGGGTGGCATGGATCCACGGCACCTCCCTGAACCCTTTAGGAAGGCGCACCCAGATCCGCGTCACGTCGTAGGGGTTGTAATGAACCTCCCACCGGCCCTGCTGCCCCGCCACACCGGAGCTCTCGCCACGGAATCCGTTAAGACACGCGTGATCGTACGTGCGGTAGTCGAACCTGATCCCGTTGTCCGTGATCGCCTGCCAGCGCACCGGCAGCAGCTCCACATAGTCGTCCGCTTTCAACGGCACCGGCACATACCCCACCACCGGCAACAGTGCCGCCCACATCTCACACGGAGTCAGAGCCTTCTTCGGCATCAGCGGATGACGCAGACCCTCGTGCGGCCGGTGATGCCACAGCACCAACTGCTCGTCCAGAAGCTCCTGCAACTCCCGCATGTGCAGCAGCGGTTCCTCACCCACTTTGGATCCGCGTTCGGAGAGGTTCGACCCGATATAGCCGGGAACCCACTGCCAGTACAACGAGTTCAGCGAGCCGAACGTCCGCTCCACATGCCCCTTAGCCGGCCCGTTAGCAGGCGGGACGGGCTGCAGCGAGATGCCCAGGCTCTCGCACGCGGCCCGCGTGGCAGGGGAGACAAATACCTTGCCCTGATCGACCACGATCGTCTCGGGCACGATCACCGGACGGGCCGCCGCTTCCTCGAGCCGGTCGTCCAGGCTGACCAACCGTTCATGCGGGATGACCGACGCGGACATCCGCAAAGCCTCATCCCAGCCCGGCTGCATCACCTTCGGCGTCATCATCTGTGCCAACAGCACCGCAATGTCTGTCAGTTTGCTTCCCGGCGGTCGCAGAATTCCCCACAACCCTCCGATCGCCACATCCAGGGCCGTGGTCAACTCCGGACGGCCCACCACCCCGTCATCCAGCACCACCAGCACATCCAGCGGCGAGCTGTCCATCATCACCAGCTCACCCGGGCGCAGCGCCACCGTCCGAGCGAACGGCGGAGCGGGCCGCGACGCCCGCGAACGCCTCTGCGCCACCGTCCCGTCCAGCCCCAGCTCCTTCTCCAGCCTGCGCAGGAGCTTGTTGAACGTGGACTGTGCCGGCGCCTCCACCACACCCGCACCGTGTGCCTCGTCCAGCCTCCACTGCGTCTGCCGGTGCATCCGCTTCATCCAGCCACGCGAACGGGAGCGAAGCGCCTCCTGCCGCAGCAGCCCTTCCATCACCTCCAGCACCCGCTGGTCAGTCCGAGATGAAAGCGTCGAGCCACGCCGCTGCCGCACCAGCCCCCACACGCCGCCCTTGCCGTACCGCCCACGCCACCTGCGCACCGTGGCCCGGCTGACCTTCCAGCCCGAGGCGGTCAACTCAGCCGCCTTCGCGGTCTCCCGCTGCTCCAACGTCGTACTGTGCGGGTCATACATCGGGCGCACCGGCCCTCGACCGCCCGGCACCGGCCGCCCGGTCTCAACCTCGCGGACATGCCGTTCCATGGAGAACGCACGCTCCCGGACCTCCTCCGGCAAAGTCGCCAGCAGGCCGTACTGCGGTGCTTTCAGGGGCGGCGGACCCCCGACCACCTCGAACCCCGGACTGTTCAACAGCGCAGACAGCCCGAACACCGCCATCACACTCGCGCCGCCCTGCTCAGTCAGCCAGACGCGCCCGGCCTCGAGCCCGCTCACAGCCCACCGGCGACCGTCAAACCGCACTTCCCCTCCGACCGCCACCACCGGCCGGGTCACAGATGGGCCCCCGCACCGGGATATGCCGAAACCGTCAGGGCCCGTTCGTGCAGGGGCCTGTGGAGAGGCGTACTCAGTACGCCTCTCCACAGAGCATGGAAGACAGCAGGCCACACCGCGATCGGGTCACCCAGCAGACGCACACCTTCCACCAGAGGCCTCGGCATGCGGAAGCACTCCGAGACGGAGGACAATCCGCTCGAGGCACACCGCGGATGCCGGTACCCGGCAAGCCAGCGGACGTTGGCCTCGACAGCCGGCGTCGGAGCACCCACCACCCGGTAGTGCCATCCAGCCGCCTCGGCTGCGGCCTCGACATGGACGGCCCGCTGGATTAGACGCCGGCCAGCACCACGCGCACCCGCACAGTCGATGAGCACACCACTGCCATCGGCAAGCCTTGCCATCAGATGCGGCGCATGCGACACGACCTTCCCACCCCGGCCCCGCCACATCAGTTCCACCGGTCGGCAGGCCAGAGCGGTCACCTGCGGATCCCTGTCCAGCAGCATCACCTGGGTCCGCATCGCCCCGAACCCGTAGTGGACATGACGCCCGGACGTCGCCGCCCACCACCAACCCGGCGCAACCCGACGCCCCTTCAGCACCGGGAACCGCTGCACAGGAACGCACTCCTCCAGCGGACTCTCCGCAGCCGCATGAAGCCACGGAACCTGATGCTCCTGACCGGCGCCATCCACAAACCGGGCCTCCACCACCGCGGGATCTACCCGACGGAATCTGCAGCGAGGCAAGGAACCTGCGGCAGACGGCAGCATTTCCTGCTTCTTGGAAAAGGGGATCACGGGATCGAAGAACCTTCCTCGGAAGAGAGGCATTAGGGGCATCCAGCGGGTGTCGCTCGACTGTCCTCAGCAGCGGGGGCAGGCCCTGCACAGACGGTCGCGGCGACGTATGACGGCAGGCCGAAGTCACGCCGCGCGCCCGGACCACATCAAGCCGGGCAGAGCCCATAGGCCCACCAGAGCCTGCATGCAGGCGGACACAACGGATCGCGGGAGCACTGAACAGGGCATGGGAGAGGAAGCCGGCGCCAGAACGCGCACAGCCTGGAAGAACACCTGCCGACGGACCTGCAGGTGTGTAAGCGTCAAGAGGGAGCGGCCACAGAACTCGAACTTTGGTTTCCTGCCCTGAGAGCAGGGGACACTACGACGACTCCGCGACCGAATCCCGGTAGCGCACAGCGCTCACGCGGAGTTCTCGTCAGGCAGGGTCGAGCGCTACGAGCGCCGCCAGCTGGTCGAGCACGGCGATGTACTTCCGAGGCGGAAGCGACCTCAGCTCATCGCGGGTCATGCCCATCAACGTCCCCTGCTCCGCCATTCGCTGCGGTTCCGGGCCAGACGCTGTGGCGGACCTGCGGCCCGATGCGAGCAGCGCCGCGGACGGGGAGATCCGCATGGCGGAATCCCGTTGGACGATCAGTGCCCGTACCAGCCACTCGATCAGATAGAGCCCTCGCCTGGACTTGCCCGGGAGGTCCTTGTGCAGACGACGCCCGAGTGTCTTCTGATCCACCGGCGCATCGTGCAGACATTCGAGAGTGCTGGCCGCCGGCCAGTGCTCCAGGAACTGCGCCTGGAGCAGCAGACGCGCCTGGGTCTCATCCTGCTTGTGCATCTCAGCAATCGCCCAGCCAGCAGATGTCAGGGCGTAGTTCCCGCGGGCCCCTCGCAGAAGACCGACTGCCTGCAGGAAGCCCGCCACCGCGCCGACCGTGTCATTGCGCAGTTGCACCTCCGCGGCGAGCTGCGACACGGAGATGACCTCCAGGTCGGGTCCGCTGAGGTTGGCGGCGACCAGGAAGATCTCCCATTGTCTGCCGGGCGTGGTCCTGTCAGAGGGGGTCGGGCAACTGTTCGGCCCAGAGGCGGAACTCATCGCATGCCTCCCTGGCCCGTGGCGAAGGAGGACGCCTGAAGGGCGGGAGACGAAGGGGCGCCGTACATAGTCGTGAGGCCTCATTTCTTACACGTGGGAATGACGCAGGGCGCACCACATCGGAACGTCTGGATATAGTGGCTGCGCGCGTGAGGCCTAACCATGCGCAAGCACACTCACCGCCAGGCGCACCCTGGTGGTGTTTGTGCATGGTCAGACCGTTTTTGTTTAGGAGTTCATTGGTTCGTCCTGGGTGCCAGCGAGTCGGTACACGCCGAGCCGAGGGCGTACCAGAAGCCCCCGGTTAACCAACCGGCCCAGGTCCCGAGCACAGTTCTCCGCGACGACGTCCGGACGCATCCGCCGCACCTGGTTCGTGATCTCACCGTAGGTCGCCTCGCTCTGGTTGCGGAGGAAGGAGAGAATCACGCCGGCGACGCTGCTCGGGGCATGAGGCGCCGGATTCTCCTGCTGGCGCTCGGCAGCACCCGGGTCAGCATCGGCTTCCCCGGAGTCGGGGAGAGACCTTCGAATCTGCTCAGTGACCATCGCGAGGGCATTGCGTGAACTTCTCGCTTTGTCAGCGGCGATGTCCGCGTCCTCCTGAGCAGCCTCCATCAGGCGTGCGGCCGCGTCCAGGCGCTGCGCCGCCTCGCACTCCTGCGCTGCATCCTCGGCGACTAACACCTTCAGCTCGTTTGCCCAGCCTTCGAGCCTCGCAGTGTTCATCAGGTCCCTCCCCTCACTGGTCGTTCGCGCGGAATGAAGCAGACTCTAGGCGCTGGCAGACGTCTGCCCTTGCCTGCTCGCAGCGCCGCAGGAGGCAACGCGCAGCCGCTGAAGCCAGCGGCACCTGACGGAGCCGTGCGGCGCCTGCCTTCCATGCACGCAGACGCGTCTACCCGTTCGGGTGCCTCCGCAAGTGGCAGCAGGTTGACGCTCGTGCGGCGGCGTAGTGGTCGCCCGCCCGCTCCGGGCGGCTATCTCTGGTACTGCAAAGGGGAGTTGAGGGTGAGCGCCTCGGGTGAAACGTCTTCCGGAGCAAGCTCGGAGGATGGCGCAGGGGAGGTTCGGCAGGCGCTTCCACTCCATTTCCGCGGCTGCCCGGCGCAGGGCAGGAACGTCGAGCAGCGGCTGCATCTACGAGCTGACTGCACCGCCGGAGAAGGCCGCCCCCAGGTTGGGCCCGGGGGGCTGTATCCGCGGCGATCACATGTCGACGCTGCAACCAGACTGGGAGGTGCTCGAAGCAATCAGAAGACACGCTAAAGCTTATGAAAGAAGGGATGAAACTTATTGATAGGAGGCAATTGCGTCTGGAAGTGGTACGTTGCTTGAAATCCTGAGCTAGTACGGTGTCGAGGAGCCACGGTGAACCAGGAAGATCCCAGGCGATCGGCCGCGCCCGAAGCCCTGACGGTGGAGCAGGCCCGCGCCTCCTTGCACGCCCGAGTGAAGGCTGCCGAGGAAGGCCAGGCCACCTACGTCCGCCGACGCCACGACGAGGCGGTGCTCGCTCCACTGGAGCATCTGCCCGCAGCGCGGGACGCTGCATCGGGTCTGGCTGCACACACCCTGACCAGCGCGCAGAGAGACCTGGGCGACCTAGTGAAAGCTGCTGCAGCAGGAAACCCCCAAGTCCTCCTGCGCCGCTCGGTCCCGGTGGCCGTCCTCCTGCCCGCCCGCTCCCAAACGCCGGGCCCTTCCAACCCGGCAACCGAGGCGGAACCGTCGACCGACCACCCCGGGAGCCCGACTGCTCCCACGCAGGTGGAGGGCATCGCTCAAGAGACCTCGTCAGCCACGAACGCCACCCCGCGCAGACTCGCCGCCTTGGGCGACGTCATGGGCGAAGTCCGCACCTCTGCAGCACCCGCCGCCCCACAGTTCGGGCTCACGGTCCTGGACGCCGCAGTCGGCGGCCTTCAGCCCGGCTGCTTCGTCCTCGTTGCCGCCGCCCCGGGAGCGGGCGGAAGCCTCCTCGCCCTGGCCGCAGCGCGCCACACCGCACTCGTCGCCAACCAACGCGTGCTCTACGCGGCTTCCGGCCTGACCCGAGCAGACGTCGCACGCCGGATCGTGGCAGCAGAGACCGGCACCGACTACCGCCGACTTGCCACCAATACCCTCACCGAGCACGAACACACCGCAGTCCAAAAGGCCGACGCCCGCCTCACCCAGGCCCCGCTTCTCATCGACGACGGCAGCGCACTGACCGCGGAGGCGATCGCCCAGACCGCCCCCTACGTCAACGACCTGGCACTGATTGTCGTGGACCGCCTCCAATGCGCACCGGCCGCCCACATTCCCCTGTCGGGAGACCAGCTCCCTGCGGCCGCTCGTACGCTGGCGCACCTCGCCCGGCAGTCCGGCCTTCCCGTGCTCGCAGTCATCGACACCGACGATCCGCTCCTCATCCAACGGCTGGACCCGGACGTCACCATCCACCTCACGCTCCACAAGAACGACGGCACCGCCGAAATCACGGTCGCTGAGCGGGACTTCGGGCCACTGGCCACCGCCCGCCTCAACGAGGACCTGGCCCACGCCCGCTTCACCGACCTCCACCACCCCCCGGCCCACAATGTCGAGGACCAGCTCCTGCGCGCCGCTCTGCCCTTCACCTCCGGCGCCCGCCAAGGCCTGCCCGCCCCCGCCCACCAGATCCTGGCCGCATTCCGGGACGCGAAGAACCAAGGCGACGAAGGACTGCTGTCAACGCTGCGCGACTCCGTGGCCGAACTGGCAGCCAACCCCCCAGCGCTGAACGACGGCCCGCTGGAACAGCACCTGCGCACCGCGCTGAACGCCTACGCCACCGCGCCGTCATCGCCCCTTCCGCGCTCCGGCGAACCGGAACAGACCGCCTCATCAGCACCCCGCACCGCTGCGGCGACGACGGTCGCCCCCCAGCGGGAGGACCCTGAGCCGGAGGAAAAGGTGATGGAGCTGCAGCCGGGCGACGAGCACGAGCCGAAGGACACGGTCTTCCCCGGCCTGAGCATCCTGAGGGAAAGCATCAGCCGCTCCAAGATGCACCCCCTCCCGGCAGTCCGCGCCGACCAGCGTGAAAACGTGCCGTGGACGCTGTTCCGCGAGTTCATGGACGGTGAACCACGCTGGGTCCACCCGGAGGCCGAGCGCGTCCGCAACGGCGCAGGCAAGCGCGACACCCTCATCGTTCCCGACAGCTTCGCTCCCGGCGCCCTGTGCACCATCGACCGCAACGGCTCCTATCCGTCGGCCTGCTCCGCTGTTCCCCTCGCCCCCAACAAACTCCTCCACACCGGAGCTCTGGCCGAACGCACCCGCGACCAGGCCGGAATCTTCTACATCGACGTCCCCTCCTGGACCCACACCCAGATGCCCCACCCGCTGGGACGACTCGCCGACCGGGCCGACGCCCATGGCCGGGTATGGGCCGTCACCTCCCACATCCAGCTCATCGAACGCCTCATCAAAGCCGGGCACATCACCGAACCCCTGTGTATCCACGACTCCTGGACCGGGCGTGCCAACGAGAGCCTCTTCCAGCACTTCTACAAGGAAGCCCGGCGCGCCCGAACCGAACTCGTCGACGCCGGCGCACCCTACGACCAGTACAAACGCCGGCTGTCCATCGCGCTGCGTCTGCTGTGGCCCAAGGGCGACACGGTGAAGTCCCCCTTCTGGCGGCCAGACTGGCGCATGAGTGTCGTCGCGGAAGCATCCGTCCGGCACTGGGTCACCGCGTGGAAGGCAGTCCAGGCCGGGCACACCCTGATCGCCCTGCGCAACGTCGACGAGGCGGTCTTCCACACCCCTGACGGCACAGCGCCCGACACCTACAAGGTCGGCACCGGCTTCGGCGAGGTCAAGGTCAAGCACGGTCAGGAGAGCTCCTGATGGCTCAGGGAGCCACCCTCGGCGAAGCCCTCAGCCACCTGGTGCGTGACCACGGAGCCCGACCGGCGGGCCGCCTCAAGACCTACCGGGCAAAGCAGTGGCACGCTCAGCTCGTCCAACTGACAGCAACCCGCCACGGCTACGAAGCCCTCGAACGCGCAGGCCTCACCGTCACAGCCCGGACTCTGATCCACTGGCTGTCGGAACCCGAATACGCCGTACGCCGCAGCTACCAGGAACAGATCAGATCCGCCTACGAGGAAGCGGCCACCACCCGCCCCACCCCGTTGCCCTCGGACTTCCAGATCCACCAATTCCGCATTACCGGCACCGTCCAGATCGCACGCGACATCCGGGATCGCGGGACTCATGGCGAAGCCCCGCTGCGCATCGACGGCCGCAACGGCGCCTGGGCCAGAATCGAGCAGGCATGGCTCACCGGTCAGCTGACCGATGAAGTATTTGAGGAGTACTTCATCGACGACATCCTCGTGGAGGACATCGGCGACGGGACCGACGGCTGGCAGTTCCCCGGGGACCGGTACGTAGTGAACTGAGCTGCGACGCAGCCGTCATGGACAAAGGCCTTCTGGCCAGCCGCCTGACCGCGGGCTGCGGCTGTGGGAGCGGTGGGCGCACCGCCCCCACCGCCAGCCGGTGTTGTCATCGATTGCGGTAGTGATCAATGAGTGTGATCGATGACGGCCCAGCTACCCCGGAGGGCGCGAGCATGAGTGAGCGGTGCATAAGCACCTCACTTCGGGGTGGGGAACGGTTCAGATGGCTGCCATGCACTAATGGCACCAGGCGCACCGGCAGGTTGGCTTGATCTATGTGGGTACGATCGTCGCTACACGCCCCCCACATTGAGAGCCCGAGGACTTACATGTCTGGAAACCTTCCCGCTCAGAGTGTCACGGCCGACTATGCGCAGCGGGTCGCTGATGACCTGGCGGCGAACCGGAGTGATCAGGAGCGCGTGCGTACCGAACTGGCACGGTTGCAGGATGAGCTTGTGCGTCTGGAGGACAGTGAGCAGGTCCTGACGAAGATGCAGGATGTGCTCGGCGGCATGCCCAAGCAGACCGCGAAGCAGCGCAAGGACCGCAAGGGGGCCTCGGTTCCCGCGGCGCGGGGCTCCAACCGTAAGACAGCAGCAGGGAAGCCGGCTGCCGCCGCCGGGCGCAAGGCGTCCAAGAAGACTGTTTCGCCCAAGAAGGCGGGCGAGCCGACATGGCTGGAGCTGACCACCGCTTACCTGGGAGGACAGAGCGAGCCGCGGTCCGCGGCTGAAGTGGCGGCCTCGCTCACTGAGGCGCACCCTGAGCGCACGGTCCAGGTGACGGTCGTGCGGAACTCTCTGGAACAGGGGGTCGCCCAGGGTCTGCTGGAGCGTTCCAAGCAGGGACGTTCCGTCTTCTACAGCCCCACCGCCCCTGCCTCAGCCCCGTCCGGTTCCTAGCCAGTATCGGTTGCTTCAGACGGGTAGTCGGTAAGCCCGTTCATACATCGAGGAGCCCTGACCGACTGCTGCGGCTGCTTCTCCCTCCAGCCCGCAGGATGATGTCCAGGTCTCCTCAGGGCCTTCTGCGGGCCGGAGCGGGAGGTAACGCCAGGCGCGCCCAGACGGCTTTGCCGGTGGCGCCGGAGGGTTTCCACCCCCACCCCTCACTGAGTGCCTCGACGATGGGCAGTCCGCGGTGGTCCTCGGCCAGGGGAGCGGGGGGTGTGAGGCGGGGCCTGCGTTGGCTGGGGTCGTACACCACGCAGAGCAGGCTGTGCGGGCGCCGGGTCAGGGCCAGCCATACGACGGGGCGGCTGCCGTCGGGCAGGGGAGTGCGGCGCCGGCCGTGGCGTACCGCGTTGGCGACGAGCTCGGATGCGATCTGCACAGCGTCCTCGCGCACGGGGTTCAGGTTCCAGCGGCGGACGACGTCGGAGGTGAATTTCCGTGCGTCTCTCAGACACAGGGTGTCCGTGCTGATGCGGTGGGCGGCGAAAGGCGGTGCCGCGAGCGCGAGATGGGACACGATCCCGGAGTGGCCGCTGGCACCTCTGTGCTGGCGCTGATGTGTTCGGTTTTCCATGAGCGGTTTCCCCGTAAGTGAGCGTGTCGGCGGCTCACTGCATCTTGTCGCGCTACCTGCCGCGCTAATGCTCGTTCCTGAAAGGACGGCTGAAATTTCAGCGGCTCAGGTCGCACGAACGTTCCCGCTGATGGGTGTGGACGACTGTGGCCGAGGGGTCGACAGGAGGCGGATTTTCGATGACAGTGCAGCTCAACGGCGTGAGTGCTGAGACGATCACGGGGGCGGTCTGGCGGAAGAGCGCGCGGAGCAACGCGGCCGGAAACTGTGTGGAAGTCGCCCGACTGGAGGGGGGAGAAATTGCCATGCGCAACTCCCGCTTCCCCGAAGGGCCGGCGCTGGTCTATACCCCGGCCGAGATGGAATCGTTTCTCCTCGGCGTGAAGGACGGCGAGTTCGACTTCGCCCTGTAACGTTTCGTGTTGCTCTGGCCAGCGCATGCCTCTTCTTTGTCAGGCTGACATACTGGCGCCCCGAACAAGGGGGCTCAGGGGAGGCATTCGGAATGACTGGCCAGCACGGGGACAACCGTTCCATACGCGGTTTCGCGCCCCGGCCCCACCTCGGTGCGGCAGCCCACCGCAGAGCCCTCGGCGAGCACCTGCGACGCTGCCGCACCGGCATCGGGATGACGGGGAAAGCCGCGGCCCGCCACATCGGAACATCCGGGCCGACGGTGAGCCGACTGGAAAAGGGCGAACGGACCGAGAACACCGGCCAGCACGCCACCGCCCTGCTGCGTCTGTGCGGAGTCACCGACCGCCAGGAACTATCCCACGCGCTGTCGATCGCGGCTCAGGGCGAGAAGCCGGATGCCTGGGAGGCGTACGGCAACTCCATCGCCCGCTGGGTGCAGCCGCTGCTCGCTCTCGAACCGGCCGCCCAGCGGATCATGGCCTACGAACCACAGCTCGTCCCCGGCTGGCTGCAGACCACCGAATACGCCCAACTCGTCATCCGTGCAGGCTTCCCGGACCTGTCCCAGGCAGAGGTCGAAGCCCGCGCACGGGCCCGGACCAACCGGTTGAGCATGTTCCACCGGGACCAGGACCCGCCGGCCATGGTCGCGATCATGGATGAAGACGTGCTGCGCCGCCCGGTGGGCAGCCCCGGCGTGCTGTACCGGCAGATCGAGCACCTGATCCAGCTGCTCAAGAGCGACCTGCGGCACCGCATCAACCTCCACATCGCTCCGCTCTCGATGGGGATGACAGGCGCTGTAGGGCATCCGATCGTGCACCTGAGGTTCGCCGACGCCCTGCTGTCCGATTTCGTCTACCTCGAGCAGAGCGAAGGCGCCCGCTGCGTCGAGGGCGAAGGCGAGGCGGAACGCTACCTGTCGCGCGTCACCACCCTCTCCGGCATGGCCAACCCCGCCGCCCTCACCCTGACTCAGCTGGAGGACCGGCTCGACGAGCTGGCCACCGGCCGCTAGCGAACCCACGGGGCCGGTTCAGGGAACCAGGCCGGCCCCGCCGAACTCCTCCCACTCAAAGCTCTGCTGGGGTGGAGCAGCAGGCACATCGGCAGGGCGCCACCGGGAGACCTCGACCAGGCCCGGCTCGACAACCGACAGTCCGTTGTCCTCGAAGTAGCTCTCGACGTCAGCCCGGGTGCGCACGCGGCCCCAGTGCCCCCGGGTCTCACGGTCCATGAACGCAGACACCTCATCACGGACCTGCTCGCTCTCGCTGACCAACTGGCAGATGACCATCACACTGCCGCTGGCCAGCCGGCTCCGCACCCTGCGGATTAGGTCAACGGGCCGGTCCGCATCGGGAATGCAGTGCAGAACCGAAACGAACAGCGCACCGACCGGCTCCCGGAAATCAATCAGCCGCCGCACCGGCTCACTGTCGAAGATCTCCTGAGTGTCACGCATGTCCGCCTGCAGGACAGCGGTCCGGTCATCGGTCTCCAGAAGAGCCCCGCCCACACTGCGCACGATCGGATCGCTGTCCACGTACACGACCCTGGAGGCACCGTCGACGCGCTGCGCGATCTGGTGCACGTTGTCCTGCGTCGGCAGCCCTGACCCGTGGTCGATGAACTGACGGATGCCGTACTCCCGGGCGAGAGTCCGCACTACCCGCTGAAGAAAGGCCCGGTTGTTCAGGGCGAGGTCCTTCATGCTCGGGACCTGTTGTAAGAGGTGGTCGCACGCAGCACGATCGGCGGAGAAATTGTCCTTGCCGTCCAGAAGATGGTCGTACATCCGCGCGACGCTCGGAGTCCTCACGTCCACACCGTACGGAAGCTGATTCTCGGCCGTCATCGCATCCCCCGGAAACTTCATGGCGTGGCCGGATCGGCCCGCACCGGAAGAGAGACAGCGTAGTGAAATTTCAGAAAGCGCACGAGACCACGATCGGCTGAAAAGCAGCCGCACCACGCCCCTTTTCAGGCGGCGTCGCAGGACTGCTGGGCCCCGCAGCAAGCATCCGCCGGGCAGCCGGCCGAGTGCAGCGCGACGAGGAACTCGCCACGCGTCAGCCCCATGAGGTCGGAAGCCCGGCCGATATCCATCCTGAGATGGTCCCGCAGCACATGCGCGTCGCCGCTGCAGACCCGGCCCCCGGGGCAGCAAGCTGGTGAACCGTCCGCGTCATCCACGCAGGCGGCCAGCAGACGCCAGGCCGCCGCAGCAGGGTGGGAACAGCCCAGCGTGGCGGACCAGCGGACCGCGAGCGCAGTGAGGGAATCCTCCACCACCCGCTCCGCCAACTCGCGCGTGCCCAGCCTCGCCGTGGCATAGGCGACATAGCCCGTCCTGTACAAGTCACGAAAGGCACGGAAAGCGATCACCGCGGTGCGGTCACCACCAGCCTCGTGCAAAGAAGGGGCGCTCGATGCGACTGCGGGCCGCTGAGGTGTCATCATCCTGGGCCGTCCCCGCCCTCAACCGGTCGTCTCGCTGACCAGATCACTGACACAGGGGTCATCCGTCATCAGGAAGCTGTAATGGATCGCCTCCCACAGCGGCTTGAAATCCGCAGCCTGCCCACCCAACGCGGTGACCAGCGCCCCGACAACCTCCCACTCCGGAACCGCATCCCCCCGTAGAACCTGGGCAACGACCTGCACAGGCACCAGCCCATGACTGCGCCGGTGAATCTCGTCAGGGGTCGGCCGCGCAGCGGCCAGGTGCAGCCCCCGCAACGCAGCCTTCAACGCAGCGATGTACTCCGTCACCGTCTGCCGCGGAGGCTGCTCGATGCCATGAGCCGCCTCGCACAACAGCCTCAACTCCCCAGGCTCGTGCCCCAGGATGCTGCACAGATGACACACCAGATCCCACGAGGGAAGCCGTTCTCCCGACAGGATCCTGGAGATGAAGGAAGGAGAGAGCATCGTTCGGTCCGCGATCACTCGGATGCTGAGACCGCTCTTTCGCTGCAGGTAGGACAGGGCCGCAGCCAGCCTCTGACGCGCAGTGGCCGCCATCGGCCTCACCGGCTTCTGCCCCTCACCCTGTTGAAGCGAGGACACAGACCGAGGCGAGGGAAGCGGCGCTGCTCTCTGAGCGATAGCACGGTGATCCAGCAGCCGCCGCACCCGGTCCGGACTCCACTTGGTGCGGGCCGTCTCAGCAGTGACATTCACCGCCTTGGCAATGTCCTCCCACCTGGCACCACGGTCCCGATCCGCCCCGACCTCAGCCGCGAGAAAGTAGTCAATCTCCTGCTGGACAGCCCGAGCACGCTGCACCAGTTCCCCCAGACCCTCACCCGCGTACGTCGCCTCCAACAGAAGGCCAGCCAGCCGATGAGCCTCAGCCGCAATCTCATGCCCCGGAGACGTCCCGGCGTGACCGGCGGCAGGCCTCTCCCGTTCCCGCCGCCTCTGCGCCTGACGCCGATGCCCCTCGTCACAATAGGAACGGCGCCTCCCCGGGCCGCTGGCGGCAGGAAGCGACGCCCCACAGAAACCACAGACACGACTCGCAGCATCCCTTGTCACCGCATCCTCCTTCGCGCTGATCGCCGTCACCGGCATCCCCGCTGAAGACCTGCCGCCGGACTCGATTACTCCTCTCCTAGAGAGGCACCATTCGCTGCGCCGACCGTGACTCCTGCCTGTCTGGCACCACGGCCGGCGCCCCGGGCCGGGCGGCCTTCAGTCGGCGCGAGCCCACAGCCAGGAGAACCGCGAATCACGGCACGCCCAAGCGATCACTCCGGACCCTCCCAGCGCATACGCCGCCGCCCAGGCCTCCTCGGCCGGGTCGAAAAGGAGAGCCGCCAGGGCCAGGACTCCTCCGAGATTCAGCGTGACAACGCAGGCACGCAGCCGTGCGAAACCCGCCTTGCCGGCGCTACCGTTAGCACCACCCCGAGACGCCACGGCGCCACGGAACGCATATCGAGAAGGCATGAGATTCCTCCAAGGAAACTCGTAACTGAACGAATGCGGTAGGGGGCTTGGTTCTAGGTTTGCGGCCGGGCCCAGGCCCCCTCCTGACCGCGACACTAGCCCGGTCGAAGCCCCGAGCGCCACGCACTCATGCCGTAATCCGATATATCTGCCCGCCCCCAAGCTGAGAAACGCTCACCGATTCGATTCTGGCACTCCATTGCCAATCGAGCTGCCAATACGGGCCCTCAGATGCGCGAAATGCGACAGAGCGTGCCTTCTGTTGATCGCAACTGATCGGGGGTGGGAAACCTGCAGCAGCAACAGGTTCTCTGGAATTTCAGTTCGACGCCAGCCTTCAGTCAGCAGAACACCAGGCTGACCAACAGGCCGCGTCCGGTGACCTCGCGGCTCCTTGCGACTGCTGGCGAGCTTTCCGGGCCCCCGGCCTGCCAGGACAGACCCCAGACCTGGTGGTGATGCCGGTCTCGCCCGGCAGCCAGAGGCTGCTGCACAGCGAGCGCGACGGACCGCAACACAGATCCGGCCCGCTTCGTGTCCGACGCACCGAGCGTAAAGACCTCGACCAGCCTCCCCACGCGCGAAGCAGGCTGCAGATGTGGGTAAAGGATCGTCGGCTGCGAACACAGCACGGCCATCCGTACGACCGGCCTGATCCGCACCGTGCTCGGCACAGCCGCCAGGACCCGCCGCGAAACGGCTCCTCCACCGCCTCGCCGCCAGCCACCCGAGTTGCCAACCCCCGCCCGTGCATCGGAATAACCAGGTGCGGAAGCGTTCCTGCGGTGAACCCTCTCCCCCGTGCGAGTGAGCACAGGGGTGCCCAGCTTCGCCAAGGACCGGTTTGGCCGGTAGAACACCGTGGTGATCAAGAACTTTGTGCGCGGAGCCAGCGCGCTTTCCCTCGGCCTAGGGAGTGTCTTTCCGATCATCGGATCGTTGGTCCGGTTATGAGGGATGGGGAGATTTCTGACGCTGCCTGGGCGGTGATGGTGCCGCTGCTGCCGCCTGCGGGTCGGGCTCGTGGCCGGTGGCGGGATCACCGTCAGGTGCTTGAGGGCATCGTGTTCAAGTTCCGTACCGGTCTGCCCTGGAGGGACCTGCCTGATCGGTTCGGCCCGTGGCAGACCGTGCACGGACGGTTCGCCCGCTGGGCGGCCGACGGCACCTTCGACCGCCTCCTGGCCGCCGCTCAGGGCCGGGCGGAGGTGGACTGGCTGGTCGCGATCGACTCCACAACCGTGCGGGCCCACCAGCACACTGCCGCCAAAGGGGGCTTGAGGAACGCGGACTGGGACGCTCCCGCGGCGGGCTGACCAGCAAAGTCCACCTGGCCTGCGACGGCGCGGGCAGACCGCTGGCCTTCCTGCTCACCGGCGGCAACCGCAACGACTGCACCCAGGCCGAAGCCGTCATCGGCCGCATCCGCGTGGCCGGGCCGGGACCGGGACGACCACGGACCCGGCCCGATCGCATCGTCGCGGACAAGGGCTACTCCGCCCGCGCCTTCCGGAGCTACCTGCGACGGCGGGGGATCAAGGCCACGATTCCCGAACGCACCGACCAGCTCGCCGGCCGCAGACGACGCCGGGAACGGCCCTGCGGATTCGACCGGGCCTCCTACCGGCGACGCAACGTCGTCGAACGCTGCTTCCACCGCCTCAAACAATGGCGCGGCATCGCCACCCGCTACGACAAACGCCCCGACCGCTACCTCGCCGCCATCACCCTCGCCAGCACACTCATCTGGCTCGACACATGATCGACAAAACGCCCCCTAGGCCGAGCAGATCCCGCCAGGGCACCCCCAGTCCGAATCCTGTTGCCCTGGCGTCCGCAGGGCGGGCACGCTTCCGGCATGCGATTCCCCGCCGAAGCCCGCCGCGACGTCCACGTCCGCTACACCCGGCCCAGCTGCATGGGCGGCTTCGCGGTATTTACCGTGGACTTCGAGCCGCTCCCGGACCGGCGGCTCGGCTTCGAATTCGTCAACCCGCTCGGTCCCGACGACATCGACGCCGAGTGCGCGCAGGAGGTGAGCAACGGGATACTGCTGTGGCTGATCGGAGCAGGACCGCAGAACGTCTACATCGACCGCCCGCCCCTCCCCACGGCGAAGGAGCTCGCTGCGGGAGTACCCGTCCGACCGGACGCCGGCCCGGGGCTCATCGCCCTTCGCGCGGTACTCCTACACTCACGCCACCACCCCATCGACTCCCTGCCCTGGACCCATGCGCGCGCCGGGTGGCGAGCCGCCGACAAGACCTGGCGGGGCACAGAGGCAGCCGGTGACCCGATGGACCTCGCACCATAGAACCGTCAGTGTCGGCAGCCTGATTGCACAGGGCAGTCCGGTTCGAGCTGACGTCTGAGAGGACGGGGCTGCTGAGTGTGGAGCGGCGGGCTGCGGAAGCGTTCCTGCGGTGAACCTTCTCCCCCGCGCGGGTGACGTGAGGTTCTGCGGCTTCGTGGAGAGCGGGTGGGGCCGGTAGAACGCGTTGGTGATCAAGAACCTTGTGCGCGGTTTCAGCGCGCTTTCCCTCGCCCTTGTCCCGTTTCTCTCCGCTCCCGCCGCTCAGGCCGCTCCTGCGGCTGAGGTGACGACGCTGGCCGACGCGGTCGGTCTGGTGCAGGTCACAGAGGAGGACCGCACCGGCTACACCCGCTCGTCCTTCAAGCACTGGAACTCCGGCGACAACGCTTCGGACGGGTGCAACACCCGCGCTGAGGTCCTCATCTCCGAAGCGGTCGTCGCCCCGGCCGTGGGGGCCGGCTGCAAGCTGACCGGCGGCACCTGGATCAGCTATTACGACGGCCAGGAGGTCACCAGCGCCGGGTCTCTGGACATCGACCACATGGTGCCGCTGGCCGAAGCGTGGGACTCCGGCGCCTCCGCCTGGACGGCGGCGCGGCGGGAGGCGTACGCGAACGACCAGGGGGCGCACGTCTCGCTCGTCGCGGTGACGGCCCGCTCCAACCGGCAGAAGTCGGATCAGGACCCGGCGGACTGGATGCCGCCGTCCCCGGACGCCGAGTGCCGGTACGTCGCGGAGTGGGTGTCGACCAAGCTCCGCTGGCAGCTCACCGCGGATGACCGCGAGCTCGAAGCGCTGAAGGTCTACGCCGACGGCCCGTGCGAGGACACCATCGTCCGCTACACCCCGGCCGCCTGACCCGCTCGCACTCGCGAGCGCCCGCTCCGCCGGGCCGCCCTCCGGGGCGACCGCGTCCGCCCGGCACCGCAGGTGCCGGGCGGGATTGTCAGTCCCCGCTCGTACGGTCGAAGACAGGTGCCGGGGCGGCCGGGGCCGGTAAGCGAGCGGAGCGGGCACATGGGCGAGATCAACGTGAGCAGCCGGGATCTGGGGCGGCTCCTCACCGACCGCACCGGCACCCCGGCGCGCCCCTACCAGGAGGCGTTCGCCAAGCTGGCCGACACCTACCGGGGAAAGCCGGTCCCGGAGATCCTGCCGCTGCTGCGCCAGGCCGCGGATGAAGCGCTGCTCGGGTTCACCGACGCGGATCTGCGGGAGCAGGCGGAGGCGATCCGGTCCGGCGCACGGTACGTGCTGCGAGTCCGCGTCACGTAGAGGCCCGGGCGGCGGGGTGCGGGGAAGTGGTCGGCCCGTCCGGTCGACGTGCGAAGGGCGCCCGGACGGGCTCCGCTCTCCACCCTGTACCCTCCCGCCGCCGGAGCGCCCGCCTACATGCCGGGCGTCCCTGCTCTGGCCGGTCAGCCGCCGGACCCGTACGCGACGAGGCCTGCACCCTTTCCTATGCTGCCTCCATGGGTATGGACCTCACGGTGTTCATGGTGGACTGGGGGCAGTTGGGCACCGTCCCTGTCGAGCACCGGATCGGACGGCTTGAGGACTTGGCTTGGCCGGGCGAGCTGAGCGACGTGTACGACGGCGGGGCCGAGCGGGCCCACGGCTGGCTCTGGCCTCCTGGACAAGCACCGGCGTGGTGCGCCGTATACAGGTTCCTCACCACCACCGGCGCCCACATGCCGCATGTCCGCGCGGGTGCCGCATGGGCTGACATGCGTCCGCTCGTCGGCCCGCCCGTGCGTGAGGTGATGGACAGCTTCCTCGAAGGTCTGATCTGGGACGGGGACCAGGCCGACGCTCCGGCGCCGGTCGGCGTCGGAGCTTTCCCGGCTGCCGCCGACCGCTGGCACCCGAATGTCCTTCTGGTCTGTCTGCCGGAGGCGGTGGCGGGGAAGGCTCGGGCCTGGGAACGGATGGAGCTGTACCTGGAGAAGTTGAGCGGCCCGTTCGCTGTCGAGTGCGAGGGCTGGGCGGGCCGCCCGGACACCTTCGAGGGCTTCGTTGCCCTTCTGCGGGAATGGGGCGCGGTGGTCACGGAGGCCGCTCGCCGTGGGTGGGGCCTCGTGGGGCTGCCCTGAGTTTCAGCGCCGACCGGGCGCATCGCCCGTCATCAGAACTCCGCCAAGGGACGCCGGGCTGTCTCCGCAGTGCATCCCTGGAGCTCGCTGTCACGCCCCCAGCATCCCCGCCACCGACGTCACGATGGCCAGCGCGGGCTGGGTGATATCGGCCCCGGCGGTGAGAAGTTCGCGAAGCCGCTGGAGGCGGGTGCGGGCGGTGGCGGTATCCGGCTCCGGCCCGGCAGTGATGCGGGCCAGGTCGTGGACCGCGCCGGCCGCCTCCTCGCGGTCGGCATCGGGGAGGTCCCGGCTGTTCAGAACAAGGGTGAGCAGGCGGGCCAGGTCTTCCTGTGCGGGGGCTTGTGCGTAGGTATTCTGGAAGTCGCGTACGACGGTGTCCACGATGCCCGGCGGGCGGCTGCCCGGCGGTCGGCGGTGCCCCCTCGTCCCCGGTCTCCGGGTCGCGGGCCCGGCGGGGCGACGTCGGGCTCAGGTTCCGTGCAACCAGGTCCTGGCCGCAGTACCGGCACTCGTAGCGGCCGCAGATCCTGCCCGCGACGCCGTACGGGCCGCGGGCGAGACCGGTCTCCATCTCGGCCCCCTTGCGGGGGTGTTCGATGAGCTGCTGCTTCTTCCTGTCCCAGGCCCTGCCGCTCATCCCGTGATCATGCCGGTACGTTCCGTATCCATCAAGCGCGGCGCCGGAAGCCGGTCCGCTCGGATTCCCGCGCCGGGGCGCCGCAGGGACGCCCGAGGAACGGCCGGTCCTCCCGGCCGATGCCGACGGCCTGGCCCTCTCCCAGAGGGACCGGACCGCATCGAACGGAAGAGCGGGAAGGCAGATCTCGGCGGGCCGATCGGCAGGGCCGTCAGCGATCCCGGCGAGGCAAGACCCTCTCCGACACCATGAATTTCGGCGGATTTTCCTGCCAGGTTGCAATTATCAAGCCTTTTCGGCTCGCACTTTTGTGTCTACCGGAGAATGCGTAGCCGCTCTTTTCTGAATTTCGTGGGGCTGACCGGGTCGCACTGTTCATCGGGTGGAAGCGCGGCCGGGTTCGCGGGTGGAGGTGGCGGGCCCGCCATGACTCGCTCCCGGCCTGGCGGCCCAGGGCACGCCCGTGCAGGGCGGCGCAGCGCTGGGATCCCGCCCTGCGGAAAACAGTTTCTGGCCCAGGTGCCCGGGCCCCGAACTCCGGAGGACCGGTGAACCCCGGCGCGGGCGGGAGGGGGTCAGCTGCTCGGCCGTTCCAGAAGACCGAGCTCCCCGCCGAGAGCGACAGCGTGCGCGAGCGTCCGTGCCCGGAGAACGATCCGTGTCCGGTGCAGCAGGCGCCCCACCGTCTCCGGACTGATCCTCAAGTCCTCGGCGATCTCCACTTGCCTGCGGCCCCGGGCGAAGAGGCGGAGCACGGCGAGTTCGTGATCGCTCAGCAGCCCTCCTGCCACGCCGGGCAGGATCGGCCGGTCGATGTGCCGGTGCTCGGTCTCCACGCCGACATCGGCGTCGCGCAGCCGGTCGGCGAGTTCCTCGGCCACGGCCACCGACCGGTGCCGGCCGCCACTCCTCTCGCCCATTGCGAATTGTTGCTTCCAACCGGCCAACGGACACGTAGCGCCCAGCGTGGGGCACGGAGCGCCAGGGAGTGCCGATAAGAGCCGTGTCACCGATCCTGCTGGCTTATTCCGTGCCTGGCGGGGGCTGGTGGCTCGTTGGTCGGGGCAGCAGCGGCCGTCTTGGCGTTCCCGGTCACAAGGAGGCTGGTTCCCAAACGGGTAACGGTGTGCCGCACGGTGTTGGCGTACCGAAGGCTGGTGACCAAGCCGACGGCCCGCAGTGCAGAGGCGTGCTCAGACGCGGAGGCCGGGGAGATGCCCAGGCGAAGGGCTAGTTGTTTGGTGGTATGGCCGGCCGGGTCTGCGAGGGCATGCAGGACGGCTGCCCGGGTGCGACCTAGAAGTGCCTCCAGAGCCGCTGGCGAGCACTTGGTGTCGGAGGATCGCTCTGCTGCCAGCTCCCCGATCTGGAGACTCCGGACGGGTGAATACACCAGGACGGGAGTGTCGACGTTATTGAGCAGGGCTCGGGGCTGCGGGCCACAGAAGACGTGGGCACACAGGAGGAGTCCGCGGCCCTCTAGATGGAAGTCGACCTCGCCTCGTCCAGGGAGCTCTAACACCGGTTCCCGCCAGCGAACCTGCGGATGCAGCCCAGCCAGAACCGCACCGACGCCAGCGCGGGCCATGGTGTGCACCCGCTGGACGCGATCCGCGTCCAGTATGGTCCGCATACGATCCGCAACGGGTGTTACAGCGATGTCGTAGTACGCCGCCAGGGCGTCAGAGACCGCATTGAGCGTCTCGCGGTCCCCATCCGCCAGCTGGCCCACCCAGGGTGGTAGGCGACGGTGAGACAGGTGGCGCAGCTCAGGCCCAAGGCGGCTGCGCGGAGTAGCGCGTATTACCTCAAATGCTCCGCCAGCCGGGGACGCGTGATTGCTGGGGGTAAGGAAGTCCGGAATCCATCCGGAGGCCGGTACCAGGCATCCCAACAGTGATGCCTGGGCTGGCAGATGATCAAGAACGTGCCGTCGCCACCCCGGGAGCAGCAGGCCTGAGCCGCGCCGCAACACCTGCAGACTCATAACCGCCTCGCTCACTGGCAGGGCGTCGTTGTGCGCGAGCACTACTCGTGCGAGATCCTGCGCAGTGAAGTGGATACGTAACATACGACCCCCGATGCCCTTTTCCGGAGCGCAACGCTTGGCAACCAGGGACATTCGGCTACACCCGATGGTCGTTGTCGAGGTGGTTCACGGACAGAGACCCTTGGCGTGGCTGGAAGCCGGAGCTTCCCTTCCGGGCATCCGGAAAAGCTAACAAACCCGCTCAGAACCTATCGCGAAGTCATGCGTGCTGAGCGGGGCGCGTACACCGACCAAACCACTGAAAGGGATACGAAGAATGCCTCTCTCTCGCGCTACCCTGACGACCCTCGCCCTGACACTCGCAGCTGGCGCCCTTGCGGCGACCGGAACCACCCCTGCGGCTGCTGCCCCCGCCGCACCGATGGCCGGATGTGCATCGCTCGTCTCCAACAGCCCCGGCGCGGCGAAGATCAAGAACATATGCAACTACACGATCCAGGCCACCGTCGACGTCGACGGCTGGTTCAATGACCCCACCTGCATCACGATCAACGCGGGTTCTTCGCGCAACATCTACTGGGACGCGGGCAAGGGCCGGGCGAACTACGCCTACGAATGCTGATCAACACCACACCCCTCGCCGTTCTGAACGTCCGCCGGGACCGACACGCCTACAGACCAAGCAAGGCGTACCTGCGGCGCGCGGCGTGGATGTGACCGACGAGAGCTGAACAGGCCTAATCTCGAAGCCGCCGGGGGGCTGCGCCCGGCGGCTTCTTCCATCGCTTGAGTTCCGCTCGCACCTCACGTGCCGCGAACAGGTCCCGGGTGACGGCTTGGTCACCAGCCTTCGGTACGCCAACACCGGGCGGCACTGGCCGACATGGGCCTGCGCCTGGTACGCCACATCACCCGCACCACGGCAGCCACCCAGCACCGCGACCCCGTCGTCCTGGAGCTCTCCGGCGCCCCCGAGCAAGATCACTGAATGACCTCCCGCACCCTGCGCCGGCTGGGCTACCTCGCCCTGCGGACCCTGCGCGGCACCCTCTCGTCCACCAGCGCGGCACCTGTATGGCTGCACCCCGTCCTGCGGAGAACGGTTCCTGGCCCAGGTGCCCGGGCCCCGAACCCCGGAGGGCCGGTGAAACCAGGCGGGGGCGTTCCCGAGTAGGGGTGACCTGGTGCGGTACAAGGCGCCTGGAGATCGCTTCCCGTTCTCAGACAGATCGTTTCCCGCTCTGTGGCAGATCTTTGGCGGACAGGGCGAGGCGGCGGCGCACGAGGTCGACCTCGACGATCCGTACGGTGATCTTGTCGCCCTCGCTCACGATCTGGCCGGGGTCGTCGACGGGCTCGTCACGGTGGGCTCCACGTCACCGTCCTGCCCGGCGGTCTCGGCATCGTGGGCGAGGAGTTCGCCCGGACTGATCGATGCGCCTCCCGTGTACTCCAGCGGCTTCCCGCCCCGGCACACTGGACTGGCTGCAACCGCCGATCCTCCAGCCGTATCTTCAGCGTCATGACACCCAATCGAAGGCCCCGATCCGCCCCGAATGACCGGGAGTTAAGGCTGTGGAAGGTCGGCCGGGCGCTGACCCTCGCCTTCGCCGCCGCGGTCCTGGTCGCGGGCGGCGTCTTCTACTTCCTGGTAGTCCTGCTGGACGTCCAGGAGATCGGTGCCACCGCGAAGCTCGACGCGAAGACGCTCTTCGACCTGGTGAAGCTCTCCTTCGGAGTGGTCGCCGGTGCCGGTGCACTCGTCGCCCTGGTCGTCGCCTACCGCCGCCAGCGCGTCGACGAAGCCGGCGCTCACCGCGAGGCCACCCGGCTCCACACCGAGCGCTTCTCCCAAGCCGTCGACAAACTCGGCTCCGACTCCCCAGCCGTCCGACTCGGTGGCGTCCACGCACTGGCAGGCCTCGCCGACGACGCCCCCGACAACAGCCTTCGCCAGACCTGCATCGACGTCCTGTGCGCCTACCTCCAGCTCCCTTTCACCCCCGACCCCGGCACCGATCCTGCCCATCAGGAGGAACACCACCGCTACCTGGCCTTCCGCAAGGTGAGGCACACGATCCTGCGCCTCATCGGCGACCACTACCGACGACCCAAGGGAACCCATCGCTCCTGGCAGGGCTGCGATCTGGACCTCACAGGTGTCACCATCGACGGCGACATGGACTTCCGCGGCGCGACGTTCTGCGGCGGCACCGTGTCTTTCAGCGGCGCGACGTTCTCCGGCAGCATCGTGTCCTTCGACGACGCGAGGTTCTCCGGCGGCACCGTGTCTTTCAGCGGCGCGACGTTCTCCGGCGGCATCGTGTCCTTCGACGACGCGAGGTTCTCCGGCGGCACCGTGTCTTTCAGCGGCGCGACGTTCTCCGGCGGCATCGTGTCCTTCGACGACGCGAGGTTCTCCGGCGGCACCGTGTCCTTCCGCCACGCGACGTTCTCCGGCGGCGACGTGTCCTTCGACGAGGCGGTGTTCTCCGGCGACGTGTCCTTCGGCGGCGCGATGTTCTCCGGCGGCACCGTGTCCTTCGGCGACGCGACGTTCTCCGACGGCACGGTGTACTTCCGCAGCGCGACGTTCTCCGGCGGCACCGTGTCCTTCCGCCACGCGACGTTCTCCGGCGGCGACGTGTCCTTCGACGAGGCGGTGTTCTCCGGCGACGTGTCCTTCGGCGGCGCGATGTTCTCCGGCGGCACCGTGTCCTTCGGCGACGCGACGTTCTCCGACGGCACCGTGTCCTTCCGCAGCGCGACGTTCTCCGGCGGCACCGTGTCCTTCCGCCACGCGATGCTCTCCGGCGGTGAGGTGTACTTCCGCAGCGCGACGTTCTCCGGCGGCACCGTGTACATCGACGACGCGATGTTCTCCGGCGGTGAGGTGTCCTTCCGCAGCGCGACGTTCTCCAGTGGCACCGTGTACTTCCGCAACGCGACGTTCTCTGGCGGCACCGTGTCCTTCCGCGGCGCGACGTTCTCCGGCGGCACGGTGTCCTTCCGCAGCGCGACGTTCTCCAGCGGCGACCTGTCCTTCGACGGCGCGATCGGTTCGGCTCCTCAGGGGCTTCTTGCTGCCGTGGGCACACCTCCTCCTTCGGGAGTTACCTTGCCTTCGGCTTGGCTACCGTCGGCTCCGTAGACCCCGTGGGGCTTAAACGGTCCCTCGCACCTCGCTACGGAGGTCATGGCCGAAGTGGCCCGTGGCGCGCGGGATAAGTGAGCCGTCGAACAGCTCGGGGCCCTGCACGCCGACCAGCGCGAGCACGGCGTCCTGGACGAGGACGCCGCCCTGCGCCGGCGGGGCGCTTCGGCCCCTGCGCAACCCGGCGGAGGCTGACCACGACAAGGATCCCGAGGGCAGACCGGCTTGATTCCGCGCACCGCGCGGCCCACAGCTGGAGGACGTCCGGCTCTCGAAAGAATCTTGGATTGGGGGGTAAACGCCGGGGCGCGCACTCGCCACCAACTGGTAGCCGCCAAGGTGTCCCGCCCGGGATCCGCTGAGGGCGGGACATGCGGAAGGTACGCCGCCATGATGGACCTCGTGACCCTGATGCTGCTCAGCACCGCGCCTGTAGTGCTGAAGGTCGCCGACGCTCTCGCCCAGAGTCTGCTGCTGCGCGCCCGCGCCGAACTGGCCCGGGCTCAGGCCGCCGCGCGAGGCCAGGACGACCAGCCCGCCGGCGGCGCGCAGTGACCGAGGAGAACTGCTGCGCCGAGTGCGGCGCCACGGCCACGATGACGTTCGAAAGGGCCTACGAGCTGTACTACCGCCCGCTGATTCTGTCGGTCCGTCAGCGAGGCAGAGCCTGGGGGCTGTCCGAGCAGGACGTCGACGTCGAGGCGCTCGTCCAGGACACCTTCGAGCAGGCCCTGAATGACTGGGACAACATCAGGGTTCCCCGTGCCTGGCTCTACACCGTCGCCCGCCGCCGCCTCGCCCGATGCATCTCGACAGCCGCCCTGCGGGCCGACGGGGATCCGGCGGACCACACCGAGCAGGGAACCGTCGGCTGGAGCAGCCTAGCTCCGTCTGCCAGCACCCAGGACCTCGTCGCTGCCCGGGAGATCGTCGAACTCATCCAGCTGATGCCACAACCGCGCCGTCAGGAAGTCGCATACCTGCGCTACATCGAGGGGTGGGGCTTCAACGAGATCGCCGAGCAGCTCGGCTGCTGCCCGGCCACCGCCCGTGTCCACGCTCTCAACGCACGGGCCCACCTAGTCACCAACTGCAGCGGTAGCAGCATCTATATCGCAGGCCGGGACATGCACATCGCGAGCAACGGATCTGGTTCCGCTTCCGGTTCTGGTTCCGGCTGGCTGGTGGCTCTGCTCGTGCTCGGCTGTGTGCTCGCAACGGGCATTCTGGTCGGCTGGTCTTGGGTGCTGGCCGCGGCGGGGGGCGTTGCCGCCGTCGCCCTGACGGGCTGGGGATGGAACGCATGGCGCGCCAGACAGCATGATTCCCGGCAGGAGCACCGCCGGTTGCGCTGAATACCCCGGTGGGACTGCCTGCCCGGAGGAGGCAGCCCCACCGGGACGCTCCGATGATCGTGGGGAGCGAGGTGGCCATATGAGCGACGATCCGGGCCCGGCGGCATTCGATCTCCCGGGCCTACATGACGGGGGAGGACACCGAACCTCGCCGGACCCGTGATGTGCGCGTCGGCTGCCTCGTCCCGTCGCTGCACGCTGTCGGCAGGTCAGCCGACGGCGTGGAGCGAGCCGCGCCTCCTGGTGGCCGCGGCCTTCTTCGCGGCGGCAGCGGCGGCACGCTTCTTGCGCTGCTCGGCCAGCTGGTCCTGGTACGCGGCGACGGCCCGGTGGTAGTCCGATACGTAGGTCTTGCTGTCGAGCCGGTCGGCCCTCGGCATCGCCTTCACGGCGTCCAACGCGTCCTCGGGGCAGTCGTAGCCCGCCAGCATCGGGTTGATCTGGTAGACGCCGTTACGGACCTTCCTGACGAGCTTGGCCAGCTCCAGCTCCAGCTCCAGCTCCCGCAGAGCAGCGTTCACGCTGGGGCGGCTGAGACCGAGGAGCTTCCCGAGGGTGCCCTGATCCATCGCGATCCGCCCCCGGCCTCGCTCTGCGCACGGATCTTCAACAGCGCCCGGTAAGCGGCGGGCGGCAGGTCCAGATCGGCGAGAAGACCGTCGGCGTTGGTCGCCGACCACTTCAAGGTACTCACTGGGCTGATCCCTCCTCCTGGCGCTGCGCCCGGGCCAATCGGCGTGCAGCGCGGTCCTCGGCCCGCTTCTTCCGCAGTTCCTCGATAGCTTCGCGCATGTGGTCCAGCGACGGGAACCGCACCAGGTCCGGAAGGCTCTCGTCCCTGCGGATCTTCGCGATCGTCTTGTCCTGATCGACCTGCACGTACTCGGCTTCGACGAGCTCCGTGCCCGGGAGGAACTCCGCTACGCGGTACGAGTAGGGCGGGTTGAACTGGTAGACACCGCGGCGCAATCCAGGCCGAAAGGGAACCGAGAGCGGACCGAGAGCGCATCACGAGTGGCACGGCGCACCGTATGGCGTGCAGGTACCGAGCCCGAGGGAGAACCGTGATGCGGGAACGCAGACTGAACCTGGCCGTACTCATCGGCAGCACCCGCGCCGGCCGCTTCGGCCCCGTCCCCGCCCAGTGGATCGCCGCCGAGGCGGCCAAGCGCGACGACTTCGACGTCGATGTGATCGACCTCGCCCAGGTGTGGCTGCCCGACGTGCTGCCGGAGAGCCTCGACCGCCCGCTGCCGCAGGCCGTGACCGACCTCGCCCCCTGGCTGGACAGGGCGGACGCGTTCGTGATCGTCACACCGGAGTACAACCACAGCTTCCCCGCCTCACTGAAGAACGCCATCGACTGGTACGTCAACGTGTGGAAGGCGAAGCCGGTCGCCTTCGTCTCCTACGGCGGCATGGCCGGCGGGCTGCGCGCGGTGGCCGACCTGCGGGGAATCTTCCCCTGTCTGCACAGCGTCACCGTCCGGGACTCCGTCTGCTTCCCGAACTACCAGGAGCACTTCGACGCCGAGGGCCGGCCTGCGGACCCCGAGGGCTGTGCAACGGCGGCCAAGACCATGTTCGACCAACTCGCCTGGTGGGGCCACGTCCTGAGCGACGCCCGCGCCCGGCAGCCGTATCCGGGCTAGGGCATGTCCGGTCCTGATCCGCCGGACACGCCCTGGACCCCGCGGCCATACACGTACGCAA
Organism: Streptomyces griseus; assembly: GCF_900460065.1. Taxonomy (GTDB): domain Bacteria; phylum Actinomycetota; class Actinomycetes; order Streptomycetales; family Streptomycetaceae; genus Streptomyces; species Streptomyces griseus. Next base: position 68,602 of record NZ_UAVD01000052.1, on the reverse strand, counting down.
CCACGCCTGATCACGTACCAGGCCCAAGAAAGGAAAGCCATGTCATCGAACGCCCCCGAGGCCCCGGTCCGGAAGGCCGGGACGCGGGAATGGGTGGGACTGGCGGCGCTGGCCCTGCCCACCCTGCTGATCTCCCTCGACCAGAGCGTGCTGTACCTGGCCCTGCCCCACCTCGCCGAGGGTCTGAACCCCACCGGTACCCAGACGCTGTGGATCATGGACATATACGGCTTCCTGATCGCCGGCTTCCTGATCACCATGGGCACGCTGGGCGACCGGATCGGCCGCCGCAAGCTGCTGCTGATTGGTGCGACGGCCGTCGGCATCACCTCGATCGCCGCCGCCTACTCCACCAGCGCGGAGGGTCTGATCGCCACCCGCGCCCTGCTCGGCATCGCCGCCGCCACCCTGATGCCGTCCACCCTCGCCCTCATCAGCAACATGTTCGAGGACCCGTACCAGCGTGGTCGCGCCATCGCGGTGTGGGCCAGTTGCTTCATGGGCGGCACCGCGCTCGGGCCGGTCGTCGGCGGCGCGATGCTGGAGTACTTCTGGTGGGGCTCGGTGTTCCTCATCGGGGTGCCCGTCATGGTGGTGCTGCTGACCGTCGCTCCCTTTGTCCTGCCGGAGTACAAGAACCCCAACGCCGGCAAGATCGACCTGCTCAGCGTCCTGCTGTCGCTGGTGTCGATCCTGGCGATCATCTACGGGCTGAAGGAGCTCGCGCGTTATGGCGTCGAGCTGGTGCCGGTCCTCTCGATCGTCCTCGGCCTGGCGGTCGGCGCGGTGTTCCTGTCGCGTCAGGGCAAGCTCGACGATCCGCTGCTGGACCTGAAGCTCTTCAAGATCGGCGCGTTCACCGCCGCACTGCTGATCCTCATGGTCTCCATGCTGGGCACCGGCGGCGGCTACCTGTTCATCACCGGGTTCGTCCAGATGGTGGAGGGCTATTCGCCGCTGGAAGCGGGCCTGTGGATGGTGCCCGCGGCCATCGCGTCGATCCTCGCGGCGCAGCTGGCGCCGATCTTCGCCAAGCAGCACCCTCTCAGCACCGTCATCGGGGTGAGCCTGCTGATCGGCATGATCGGTTACGTGCTCCTCATCTTCATCGGCCCTGTCGGTGGGATGCCGCTGCTGATCACCGGCTTCGTGATCACTTTCATCGGCGTCGGCACCTTCGGGGCGCTCGGCACCAACCTGGTCGTCGGGTCGGTCCCACCGGAGCGGGGCGGCTCCGCGGCGGCACTCTCCTCCATCAGCGGTGATCTGGGCACCGCACTCGGCATCGCCACGCTCGGCAGCCTGGGCACCGCGGTCTACCGCAGCTCGCTCGACGTGCCCGACGGCACACCGTCCGGCGCGGCCGACTCCGCCGAGGGGAGCATGGAGGGCGCGCTCAAGGCAGCTCGCGAACTGCCGTCCGATGCCGCCGACAGCCTGCTGGCTGCCGCATCGGACGCCTACGCCAGCGGGCTGAACGCGATCGGCATCGCGTGCGCCGTCGTCACCGCGATCAGCGCGACGTTCGCGTTCACGCTGCTGCGCAAGAGCCGCGGGGCCGTCCCGTCCGGCAACGCTCCGAAGGAGCGGGAGGAAAAGGGCGAGGACTCGCTCTCGACCACCTGAGCCCCTCCGGCGGGAACGGGTAATCAGGCACCGGGAACCAGAGGGAGAACGCCGGCCCAGGACTCCACGGCCCGGGCCGGCGTCCTCCCGTACATTCCGCGCGGTCCGCCGCGGGCTCGGCCCCTTGCCAGCGGCACCTCGGCGGCACCGAGCGTCGGCGCTCACGGGCCGGGCCCGGCCGCCCGCCGGACCACTATCGTCCTGTCCTTGCCCTCTGCGCTGGGTTAGCGTGATCACATGTATTTCGGGGTTCTCGGTTCGTTAGCGGTATGGACGGGGGACGGACGACCAGTCCGGATCCCGGAGCTCAAAGTCCGCGCTCTGCTGGCCTGCCTTCTGGCCCACCAGGGACGAGCGGTCTCCGCGGACAGGCTGATCGATGACCTATGGACCACGAGGCCGTCCAACAACCCGGCAGGCGCGCTCCAGAACAAGGTGTGGCAGCTGCGGCGGGCGCTTGAGGACGCGGAGCCGGGCGGCCGGGACCTCGTGGTGTCCCACTCGCCGGGATACCAGCTGCGGGCGGGCGCCGACGCGGTGGACGCGGACCGGTTCCGCGACCTGATGACACGGGCGCGGGCGACCGAGGACTCCCGGGTGCGCGCCGCCCTGCTGGCAGACGCGCTGGCGTTGTGGCGGGGGCCCGCCTTCGCCGACTTCGCCGACGAAGAGTTCACCCGGCCAGCGCGGGACCGGCTGGAGGAGCAGCGGCTGACCGCGCTGGAGGAGCAGGCCGAGGCCCGGCTGAACCTCGGTGAACACGCGCTGGTGGCCGACGAACTCGGTGATGTGGTGGACCTGCACCCCCTCAGGGAACGGCTGCGCGCCGCTCATGTGCGGGCGCTCTACCGTGCCGGCCGGCAGAGCGCGGCCCTCAGCAGCTACGCCGACCTGCGTGGACACCTGGCCGAAAACCTGGGTCTGGACCCCAGCCCCGAGCTGACGGCCCTGCACCAGTCGATCCTCACCCAGGACGCGGCGCTGACTGCCGCCCCCGAAAATGACACTGCCGCGGCCAGCCCGCCCACGAACCTGCCAGCCTCCCTCACCGGCCTGATCGGCAGGGCCGAGGCGCTCGGCGAGCTCCGGGAACTGCTGAGCGAAAACAGGCTGGTCACGCTCATCGGTCCGGGCGGGGTGGGCAAGACGCAGCTGGCGCTCACGACCGCCGCGCAGGCCGGAGCCGAGTTCCCCGGCGGCGTACGGCTGGTCGAGTTCGGTGCGCTCGACCCCTCCCCGTCGAGCGCCGACCGGAGGAAGCATGCCGCCGCGCAGGTCGCGGTACACGACTTGCTCGGATCGGTTCTCCGGGTCCGGGACGACACGGCCTCGGGACCGGGGTCCGGGGGCGCGGCACCCTCAATGACCATCCGTGTCGCCCAAGCGCTGGGCGAGCAGCCGGCCCTGCTGGTGTTCGACAACTGCGAGCATGTGGTCGGCCCGGTCGCCGAGATGACCGACCAACTCCTCAAGGCTGCGCCCGCCTTGACAATCATGGCCACCAGTCAGGTGCCCCTGGGCATCACCGGCGAATACCTCCAGGAGGTGCCGCCGCTGCGAGGACCCGAGCCCGCGGCGGAACTCGACCCCGAGTCCGTACGCCGATACAGCGCGGTGGAGCTGTTTGTGGCACGGGCAACCGCGGCGGCCCCGAATTTCGTACTCGCCGCGAGCAACGTCGAGGCGATCGTCTCGATCTGCCGACGCCTCGACGGCATTCCGCTGGCCCTGGAGATGGCCGCCACCCGGGTGCGGGCGCTGGGGGTACATGAGCTGGCGGCGCGCCTGGACGACCGGTTCCACCTGCTCGCGGTGGGCGCGCGCAGCGCCCCTGCGCGGCAACGCACCCTGAGGGCCGTGATCGACTGGAGCTGGGAGCTCCTCGGCGACCAGGAACGGATGGTGCTCGGGCGGCTGGCCATACACGCCGACGGCTGCACCCTCGAGGCCGCCGAGGAGATCTGCGCGGCGGACGACCTGGACCGTACGGAGGTGCTCGACGTCGTCGCCCGGCTGGTGGACTGGTCGCTGGTGGTCATGACCGACGGGACGGACGGGCCCCGGTACCAGCTGCTCGAATCGGTCACCGCATACTGCGTCGAACGCCTCGTGGAGAAAGGCGAGTTCGAGGACCTCCGGCGCAGGCACTGCGACTACTACACCGGTCTCGCCGAGCGCGCCGAGCCGCATCTGCAGGGCCACAGCCAACGACAGTGGCTCCATCGCCTGGACGCCGAAACCGCGAATCTGCGGACCGCGTTCGACTACGCGGCGCAGCTCGGCAACGCCGACTGCGCCCTGCGTCTCGCCAACGCCCTCAGCTGGTACTGGTACCTGCGCGGCCGGAGCAACGAGGCGAAGCGGTCCCTGACCGTGGCGCTGTCCCTCGGTGGGACGGCGCCGGCCGCGGTGGCCAAGGCCACGGCCCTGCTGGGCGGCTTCAAGCTGGTGCTCGGCGGCGTCGCCGACCCTCTGGCGGAGTACCGCACTGCGCTGCGGCCGTACGAGGAGCTGGACGATCCGGGCGGGCGGGCGCGGGCCCAATGGTTCCTCGGGTCTAGCCTTTACGGGATCGGCGACGTGGGGCCGAGCGAGGAGCTGGTCCACCGGGCACTGGCCACCTTCCGGTCGCTCGACGACCGCTGGGGTATGGCGGCTGCCCTGGGCAGCCGGACCTTCCACGCGAATCAGCGGGGCGACCTCAACACGTTGCGGCGGGACGGTGAGCAGAGCCTCGCGCTCTTCCGTGAGCTGGGCGACCAGTGGGGGCAGCTCCAAGCATCGGTGCCGCTCGGGACGCTGGCCGAAATCGTGGGCGACTACCAGCGGGCCGGACGGCTGTACCGGGAGGGCCTGCGGATGGCGGAAGACCTGGGGCTCTGGCCGCAGGCGTCTTTCCAGCTCTCAGGCCTCGGCCGGGTCGCCCTGCTGACCGGGGACCTGCCTCGGGCCAAGAAGTTCCATGAGCGCGCGGCACGGCTCTCTGCCGGGCAGTCGGAGAGCTTCGGGGAGCAGTACGCCGAGATCGGCCTCGCCCTCGGGGCGCGCCGGGCGGGAGACCTCGACGCGGCCGAGCGCCATCTGACCCGGGTGCTCGACCTGCACCGCCAGATGAGTTACGAGCCGGCAAGGCCCTCGGTGATCCTGGCCGAGCTGGGCTTCGTCGCGGAGGCCCGGGGCGACGCCCCGGCAGCCCTGGCTCTGCAACTGGAATCCCACGCCGCCGCCCGCGACACCGGGAACCCGCGGGCGGTGGCGCTGGCCCTGGAAGGCCTGGCCGGGGCCCAGTCGCTGGCAGGTCACTCCGAGCACGCGGCCCGCCTCCTCGGGGCGGCCACGGTGGCCAGGCAGTCGGTCCAGGCACCCCTGCGGGGCGGCGAGCGCTTCGACGTGGACCGCATCACCACCCGGGTCAGGGCTGCGCTGGACGAGGCCCGCTACCAGGCCGAGTTCGAGCGGGGCAGCACACTGGCCCCGGAGGAGCATCTGAAGGACCCACTTTTCTGACCTGGGAACGGAAGGCGCGCCGACTCTCTCTGGCCCATCCCCGCGCGCAACCCATCTGCGGAGACGGCCGCCCCCGCAGCCCGTCAACCCTCGGAAGCGGCCCGCCCCGTACGCCAGCAGTCCGCAGAGCCGGCTCGCCTCCCCACAATCACCCAACACGGGCCGCCGCCCCGGCAGCTGGGCCTCCCCGGCTGCCTCGGCCTTCGCGTCGCTCGCTGCGGCGGCGGCCTGCTTGGCGGCCTCGTCAGCGGCCGCAACGGCGTCCAGCGCGAGCGCCGGGTCCATTTCCAGCTCCGGAGCCCGCCCTCAACCTCCGACGGGCCCTCGCGGGCTTCCTCCTCAGGCTGTAGACGGGGACGCCCCACGAGTCCTGGGACCGACGGGAGCTTGGCGAGCAGGGGCATCAGCCGGGTGACGTCGTTACGCTTTCCGCCGATCAGGGACATCGCCAGCAAAATGCCTTGGCCGTCGACGAGGATCAGCCCTTCCAGGCCAAGGAGATCCCGAGGGGCAAGGAGTTCCACGGTTCGGTCCCTGCGTTCAGTCTCTCCGTGAAAGAGCAGGTCAGGCACCATGTAACCCCGGAACAGGGACTGAAGGGACTCAAGTTGAGGGTTACCACGCGACTACGTGGCGCAACGGGCATTGGCCGGGCGACCGTCCGGCTCTTCGCGGAGCAGGGCGAGACAGTGATCGTCACCGGTCGCCGCCCCGGTCCGCTCCATGAACTGGCAGCGGAGTCCGGCGTCCGCACGCTGGTATGCGACCACACTGACCCCCGGGCGCTCACGTCGCCCTCCTGCCGGAGCTGCCGGACCGGATCGACGTCCTTGTGAACAACGCGGGCGGGAACACCGACTGCGACAGCGACGGAGCCACGGACCTGGCCGCATACACCCGGGACTTCCACGCCAATCTGGACGCGAACCTCGTGAGTGCCGCACTGACCACGAAGGCGCTGGACGACCGGCTCGCCCCCGGCGGCGCGGTCGTCCACATCGGCTCGATCGCCGCCGACCAGGGCGCCGGCTCCTACGGGGCCGCCAAACTGTACGGGTGACGCCCGCTGCCGAGCGTGGCTCCGCCCTGCTCCCGCCCGTTACCGGAGTGCCGCCCCGGTCCGCCACCGGACCACTCCCGGGCCCCGGGCCCGGCCCGGGGCGCTCGCGCTGACCGTACGAGGGAGCCCTCCCCGTGACCACCCCGCCCTTGCCCCCGCTCCCGCCCAGCTTCAGGGCGAGCCGTTCCCCGATGCCCTGTCCGGAGCGGCGCAGGCCACCGGGATGCCCGTCCGGCTGATCCTCACGATCGCCGACTCCGGCCGTGCCAACGCCTTCCACTCCCACCCCACCCCGGTGCCGGCTCCGGCCGCCATCGCGTCCACGCCTTCCGCGCGCGCCTCGGCCGCCGCGCTGCCCGCTCCCGGCACCGGGCGGACGCCCGGTCCGTGGGCCGCCCCTGCTGTGAGCGCCGACGCGAAGCGCTCCTGGGGCCCGCTGACCGAGAACCTCAGCATTCCGCGCGACCTCGACCTCCGAGACCGGTCCCGCGCCCTTCAACAGCTCAGGATCAGCGAGGCCGCCCACACGTACTTCGTGGCGCAGCTCCGCGAGCACCTGCCCGAGCGGGAGGCGGCCGTCCTGGTGAGCTCCCGTCAGTGGCCGCTCCTCGCCGCGACTTTCGGCCCGGTCATTTTCCGCGCTCGCCACCATCGGCATGCTGTTCCTCACCGGCTGCGGCACGCAGAGCGGCGCCCCCCGGGGAGAGGCGGCGTCGGACTCCGGGGGCAGGACCATCCGGGCGCAGAAGGTGATGCAGCTGACGCAGGTGCACGGCGAGACCGGGATGACCTTGCTGGAGGGGCCCGTGTTCGCGGAGGACGGCGGCCTGTTCGTCGTCGACGTCACCGCACCCGAGGGCAAACCCAAGGTGATACGCGTCGACGTGGAGAGGAAGACGTCCCGGGCGGTCCACACCGACGGCACAGGGGCCTACACCTCGGCGCAGTTCAGCCCGTACGACGGACGGCTCTACCTCAGCGACTTCGCACACGGCGAGATTGTGAGTCTGGCCCCCGGCGGCGGCGATGTGCGGACCTTCTTCTCCGGCGAGGTCGGCGGAGCCCGGATGAACCCCGACGACATCGCCTTCGACCGGGAGGGCAACCTGTACATCAGCGACTCCCGCGGCCTGTCCGTGCACCTCGTTCGAGTCGGATGCGCCGGGCGTGCCGTTGCCCTGCGTCGTGGGACTGAAGCCGGAAGCCACCTGCTGGGCCGTCGAGGATTGCCGAGGGGGCCGCCGAAGATGTTCCCGAGCGTGGAGTGCATCCGGCCATACGGGTCAACTAACTGATCATTTCAAAATGAGGTTCGTAGGCGTCGCAAGCAGATGATGCTGCGGGCGAGTTGGAGCAGGCCGAGGTGGAGGTCGGCGCGTATCCCGTAGCGGATGCGGAGGCGTTTGAACTGGTGGAGCCAGGCGAAGGTCCGCTCGACGACCCAACGCGTCTTGCCCGGCCCGGTGCCGTTCGGGACATCACGTCGGGGCGATCTTGGGGGTGTCCGCCGGCAACCGCCCGGGGTACCGATGACGCCGCGGCGGCCGGGACGGCAGCAGCGGGGCGATGCGTTCCCACAGGTCATCAGGCACAAGATCATCCGACACCTGCACCACTCTGACGCCACGAGACCCGGCCGCCACGCCCTCACACCGAACTCATTTTGAAACGATCAGTTACCCGGACCGGCACACAAGCCCGAAAGAGGCCCGCAGGCGCCATCAAGGCATTCACTTCTCGCGGCACAACCGCCGTGCAAACCGGCTGGAGCAAGACCACATGACCTCGCTCCCCCTCCGTACGCCAAACGGATACGGGAGGAGTAGTCCTTGCCCAGCTACTGCTCGAGCCGGGTAGGAGTGACAAAGACAGAGTGGGTCATATCCCCGGAAAAGAGAATGGTCATGACGGAACACGAGCCTACCCGAGCACCGTATCCCGGCCGCCGTGCCCTGGTACGAGGCGCTGCTGGCCTCGTGGGGGCCGGAGGCCTGGCCGCAACGGTGACCGTCAGCTCTGCGTCGAGCATCCCGATGAGCGCCTCCACCGATGGCCGGGTGCCGTTCCACGGTGCACACCAGGCAGGGATTCTCACCCGGCAGCAGCCGTTCGGCGGCTTCGTCGCCTTCGACGTGCTCGCGCGCGACCGGGCAGAGTTGCAGGCCCTTTTCACGAAACTCACCGCACGGTGCCGCGCCCTGACAGCCGGTGTTACACCGAAGAATCCGGAGGTAGCGGCGCTGCGCGACCCGCAAGATCGGTTGACCATCACCGTCGGCGTAGGTGCCTCGCTTTTCGACGAGCGGTACGGACTGCAAGGAGCGCGGCCACCAGGGCTCGTGAACATGCCACTGTTCCCCGGAGACCGGTTAGAACCCGACCGCTCTCACGGTGATCTTTCCGTGCAGATCTGCGCCCAGCACCCCGACGCCGTCCTCCACGTCGTACGCGATCTGGCCCGGGAGACCACTGGGCTGCTGCGAACGCGGTGGCGGGCTGACGGCTTCCTGAACCCACCCCGCCCCGAGGGCGCTCCACGGTCGTTCATCGGCTTCAAGGACGGCACCGCACACCCGGACACCGCGTCGAAGCGCGAAATGAACCGACTCGTCTGGGTCGGCCACGAGGGACCGGCATGGGCACGCGGCGGAAGCTACCAGGTCCTGCGTATCATCGGAATTCATGCGGAGAAATGGGACCGGGTTCCGGTGGCCAAGCAAGAACAGATCTTCGGCCGACGCAAAGCGACCGGCGCACCGCTCGACGGACGTAAGGAAAGCGACCTGCCCGACTACGGACGGGACCAGGAGGGCCGCATTACGCCGCTGGACTCCCATATCCGCCGCGCCAATCCGCGCACCCCGGAAAGCGAGAACTCGATCTTGCTGCGCCGAAGCTACAACACTGACCGGGGTCTTACGCCCGACGGAACGCTCGACGTAGGCTTGATTTTCTGCTGCTACCAGCGGGATATCGCCCGGCAGTTCGCAACGGTGCAAAAACGGCTGGAAGGCGAGAGGTTCGCGGACTTCAGCGTCACCACGGGCGGAGGCTATTTTCTCGCGCTGCCTGGAGTGGCCGACGGCTCGGACTCCTACGCCTCCGCTCTGCTCGGCCAGTGACCTCAAAGAATCACTGCTAGTGCTCCAGCGCGCTTTCGCGGTCTACCCGCCGACTGCGCGGGCGAGCGGTCGTCGGTGGTTCCTGCGCCGGGGTCCTGGCATGGCGGTACACGAGGTTGCGCCGGCCCCAGATCCCCGACGAACGGGTGGCCTGGACCACGGTGGCGGGCGAGGTCCGTCAGGCAGGTGTGGTCACCTTCCACCGCCTGGACGACACGCACACCAAGGTCATGCTCCAGCTCGACCACGCCCCTCAGGGAATCGCCGACACGGTGGGGGCAAGCTCGGCTTCGTCCGCCGGCAGGCCAAGAGCGACCTGAAGAACTTCAAGGAGTTCATCGAAGCCCGCGGTACCGCGACCGGCGCCTGGCGGGACACCGCCTGAGCCTTCACCCGTTCGCGGTGCCGCACCGCTGGGTGCCGCACCGCGAGGATGCCTGTACAGCGAGGAATGCCACAGACCTGACTCAGTGACCTGCGAAGTACGAGACCAGGGCCCCTCGTTTGGATCATGCCGGACCCCGCGAGTCGGTCTACGCCAATCGAGGGGCCAGGCAGGCCGATCGACGTCCGGCGTGGCCCTGTTGAGAACGCCGCTCCTCACGCGGGCCCCTACAGGCCAGGGGAGATGACGTCCAGAGCGGCGTGCGGCCTCGCCAGACCGATGGCGACCAGGGCCGCGGCCATGACGAGGGACAGCAGGCAGACACAGCCGGCGAAGACCAGAGTTCCCGTGGTGCCGCGGCCGATCCGGGCCGTGTCCCCATCCGGGGCGGGATCGTGGAGGATCTCCACTCGCTCGCCGCACGTGTAGTCGTCGGTGAGGCGGCGGGCGCGCCCCTCGGCGTCGGTGAACTCATAGGTCCGGGCGCACACGCGGCGTCCCTCGACGAGGACGCCTTGGGGGTGCGCAGCCGCCACGCCTCCAGGCCCATCTCCCCTCCCGCGCGCACCGCGTGCCCGACCGGCACCGCGATGGAGCCGACCAGGCAGCATCCCAGCGCGACGTACCATTCGCGCGCGCCGAGCAGGCCGGTCGTCAGCATCAGCGTGGCCGCCAGCAGGTAAACCCCGCAGACAGCCGAAGCACCGTACGGCTCCGGCCCCGTGACGGCTTCTTCGGCGGGGCCGGTGGGGCCGCCACGCCAGCCTCGGCAGCATCTGCAGGCGTCACGTCCGATGCCATGCGGGCAGTCCAGAGCTTGATCCAAACGGAAGCCCTAGCTGTCACGCGGGTGGCCTCGATAGGAATGTGACCGGTGGGGTACGAGATGCAGCGGATGGCGAGGCATTCGTCGTCACCTTCGACGGAAAGGGCCTGAGATGGGCCGTCTGCCTCCTCCGGACCACGCGTTCGCCAACCCAGTGCCACCTCACGTCGGCCTGCCGGAGTGCTGGCACCTCGGGCCCCGGCAGGTGGCGCAGACCGTCGACGAAGATGTGGTCGGGGCCTTCCAGCGGACGGCCGATTCCGTGTTGGCGGAGTGTGTGGCCGAAGCGACCCTCCACGACTCCGAGTTTTCCGACGAGGTGGCGCACCGGGTTGCTGACTTTGCCCTGCGTGGCGGCAAGCGGATGCGGCCCCTCTTGCTGTGGTGGGCCATGCGCGCCTGCAGCGGGGCTGAAAGCGAGGCCGCGTTGCGGCTGGGCGTGGCTCTGGAGCTGATTCAGACCTGCGCTCTCATCCAGGACGATGTGATGGACCGTTCGCACACCAGGCGAGGGCGGCCTGCCGTCCACATCGCTCTGGCGGAGCAGCGGGGCCTTGCGGCCGGCTCCGGTCCGGGTGCGGCATTCGGCGCGTCTGCCGCGGTGCTCGCGGGCGACCTCGCGTTGGTGTGGGCCGACGACACGGTGGGGGAGACGTTCCTGCCGCCCGGCCGGCGACGGCAGGTCCGGGCTCTGTGGCGGTCCATGCGTGGCGAGATGATCGCCGGGCAGTACCTGGACCTGCGCGGCCAGATCGGCGGCGGTGCCTCGGCGGCGCGTGCCCTGCGCACCGCTCACCTCAAGAGCGCTCTGTACTCGGTGGAGCGGCCGGTAGCGCTGGGAGCTGCCCTGGCCGGGGCCGACGAGTGGACCACCGATGCTCTGCGCTCGGCGAGCCGGTACGCCGGTATGGCCTTTCAGCTTCGTGACGATCTGCTGGGAGTGTTCGGAGATCCGGCGGTCACCGGGAAGCCGTCCGGCGACGACATCCGTGAGGGCAAGCCGACCTACTTGCTGGCGGTGGCCCGTACCTGTGCCGACGCCGCCGGAGACCACCGGGCGCTGGCCGTGCTGGAACGGGCCGTCGGAAACCCTGACCTTGACGAGGACGGCCTTGAGGAGGTGCGCTCCGTGCTGGAGTCCACCGGTGCCCGCGCTCTGGTGGAGGACAAGGCGGAGCGCCTGGGGGAGCGCGCGGCCCGCAGACTGGCCCAGACCGAACTCGACGCACACGCCGGCGAGCAGCTGCTCGGCTTGCTGCACTCGGTGGCGGGGACCCGTGCCGTCGCTCTCACCATGATCCAGGAAGGCGGCACACAGTGATCATGATCAAGGGCCCGGTCGACCACGTCGTGGTGGTCGGTGCGGGACTGTCCGGGCTGTCTGCAGCGCTTCATCTGCTCGGCGCGGGTCGCCGGGTGACCGTCGTCGAACGGGACACGCTGCCCGGCGGGCGGGCCGGTCTCCGGGCGGAGGGCGGCTACCGCATCGACACCGGGCCGACCGTGCTGACCATGCCGGACCTCGTGGAGGACGCGTTCGCCGCCGTCGGCGACACGATGGCCGACCGGCTGGAGCTGATCCAGCTCGACCCGGCCTACCGGGCCAGGTTCGCGGACGGGTCGCAACTCGACGTGCACACCGACGGAGCGGCGATGGAAGCGGCCGTGGAAGAGTTCGCCGGGGCCCGCCAGGCGGTCGGCTACCGGCGGCTGCGGAAATGGCTGGAGCGGCTCTACCAGGTGCAGATGCGCCGCTTCATCGACGCCAACTTCGACTCGCCCCTCCAACTGCTGCACCCCGACCTCGCGCGGCTCGCCGCCCTGGGCGGGTTCGGCCGGCTCGACGCCCGGATCGGGCGCTTCGTCTCCGACGAGCGGCTGCGCCGCGTCTTCTCCTTCCAGGCGCTGTACGCGGGGGTGCCTCCGGCCCGGGCCCTGGCCGCCTACGCGGTGATCGCCTACATGGACACGGTCGCCGGGGTGTACTTCCCGCGCGGCGGCATGCACGCGCTGCCTACCGCGATGGCCGACGCGGCCGCCGAAGCGGGAGGCGAGTTCCGCTACGGGCAGACGGTGACGCGGCTGGAGCGTTCCGGCGACCGCATCACCGCGGTCGTCACCGACCGGGAGCGCATTCCGTGCGACGCAGTGGTCCTGACCCCCGACCTGCCCGTCAGCTACCGCCTCCTGGGCCACGCCCCGCGTCGGCCGCTGCCGCTGAGGCATTCACCGTCCGCGGTGATTCTCCACGCGGGCACGGACCGTACGTGGCCGGATCTCGCGCATCACACGATCTCCTTCGGGGCCGCGTGGAAGAGTACCTTCCGCCAGCTCACCCGTACCGGCGAGCTGATGTCGGACCCCTCGCTCCTGATCACCCGGCCCACGGCCACCGACCCCTCCCTCGCCCCGCCCGGCAAACACCTCCACTACATTCTCGCGCCCTGCCCGAACACCACCATCGGGCCCGGCGTCCGAGAGTGGAAGGAGCTGGGCCCCCGCTACCGGGACGAGCTGCTCGGGTGGCTTGAGCGGCGCGAGATGCCCGGTCTGAGCGCGGCGATCGAGCGGGAAGGACTGGTCACCCCCATCGACTGGACCGCCCAGGAGCACGCGGCCGGCACGCCGTTCGCCGTGGCCCACACCTTCCCCCAGACCGGCCCGTTCCGCCCGCGCAACCTGGTGCGGGGCACCGCCAACGCCGTCCTCGCCGGGTGCGGCACCACACCCGGTGTCGGCGTGCCGACCGTGCTGATCTCCGGGAAGCTGGCCGCCCAGCGGATCACCGGCCCACCTGCCGCCCCCGCCCGCCGCACGAGAGGCACTGCCGCATGACCGCCCGTGAGCTGGACGCCGCAGGCATCCACGAGCCCGGCCTCCGCACCGCCTACACCCACTGCCGCCACCTCAACGCCCGCCACGGCAAGACCTACTTCCTCGCGACGCGGCTCCTGCCCGTCGAACGGCGGGCGGCCGTACACGCCCCGTACGGCTTCGCCCGGTGGGCCGATGACATCGTGGACGACCTCGACTCGACCGCCACCGTTACAGAGCGCGCCGCGGCCCTGACGGCGCTGGAGGGACAGCTAGAGAACGGGCTGCGCGGCGGGCGGGCCACCGAACCGGTGATCCAGGCGCTCGCCGACACGGCCGGCCGCTACGGCATCGACCACCGGCACTTCGCCGACTTCCTGGCCTCCATGCGCAGCGATCTCACGGTCACCGGCTACGCCTCGCTGAACGATCTGGGCGGTTACATGCACGGGTCGGCCGCGGTGATCGGCCTGCAGATGCTGCCGGTGCTCGGAACGGTGACCCGGCACGAGGAAGCCGCCGGGCCCGCGGCCGCGCTCGGTATCGCTTTCCAGCTCACCAATTTCCTGCGGGACGTCGGCGAGGACCTGGACCGCGGCCGGCTCTACCTTCCGGCTGACCTGATCGCCGCCTACGGAGTGGACCGGGCACGCCTGGAATGGAGCCGGCGCACCGGTACGCGCGACCCCAGGATCACCGACGCGCTGCGGGCGTTCGCCGCCCACACAAGGACGGTCTACCGCCAGGCCCTGCCGGGGCTGGGGATGCTGGACCCGGTCGCCCGGCCCTGCATCCGTACGGCGTTCGTGCTCTACAGCGGCATCCTCGATGCCATCGAGGCCGAGGAGTACGCGGTCCTGCACCGCCGCGCCGTCGTCCCACGCCGACGCCGGGCGGTCGTGGCGCTGGACGGGCTCGCCCGCGCGCTCGCCGCCCGCGCCCCCGCCCGTCACCGGACGAGGACCGTCGCCGCCCGGTGCCCTGCCCCGCCGGCCCCTACCGTCATCACCGAGATCGCCACGCCGGTGCGAGGGGAGGCCGCGTGAGGCCGTCCGCGCGACGCCGTATCCCGTTGCGACTGCGGCGAGCACCCGTGCCGTGGGAACGCCAGGAGCCGACCTGGCGGGCCGCGAAACCCTCCCTCATCGCCCAGGCCCTCAAGCGGGCGCAGAGTCGCCCCTCCGGCAACTGGTACGTCATCGGCGCCTCACGAGACCTCCCCCCGGGAAAGGCTCTCGGCATCACGGTCGGTTCGACCGAGATCGTCGCCTGGCGCGACGGCGACGGCAGGCTGCGCACCGGCCCCGGGGCCTGCCCCCACCTCGGGGCGCCCCTGCAAGAGAGCCCCGTGCGCTGCGGCACGCTGGTCTGCCACTGGCACGGTCTCGCCCTGGACGGCGGGCCGGTCGCCGGATGGGAGCCCTACCCGGCCTTCGACGACGGTCTGCTGCTCTGGGTGCGCCTGGACCGCATGGGCGGCGAGAAGCCCACGGAGCGGCCCTGCCTTCCGGCCCGGCCGCGCCTGGGCGACGGGGTCGACGCGGTCTACACCGCAGTGGGGCGGTGCGAGCCGCAGGACGTGGTGGCCAACCGGCTCGATCCGTGGCACGGGGCCTGGTTCCACCCGTACTCCTTCGTCGACCTGACCGTGACCGACGCACCCGACGACAGCGCCGGGGACGACGACGGGTTCCTGGTCGAGGTGTCCTTCAAGGTGGCCGGGCGGCTGGTCGTCCCGGTCCTGGCCAGGTTCACCGCGCCCGAGCCCCGCACGGTGGTCATGCACATCGTCGAGGGCGAAGGGGCGGGGTCCGTGGTCGAGACCCACGCCACCCCGCTGGCCCCGGACGAGCACGGCCGGCCCCGCACAGCCGTCGTCGAGGCCCTCGTCGCGGCCTCCGACCGCCGGGGGTTCGCGGTGGCCCGGGCGGCGGCGCCGGTGCTCCGGCCACTGATGCGGGCATCGGCCGGCCGGCTGTGGCGCGACGACCTGGCGTACGCCGAGCGGCGCTGGGAGCTGCGGGCGCAGGGGCGGTTCCCCGGCTGACGTCCGGTGACACCGGCCGGGGGAACCGCCTGTTCGCGCGTCAGCGGCCGAGTGCGGCAAGCCCCCGCAGCGGCAGCGACCGTCCGGTGCGCGGGACCGTCCACAGTGTCTGCCCGCGTACGCCCCACCGCTCCAGGTGCGCGTTGGCGGCGAGGAACCCGCTGGTGGCCGCGCGTTCCATCAGCGCCACGGGCAGCCCGGTGCGGACCAGGTCTCCGGCCACCGTCACGGCGGCATCCGGGCTGCGAACGCCCGGCCTGTCCCCGTAGCCGCCCACCGGGAACATCGGGCAGTCCGCCCGCCATTCGTGGCGCTCGTCGACCACCCGGGCCCGGGACGTCTCCGGGTAGACC
Organism: Streptomyces griseus; assembly: GCF_900460065.1. Lineage (GTDB taxonomy): Bacteria > Actinomycetota > Actinomycetes > Streptomycetales > Streptomycetaceae > Streptomyces > Streptomyces griseus. The sequence continues at coordinate 52,862 of NZ_UAVD01000052.1, read as the reverse complement.
CGGTGCAGCTGACGGACCGCCTCCGCCTGGACCGCACCCCGGTCGGCATCCGGGGAGACGGCGTAGGCGTGCACCTCCAGCACCGAGCCCCCCGTGCGCAGGGCCCAGCGCGCCGCCTCGCCCTCCCAGCGGTCCAGGACGCTCACGTTGTCCAGCGGTCCGTAGCCGCTGGTGCCGAGGAATCCGGGCCGCTCGGGCGCCACCGGGCGGTCCAGCCACAACCGTGACACCAGGAACGGCGGGGCGGTCCGCAACCGGTCGATCCGCGCGCGCCAGTCCGGGTCACCCAAATCAGGAGAGGCGGCTACGACCTGGCGCAGTCCGGCGCCGTCCAGGGCGAGGACAAGGGCGTCACAGCGAGTGGTGTCCTGACCGGTGGTGACGCTGAGGCCGCCGTCGGGATGCGGGCGCACCTGCCGGACGGGGGTGCTCGTACGCACGGAAACGCCGTGACTTTCCAGGTAACCGCGCAGGGGGTCCCACAGGGCGGTGGGGAAGGGTTCGGCGGGGACGTCGAAGATCAGGCCCTCGCTGGAGCCGAGGAAGTAGATGTGGAACATCAGGACCAGCTCCGCGGCCGACAGTTCACGCGGGTCGGCGAAGAAGCTGCGGGAGAAAACTTCGAAGGCCAGGTGGTGGGCGGCCTCGGGGAAGCGGATACGGGCAAGGAAGTCGTGGGCGCTGACCCCGTCGAGTTGCTCGTAGACCTCCGGCACCCGCACGTCCAGCAGCGGCAGCGCGGCACGCGGACTCATCCTGGCCAGGTCACGCACCCCGAAGGTCGGGCTGAGCGCGACGAATCCGAGAGCGCTGAGCGGCGGGGTGCGAGGGACGCGGGCGAAGCTGTCGTGCAGTCCGGAGCTGTGCCGCAGGGGGTAGTCGGCAAGCGAGGTCAGGGAGTCGAGCCCGGGGTCGACCCGGCGCAGCAGCCCGCGCAGGTTGTAGTACTGCCGGAAGAAGGCGTGGAAGCCGCGGCTCATGGTGACGGTCGAACCGTCCGCGAGCCGGGTCGGCCACCCTGCCAGACGCCCGCCGAGATCCGGCTCGCTCTCGTAGAGAGTGACGCGCACGCCTCGCTCGGCCAGTCCGGTGGCGGCCGCGATCCCGGCGATGCCGCCGCCGACGACCGCGGCGGCAGGGGCCTGACCGGTGAAACGGGCGCGGCCGCCGTGCGCGTGGACCACGGCGGCCCGCCGGTCCCGGCCGTGACGGCTGCCGGAGCCGCCCCGCCTCGGCGCCATCACGCCTCCTGCGCGGTGCGGCCGACGAAGGTGTGCGTGATGCCGGTCTGCCAGCCGGGCAGCGGCAGGACGCGGACACCCTGGAACCCGGCCTTCCGTAGCCGTCCGGCGAACTCCGCAGCCGTGTCGAAGGTGTTCACGCTCTCCTGGAGATGGCGGTACAGCCGCGCGTTGCCGGTGAGCCGTCCGGCGGGCCGGATGATCATTGAGCAGACCGTGTTCCAGACGGCCCGGTCCACCGGTGATCCGCCTAGCGTGTACTCGTGCACGGCGAGCCGGCCGGACGGCACCAGCAGCCGGCGCACCAGGCCCAGCACCGCGTCCGCGTCCTGCACGTTGCGGAAGAGATAGCCCGCGAACACCGCGTCGAAAGAGCCCGGCGCCAGTCGGTCGGCCAGCGCCTCCGCCGAGGCGTGGACGAACTGGACGTGCGTCAGCCCGGGTTTGGCCGCCGCCCGCTCCAGCATCCCCGCTGAGGCGTCGACACCGGTGACGCTGGCGAGCGGGGCAGCGGCGATCAGCGCCTCGGTGGAGGCGCCGGTCCCGCATCCCAGATCCAGGACGCGCAGTCCCGCACCGCCGTCCGCCAGGCCGAGACGTCGCGCGGAGCGACGCAGATGCGCGTGGTAGCCGGGACTGGCCGCGACGAGCCGGTCGTAGGCCGCTGAGCCCTCATCGAAGGCTTCGGACAGTGCGGCACCGCGCAACAGGGTCATGAGCTGCTCTCTTCAAGGCGGACGGGTGGGGGAGGGAGGGGCTGGGGTGGACGGCGACGGACGAAAGGGAGCTCGGCGACGGTCCGCAGCATGGGAGCGACGGGTGTCCTTACCCCGATGAGCAGGTCCTCGTGCCACCGGGACCCGCCGTCCAGGAAGGTCAGCAGTCGTTCGGCGGGTACGCCGCGGAAGAGACGGCCGAAGAAGTCCGGCCCGTCGATCCTTCCGGTGTCCAGGGCCCGCAGCATCACCGCATCCATCGTCCGCGCCCGCAGCCCGTGGGCGGGAGGCACCCGCAGGGGCATGCCCGAACGCAGCCGGCCGGCCACGGCACGGCTCTGCCGTTGGATCGCGGCGAAGGTGTACCCCGTCGAGGGGCGGGTCGCGCCACCCGCGGTCCCGATGCGGTATACCGAACGCCCCACGCGGCGCGGGAAGCGGCCGTCGGTCATGGGGATGACCCCGTGCTCACGCGCCGTCACCTCGAACGACCCCAGGCCGAGGATCTCCCGGGTGTACCGGTCCAGGGCCCGCCGGTAGCCCTCGGAGGTCAGCGGCGCGGGGGAGAACTCTGTGTACTCGACGAGCGCGGTGTGCGGGTCGAGCGGCAGAACGTATCCGAAGGACAGGCCCCGCTCGGGCTGGGACGTGCGGAAGTCCATCAGGTCGGGTACGGCCGGGTCGAACACGGGCCGTTCGGCTCTGACGAACCAGCCGGAGAAGTGCTGGAGCAGCGTGGTGCGGGCGGACGGCAGAACCCGGGGCGGACGGGAGTCGAACACATAGCGGCCACGCACCAGGGCGCGTTCACTGCCCCCGTCCCGGACGCGGACCTCAGCTCCGCTACCGGGGAGGTCGCGTACCGAACTCACCGTGGCCACCACCCGCCGCACCCCGGGCGCACCGGAGAGCCTCCGGTGCACGAGAGCCTCGAAATCGTCGGAACGCAGCATCTTGTAGCGCAGCCGCGGCAGCCCAGCCACCACGACCCCGCCGTCAGCGGCACGGACCCGCAGCCGGGACCAGGAGGCGGTCAGCGACGCGTCGTAGGGCCCCGACTCCGGCTCCCAGAAGGACCAGGTCCGCCGCGGAGGACGCAGCCGACCCGGCGGCGCGTCGACGAGCACCACGGACAGAAGACGGCCGCCCGGCGCGCACAGGTGGTGGGCCAGGCTGAGACCGGCCGCCCCGGCCCCGACGATGACCACATCGACCTCGGCGACATCAGCTGGCACGGCACCCTTTCCTGCGGACATGGGCCACGCCCGCACCCGACGTCGGTTACCCACGCATGACATACATAGTCAGATGGAGGTATCGCGCTCTACGACCTGCACCGCCCCGCCTACCAAACTTTCGCGGCAGCCCGTCTGCCGGCCGATGAGGCGCAGATCGTCGTCTCCCACATCTTCAGCCTCATCGCCGACCGGTGGATCGCCATCGTCGCCGAGCGGGCCCCTGCCGCCTGGGCCTGGGGCCACCTCACCCGGGCCGTGACCCGCCGCGGCGGCGGGCCCACCACCCCGCCGAGGACATCGCCCTTCTCCGCGACCAACTCCAGCTGACCGTCGACCAGATCGCCACCCTGACCGGCACCGAGGACGCGACCGTCACCGCGCTGCTCGCCGCCGCCGACCGCACGGCGGGCACCCTCTCGGGGCCTGCCCGCCACCAGCCCGTGACGGGCAGGCCCACCGGGTCCCGTGAGGCCTGCTGGCCCGATGCCTTTCGCCTCCGCACGGCTCTCGCGTGAGCCCAACCCACGGTGCGGGCGCCGATGCGAGTGGAGATGCCCCGTCCGGGTATGACGCGTGCCGACCGGACATCGGGCTAAGCCCGGAGTAGTTGCGGCTGCCTGGCGGGCGCCGCCGTGCGGCCGTTGTCATCCGTTCTGCCCAGCCGGGCGGTGCAGCCGCCCTACGATGAGGGTTCGCATCGAGCTGGGAGGCTGCTGTGGCCGCCGAGGAGCACGCTCCGGACTATCCGCCGAAGACCCCGCCACCGCCCAAGCGCCCCGTGTCTCCGCCGCGCCCGGAGACAAGTCTTGCGGGTACGGCCCGGGCCAGGATGCAGGTGCGGAACCGGCGGTCGGCGAACTGGTCGCTGGAGGCCGCTGCGTGGTCCCCGCGGAAGGCGTCGGGCTTCGTGCTGGGGCGGTTGCACGAATGGGGGTACCGGGAGGTCGACGAGGCAGCGGCCGCGTTGACGGAGCTGCTGGTGCTGACCGCAGTCGCGGACGGCGGACGGCGGGTGTCCGTGCACCTCGCGGACCAGAAGCGGCAGGCGCTGATCGTCGCTCTGTCGCACCAGCCGGGACTCGCGGCCGCGGACACCAGGGTGTTGCCGGAGCTCACCAGGCTGGGTGCTGTGTCGTGCGGCACGGACACTGCGGACGACGGGCGCAGGGTATGGGCGGTGCTCGACCTGTGATGCTCGATGGGCGGCAGCGTGTCCTGGCCGCCGCCACGCCCATTGAGCTCGCATGGACTCTCCCACTGGTTCGTACCCGACGGCACCACGCCTCCCGTTGATCACTTTGGAGGAGGCTCGGGATGCTGGCGCCTGGGCCTGGGCCTGGGCCTGGGACGTGGCGTTGCGCTTGCCGGCCCAGGACTGAACGCACGAAAGTGGCCCCTGCCCGTCTGCCTGGGATCGGCGGTCAGCCGCCAGAGTCGCTCCTACGTCCAGGCTTCCAGCCGCCCTCGCCGCTGGGCCCCGGATTCCGCGACCCCGGTTGCGGCGACGGCACCTCGCGCGATCTCGACCGGGTGAACGGCCTCCGTGACCCGTAACGGGAGGCCCCGGCAGGCTGGTTGAGGTGATCATGAACCGACGAATGATCACCGTCCTGGCCCTCGCCGCGGCCGTTCTGGCCTCGGCTGCCCCCGCGACCGCTGTCTCCGCACCCACGGCGGTTCGGGCCGCTCCGGTGGCGGAGGTGACGACACTGGCCGACGCGGTCGGCCAGGTGAAGGTCACCGAGGAGGACCGCACCGGCTACACCCGCTCGTCCTTCCGCCACTGGAACGCTGGTGAGAACGCGACCGACGGCTGCAATACCCGCGCGGAGGTCCTCCTCGCCGAGGCGGTCGTCGCACCGACCGTGGGCGCCGGCTGCAAGCTCACCGGCGGCACCTGGACGAGCTACTACGACGGCCAGGAGGTCACCAGCGCCGGAGCCCTCGACATCGACCACATGGTCCCGCTCGCCGAGGCCTGGGACTCAGGGGCCTCCGCCTGGACCCCGGCCCGGCGCGAGGCGTACGCGAACGACCAGGGGGCGGAGGTCTCCCTGGTCGCGGTGACGGCCCGCAGCAACCGACAGAAAAGCGACCAGGACCCGGCCGACTGGATGCCGCCGTCCCCGGACGCCCAGTGCCGGTACATCGGCGAGTGGGTCTCGACCAAGCTCCGCTGGCAGCTCACCGCCGACGACCGTGAGCTGGAGGCGCTGAAGGTCTATGCCGACGGCCCGTGCGAGAACACCATCGTCCGCTACACCCCCGCCGCCTGACCTCGGACCTCTCCTGGAGCGCCAGGCCCGCCGTGCGCTCCACCAGGCCCGCACCGCACAGCCGGCCCGTACCGCGTGCTGCGCCGCCCCGGCGAGCTCGGGCAGCACCAGACGCACCCGAAGCGCAGGAGCGGTCACTGCGGACCGGGTCACGTGGGTCTCCGCACGTACCGCGCTCCAGCCCCCGCCTGCCAGCTCCTCCCGCACAGCCATCGCCCGCCGGTGATCCGCCAAAGCGGACCGGCGTGAGGGGCCGCTCTACTCGGTGGCCTTGGGGGGTGGTGTCCAGCTGTCCTGGGTGCGGATGGCCGTTGTGATGCGCCGGCTGATGTCGCGGAGTTGCCGTGTCTGGGCTGTTGTCAGGGAGTCGAAGACCAGCCGGTTGACGGTGGCCTCGTGTCCGGGGGCGGCCTGCTCGACTTTCTGCTCGCCGGCGTCGGTGAGGATGGCGAGAGTGAAGCGGCCGTCGGTCGGGTCGGGCGTCCGGCGTATCCAGTTCTTCGTCTCCAGGCGGGCCACCGCGCGTGAGAGGCGGGACAAGGTGCTGTTGGAGTAGCCGGCCAGGGTACTCATCCGCAGGGTGCGGTCTTCGGCGTGGGCGAGCGCGAACATCACGCCGTACTCGAAGTGCGTCAGCGCTGCGTCCCGTTGCAGCTGCGTGTCGAGGGCGGTCGGTAGCCATTCGAGGACGGTGGCCAGGGCGGACCAGGTTTCGAGGTCTTCGCTGCTGAGTCGTGACATGGTGCCAGCCTACCCCTGATGACTTGACTGGGAAAGTCATTCCGTTCTAGCTTTTACTTGCTCAGGAAAGTCAATGTGCCGGTGCGGCACCACAGGAACGAGAAGAAGCATGGATCTGCGACTGAAAGACAAGACCGCCTTCGTCAGCGGTTCGACACAGGGCATCGGCTTCGCCGTGGCACGTGCACTCCTCGGCGAGGGCGCCGCGGTGGTCATCAACGGGCGTAGCGAGGCCGGTGTCCAGGACGCCTTGCGACGGCTCCGCGCCGAGCTGCCGGATGCGGACGTCTCCGGACGGGGCGCTGACTTCAGCGATGCCGCTCAGGTCCGGGATCTGCTGGCATCACTGGGCGATCTCGACATCCTCGTCAACAACGTCGGTCTCTTCGGTCTGGACCGCTTCGAGGAGGTCTCCGACGACGAGTGGCAGCGCTATTTCGACGTCAATGTCATGAGCGGCGTCCGACTCTCCCGCCAGGTCCTGTCAGGCATGCTCGACAGGAAGTGGGGCCGTATCCTCTTCATCAGCAGCGAATCGGGCGTGAACGTTCCCGCTGACATGGTGCACTACGGGGTGACGAAGGCGGCGATGATCGCCCTCGGCAATGGCCTCTCCAAGCTCACGCGGGGAACCGAGGTCACCGTCAACACGATCCTCGGCGGGCCCACCTACTCGGACGGTGTCGCAGGTACCGTCGCCGGCATCGCCCAGGCCCGGAACGTGCCGGCCGATGAGATGAAGGCCGCGATCATCAGCGCCAATCAGACCACGCTCCTGCAACGGTTCATCGAACCGTCCGAGATCGCACAGCTTGTGCTCTACCTGGCCAGCCCACTGTCGGCAGCCACCAACGGAGCCGCGGTGCGAGCCGATGGAGGCGTCCTGACGACGATGATCTAGGCGCATTGACCAGCGCCATGTACTGGGCTGAGGTCAGGAAGGAACGCGCCGCTTCCCTCATGTGCGCAGCGCCGGGAGCGGACGGAAGGAGATGCCGGCTCGCTGGACGGCATCGGGCAGACCGCGCCTTATGGGTGTGCGGGACAGGCGGGTCCCCGGAGTACGCCTCGGGCCCCTGGCGCCGGAGATGGCCCTGCCTCCGGCATCAGGGGCCCGCTCGGCGCGCCCGCAGGGCCTATAACGGTCCCGTCGGTGACCGGCGACGGGACGCTGCCGGGGGGGCAACACGCCGCAGGGCGGTGACGAAGATGCAGCCAGCGCCGACCGTGCGCACGGGGGCCTTGTCCTCGGTCGCCTCAGGCCGAGGAGCGCCCCCGGCTGGTCTGGCTGGTCGCCTCTGACATCCGAGCCCCCGCCGACCGCTGAGCAGACCCCGAAGAAGCTCCTCTCCCGCCTTTCCGGAGGCCGCCGGGCGGGGGAGGGTGCGATGTGCGCAGCTCAGGCGGCGTACCTGGCCGCCATCATCAGGACGGCCTCGTCGACGACCGACTCGACGGCCGTACCGTCCGGAGCCCAGTGGGCCAGGAGCAGGCGGGGCCAGAAGACGTAGTTGGAGATCATGCCGAGGAACTGGGTCGCGGCCAGCTCCGGATCCTCCAGCCGGATCGTGCCCGCTTCCCGCTCCGCTTCCAGGTAATGGCGTACCGATTCGAAATAGGGCATCTTGCCGCGGTGGAACTGCGACTCTGCCAGTTCCGGGAAGCGTGGCAGCTCGGCGATGACGATCCGGAAGAGGTCGGCCATGTCCGGACGAGTGAGCAGGGCGGCGTAGCGCCGGCCGATCAGAGCGAGGCCCGCCCGGAAGTCGCCCGGCGGCGGGGCGTTCTCGTAGCCGTCGCCTGTCTGCCAGGACGCGGTGACGATCGCGTCGAACAGCGCCGCCTTGGTCGGGAACTGCTTGAACAGAGTCGCTTTCGACACTCCGGCCGCCTCAGCGATCTTCGCCAGCGACGTCCGGTCGTACCCGGAATCCAGGAAGAGGCTGGTGGCCGCGCGCAGGATCGCGCCCCGCTTCTCCTCGGCGACGCGCTGGTGATAGGCCGACGGTTCGGTGTTCACGAGAACCACCATAGACGAGGTGAGCCGCTTGACTCACCTCTCGTCGCTCTCGTACGGTCAAGGGCGAGGCGAGTCACTCGACTCACCACCTGGAAAGGAACCACCTCATGGGACGCTTCGACCACCGCTCCGTACTCGTCACCGGCGGCACCGGCGGCCAGGGAGCCAGTCACATCCGCGCCTTCCACGCCGAAGGCGCCGACGTCGTGATCGCCGACATCGACGAAAACCGCGGCCACGCGCTCGCCGACGAACTCGGCACCCGCGCACTCTACGTCCGCCTCGACGTCACCGACGAGAACTCCTGGAACGCCGCCGTCCAGGCCTCTGAAGAGCACTTCGGCCCCCTGTCCGTCCTCGTGAACAACGCCGGAGTGCAGAACCCCGCCGCCCCGATCGAGACCACCGACCGCCGGACCTGGGACCGCATCCTCGGCATCAACCTCACCGGAGCCTTCCTCGGCATCAAGGCCGCAGCCCCCTCGCTGCGCCGGAACGGCGGTGGCGTCATCGTCAACATCGCCTCCACCTCCGGCGTGGGCGGCACCGCGATGTACGCCCCCTATGTGGCAAGCAAGTGGGCCATTCGCGGCCTCACCAAGACTGCCGCCCTGGAACTGGGCCGCGACCACATCCGCGTCAACGCCATCCACCCCGGCGTCATTGCCACCCCGTTCATCACCGAACCCGCCGCAGGCAGCGACGCCCCCATCTCCGACTTCTACTCAGCCGAGCCATTTGCCATCCCCCGCCTGGGCGAGCCCGCGGACATTACCCGAGCCCTGCTATTCCTCACCTCCGACGAGGCCTCCTTCGCCACTGGCTCGGAGTTCGTCATCGACGGCGGCCTCCTGCTCGGCCCCGCCCTCAGGCACGAAGCCGTTTGATTTCCCCCACCACCCGTCCACTCGAAAGAAGCCCTCATGGACCCGGCGATACGCGCCGCCATCGAGATCACCCCCGCCGCAGGCACCCGCGACCGGATCGTCGACATCACCACGACCGGCCGCCGCACCGGCCGCCCCCGACGGATCGAAATCTTCTTCTACCGCGCCGCCGGCCGGACCTACCTCTGCAGCGGCACCTCCGGCCGTCCGACCAGCTGGTACGCCAACCTCCTGGCCCATCCGGACTTCACCTTCCACCTGAAGCAAGGCATTCGCTCTGACATCCGTGCCCGGGCCGTTCCCGTCACCGACCAGGAGGAACGGCGCCGCATCCTGACCGAAATCGTCACCGACCTCAACCAGCCCCACAATCCCGGCACCATCACCCAGCCCACCCACCTCCGGGACTGGCTGGACAGCAGACTGGTCCGCGTCACCTTCCCCTGACGTCCTCCCTGCCGGCCCAGCCGGCCACCTCAGCCGAGCATTGGGGCCGAGACGACGAAGTGCGGGGGACAGGTCCCGGAAGGGGAGAACGCCCAGAACAGCCCGCGGCGGCGGCGCACCCGCCGTCCTCAACCTCCTGCTCGCCCTCGTCGAAGCCGTCGAAGCCGCCACCGCCTGGCACCGCGCGCAGGACCACCGCGCCCAGACCACAGCCGCCGCCCAGGCCGCCGTCCTGCTCCGCGAAGCCGCCACCCTCACCACCACCGGCGCCCGCACCACGACACCCCGGACCTCCCCGCGCACCGTGCGGGTGACACCTGCTGCCGAGCGTGGCCCCGCCCCGCCCACGCCCGTTACCGGTGTACCGCCCCGCCCTCCGACTGGAACCCATCCGGGCCCTGACGTGGGGCCGGGGCGCTCGCGCTGAACCAGCAGGGAGGCGAAACCACGCGCTCACCTTCGGCGGGGCAGTTGCCACCATCGTCGGCGCCCGACCTCGGCCAGCCGGGCCTGTGCAGTGGCGAGGTTGTTGCGGGTGGTGAGCGTGTCGGGGTGGTTGGGGCCGAGGATGCGTTCGCGGGCGGTGAGGGTCTGGTGGTGGAGGTCGGCTGCTTGTTGGTGTTCTCCGAGAGCGTTCAGCGCGTTCGCCAGGTTGTTGCGGCTGCTGAGGGTGTTGGGGTGGTCGGGGCCGAGGATGCGTTCGCTGTCGGTGAGGTTCCGGCGGTGAAGGTCGGCTGCTTGTCGGTGATCACCCAGCCTGTTCAGCGCGGTGGCGAGGTTGTTGCGGCTGCCGAGGGTGTCGGGGTGGTGGGAACCGAGGACGCGTTCACGGTCGGTGAGGTCCTGGCGGTGGAGGCCGGCTGCTTGTCGGTGATCACCCAGCCTGTTCAGCACGTTGGCGTAGTTGTTGCGGCTGCTGAGGGTGTTGGGGTGGTCGGGGCCGAGGATGCGTTCGCGGGCGGTGAGGGTCTGGTGGTGGAGGACGGCGGCCTGCTGGTGTTCTCCGAGGTCGTTCAGCGTGCTGGCGAGGTTGTTGCGGGTGGCGAGAGTGTCGGGGTGGTCGGCGCCCAGGAGGCGGGTCTCGGCGTCCAGGAGGTGCCGGCGCAGGAGGAGTTCCTCGGAGGCTGCTCCTGCGTTGTTGAGTGCGTCGGCGAGATCGTCCAGCGTGCCGACGGCAGTGGTGAAATCGCGTTGCGCGCGGCGGTCGAGATGGGATCGGAGGTGGACGGCGAGGAGGCGTGCGGTGGGCCATCCGGTCCGGCCGGGCATGCTCGTCGTCGCGTCCACAGCCCGGGCGAGGTGCTCGTCGATCGCCGCGACCCAGGTGTCCGTGGGTTCCGGACGGGTGAGGGTGTGGGCGGTGACGTCCCGGACCAGGCGGTGGAGCCGGACTTGGTTCACCGGCGGACCACCGTCCCCGGGGTTGGCGTCCCCGGGGGTGTGGAGGAGCCCGTACTGGTGGAGCCCGGCGAGCGCGGCGTCCACCGTGGCCGCGGTCGCGGGCAGCCCGGTGGCGTCGGTGACGAGCCCGGGCGTCACCAGGCTGCGGGGGACCGGGGCGGGTTCGAGGAGGGCGAGGAGCTGGAGGACGGGGCGGGCGAGGGCGTAGCAGTCCTGGTGGAGCTGGTCGAGGGAGAGGTCCCAGGTGTGCCGGACGACCCGGCGCGCGGCGTCCGGGTCAGCCGCTGCTCCGGGGTGTTCGGCGCCGAGGAGGTCGGCGAACTCGGCTTCGAGAGCGTGCTGGTAGGCGGCGAAGGTCCGGTGCCGGCTGGTGGGGACCGACAGGTAGGTGCCCGCGGCGTTCAGCCCGAGCGGGAGCCCGCCGAGCCGGACAGCCAGGGCCTCGGCCTCGGTTTCGGTTCCGGCGTGCGCTGCGGCGTCCAGGAGGACCGTGCCGGCCGCGTCGTCGGCGAGGGGCTGGAGGTGGATCAGGTCGGCGTCCGGCCCCCAGGTCTGCCGGGTGGTGTCGCGGCTCGTGACGAGCAGGACTCCGCCTCCGTGCGGGCGCAGCCAGCCCCGGTAGGCGGCCGGGAGCCCCGACCCCGGCCCGACGCGGGAGGGGGTGTCGACGTTGTCGACGACGATCAGCCACCCCTTGACGGTGGCCAGGTGTTCCCAGACGGCGTCGACGAGCGACACCCTTCCCGTCCGGGCATCCTCCAGCCGGGACTCGGGAAGGCCGAGGATATGGGCGGCCTGGGCCAGGTCCTGCCCGAGCTGGGCGGCACCGTCGCGCCAACGGATCCACACCACCACCCGACCCTCGGCCCGGGCCCGGGCCGAGGCCTCTGCGGCGAGCGTGGTCTTCCCCAGCCCTCCGGCCCCGCACACCACCACCATGCCCCCGCCACGCCCCCGGACCAGGGTGCCGATCCGCTCCAGCTCCGCCGCACGCCCCCGTACCCGTGCCGAGACCGTAGGCGGGTTCATCGAGTGCCCCCCCTGCCGCGATTTGCTCCAGCGGCACAGGCCGCACACCGTCGTCCGGCACTCCGGCGGCCAGGCGTCGCTCCCAGAAGAACAGCCCGAGCGACACGACGGCCAGCGCCCCGAACACCGACCACACCAGGACGGTGTTCTCCGCCCACTCCGGCGGCTGCGCGGTGACGTAGTTCGTCACGATCGCCACCAGGAAGGCGATCGCCGCCGACCCCCCCCGACACCGCCGACCCCATCCTGGCCGCAAGCCTGTTGCCCGCCACCCCACGCCCCCTGCCCTGCCCGGAATCAGGACCACATCATCGCCCTGACCCGGCCGCGCGTCCTTGATCCGCTCAGGCCGGTACCGGCCCGTGACACAACGTCAGCACCGCGGGTGTGAGAGCGGGGCCGACAGGACAGCGGGGCCCGGGTGCAGCCCGCCCCGCGCACCGCTCGTGGCGGCGGCGCACCCGCCATCCTCAACCCCCTGCTCGCCCTCATCGAAGCCATCGAGGCCGGCTCCGCCTGGCACCGAGCACAGAACCACCGCGCTCAGACAACAGCCGCCGCCCTCACCACCACCGGAGCCCGCACCACGAAACCCCGGACCTCCCCGCGCGCACCGTACGGGTGACACCCACCGCCGAGCGTGGCCCCGTCCCGCTCCCGCCCGTTACCCCCGTACCGCCCCGGCCTCCCACCGGACCACACCCAGGACCAGACCCGGGCCCTGGGCGCTCACGCTGACCACACCGAAGGAGACCCCACCCCATGACCACCCCCGCGCCCGCCCAGCTCCAGGGTGAGCCGTTCTCCGAAGCCCTGTCCGAGGCCGCGGAGGCCGCGGCGATGTCGGTCCGGCTGATCCTCACGATCGCGGACGCGGTCCGCCGCGCCTCCCAGAAACACCACCACGGCCAGCAACAGGAACTCGACCAGGACTCCGGGCAGGTCGCGGAGTCCTGGTGGTCCGCCGACCGGCAAGCACCTGCCCGCCTCCCTCCTCACCCACCTCACCAACAGCCCCGACTGGCCGGTGATGGCCCGCCAGCTCATCTCCCTCAGCCACGCCGGCGTCGACCTCACCACGTTCCTCCCGAACCTGGGCGCCATGGCCGCAGGGGTCGAGCACGCGGTCGCGAAGAACATCGCCCGCATCCAGGCGGAGGGCACCGACCGCTGGGCCGACCTCCTGCGCACCACCATCCCCGAAGGCCTCATCCGCGACGCGATCCTCGCCTCCCCGGCCTGGCCCGACATCGCCGCCACCATGGGCCGCCTCCACGGCCAAGGCATCGACGTCGCCCGCATCCTCAACCACGCCCACACAGCCAGCCTCAACGTTGACCAGGCCATCGCCGCCGCCGTCACCGGCCACCACACCCGCCCCGGCCACCACACCCGCTCAGAGTCCCGCCGTCGCTCCACCCGCTTCCGCGCCCGCTCCGGCCGCCGCTCCCGCTCCGGCCCCTGCCGCGCCGGCTGCCACCACACCGCAGCCCGCCGCTGCGCCCGCCGCTCCGGCTCCGGGCACCGCGCCGGCTCCGCCCGCGCGCACACCCGCCCCTGCTCCGGCCGTCGCGCCGCCCGCTCCCGGCACCGGGCAGAAGCCCGACCCCCGGGCCGCCCCGGTGAGCGCCGACGCGAGGAACGTCTGGGGCCCGCTGACCGAAGGCCTGAACATCCCCCGCGACCTCGACCTCGGCGACCGGGCCCGCGCCCTTAACCAGCTCGGCGTCACCCCCGACGCTCACCGCACCCTGGTGAGGACGGTCAACGAGACCCTGCCCCAGCAGGAGGCCGGGTTCCTGGTGAGCTCCCGTCAGTGGCCCGTCCTCGCCCACCGCATGCACCGCATGACCCAGCAGAACCTTCCCCTCGCCGAACACCTCGCCCGCATCACCCCCGACACCGCCCCCTGGCGCACCGGCCCGCTCTCCAACATCGCCGCCCGTCTGCTCCTGGCCGCCCACCACGCACTCACCACACCCCTCGACCAGCCACTGCCCACCGGCCCCCGCGTCTCCACCACCGCAGCCCGCTCCCGCTCCACCACCGCGGTCCCGGACAGGACCACTCCGAAGCAGCCCGCCCCCGTCCGACCCGCCGTGCCCGCCCACCGCCAGCAGACCGCGCCCGCAGCACGGCACGCACGCGGCAGGTGAGAGGCGGGTACCGCGGCCCCGCTGCGAGCGGGCTCGGGGGAGTAGTCGGCGGGCCGGCCGGTGGGCTGCGTCGTTCCGGTGCCCGGTCCGGCCCCTGGAGGAAAAGGCCGGACCGGGCACCGGTCGCAGATGTCAGGCCATGGGCCTTGTACCGGCTGTGCTGGACGGGTGCTGAAGGCGGCCGGTGCCGGCGGGCTGTGCCGCTATCCGGCAATGATTTTCTGGAAGAAGAGGACGCCGCCGGCGAAGGCGCCGCCTGCTGCGAGGGCGGCGGTCGCGGGATCCTGCTGAGCGCTGTAGGTGAGGACACCGGCAGCGGTGGCGACGAGGATGCCGAGCATCAGGATGATGGCGCTGCGCAGGCCCAGCAGGGGCCCCTCACCGACGGGCCCCTGCTGCGGCTGGGGGCCCGTCGGATCCTGCTGGCGGGTGTGGTCCGTTGCCGCGGTGCGGGCAGGAAGCTCCTGTCCGGTGCCGTGGCCGGCGGTGCCGCCCGGGTTGCCCACGGGGCCCGGGCCAGGGGGTGTGTACATGAGGTCCTCCGTCTGCTGGGCGGCCCCGCGGTGCCGGCGCCGTTCGATGAAGGTCTAGCGGCGCCCACCACCCCGTCCCCCCGCGTGACGCACGTCACATACCTGTGTGGTCGGTGACCCGGGGGGAGATGCCCGCCCCGCACCTATGACCTCGAAGACGAACCGGTGGCTGGGACGAGGGCAAGGGAGCGGATGTGCCGGATGGAGACTTCAGGGGGCGCTCCGCCCACGACGCACTCCCAAACCTCGACGAGACGCCCGCAGACCCCGCAGCCGAACTCCGCGGCCTCGAACGCTCCCTCACCGGAAGCACGGACGAGGACACCGCAGCGCATACCCGGCTCCGGGAAGCCGACGCCAGCCTCGTCGCGTTCCTGCGCCGGCAGAACTTCGAAGGCCCGCACTACCGGACCTTCATCGCCGAGCTGATGGACTACGGGTGGCGCACACTGAGCAGCTGGACCACCAGCGGCCACATCTTCGAACGCACCGCCCGCATGGGCCGCCCCGTACCACCGGCGATGATGCCCGACACCTGGGCCTACGAGGACCGCACCCAGGTCGTCACCGACACCGTCATCAAGGGCAGCGGCCTCTTCCGCGAGCACGGCCTGGTCCGCGAGAAGTGGACCCCCGAAGGCGGCGCCAGCCTCACGACCTACTTCGTCGGCGCGACCATCCTCGCCTTCCGCCCCGTCTATATGCGCTGGCACAAGGACCACCACGTCGGACAGTCTGAACTCAACCACCGAACAGCCGACACCGACGACATCCTCTACGCCCAGCGGGACATCCCCGACCAGCGCGCCACCGACCCGGCCCACGCCGCCGTCACCCACGACGACATCACCCGGCTGCGCACGCTGCTGCCCGACGAGCAACTGCGCGAGGCACTCGGCTGGATGGCCCTGGGCTACACCCAGGCCGAGGCCGCCAACCGCGTGGGCCTGACACCCAAAGCGCTGGAGAGGCGCCTGGCCCGCGCCCGCACCAGGATTTCTGCCAGCGGACTGCACACCGTCCAGCTGGAGGAGGGGGGAGCACGATGAGTCTTCACCACGACAACGCGATGCCGACCGCCGACGACGACGAGTTCGCCGCCCTGATGGCCGCTTCCAGCCTGCGCGCCCCTCACGTGCGCGCTCTCAGCGACCCCATCCCCAACGAGGCGCGGAGCCGTCTCCGGGAAACCGCTGAAGGGCCCGACACCGAGCAGGAGCCCACGGCCTGCGAGACCCAGGAAGCCACCGCCGACGCCGGTGACGGCGACCACTCCGAGGAAGAGCCCCTCGCCACGTACCGGGCCGGCACCTGGCAGCCGCCCGCCCTCAGCAGATTCCTCACCGAGGTGTACCGCCGTCTCCCCTGGACCATCGACCGCGGCCCCCACGGGCACCACACATCCGCCCTCCACATCAGGCCACTGCTGGCGGCCGACCTCCTGGAGACGACGAGGGCGACCGACATCCTCGTATGGCTGTCTCGCGAACCCGACAACGACAGGCACTACCTCGTGACGCCCACCGGGGCCGCCCTCGCTCCCACGCTCCTGCCGTGCGCGACGGACCGCAGCCCGACGTACTCCAGCGCCCGCGCTCTTCTGCGCCTGGCCCTGCCACAGTGGCAGAAGGAGTACCTGCTCGACGCCCGCCCCGGCACTGGCAGTCCGGATTTCCGACTGGCATGCACGTCCCTCGGGCCATCGGCCTCACTCGCATGGGTAGATTCCGCAATCCGATTCCAGACCACTCGCGATGAATGCTCGGCATTCCGGTGGGTAGGAGACTCGGAAAAGCATGCCCCTGATGCTGATTCGAGGCACCGGCTTCACACGCTACTGAGCCAGGCATATGAAAGTGCCCTGGTCTACTACGCGGCCCGCGAACCCGGCGGAAACCTCCGGCCATTCGACCAGCTGGTCAGGACGCCCGGAACCGCAGACCCCACAGATACCGGCGCACCTGCACCGGCCCTCGCCAGTCTGACCGCAGGGCGCCTGACCGACCTGCTTCAGCCAGTTCAACCACCACACCTGGAACAGCTTCACCCACACCCGGCCGACAGGTGGACGGGATGCCGCATCAGCACCAACCCGGACAGGTTTCCCGCTGGTGCTTGGCGACCCCTGCTCCTGGGCGCCCTCGCCGACTCCCCGTGGGCGCCCAGAAAGACAGGACAGAGGCTGATCACGGGCGAAGCAGCTCCGGGCAGCCCGACCCCGCAGGACGCCACGCCCATGATCGACGTACCCCTCACTCCTGCCCACCTTCTTATTGCCGCCGACTCGGCGGTGAGCCTGGACCAGGCACACCGCCACACCATCCCCGAACAAGTGCCGACCCCACCCGACCTGGACGCCTATACAGCCCAGCCCGGCAGCCTTCTTCTGCTGCCCGCCACCACCTCGACGGCAGCCGGCCACGGGGACAACAGAGAAGCCGTGCACTGGACTCCACGCACTGAGAGAGATTTCCCCTCGGAAGGCGGTTCCAGCGGCCCGTCAAAGTTCCCGGACAACGACAGCAGAACGCCGAAACTGTGGAGCACGAAAACAGAAGACGGCGTCGACGACCTGGAACAGCGCATGCAGCTGTGGATGCGCCAGCACGACACGGAAGACGACCGCGGCGACCGCATCCTGATTGAACTCGTCTACCGCACAAAAGACCCTCACGCGGTCACGGCTGTCTTCTACACAGGAACGGAAGAGGAACTGGAGTGGACCTTCGCACGCGAACTCCTGGCCGACGGACTGCACACCAGCGTCGGCCTCGGCGATGTCATCGTCTGGCCCGGGCCTGAAGGACCCGGCGACACACAGCGCATCTTCATCCGGCTGCGCCCGCCGGGCAGCACCGCGCTGCTGTCACTGGACCGCGACGACGCCCTGGAGTTCCTGGAAGCCACCCACCCACTCCTACATAACCCCCGCGCCACAGCACGAACAGCCGTCCTCCCCGCATGGGAACAGGAACTGCGAGACCTCATCTGCCCAGGCACCGGCGAATAGAACACGATCGCAGTTGCGTGCCTCCACGTGAGTCGGCTCACGTGGAGGCACGCAACTTGCGCCACCACCCCTGGCGCGACGGCCCGCCCTCGGGAACGAGGGGCGCCGCCCGATGCGCCTCTGCCCACCGGTCCCCACATCTCCGCCACCGCGGTCCCGGTCGCGGCCCCCGCGGACGCGCTGAAGCAGCCGGCCCCCGCCGTTTCGCCGACTCGGCGCTTCTGAACCTTCTGATCTTCACCCACCAGACGGGGATGCTGCGCATCGTCACCCCCTCACAACAGGTACGACGCCTCTTCGGGATCTCCGGCGTTGACAGCGTCCTGGAGATCCGGCAGACGATCGAGGAAACCGTCGCCCCTTAACCCATACCGGCCAGCCGGGGGTTCGGGGTGCCGGTGGAGGCGACTGCGGTGTGAGCCCCGGGACGGTGTCCTGCCGGAGGGCTGTCCGGCGGAACCTGTGGGGCGCCCCGGGGCTCTTCCCGCCGTTTACCCGCCACCCTTAGGTCTAGACCTTTCCTCGTCGGCGGTGATCTCCCGGTTCCCTGGACGGTGGTGGGGCGGGAGCAGCCCCGCCCCCGCCCAACCCACCACACCCGCACACCACCGCCGGCAGGCCGCCCCCGCACCCCGCCAGGGACGCGGACGATAACCCTGTTCCCGCCCGACTGCCGCTCCCGCGACGGACCTTGTGGCATCGCGCCCGCGATCCGGGAGACGATGCCCGTGTGATCAACCGGGAGCTCTCCTCACGCCTGGCAGCCGGCCGCGACCGCCGTGTCACCCAGCTCGCCGAAGCAGCCGCCCGCTGGGGCGGACACGTACCCGACGACCCCGGCATCACGGAGCTCGCCGACCTCCTCGAAACCGCCGCCAACGCCCCCGACCGGTCTGGTAACCCCGACCACCCCGGCGGCCCTGGGCACACCGCGAGGGCCCTCCTGGCCGGTGCCGTCGAGAACCTCCGGGCAGCCGCCCGGCTCGGCGGCCTCCTCCCCGCCATCACCCTCTGGCACCTCCAACGCGCCATAGACCAGGAACACACCGCCCACCAACAACACACCGCCCCCGCACGACGAAAAGCACACGACCGGTAGACCCGAGCCCGCCCGTCTTCCTCCAGAACCTGGCCTCCCCCAGGGCTCGCCAGCGGTGGCGGCTGATCGTGTCGGGCCAGGACGAGGGCGAGGCCCTGTACCTGCGCAGCGGCAAGGCCCTGGAGGTCGTCGCAGGAGGCACCGTGGACGGGGCGGTGGTCGCCCAGCGTGCCTACGAAGGCAGCGACGCCGACCACCAGCACTGGAGCGGATCCCTGTCGGCCCGGTGACCGACACCCCGCGGGTCTACGAGATCGCGAACCGCAACAGCGGGCTCCTCCTGCGCGCCGACACCAACGCCCCCACGGTGATCAAGCAGTACAGAGCGCAGGACGACCACCGCGACCGCCAGTGGCAACTGCTCCCTGTGTGAACGCACGGAGAACCCAGAACCCTGACCACTCATGAGATACCGGTTCGCCCCGGCACAGCGCTCCGCCGTGCCGGGGCGAAACCACGTCGCCACCACAACCGCCTCTCCCGCGCCGCTGGAGCCCGCCGGGCCCCGGCGGGCGGCTGCGCGGCGAGCGCGGACCCGGCGGCGGTGGTCAGGTCGTCAGCGGCCCGGAGCGCCCGTTCCCGCGCCTCCTGGAGCGCCGCCGTGCTTGTCGGCCACCCGCATGCCGTACGCGCCCTGCACAGCACGCGGCGCCGCTTCGGCCAGCTCGGGCCAGCAGCAGACGCACTCGAAGGAGCAGACCGGTCACCGCAGACCGGGTTACGTGGCGTTCCGCGCGAGCCGCGCTCCAGTCCCCGCCGGCCAACCGGACTTCCTTCCTCACGGCCATCGCCCGACGGTGATCCGCCAGCGCAGCCGATAACCCGGCTACCGCATCCAGGCCCGCCATACCGCGCCGTTTCGTAGGGCCAGGCCCCAGAGGGTTCCTACTGCGTCCGGTGCGCGGTGGGGGCGGGACGCACAGGAGCCCCGGGAGGCTGTGACGGCTGCGGGGGCTCCTGTGGAGTCGGTCGTGGCCCCCCGATGGTGACTAGAGGACCGGATGGGGATTAATCGCGCACGCGCAGCTTGCGCCAGGTGTTCGCCCCGACGATGCCGTCATAGTCGAGGCCCCTGTTTTTCTGGAACGCCACGACTGCGGTACGGGTTGCGGGGCCGAAGTCGCCGTCGACCGCCCCCACGCCGAAGCCCTTGAATATGAGGAGGCACTGGATCTCCCTGACCCGGTCTCCGGTGTCTCCCTGAGCGACGTTGATGTTCCACGCCCAGCTGTAATTCGCGGTCCATCCCTTGTAGTTCGTCGATACCCGATAGATGACGTTGCACGAAGCCGCGGAGACGGACGTCGAGTTCTGCCCCGTCTCCGCCGAGGCGACTGCCGTGCCGGGTCCCGCCAGCACGCTTCCCAGTGCGAGGGCGGAGCAGACAGCCGCTCCGGTGATCGTGCTGCGGAAACGCGCCGATGACCGCATGCTCATGAACTCTCCTTGGTAGGTGCACTTCGTTGCGCATCAGACCGGGGCAGGCCGATGTGGCGACACACTGGCACGACAAGAACCTCACCAGCAGAAGCATCGCCCTGTTCCGGACAGACCGGAACTGTCCGGCGGCCGCCTTGACCGGCCACGAACCGGGATTCCATACGGGAATACGCCAACAAACGACAGGCGTTTCTTTCCTCCCCGGGACTGCGATACAGCGAGAGGACCATGGACTCAATCTCTCTGGTCCCTGCCGACTCGTACGCCTGCGCCACAGCTGGATCCATGGATCAAAAACAAGGAAACTTTCGGAAAACCTCAACACCGGAACGGCGAACACGGCACGCTCAGAACCCCCAAAGTGCATGTAGCCCGCGACCCATCGGATGCGTAGAAGATGACAGAAGAAGCTCAGCGGGCCGAAAAATCTTGATCGTCCTCAAGGACAGCAGCTGCCTAATTGGCCCAGAGCAACCGCCCCAGCCCGACCCTGAAATTTCGAGTGCGGTCCCCCCGATCCGACAGCTCCCCCTCCGGAACGTCCGTGCTCCCAGCACTTGCCGGGACCGGGCTCTCACCCCTCCGGTGCCGCCCCACGGAACGAGGACTCGCGGGACAGCCCCCAGATCCCCCATAGCTTGGACGACCCCAGAAGGCCCCGGACTCCTCTGGGCTGCCCGGCCCTGTCGGTGGTCCGGTGCGGGTGAATGCCTCGCCCGGGGTCGACCTGCTGCTCGCGATCGGCGCGGACCCGAGCTGCTGCTCACCGGGCGCACGCTCCGGGACCAGGGCCTCATGGTGACCGGGCTCCTGGACGCGGGCCGGCCGGTGCCGGTGCTCCTGGAGGTGATCGCCCGCCCGCTGCCTGACCCGCTCTTGGCGTGCCTGCGCAGGTTGGTTGAGTACTGCTCAGTTTCAGCGGTCCCCGGTATGCGAGACCCCTGATGCACGGCCCGAGGGTAAGACAGAAACCCAATCCCTACACAGAGACCGCATCGTGATGCACGCCGATGCCGGATGGACCGTGACCGACGTCCGGGCCTGGCTCCACATGCGCGGCGAAGTGGCCAGGGTCCGCCGGGGATCGGGCCTGCTCGCCGTGCTGCTGGCCGGTGCCGCGACCGTCCTCGACACCCCGGGGAAGCGCGCGGATGCGATCGAGCAGTGGCGCAGGGCCCAGGAAACCGCGCGCCGTCACCGCATCGAGCAGGTCCGCGACCGTACCGAGCGGTACGACGGGGGCTGGGCCATGCCGACCAGCTACTGCCTCCAGCAGGACGTCGCGGCGGCGTTCGCGAAGGTCAGGGAGGTCGCGACCGGCGGCCGCGCAGCCCTGACCAACCACCAGGACTCGGGCCCGGACACAGAGAGCCTGCCCATCGGGCCCGGGGTGCAGGGCCTCCAGGACGACGAGATCGTCCTGGCCCGCAACGATGCCCGCCAGCGCTTGATGATGGGCGACACCTCGCTGATCACCGTGGCGGTCGACACTCTGGGCCGCGAGGAAGCCGAACACCTCTACGGCCCCGCCCTGGTCCGCCGCGGCATGCAACTCGCCTGCGGGGCCCGCAGCTCGCTGATGACGTACGGACGCCGGTAGGAGGCCGACATGACCAACGTGGACACCCCCACCAGCCAGCCCGAGGACACCGCTCCGGAACTGTCCGGCGCCGACCTCGCCCGCATCGCCCTGCACCAGGCCCGCGAAGCCGCCAAGAAGCGCGGAGCCAGCGAGAGCCGAGCCCCGCGCCGCCACCGGACCCGCACCGTCCGGCCCAGCGGACGCGAGCCGTCAGGGTTCGCCGCCGTACTCCAGACCCTGATGACCGACCGCGCCTGGGAACTCCCGGCGGCCAGCGGAACCGTCCTGGACCGCTGGCCCGACATCGCCGCCACCATTACCCCCCACCTGGCCGACCGCGTCCAGGCCCTCGCCTTCCACGCCGAAACCGGACAGCTGGACCTGCTCCCCGAATCACCGGCCTACGCCACTCAGCTCCGACTGATCAGCGCCCGCATCATCACCGCCGCCAACGAGACCACCGGCACCGGCACCGTGCGCACCATCCGCGTCCTGCCCCCCGGAACGGCACCTGCGGACCGATCTCCCCTGCCCGCGTCGCCCGTTCCCGCCCCGGTCGCGCCGGGGGCACCGGTGAAGACCCGGGAGACGGCCGCCGACGGCTACCACCAGGCCCTCACCGCCCACCGCACCACCTGGAACACCACCCGGCAGCACACCAACCCGAAGGTCCAGGCGGCCGCCCAACGGCAACTCCGTGACCGGATCCGGGAATCCGAGGAGCGCTTTGCCGAGGGCCGCCGGGCACTCGAAGAGCTCCAGACCAAAGCCGCCGCCCAGCAGCAGGTCGGATCCAGCGATGCGGCCCGAGCGCGTGCCCTGCAACGCCTCGCGGCCGAACGGGCCGGGCTGCCCACGATCACCCCGGTGGCCGCGCCTGAGCGGCTGGACCGTACGGCGTGATCGACGGAATTTCACACACCCACTGGTTTTCAAACGGAGGTTCGAATGATGGGGTTACGGCGTAGCCCGAAGGGCGGTCGGATACCGGCATATCCACCCCGGTACTCCGGCGGGAACGGCATCGTTAGGCAGCACACCGGGGTCTCCCGTCATCGGGATGCCGCGGAGACCGGAGTGGGAGGGGCGCGGTGAGCGACCGCAGTTCGATCGAGTGGACCGAAGCGACATGGAACCCGACCACGGGATGCGACCGAGTGTCGGCGGGGTGTGACAACTGCTACGCCCTGACCCTGTCGAAGCGGCTGAAGGCGATGGGGTCGCCGAAGTACCAGAACGACGGTGATCCCCGGACGTCCGGCCCGGGGTTCGGCCTGACGGTGCATCCGCAGGCGCTGACCGTCCCGTTGAGGTGGCGCGCCCCGCGCACGGTCTTTGTCAACTCCATGAGTGATCTCTTCCACGCCCGAGTCCCGCTGGACTACGTGCGCCGGGTCTTCGAGGTGATGGCCTCCACTCCGCAGCACACGTACCAGGTGCTGACCAAGCGGGCCCGGCGGGTGCGGCAGCTCGCCGACCGGCTGGAGTGGCCCGAGAACCTGTGGATGGGCGTGTCGGTGGAGAGCGTCAAGGAGCTGCCACGGGTGGAGGACCTGCGGCAGGTTCCCGCCGCGGTGAAGTTCCTGTCGTGCGAGCCGCTGATCGGGCCGCTCCCCGGGTTGGAGGTGTCCGGGATCGACTGGGTGATCGTCGGTGGCGAGTCTGGCACCGGCGCCCGTTCCACGGACCTCCAATGGGCCAGCGACATCGTCGAGACATGCCAGGCGTCGGGCACCTCGGTGTTCGTCAAGCAGCTGGGATCGGGCTGGAACAAGGCGCTCCACAAGGACATCGACCAGTTCCCCGCAGCCCTGCGGGTGCGGGAGTACCCCCGGGCGAGGCACGGGGCTCCCGCCTGACGTCAAAGGCCGCCTGCACAGCGGGCCCGGCCCCGTATGCTCCGGGGCCGGGCCCGCTGTACGACTGCGGGCGACGGGTCAGGACCTCACGGGAGCCGGCAGACCCACCACACTCTTGTTGGTCAGCTTCCCGGCCGACTGGACGACCAGGGACCCGTCCTGGCGCATCACCCGGGCCGCCTTGAGGGCGTGGGTGGACATCCAGCGGCTGGTCTCGGTCAGCAGCCACCGGCCCACCGCTTCCACCGTGACGTCACCGCGCTCCAGGCGCTGGGTGACGAGTTCCACGAGCTCGGGGTCGAGGGTCTCCTCCATCTGGAACAGGTCGATCTGTCCGGCGACCGCGCCGCCGCGGTTGCGTGGGTCCCGGAAGCTCTCACCGTCGCGGTCGTCGACCTTCCACATCGCGTCCTTCATCGCCCGCAGGCCAGCATCGCTTCCGGTGCCGAAGACCAGGTAGAGCGGCTGCCCGGTACGCGGCACGAGCTGGAACTGCAGTTGGTAGCCGAACCCGGCCCGTTTCAGGGCGTTGCGGTAGGTACCCAGCCAAGCTCGCCAGCGTTCGTCAGACCGAGCTTCGTCGGCGGCCGGCATCCAGAAGCCGCGGCCGCCGAAGACGGTGTCGAGGAGGTCCGCGTTCAGCTCCTCGCGGCGGCTGAACCAGTTCGGCCCGAAGGTCGTGATCACCTCACTGGACCGATTGCGGGCGATCCGTGCCATCACCTTCAGCGGCACGTTCACGCTGCCCCAGCTGTCGAAGATTCCCAGGATCGGGTTGCCCCACGCGCCCAGCTCGGTCAGGACCGGCAGGCTGTCCTTCCCGGCCTCCCCACGGCGTACTTCAACCCGCACCGGCAGATCCTCCAGCGGGCCGAACACCGCGACCAGCTCGGACACCAGGTGCTCGTGTCGCGCCGGATCCCGCTCGATGAACACCAGATGCACCCGGCTCCGGCTCAGATTCATCCGCTCGACCGCGTGATGGTTCAGCAGCCGGTCCAGGATGAACACAGGCGAGCCGGGTTCCCCGGCCTCGTACCGTCCGGGGCCGGCGAACGCGTCCAGCAGGGTCACTCGCGGGAAGGCGAAGCCCGTTCGCTGCGAGGTCTGCAGCAGGATCGGCCACCACGCATCCAGGTACCGCTGATACAGCCTGTGCTTGGCCGCTGTCGCCGGCGAGAGCGGTTGTAGCAGCTGCGACTACCTCCGGCCCTCCGGTGTTGGTCAGGCGTGCGGCGGTAACCCTTTCGTCGGTGATGTGTTCGCCGTACTGCCCGATTTTCAGGAACTTGGCGAGGGCCAGGGCGGATCCGTTGCGGAGCGCGGCCTTGGCCGCCTCGGCAACGCCTGGTCCGCCTGTGCTGGTCAGCCGGGCGACGTCGACCTTCATGTCGTCGATGCCGGCCTCGTACTGGCCGTCGGTGTAGAAGGCTTCGATCTGTGCCGGCGTGCCGCTGAGGACTTCTGTTGCTACGGTGCGAACCGAGGTGTAGGGGCTCTGTGCCGGCGTGCCGCTGAGGACTTCTGTTGCTACGGTGCGAACCGAGGTGTAGGGGCTCTGTGTGCTCAGCTCGACGACTCGCTGGCGGATATCGTTGTGGTTGGCTTCCTTCCAGCGCGTGCGGAGGTAGTCCAGGACATCCTGGTCGGTTCCAGAGAGCGCGCGGGCGGCTGCCTCCTGGTGCCAGGGCCCGAGAAGTTTCAGGGCCTTCATGAGGAGGACCATGTACTCGATTTCCTGCTCGGTGGTGGTGGAGTAGTCGATGCGGCCGGTGCGGTGGCCGGGCTCCCAGTGCAGGTAGACGGCCAGGCCCCGGCAGTCGAGATGGCGGCACCGGTTGGGGGTTCTGGTGCCGGCCGGGACGACGATCGCGGTGCCGCCGTCGGGCCGGCTCTCTGCGCCCCGATGATGATGCTGTCGTTCTCCGTGGTCACTACGGAGATGGGGTGGCGTAGACGTTTCTCAAGCACGGCGACCGGGTTCCCGAGCGGGTCAGTACGGCGTGGTGCGGTGTTCCTGCGTGCTTGGTTCAAATTTCTCGGGACATTTTGGTCACCGCGTTCTTCAGGACTTGGGCGGCCATCTCTTCCGTCGGCAGTGGCTGTCCGGAGAGGCTGTGGACCATGATCCAGGTGCCGTCGTCCATGGCACCCGCGAAGACGGATGCGCCCCTGGTCGCGCCGTCGTGCCAGCGCAGTCGGCCCGCCGTCTGCCATGAGGGCGCAGGTTCGCCGAGACGTCGTTCGACGAGCAGCCTGGTCAGGGAGGCCGGCGTTATCACGCGGGGTGGCCCACAGGCCTCCGGCGGGCAGGATCGCTCCGTTCATGGTCCAGGGGCGTAAGCGCCACCCCAGGAAGCCGCGTCCGGACAGCTCCGCGCGCCTTCTCCTACTGCGGTGCGGGTGTGTCGCCGGAGACGGCGATGCCTGCCCTGCGGAAGTCCTCGAGGGTCGACGCCGTCGTGTGGGGGGCTACGCCGACGGAGTAGTCCAGGAGGACGCGGGCGCGGAATCCGGCGTTGGCTGCGTCCAGCGCGGTCGCTCGCACGCAGTGGTCGGTGGCGATGCCGACGACGTCGAGGTCCTCCACTCCTCGGGCGTGCAGCCAGTCCGCCAGGGGTGTGCCGTGTTCGTCGGCGCCTTCGAAGCCGCTCTTGGAGGCGCTGTGGGCTCCCTTGAAGAAGACGGCGTCGACCTTGCCGCTGTCGGCGGTCGGGGCGAAGTTGGGGTGGAAGTCGCTTCCCTCGTCTCCCGCCACGCAGTGGACGGGGAAGCTGTCCTTGTAGTCGGGGGTCTCGGAGAAGTGGCTTCCCGGGTCGATGTGGTGGTCCCGGGTCGCGACGACGTACTGGTAGTCGGTGCCCGCGGTCTGCTCCACCAGCCCGGCGATCTGGGTGGCGATCCGTGCGCCGCCGGCGACGGGGACGCTGCCTCCTTCGCAGAAGTCGTTCTGCACGTCCACGACGATCAGGCCTCGGCTCATCACACACCCTTCAGTACGACGGATCACAAGAGAGAGGGGAGACGCGTTCCGGGGTGCCGCGGCCGCGGCAGGCGTTGGCACCCCGGAAGGGGGGCAGTGCTACGGGGCAGGGGTGTAGCGGACGATGGGGGCCTTGACCCCGGATGTTGAACACACGAGACACTGGATCCTGAGGATCTGAGAACGGACATCTCGTGGTCATGAAGAACTACCCGCCACAGTTCAAGGCGGACGCGGTCGCGCTGTACGAGTCGCGGCCCGACGCGACGATCAGGTCGGTCGCAGCCGATCTGGGCATCAACCCGGAGACCCTGCGGAACTGGGTGAGGGCAGCCGGGGTGAGCCGTCCCCGGGGACGTCGGACGGGGGAACCCTCGCAGCCGCCGGCCCCGCTGGAAGCCGAGAACGCCGCCCTGCGGAAGAAGGTCCGCGGGCTGGAGGAGGAACGCGAGATTCTTCGGAAAGCGGCGAAGTATTTCGCCGGGGAGACGCGCTGGTGAACCGCTTCCAGTGTGTCGCCGATCTCCAGCGCCGTCACGGCGTGAAGCGGCTCTGCAGCATCCTCGGCGTCAGCCGCTCGAGCTTCTACTACTGGCGCCGGACGGCTGCCGACCGGGCCACCCGGCAGGTGGCCGACGCCCGCCTGGCCGCCCGGATACGGGCGGTGCACCAGGAATCGGACGGCACCTACAGAGCCCCGAGGATCACCGCCGAACTCCGCGAGGAGAACGGTGAGGCGGTCAACCACAAGCGAGTCGCCAGGATCATGCGAGCCTCCGGAATCGAGGGAGTCCGGTTGCGTCGTCGGCACCGCACCACCGTCCCCGGCCCGGCCGCCGCCAAGGCCCCGGACCTGATCGGCCGCGACTTCACCGCGGACAAGCCGAACACGAAGTACGTCGGCCACATCACCTACCTGCCCATCGAGGGCGGGAAGTTCTGCTACCTGGCGACCGTCATCGACCTCGCTTCGCGGCGGCTCGCCGGCTGGGCGATCGCCGACCACATGCGCACGGACCTGGTGACCGACGCCCTGGCCGCAGCGGTCCGCACCCGCGGCAGCCTCGCCGGATCGATCATGCACACCGACCACGGAGCCCAGTACACGAGCAGGATTTTCGCCGAAGCCTGCAGGTCAGCAGGGGTCCGGCAAAGCATGAGCGCGGTCGGGTCCAGCGCGGACAACGCACTCGCCGAGTCCTTCAACGCGACCTTCAAACGCGAGACCCTGCAAAGACGAAAGACCTGGCCAACCGAGCGCGAAGCCCGACTCGACGCCTTCCGATGGCTCCACCGCTACAACACCCGACGCCGACACTCCCGCCTCGGACAACGATCACCGATCGCCTTCGAGAACACCTTCCACCACACACCAACTACGCTGGCCCCAGCCGCATAACCCGTGTTCAGGATTCGGGGTCAAGGCCCCACTCCTCGTCGCCCGGGGCTGAACGGTCCGGACTCGGATGGGCCCGTGGGTCTGCGCGGAACCGCAGGTGTTCGGCCAGACACTCTTTCAGGGCGCCGGGCCAGGTCATGTCGACGGTGCCTTGGCCCGCGCCGTCCTCGCTGACGGAGGCCGACATGAGCACCCCTTGGCGACGCCCTCGACCGCCTCCGGGTCCTCGGTTCGTACCCGCGGGCATCCGTCCGGACTGATTTCCGAGAAGTTCTGTGATGCTCACCCAAATTCCCGGGAAGTCGTATGTTCCGGGACCACTGCGCCGTCCTGAACACCCCCAGGGACAGGAGCTGTCTTTCGGAAGGAGAGGTCGTGCCTCGCACACCCAACGAGAATCTGCGCGTCCTCGTGCGACGCAGCGGCTGGAGCTATTCACAACTGGCCAGAGCGGTACGGCTGGTGGCGGCC
The DNA here is from genome assembly GCF_900460065.1 of Streptomyces griseus. Taxonomy (GTDB): domain Bacteria; phylum Actinomycetota; class Actinomycetes; order Streptomycetales; family Streptomycetaceae; genus Streptomyces; species Streptomyces griseus. Next base: position 24,334 of record NZ_UAVD01000052.1, on the reverse strand, counting down.
GAGCACGAGAGACCTGTTCTGTGCGACCACACCTCGGTGACGCGGTGGATCGCCGGGACTCAGCCCCGCCCCCCCGCGTCCACGTTCCTCATCGAAGCACTCTCGCGGAAACTGGGCCGCCGGATCACGGCCCAGCAGGCCGGACTCACCCGTGCCCCCGAGACCTCGCTCATCCTGTCCTGGCAGGACGACCCACTGTTCCGCCTCGGTCTGCTCGTCGAGTTCGAACTCGACCCGGCCCGCGTCCACCTGCTCGAAGCTGGGACGTACCGCCCCAGCGCCCTATCGCCTCCCGATCCCTGGGGGCCGCTCGGCTCAACGGTGACAGCCCCGGCCCCGGCGACCGGTCGCATCGGCGGCGCGGAGGCTGACCAACTCCGCTCCATGACACAGATGTTCGGCGCTAGTATCGCCCAGCACGGCGGCCAGGCGATGCGGGCGGCACTCGCCGCGTACCTGGCACACACCGTCACTCCCTGGCTGCATGGCCCCGCCTCGGACAGTACTCACCGTGAAGTGCTGTCTTACGGGGCCCAGTTGACGCTCCTACTTGCCGACGCCTGCATCGACGCGGACGGTCACGTCGCAACCCAGCACTACCAGCAGCTGGCCGCCCGCCTCGCCGCCGACGCGGGCGACCACGCGACCGTGGCCATAGCCCTGCGGGCGATGGCCACACACGCCTCCAGCCTGGGCCACCGGGGTCCCGCCGTCCTGCACCTCACCCAGCGGGCCGTTGAGCACGCCCGCCACGCCCCGCCCGCCGTCCGCAGCTACGCGTACGCTCATCTCGCGGTCGTCCAGGCCCACCACAACCGTCGCGCCGCACTGGACGCGCTCGCCAGCGCTGAACGAATCCATCCTGAAAGGGCCGACACCCCTCCTGGCCCCTTCACCAGCTACCCGAAGGGTGCTCTGCACTACCAACGGGCACAGACGCTCGACGCGCTAAAGGACACACCTGGTGCGTTGCGCGCCCTGAATGCCTCGCTCCACGCTCGGACACCTGGCGAACACCGCGCGGCACTACTCACCCACGCACGCCTCGCCGAGATGCTTCTTCGCCACGGCCATCTCGAGCGGGCCCTGGCACAGTGGTACATCTTCGTCGACGAGTACCCCACTCTCCGGTCCCCCCGTACACACCGCCTGCTGGCAGTCATGCAGGGGCAATTGCGCCACCATATTCGACACGCGGGAGCGCGGGTCCTCCTCGCACGCGCCGAGACGCTCCTGCGCTGAGGTGGATGCCGACGGACCGGAAGGGAAGGGGTCGCCCCCCTCCCCGGCCCGGACCACCGGGCCGGGGGGAAGGAAGGCCATCGTGTAATCTAAGGGATCTTGCATGATCGATAGCATGCGCGAGTCGGGGTTTTTGATTCGGCGACACCACGGCCTTCGCGACCAGGTACCACCTTTAGGCTCAAGGCGCCCGTTGAACGCGCCGAAGGCCACGGCGGCCGGCACCCGGATCCTCTTTGGGGAAGGGCCGGAAAATGTCACCTCCCGACCAGCGGGAAGGACGGCTTTGAGGGAAGCCCCCTATTTCAGGGACGGTGACCCCTCCGTCGACGAACTGGGCGTGCCCGCTTACGTAGGAGGCCACCGCGGTGGCGCGAGGAAGATCGTGGCGCCAGCGATCTCGTCCGTGGTGGCCCACCGTCCCAGCGGGACGTGGCTGGTGAGCCAGTCAGAAAGCGCGTCCGACCCGGTAGCGAGGGCGGTCATGTCCGTGCGGGTCCAGCCCGGACAGACAGTGAGCTTCTTCAGCGTTGCCGCTCCAGTGTGAGGACTGCCTTGGCGATTGACGTCATGCGGTCGGGGCTGCATCGGGACCTGCGGAAGATCCGCCAGGACTTCAGCCTTGCGACGCCGCGTTCGACGGGTGCTCGTGCTGCGGCCAGTGCCTGATTGAGGGTCTTTTCGGTGGGGGTGAGTTCCTGCAGGGGCCTGCGTTTGATGCCGGTGGTCAGCCACGGGCCGGCGCCCTGGTAGGCGAGATCGGCCAGGATCGGGACGCCCTGGCGCTCGCAGATCCGGATGATCCGGTGGGTGCGGGCGGCGGTCAGGTCGTGGGTGCGGCCCGGCAGGGCGGGCGAGAGCCACAGCAGCCGGCCGCCGGGGTCGGTGACGACCTGCACGTTCACTCCGTGGCGCCGGTGTTTGTGGGAGTAGTCGGCCCGGCCGTCGCCGACCCGGTCGCATTCGGCGAGGGTGCCGTCGAGCAGGACGAAGTCGGGTTCGTGCTCGCGCAGCGTCTTGAGCAGGCCCGGTGCTCGTTCGGCGAGCAGGTCGACGACCGTGCTGGTGTAGGCGTGGGCGGTGGACTCGCTGATCCCGAACCCGGCGGCGATCTTCGCGAGCGTGGTGTGTTCGCGCAGGTACACCAGTGCCACCATCGCGCGCTGGGACGGGCGGAGCTTGCAGCGCCGGTCGCCCTCACGGGTGATGATCAATATGGTGACCCACTCCACGAGTGCATGCGGCAGGTCGAGTGCGGCAGGATGGATGACCAACGAGGCCCCCGAGCAGTGTTGTCGAGACGTCAGACATCTCGATCAACAGCCCGGGGGCCTCGTCCGTTGCGCCCCACGGCCCATCACCCGATCGGTGGCCAACTCGAAGAAGCTCACTGAACCAGGCCCCGGAAGACCCGGCCGCACAGGACACGGCCCGGTCCGTGGTGCAGGAGGAGATCGAGGCGGACCCGCAACTGCGGCGTCAGCTGCAACTGCAGCTGACCGCACCGGGAACGAACGCCACGGGCAGCCTGTTGATCACCGACAGCCAGGTGTCACGCAGCACCATCGCTCTTGGCCCGCTGACCATCAACAACACCCGGAGCGGGCGGGCCGTCATCGCCCTGGTGGCTGCTCTGCTGCTGGCCCTGGTCGTGCTGGCCGTGTACGGGGGCACACGGCTGATCATGGTCGACGACTCCCCCAAGTCGTCGCAGGACTACAGCGCCCGCCATGCCGTGCGAACCCTGGACGTCAGTGAGGTCAAACGGGTCGTTCCGGACCTGACGAGCATGCCCTCCGGATGGGAGAGATCCGGTTCCCTCGAGGCGGGCAAGGACGAGGAAACCGGGTGCTCAGGGGCTCAGGAGCGCTTCAGCACGAACAACTGGAACGACGGCAGCACGAGGACGGTCTGGGCCGAATTCACGGTCCAGTCCTGCCCCAGTGCGGCACTGACCGCGAAGGGTTTCGAGGAGACCCGGTCGGGCGTCGCCAACAACAACAAGGCGAGCGAGATCTCCCTCCCGGAGCTCGGTGACCAGCGCGCCGCGATCACCCACTACAACGCCGACCTCGACGAGACAACAGCTGTCGCCCTGGTACGCGTCGGCACCGTCCTCGTCGAGCTGGAATACGACCCGGTGCCCGACGACCCGGGCTGGTCTAGGGAGTTCGGACAGTTGGCCTCGATGGTCGCCGCCCGCGCCCAACAGGTCCAGAACGCCTGACCCGCGGCCTCGTTCCACACCGCGGGTTGATGCCACCGAGGGAGCGCGCTGCCACTGAGCGCAGGGGCAGCGCCGCGCCGCTGGACGGGCTTTCTCGGTGGATACCGCAGTCGATCCGGTCACCCGTCAAGCGACGAGAAACGTGGCTGGGCGCTCCCCGGACTCTAACTGATCGTTTCAGAATGAGTTGAGCTGCGGGTCTTGCGCTTGCCGATCTTGGTCGGCAGGGTGTCCAGGTGCGTGCTGATCTTGTTCCTGACGACCTGTGGGAGCGGGTGGCCCCGCTGCTGCCGCCACCTCCCGAACGGCGCCGCCGGCATCCCGGGCGGCTTCGCGTTCCGGACCGGGCGGCTCTCGCGGGCATCATGTACGTCCTGCGGACCGGCGTCGCCTGGCGGGATGTCCCGGCGGAGACGGTGGGCTGCTCCGGTGTGACGGCCTGGCGCCGGCTGCGGGACCGGACCGAGGCCGGTGTCTGGCCCCGCCTGCACGCCGCCCTGCTGACCGAACTGCGCCGCGCCGACTTGCTGGACCTGGATGACTGCTCCGTGGACGGATCACATGTCCGGGCCCTCAAAGGGGGGATCACGTCGGCCCCTCGCCCGTCGACCGCGCCCGCCCCGGTTCCAAGCACCACCTGATCGTCGACCGGCACGGAACCCCGCTCGCCGTCACCCTCACCGGCGGCAACCGGCACGACGTCACCCAGCTCCTGCCGCTGCTCGACGCCGTCCCGCCGATCCGGGGCAGGCGGGGACGTCCACGCCGCAAGCCCCGGCGCCTGTATGCCGACCGGGGCTACGACTTCGACAAGTACCGCCGCCTGCTGTGGAAACGCGGCATCAAACCCCTGATCGCCCGACGCGGCGTCGCCCACGGCTCCGGACTGGGCAAGGTGCGGTGGGTCGTCGAGCGCACCTTCGCCTGGCTGCACCAGTTCAAACGACTCCGCACCCGCTACGAACGACGCGCCGACCTCCACCAGGGACTGCTCGACCTGGCCTGCAGCCTCATATGCCTACGCCGACTCCCACGGACGGCCAATCGCTCAGTCAGTAGCGGAGGCGAGCTTCAGCCCCATAGATACGCACCATGCAGTCCTTGAAGAGCTGCAACGGAGTCTGCTGACCGTCAACCGGAGCCAGTGTGAGCCCCAAATCCTGCAACGGCTTGGCCAGGGCGACGAACCTGAGCCCATCCGGGTCCGGGCCCCTGTAGGTCGCCAATGCCTCAAACGACGGCCTCACGCTCTCCCAGCCAGGTCCCGGGGTGAAGCGCGCCAGGAAGAACGGCTGATCACAGCCGTACTCACTGAGCTCACCGACCAGGACGTCTCCCTGCAAGAGCTGCCACCGCGTCATCTGGTGTCCCCGTCCCCCACCACCCAGTCGAATTCGCATCATCGCAGCGCATAACTCTCTGGCCAAGCGCTTCATTCTGAAACGATCAGTAAAGCGTGTTGCAGATGTCCGGTGCTGGGCAGGTGGAGCCTGGTTCTGGTGTCGTGTGGATCATGCGGCCAGGGGCGTGGTTGTGGAGTGTGGCGACGGCTTGGACGGCGTGGTGGAGGCCGTCTCCTTTCTGGCGGCAGCCGCGGAGGATTTTCCAGTTCTTTATGCGGGCGGAGGTGTGCTCGACGCGGGTGCCGGACGCATCGGTGTTCGGCGTTGTCCTCCTCCTGGCCGCGCAGGAGTGGGCGTCTGGCTCTTCTGCGGTGCGGGACGATCAGTCCGGTTCCCAGGTGTGCGCCGTCCGCGATGACCGTGGTCCCGGCCGCGATGGCGGGCAGGTCCGATTCTCGCCAGGTGTGGGCGTCGGCCTCGTTCCCGGGGACGGGGCGGGCTGAGGCGATCACCAGGCGGCCGTCCGCATCGATGATGGCCTGCACATTCGCCGAGAACCGGTAGTTGCGCGAGGACGCGGCGACCGTACGGTCACGGACCGGGATGAGGGCCCCGTCAACGATCCATAACCGCTCGACATCCGCGACAGGCCGCGGCGCCGGCTGAGCGGAAGATTGTGGGAATTACTCTGCGCCAGGGTCTTCAGCCTGGCCGGTATGTGAGGTCACACGGTCAGACTCAAGGCTTGAGCGGTTTCCGGTGAGGTGGTTGTGCCGGTCGAGCTCCCAGTGCAGGTCTTCGGGGACAGCGCCGTGTGCCCAGGAGCGCAGGAAGTGCGTGGCGGCAAGTGTGTCGAGCAAGGGGATGAGCTCTTGAGGCGGGAGGCCGCACATGCGCGCGAGGACTTCCTGTTCAGCAGATGCTGGCGCGCCGGGCTCGTCCGGGAGGTGCGCGGCCAGTGCCAGTGCCAGCAGACGGGGGGATGTGCCGAGTTGGCGGATTTCGCTCATCTGGCAGGTGCGCAGAATCCAGTTGGCCGCGCGGGCGCGGTCTGCGCGAGTCGGCGCTTGCATCCGCACAGCGGTGTCCAAGAGTTCCACGGAGAAGCCTGCGCGCTGCGTCGGTCGGGTGGGGGAGCGCAGCCAGCCGGCGGCTTCCAGTTCGGTGAACGCAGACGGCTCCGAGGGAAGCCGCATACCGCGGATCAAGCCGGCAGGGATGGTCACGTCCCCGGCGACGGTGGAACGCAGGGCGCACTGGAGGGCCAGCAGGCGAGCAGTTGCACTGGTCCGGGCGGGAAGAGCAGCGGCCAGATAGCTGAGCATCTCCCGCACGCGCACCTGCTCCGAGGGTCCGTGCGGCGTCCTCCCGCGCCGCCTTTGCCGGATTCGTTTCACCGACTCTGCCGGAGAAGCCGTAGCGAGGACTGTGTCGGGTACGACCGCGGCGTGGGCAGTCGCTGCCGCGCAGGCGGCGCAGGTGTCGGCGAGCCGCCAGAGCCGGCCGCCGCGTTCGCGGGTGAGGACGAGCAGGACGGGTCCGGAGCAGCCGCGGTGGCGTGGGTGCCAACGGCAGCCGTGTGAGTGGCACTGGCAGGTCCGAAGGTGCCGGGGCAGGAAGTCGTGGCGGGCGTGGCCGGCCAGGTGGGTTAGTGCCTGGGACGGCGCGGTCCGCACGGACGGAGCGGAGGGCGAGCACTGCAGGCAGTGCAGCATGCTCCCTCCGTGGTCAGGGCGCAGCTCCACGGTCCAGATGCGTCGCACCAGCGGCGTCGTGCAGAGCCTCATCTGATTGGTCTTTCTCCTGGTCCTGGGCGAGATTGATCTGCCGGTGCTGTGGGGCGGGGGAGTGGGCGGCAGCACACCGTAGTGCAGACCTCTGCCCCGTGCGGGAGTGCGGCGACCTGCGGAAATAGGGCAGAGGTCTGCACTGACAGGGCAGGGGTCTGCACCTTCGGATGGTGGGGTGACGATCTTCCCGCCCGACCCGAACCTCACCGCCCTCCGACTGGAGCTGGCACGGCTGAGGAGCGAACACGGCTGGACCTACGACGAGCTTGCCCACCGAACCGGCCTGGCCAGGCGCACCCTCATCGAAATCGAGCAAGGCCGCACCATCGGCTCACTCAAGACCTGGCACGCCATCGCCCACGCCCTCGACGTCCCCGTCGACCACCTCTTCGCCCGCCTCTGCGAAGGCCACGAACCACCGGCCGAACCCGCCCCCTGACCACCCCGGGGCCGCAGCCTGGAGATCACCCGAACCAGTCACCGAAAGGAACCTCTGCGCGATAGGCCGCGCAGAGGTTCGACGCGGTTGAGCCATCCGCAGGACACCCCGGCACGTTCATCGCAGTACCGGCGTGTCACCTGCCACCTTCACCGCCATGTGCTCCGCCAACGCCTCATCCCCTCGCCGGTGGGACGGCACCCCTGCCCGCTCCCCACGCTCACGGTCCCTGCGCGTCGCCCCCGACAGCCCCACCCGTCTCGTCCGCAGCGCGCAGCCCGGCCACTGCCCTGACTGTGGCAACCGCATCGACTGGCACCCCCGCACAGACGGCGACGACCGAGCCGTGGGACTCCACCCCCAAGAACTTCCCGCCGCTGCTGTCCCTGCCGTCAGCCGCTGGCACGTCAGCTCCGGCATCGCCCACCCCGCCCACGACGGCACCCCGTGGTGCCGCATCCCGCACACCGCCCTGTGCCCCGCACGCAGCGCTCCCGCAGCCCTCACGCCACAACTGGCCGCGCTGCGCCGCCACCTCGCCCTGCATACTCGCCGCCTGATCAACAATGACGTCCTCACCACACCGGCCGCCCCACCATCCGAACGAACCGAGTCCTGCAGGCCCGCCCGGCCGGTCGCTCACCTTCTAGGCGTCTGCTACATCGCCGGCCACCCGATCGACGTCATCCAGTGCGTCGCCCAGACCCGGCAACGGCACCGCTGTACCCGCCCCGTCCTCGACGACCAAGCCCCGCACGGCACCTGGACCCTGTTCCCCACCGCCCTCCCCAGCAACCGACCCCTTTCGCTCCCTACGGACAGGATGGCCGTCTACGACCTGACTCACCTGGCCTTTGCCGAGCAGCTGCGGTGGCGTCACCAGCACTGCCCCGGCCACGCCGCCTCCTCAGCCGCTGATCTCGCCCGCACTGAGTGGGAACCCTTCGACCCGCGGCTCCACCACCAGCACATCCACCAACGCCTCCCTCACGGCGCACGCAAGCAGAACCACGGGGCATAACCCCAGCCCGCCACACGCCTCGGCAACGCCCGCCCACCCCACCAGCTCCTGGCGCACCCGCCCCAACCCACGGAGACCCCCGGTGCCTGCCCCCACCGACGAACAGACCGCCGCCGCCGACCGCTTCCACGCCGGCGACCACCTCGCCCTCCAAGCAGGAGCAGGCACCGGCAAGACCAGCACCCTCGCGCTCCTCGCGCACAGCACCAGACGCCGCGGCCGCTACATCGCCTACAACAAAGCCATCGCCCAGGAAGCCGCCACCCGGTTCCCCTCCACCGTCACCTGCAAAACGGCGCACGCCCTCGCCTACGCCGCCGTCGGCCACCGCTACCGCACCCGCCTCAACAGCCCCCGCCAGCCCAGCTGGAAAACCGGCCACCACCTCGGCATCACCAAGACCCTCCGCATCGGCGACCGAGACCTCTCACCCCGCGCACTCTCCTACGCGACCCTGCGCACCCTCACCCGCTTCTGCCACTCCGCGGACCCCGCCCTCACCGACCACCACGTCCCCCGCCTGCGCAACCTCGAAGACGCCGGCCACCACCGCGAACTCACCGCACTGGTCATGCCCTTCGCCCGCACAGCATGGGCCGACCTCCAAAACCCCGACGCAGGCGCCGTCCGTTTCGACCATGACCACTACCTCAAGATCTGGGCGCTGACCGAACCGGCGATTCCCGCAGACTTTTTTCTCCTCGACGAAGCCCAGGACACCAACCCCGTCGTCGAACAGGTCTTCAACGCCCAGCGCAACCATGCCCAGCTCGTCATGGTCGGCGACTCGGCCCAGGCCATCTACCAGTGGCGCGGCGCCCGCGACGTCATGACAGCCTTCCGCGGCACCGGGCTCACTCTGTCCCGGTCCTTCCGCTTCGGCCCCGACCTCGCCGCCGAGGCCAACCGCTGGCTCTCCATCGCCACCGCGCCCCTGCGCCTCGCGGGCACCGACACGATCCCCACCACCCTCGGCCCCGTCGACCAGCCAGACGCCATCCTGTGCCGCACCAACGTGGGTGCCATGCGCGAAGTCATGCAGCTCCTGGACACAGGCCATCGCGTCGCCCTGACCGGGGGAGGGGAATCCCTGCAAGCACTCACCCGCGCTGCGGACGATCTCCGTGCCGGCCGACGCACCTTCCACCCCGAACTGCTTCTCTTCTCCACCTGGGGTGACCTGCAGGACTACGCTGCGAACGATCCCGCTGGGCGAGATCTCCAGCCGCTCGTCGACCTCGTCGATACTCACGGAACCGAAGCCATCCTCAACGCCGTGCACCGTCTCGACCCCGAGAGCACAGCGGACGTCACCGTCTCGACTGCCCACAAGTCCAAGGGGCGGGAATGGGCAAGCGTCAAAATTGCCGACGACTTCACCCCGCCCCGCGACACCGACAAGAAGGACGATCACGGGCGGCCTATCCCTGGTCGTGTCGACGAGGCGGAAGCGCGTCTTGCCTACGTCGCTGTCACCCGCGCCCGCCACCGGCTCGACCTGGGCGGCCTGTCATGGATCAACGACCATCCTGACGGAACGCCTCCGGCATAACCCTTTCCCTGGGCCGAGGTGTTACCAGATGCTGTGTTCGAGCTCTTCCAGTGCGAGGGTCCACTGCGAGGCATCATCCGCCCAGCGGGCCGAGAGTTCTTCGGGACCCATGTCGCTGTCCTGGTCGACCAAGGTGGCGGATCGCCATTTGTCTCGTTGGGGGTTGAGCCCGCAGGCCAGGGCCTTGCGGTGGGTCTCGTGCCCACCTGTTCCCGGCGCCCACGGTCGGCGAAGGGCGGAGTGCCCGCCACTGCGGTTCAACCATGTGTCTGACCTGCGGCGCAGTCGGTTGCTGAGAACTCGACGAGACTGCCTGACGGGCGGTGCGACAGGACACCGGTCGCTTCACGCTGACGTCCGGCGGCCTGTCTGGGCCCCTGGGGCCGTCGCGTTCGGCCACGGACTCAACCGCCGCTTCCTCGCTGGTAAAGGAAGCGTTGAGCCCTGTGCGCGAGCTGTCGCGTGCCGGTATGCCTCTCGCCGAAGGGTCAAGACCGCTGGTGGGTTCACTTCTGATTGGCTGCTCCTGTGCAGGACCAGATCCCGTCGGCCGAATTGTTGCCCGTGACGTCCAGACACTTGTCCGCAGCGGTGTTGACCACGTCGTGCGTGGTCGCGCTGTAGGACCGTCGCTGGGCGACGGTGCTGTTGCAGGTGTGGAGTTGGGCGGCGGTGCCGTCGGCGCTCGATCCGTCGGCCACGTCCAGGCACTTGCCCGCGAGCGCGGTTAGCGGCCCGATCTGCGGTGATGGGCCGCGGGGCGTGCCGGCCCAGGTGAAGGTGGCGGTGGTGCGTGCCGGGAGGGTGTAGGTGAAGGACTGGCCGCCCCAGTCGACTCGGAGGGACTGGGCGGAGCCGCCGCTGTTTGCGCGATTAGTGCCCTGGAGCCGTCCGGGTTGCGCCAGGCCACGTTCTGCACGGTCGCGTTGTCGGTTGAGGCGATCCGCTGGGCTCCGGGCTTGAGGGCGGTGCAGGTGCCGTCCGGGTGGAATTCGGGGTCGGCGGCCCAGTACGGGCCGTCGGCGTTGGAGAAGCGGTGCAGCCGCACCTCCCGGGCCTGGTGCGGGATGCCGAGGGTGGCGTCAAGAGCGGCCCGTACGGTCGCCACTGTCGGCTCGGCGTGGTCGGAGCGGATGTGCACATACGGGGCGTCGAGGCGGGAGTGGACCGGCTTCGTCCAGGCGCTCGATCACCATCTGCGGCAGCTCGTCGGCGCTTCGGTGGCGGGAGATGAGCAGGTGCGGGCCGGTCGCGAAAACGTGATGGCCTTCCAGGCGGGTGTCGGTCAGCTCGCCGATGCCGACGAGCGGTGTGAAGCGGAGCTCGCACGCGACCGTGGCGGCGCCGTGCCCGAGCGCGTCGAGCAGTGGCCGGACCCGCAGCGAGGTTGTCGACGTACGCCTGGCGGTCGGTACCGGGGCGCCCGGCGAACCCGAGGGTGTAGGGGGTGATGGAGAAGCGCACCCCGTCGAAGGAGCCGGTGTGCTCGGCCACCAGGCGCTCGTGAGTGACGAAAACCCATGTCATCTCCGCAGCGACTGCTAGTGACTCCCTGCCTCGTGCTCGGGGCAGGGCCTGGCTTGTTTTTGGAAGATCTAGTGCCGCATCAGGCAACGTTCGCCCTGTCGACGACGGCGCGAAGGCGCCGGTCGTCGGCATGGCGGTTTCGCCAGATGATGTAGCGGCGGATCATGCTGCCCTGTTCCTTGTGGTCAGCGTGGTCGGTGCCGTCGAGGGTGAAGTAGCGCAGGGCGGTGAACTGGGCCTCGACGCGGTTGAGCCAGGAGGAGTTCGTTGGGGTGTAGGCGATCTCGACGTTGTTCGCGGCGGCCCAGGTGCCGACCCGCTGGCATCTCTTGGTAGTCAGGTGCGGGGAGAAGTTGTCGCAGACGATTGCGATGCGGGTCTCGGGCGGGTAGAGGCTGCGCAAGTAGCGGCAGAACTCCAGGAACTGCGTCCGCTTCTTGATCGGTTTGATGTGGCCGTAGAGCTTGTCCCTGGCCAGGTCCAGGGCGGCGAACAGGTGCCGCACTCCGCCGTAGCGGTTGTAGGTCGCCCGCCGTCGGCGGCGGGATTCGCGGTCGGGGTCCTTATGCTTCCCGCCGCGCTCGGCCCATTGCCGGCCCGGGTGCGGCATCAGGTTCAGCGGCCCGAACTCGTCCATGCAGAAGACGACGTCGGGCTCGCCATGATCGGGTATGACCTCACCGTCGGCGATCGCGTAGAGGTGCTCAACCCGGGCCTTCTTGACCGCGTATTCCGGATCGTGCGAGGTCTTCCAGGTCTTCAGCCGTTGAAAGGAGACGCCTTCCTCGCGGAGCAGGATGCGCAGGCCCTCGTGGCTGATGTCGTCGACCACCCCCTCGGCGACCAGGAAGTCCGCCAGCTTGGTCAGGCTCCAGGTGGAAAACGGCAGGTCGTGCTCGGTCGGCTTCGACTTCGAGATCTTCTTGATCTCGCGCCGCTCGGGCAGCGTGAACGTCTTGGGGCGGCCGCCCCTGTACTTCGGATACAGCGACTCGAAGCCATCGGCGTTGAAGTTGTGGATCACGTCCCGGATCCGGTCATCGCTGGTGAACGACACTTCGGCGATCTTCGCCACTGGCATGCCCTGCGCGGACAGCAGCACCATCTGAGCCCGCCGCCAAGTGACCACCGAGCCGGTACCGCGGCGGACGATCCGCAGCAGACGCCGGCCCTCCTCATCGTCTATTTCGCGCACACGCACCGGCTCGGCCATGCCAAACACCTTGGCCCGAGCGCGCCGACCATGAGGCGGATTCGATCTTTGCGTCCCGGATCGCAGCCACAGCAACCGGTCAGAGTCTCAATCCCTCGGTTCGTCGGCCGGCACCTTCAGCACTCGGTCCAGCTCGTTCCCGGCCTCCTCGTAGCCGGCGTCGGAGATCCGTTGCAGCTCGCGCAGGTCGCCAGCCGCTACCGCGCGTCGAGTCAGCAGGAGCCCAGCGTGCATGGATCCCTCGTCCAGCAGCTCGCTCAGCTCCACGACGTCGCCCGCTGCGTCGGCGAGATCGGCCAGCCGGTCCAAAGCGGTCTCGTTACCCTCATCGGCCAGCTCACGCAGGGTCTCCCGGTCGGCATTCATGTTCGTCATGACGCCATGGTGCAACCTTGCCCCTAGGGAAAGGTCAAGTGGGAACATAGTCGGGTGATCACCATCGGGCAGCTGGCCAGGTACATCGGGGTGTCGACCAAGACCATCCGCGTCTACCACGACAAGGGACTGTTCTCCGAGCCCGACCGCGATGCGTCCGGCTACCGGCGATATGGCGCGAAGGACGCCATCGACCTGGTCAAGATCCGCACTCTCGCCGAAGCCGGCGTCCCCCTCTCCCGTATCAAGGACCTGAGATCAGCAACCGACCAGGAGTTCCAGCAGGCGCTGCATGAGATCGACAACAACCTCACTACCCGCATCCGTGACCTGCGGGCAACACAGGGACGCCTGCGCGAGCTCGCTGCCGGGCATCTGGCGCCGCTGCCTACCGAGGTGGCTGCCCACCTACAGCACCTAGCTCGCTGGGGATTCACGCCCCGATGGGTGGACCTGCAACGGGACCTATGGATTCTCGTGTTCGCCACCCACCCGGACCGCGCAATCAACCTCTTTCACGATCAAGCCGAGACCCTGGCCGACCTGGCGCTGCGACAGCTCTTCCTCGACTACGACCGCGCGCACGACCTCAACGCCGACGATCCCCGCATCGACAACCTCGCCCGCCGGATCGCCAAGGCGATCCAGGACCGCTACGGACCCGACGAGCCGCCCGAGTTGGATGCAGCTTCCGCGATTCCCGCCCTCATTCAGGACACAGTCAACGCCTCCTCCCCGGCATGGCAACGAGTCGACACACTCATTCGCGCCCACCTGGGGGCGTGACTCGACGCATGCGGCACACGGCCCCGGCCTGTGTGCGGAGAGTGGTCAGCGCTCGCCGCGAGCTAGAGGGCGACCGTTGTCTGATGCGGCACTAGCTTCAGGATGGCGTGTAGCCGACGAGGCAGCTCTCCGGGCGCAAGGGCGCAGATCGATGCTGACCGTTGCGAATCAACCCTGTCTTGACCTTCCGTCGCATTTGGGGCCGAGTCGCTGTTTTTGCAGGTCGGGCGGTGATTCGTTGGATGGGATCTCTTGACTGGGTGTGGTTCTGCATCGTTTACTCACGGAACTTGTGAAGCGTTTGTAACTCTGGGGTGGGGACTGTGGAGTTGAGATGGGGGCGCAGTCATGCCCAAAAGCGGCGAAGAGTCAGAGCGCGCCGCGGTGCGTCGGCGGTAGTCGGTACAGGGATCGCGGCGTTGGTGGCAACGCTGCTTGCCCAGGCTCCGTCTGCTGTGGCGGCGCCGGCGGCTGCCGCATCCGAGGCCGCTGGCACGGCGGAGTCGATGGCGAGTGCTCTTGCCGCGGAGAGCGGTGAGCGCGTGGCTGTGGACGAGGCGACCACCGATTCATCTCAGGTGTTTGCCAACCCGGACGGCACCTTCACGCAAGAGATGAACGCAGCTCCGGTCCGTGCCCGCAAGACCGACGGCGCTTGGGCTCCCATCGACACCACCCTCGTGCGTGAGGCCGATGGATCGATCCGGGCGAAGAACACCACAGCCGCTCTCACCTTCTCGGGTGGCGGCTCGGGCACCGGCCTGGTCACGCTCAAGGACGACGGGCATGAGCTGAAGCTGGGATGGCCCACCGAGCTTCCCGAGCCCCGGCTCGACGCCAACACCGCCACCTACGCCGACGTTCTCCCTGCTGTCGATCTGAAGCTGACTGCCCTCAGTTCCGGCTACACCTCGGTGCTGGTCGTCAAGACCGCCCAGGCGGCGGCGAACCCGGCGCTGGCCACGATCGAGATGACGATCTCCGGTGGCAGTCTGGATATCGCTGCGACTGCTGATGGCGGCTTTGTCGCGCGCGACGGCGACGGCACCCCGGTGTTCGAGAGCCCGGCGGGCCGGATGTGGGACTCGGCCGGCGACAATCCGGCGACGGCCTCGACTACGTCCGCCCGTTCTGCTGCATCGGCGGAGTCGGTCGTGGTGCCGGAGGCCGAGGGCGAGCCGGCTCCCTCGGAGGCGCCGAGCAGCGGTGACGCGGAGGCCGAGCTCCCGCTCAAGGTCACGGGCACCACGATGGAGATCACACCTGACCCGGCGTTGCTCAAGGGCAAAGACACGGTTTTCCCTCTGTACATCGACCCGCCCACCAAGGGCATTGCGCTCGGTGACTGGACGGCGCTGTCCTCGGACGGCGACAAGTTCTGGGAGTTCGACGGAGACAAGGGTGTGGGCCGCTGCTCCAACCACGCCGGCTACCTGTGCTCCAACTCTCCGTACACGCAGCGCCTGTACTTCGAGTACCCGCTCTCCTCGATCCACGGCAAGAAGATCCTGGACGCGACGATGGAGGTGTACCAGGTCTGGACGTTCACGTGCGATCCACATTGGTACGACCTGAGCACCGTGGACAAGGGCATCACCTCGAGCACCACGTGGTCGGTCCGCCCTAAGGAGATCAACCTAATGGGCGACCGGAACGTCGCCTACGGCCGCGGGGGCCTGTGTGACCCGTCGCAGCCAGCGAACTGGGTCCGCTTCAGCGACAACCTCGATGAGACGAACGAGAACCTCACGCCTACCCTCGCCTCCGCCGCACAGAACAAGACGTCGCAGATCACCTTTTCGTTGACCGCACACGACGAATCCGACGCGGCTTCGTGGGCCCGCTTCCGCAATGACGCGAAGCTGTCCGTTACTTACGTGTCCTACCCGAGCACCCCGACCAGCTACGGCGTGCAGCAGGGCACCACCGGGCGGGCCTGCACTGCCTCCACGCTGCCCTTTGCCACCAGTGACACCACACCGAAGATGCTTGCCGCGGTGCAGTCAGCGGACGGCTCCCAGTCCCAGTTGCGCGCATTGTTCGAGGTGTGGAAGGCAGACGGCTCCAGCCGGGCATGGTACGCGGCCTCCCCGGACGGCGCCTGGGTGGCCGACAACGCTTCCCGGGACGCGACCTCGAGCGCGCTGCCCCCGCAGACGGACTACCGGATGCGGGTCAAGACGCAGGCGTACTACAAGACCGACCGGGGCGCTACCGGCGTCCTCGACTCCTCTTGGTCGTCCTGGTGCTACTTCAGAGTGGACACCGATTCGCCGCCGCCACCCATCGTGGCCAGTGCCGACGGCATCTACAAGCCGGCCGCGACCGACCCAGCCGCCGGCGGAGTCGGTACGCCGGGTAAGTTCACCTTCACCCCCGGGGACACCAACGCGACCACGCCCGGCATCCAGTCCGACGTCGTGAGCTACAAGTGGAAGCTGAACAGCGGCGCGGTCTCCCTGTCGATACCCGTCGCCAAGGGTGCGCCGACGACCCAGTCGATTGCACCGAACCAGGCAGGCGAGAACACCATCCAGGTCTGGGGCTTCGATGCTGCCGGGCACAGTTCGCTCACCGGCTATTACAGTTTCCTGGTCAAGGGCGCGGAAAAGCCCTCGGGTGTCTGGCACTTGGACAACGCCCTCACAGACTCCACCACCGCAACGCCGCACGCGCTGACCGCTTCCGGCGTGACATGGGACGCCAAGTCGCGCAGTGGCGCGAGCGCATTGAAGTTCAACGGCACCACAGGCTATGCCCAGTCGTCGGGGCCGGTGGTGGACACGACCAAGTCATTCAGCCTTTCCGCCTGGGCCCGGCTTTCCGATCTCTCGCGCAGTCAGACGATTGTCTCCCAGCAGGCCACCACCCTGTCCGGCTTCGCACTGCACTACTCAGCCACCAGCCAGCGGTTCGCCTTCTCCCGCTACCACAGTGACGTCGCCTCACCGGCAGCGAGCCGTTCCACCGCCGCCACTGCCCCCGTCGCAAACGCGTGGACCCACCTCACCGGTGTCTACGACGCTGCGGGCCAGACCGTGCAGCTGTTTGTTAACGGCCGCCCCCAGGGGCAGCCCGTACCCTTCACCACGCCATGGTTGGCCACCGGATCGCTCCAGATCGGGCGGTTCCACAACAGCACCGGTTACGTCGAGCACTTCAGTGGGGTTGCCGACGAGGTGAAGGTCTGGGCTCGCGCACTCGCGGACACCGAGGTCGCCCATGACGCATGGCTGGAGGACGAAGACCTCAGCGACGGCACCGCCGGCGATCCCGTGCCGGCGCTCGTGGCCGAGTGGGATGCCATGGACATGATTAACGCAACGGGTGCCACGATTAGGGACACCAGTGACTTCGGCCGGAACCTCACTCTGAATGGGGCCGTCCTGACCAAGTTCACCACCGGTGACCCGGAGCTCGGCGAGGAAGTGACGACCACCCAGACGATGACCTTGAACGGCACCAGTGCCTACGCCACGGCCCCGGGGCCGATCGTCGATGACTCAGGATCGTTCACCGCGACCGCGTGGGTGACGCTGGACCCCGCCAAGTTCACCGACACCAGCAAGTCGTACGCCGTGCAGGTGTTCGGCCAGTCTGGGGCGAACCAGTCTTCTTGGGGTGTCTGGTACGAGCAGCCGGCCGGCAGCACCCAGGGGCGGTGGACGTTCGGCCGCCCCGACAAGGACGGCACGGGTGCTGCATGGACCAGGAGTGACTCCACCGCCTTCACCACCGCTCAGCTTGGCGTACCAGTCATGCTGACCGTCGTTTACGACGCCCAGGCAGCAGCCAACCCTGATGACACCTCCAAGCTCGGCGGGCTCAAGCTCCACGTCGACAGCGCTCGGATGGGCGACGAAGACGGCGTGGCGTACTCGGCCCCTTGGCAGGGCAGCGGAGTGTTCGAGATCGGCCGGGCGAAGATCAATGGCGCTGCGGCGCGCCATTTCCCCGGGAAGATCAACAGCGTGCGCGTCTGGGCCGGCTCCACCTCCACCGGCACGATCGCCAACCGGTACAACACCGAGCAGCAGTTCCAGCAGTAGAGCGCAGCGGCAGGGCAGGCATCCCGCCTGCCCTGCCGCCCCTCGTTGCCTCCTCGCACGTTGCCGCGCGCTCCCAAGATTCAGCGTTGCGGGTGCCGACCCCGTTACCTGAGCGCTTCCTGCCCACACTTCCGAGAACCGGGACATCACCGTGTCGTCAACACCTTTCCGCAGACGCGTGCCAGGGCCGGGCCTACGCCGCTGGCTCGGCCGCGGCGCACTCGTCGTCACCTTGTCTGTCTTTCCACAAGTCGCGATACCCGCGGAATTCAGCTCCCTGGCCCAGGCGCAGCCCTCGGCCCAGAACAAGGAGTTGGAGGACCGGCCTGACGCGAAGATCGACAAGGTCGGTCGACTCAAGCCCGGAAAGTCCAAGGCCCCGAACAACAAGGCTGCTCCTGCTGCCCGTGAAACGCGTGAGCGCCTGAAGAAGGCCGCCTGGCCGAAAGCCGACAAGGCCACTGCCGAGGTGGAGGCAAGCGGCGGCACCGAGACCAACGTCGGTGGCCTCGGCGTGAAGCTGGCCCAGCAGCCCGTTGCTCCGGCAGGTAAGCAGGCGAAGAGCACCACCAAGGCGAAGGCCACGGGCCCGGCAGAGAAGGTGGCGCTCAACGTCCACTCCCAGGCGGTGGCGAAGAAGGCGGGTATCAACGGCGTCCTGCTCACCGTCGACCCGGCGGGAGCCGCATCCAGCAAGTCCGCCGACGACACCGACACGCTCCGCGTCTCCCTGGACTACTCCACCTTCAACGACGTCTACGGCGGCAACTTCGGCCCCCGACTGAACCTGGTAGCACTCCCGGCGTGCGCGCTGACCACTCCGAAGAAGAAGTCCTGCCGCACCCAGACCCCCGTATCCGGCGCGGACAACGACGCCAAGTCCCAGACACTGACTGGCACGATCCCTGCACGCAGCCTCAAGGCCGGCACCCCCATGGTGCTGGCAGCAGCAGCCAGCAGCTCCGGCAGCGGAAGCGACTACAGCGCCACCCCCCTGTCCCCGACCGCGACCTGGGAGGCCGGCGGCAGCACCGGTGACTTCACCTGGAACTACCCCCTGCGGGTTCCCCCGGCGACGGCCGGCCCGTCCCCGAACCTGTCCATCCTCTACAACTCTGCCTCGGTGGACGGCCGCACGGCCGGCGAGAACAACCAGACCTCGGTGATCGGCGAAGGCTTCGCCCTCACCGAGTCCTACATCGAGCGTAAGTACGGCTCCTGCAAGGACGACGGCCATTCCAGCAAGGGCGACCTGTGCTGGAAGTACGCCAACGCCACTCTTGTCCTCAATGGCAAGGCCGCCGAACTCGTCAACACTTGCGCGGACAAGGCGGCCTGCGACGCTGCCGCTCTGTCGGAGGCCGCCGGCGGCTCGTGGAAGCTGAAGAACGAAGACGGCACCAAGGTCGAGCACCTCACCGGTGCCACTGGCAACAACGACAACAACACCGAGTACTGGAAGGTCACCGACGCCTCCGGCATCCAGTACTTCTTCGGCAAGCACCGTCTGCCCGGCTGGAGCAACAAGGGCACCACCGACACCGCCGACGATGACCCGGTCACCAACTCCACCTGGAACGTCCCGGTCTACGGCGACGACCCAGGCGAGCCCTGTTACAAGTCCACCGGCTTCGCCGACTCCTCCTGCATGCAGACTTGGCGCTGGAACCTCGACTATGTCGTCGACCCGCACGGTAACGCCTCCACCTACTGGTACACCAAGGAGGCGAACTACTACTCCAAGAACGCCGACACCACCGTCAACGGCACCGCCTATACCCGCGGCGGCTACCTCAACCGCATCGACTACGGCCTGCGCAGCGAGCTGCTCTACTCCAAGCCCGCAGCCCAGCAGGTCCGCTTCACCTACGCGGAACGATGCGTCACCTCCGGCGCTTGCACCAGCCTGACCGAGGACACCAAGGCCGACTGGCCCGACGTCCCGTACGACATGGTCTGCGCGTCGGGCACCAAGTGCACCACGCAGATCGGCCCGGCCTTCTTCACCCGCAAGCGCCTTACCCACATCACCACCTCGGTGTGGACCGGCACCGGCACCACTCGTCGGGACGTCGACACATGGCACCTTGACCAGAGCTTCCCCAACACGGGTGACGCCTCGTCGCCGAGCCTGTGGCTGAAGTCCATCCAGAACACCGGCAAAGCCAACGACAAAGCGGCCGCCATGCCGCCCGTCGTCTTCGGCGGCATCCAGATGCCCAACCACGTCGAAGGCAGCGGCCCCGACACCCTGCGCTACATCAAATGGCGCGTACGCACCATCAAGTCCGAAACCGGATCAACCCTCACCGCTAACTACTCGAACCCCGACTGCATTTGGGGCTCGAGCATGCCAGCAGCCGTCGACAAGAACACCCGCCGCTGCTTCCCGGTCAAGTGGTCCCAGTCCGGAGCGACACCGACCACCGACTGGTTCCACAAGTACGTCGTCACCTCCGTCTTCCAAGAAGACCCCTACGGCCATGGCGACACCATGGAGACCTACTACGACTACCAAGGCGGCGCCGGTTGGGCGTACTCCGACGACGAGGGCCTGACCAAGGCGTCGAATCGCACCTGGTCGCAGTGGCGCGGCTACGGCAAGGTCGTCACGACCTCCGGCGATTCCGAAGGCCCACGCTCCAAGAATTCCGCCCTCTACATGCGCGGCCTGAACGGCGAGAAGGAACTCGACGGCACCGCACGCGTGGAAAAGGTCACCGACTCCACCGGCACCGCCATCGACGACTCCCGCCAATACGCCGGCTTCGTCCGCGAAACCATCGCCTACAACAACACCGCAGAAGTCAGCGGCACGATCAGCACCCCCTGGTCCCACAAGACCGGCAGCCACACCTACAACTGGGGCACCACGGACTCCTGGATCGTCCAAGCCGGCGAATCCACCAGCCGCACGAAGACATCCACCGGAACCCGCACGACCAAGCAGAAGACCACGTACGACACCACGTACGGCATGCCACTCACGATGGATGACAGCGGGGACACCGCCAAATCCGGCGACGAGACCTGCAGGCGCACCAGCTACGCCCGCAACACATCCGCCTGGCTGGTGAACAGAGTCTCGCGCGTTGAGACGTACGCAGTGCCGTGCACGACCGCCCCGACGATCCCGGATGACGTCGTCTCGGATGTGGCCACGGCCTACGACAATCAGGAGGTTGGAACAGCCCCGTCGAAGGGCGAAATCACCAGCTCCTACCGTGTAGCCAACTACGGTGCCACGGACAAGAAACCGATCTACCAGAAGGTCTCCGGGGCCTCTTACGACAAGCTGGGTCGCCCACTCACCAAGACCAACGCCCAGGACCAGACACTCAAAACCACATACCTGCCTGACGACACGGGCTATGGCCCGCTGAGGTCTAAGACGCTCACCGACCCCAAGCTCTTCACGGCCACCACCGAGGTAGACCCGGCCTGGGGCACTGCAACCAAGATCACGAACGCCAACGGCAACGTCACCGAGTGGTCCTTCGATGCACTCGGCCGGCTGCTGTCGGTGTGGAAACCAGACCGCTCCCGCGTCGGCAACGACGCAGCCAGCATCACCTACGCCTACAGCATCAACAACGAGAAGGAGACCTGGGTCCGCACCGACACCCTCAAGGCTGACGGGAAGACCTACAACAGCTCCTACGAGATCTTCGACGGCCTGCTGCGCTCTCGTCAGGTACAGACTCCCGCGCCGAACGGCGGCCGGGTGATCTCCGAAACCCTCTACGACGACCGCGGCCTGGCCTACATGGCCAACAGCCAGATCCACGACAACAACGCCCCGTCGGGCACCCTTGCCAACACCTACCCTGGCTCGACGCCCGCCTCCACCGAGACGGTCTACGACGAGGCCGGCCGCGCCACCGACTCCATCTTCCGGGTCTACAACCAGGAAAAGTGGCGCACCAAGACCGACAAGCAGGGCGACCGCACCGCTGTCACCGCCGCTGCAGGGGGCTCCGGAACGCTGACGATGGTCGACGCGCGGGGCCGGGTCACCGAACGCCGTGAATACGCAGGCCCCACTCCGACCGGCAGTGACTACACCCGGACGCTGTATGAGTACACCGCGGCCGGTCAGCTTAAGAAGCTGAGCGGGCCGGATGGGGCGGTCTGGACCCGCAGCTACGACCTGCGTGGCCGTGAGATCACCTCCACCGACCCCGACAAGGGATCCATCACCTCCACCTACAACGACGCAGACCAGCCGGTCTCCGCTACCACGACCCTCAACGGTGTCTCCCGCACCGTGCTCACCGACTACGACGAGCTTGGTCGCCGGATCGGCACCTGGGACGGGACCAAGGACGACGCCCACCGGCTGACCAAGTTCACCTACGACTCCCTGGCCAAGGGACAACCCACCGCGTCGATCCGGTACGTCGGTGGTACCACTGGCAAGATCTACTCCAAGTCGGTCACCGGCTACGACGTCCTCGGCCGCGCCAAGGGCACCAAGACCGTCATCGCCGCCACCGACCCGCTGGTCACTGCAGGCGCACCGCAGTCATTCACCACATCGACCGTCTACAACATGGACGGCACAGTCCAGTCGACTTCACTGCCGGCAGCAGCCGGGCTGCCTGCCGAGACCATCGAGAACAGCTACAACGGCCTCGGCATGCTCACCGGCACCGATGGCATGACCGACTACGTGCAGAGCATCGGCTACTCCCCGTACGGTGAGATCGAGGAGACCCGCCTAGGTACCTCCACCGGTGCCAAGCAGATGCAGATCCTCAACCGCTACGAGGATGGCACCCGACGCCTGGCCAATTCCCACACCGTCGACCAGACCAACACCGGCTACACCAGTGACGTCGACTACCTCTACGACGCCACCGGCAACGTCAAGTCGATGACGGACAAGGCGAACGGCAAGGACACCCAGTGCTTCGCGTACGACGGCTACCGTCGCCTGACCGAAGCGTGGACCCCGTCCTCCAACGACTGCGCCACCGCACGCTCGTCCAGCGCACTCGGCGGCCCGGCTCCCTACTGGACCAGCTGGACCTACAAAGTAGGGGGCCTGCGCGACACCCAGACCGAGCACAAGGCAGCTGGTGACACCAAGACCTCATACGGCTACCCCGCCGTCAAGGCCGACGGCACCGGCCAGCCCCACACCCTGACCTCAATCAGTGTGGGCGCCGGCACCGCCAAGCCCTTCACCTATGACGAGAGGGGAAACACCACCAAGCGCTACGGCCCCACCGGAAGTGCGCAAACCCTCGTCTGGGACATCGAAGGAAAGCTCACCCGCCTCACCGAAGGCACCAACACCACTGACTACCTCTACGACGCCAACGGTGAACTCCTCATCCGCCGCGGCTCTGGCGAGACCGTCCTCTACTTGGCCGGGCAGGAACTCCACTACGACGTGAACAGCAAGAAGTTCACGGCTAAGCGCTACTACACGGCGGGGGGTGCGACCGCAGTCCGGACCGATGCCGGCCTGTCCTGGGTGGTCGACGACCACCATGGCACCGCATCGATGACAGTCGACGCCACCACCCAGTCGGTCACCCGCCGCTACACAAAGCCCTTCGGAGAGAACCGCGGCAACGCGCCGACAACGTGGCCCGACGACAAGGGGTTCCTCGGAAAACCAGCCGACGCCGACACCGGACTCACCCACATCGGTGCCCGCGAGTATGACCCGATCACCGGACGTTTCCTCTCCGTTGACCCCATTCTCGTGCCAGAAGACCACGAGTCCCTTAACGGCTACGCCTATTCCAACAACACCCCCGTCACCCTGTCCGATCCCACCGGACTGCGCCCCGACGGCGCGTGTGGCGGCTCATCGAGCTCCTGCAACGGCGGAACCGAGACCTGGACCAAGACCAGTACAGGCTGGGACTACAACTACCAAAAGGAAGTCACGCTCCCGGGCACAAAAACGATCATGACCAGCACGGTCACCTATTCCAGCGGCGTGACGTCGACAAAGGTTGAATTCAAGCCAGGCCCGACCCCTCTGCCGGTACTGAGAGCGGGAGCCGGCCCGGGTTTTCAGCTCTTTAGTGGCGGTCCTGCGGGTGTCCGACTTCCTGGGCCCCTGGGGTTTCTTGGCGGTCTTACCCGTGAGTTGGATGGCAGTGCCATTAGGGAGATGGCAGAGGAACTCGCTGAAGGCCGCACAGACGAAGATGATGATGAGTTCTATTATCTGTATCGGGCGCCACACATAGGTAATAAAGAGGCGGAACGTCACGGACCGCGACCGGAGAACCATCCGCCTACGAAGACGAAGTTCAGGACCGAACCAGGGCTGGCTTTTCTTGGCGATACGGCGAGTGTGGCCGAACAGTACGCAGGTGAAACTCAGTTCGAGCACGGCTACTGGCGGTATAAAATGAAGCCAGGCTTCAAGAAAGCATTTCCTGCGGCGAAGTACCGCACTCCCCATGAAAACAGCAGAGGGGCCATCGAATTCGAATGGATAATTCCGCAAGCGGAAATCCCTCGATTCAATTCATTTATTGAGGGCGGGAGCTCGAAATGGACGAACTACTATAGTAGTGGTGGGTACGTCTACCGAGACTGAAGGTTCGGCGTATGTCGCGCGAGCGCGGGTGGCATCCCCGTGAAATTCGAGGTGCGGCCACTCGCGCTCACGGGACCTTTTGAAGGTTAAAAAGGACTTAGATTGTGAGGAATGCATAATGATTTGGTCGGCAGGGCAGAAGTTTAGGGAGGGTGATGTCTGTAAAGGGGTGGTCTCTGATGTCTTCGACTTCGGCGTTTTC
>NZ_UAVD01000053.1 GCF_900460065.1 Streptomyces griseus | reverse complement strand
CCGCGACGTCATGATGACCCAGCCATTTCGCCACCGCGACCACATTTACGACGGACCGGTCAGCGGAGCCCACGACGGACGCGCGCCGGGGCGCGCCCGCCGGCGTCTCACCGGGCACCGAAGCGTTCCAGCAGGTCGGCCTTGCCGAACATCCGGGCGGTGTCCAGCGCGGACGGGGTTCCGGCGGCCGGGTCGGCGCCGGCGGCGAGCAGCGCGTCGACGACGGCGTCCTCGCCCTTGAAGACGGCTCCGGCCAGCGGGGTCTGGCCCCGGTCGTTGGCCCGGTCCGGGTCGGCCTCGCGGGCGACGAGGGCGGCGACCGTGGCGGCGTGCCCGTGGTAGGCGGCGAGCATCAGCAGCGTGTCGCCCCGGTCGTTGGTGAGGTTGGCGGGGACTCCGGCCTCGACGTACGCGGTGAGCGCCTCGGTGTCGCCGGCGCGGGCGAGGTCGAAGACCTTGGTCGCCAGCTCGACCACCTCGGGATCAGGGGTTTCGCTCATCGGACGGGCCGCCTTCCTTGACTGCCGCCGCGACGGTCGTCGCCGCGGTTGACCTGGTGGGGAGTACGGCACGGGTCCGTACGAGTGAATCGACAGGGTACTGGTCCCGGGCCCGCATGACCCGGCGCGGATACGGCGAGGGATCACCGCGGCTGATCCTGCCCGGCACGGACGAGGTGATGCCGCTTCTCGGGGACCTACTTCCGTGGGCCAGTCAAGTGAAAGCGCGGGATATTCACTCGATTGCACCTTTTGTCGTATAGATACTTCCCGTGATCCTGGAAGGACTCATGGTGACTGTCCCCTTCAACCAGGAGAGAACCGCTCATGATCCTTTCCATCTCGGGCGTGGTACTGCTCGCCATCGTCGTCTTCCTGTTCTTCAAGAAGGACGGGCTCAAGGCCTCCCACGCCATCGTCTGCGCCCTGTTCGGCTTCTACCTGGCCGGCACCGCCATCGCGCCGAGCATCACGGCGGGCGGGGCGAGCCTCGCCGGCCTGCTGGGCGGGATCAAGTTCTGACGCTCCGCAACCGCTCCCACCCCTTCAGGAGACCGACGTGGCCCGGCGACCACTCCCCCGCATTCTGAGCAGCGGCAGCGCTTCGATCACTCGCAGCAGAGAGATCGCGCGCACGGCCGCCGACAGCGCCACCGATGTCCTCCATCCGCTGATCACCGTGGTCCGCGGACTGCGGCTGCTGGCCGTGGCCGGCAGGCGGAGATGGGTCGCGACACCCAAGGAGCGGCGTGGCCCCAAGCTGCTCCTCGGCGCGGCCTGCGTGCTGCTGGTCGCACTCGTCCCCTACGGGCCGATCCTGGCCCTCGTCACGGTGATGGGCGCCGCCGCGTGGATGGGGCGGGAGCGGACCCCGGTGAGAACCGGACCCGACGACGCGGAGACCGCGCGCCTACGGTCGCTGTACGAGGCGCTCGTGCCGTACTTCTCGACGCCCGACGACCCCGATCCGCTGTTCGCCCACGGCGGCGACTGGGGCAAGGCCTTCGACGGGTACGCCTTCGACGCCGACGGGCGGCTCACCCGGCTGCGGATCTCCTACCCGGCGTACTTCACGGACGGCGAGCCGGCCGCCCGCGCCCGGATCGAGCAGTTGCTCCACACCAAGTCCGGCCGGGGCCGCGAGTACCACTTCGGCTGGGACGAGGAGGCCAACCGCCTCGTCCTGACCGTGCTCGACCCGCTCCCCACGACGATCGCCGCCCAGCGCTTCGTCACCGTCCCCGGCGAGACGGTGCTCGGCTTCACCGACCCGGACGCCGTCTCGCGCACCGTCCCCGTGCGCGACGGCGACGTGACACTGGACGCCTCGCCGGTGGTCTGGCGGACCGGCGGACGCTCCACCGAACCGCACCTGCTGGCCGTCGGGCACCCCGGCGGCGGCACCACGACCCTGATCCGTTCGATCGCCCTCCAGGCCCTCCGGGACGGCGACGTCATCGTCGTCGACGGCAGCGGTACCGGCGAGTACGGCGCCCTCGCCGGGCGCGGCGGCGTCCTCGCCGTGGAGTCCGGCCTCGGTGGGACGCTGGCCACGCTGGAGTGGGCGGCGCACGAGACGGAGCGCCGGCTGATCGCCGCCAACCGGGCCCGGCAGAGCGGCCACCCCGTGCCGGACGACATCCGGCGACCGCTGTGGATCCTGCTGGACCGCCCCGGCGCCCTGGGGCACCTCGCGGCGGCCGACGGCAGGCCCGACCCGCTGGAGCTGCTCCGGATCCCGCTGCGGCACGGCCGGGCCGCCCAGGTCACCGTGGTCCTGGCCGAGCAGTTCGACGCGCTGGACACCCTCACCGAGACCGTGCGGACCCACACGCGCGCCCGCGCGGTCCTGGGACCGGCCTCCCGCGAGCAGATCGAGGCCGTCCTCGCCGCCGAACCGCACACCACACCGCCGCCCGGGGTACCCGCGGGGCGCGGTTACGTCCGCCTCGGCGCGGGCCCGGTCCTGCGGCTCCAGGTGCCGGCCACCCCGGACCCGTACGACGACGCGACGAGCGACGCGCACCGGCAGGCGGTGCTCGACCTGCTGCCCGACCGGCACCCCCCGATGGAGACGGCTCCGACGCGGGAGCCCGCGGACGAGGGCCCGGCGACGGAGCAGGTCCCCGTCGCGGTGGAGGCGGTGGTCGGCGAGGCCAGGCAGTCCGGGCCGCTGGCGAAGGCGCAGCCGGCGGGCGCCGAGGGCTGACCGGGCGCGCCGGTGCGGGCGGCAGCGGACCACGGACGGTCCGCTCCCGCCCGCCGCCGTCCGCGCCGCGGGGCGTTCCGGGCGTCGCGGATCACCGGCCCCGGTCCGGCGGGACGCGCCCGGGCCCTCGAGCGCTGAGGCCCGGAAGCACTCAGGCCACGAAGCTGCGCGGGGCGTCGGCCCCGGCGCCCGCCCCGGAGCGCACCAGCTCCACCGCCGCCGCCAGTCGTACGGCCGCCTCGTCGGCGACCGGTCCGCCGACCGTGAACGGCAGCCGTACGTATCCCTCGAAGGCCCCGTCGACTCCGAAGCGGGGGCCCGACGGCACCCGGACTCCGACCCGTTCCCCGGCCACCGCCAGCCGCGATCCGGAGAGGCCCCCGGTGCGCACCCACAGCGTCAGACCGCCGCGCGGCACGGCGAACTCCCAGTCCGGCAGCTCCCTGCGCACCGCCGCGACCAGGGCGTCGCGGTTCTCCCGCGCCTGGCCGCGCCGGACCTCGACGGCCTGTTCCCAGCCGCCCGTGGTCATGAGCCAGTTGATGGCGAGCTGCTCCAGGACGGGGGTGCCCATGTCGGCGTAGGCGCGGGCGGCGACCAGGCTGCGGATGACGTCGGGCGCGGCGCGCACCCAGCCGATCCGCATGCCGGCCCAGAAGGCCTTGCTGGCCGATCCGACGGTCAGGACCGTGCTGCCCGCCGGGTCGAAGGCGCAGACGCGGCGC
Organism: Streptomyces griseus; assembly: GCF_900460065.1. Taxonomy (GTDB): domain Bacteria; phylum Actinomycetota; class Actinomycetes; order Streptomycetales; family Streptomycetaceae; genus Streptomyces; species Streptomyces griseus. The sequence goes on along the minus strand of NZ_UAVD01000053.1, from coordinate 10,629 downwards.
GGCATGTCGACGCCGGCGTCCAGGCGCAGTTCGTTCATGGTCTCGTCGACGACCAGGACCGTTCCGGCGGACCGGGCCGCGTCCACCAGGTCGCGGCGCTGCTGCTCGTCGGCGAGCGCGCCGGTGGGGTTGTGGAAGTCGGCCACCACGTAGGCGAGCCGGGGGGCGGCGTCCCGCAGCACCTGGCGCCAGCGGTTCATGTCCCAGCCGCCGAGCCCCTCCTCCATCGCGACCGGGACGAGGCGGGCGCCCGTCTCGCGCATCAGCTGGAGGATGTTGGCGTAGCTGGGGGACTCGACCGCGATCCGTTCGCCGCGGCCCGCGAAGAGGTGGCAGATCGCGTCGATGGCGCCCATCGCACCGGTCGTGACCATGATCTGCTCGGGCATGGTCGGGATGCCGAGCGCGGTGTAGCGGTCGGCGATCCGCTGCCGCAGGGCGGGCAGTCCGGCCGGGTAGTCGCCGTGCGTGTGGGCGTACGGAGGCAGTTCCTCCAGCGCCCCCTGGACGGCGCGGGTCAGCCAGGGCTCGGGCGCGGGCAGGGCCGCGCAGCCCAGGTCGATCATCGAGCCGAGCGACTCCGGCGGCAGCGGTTCGAGGCCGCGGGCGGGCAGCGGGTTGCCGGCCGGGACGGCGGTCCAGCTGCCGGCGCCGCGCCGGGACTCCAGGAAGCCCTCGGCGCGCAGCGCCTCGTAGGCCGCCGCCACGGTCGTACGGCTGACGGCCAGGGCGAGGGCCAGTTCGCGTTCGGCGGGGAGGCGGGCGGCGACCGGGACCCGGCCCTCCAGGACGAGCAGGCGCACCCCGTCGGCCAGCGCACGGTAGGCGGGCGGCTTCCGGCCGCCGGGTCCGGTGGGCCGGGCCTGCTGCGACCGGAGCTGCCGGGCCAGTTGGGCCGCCCCCACCGTCGATGTCCACTGCGCCATCGAAATCAGTCCACCTTCCTCGAATTGGCCATAGTTGGTGGCCGATCCCCTGCCACAGAGTGGCACGAAGCAGTCCACCACCACCACAGCAGGGGGCACGACGTGGCCAGGACCACTGACCGGAGCACCACTCACCTCACCCGGCGGCTGGTCCAGCTGTACGTCGGCCTGACGCTGTACGGGGCGAGCTCCGCGCTCCTGGTGCGGGCCGAGCTGGGCCTGGAGCCGTGGGGTGTGCTGCATCAGGGCCTCGCGGAGCTGACCGGGATGTCGATCGGCGTGGTGTCGATCGCCATCGGCGCGGTGGTGCTGCTGCTGTGGATCCCGCTGCGCCAGCGCCCGGGGCTCGGCACCGTCTCCAACGTCTTCGTGGTCGGGCTGGCGATGGACGGGACGCTCGCCGTGGTCGGCGACCTGGACGGGCTCGGGTTCCGCGTACCCGTGATGGCCCTGGGCATCGTGCTCAACGGGGTGGCGACCGGTCTGTACATCGCGGCCAGGTTCGGGCCGGGTCCCCGTGACGGGCTGATGACCGGGCTGAACCGGGTCACCGGGCGCTCCCTCCGGCTGGTCCGCACGGCGATCGAGGTGGCGGTCGTGGTGACCGGCTTCCTGCTGGGCGGCTCGCTGGGGGCGGGCACGGTGCTGTACGCCCTGGCCATCGGCCCGCTGGCCCAGTTCTTCCTGCGGATGTTCGCGCTCCCCGAGCCCGCCGGGCCGGGTGTCACCGTCGCCTCGGGCAGACCGTCCACCACCGCGCCGTCCGCCGGTTCCGGCCCCGTTGCCGACCCGGCGTCCGGGCAGGCCATACTGCCGCAGTGAATCCGAGCCACCCCTATCTGGACCACCCGGCGCCGATCGCCTTCGCCCATCGCGGCGGGGCGGCGGACGGCGTGGAGAACACCGCGACCGCCTTCCGCCGGGCGTCGGAGGCGGGCTACCGCTACTTCGAGACCGATGTGCACACCACGGCCGACGGCCGGCTGGTCGCCTTCCACGACGCGACGCTGGACCGGGTCACCGATGCCCGGGGGCGGATCTCCGCGCTGCCCTGGAGCGAGGTGCGCCGGGCCCGGGTCGGCGGCAGTGAGCCGCTCCCGCTTTTCGAGGAGCTGCTGGAGGAGTTCCCCCGGGCCCGCTGGAACGTGGACCTGAAGGCGGAGTCGGCGCTGGAGCCCCTGCTCGACCTGATCCGCCGCACCGATGCCTGGGACCGGGTCTGCGTCGGTTCGTTCTCGGAGGCCCGGGTGGCCCGCGCCCACCGGCTGGCCGGCCCCCGCCTGGCCACCTCGTACGGGGTGCGCGGCGTCCTGGCGCTGCGGCTGCGGTCGTACGGCGTCCCGGCGCCGCTGCGCGCGGGCGCGGTCTGCGCCCAGGTCCCGGAGCGGCAGGGCCCCGTGCCGGTGGTGGACGCCCGCTTCGTCCGTACGGCCCACGCGCTCGGGCTCCAGGTGCACGTCTGGACGGTGAACGAACCCGACCGGATGGCGGCGCTCCTGGACCTCGGCGTGGATGGCATCATGACCGATCACATCGAGACGCTGCGTACGGTGCTGAGCGAGCGGGGGGCATGGTCCTGACGCCCGGGCCGTCCACGGCCACAGGGGACGACCGAGGGGGCGCGGCTTGAGCACCGGGACCACAGGCAAGGCCGATCCGTCCGGGCAGCCGCCGGAGGACGGGACGGCGGCGGCCCGCAGACGCGAGCAGCACGGCTGGTACTTCTACGACTTCGCGTGCTCCGTCTACTCCACCAGCGTGCTGACCGTCTTCCTCGGTCCGTATCTGACGTCGATCGCCAAGGCGGCGGCCGATCCCGACGGCTTCGTGCACCCGCTGGGCATACCCGTGCGCGCGGGCTCGCTGTTCGCGTACTCCGTCTCGGCCTCCATCGTGGTGGCCGTGATCCTGATGCCGATCGTGGGCGCGGCGGCGGACCGTACGGGGCGCAAGAAGCCGCTGCTGGCGGCCTCCGCCTACACCGGGGCGGCGGCGACGGCGGGGATGTTCTTCCTGGACGGCCACCGCTATCTCCTGGGCGCGTTCCTGCTGATCGTGGCGAACGCCTCCATCTCGGTGTCGACGGTCCTGTACAACGCCTACCTCCCGCAGATCGCCGAGCCGGAGGAGCGCGACGCGGTCTCCTCGCGCGGCTGGGCCTTCGGCTACACCTCGGGCGCCCTCGTCCTGGTCCTCAACCTGGTCCTGTACACCGGCCACGCCTCCTTCGGGCTCTCCGAGTCCGACGCGGTGCGGATCTGCCTCGCCTCGGCCGGTCTGTGGTGGGGCGCGTTCACGCTCGTACCGCTGCGCCGGCTGCGCGACCGCCGGATCCCGCCGGGCGGCGAGGGAGCGGTCGGGTCCGGGTGGCAGCAGTTGAGGGCGACCCTGCGCGACATGCGGCGCCACCCGCTGACGCTCTCCTTCCTGCTCGCGTATCTCGTCTACAACGACGGGATCCAGACGGTGATCTCGCAGGCCTCGCTGTACGGCTCCGAGGAGCTGGGGCTCGATCAGACGACGCTGATCGTCGCCGTGCTGCTGGTGCAGGTCCTGGCGGTGGCGGGGGCGCTCGGGATGGGGCGGCTCGCCCGGACGCACGGCGCGAAGCGCACCATTCTGGGATCGCTGGTGATCTGGACCCTCATCCTGATCGCCGCCTATCTGCTGCCCGCCGACGCTCCGGCGTTCTTCTTCGTCCTGGCGGCGGCGATCGGCCTGGTGCTGGGCGGCAGCCAGGCCCTGTCGCGGTCGCTGTTCTCGCACCTGGTGCCGCGCGGCAAGGAGGCGGAGTACTTCTCCGCGTACGAGTTGAGCGACCGCGGACTGAGCTGGCTGGGCCCCCTGGTCTTCGGTCTGGCGTACCAGCTGACCGGAAGCTATCGCGACGCGATCATCTCGCTGATCATGTTCTTCGCCCTCGGCGCGGTGCTGCTCGCGCGGGTCCCGGTGAGGCGTGCGGTGGAGGCCGCGGGCAACCCCGTGCCGGAACGGATTTAGACGTTGAAGTCAAAGGGCGGTAGTATACGTCTTTGGCCTGCCCGGGAGGACCGTTACTGCCAGTGGAAGCGGTTCAACCGTTGAGTGACAACTTCCATCAGAGGTGACAAACCGGGCATGCGTGGGTACTCAACCCAGACAAAGCAGCGGCACGACGGGCGACGCATGACCGGTAACGGGAATCTTTGCCGCCGACCGGACGTTGACCGGATGACGACGACAGCGACATTTTGTCCTGTGGGCGACAAGCCCGGGAGGCACGATTCATGAGTGAGCGAGCTCTCCGCGGCACGCGACTTGTGGTTACCAGCTACGAGACGGACCGCGGCATCGATCTGGCCCCGCGCCAGGCGGTGGAGTACGCATGCCAGAACGGACATCGATTCGAGATGCCGTTCTCGGTAGAAGCAGAGATTCCGCCGGAGTGGGAGTGCAAGGCGTGCGGCGCCCAGGCACTCCTGGTGGACGGGGACGGCCCCGAAGAGAAGAAGGGCAAGCCGGCGCGCACGCACTGGGACATGCTCATGGAGCGGCGCACCCGCGAGGAGCTGGAGGAGGTGCTGGCCGAGAGGCTGGCGGTTCTGCGCTCCGGAGCCATGAACATCGCCGTGCACCCGCGGGACAGCAGGAAGTCTGCCTGACCGCGTAGTACCGCACAGCAGCACAGCACAAGAGCCGCGGGCCGTGACACCGAACAGGTGTCACGGCCCGCGGCTCTTGTGCGAGCGGCACGCCCGGATCGGCGGCACACGCCGAGGCGGCTCACGCCGGCAGGGCTCCCCGGCGGGCGGGGAGCCTGCCGTCAGGGCGTGAGAGGCGGGCGGGGGCCCCTGGGGTCGTCGTCGGGCCCGGAGGGCGCCTGGGAGCCGTCCTCGCGGATGACCTCGCCCTGGACCACCTTTCCGTCCGGCCGGTACATCCTGGCCTGCTGGAAGGCGTCCGACAGGCCCCCGGGCGTCGCGGCCCGCATGCGCCGTTCGAGGGAGCGCTCCGCGTACCGGCTGATCATGGTGCGCACCGGCGGCACCAGCAGGATCAGCCCGGCCGCGTCCGAGATCAGACCGGGGATCAGGAGCAGCAGTCCGCCCAGCATCAGCAGCCCGTTGCCCCGGGAGCCCTTGCCGCCCGCGGGGGCCGCCGGCGGCGTGGCCGGAGCTCCGGGCTGCCCCGGCATCTGCTGGAGGGTCTCGGTCAGGTTCTTGAAGGCGCGCCGGCCCGCGCTCTTGATGACCACGGCGCCGAGCGCGGCCCCGGCCACCAGGATCAGCAGGACGACGAGGCCGCCGGCGGCCGAGGCGACCAGGGTCAGGAGCCAGACCTCCAGGACCAGCCAGGCGGCCAGGGCCAGCGGCAGGAATCTACGGGCGCGCGAGCGCCGGGGACGGGTCGGGGGCGGAGTGCCGGTCGTCATGTCCCCAGTGTGCCTGTCCGAGCGTCCAAGCGGCGTAAGGGGGTGATCATGATGCCGGCCGGACGCATCCCGTCCGCGCGGTCCGGAGCGTCGGCGTTCGCCGGCCCCGGGCCTCAGGGGGTCTTGCGCCCCAGGACCTTGTTCGCACGGGAGGTGATGCCCCAGCCGGTCACCCGCCACAGCGCCTCGACGAGGATGTCCCGGCTCATCTTGGAGTCGCCGATCTCCCGGTCGACGAAGGTGATGGGGACCTCGACCACGTGATAGCCCGCCTCGACCGCGCGGCGGGCGAGGTCCACCTGGAAGCAGTAGCCCTGCGAGGCGACCTCGCCGAGCCCGAGGCCGTTCAGCGTCTCGGTGCGGAAGGCCCGGTAGCCGCCGGTGACGTCCCGGACGGAGAGGCCGAGGGCGAGCCGGGAGTAGAGGCTGCCGCCGCGCGAGATCACCTCGCGGCTCTTGGGCCAGTTGACCACGCGGCCGCCCGGCACCCAGCGGGATCCCAGGACCAGGTCGGCGCCCTTCAGCGCGGTGAGCAGCCGGGGCAGCTCCTCGGGCTGGTGGGAGCCGTCCGCGTCCATCTCGACGAGCACGCCGTAGCCGTGCTCGGAGCCCCAGGCGAAGCCCGCGAGGTAGGCGGCGCCGAGCCCCTCCTTGCCCTTGCGGTGCAGGACGTGGACCTGGTCGGCGGCCGCGGCGATCTCGTCGGCAGCCTTGCCGGTGCCGTCGGGGCTGTTGTCGTCGGCCACCAGGATGTCGGCATCCGGGACGGCGGTGCGCACCCGGTCGACGATCGGCCCGATGTTCTCGACCTCGTTGTAGGTCGGAATGATCACCAGAACCTTGCCGAGCGGGCCGAACTGCCTCTGACCGCCGTCGTTCACTACTGCCCCTTAGAGTCCGTACACAGGGGGACACCATATCCAGCACAGCGCCGTCGGGCGCCGACGCGGTCGCACGGGCGCGCGGCGCGGCGCGGACAGAACCGTGGAACTGCGGACAGAACACGGGCCCGGGACGCGGAGCTCCCTCCGGGAGAAGACGCGGAAGGGGACGCGGGAGGGCGTCGGATGGTTCGGATCGGGGCCCGGCGCCCTTCGGGCCGACCTGGGACCCGCTGGCTGCGGGTCGACCGAAAGCCGTTGTCTACTGAACGTCCGGGCCCCACCCGGATCCCACCCTCCGTCCGGCCGAAACCTTCCCTCGCCCCCGAGGCGCGGGCGCTGAACCTGGCTGTCGGCGGTGGTGGGCCGGTGCGGCACACCACCTCATGACCCAGCGGCGTTCGACGACTGCGTGGAGGTTCGACCGGGCGGACGTCCTGTGGTGGACCTGGCCGAACCTACCGGCCCGTGGGCGCTTTCTGTCAACACCCGTGCGACCTGCGTCTTTTTCCGGAATTGCCTGGTCAGTGCAGAAGGGCCGCAGGTCGCGGACGAGCGATCGGGCCATCGATCGGCGGTACGAAATGTCCCGACGTCACTCGTTCGGTCGCACGTAGACCGTTTGTCCGAGGACCACGGTCCGCAGGCAGACGGGGAGGTCGGCCCCGGGGGTGAGGTCCGGCAGGCCGGGCGTGCCGGACCGGGGGTCGGTGGACCAGCGGGCGACCCGGTCGTCGGGGGCCTGGACCAGGAGTTCGGCGGTGCGCCAGACGGCGTAGTCGGCCGGGGCGCCGGGCACCAGGAGGCCCGCGTCGTCGCGGCCGACGGCCCGCCAGCCGCCGCGGGTGTGCGCGGTGAACCCGGCGCGGACCGAGACGCGGTGCTCCGGGGTGCGGTGGTGGGCGGCGGCGCGGACCGTGCCCCAGGGGTCGAGCGGGGTGACCGGGCTGTCGGAGCCGAAGGCCAGGGGCACGCCGGCCCGCAGCAGCGCCGCGTAGGGGTTGAGCGTGGCGGCCCGCTCCGCGCCGAGGCGCTCGGCGTACATCCCCTCGGGCCCGCCCCAGGCGGCGTCGAAGGCGGGCTGGACGGAGGCGGTGAGGCCCAGTTCGGCGAAGGCGGCGATCGTCTCGGGGGTGAGCATCTCGGCGTGTTCGACGCGGTGCCGGGCGGCCCGGACGCGGTCGAGGCCGAGCACCTCCGCGGCGGCCCGGATCCCGTCCACCACGGCGGTGACCGCGGCGTCGCCGATGGCGTGGAAGCCCGCCTGGAGGCCCGCCTCGGTGCAGGCGGTGACGTGGGCGGCGATCCGGGCGGCGTCCAGGTGGGCGGTGCCGGTGTGCGGGTCGTCCGCGTAGGGCCGGTGCAGGCAGGCGGTGTGCGAGCCCAACGAGCCGTCGACGAACAGGTCGCCGGCCGCGCCGATCGCGCCGAGTTCGCGGATGCGCCGGGCGCCCTTCTCGTCCGCGATCTCCTCGGCCCAGAGGCCGAGGACGCGCGGCCCCGGCCGGTCGGCGGCGAGCGCGAGCAGCGAGGTGAAGTCCTCCTCGTCGGAGATCTCCGGCCCCCCGCACTCGTGCACGCTGCCGATGCCGAGGGAGGCGGCGTGGTCGAGGGCGGCGCGCTGCGCGGCCGCCCGCTGGGCGGCCGGGAGCGCGCTGTGGGCGGCGGCCCGTACCGCGTGGTGGGCGTCGCCGGTGAGCGGAGCGTCGGGGTGGTAGCCGGTCATCGCGGTGACGCCGGGGACGAGGTCGAGCAGGGCCGTCGTGACGACCGCGGAGTGCACGTCGATCCGCGGCAGGTACAGGGCCCGGCCGCCGGCCGCCTCGTCGAGCTCGGCGCGCGAGGGGTGGCGCCGCTCGGGCCAGCGGGCGGCGTCCCAGCCGTGTCCGAGCAGAACGTCCCCGGCGGAGCGCCCCTTCGCGAACGCACGGACGAGGCCGAGGGCCTCGGACAGGGTGCGGGCGCCGGAGAGGTCGAGCCCCGTCAGCGCCAGGCCGGTGGCGGTGGTGTGCACATGGGCGTCCGTGAACGCCGGGGTGACCAGGGCGCCTTCGAGGTCGACCACCTCGTCCACGCCGCTCGCGAAGGCGTCGGCGGCCCCCTCGGACCCGACCCAGGCGACATGCCCGCGTTCGACGACCATCGCGGTGGCGAACGGGTCGGCGGGGCTGTGGACGTCTCCACCGCGCAACAGCACGGTGCGGTGTTCGGGGGCGCTCTGGGGGGCGGTGCTCTGGCTCATGGGACCAGTCTCGCGCCTGTCGGCCGCGGCCCGGCCCCCGGCCCCCTCCGGCGGGCGGCCCGCCGCTCAGATCCGCGGGGGCCGGGCCTCGTACGGTGTGGAGAGGACGACGGTGGTCCGGGTGGACACGCCGGCGAGCGTGCGGATCCGGGTGAGCAGGTGCTCCAGCTCCAGCGGGGTGGCCACGCGCACCTTGAGGATGTAGTTCTCGTCCCCGGCGACGCTGTGGCAGGCCTCCAGTTCGGGCACCCCGGCCAGCCGTTCGGCGATGTCGTCGGGCGCGCTCGGGTCGAACGGCTTCACCGAGATGAACGCGGTTATGGGCAGCCCGACGGCCTCGGGGTCGACGACCGCGGCATAGCCGCGGATCACCCCGCGCTGCTCCAGTCGGCGGACGCGCTGATGAACCGCCGACGTGGACAGGCCCGTGGCCTTGCCCAGGTCGGTGTAGCTCATCCGCCCGTCCCTGACGAGCAACTCAACGATCTGACGGTCCAGCTCCTCCATGTGGATCAACCTATGGCCCCGGGCGCCGCTCGGCACAGTCGCGCGGGTCACGGTTCGGCACCTGCGGGCCGCATGTGACGAACGCCACATGCTCGGGGGTCGGTAGCGGGCCGCCTCGCGGTTATCGGTGATGCGCGGAGGGAAGTGCTTGCTGTGGTCGAGGCCGTGGCGCCTTGTCGGCCCACCCGAGGGGGGAATTTCCATGCAGAGCCTGAAGCTCACCGAACGCACCGAACCGGAGCCTGTCGATCCGGACGACGACGGTAGCGCCGACGCGTACGACATGTTCGAGATGGTCCGGGTGGTCTGCCCGGACTGCGCCCAGCCCATCGCGCTGCTGGCCGAGGAGGACGTCCTGCCGGAGCACGCCCGGTGCCCCACGCCGTGGAACCCCTTCGTCCTCACCGTCTGCGCCGGGACCGGCCGCGGCGTGGGCGACGCCACGCCCGCGGACGAGACGCTGGAACTCCAGGAGCAGGAGGCGGGGCTGCTGTTGACGCTCCCCCAGGGGCTCGACTGGCGGATGCAGCCCTTCTCGCACGCCGGTGGCCCCGGCTCCCGTCCGCTGCGCGTGCCGAGGATGCGGCGCGAGGCCGCCTGACACCGTACGCCCTGCCCAGCACCACGTCGGCCCGCCCGCCGTGGTGCCCGAGGCACCGGATCCCGCGGCCATCCGCGACCGGGTTCGGGCGCCCGCGAACGAGCGCTCGAATCGGCGCGACAGTGACCCCGGCCCGCCCCGCCGCGTTGGCCCCGTATGACCACGCTGCACGCAACAGTCGGTCCGTCTCGCCGTCGTCTCGCCGCGCCCGCCCCCGAAGAATCGGTTCAGCGGCCGGGCGCGCCCGCACGGCCGCTGCCCCGCTCCACGGGGAGCTCGCCCCTGGGCGCCCCCGTGGACCCGCCGATCTACGGGGCGCTGCTCCGGCAGTGGGAGAGCGAGGGCCGCACCCTGCCGGGCCGCCGCGACCCGGAGTGGCACCGGGGCGCGGCACTGCCCCCGTGGCCCGAGGCGCCGCCGCGGTTCAGCGGGTCTCGGGACCCGCGAGGTGGCGCGCGATGACCATGCGCTGGATCTGATTGGTGCCCTCCACGATCTGGAGCACCTTCGCCTCGCGCATCAGCCGCTCGACCGGGAAGTCGAGCGTGTAGCCGTAGCCGCCGAGCACCTGGACGGCGTCGGTGGTCACCCGCATGGCCGCGTCCGTGCAGAACAGCTTCGCCATGGCGGCCTGCCGGGAGAAGGGCTCCCCCGCGTCCCGCAGCCGTGCCGCCTCCAGATACAGCGCCCGGCCGGCCTCGATCTGGGTGGCCATGTCGGCGAGCATGAACCGCAGCCCCTGGAAGTCCGCGATGGGACGGCCGAACTGGCGCCGGTCGGTGGCATAACGGACGGCCTCGTCCAGGGCGGCCTGGGCGAGGCCGATGGCGCACGCGGCGATACCGAGGCGCCCGGAGTCGAGCGCGGACAGGGCGATGGCGAAGCCCTGGCCCTCCTCCCCGATGCGCCGGTCGTCGCCGACCCGGACGCCGTCGAAGTGGAGCTGGGCGGTGGGCGAGCCCTTCATCCCCATCTTCTTCTCGGGGACGGCGGCGTTCAGACCCTCGGCGTCGCCGGGGACGAGGAAGGCCGTGATGCCGCGGGGGCCCTCGACGCCGGTA
>NZ_UAVD01000054.1 GCF_900460065.1 Streptomyces griseus | reverse complement strand
GCCTCGTAGCGCAGGCGCAGATTGAGCAGCCGCCGTTCGGTGGTGTCCTCCATCAGCGCGAGCTGGTACTCGGGACGGCCCTCGGGAGTCCCGCAGCAGCGAGACGGTCAGGTTGGTCCACAGCACGGTGCCGTCGTTGCGGTAGTACGCCTTCTCGACCCGGTAGTGGTCGCGTTCGCCGCGGACCAGTTCGTCGTAGTACTTCCACACCTGCGGCGAGTCCTCGGGGTGCACCCACTCGTTCACCTTGTGGCTGCGGACGTGGTGTTCCAGACCGCCGAACATCTTGGTGAGGGTGTCGTTGATCTCCAGGATGTTGCCGTCCAGGTCGGCGATGCCGATGCCGATGGCGGCGTCCTTGAAGACCGCGCGGAACCGGGCCTCGGTGGCGTGCAGGGCCTGTTCGGCGTCCGAGCGGGCGGTCAGCGCCGAGCGGGCGATGGCCTCCTGCTCGGCGAGCGTGCGCTCGCGCAGGGCCCCGGTGAAGCCGGCCGCGAGGGTGTGCTGGATCCGGGCGCAGCGGGCCCGGCCGTCCTCGGTGGTCAGCACGCCGGGTCCGTTGCCGCCGCAGTACAGGACGAGGTAGGAGTCGACGACGCCGAGCGTGGAGCTGAGGGCGTCCGGGTCGGTGCAGTGCGCCTCGATCAGCGCCTCGCCGATCCGCTGGGCGGGCGAGGCGTCGAAGGGGTGGGCGTGCAGGATGCCGTTCAGCTCGCGTGCCAGGGGCAGCAGATGCTGTTCGAACTCGGGCCGGGTGAGGGAGGTGGCCGTCAGGGGGAAGATGGCCCGGCTCCAGATTCTGGCGAATCTCCGCAGCCGGCCTTCCGGACCGTCGGGTTCCGCGTCCGGCTCCCCGGACGCCTGGGCGGGAATGCTCACGCCTTGCGCCCAACCCCTGCGAAGCCCGAGAAGGCGTACGGGTCTTCCTGCTGCGGCGCCTGCGGGGTGTCGGGCCGCCATTCGGGCATCGACACGAGCCCCGGTTCGACCATCTCGTAGCCCTCGAAGAACTGGCCGATCTCCTCGCGCGAGCGCATGATCAGCGGGTTGCGGATGTTCTGGTAGACGCCGACCGTGCCGGCCGCCTCCTCCTTGGGCAGCGGAATGCCCTCGTACGAGGCATGGGTCAGGACGATCAGGCTGCCGGGGGCCAGTGACTCGCGCAGCTCGGCGACCGCGCCGCGCGGGTCGTCGGCGTCCTCCACGAAGTGGAGGACCGCGACCAGCAGCAGCGCCACCGGCCGGTTCAGGTCGAGCAGTCCGGTGATCTCCGGGTTCGCCAGGATCTCCTCGGGGCGGCGCAGGTCGGCGGCGGCGATCACCGCGCGGTCGTTGCCCTCCAGCACGGCCTGGCTGTGGGCGACGGCCACCGGGTCGTGGTCGACGTAGGCCACCTTGGCCCCGGGGTCGGCGGCCTGGGCGACCTCGTGGACGTTGCCGAAGGTCGGTATGCCGGAGCCGATGTCCAGGAACTGGTCGATGCCGATGTCGACGGCATGACGGACGGCCCGGCGCATAAAGGCGCGATTGGCCTGCATGATCTTGGGAAGGCCCGGAAGGAACTCCATGGCCTTGCGCGCGGCTTCCCGGTCCACCTCGAAATTGTGCGATCCGCCCAGATAGAAATCGTACATTCGAGACACGCTTGGCACCGAAATGTCAATGCCCTGCGGTGCCCAGGCGGGACGCTCCATCGATGTCTCCAACAAGTCGCCACGGCGATCCGGCCATGTTCATGGTCAGTGTTGACCAGAGGCTACTGATCGGCCGCCAAGAGAGCGAGTGGAAACGGAAATTAGCGATCCGTTATTGGTCACACTCCGGTGGCATCGGCAGCCGGTCCGTCGCTGCGCGTATGCGAACAGCGACGGACCGGCACTCCGGACACCGTTTCCCGGTGGTTCGGGGCCACTTGGGGTTCCTGGGCGGTGCTGGATCGCACCCGATTACCGGCGGGAAGCGCCGACAAGTGCCGTCATACCATCCACCGATTTTTTGGCCATGGAGGCCACTACCGGCCACTTTCTTGAGGCGGCCGCCCGTACACGCGGTCTTCATCGGCCCGGCCGAGTCCTCGGCGAAGGGGAAAACCGCGTCATACCGCGTCCGTTCACCACGATGTCACCGAGTTCCGGACCCCTGCGGACCAAAAGGCCGACGGGATCGGCGCGATCAGCGCGATCAACGGATTCGGCGTGATCGGCGGGTGGACCGGCGCCCGCACCGTCGCCCCGGGCGGCCTCCCGAGCAGCCCGGTGTCGGCGTCGGCCGGGACGGTGGCGTTGCCCGGGGCGCCGACCGGGGCCGGGTCTCGCGAGGCATCACCCTGCTCCTGACCGCACGCCGCCGTGAGCGTCAACGGAGCCGTGAACGAGCCTCCGTTGGCACCCCGGAGCACGGCGGCACCCCGTCCACCAGACAAACCCGAATGGCCCATTAACCGCACGATCAGGCGAATCACCCGTAGGTATCGCGTTTTCCCCGGCAGCGTGGATCATGCTCGCGGACGTGTACGGATCACGCATCGCGCGGCTCACGACGGTCGCCGCACTTCTCTGGCTGTCAGCCGTGCCGCTGCCCGCCACCGCCGACAGCTGCGCGGTGGCCACGATCGGGCAGGGCGACGGCAGTTCGGCGGTCGCCGTGGCGGGTGACGGGGACTGTGTCGCGGTCACCGAGCCACCACCACCGCCACCACCGAAGCCGCCACCACCGCCGCCTCCCCCACCGCCGTCTCCCGCGCCGCCGCCCGAGCCTCCGCCTCCTCCGCCGCCGCTTCCGTCCCCTCCGCCACCTGTGGTCGCGGAACCACCCCCTCCGCCGCCTCCCTCACCGCCGCCCCCTCCCCCGCCACCGCCCCCGACACCCGCGCCACCACCGGCAGCCGCCCCACCACCGAAACCCGCGCCGCCGCCCGAGCCCCCCGAGCGGACCGAGCCACCGCGCCCCCGGCCCGTCGCACTCCCGACGTACCGCAAACCGACCCGCAAACAGCCGCGGAGCGGACCCTCGCTGGTGTCCCTGACGCTGCTCATCACCGCCCCGGCGGTGTTCGCCGTCGCCGTGCTGCGGCCGCGATCGTCCCGCTGACCAGGAGACATGCATGTCCGAATGGCTCGTACTGAGCATTGCCATGGCGTCCGCCTGCGCGGTCGTCCTCACCATCGCCGTCCTGAACAACCGGCGGATCGCGGACGACGACGACCCGTCCGAGACGCCCGACGTCATCGAGTACATGACGATGATGATCGGCGTGGTCTACGCGATCGTCCTGGGGCTCGCCATCGCCGGGGTCTGGGAAGGACGCAGCGCCGCCCAGGAGTCCGTACGCATCGAGGCACAGGCCCTGCACGAGGTGCAGGCGCGCGCCTCCGTCTACCCGGCGGAGGTCCGCGACCGCATCCGGGCGGACGTCGACGCCTACGTCGACCACGTGGTGCACGACGAGTGGAAGGTGATGTCCGACCGGAACACGCTCACCGAGCGCGGCACGCAGTTGCTGGACAAGGTGAGGGCGGATGTCACCGACTACCAACCGAAGACCGATCACGAGGGGCAGGCCTACCAGCCCCTGGTCGACCAGGTGGCGGCGGCCGACGACGCCCGCAGCACGCGCGGGCAGAACGCCGGGGCGACGATGCCGGGGGTGGTCTGGTTCGGGCTGATCATCGGGGCGCTGGTGACCGTGGGGCTGATCTTCACCCTCCAGATCCGCAGAACGTTCCGGGAACTGCTGCTGGCCGGCCTGTTCAGCGCGTTGATCGCCTTCCTGCTCTTTCTGATCTGGGACTTCGACGCACCCTTCGGCCGGGGCATCTCGGCCACCGCGGACCCCTTCCTCGACATGTTCCCGGGCGTCGCCCGCTGAGTCCGCGCCCCCGGGCCCGCGAGCCGGTGGGTGAGCCGGCCGGGGGACACCACTGACCCATTCGCCGGACCCCGATCGCGGGCCGGGGGCACCCCTCCTAGCGTGTCGGGCATCGAGGTGCATTTTTCCTGCTATGTGGAAATTGGTTCCGCAGCTGCCCCTCGGGGAACCCGGAGGATCCACCATGCGCGCGATACGTGTCGCACCGCTCGCCCTGCTCGGCGCCAGTGCCCTGACGCTGATGGCCCCGTCCGCCGCCTTCGCCGCACCGGACGGGGCCACGAGCACGTTCAACCCGACGATCGCCCCGTCGGTCATCGCACCCGGCGGCCGGGTCACCCTCGGCTCCGGCGGCTGCACGGGCGAGACGACCGTCTCCTCGGGCATCTTCGACACCACCACCATCCCGAGCGGCTCCACGACGGCCACCGCCACCATCGACACGGACGCCCGCCGGGGGGCCGTGTACGCGGTGACGTTCGCGTGCGGCTCCACCGGCACCTCCCGCAACGTGAACCTGACGATCACCGGCGGCGCCACGAGCACCCCCACCCCGACGCCCACCACCGTTCCGACCGCCAGTTCGACGGCGCTCGTCCCGGGCGGCGTACGCGGCGGCCTCGGCGGCAGTTCGGGCTCCACCGACACGGTGGAGGTGGCCGCCGGAGCGGCGCTGGTGGCCACCGCCGCCGCGGGCGCCCTCTACTTCGCGCGCCGCCGCACCGCCGACCGTCGCCACTGACCGCGAACATGCGGCGCACGGCAGTCGCCCCGGGTCCTGGTCCAGGACTCGGGGCGACGGACGTATCGGGCCGGGCGGGAGGTTCGACGCCTCAGAACGCCGCATGGCCCGGCCGCCGGCGCCGGACGAGGAAGACCGCGCCACCGACGGCCGCCGCGGCCACCAGACCGCCGCCGACCTGCATCTCCACGGAGCTCGGACCCATCGAGCCGCCGAGCCCGCCCTGCGCGCCGTTGCCGGCGAGCACGGTGAACTTGTGCGTCGCGATCCGGTCGTTGTCACTGCACTTCACGGAGAGGTGGTACTGCCCGGGCGTGGTGTTGTTCCGGACCCGGGCGTGGGCGAAGTTGGTGCCGTCGCCCGGCGAGAGGGTGGTCGTCGGGAACGCGTTCGACCAGACCTTGCCGCCGTGACCGCAGCCCTGCGCGGTGATCTTCAGCGAGCCTCCCTGGTGGACGGCCTGAGGGTTGACGGCGACGTTGACCGGGCCGTTGGTGGCGGCGGCCATGGGGGCCGCGAGCCCGACGGCCGCGAAAGCGGTCGCGGTGACCGCGAGAGCGCGTGAGACACGCATCGTGTGAACCTCCAGCGGGAAACGCCCCCGGGGGCCTGTCCCCCGGGCTGGATCGACGAGAACGCCTCCCATGACGAACACTCACCAGCGGACCAAGGGCTCGCACTTCGGCGTTGCTCCACCCCGGTGACGCGACACGCCGTACGAAAACCCCCGAACCTGACGGAGCCGCAGGTCACGGACCGTCAGAACTTTTATCCGCTCATTACTCCGATGGGCAGGCACCCGGTGGACGCCCGGCAGGCGCCCGCCCCCGCCGCCACCCGTTCGCCCCGCCCTGATCGCCGCCCGGACCCCGCGCCCTTAGCGTTCACAGCGTCGCGACGAAGGGAGAACCATGGGCCGGGACTACGCTGGCGCCGAGCGGACCAGACGTGTGCCATGGGGTGCGATCGCCCTGGTGCTGCTCAGCGGCCTCGCCCTCATGCGCAACGGCACGGAGTTCGGGGAGTCGGGTCCCCCGCAGCCCGCGGCAGCCGCCTCGCTGGACCTGGGCAAGGACACCGCGGGGCCGCCGGTGGAGGGCGAACCGGTGCAGCCGCTGCCGTACGCCCCGGCCTCCCGGGTGAAGGTCCCGTCCATCGACGTCGACGCCCCGATCATCGACGTCAACCTGGACGCCAACGGGTGGATCGACGCCCCGCCCGCCGAGGACCCCAACCTCGCCGGCTGGTACCAGAACGGCATCGCCCCCGGCCAGCGCGGCACCGCCGTGGTCGTCGGCCACGTCGACAACAACTCCGGGCCCGCGGTCTTCTACGGCCTCGGCTCGCTCCAGAAGGGGCACCGCGTCGAGGTGGACCGCTACGACGGCCGGGTCGGGATCTTCGAGGTGTACGGGGTGGAGGTCTTCTCCAAGAACGACTTCCCCGGCCCCCGGGTCTACGGCGACACCGGCCACGCCGAGCTGCGGGTCATCACCTGCGGCGGGGGCTACTCCAAGGCGGGCGGCTACGACGGCAACGTGGTGGTCTTCGCCCGGCTCGTCGACACCCGCTGACGACTCCCCTCCCCCCACGCGGCCACGGCCCCCGGTCGCCTCGTGCGAGGAGACCGGGGGCGCTGTCGTGCGCGGACACCGTTCTCGGCTCAGAGACGGCGCGGCACCGTGATGCGGTAGCCGGAGTCCAGCAGTCGGGGGAGATAGCGGCGCAGCGCGGCGACGCTCTGCGAGCGGTCGCCGCCCGCGTCGTGCGAGAGGACGACGACACCGGGCGCCGCTCCGTCCAGCACCCGGCGGACGATGGTGCCGGTGCCCGGCGTCTTCCAGTCGAGCGTGTCCACGGTCCAGGCCATGGGCTCCATGCCCAACTCGGCGCCGATCTCGAAGGAGTTGCGGTTCCAGGCGCCGTAGGGGGCGCGGTACCAGAGCGGCGGGGAGCCGAGCGCCCGGTCCACCACCTCGCTGGTGCGTCCCAGTTCGTCGCGGATCGCCGGGCGGGAGAGCTTCGGATCAGCGGGTGCGACCAGGAGTGGTTGCCCACCACATGCCCGTCGTCGGCCATCTCGCGCAGCAGGTCGGGGTTGCTGTCGGCCATCTCCCCGCAGACGAAGAACATCGCGCGGACCCGGTGCTCGCGCAGGACGGCCAGGATGTCCGGGGTGTGGACGGGTCGGGCCCGTCGTCGAGCTCAGGACCATCGAGTGCCGATCTCGGGGAGGTGCTCGATGGGCCGGACGCGCACCGGCGGCCGGGCCGGCCCGAACCGGGGCGGATGGTCGGCCGTCATGGGTTCGAGCCGGTACGGGGAGGACCGGCCCCGGACGTTTCCCGGAGGCCCGGCGGCCGCGGCGGGCGGCGTGTCCGCGGCGGGTGCGGGGCGGCCGGGCGCGGAGGCCGGATCGGCGGCGATCAGGTGCACGGCGGTGGCGGCCCCGAGGCCGAGGGCGACCCCTCAGCAGGTGCGGCGCTCGTGTCCGGTGTGATCACTTCTCATGGCCAACTGCTCGCACGAGCGGGCGTCCGCCTCCGCCGCCGACACCGATCGATGCCCGTTTTGTACACGATCGAAGCAGTATGTTCATCTCCATGCGAGCCGGTCGGCGGCCCGTGGCCTCCCGTCCGGGACGAGCCGATACCTCGGAGCCGTGACAGAGCAAGCAGCCTCATCGGTTCGAGCGCGGTACGGACGGCCCCAAGGTGATCGTCGCGGGGCTCGACGGCTCCGATTCGTCGATGCGCGCGGCGGCCTACGCCGCCGGGCTGGCCCGTCGGCAGAACGCCATGCTGGCCCTGGTGTACGTCCAGCCCGTCATGACGGCGGGCGCGGCGCTGGGCGTGCCGGTGAGCGACGCCACGGTCGAGGTGGCGGAGGACCTGGTCTCCGAGATCCGCGCGGCGACCGAGCGCTTCATGACGCGTGGGACATGCGCTGGGAGTTCCACACCTTCCGGGGCGATCCGTACAACGGGCTGGTGACCGGCGGCCGACGAACTGAAGGCGGACGCGGTGGTGGTCGGGGCGTCGGAGTCGGCCGGGCACCGCTTCGTCGGTTCGGTGGCCGTGCGTCTGGTGAAGGCGGGGCGCTGGCCGGTCACCGTGGTGCCGTGAGGACAGCTCACCGGCCCATGAGGAGCCCGTCGCCCTCCGCTCCCCTCCCGAGGACCACCGTACGGATACGGTCGCGGATCTCGCGGAGGCGCTCGTCCCCGTCGCCCGGGGAGGCGTTGAGGTTGACGGTGCGTCCGGTGTCGGTGTCGTACCACTGCGGGACGAACTCCGCCTTCTTCACCGTCCAGCGCTCCCCCGGCTTCGCGGGCGGCGCGAAGGTGAAGCGTCCCATCGAACCCTGGTTGCCGCGCGGGTCCTGGACGCCCTCGTAGTTGATCATCGCTCCGGCGATCTGGTCGCCCATCCGTAGACGACCCAGGTGCCGTTGACCTTCTCGTACGCCTGCGGCACATGCGCTGGGTGCCGATGATCAGGTCGATGTCGGGGCGGCCCCCGTAGGCGGACGCGGTGAGCCGCTGGGCCAGGTCCCGTTGGGTCGCGTCGGGCTCGTCCTGCCATTCGGTGCCCCAGTGGACGGAGAGGACGACGACGTCGGCGCCGGCCCGCCGGGCCGCCCTCGCCTCCTCGACGATCTTCCGCTCGTCGGTGACGTTGACCGTCCAGGGCCGGTCGGCGGGGACCGGGATGTCGTTGGTGCCGTAGGTGTACGCGAGGTGGGCGACCCTGGCCGCGTTCTCGCCCGGCCCGGCGGGCAGGATCGTGGGCCGGGCGGCCTCGGCCGCGGTACGGGCGGAGCCGGCGTGCCGGATGC
>NZ_UAVD01000055.1 GCF_900460065.1 Streptomyces griseus | reverse complement strand
CCAGGGCGCCCTGCCAGTCGCCGCCGTTCTCGTCGGCGAGTTCCCCGCCCTCGTCCCAGATGAAGCCGGCGAGCACGTACCAGTTCTGACCCGCCAGGTAGATGCCCTGGTTGCCGGCCTTGTTGAGCTTCTCGGTGACGGCGATCCACTCGTCGCGCGTCTTCGGGAGGGTGTCGATACCCGCCCCCTCGAAGATCTCCTTGTTGTAGATCACCACCCCGGTTGGCCGCGTACCACGGGATGCCGTACTGCACGCCGTTGATGCTGCCCGGCTGGGCCAGGCCGGGCAGCCAGTCCTCGCTGCCCAGGTCGCGCATCGATTCGAGGGTCAGATCGCGCAGGCCGCCGCTCTCCGCGTACTGCGCGACCTGGGTGTTCCCGACCTCGATCACGTCAGGGGCGTCGTCGCCCTCCAGCGCCGAGAAACCTTGGGGCCGATGCCACCCACTCCTGGATCTTGAAGTCCAGCTGGATGGAGGGGTTCTCCTCCTCGTACGAGCGGGTGAACTTGTCCAGGAAGCCGGGCGAGACGCTGTCCTTCATCAGCCAGACCGTCACCGTGCGGTCACCGCTGCCCGAGCCGGGTATGAAGCCGCATCCGCCGAGTGCGACGGACGAGACAAGCGCGATGGCTCCGGCCAGAATGCGGTTCTTCACGTGGTCACCTTCTGCAAACGACACAACGAAATCGGGACCCGGTGTGGGGGGATTGCGGGCGGCGCTCGCACGGGTGGTTGGCTGAATTTTGGTATGGACCATTCATAAGGTCAAGACGGACACCCGCACCGATTCGCCTCATCCTCCCCCTCGCGGGAGACCCCGGATTGATGCAACGTGGTCACAGGAGAGGAGACAAACAATGGCGAATCACACCTATCGGGTCACCGAGATCGTAGGAACCTCCGAGGAGGGCATCGACGCGGCGATCCGGAACGGCGTAGCAAGAGCGGCGGAAACGTTGCACAATCTCGATTGGTTCGAGATTAATCAAGTTCGAGGCCATATCGAAGATGGCCGAATCGCGCACTACCAAGTCGGCCTCAAGGTGGGCTTCCGGCTTGACGAAAGCGCCTGATCAGGTCCGCCCCTCGCGTTCCTGGGCATCCTTCAGCGCCGCCGACGGGTCGGCCCAGAGAGCACGCACCACAGGAAATCCGGCCACCTGGGCCGCGTCGCAGACCAGTTCGTCGTCGTCCACGAGCATGCGCACCCGCTCCTTGCGCCCCAACTGCCGAAGGACGTCGAGCTTCGTCCGGCGCGCGGGGCGCGGTCGTCGTTGCGCCGCATGAACAGCGTGCCCTCCGGCAGCCCCTGACGGCTCAGCCAGGCCACGGTGTCGCGACGGCAGCGCTCGGGGCGTCCGGTCAGATAGACGATTCGGCACTCCTCGGCGCTCGCCAGCACCATCCGGACGCCCTCCGCGAGCGGCGGGTCGTCCACGGCAGCGGCGAAGAAGCCGGACCAGTCGCGCTTCGGGCCTTCCAGGAAGTGCTGCCGGTGGGCGGTGTCCGCGAGCGTGCCGTCCAGGTCGAATACGGCCAGCGGCCGTGCGTCGGTGTCCACTCCCCCAGCTTAGGAAACCCCGGCGCTCGCGGCGCCGGGCCGTCGCGCGGGAATCCCGGGGGGCGCGGCGTGCGCGCGGGAAGCCGGGCCGATGGGGGAATCCTGGGAGGACGACGGTGTGAAGAGAGCGTGAGCTCTGTGATCGCCTCGACCCGCTTCTCCGTCCTGGACCGCTCCCGCACCCGGGAGGGGCACGACGCCGCCCGGGCGCTGCGCGACACCGTCGACCTGGCCCGGGAGGCGGAGGCGCTCGGCTTCACCGCTTCTGGGTCTCCGAGCACCACGGCGTGCCGGGGGTCGCGGGTTCCGCGCCGACGGTGCTGGCCGCCGCCGTCGCCGCGGCGACCTCCACCATCCGGGTCGGCACCGGCGGGGTGATGCTGCCCAACCACCGGCCGCTGGTCGTCGCCGAGCAGTTCGGCGTGCTCGCGTCGCTCTTTCCCGGCCGGATCGACATGGGGCTCGGCCGCTCCGTGGGGTTTCCGACGGCGTACGCCGGGCGCTCGGCCACGGCAAGGAGGACGCCGAGGACTTCCCCGGCCGGCTCGCCGAACTGCTCGGCTGGATCGACGGCACCCAGCAGGTCCACCCCGGGGTGCGGGCCCGCCCGGCGGAGGGCCTGCGCATCCCCGCGTACGTCCTCGCGATCGGGGAGGGCGCGTCGGTCGCCGCGGCCGCCGGGCTCCCCCTCGTCATCGGTGACCTGCGCGGGCGGGAGAAGGTGCTGCGCGCCATCGACGTGTACCGCCGCGACTTCCGCCCCTCGGCCCGCGCCGAGCGGCCGGAGGTGATCGTCGCGGGCACGGTGGCCGTCGCCGGCACGAGGAGGCGGCCCGCCGGCTGCTCGTGCCGGAGGCCTGGGCCATGGCCCAGGCCCGCACGCGCGGGGACTTTCCGCCGCTGGCGCCGGCCGAGCGCGTCGAGGCCCTGGCCATGACGGCGAAGGAGCGCGGACTGTACGAGCAGGGGCTCACCGGCCATGTCCACGGCACCGAGGACCAGGTGGCCGGTCAGCTGGAGCGGGCGATCCGGGAGACCGGGGCGGACGAGGTGCTCGTCACGACCAGTACGTACGACCGGGAGGGGCTGGTGGACTCGCTGCGGCGGCTCTCCCGGATCGTCCGGCCCCCGGAGCGGGACCGGGACGACGGACCGGTGCGGAGCCTCGACGTCCGACAGCCGCCGGACCACACCACGAGGGACCGGCGAGGCCGGGAAGCGTGAGGCGCTCCGCGACGACGCACGCTTGAGCGACGGACTCCCGGACGGTCCTCACCACCACCCGCCCGCGCACCGTGAGGCGCACCGCCGGAAGCGGGTGCCCGACGCCGGATCCCGGAGGCCCGCCGCCGGCCCCGACGCCTAGAATCGGACTGTTTGTCCCGTCAGGCGTCAGAACCCACCCGTACGGAGCCGAGCCCATGCACTCCCCCCACGATCCGTACGTCCGCGTGCGCGGCGCCCGCGAGCACAACCTCAAGAACGTCCGGGTCGACATCCCGCGACCCCTGACCGTGTTCACGGGCGTGTCCGGGTCCGGGAAGTCCTCGCTCGCCTTCGGGACCATCTACGCGGAGGCCCAGCGCCGCTACTTCGAGTCCGTGGCCCCTACGCCCGGCGGCTGATCCATCAGGTGGGCGCGCCCGCCGTCGGGGAGATCACCGGGCTGCCCCCGCCGTCTCGCTGGAGCAGCGGCGGTCCGCCCCGGGGGCCCGGTCCTCCGTCGGCACGGTGACGACGCTCTCCAACTCGCTGCGCCTGCTCTTCTCCCGTGCGGGCGACTATCCGCCGGGGGCCGAGCGACTGGACTCCGACTCCTTCTCCCCCAACACCGCCGTCGGGGCGTGCCCGGAGTGCCACGGGCTGGGGCGGATCCACCGGACGGACGAGGCGCTGCTCGTCCCGGACCCCTCGCTGTCGATCCGGGAGGGCGCGATCGCCGCGTGGCCGGGGGCGTGGCAGGGGAAGAACCTGCGGGACGTGCTGGACGCCCTGGGCCACGACGTCGACCGGCCGTGGCGGGAGCTGGATCCGAAGGACCGCGAGTGGATCCTGTTCACCGACGAGCAGCCGGTGGTGACGGTCCATCCGGTGCGGGACGCGGGCCGGATCCAACGCCCGTACCAGGGCACGTACATGAGCGCGCGGCGCTATGTGCTGCACACCTTCGCCGACACCAGGAGCCGGGCCCTGCGGGCGAAGGCGGAGCGCTTCCTGACCAGCGCCCCGTGTCCGGTGTGCGGCGGGAGCCGGCTGCGGCCGGAGGCGATGGCGGTGACCTTCGCGGGGCGGACCATCGCGGAGCTGGCCGGGCTCCCGCTGTCCGCGCTGGCCGAGGTGCTGTCCGGTGCGGGGGCGGGCGGCGAGGAGACGGCCCGGGTGCTGACGGCCGATCTGCTGGCGCGGATCGGGACGGTGACGGAGCTGGGTCTCGGCTATCTGAGCCTGGACCGGACCGCTCCGACGCTGTCCTCCGGCGAGCTGCAACGGCTGCGGCTGCAACGCAGTTGCGGTCGGGACTCTTCGGTGTCGTGTACGTCCTGGACGAGCCGTCGGCCGGGCTGCACCCGGCGGACACCGAGGCGCTGCTCGGGGTGCTGGGCCGCCTGAAGGAAGCCGGGAACTCGGTCTTCGTGGTGGAGCACCAGATGGATGTGGTGCGGCGGGCGGACTGGCTGGTGGACGTGGGTCCGCTGGCCGGCGAGCACGGCGGGCGGGTGCTGCACAGCGGGCCGCCCGAGGGGCTCGCCCGGGTGCCGGAGTCGGCGACGCGCGGTTCCTGTTCGAGGAGGGGCCCGCGCCCGTGCGGGAGCCACGGGTGCCGACCGGGTGGATCCGGCTCTCCGGCGTCGAGCGGCACAATGTGCGGGGGGCCGACGCGGCGTTCCCGCTCGGGGTGTTCACCGCGGTGACCGGGGTGTCCGGATCGGGCAAGTCGACCTTGGTCGGCCAGGTGCTCGCCGGAGTGCTGGCGGACCGGCAGGCGGGTGAGGAGGCGACCGGGGCGGGCGAGCGGTTCTGCGCTTCCGTCACCGGTCTCGAGGCGGTGGACCGGCTCGTCCAGGTCGACCAGAAGCCCATCGGCCGTACGCCCCGGTCCAATCTGGCCACGTACACGGGTCTGTTCGACGCCGTGCGGAAGCTGTTCGCGGGGACGGACGCGGCGCGGGAGCGGGGGTACACGGCGGGGCGGTTCTCGTTCAACGTGAGCGGTGGGCGGTGCGAGACCTGCCAGGGCGAGGGGTTCGTCTCGGTGGAGCTGCTGTTCCTGCCGAGCACCTACGCGCCCTGTCCGGACTGCCACGGCGCCCGGTACAACCCCCGGACCCTGGACGTCACGCTGAACGGGCTGACGATCGCTCAGGTCCTGGAGCTGACCGTGGAGTCGGCGGCCTCCTTCTTCGCCGGGACGCCGGCCGCCGAGCGGGCGCTGACCACCCTGCTGGACGTGGGGCTCGGCTATCTGCGGCTCGGTCAGCCCGCCACGGAGCTGTCCGGCGGTGAGGCGCAGCGCATCAAGCTGGCGGCGGAGCTCCAGCGCACCCGGCGCGGACACACGCTGTATCTGCTGGACGAGCCGACGACGGGGCTGCATCCGGCCGATGTGGAGGTGCTGATGCGGCAGTTGCACTCCCTGGTCGACGCCGGCGGCACGGTGGTGGTCGTGGAGCACGACATGGCCGTGGTGGCGGGCGCGGACCACGTCATCGACCTGGGGCCGGAGGGCGGGGACCGGGGCGGCCGGATCGTGGCGGCCGGGACGCCGGCGGAGGTGGCGCGCGGGCCGGGAGCCGTACGGCGCCGTATCTGGCGAAGGCGCTGCGGCACTGACCGTGCGCGGATGATCCCGTACGGTCCGACGCGATCGGAACCGTACGGGGATGATCGGGCCCGTGTCAGCGGCGGACTTTGCGGGTCGCCCCGCAGCCACTCCTTGTTCATCGCGGCGATCGAGGGCAGCGGAATGCCCTTGGGGCAGGCCGTGGCGCACTCGCCGGTCAGGGTGCAGCCGCCAAAGCCCTCCTCGTCCATCTGGGCCACCATGTCCAGGACCGGGTCTCGCGTTCCGGCGCGCCCTGCGGCAGGACGTTGAGGTGGTTGACCTTCGCCGAGGTGAACAGCATCGCCGAGCCGTTGGGGCAGGCGGCGACGCAGGCTCCGCAGCCGATGCACTCGGCGTGCTCGAAGGCGAAGTCGGCGTCCGGCTTGGGCACCGGGGTGGCGTGGGCGTCCGGGGCGGTGCCGGTGGGGGCGGAGATGTAGCCGCCGGACTGGATGATGCGGTCGAACGAGGAGCGGTCCACGACCAGGTCCTTGATGACCGGGAAGGCGGAGGCCCGCCAGGGCTCGATGTCGATCGTGTCGCCGTCGGCGAAGGAGCGCATGTGGAGCTGGCAGGTGGTGGTGCGCTCGGGGCCGTGGGCGTCGCCGTTGATGACGAGGCTGCACGCGCCGCAGATGCCCTCGCGGCAGTCGTGGTCGAAGGCGACGGGCTCGTCCCCGGCGAGGGTGAGTTCCTCGTTGAGGGTGTCGAGCATCTCCAGGAACGACATGTCGGCGGAGATGTTGTCGACTTCGTAGGTGGCCATGGCGCCGGGCGTCTCGGGGTTCTGCTGGCGCCAGACGCGCAGGGTGAGCTTCATGCGTAGCTCCGCTGGGTGGGGTGGACGTACTCGAAGACGAGGTCTTCCTTGTGCAGGACGGGGGCGCCGCCGGTGGCGGTGAACTCCCAGGCGGCGGCGTAGGAGAACTCCTCGTCGCGCCGTTCGGCCTCGCCGTCCGGGGTCTGGGACTCCTCGCGGAAGTGGCCGCCGCAGGACTCGGCCCGGTGCAGGGCGTCGAGGCACATGAGCTCGGCGAGCTCCAGGTAGTCGACGATGCGGTTCGCCTTCTCCAGCGACTGGTTGAACTGTTCGCCGGTGCCGGGGACCTTGATGCGGCGCCAGAACTCCTCGCGGATCTCCGGGATCCTGGCGAGCGCCTTGCGCAGACCGTCGTCGGTGCGGGCCATCCCGCAGTACTCCCACATGAGTTCGCCGATCTCGCGGTGGAAGGAGTCGGGGGTGCGGTCGCCGTCGACGGAGAGCAGCAGGTTGATGCGGTCCTCGGTCTCCGCCACGGCTTCCGCGACGGCGGGGTGCGCCGCGTCCACGGTGTCGGTGTGCGGGTTGCGGGCGAGGTAGTCGTTGATGGTGGAGGGCAGGACGAAGTAGCCGTCGGCGAGGCCCTGCATCAGGGCGGAGGCGCCGAGGCGGTTGGCCCCGTGGTCGGAGAAGTTGGCCTCGCCGATGGCGAAGAGGCCGGGGATGGTGGTCTGGAGGTCGTAGTCGACCCAGAGGCCGCCCATCGTGTAGTGCACGGCGGGGTAGATCCGCATGGGGACCGTGTAGGGGTCCTCGTCGGTGATCCGCTGGTACATGTCGAAGAGGTTGCCGTACTTGGCCTCGACGGCTTTGCGGCCCATGCGCTGGATGGCCTCGGCGAAGTCCAGGTAGACCCCCTGGCCGCCGGGGCCGACGCCGCGTCCCTCGTCGCAGACGTTCTTGGCGGCGCGGGAGGCGATGTCGCGGGGCACCAGGTTCCCGAAGGCGGGGTAGATCCGCTCCAGGTAGTAGTCGCGCTCGTCCTCGGGGATCTTGTCGGCCGGGCGGTCGTCGCCCTTGGCCTTGGGGACCCAGATGCGGCCGTCGTTGCGCAGCGACTCGCTCATCAGGGTGAGCTTGGACTGGTGGTCGCCGGTGCGCGGGATGCAGGTGGGGTGGATCTGGGTGAAGCAGGGGTTGGCCATGTAGGCACCGCGCCGGTGGGCCCGCCAGATCGCGGTGGCGTTGGAGTTCATGGCGTTGGTCGACAGGTAGAAGACGTTGCCGTAGCCGCCGGTGGCCAGGACGACCGCGTCGGCGAAGTAGGTGTCGATCTTCCCGGTGACCAGGTCGCGGGTGACGATGCCGCGCGCCTTGCCGTCGACGACGATCAGGTCCAGCATCTCGGTGCGCGCGTGGAGTTCGACGCCGCCGGACGCGATCTGCCGGGACAGCGCCTGGTAGGCGCCGAGGAGGAGCTGCTGTCCGGTCTGGCCGCGCGCGTAGAACGTACGGGAGACCTGGACCCCGCCGAAGGAGCGGTTGTCGAGGAGGCCGCCGTACTCGCGGGCGAAGGGGACGCCCTGGGCGACGCACTGGTCGATGATCTCGACGGAGATCTGGGCGAGCCGGTGGACGTTGGACTCCCGGGCGCGGAAGTCGCCGCCCTTGACGGTGTCGTAGAACAGCCGGTGGATGGAGTCGCCGTCGTTGCGGTAGTTCTTCGCGGCGTTGATACCGCCCTGGGCGGCCACCGAGTGGGCGCGCCGGGGCGAGTCCTGGAAGCAGAACTGGACGACGTGGTAGCCCTGTTCGGCGAGGGTGGCGCCGGCCGCTCCGCCGGCCAGCCCGGTGCCGACGACGATGACGGTGTGTTTGCGCCGGTTGGCGGGGTTCACGAGTTTCGCTTGGAAGCGGCGGGTGTCCCAGCGTTCGTTGACGGGCCCCTCGGGAGCCTTCGTGTCGACCACGGGCTCGCCCGTGGCGTACTGCGTGTAGTCGGGCATGTCAGCTCACCACTCCGGTCATGACGGCGACGGGTACGGAGATGAAGCCCACCGTCAGCACCGCTGCGAGGAGGTTGGCGAGGGTCTTCAGGATGCGGTCGCGGGTCGCGTTGCCGACGCCCAGGGTCTGCGCGGCGCTCCAGAAACCGTGCTGGACGTGCAGGCCCATGGCGAGCACGGCGACGATGTAGATGACGTTGCCGTACCAGGTCGAGAAGGTGTCGATGACGTTCTGGTAGGGGTGTCCGGCCTCGAAGCTGGTGTGCACGGTGCCGGTCGTCAGATCGAGGATGTGCCAGACGATGAACAGCGCGAGGATGATCCCGCCCCAGCGCATGGTGCGGGTGGCGTAGCTCGCCCGGGGCTTCTTGTGGACGTACTTGGCCGGGCGCGCCTTGATGTCGCGCCGGCTCAGCTGGTACGCGGAGACGCCGTGCAGCACGACGGCCGCGACCAGCCCCACCCGGACGAGCCACAGTGCCCACTCGTAGTGCAGTACCGGTTCGCCCATGGTGCGGAGCCAGTGGGCGTACCCGTCGAACTCGCCGGGTCCGAAGAAGATCTTCAGGTTGCCCACCATGTGGGCGACGAGATATCCGAGCATGACCAGACCGGTCACGGCCATGATCGTCTTCTTGCCGACGGTCGAGTCCCAGAGCGTACGCGTCATCGACGGCCGTCGGTCCGTCCGCGTTGCCAATGCCATGGACACGACGGTAGAGGCGCGAGGGCCGATCAGTCCAAGACATGGCGCGGCTGATCTCCATAGGCCTCATCTATCGTTTGAGGCTATCGTCGGCTTATGCACTTCCAGCAGCTCACCTACTTCGTGGCCGTCGCCGAGACCCGGCACTTCACCCGGGCCGCCGAGGCGGTGCACGTGTCGCAGCCTTCGCTCTCCCAGCAGATCAGGGCGCTGGAGACGGAGCTGGGTGCCGATCTGTTCAGCCGGGCGCGGGGCAACATCACCCTCACCGACGCGGGCGAGGCGCTGCTGCCGCTCGCCCGGCGGATCCTCGCCGACGCGGAGACGGCGCGGCAGGAGGTCCAGGAGCTGGTGTCGCTGCGCAGTGGCCGGGTGCGGCTGGGGGCGACGCCGAGCCTGTGCACCGGGCTGCTGCCGGACGTGCTGCGCGCCTTCCACGACCGGCATCCGGGGGTGCGGCTGCTGCTGGAGGAGGGTGGCTCGCACGACCTGGTGCGTCAGCTGGCGCGGGGGGCGCTCGATCTGGCGCTGGTGGTGCTCCCCCTGCCGGCCGCCTCGCCCGCGCTCACCACGGTGGAGCTGCTGCGGGAGGACCTGGTGGTGGTCTCCTCGGCGGCGGAACCGCCCCCGGGACGGCGCGGCCGGATCCGGATCGCGGATCTGGAGGGGGCGCCGCTGGTGATGTTCCGGCACGGGTACAACCTGCGGGAGCTGACCCTGGCCGCGTGCCGGGCGGAGGGCTTCGAGCCGACGTTCACCGTCGAGGGCGGCGAGATGGACGCGGTGCTCGGTTTCGTACGGGCGGGGCTCGGCATCGCCGTGGTGCCGAGCATGGCCGCCGCCCGGGCGGGCCACGACCTGCGGAGGACTCCGCTGGCCGGTGCGGGACTGCGGCGCACGATCGCCCTCGCGCACCGCAGTGACGTGGCCCCGCCCCGGGCCGCGCGCGAGCTCCAGCGGATGCTGCTGGACCGGCGGCCGGTCACCGGCTGAACCGCCGGGGCGCGAAGGGCCTCCGCGCCCCGGCGGGGCTCAGACCGCGTCCGCCAGCAGCAGGGAGTGGATGCGGTCCGGGGCGCCGGGGCGGGCGTAGTACCAGCCCTGGGCGGTGTCGCAGCCGATCCGGCGCAGCTGCTCGGCCTGGGCGCCCGTCTCCACGCCCTCCACGGTGACGGCCAGCTCCAGGCTGTGGGCCAGCGACACGATGCCCTCGACGATCTTCAGGTCGACCGGGTCCGCCGGGTGCTGCTGCATGCCCCGGGTGAAGGAACGGTCCAGCTTGAGCACGCTCACCGGCAGCCTGCGCAGGTTCGCCAGGTTCGAGTAGCCCGTGCCGAAGTCGTCGAGGGCGATGTCGACGCCCATCTCCGCGAGCTGCCGCAGCGGCTTGAGAAGATCGTCGTCGGCGCCGATCAGGGCGGACTCGGTCACCTCCAGGCAGAGCGCTCCCGGTTCGAGACCGGAGCGTTCCAGTACGTCGACCGTCTCGGCGACGAGGCGCGGGTGGTGGAGCTGGGTCGGCGAGAGGTTGACGTTGATCCGCAGCGGTCCTCCGTCGCTGTGCCGCTCCTGCCAGAAGTTCGCCTGCCGCACGGACTCCTCCAGCACCCAGCGCCCGAGCGGCACGATGAGCCCGGTGTGCTCGGCGAGCGGGATGAACCGGTCGGGGCCGAGCACCCCGTGCTGCGGATGGCACCAGCGTACGAGCGCCTCCGCGCCGTGCACCGTGCCGTCGTCCAGGTGCACGAGCGGCTGGTACTCGATGAAGAACTCGCCCCGGTCCAGGGCGGCCGGGAGCGCAGTGGTCAGCCCGTGCCGGGTGATGGCGCGCGCGTCGGCCTCGGCGTCGGCGAGCTGGTAGCGGTTGCCGCCCGCCGCCTTGGCCCGGTACATCGTGATGTCGGCGCTGCGCAGCACCTCGGCGGCGCTGCGCTCCCCCGAGGGCCCCTCGACGACGCCGATCGAGCCGCGGACGGTCAGCTCGCGGCCGTCGAGGCGGATGGGCGAGGCGAGCGCGTTGAGGATGCGGCCGGCCAGCTCGTCCACCTCCTCGGCGGTGTCCGGTCCCGTGGTGAGCGCGACGAACTCGTCGCCGCCGAGCCGGGCGACCATCTCGCCGGGGGCGGTGGCGCAGCTCTGGAGCCGGTCGGCGACCTCGACCAGGAGGCGGTCGCCGGCGGCGTGGCCGAGGCTGTCGTTGATGGCCTTGAAGCCGTCGAGGTCCAGGTAGCAGAGGCCGAAGCGGATCCCCTCCTGTGCGGTGAGGGCCTTCTCCAGGCGTTCGAAGAACAGGGTCCGGTTGGGCAGTCCGGTGAGCGCGTCGTGGGT
>NZ_UAVD01000056.1 GCF_900460065.1 Streptomyces griseus | reverse complement strand
GAGCGGACGACCAGGTTCGAACTGGCGACCTCAACCTTGGCAAGGTTGCGCTCTACCAACTGAGCTACGTCCGCAGTGCAGCCACTCGGCTTTCACCGGTGGAGCGAGCACTACTCTACCTGATCCAACGAAGTGGTCCGAAGAGTCGTGCAGAGCGGGTGACAGGAATTGCACACTGCGCCTTCCCCCTGGAAGGGGGATGTTCTACTACTGAACTACACCCGCACGCTGCTGGGGGATTTGGCTTTTCGGCCTCGCCCCTCGGCGTGCTCCAGACTCTAGCCGACCTGCGGGGGTGTCGCGCAAGTCGGCTCCCCGGCGGCCCCTCGGAACGGGCCCCCGGGACCCGGCCGGCGGGGCGCCCGGGGCCGCCTGACGGGGCGTCCGGCTCCCGGGCGCGCGGCCTCCCGGGGTCTCCCGACGAGCCGCGCGGGCCGCACGGCCGACGGTCCGGTGGGCCGGTGCTCACCGCGACGCGTCCGGCGGGAGCCGCCGCGGTCCGGCCGGACGGCATCGTCCCCGCGCCCGACCGCCCCCGGCCGGGGGCGTCGCCACGGCTCAACTCGCCGCGTCGAACGCCTCGTAGACCTTCTTCGGGATGCGGCCCCTGGCCGGCACCTCCATCCGGTGCGAGCGGGCCCAGGCGCGGACGGCCGCCGGGTCCGGGGCGAGGGAGGTGTGGTGATAGGCCGTGGGCGTCCTGTCGTGCTTGCCGGTATTTGTCTGCTTTCGGCCGGCGGCCACGTAAGGAGCCAGGGTCTTCCGCAGTTTCTTCGCGTTGGCGGGATTGAGATCGATCTCGTACGTCTTCCCGTCCAGGGCGAAGGTCACCGTTTCCGCCGCTGCTCCCCCGTCGATGTCGTCGGAGAGCGTCACCACTACGCGCTGAGCCACGGATATCGGTCCTTTCCTACGGCACCGGCGCGTACTCCGTGCGCGGATGCCTGCCTTCCGGCTGCCAGGCGGGCGGATGTGGATCGACGAGATGTCGACTGTTCCGTTGTCCCCGGGGCAATGTTGCTTTCCCCGGTAATCATTTGTACAGCGGTGGGTGCCGCATTGTGAAGCCCAGCCAATTACATCCGCGTGTCCGTGAGCAATCCGTGTGCAATCCGGACGTGATTTTTCCAGACCTTTTCCCCGGTGTGCCGCGGCCGATATCTCGGCGTGATCTGCGCGGGGCCCCCGCGATGTCCGTCCCGCCCGATATCTACCCGCGTAGAAATTTTGGCCAGGTACGCTGAGTGGACCCGCGGGGGTCTGGGGAACCCCCCGGAGAGACAGCCGCACCACACCACCACACCGGGAGTGCCAGTGGCACGCGTCGTAGTCGACGTCATGCTCAAGCCCGAGATCCTCGACCCGCAGGGACAGGCGGTGCAGCGCGCACTGCCCCGTCTCGGCTTCGAGGGAATCGCGGACGTTCGTCAGGGAAAGCGTTTCGAGCTGGAGGTCGAGGGGCCGGTCGACGACGCCGCCCTCGCCCGCATTAACGAGCTGGCCGAGACGTTCCTCGCCAACACCGTCATCGAGGACTTCGTCGTGAAGGTGGAGGAGGAGAAGTGACCACCCGTATCGGCGTCGTCACTTTTCCCGGCACCCTCGATGATCAGGACGCCCTGCGCGCGGTCCGGATCGCGGGCGCCGAGCCCGTATCCCTGTGGCACCGCGACAAGGACCTCCACCAGGTCGACGCGGTCGTCCTGGCCGGCGGTTTCTCCTACGGGGACTACCTCCGCGCCGGCGCGATCTCCCGCTTCTCGCCGGTCATGGAAACCCTCATCGAGCAGGCGAAGGCCGGTATGCCGGTCCTCGGCATCTGCAACGGCTTCCAGATCCTGACCGAGGCGCACCTGCTGCCCGGCGCGATGCTCCGCAACAACCACCTCCACTTCATCTGCCGCGACCAGAAGCTGCGGGTGGAGAACGCGGAGACCGCCTGGACCTCGGACTACGCCCCCGGCCAGGAGATCAGCGTCCCGCTCAAGAACATGGACGGCCGGTACACCGCCGACGAGCGCACGCTCGACGAGCTGGAGGCCGAGGGCCGCGTCGCCTTCCGCTACCTGGACGGCAACCCCAACGGCTCGCTCCGCGACATCGCGGGCATCACCAACGCCGCGGGCAACATCGTCGGCCTGATGCCGCACCCGGAGCACGCCGTGGAGCCGCTCATCGGCACCGGCCGCACCGACGGCCTCGGTTTCTTCACCTCGATCATCAAGAAGCTGGTCAACGCATGAGCCTGGATACGGTCAAGCACGCGGCCGAGACCCCGGACGCCGAACAGCCCTGGAAGGAGCTCGGCCTCAAGGAGGACGAGTACGCCCGGATCCGCGAGATCCTGGGCCGCCGTCCCACCGGCGCCGAGCTCGCCATGTACTCCGTGATGTGGTCGGAGCACTGCTCGTACAAGAGCAGCAAGGTCCACCTCAAGCAGTTCGGCGAGAAGGTCCCCGCCAACGACGCCATGCTCGTCGGCATCGGCGAGAACGCGGGCGTCGTCGACGTCGGCCAGGGGTACGCGGTCACCTTCAAGGTCGAGTCGCACAACCACCCCTCGTACATCGAGCCCTACCAGGGCGCGGCCACCGGCATCGGCGGCATCGTCCGCGACATCCTCGCCATGGGCGCCCGCCCGGTCGCGGTCGTCGACCCGCTGCGCTTCGGCGCGGCCGACCACCCCGACACCAAGCGCGTCCTGCCGGGCGTCGTCGCCGGCATCGGCGGCTACGGCAACTGCCTGGGGCTGCCCAACATCGGCGGCGAGGTCGTCTTCGACGCCTGCTACCAGGGCAACCCGCTGGTCAACGCCGGCTGCATCGGCGTGATGAAGCACGAGGACATCCACCTCGCGCAGGCCTCCGGACCCGGCAACAAGGTCATCCTGTACGGCGCCCGCACCGGCGGCGACGGCATCGGCGGCGTCTCCGTGCTGGCGAGCGAGACCTTCGAGTCGACGGGCCCCGCCAAGCGCCCCGCCGTCCAGGTCGGCGACCCGTTCCAGGAGAAGCTCCTCATCGAGTGCACCCTGGAGATCTTCAAGGAGAAGCTCGTCGCGGGCATCCAGGACCTCGGCGGCGCCGGGCTCTCCTGCGCCACCAGCGAGCTGGCCTCCGCCGGTTCCGGCGGTATGCGCGTCGAGCTGGACACCGTGCCGCTGCGCGACTCCTCCCTCTCGCCCGAGGAGATCCTCATGAGCGAGTCGCAGGAGCGCATGTGCGCGATCGTCGAGCCGCAGCACGTGGACCGCTTCCTGGAGATCTGCGAGAAGTGGGACGTCATCGCCACCGTCATCGGTGAGGTCACCGACGGCTCCCAGCTGGAGATCTTCTGGCACGGCGAGCAGATCGTGGACGTGCCGCCGCGCTCGGTCGCCCACGACGGCCCGGTCTACCACCGTCCGTTCGCCCGGCCGTCCTGGCAGGACGCGCTCCAGGCGGACGACGCGGGCAAGCTCGCCCGCCCGGCGAACGCGGCCGAGCTGCGCGAGCAGGTCCTCAGGCTGGTCGCGTCGCCGAACCAGGCCTCCAAGGCGTGGATCACCGACCAGTACGACCGCTTCGTGCAGGGCAACACCGTCCTCGCGATGCCCGAGGACGCGGGCATGGTCCGCATCGACGCCGAGTCGAACCTCGGCGTGGCACTGGCGACCGACGGCAACGGCCGGTACGCCAAGCTCGACCCGTACACCGGCGCACAGCTCGCGCTGGCGGAGTCGTACCGCAACGTCGCCGCCTCCGGCGCCAAGCCGCTCGCGATCTCGGACTGCCTCAACTTCGGCTCCCCCGAGGACCCGGACGTCATGTGGCAGTTCGCCGAGGCCACCCGCGGTCTCGCGGACGGCTGCCTGGAACTGGGCACCCCGGTCACCGGCGGCAACGTCTCGCTGTACAACCAGACCGGTGAGACGGCGATCCACCCGACGCCGGTCGTGGCCGTGCTCGGCGTGATCGACGACGTCAACCGCCGTACGCCGGTCGCCTTCGCGGAAGAGGGCCAGCTCCTCTACCTGCTGGGCGACACGGCCGCGGAGTTCGGCGGCTCGGCCTGGTCCGAGGTCGTCCACCACCACCTCGGCGGCCTGCCGCCCAAGGTGGACCTGGCCCGCGAGAAGCTGCTCGCCGAGATCCTCATCTCGGGCTCGCGCGACGGCATGATCGACGCCGCGCACGACCTGTCCGACGGCGGCCTGATCCAGGCGGTCACCGAGTCCTGCCTGCGCGGCGGGAAGGGCGCCCGGCTGGTCGTGCCGGACGGCCTGGACGCGTTCACGTTCCTCTTCTCCGAGTCGGCGGGCCGCGCGGTCGTCGCGGTCCCGCGCAGCGAGGAGCTCCGCTTCACCGACATGTGCGGGGCCCGCGGACTGCCCGTCGCCCGCATCGGTGTCGTGGACGGCGAGGAGATCGAGCTCCAGGGCGAGTTCTCCATCCCGCTGAGCGAGCTCCGTACGGCGCACGAGGCGACGATCCCCGCGCTGCTCGCCTGAGCCGCGCGCCGACCGGCGCCGCCGAAGCCCCCGCCCGGGCCCTCCGGGCGGGGGCTTCGGCCTTCCCTGTTCCCCTGGCGGTATTTTTGTCAGAGATTACGTAATTACGTAAGGTTGGTGTCATGGAGCTGGAGCAGCGGGTCGCCGAGCTGGAGAGGCGGCTCACGGCGCTGGAGCGGCGGGACTCCGAGTCCCCCGGCCTGGGCGACGGCGACTTCTGGGCGCTGGACGGTCTGAAACAGCAGCTCGCCGAGGTCGGGGAGGCCGCGGCCGACGGGGGAGTGCTCTACACGGGCTCGGTGCGGCTGCCCACCGGGGAGAGTTACGAGTGGCAGTACGGCGCCCTCACCGAGGCCCTGTTCGACGGGGAGTGGGAGGACGCCGCCGATGCGTTCGCCGCGCTGGGGCACCCGGTCCGGCTGCGGCTGCTCCGCGAGATCCTCGGCGGCCTGAGGACGACCGCCGAACTGGCCGCGCTCGACGAGCTCGGCACCACCGGCCAGATCTACCACCACCTGCGCCAGCTGACCGGCGCGGGCTGGCTGAACGCGGTGGGCCGCGGCCGGTACGAGGTCCCGCCGGTCCGCGTGGTGCCTCTGCTGGTGGTGCTCACGGCGGCGCGGCCCTGACCCGACGACGAGAAGACACGAAGACCTGGGGGAGACATGTCCGTCCGCACCGCCGTCCCGATCGCCATGCGGGTGTCCTGGCTGGTCCTGTTCGCGCTGGTGATCGGCGAGTTCGTCACGGATCTGCCCGGACCGGGCTGGGCGACCACCTCGCTGCCCGCGGTGGTCGTCTTCGCCCTCATGGCGGCGACGACGGTCCTGCAGCGCCGGGCCGCCGCCCCCCGGGGCGAGCCGCGGCCCCCGGTCGAGGTCGACCCGCCGGTCACCGGGCGCTGGTCGGCCCTGAACAGTCCGGCGGACAGGACGCCGAGCCACGGGACGCACGTCTACGGGCAGACGTACGCGATCGACATCGTGGCCGACCCGGAGACGGGGGAGGGCGCGCCCCCGGCCCGGCCGGCGTTCCGCTGGCTCTGGCCGGTCTTCCGCCGCAACGGCGCCTTCCCGGCCTTCGGTCTCCCGCTGCTCGCGGTGGGCGACGCCACGGTCGTGAGGGCGAGCGACGGCCAGCGCGACCATGTGAGCCGCAACTCACTGGCAGGGGTCGTCTATCTGCTGCTCATCGAGGGCAACATCCGCTCGATCCTCGGCGCGCACCGGATCATCGGCAACCATGTGATCCTCGACCTGGGCGGGGGGACGTACGCCGTGTACGCCCACGTCCGGCGCGGCTCGCTCCGGGTGAAGCCCGGGGATACCGTGCGCGCCGGCCAGGCGCTCGGGCAGGTGGGAAACTCCGGGAACACCACCGAACCGCACCTCCACTTCCATCTGATGGACGGGCCGGACCTCGACAACGCCCGGGGGGTGCCCTTCACCTGGCGGGGTGTCGGAGTCCCCGCGAACGGCGAGACGTTCACGGTCGCCGAGCGGACCGGGGAGCGGGCCGGGGAGCGGACCGGGGCGCAGGCCGAGTCGCGGGCAGCGGGTCAGGCCGAGTCGCTGCCCGGGGAACGGGCCGCGGGGGCCTGACCCGGGCGGGCGCTGTCGGTGGGGCCGGTTAGTCTCGGCCCCATGCCCCCGGCCAAGAAGCGCCCGCGCGCCTACGACCACCTCAGGACCCGGACGGCGGTCCTCGCCCAGTTCGCCCATGTCCGCGACGCCGTCGCCGTGCTGACGCCGGACCAGCTCGCCCGGCCGACCCGGCTCGGCGACTGGACGGTGCGCGAGCTCGTCGTGCACATCGCGCAGGGGCTCGGCTCGGTCAGCCGGGACCTGGCCCTGCCGGAGCCGCCGGGGCCCAAGCCCGCGACCACCCTCCTGGAGTGGCCGCCGGCCGTCGCGGCGGTCGTCAGGGACCCCGAAGCCCCGGCCCCGGCGGCCGGCCACCCCGACCTCCTCGCGCTGTACGCGGAGGTGGAGGCGGCCTTCCGCACGGACGTCCCGGACTCCTCCACGGGGGACCGGCTGCTGCCCACCCGGGTCGGATCCATGCGGCTGGCCGACTACCTGGTCACCCGGACCGTCGAACTGACCGTCCACACCGATGACCTCAACGAGGCGCTCGGGACGGAGATCCCGTACGACCGGCAGGCGCTGGCCGCCTGCACCCGCCTGCTGGCCGACACCCTCGCCGACCGGGCGCCCGGCGGATCGGTCGAGGTGCGCATCCCGCCGTTCGCGGTGGTCCAGTGCATCGGCGGGCCCAAGCACACCCGGGGCACCCCGCCCAACGTCGTGGAGACCGGCCCGCTGACCTGGATCCGGCTCGCCACCGGGCGTACGGAATGGGCGCGGGCCCTGGAGGACGCCGAGGTCAGCGCCAGTGGGGAGCGCGCCGACCTGGCCGCGCTGCTGCCGCTGCTGGGCTGAGGCGGCCACCGGGAAGCGGAGCGGGCGGAACCGGATCGGCCCCCCGCTCCGTCACATCGCCATGCGCACACAACGGATGACCCTCAGCGTCAGTGTCCTGGCCCTCCTCACCCTCGCCGCCTGCGGTACGGAGTCGGGTTCCGGCTCCGGCAAGGGATCCGGCGAGGGCGGCAGCGTGCAGAGCGACGTCCCCGTCACCGGGGTCGCCTGGAGCGTCGACTCCGTGACCGTCGACGGCAGGAAGACGAAGGCCCCGGAGGGGGCCCGGCTGGAGATCGACCCGAAGGGCCGGGCCACGGCCGACTTCGGCTGCAACCACATCGGCGTGGACGCCCGGGTGAAGGGCGACCGCGTCACCCTGGGCAAGCCCGTCACCACCCAGATGGTGTGCGGCGAGGACATCGAGAAGTTCGAGAAGGCCGCCATCGACGCGATGGGCGGCGAACTCACCGCGAAGCTCTCCGGCGACAAGCTGACCCTCACCAAGGAAGGCGGCCACACCATGGAGCTCAGCGAGGAGAAGGCGGCCGACCTGGTCGGCACCCGGTGGACGGTGACCACGCTGCTCGACGGGAAGACCGCCACGACCGTGCCGGCGGACCTGCCCGAGGAGCGGACCCCGCACCTGACCTTCGCCGACGACGGCACCGTACGGGGAAACTCCGGCTGCAACTCCTTCAGTGGCAAGGCCGCGGTCAAGGGCTCCACCATCGTCTTCGGATCGACGGCGGGCACCCGGAAGATGTGCCCGGAGGCGGAGATGACGGTGGAGCGTGCCGTGCTCGCCGCGCTCAGCGGCCCGGCGACGTACACGATCAAGGGCAGCACGCTCACCCTCACCGCCGACGACGGCAAGGGAATCGGCGCCACGGCTGCCCCCGCCGGGACCGGCTCCCAGCACGGCTGACCCGGAAGGACGCGACCGGGACCCGGGGCGGACGCGGAACGGCCGCCCCGGGAGGTGCCGAGCGGGTGGGCGCCCGCGCTGAAGGCGGGTCAGGAAGCCGTCGGATAGGGGAGCAGACCGGAGTCGGTCCGCTCCCACGACGCCCGCAGCTCGGCCAGCAGCTGCGGGGCGGCCTTCGCGCGGTCGGCCTGCTCGCGCCGGTCCTCGGCCAGGTTGAACAGCTGGTCGGCCCCGCTCCTCCCCCGGTAGTACTTCCAGTCGCCGCGCCGCAGCGCCCGCTCGCCGCGCACCCGCCAGAACAGGTCGCGTTCCCCCGGTGTCTCGCCCCGCAGCAGATACCCCGCGAGGCTGACGCCGTCCAGCGGGTGGGCGGGGTCCGGCCGTGCCCCGCCCAGCTCCAGCAGGGTGGCCGTCCAGTCGGGGGAGAACACCGGGAGGTCGCTGACCTGGTGCCCGTCGACGCGCGCGGGCCAGCGCAGCACCGAGGGGACCCGGATGCCGCCCTCCTGGAGCGAGCCCTTGTTGCCGGCGAGCGGCCAGTTGTAGGAGAACCGCTCGCCGCCGTTGTCGCTGGCGAAGAAGACCAGGGTGTCCTTCTCCTGCCCCGACCGCTTCAGCGCCTTCAGCACCTCGCCGACCGAGCGGTCGAGGTCCTCGACCATCTCCGTGTACTTCTCGACCGAGCCGCCGTCGGCGTGCCGGAGGGCGGACCGGTCGCCGGCCTTGATCCGCCGGACGATCGAGGCGCTCGCCTCCGTGTCCCCGTCGGCGATCCAGGGCCAGTGCGGGGTGGTGAAGTTCAGGTTGAGCAGCCACGGCCTGTCGGCGTGGTCGCGCTGTACGTACTCGCTCGCGCGCTCCGTGAGGACCCGGGTGTAGTACCGCAGGTCCTTGTACTCGGCGTCGCCCTCGTACAGGTCGTACTCGCCCGCCAGGCCCAGCTTGGAGTAGTACTCCAGGGCCCCGCCGAAGTTGCCGAAGAACTCGTCGTACCCCGACTTCGTCGGGCTGTAGTCCGGCAGGTACCCGCAGTGCCACTTGCCGATCAACGCGGTCGCGTAGCCGACCCCGCGCAGCAGGGAGGCGAGCGTCGGGTGGGTGGGCTCCAGACCCACCGACCGGTCGGCGATGGGCTCGGCGAGGCCGCCTCGCGTACGCCCCGGATAGCGGCCCGTGTAGAGGCTGAACCGGGTCGGGGAGCAGGTCGCCGACCCGGAGTACGCGTCGGTGAAGCGCACGCCCTGCCGTGCCAGCCGGTCCAGGTGGGGCGTGCGGATGTGCGGAGAGCCGTACGAGGAGAGATCCGCCCAGCCGAGGTCGTCGCCGAGGATGAAGAGGATGTTGGGGCGGCGCGCGTGCCTGCCGCGCGCGGCCCGGAACGGGCGCTCACGGGGTACGTCGTCGGCGGCCGTTCCGGCGGCGGACGCCGCCGCGGCCACCGGTATCCCGGCCGCGGTGACGGCAGTCGCGCCGACGGCGGTGGTGAAGGCGCGCCGGCTCAGGGGTGTTCCGGATCGCCCGTCGGGACGTTCGTGGGCATCGCGAGAGGTCATGAGGGCTCCTGGGAGGGCCCCGGGCGCCGGTCGCAGGGCGGGGCGCGGGGCAGTGGGCGCGACGTCCCGGCGGGCGGCGGCCCGCGGACGGGCTCACCCGCCCGCGGGGAGCGGAGGAGAGAGGGGGGGAAGAACGGTGTGCGCACGCCGAAGCCCGGGGCGGAGGCCCTGCGGGGGTCCGGGGGTGCGGCAGCCTCAGGCGCGGCGACAGATGGCGCTCGCTACACGTCCCAGATCGACGTGCCGGCGCTCCACGAGCGTGATCGAAAGATCACCGAGGGGCTGCATGGGGAAGGAGCCTGCCAACAGGGCATGGGCCTGTCAACGGTGGTCTCGCCCTGCGGACGGCGGACCGGGCCCGCCGTCGCCCGCGCCGCTTCACCCGGAACCCGGAGGTGTGAGGCTCACCACGAAACGAGCGTTCGGCCAGTGGTCCGGGCGGTGAGCGGGCGGGTTCACCGAGCGCCACGCCCGCCGGTCCGCCCCCACCGGCCCCTACCTGTCGGTAACCGGGCTCCCGGCCCGCAAGTGAGCCCCGCGCTCGCCTCCCAGGGCCCGCTCGCCCCCCACGATGATCACGCAGCGTCACCGATCGAAGTCCCGCGAATCGCCCGCCCCGAGGGGCGGGCGGGCCCGTTCCCCATGCCCCGCCGTGGGTTTGCCCACCGGTCCCCAATTCGGACCAGTGGTCGATCTCGCCTACACTCGGTGCCGTGCCCCGTGGTGATGGACGACTCAACCACGACCTGCTCCCCGGAGAGAAAGGCCCCCAGGACGCTTGCGGCGTCTTCGGTGTCTGGGCTCCGGGCGAAGAGGTCGCCAAGCTCACCTATTTCGGACTGTATGCCCTGCAGCACCGCGGACAGGAATCCGCGGGCATCGCAGTGAGCAACGGGTCCCAGATCCTGGTCTTCAAGGACATGGGACTGGTCTCGCAGGTCTTCGACGAAACGTCTCTGGGATCCCTCCAGGGCCATATCGCGGTCGGTCATGCCCGCTACTCCACCACCGGCGCCTCGGTGTGGGAGAACGCGCAGCCGACGTTCCGTGCCACCGCGCACGGCTCGATCGCCCTCGGCCACAACGGGAACCTGGTCAACACCGCCCAGCTCGCGGAGATGGTCGCCGACCTCCCGCGCAAGGACGGCCGCGCCACCCAGGTCGCCGCGACCAACGACACCGACCTGGTGACCGCGCTGCTCGCCGGGCAGCGCGACGAGGACGACAAGCCGCTGACCATCGAGGAAGCCGCCGCCAAGGTGCTCCCCGACGTCAAGGGCGCCTTCTCGCTCGTCTTCATGGACGAGCACACGCTCTACGCCGCCCGCGACCCGCAGGGCATCCGCCCGCTGGTCCTCGGCCGGCTGGAGCGCGGCTGGGTCGTCGCCTCCGAGTCCGCCGCGCTCGACATCTGCGGCGCCAGCTACGTACGCGAGATCGAGCCGGGCGAGCTCGTCGCCATCGACGAGAACGGCCTGCGCACCTCGCGATTCGCGGAAGCGAAGCCCAAGGGCTGTGTCTTCGAGTACGTCTACCTGGCCCGCCCCGACACCGACATCGCCGGGCGCAACGTCTACCTCTCCCGGGTGGAGATGGGCCGGAAGCTGGCCGCCGAGGCCCCCGTCGAGGCGGACCTCGTCATAGCGACCCCGGAATCCGGCACCCCCGCCGCGATCGGGTACGCGGAGGCCAGCGGCATCCCGTTCGGCGCCGGACTGGTCAAGAACGCCTACGTCGGCCGGACCTTCATCCAGCCCTCGCAGACCATCCGCCAGCTCGGCATCCGGCTCAAGCTGAATCCGCTGAAGGAAGTCATCAAGGGCAAGCGCCTGGTGGTCGTCGACGACTCGATCGTCCGCGGCAACACCCAGCGCGCCCTGGTCCGGATGCTCCGCGAGGCCGGCGCCGCCGAGATCCACATCCGGATCTCCTCCCCGCCGGTGAAGTGGCCCTGCTTCTTCGGCATCGACTTCGCGACCCGCGCCGAGCTGATCGCCAACGGCATGACCGTCGACGAGATCTGCACCTCCATGGGCGCCGACTCGCTCTCGTACATCTCGATCGACTCGATGATCGAGGCGACGACGATCGACAAGCCGAACCTCTGCCGCGCCTGCTTCGACGGTGAGTACCCGATGGAGCTCCCGGACCCGGAGCTGCTCGGCAAGCAGCTGCTGGAGACCGAGCTGGCGGCAGGCCCGGCGGCGACCGCCGCGGCCGACGCGCTGCGCCGTCCGTGACCCGGACGCGCCGCCGCGTCCCCCACCAGCCCCGTATCTCCACACGAAAGATCCCAGGCCATGTCTGAGACAACAGGTGCTTCCTACGCGGCGGCCGGCGTCGACATCGAAGCCGGTGACCGTGCCGTCGAGCTGATGAAGGAGTGGGTGAAGAAGACCCAGCGCCCCGAGGTCGCCGGTCTCGGCGGGCTCGGCGGCTTCGCCGGCCTCTTCGACGCCTCGGCGCTGAAGCGCTACGAGCGTCCGCTCCTCGCCTCCGCCACCGACGGCGTGGGCACCAAGGTCGACCTGGCCCGCCGGATGGGCGTGTACGACACCATCGGCCACGACCTCGTCGGCATGGTCGTGGACGACCTCGTCGTCTGCGGCGCCGAGCCGCTGTTCATGACCGACTACATCTGCGTCGGCAAGGTGCACCCCGAGCGTGTCGCGGCCATCGTGAAGGGCATCGCCGAAGGCTGCGTCCTGGCGGGCTGCTCCCTGGTCGGCGGCGAGACGGCCGAGCACCCGGGGCTGCTGGGCCCGGACGACTTCGACGTCGCCGGCGCCGGTACGGGCGTGGTCGAGGCCGACCGCCTGCTCGGCCCGGACCGCATCCGCGAGGGGGACGCGGTCATCGCCATGGCCTCCTCCGGTCTTCACTCCAACGGGTACTCGCTCGTCCGCCACGTGGTCTTCGACCGGGCCGGCTGGTCCCTGGACCGCGAGGTCGAGGAGTTCGGCCGCACGCTCGGCGAGGAGCTCCTGGAGCCCACCCGGATCTACTCCCTGGACTGCCTGGCCCTCACCCGCACGACCGAGGTGCACGGCTTCAGCCACGTCACCGGCGGCGGTCTGGCGAACAACCTGGCCCGGGTCATCCCGGACGGCCTGCACGCCACCGTGGACCGCTCCACGTGGACGCCCGGCGCCGTCTTCGACCTGGTCGGCAAGGCCGGTCGGGTCGAGCGGCTGGAGCTGGAGAAGACGCTCAACATGGGCGTCGGCATGATCGCGATCGTCCCGGCCGACTCGGTGGACGCGGCGCTCACGACGCTGGCCGACCGCGGGGTCGACTCCTGGGTCGCCGGCGAGATCACCGCCCGCGGTGAGCACACCACGGGCGCCGAGCTGACCGGTGACTACGCCCGCTAGAGCGCGTCACACCGTGGTGCGCGGGGCGGCGGCCCGCCCCGCGCACCACGGCGCCACGACGGCCGGGGCGCCGGATCGGGACACACAGAACCCGGCCCGGGACAGGCCCGGACCGGGTTGATGTGTCAGCGCGAGGTCAAGCGCCGCGGCGCTGTGACGACGGACCGGACTGGTCGTCCTGATCCTCGTCATCGTCCTGGTTGTAGCGATCCGCGTACTGTGCGTACGGGTCATCTTCCTCGTCGTCGTCCTCGAACGGCTCAGCGTTCGGTGGCTGACTCGAAGGCGATGCGCCCAGCTCATTGGCCAGACGCGACAGGTCAGTCCCGCCGGTGCTGTACTTCAGCTGGCGGGCGACCTTGGTCTGCTTGGCCTTTGCCCGGCCGCGCCCCATGGCTCGACCCCCTCGGTGACGGGGCTCGACGGCCCCAGAGTCTTGACACGCGTTCATGTTTCGGGACGGACTCTCAGTAGAGAGACCGTGCCCGTAGAGCTTTAACGGTACCTGCTTCCGTGGCCATACGGTACGCCGCCCGCATTCCGGTCCCGGCACAGGGCCAGCGAGGAGCCCCGTCCTCCCTGGTCAACTGCGATTTTAACCTCTTGTGGAGGTACGACCCGCCGACCGGCGTGAGTCTTGTCTCGCCGGCCGGCGGGCCGTGGGGGCGGCCGGGGCCGCCCGGTCAGCGGGTGCGCGCCTCCGCCATCCGCTGTTCGGCGAGCCGGTCGGCCGCCGCGGCCGGCGGAATCCCGTCCGCCTTCGCACGTGCGAATATTTCCAGCGTGGTGTCGAAGATCTTCGTCGCCTTCGCCCTGCACCGCTCGAAGTCGAACCCGTGCAGCTCGTCGGCCACCTGGATGACGCCACCCGCGTTGACCACGTAGTCGGGCGCGTAAAGAACCGACCGGTCGGCCAGGTCCTTCTCCACACCCGGGTGCGCCAGCTGGTTGTTGGCCGCGCCGCACACCACCTTCGCGGTGAGCACCGGCACGGTGTCGTCGTTCAGCGCGCCGCCGAGCGCGCACGGCGCGTAGACGTCCAGGCCCTCGGTGCGGATCAGCGCGTCGGTGTCCGCCGCCACGGTCACCTCGGGGTGCAGGTCGGTGATCCGGCGCAGCGACTCCTCGCGGACGTCGGTGATCACGACCTCGGCCCCGTCGGAGAGGAGGTGCTCGACGAGGTGGCGGCCCACCTTGCCGACCCCGGCGACGCCGACCTTGCGGCCGCGCAGCGTCGGGTCGCCCCACAGGTGCTGGGCGGAGGCCCGCATGCCCTGGAAGACGCCGTACGCGGTGAGCACCGAGGAGTCGCCCGCGCCGCCGTTCTCGGGGGAGCGGCCGGTGGTCCAGCGGCACTCCCGGGC
The DNA here is from genome assembly GCF_900460065.1 of Streptomyces griseus. Taxonomy (GTDB): domain Bacteria; phylum Actinomycetota; class Actinomycetes; order Streptomycetales; family Streptomycetaceae; genus Streptomyces; species Streptomyces griseus. The sequence goes on along the minus strand of NZ_UAVD01000056.1, from coordinate 348,574 downwards.
GACGACGTCCATGTCGGCGACATAGGTGCCGACGTCGCAGGCGGTGACGTAGCGGCCGCCGAGCGAGGCGACGAACCGGCCGTAGGCGAGGAGGAGTTCCTCGCTCTTGATCTTCTCGGGGTCGCCGATGATGACGGCCTTGCCGCCACCGTGGTCGAGACCGGCCAGGGCGTTCTTGTACGACATCCCGCGCGACAGGTTCAGCGCGTCGGCGACGGCCTCGGCCTCGGAGGCGTACGGGTAGAAGCGGGTGCCGCCGAGGGCCGGGCCCAGGGCGGTGGAGTGGAGGGCGATGACGGCCTTGAGGCCGCTGGCACGGTCCTGGCAGATCACGACTTGCTCGTGGCCTCCCTGATCCGAGTGGAACAGGGTGTGCAGGACGCCGTCGGTCACATCGGTCACTGTGGTGACTCCCAAACAAACGAGGCGGCTGAGGCTCTCCTAGGGGTGGGGAGAGCCCCGGACCGACCGGCACGGCCGGTCCGATGGGCAAGAGCGTAAGTCCTCCGGCGGCGCGGATCCGCCCCCGTGCGGAGGATCACCCTCTGGGGGTGTACCGCCGTGACACGATGCGCTGCATGTCGGTGGTGTCTTCGGTGCTCGTCCCTTACACGTCCTACCTCCGGATCTACGAGCCGCTCGCCGCGTTCGCCGAGCCCGAGCGGAGTCACTGGGCGCGCTACGCCCAGCGCGGGGAGCTCCCCACGGCCCAGGACGAACTGCGCCGTTCGCTGGCCGACTTGGCGTCGACACCGCCGGTCGGGGTGCCCGCGCGCGAGAGCGGTGACGCGTTCGTGGCGGAGCTGGACGGGGTGGTGTGCGTCTGCCCGTGGCGGACCAGGTTGCGGGGCTGGCTGGCCCTGGAGGAACTGGGGGGCATGTTTCCGGCCAACGTGCTCGACGCCGTGCTGCCCGCGGTGGTGCGCGGTCAGGCGGCGGCGGATCACGAGCGCTGGCAGCGGCTCCACCCGGACGCGAGGCCCTGGATCCGCTCGACGGTGTGGCAGGTCCCGGTGCGCTGGTTCGTCCTCTTCCACGACGAGGAGCGGGAGTACGCGGCGGCGGACGGCGAGGGGGCGGGGCCCGTGCTGCGCTACCGCACCCCGATGGTCGAGGCCCGGCGCCGGTTGGCGCGGGCGCTGCGGACGCTGCGCGGACACGTCCCCGAGGGCCCGCTGACCGAGGGGCTGGTGGACGTGGGGCGCTGGTTGGAGGAGTTCCATCCGCGCTCCCTGGTCGAGCTGGACTACGGGGGGCTGGTGCACGCGTTGCCGGCGGAGCGGCTCGCCGGGGACCGGTCGGCGGCGGACGTGACGGAGGGGCTCACGGCCCTGCGGGACGGTGACGGCGAGGGCGCGGGGGAGGCGTACGCGCGGCTCGCGGAGCGCTGGCGGGCGGTTCGGGACCTCCAGTTCACCAATTGACGTGAAAAGGCCCACAGTGGCATCAAGGTGATGGAACCGGGGCATCCTTCATCCAGGACGGCCGAGAGGCCGGCGAACGGGCCGCGAGGCCGGAGCGTACGGAAGGAGGAAGGAGCCGGATCGCCTCGACGGAGGGCGACGAGGAAGGGCCCGGCGAACAGTTGACGGGCCGTGAACCTGCGTCCTGTGTGGCGCGTGTGAAGTGTGGGGCGGAAGCGTACTCCGCTGGGCCCGGGACCTACGTCCTGAACCGGGCCTTTGCCTCAAGCGTGATGGACAGCACTAACGGGGCCCTTGCGCCTATCCCTACTCCTCATGCCAAAATAGGACAAGGAGTCCGGGGAGGGCTCCTTCTGTCCAAGTAAGGGCAGGATGCTCGACATTGCACCCTATGGGGGGTCTGACGACTCCTGATCGCTCTGTGACTGATCGTCACTGGGGCGTGACTGTCCGCTATGGCATGGTCCATCGGCTTCCGTCGCTGATGAACACCTGGGAGGGCAATTCCATCGGTTTGGCCGACGTGGCTGGACGGATGGTGTAGTTGTAGTGCCGAGGACAAGCCGTTCGTCCTATAACCGACTCGGCCCGCGTCCGCCATTTCGGGCAACGCGGGTCAAGGTGCAGAATTTAGAGGAAAGAACCGAGAAGGTTCGGTTCTCCCGAGGAGGCCGCTCATGACCGCTCGCACCCCTGATGCCGAGCCGCTGCTGACCCCGGCTGAGGTTGCCACGATGTTCCGCGTGGACCCGAAGACGGTCACCCGTTGGGCCAAGGCTGGCAAGCTCACGTCCATCCGCACGCTCGGTGGACATCGCCGGTACCGCGAGGCCGAGGTCCGCGCACTGCTTGCGGGTATTCCGCAGCAGCGCAGCGAGGCCTGACACACCCCTGCCCCGCAGCAACACAGCAGCACAGCATCACCATCCGGGCAGCTGCCAGGTCCCCCAACCCCAGCCGCCCACCCATAGCTCCACTCGACGGACGCCTGCCCCAACGGGCGTCATACCTGTGTCCTACGGGTGCCGTCGTATCGATCGCGCTGGACTCCGCCGGGTCCAGCGCGATCTTTTTGTGCCCAGCCCAGCCCAGCCCAGGCCCGGGCCTCGGCCCGCGCCCCGGACGGCCTCCCCGGCCGCTCCCGGCCCCCCTCCCGGCCTTCGGGGGCGTCCACGATCAGAACCGGGCGGTCGGTCGGCTTCAGGCGGCCTGAGGGGGAGCGGGCGGGGGCTGACGGGGGCCTTCGTGGGTCTGTGCGCGGGTCTGTGCGGGAGTGTGGGTGAGCGTCCCGGACGCGGTGGGACAGCCCCGGACGGAACGGTCCCCGTGACCCCGTCACCCCCGTGCAATTGCACATATTAAATTCACCAGTTGTAGGGGAGGCGTAAAATCCCCCGGTCGGAAAACTCTTTCGGTGACTACCGTCACACCGCCCGGCGCTTGCCAACTCCCAGCGTGCCACTGGCCGAACGCCGAAGCACCCGGCCGATGGTCATCTCGCGGAGGGTCTTTCGGTCCCCTCCGCGGCCGTGGTCCCGTCCTCGGCGGGCCGGCGGGCCGGGTCCTGGCTTCCGGCGGCGTCCTGCGGGGCGTCCGCGGGGCTCCCGGGGGCTCGCCGCTCCGCGTCGCCCCCGGGCTCCATGGCGAGCCGCAGGAGGCGGTGGCAGACCGCGCAGTGCCGGGTGAGGTGGCGAAAGGCGGAAGCGGCCGCCAGGTGGGCGCGCAGCAGCGCGCGGGTCTCATGTCGTGCTGTGGACGCGGACATACGAGCCACCTCCCGGTGAGCCCGGCCGTCCCCCGCCGTGTGAAGCGCCGAGGAACGCCGAGAAGCAGGGCCAGCCTCTGCTTCTCCGGGGTACCCCCGGCGGCCGGAGCCGTCAAGACGCGGGGCAGGACGCGAGAAAGCCCGGATCGAAACGATCCGGGCTTTCTCCTACTGCGGTCCTGACGGGATTTGAACCCGCGGCCTCCACCTTGACAGGGTGGCGAGCACTCCAAACTGCTCCACAGGACCAGGTTTTCGCCGCTTGCCTTGCGGCTTGCTGCGAAACCAGACTGTACAGGAGGTGGGAGGCCCAGGTCGACTTCACTCCTGGTGGTGACTCCGTCACCGTCTCCCGCGCCCCCGCCGGAGCCTCCGCGTCAGGGCGCCAGCGCGTCGATCGCCTTCACGATCCGCTTGTCCGAGACGGGGAACGCGGTGCCCAGCGCGTGGGCGAAGTAGCTGACCCGCAGCTCCTCGATCATCCAGCGGACGTCCAGCACCTCCTGCGGCACCGGCCTGCCGCGCGGGAACTGTTCGAGCAGCCAGGCGTACTCGTCCTGCATCTCGTGGACCTTCTCCATCCGCGTGGTGTCCCGCTGGACGGCCGTCGGCATCTGCTGGAGCCGCCGGTCGGCCGCCACGAGATAGCGCATCAGGTCCGGCAGCCGGCGCAGCCCGGTGGCCGTAACGAAACCGGGCGGTACGAGACGGGCCAGCTGTTCCCGCACGTCCGTGACGTTGGCCACCAGCGTCAGGCTGTTCGTCGACTTCAGCCGGCGCTCGCAGGCCTGCCACGCGGCCAGGATCTGCTGCACCTGGTCGATCGTGCGGACGGTGAGGTCCACCAGGTCCGCGCGCACCTTGTCGTACAGCGTCCGGAACGCCTTCTCGTCCCACGCGGGACCGCCGTGCGCGGCGATCAGCCGGTCGGCGGCGGCGGTGGCGCAGTCCTCGAAGAGGGCCTGCACCGAGCCGTGCGGATTGCGGGACAGCGCCAGCTTCTGCTGGTTGCTCAGCCGGTCCGAGGCGAACTTCGCCGGGTTCACCGGGATGTTCAGCATGATCAGCCGCCGGGTCCCGCGCCACATCGCCTGCTGCTGCTCGGCCTCGGTGTCGAAGAGGCGCACCGCCACGCTCTCGCCCTGGTCGACCAGGGCCGGATACGCCTTGACCGGCTGGCCCGCCCGCCGGGTCTCGAAGACCTTGTTCAGCGTCCCGATCGTCCAGTCGGTGAGGCCCGAGCGCTCGATGGACTCGCCCGAGGGCCCCGCGGTCGCCGCGGCGGCCTTGGAGAGCGCCTGGCGGGCCTTCGGGCGCAGCCTGAGCTTCAGCGCCTCCAGGTCCTTGTCCTCGGCGACCTTCCGCCGCCGCTCGTCGACGATCCGGAACGTGATCTTGAGGTGGTCCGGGACCCGCGAGAGGTCGAAGTCGTCCGCCGTGACCGGGACCCCGACCATCCGCTGGAGCTCGCGCGCCAGGGTCACCGGCAGCGGCTCCTGGAGCGGGACGGCCCGGTCGAGGAACTTGTCCGCGTAGTTCGGGGCGGGGACGTAGTGCCGGCGGATCGGCTTCGGCAGCGAGCGGATCAGCTCGGTGACGACCTCCTCGCGCAGCCCCGGGATCTGCCAGTCGAAGCCCTCGGACGTGACCTGGTTGAGCACCTGGAGCGGGACGTGGACGGTCACGCCGTCCGCGTCCGCGCCGGGCTCGAACTGGTACGTCACCTTGAACTTGAGCTTCCCCTGCCGCCAGGAGTCCGGGTAGTCGTCCTTGGTGACGGCGCCGGCCTTCTCGTTGATGAGCATGGAGCGCTCGAAGTCGAGCGCGTCCGGCTCCTCGCGCTTCTTGTTCTTCCACCAGGAGTCGAAGTGCGCCCCGGACACGACGTGCTCGGGAATCCGCTGGTCGTAGAAGTCGAACAGGGTCTCGTCGTCCACGAGGATGTCGCGGCGGCGGGCACGGTGCTCCAGCTCCTCGACCTCGCCGAGGAGTTTGCGGTTGTCGTGGAAGAACTGGTGGTGGGTGCGCCAGTCGCCCTCGACCAGGGCGTTGCGGATGAACAGATCCCGCGAAGCCTCCGGGTCGATACGTCCGAAATTGACCTTGCGCTGGGCGACGATCGGCACGCCGTAGAGCGTGACCCGCTCGTACGCCATCACCGCCGCCTGGTCCTTCTCCCAGTGCGGTTCGCTGTAGGTGCGCTTCAGCAGGTGCCCGGCCAGCGGCTCGATCCACTCGGGCTCGACCTTGGCGTTGACCCGCGCCCAGAGCCGGGAGGTCTCCACCAGCTCCGCCGACATCAGGAACCGGGGCTGCTTCTTGAACAGCGCCGAGCCGGGGAAGATCGCGAACTTGGCGCTGCGCGCGCCCAGGTACTCGTTCTTCTCGGTGTCCTTCAGCCCGATGTGCGACAGCAGCCCGGCCAGCAGCGAGGTGTGCACCGCCTGTTCGGGGATGGACGCCTCCGCCCTGGGCTCCTCGACGGTGATGCCCATCTGCTTGGCGACCGTACGCAGCTGCGCGTAGATGTCCTGCCATTCGCGGATCCGCAGGAAGTTCAGATACTCCTGTTTGCACATCCGGCGGAACGAGGACGAGCCGCGCTCCTTCTGCTGCTCGCGGACGTACGCCCAGAGGTTCAGGTACGCCAGGAAGTCGGACGTCTCGTCCTTGAACCGGGCGTGGTTCTGGTCGGCCTGGGTCTGCTTCTCCGCGGGCCGCTCGCGCGGGTCCTGGATGGAGAGCGCGGCGGCGATGACCATGACCTCGCGGGCGCAGCCGTTCCTGTCGGCCTCGATGACCATGCGGGCCAGGCGCGGGTCGACGGGCAGCTGGGAGAGCTTGCGGCCGAGCGGGGTGAGCCGCTTCTTCGGGTCCTTCTCGGCCGGGTCCAGGGCCCCCAGCTCCTGGAGGAGCTGGACGCCGTCGCGGATGTTGCGGTGGTCCGGCGGGTCGATGAAGGGGAACTTCTCGATGTCGCCGAGCCCGGCGGCGGTCATCTGGAGGATGACGGAGGCCAGGTTGGTCCGCAGGATCTCGGGGTCGGTGAACTCCGGCCGGGTGACGAAGTCGTCCTCGGAGTACAGCCGGATGCAGATGCCGTCCGACGTACGGCCGCAGCGGCCCTTGCGCTGGTTGGCGCTGGCCTGGGAGATCCGCTCGATCGGCAGCCGCTGGACCTTGGTGCGGTGGCTGTAGCGGGAGATCCGGGCGTTGCCCGGGTCGATCACGTACTTGATGCCGGGGACCGTCAGCGAGGTCTCGGCGACGTTGGTCGCCAGCACGATGCGGCGTCCCGTGTGGCGTTGGAAGACGCGGTGCTGCTCGGCGTGCGAGAGGCGCGCGTAGAGGGGGAGCACCTCGGTGTGCCTGAGGTTCCGCTTGTTCAGCGCGTCGGCCGTGTCCCGGATCTCCCGCTCGCCGGAGAGGAAGACCAGCACGTCGCCGGGGGCCTCGTGGCCCAGCTCGTCGACGGCGTCGCAGATCGCGGTGATCTGGTCCCGGTCGGAGTCCTCGCTGTCCTCTTCCAGGAGCGGGCGATACCTGACCTCCACCGGGTACGTACGCCCGCTGACCTCCACGATCGGGGCCTCGCCGAAGTGGCGTGCGAACCGCTCGGGGTCGATGGTCGCCGAGGTGATGACGACCTTCAGATCCGGACGCCTCGGCAGCAGCCGGGCCAGATAACCGAGCAGGAAGTCGATGTTGAGGGACCGCTCGTGGGCCTCGTCGATGATGATCGTGTCGTACGCCAGCAGCTCGCGGTCCGTCTGGATCTCGGCGAGCAGGATGCCGTCCGTCATCAGCTTCAGATACGTCGACTCCGGGTTCACCTGATCGGTGAAGCGGACCTTCCAGCCGACCGTCTCGCCCAGCGGAGTCTTCAGCTCGTCCGCGACGCGCTCCGCGACCGTGCGGGCGGCGATGCGGCGGGGCTGGGTGTGCCCGATCATGCCCCGGACGCCGCGCCCCAGCTCCATACAGATCTTGGGGATCTGCGTGGTCTTGCCGGAGCCGGTCTCCCCGGCGACGATCACGACCTGGTGGTCGCGTATCGCCTCCAGGATCTCGTCCTTCTTCTGGCTGACGGGCAGCTCGTCCGGGTAGGACAGGGCCGGCAGCCGGGCCGCGCGCGCCGCGAGCCGTTCGGCCGCCCTGCCCGCCTCGGCCGCGATCTCGTCCAGCACGGACTGGCGGGCCTCGGGCTTGCGGATGCGGCGCGCTCCTTCGAGGCGCCGGCCGAGCCGGTTCGCGTCACGGAGCGAGAGCTGTCCGAGCTGGGACTGGAGATCGGCGAAGGAAGTAGACATACGGCCCCCAGGATCTCACCCGGGCGCACGGAGTGGCGACCTCATTTCGCGCGGGCTGCGTCACGCGGCACGTACCATTTCGGGCAGTCGCATGCTCAGCCCCGCTCCCAGGGGGAAAGGCCCGGTCCCGTGTCCCGTACGCAGTGGTGGAGCCTGACGGCGCTGCTCGCGGTCGTCGTGGGACTGCTGTGCGGACCGGCGGCGGCGCTCCCGGCGGCAGCGCCCGGGACTGCGGCGCCCCCCGTTCGGGCGTCCCTCGTCCCGGCTCCCTCCACCCCGGCGCCCGTGGCCGCTGTGCCTTCCGCTTCCGCGCCGGGGACCACCGGAGCGCGCGACACCGCGCCCGGCCCGGTGGCCGAGGCCCCCGGCACGGGAGCCCCGGTCCCCGGCTGCGGAATGCTCCGCGACCACGACGGCGAGCCCGCCGTCCCCTCCCGCGCCCGCTCCGCGCACGACCAGGCGCCCGGCCTCGCCCCGTGGGGGCTGCCCGCAGCCGCGGGCGCGCTGCCGGCCGAGCCGGCACCGGGGGCTCCGGCCCGCACTCCGGCCCCGTACACCCCGACCCCCGTGGAACTCTCCGTGCTGCGGGTCTAGGCCGGCGCGCCCGCCCGATCCGCGCCCGCCCCCTCTCCCGCCCGCACCACCAGCCCGGAGTGCCGCATGCCCACGCCCAAGAAGCCCACCTCCCCGCGTACGAAGTCCTCCTCCCGCAAGCCCCTGGTCTACGGCGCCGTCACCGTCGTGGCCGCCGGCCTCCTCGGCTTCGCCTCCTACCGGGCGACCGCTCCCGACGACACCGCCCCGGACACCTCCTCCGCCCCGGCCGCCGAGGTCTCCGCCGACCCGAACGAGGGCGTCTACCCGGAGCTGGCGAAGCTCGCCCGCCGGGACGCGGACGACAAGCTGGCCGTCGGCCGCGCCGACGCCCCGGTCGTGCTCATCGAGTACGCCGACTTCAAGTGCGGCTACTGCGGCAAGTTCGCCCGGGACACCGAGCCGGAGCTGATCGAGCAGTACGTGAAGGACGGCACGCTGCGCATCGAGTGGCGCAACTTCCCGATCTTCGGAGAGGAGTCCGAGAACGCCGCGCGCGGCGCCTGGGCCGCCGGGCAGCAGAACCGCTTCTGGGAGTTCCACGGGGCCGCCTACGCCGAGGGGGCGAAGGAGAAGGGATTTGGCAAGGACCGGGTCAAGGCGCTCGCCGAGGAGGCCGGGGTGAAGGACCTGGACCGGTTCATGAAGGACCTCGACGGCGACGCGGCCCGTGCGGCGGTCAAGAAGGACCAGGAGCAGGCGTACGGGATCGGCGCGACGTCCACCCCGTCGTTCCTGATCAACGGCCGCCCGATCGCGGGAGCGCAGCCGGACGAGACGTTCAGGCAGGCCATCGAGGCCGCCGCCGAGCAGGCGAAGGCCACCGGCAGCGCGGGCGACGAGGCCGGGGAGCCCGCCAAGTGACGGCGGACATCGGCTACTTCGCGGCCTTCCTCGGCGGGCTGCTCGCGCTGGTCAGCCCGTGCAGCGCGCTGCTGCTCCCGGCGTTCTTCGCGTACTCCATCGACTCCGCCTCCCGGCTGCTGGCCCGCACGGGCATCTTCTACGCCGGGCTCGCCACCACCCTCGTCCCGCTCGGCGCGGCCGGCAGTTACGCGGGACGGCTGTTCTACGGCCACCGGGACGCCCTCGTCACGGGAGCGGGCTGGCTGATCATCGTGCTCGGCGTCGCGCAGATCGTCGGTCTCGGCTTCGCGTCCCGGCGGATCGCGGCCCTCAGCGGCCGGATCCGCCCCACCACGGCGTTCTCCGTTTACGCCCTGGGCGCGGTCTACGGCCTGGCGGGGTTCTGCGCGGGCCCGATCCTCGGCAGCGTCCTGACCGTCGCGGCGGTCAGCGGCAGCCCGGTCTACGGCGGGCTGCTGCTGGCGGTCTACGCGCTCGGGATGGCCGTCCCGCTCTTTGTCCTCGCGCTGCTCTGGGAACGCTTCGACCTCGGCCGCCGGGTCTGGCTGCGTGGCCGTGCCGTCCGGCTCGGCCGGTTCGAGCTGCACACCACGTCGTTGCTGTCGGGGCTGTTCTTCATCGGGCTCGGCGTGCTGTTCCTCGTCTACGACGGGACGACCGCGCTGCCCGGTCTGCTGGGGGTCGACGCGTCGTTCGAGGTCGAGCAGTGGGCGCGGAGCCTGGGCGAGCGGGTGCCGGACGGGGTGCTGCTGGGTGCGGTGGTGCTGGTGGTGCTGCTGGTCCTGGGCGCCCGGGCGCTGCGCCGGCGCGACCCGGACGTACCGGCGGAGCCGACCGAGGAGGCCGGGCAGACCGGAAAGACAGGGGAGACCGCAGAGACCACAGAGACCGCAGAGACCGGAGAGACAGGGAAGGCCGGAGCGGCCGGGAAGGCGTGAGCCGATCCCGCGACCGACGGCACCGGGCCCGGTGACAACGCGTCACCGGGCCCGGCGCGCGGGCGGGCTTCGCGGAGGCGCGTGCAACGAGAAGCGCCCCGGACGAAGACTTCGTCCGGGGCGCTTCCGTGGTGGCTGGGGCCGGGATCGAACCGGCGACCTATCGCTTTTCAGGCGATCGCTCGTACCAACTGAGCTACCCAGCCACGCAGCCGCTGGGGCTGCAGCGGTCCTGACGGGATTTGAACCCGCGGCCTCCACCTTGACAGGGTGGCGAGCACTCCAAACTGCTCCACAGGACCAAGCAATGTGCGAAACAAGTCTCGCACAGGGTGAAACGTGCCCCCAACGGGATTCGAACCCGTGCTACCGCCTTGAAAGGGCGGCGTCCTGGGCCACTAGACGATGAGGGCTATTGGCCCGCCTGTTCGCTTTGCAGCGCGTCGGGGACGTGAGAAGCATATGGGATGGGTGGAGCTATCGCCAAAACGGTTTACGGCGAGGGGGTGGGGCGCTCCGGCGAGCGGGCGCCGGAGGTCGGGGAGGACGGGGACGGGGTGGGGGAGACCGGGCCGTCCTTCTTCAGGTTCTCCTCCGGGAGATGGCGGCTGACCTCGGCCGTCGTCAGTCCGAGACCGCCCAGCGTGATCTCGTCCCAGGCCTGGAGCCGGCGGGTGGAGCGGTCCATGTAGAGCACCGAGGCGTGCACCTTCTCCGGCTTCTCGTTCTGCACGGCGCGCAGCCCGCCGCCGCCCGTGGAGCCCTCGACCTTCAGCCGGGTGCCGAGCTTCAGCTGCTCGTTGATCCGGCGGTGGAGGTGGCCCGACAGCACCAGCGGGACGGTGCCGTCGGTCTCCCGGGCGGTGTTCGGGTCGTGGGCGACGGCGATGTCGACCGGGGTGCCCGCGCGCTCCTGGTCGCGCAGCGCGGAGGCCAGCCGCATGCCCTCCAGCCGGGCGGCCTCCTTGTTACCGCCGGGGCCGGTCCGGTCCGGGGTGAAGGAGGCGTCGCCGGTGCCGGCGATCCGCAGCCCGCCGACGTTCACCGCGCCGCCGTCGTCGAGGACGCTCACGTTCTCGAACTTCTTCAGATAGGCCTGGGTGATGGGGGAGTCGTGGTTGCCGCGCACCCAGACGTAGGGCGCGCCGAGGTCGCGGATCGGGTCGAGGAAGCCGTTCTCGGGGGCGGAGCCGTGGTCCATCGTGTCGCCGGAGTCGACGATGACGTCGATCTCGTACTGCTCCACGAGCGAGGCGATGATGTGCCAGGCCGCCGGGTTGAGGTGGATGTCGGAGACGTGCAGGACCCGGATCGTGCCCGGGTCGGGCTGGTAGACGGGGAGCGTGGAGGTCGCGTCGTACAGCTTGGTGACGTTGGTGACCAGGCGGGCCAGTTCCTGCTGGTAGATGTCGAACTCGGTGACGATGGAGCGGGCGTCGCCGACCAGGGACGGGGCGCTGGAGAGCAGCCCGGAGAACTTGGGCTCCAGGACGGACTTCGGGTTCCAGGTGGCGTACGCGCTGACGGCGGACGCGGCCAGCAGGGTCAGGGCGAGCCCGCCGGCGGCCAGGGCCCGGCGGGGGCGGCGGTAGACGACGAGGCCGAGCGCGGTCGCGCCGGAGACGACGGCGACGCAGGAGCGCACGGCCAGCTCCCGGGTGCCGGCGGCGACGTCCCGGGTGACCTCGTCCTGGAGGTTGGAGAACCGTTCCGGCCGGTCGACCAGGGCCTGGGAGCGTTCGGGGTCGAGCCGGTCCACGTCCACGTCGAGCCGGAGCGGCGCGCTGTGCGAGTCCAGCTCCAGGGCGCCGAGCGGGGACACGTTGATCTTGCTGCCGCCGGTCAGGGAGGGGCGGAGCGTCATGTTGGTGTCCATGGGGCCGACCGGAGTACGGATGGAGCCCACGGCGAGCAGTCCCAGCCAGGCCCCCAGCACGACGACGGCGAACATGCCGAGGGCGCGCAGGTACGGGCGGCGGACGGGGCCCGTCAGGTCGCCGGGGGTCGCCGCGCCGGTGCGCGCGGGGGTGGCGGGCCGGGCGCCGGCGGTGTCGCGGCCCCGGGACTTCGGGCCGGTGAGCTGGCTGATGCGGTGCCGGACGCGGTCGGCTGCGGCACGGAAGGGGACGCGGACCATTGGGCCCGTATGCCCCGGTACGGCCTCCGCCATGCCGGGCGTCCTGCCCGGTCATGAGTCCGGGGCGGCCGCCATCTGCCCGCACTCCGCCCCCGTACGGGACAATGGCCGGGTGCTGGAGATGACGCGCGAACAGTTCGAGGAGCTGGTGAGCCAGGCTCTGGACCGGATCCCGCCGGAGCTGACACGGCTGATGGACAACGTGGCGGTGTTCGTCGAGGACGAGCCGGAGCCCGGCGACCCCGATCTGCTCGGGCTCTACGAGGGCACCCCCCTCACCGACCGGGGCGAGTGGTACGCCGGGGTGCTGCCGGACCGGATCACCATCTACCGGGGCCCGACCCTGCGGATGTGCGAGACCCAGGAGGACGTCGTCGCGGAGACCGAGATCACGGTGGTCCACGAGATCGCCCACCACTTCGGCATCGACGACGAGCGGCTGCACGCCCTGGGCTACGGGTGAGCGAGCAGGAGCCGCAGGAGCTGCCGGAGCCCGGTCCGCCCGCCGCCCCGCAGGGCCGGGTGCTGGCGGCGGTCGCGGCCGGCGGCGCGCTCGGCGCGCTCGCCCGCTACGGGGCCCTGGTGCTGTGGCCGACGCCCGGGGGCGGCTTCCCGTGGACGGTGTTCGTCGTCAACGCGGCCGGCTGCGCGCTCATCGGCGTCCTGATGGTCCTGACCGTCGAGCGGGGCCGGGTGACCCACCCCCTGGTGCGGCCCTTCCTCGGTGTGGGCGTGCTCGGCGGCTTCACGACCTTCTCGACGTACGCGGCCGGCGTCTCGGACCTCCTCGTACGCCGGGAGGCCCTGACCGCCATGGCGTACGCGGCGGCGACGGCGGTGGCCGCGCTCGGGGCGGTGTGGGCGGCGGCGGCGGGGACGAGGGCCTGGCTGGACCGGGGTCCCGGGGGTTCCGGTGGCGAGGGGCGCGTCGCGTGAACTGGCTGCTGGTGGCGATCGGCGGGGCGGTGGGCGCGCCGCTGCGCTATCTGACGGACCGCGCGGTGCAGGCGCACCAGGGGACGGGCGTCCCGTACGTCTTCCCGTGGGGCACCTTCACCGCGAACGCGGCGGGCAGTCTGCTGCTCGGTCTGCTGACCGGCGTCGCGGTGTCCTCCCCGGCGCACGCCCTGCTGGCGACGGGCCTGTGCGGGGCGCTGACGACGTACTCGACGTTCTCGTACGAGACCCTCCGCCTGGCCGAGACGGGCCGGACGCTCCTCGCCGGGGCCAACGTCCTGGCATCGCTGCTGACGGGTCTGGGCGCGGTGTTCCTGGGGGCGGAGCTGACGGGCGGGTTCGGGGGGTAGCGCGGGCGGGCGGGGTTTCGGGCGTGTCTCCGGCGGGGTCGGGGGAGTTGGGCACAGTGCGACGCCGTACCGCCCGCTCCCGCTTCCCGCTCCGCCCCGGCGCCGGGCTCTCCGCTCCCGCCCCGCGCCCCCGCCCGCCGCCCCCTCGCCCCGGAGGTGCCCCTCGTGCGCCAGTTGTCCGCCCCAGTCCGCTGGGCAGCCGTCACCGCGCTGACGATCGCCGCGTCCACCGGCTGTATGAGCGTCGGCGAGGACGACGCCGGAGCGCCGGGCCCCTCGCGGTCCGCCGGTCCGAAGGGCTCCGCCGCCGATCCGGCCGGGGACACGGTTCCCGGCTCCGGGCGGACCGGCGGGCGGGCCGGGGGCGCCCACCCCCACTCGGACCGGGCCGCCCCCGGTGGCAGCCCGAGCCCGGCCGCCTCCGGCACCGCGCCGTCGGCCGCCCCCGAGGACCCGCGCCCCGAACCGGCCGCGCCGCGGCCCACCCGGGGCGGTCCCCCGCCCTCGCCGACGCCCTCGACGCCGGGACCGGGAGAGCCGCCGCCGGCCACCCCGGAGCCGCCGGCGCCGCCGACGCCGGCCCCGGACCCGGAGCCCGAGCCGGAGCCCACCGAGCCGCCGGAGCCGGCTCCCTCCGCGTCGCCCGCCGCGCAGCTGCGCGCTCATGCGATGAGCGGACCGGAGGCTGCCGGGCCGTTGCGGACCCCGCGGGCATCGCCGCAGGTGGGGCCGGTCTAGCCGGGGTTCCCGGGGGGCCGGTTTGCGCGATGTGGGTGAGAGTGCGTATGGTGGTAGATCGTTTGATCCCATTGCCCGGCGCCGACACAGAAGAGCGCCGTGTGGCGCGTACTCTCCCTTGCCGTGGCTGGACCGCATTGAGGCGGTCGAAATTGCGAATCACGGAGTTATGGGCGCGTGCCGAGACTCCGGAAGGTTTCGCATTTCGCATGTCAATTTCCAGTTCTGACCGCACCGTCATGCCCGAGAACGTCGACAGCGCCGAGCTCGCCGAGCTCGTCGAGGCCGCCGTGACCGAGGCCCCCGCCGGTGCGACCGCCCCGGCCGCCGAGAAGACCGCCGGCGCCGAGAAGTCCGTCGCGGACTTCGTCGCCGACGCACAGGCCGACGCCCCCGCCGCCGAGGAGATCGCGGACGAGGCCGACGAGGCCGACGAGACCCCCGCCGAGCCGACCGTCACCTTCGGCGACCTGGGCCTGCCCGAGGGCATCGTCCGCAAGCTCGCGCAGAACGGCGTCACCACCCCCTTCCCGATCCAGGCGGCGACCATCCCGGACGCCCTGGCCGGCAAGGACATCCTCGGCCGCGGCCGTACGGGCTCCGGCAAGACCCTCTCCTTCGGTCTGCCCACCCTGGCCGCCCTGGCCGGTGGCCGCACCGAGAAGAAGAAGCCCCGCGCCGTCATCCTCACCCCGACCCGTGAGCTCGCGATGCAGGTCGCGGACGCCCTCCAGCCGTACGGCGACGTGCTCGGCCTCAAGATGAAGGTCGTCTGCGGCGGTACGTCGATGGGCAACCAGATCTACGCCCTGGAGCGCGGCGTCGACGTCCTCGTCGCCACCCCGGGCCGGCTGCGCGACATCATCAACCGCGGCGCCTGCTCCCTGGAGGACGTCCAGGTCGCCGTCCTCGACGAGGCCGACCAGATGTCGGACCTGGGCTTCCTGCCCGAGGTCACCGAGCTGCTCGACCAGGTCCCGGCCGGCGGTCAGCGGATGCTCTTCTCCGCCACCATGGAGAACGAGATCGGCACGCTGGTCAAGCGCTACCTCTCCAACCCGGTGACGCACGAGGTCGACAGCGCCCAGGGCAACGTCACGACCATGTCGCACCACGTCCTCGTCGTGAAGCCGAAGGACAAGGCGCCGGTCACCGCCGCCATCGCCGCCCGCAAGGGCCGCACCATCATCTTCGTCCGCACCCAGCTGGGCGCGGACCGCATCGCCGAGCAGCTCATCGAGTCGGGCGTGAAGGCCGACGCGCTGCACGGCGGCATGACCCAGGGCGCCCGTACGCGGGTCCTGGAGGACTTCAAGAAGGGGTACGTCAACGCGCTCGTCGCGACCGACGTCGCCGCCCGCGGTATCCACGTCGACGGCATCGACCTGGTCCTCAACGTGGACCCGGCCGGTGACCACAAGGACTACCTGCACCGCTCGGGCCGCACCGCCCGTGCCGGCAAGTCCGGTGTCGTCGTCTCGCTGGCGCTCCCGCACCAGCGCCGTCAGATCTTCCGCCTGATGGAGGACGCGGGCGTCGACGCCTCGCGCCACATCGTCCAGGGCGCGGGCGTCTTCGAGCCGGAGGTCGCCGAGATCACCGGCGCCCGTTCGCTCACCGAGGTCCAGGCCGACTCCGCGAACAACGCCGCCAAGCAGGCCGAGCGCGAGGCCGCCGACCTGACGAAGCAGCTGGAGCGCGTCCAGCGCCGCGCCGTCGAGCTGCGCGAGGAGGCCGACCGCTTGGTCGCCCGCGCCGCCCGCGAGCGGGGCGACGACCCCGAGGCCGCGGTGGCCGAGGTCACCGCCGAGGCGGAGGCCGCCCTGGTGGCCGCCATCTCCGTCCCCGAGCAGCCGGCCGCCCGCGACGAGCAGCGCCGCGACGAGCGGGGCAACTACGAGCGCCGCGACAACCGCGGTGGCGACCGTGGCGGCTACCGCGGCAACGACCGTCGTGACGAGCGCCCGTCGGGTGGTTTCCGCTCCGGTGGCGACCGTCGTGACGACCGTGGTGGCCGTTCCTTCGAGCGTCGTGACAACGACCGTCCGTCGTTCCGTGACCGTCGTGACGAGCGCCCGTCGGGTGGTTTCCGCTCCGGTGGCGACCGTCGTGACGACCGTGGCGGCCGTTCCTTCGAGCGCCGCGACGACCGCCCCTCGTTCAACCGCGACCGTCGTGACGACCGCCCGTCGGGTGGTTTCCGCTCCGGTGGCGACCGCCGTGACGACCGTGGCGGCCGTTCCTTCGAGCGTCGTGACAACGACCGTCCGTCGTTCAACCGCGACCGTCGTGACGACCGCCCCTCCGGTGGCTTCCGCTCCGGCGGCAGCGACCGCCCGTTCAACCGCGACCGTCGCGACGACCGCCCCTCGGGTGGCTTCCGCTCGGGCGGCAGCGACCGTCCGACCGGCCGTCGTGACGACCACCGCGGCGCCAACACCGGTACCAACACCGGCTCGTTCGGCCGCCGCGACGACAAGCCGCGCTGGAAGCGCAACGGCTGACCCCCGCCCGGCCGTGAACCGGCCGAGCAGGTCCGCCTGACAGACCGGCAGGGCCCGTACGCCACCGAACCGACTCGGTGACGTACGGGCCCTGTTGCTGTTCCGGGGCCGGACCCGGGTCCACCGCGTTCGACGTGCGTTCCCGTGGTGTGGAGATCCTGTTAAGATCCGCACACTCGTGTGGGGGGCACCGCCGGGGAGTCGAGCCCGGGACCTTCCGCTCCGGACTCCGCCGGCCGTCGCCGAGAGATCGCGTCCCCCCGCGCCCACTGTTTTCCACGGGGAGGAACCCGAGTGGCTCAGCGTGCCCTCACGAACGGCGTCGTCGCCGCAGCACTCGTCCTGTCGGTGACCGCGGGGCTGGGGCCGGCGGCCGCGGCCGTGACCCCGGCTCCCGCGAACGTCCCGGCGGCCCTCGCGGCGCCCGCCGCCTCGGCGGCGGACCCGGTGATCATCCCGGCCGCGATGGAACAGACCGTGCAGCCGTTCAACTTCGCGGCCGCCGGCCGGCAGCGCGGCGCCGACGGGACCGGTACGACCGGCATCTTCCACCGGGTGTCCGGCCCACCGAGCGGCTACGTCTGGACCCGTCTCGCCGACGGCCGGACCTTCCCCGCCGGCCCGTCCGGAACCGCACCGATCGACAAGGTGCACGGCACCGGCACGGACACGATCGTCTACCAGCGGGGGAACACCTTCGAGCTGCGGGACATGGCGGCCGGCACCACCCGCACCCTCACGCTCCCGGACGGACTGCTGTTCTCCGGAGTCTTCGGCCGTACGGTCGTCGCGGTCAGGATCGCGCCGGACGCCACGGAGGACACGCCCCGCGCGGCGGACGAGGCGCACCTGCTGGACGTGCGCGAGGACGGAACCGTACGCGACCGCACGGTCCAGGGACTTCCGGCAGACACCCGCCTGCTCCACGCCGACTCGGCCGTGGCCGGGGACAGCACCTCGGTGGCCCTGCGCTACGTCACCGGCGGCGCCGCCACCCTGGCACTCGTCGACGTGGCGGGCGCACGGGTCGACCAGCGGCTCGGCGCGGGCGTCAAGGCCTCCGGGAACGCGTTCGTCCTCTCCCCCCGGCACCTCCTCTTCTACACGGTGGGCACCGGGACGACCATCGGGGTGCTGCCCCGGTCCGACATCGGCGGCGCCCCGAGGACGATCACCTCGGTGCCGCCCGCCGACCGCTACTTCTCCTCCCTGCGCGTCGTCGGCGACTGGCTGATCCACAACCGGGGCAACACCAGCCCCCTCATGGCCACACCGCTCGACGGCGGAGCGCCCCGCGTGCTGCTGAAGGCCTCCCGGCAGGACATCGCCGCGGCCGAGGACGGCTCCGCGATCGTCGTCGGCGGGGTGTCCGGCCAGGCGGGCGACCGGGAGTGGGGCGCTCACCGGATCACCGAGGGCCCGGGCGGCGTTCCCGTGCCGGAGCGGGTGATCGACCTCGCCCCGCTGCCGGAGAAGGTCCAGGGCATCGGTCTGTCCGGCGGGCGGCTCACCGTCGCGGACAGCCGGCTCTCGAACGTCCGCAGGGGCACGGTGCGCACCCTGACCCTGTCGGGGACGCCGACCTACGGACCGCAGGTCCCGGCCCGGATCACGTTCGACACCGCGTGCGGGCCGGAGGACCCCGACTGCCACGCGCTGTTCGGCGCCCTCGACGGGGGTGTCACCTTCCTCGCCCGGCGGGCAGGGACCTCCGGCGACGAGGTGCGCTCCTCCGAGGGCAACAGCTTCATCACCGGCGCGTCCGGCGGAACCCTCACGGACGCCGACGGCGAGTACGCCGTCTACACGAACAGGGCGGCGGGCGTACAGACCGTCTACCGGGCGTACGGACCGGAGAAGATCCTCACCCGCAAGCCGGTCGCGTCCGCCCTGTGGGAGCAGACGCTGTGGAGCGCGGGGGAGAAGCCGGGCACCGTGACCGAGACGGTCCTGAAGACCGGCCGCACGGGGCAGACCGTCGACCTGGGCACCGGCTGCGCACCGAGCGAACTCCAGGCGCTGGGCCGCTGGCTCTACTGGTCGTGCGGTGCGGCGGGCCCGGCCGGGGTGTACGACCGGACGACGAAGAAGTCGCTGACCGTCCCCGCCGACGAGGCGCTGCTCGGCGACGGCTACCTGGTGCGTCACGACAAGGCCGCGGGCACGCTGGTCCTGACCGACCTGGTGACCGGTATCGGCACGGGCACGGCCCCGGAGCGGGTCGTCGGCGACCTGCCGGCGACCGCGAACGCCCAGCGGCGCGTGGCGTGGACGGTCGACAAGCGCGGCGGGCACCTCGCGTACGTGGACGCCGGACAGCGGGTGCACGTGGTGCCGACCGGGGTGCCGGCGCAGTCGCTGTGGGTCCATGACGAGCACTCGGTGAGCTCGCCCGCGGGCGAGAGCGGCCACTGGTCCTACAGCGCCCGGCTCTCCCGGCCCGTGGCCTCCTGGAAGGCGCGGCTCGTCGACCGGCGGACCGGCAGGACGGTCCGTACGCTCACCGGCGGCGAGGCCCGCGACATCCTGACGATCGACTGGAACGGCCGGGACAGCGGCGGCCGGCTCGTGGTCAACGGGGCCTACGACTGGGCGCTGACGGCGCAGCCCGCCGACGGCCATGGAGCGGCCCTGAGCCGGACCGGCCAGGTGAGGCTCGCCCACGCGGCCCCCGCCTGGCGGGACTTCGGCGGACGGGACGCCCTCGGCGACCTCTTCGTGGTGGTGGAGGACAAGAGCCTGGGGATGCGGCGGGGCAAGCTTCCCGGAACGGTCGGCCCGTACACCGGCTACTTCGGCGTCCTGGACGCTCCCGCCACCGGCATCGTGCCCACCGGCGACCTGCTCGGCGACCGCTGCAACGACTACCTGGTCGTGAACAGCGACGGCGCCCTGTACCGGCTCGACGGCACCTGCGACGACGACGGTCAGTACGGGTTCCTCCACGACCCGGTGAAGATCGGGACGGGCTGGAAGGCGTACGACCTCTACTCGCCCGGCGATCTCAACGGGGACGGTGTGGCCGACGTGCTGGCCCGTCAGAAGTCCACCGGCTCCCTCTACCTGTACGCGTCGGACCGGGCGGGCAGGCTCAAGGCCGGCGTCCTGATCGGCACGGGCTGGAAGGGCCTCACGGTCGTCGGCGCCGGGGACCTGACGGGCGACGGCATCGGGGACGTCCTGACGCGCGACTCCTCCGGGGTGCTGTGGCGGTACGCCGGCACCGGCGCCGGCAAGCTGGCCGCCAAGCAGCGGATCGGCTCCGGCTGGGGCCAGTACAACGCGATCGCGGCGGTCGGCGACATCACGGGCGACGGCAGGAACGACCTGTTCGCCCGGGACAAGTCCGGGGTGCTGTGGCGGTACGAGGGCAGGGGCGACGGGCTGTTCGCCCCCCGCGAGAAGCTCAGCGCCGGCTGGAAGGGCTACCTCTCGCTGTTCTAGCCGTCGGCCGGGCCCCGGCGGATCCACCCGCCGCGGGCCCGGCGTCCGGCGACGCCGTGCCGGGACGCGAATCGGATACCGCCTCGGCCGCCGGGCCGGGGACGGCTATGCTCGTGGAGTGATCTCCCAGGGGCCGTTAGCTCAATTGGTCAGAGCAGCGGACTTTTAATCCGTTGGTTGTGGGTTCGAGTCCCACACGGCCTACCGGTCACAGGGCGGGGAAGTCCCGTCCGCCCGACGCGAAACGCCCCGGACCGCCGCAGCGGTCCGGGGCGTTTCGCCGTCCACGGGTGTTCGTCGGCTTCCCGGCCCGAGGGCCTCGGGCGCGTCCGCCGGTCCGGTGGCGACGCCCCGGCCGCCGAGTAGGTGCTCAGGCGGGGACCGCCGCCGTCTCGGGTTCGATGGAGCGGCGCCTGACGAGCAGCACGATGATCAGGACGGCCTGGAGGACGATGATGAGGGCCATGCCCGGGGACGCCTGGGGCTCGTCGCCGACGAGGTTGGAGAACAGGCTGGTGTCCCACAGCCCGTGGACGAGCATCGGCAGCAGGATGACGCCGCCCACGCGGAGGCACAGGTAGAAGAAGTAGCCCGACGTGGAGACGATGAGGGCCTGGAGGACGGCCTGCGCTCCCGCCCCGATGGCGTTGCTCAGGTGTACGAGGCCGAAGACGAGCGAGGAGAAGAGGGCGACCTTTCCCTCGCTGAGCCCGGCGCGGCGGAAGACCTGCACGCCGATGCCCCGGAACATGAGCTCCTCGCCGACGCCGACGAACAGTCCCAGCAGGAGCAGGCAGGCCACCAGGGAGACGCTCTGGTCGCCGAGGTGGCCGTAGTTCAGGCCGAGCAGGGAGACGGCCAGCATGGAGGCCGGGACCCAGCGAACCCAGCGGCGAACGGGCACGCGGCAGCGCAGGACCTCGCCCCACCAGCCGAGCCAGGTCACGACGGTTGCGGCGAAGACGATCGACGCCCCGATCGGGATCAGCGCGTTGCGCACGAGGGACGCGGAGGTGGGGAACGCGCTGTCGGAGTGGCCGGTGTCCACGCCGGTCAGCAGCCCCAGGCCCTGGATGATGCCCGCGTACACGGCGACGATCACCAGGAACCACGGCCACGTCAGCCTTCGCCCCGGCCCGCCGTCCCGTATCGCGCCCGTTCCTTCCTGCACCACAGCACCCTCTTCT
The DNA here is from genome assembly GCF_900460065.1 of Streptomyces griseus. Classification (GTDB taxonomy): domain Bacteria; phylum Actinomycetota; class Actinomycetes; order Streptomycetales; family Streptomycetaceae; genus Streptomyces; species Streptomyces griseus. The sequence goes on along the minus strand of NZ_UAVD01000056.1, from coordinate 327,359 downwards.
TCTCCGATGGCACGAGCACCGTCGACGCTCCGCCTGCCGCAGCCACTCCGGTCGGGCGCGGACTTTCGTAAAGATCTCATGCGGAACGGGGCAAAAGCCACGGGGTGTGCACGTGCGGAGCAGCCCCCGGACCCCGGCCCGGGAGGGGCTCCGCCGATATTGGTCAGAGGCGTGCCGGGAATGCCGTAGAGTTGTGTTCACCGACGCGGGGTGGAGCAGCTCGGTAGCTCGCTGGGCTCATAACCCAGAGGTCGCAGGTTCAAATCCTGTCCCCGCTACTGAAGGCCCGGGCCCGGCACGCACAGCGTGCCGGGCCCGAGTCGTTTCCGGGACCGCTTCCCAGGTCGTTCCGCGGACCGCTTCCGGACCGCTTCCCGAGGTGTTTCGCGGACCGCTTCCCGGGTCGTTCCCCGGGCCGCGATGTTCCGGCTTGACCTTGACGCAGCGTAAAGATCTAGCGTTTCCGGCATGGAGTGGTCCATTCAGGAAATCGCCAGACGGGCCGGCACCACGAGCCGCACGCTCCGGCACTACGGAGACCTCGGCCTCCTCGTGCCGAGCCGGATCGGGCGCAACGGCTACCGCTACTACGACCAGGACGCCCTCGTCCGGCTCCAGCGCATCCTGCTGCTGCGGGAGCTCGGTCTCTCGCTGCCCGCCATCAAGGAGGTGCTCGCCGGGCAGCGGGACACGGCGGTGGCGCTGCGGGCGCACCTGCGGCTGCTCGAACAGGAGCAGGCGCGCATCGGACGGCAGATCGCCTCGGTGCGGACCACGCTCCACAAGACCCAGGAGGGGATGGAACTCATGGCCGATGAGGTGTTCGACGGCTTCGACCACACCGCCCACGAGCGGGAGGTCACCGAGCGCTGGGGCCGGGACGCGTACGAGGAGGGCGACCGCTGGTGGCGTTCGCTCGGGGACGGGGAGAAGAAGGCGTTCCAGGACGAGCACGAGGCCATCGCGCGCGACTGGGGGCGGGCCGCGGAGGCCGGGCTCGCCGCCGACGGGCCGAAGGCGCAGGAGCTCGCGCGGCGGCACTGCGCCTGGCTGTCCTCGGCCAAGGAGCCCAGCCGGTCGTACGTGATCGGGCTCGGCGAGATGTATGTCGCCGACCCGCGCTTCGGAAAGAACTACGATCGCTACGGGGACGGCACCGCCGCCTTCGTACGGGACGCACTGACGGTATACGCGCAGCACCGGCTCTCCGACTGACCACGGAAGGCCGGGCCGCCGTCCGCCTTCCCCCTATTCGGCCGATGCGGAGCAGCCGCTCGGCGCGGCTCCGGGAAGCCTGGGCGGGGCGGGGTACCGTCCGCAGCCGTGGGTGGACCGGGCAGGAGTGCACAGGTGGGGATGGCCGACGAGCGACGCAGCGGCACGGCGGGGGGATTCGACGCCGTGGGCCGGGTGGTGTTCGGGTCCCGGGAGGGCCAGCTGACGTCCGACGGGCGGCGCACCGGGCGGTTCGTGCGGATGCTGCCCGCCCTCCTGATCATCGGCGGGCTGGTGTTCGACTCGCTGGCTCCGCCCAACTTCACCGCGGTGCCCCTGTTCGTCGCGGCCCCGCTGGTCGCCGCGCCGTTCTTCTCGAAGTCCCGGACCGTCCGTACGGGAATCGCCGCGGTCCTCTCCGTCATCGCGATGCGGCTCTCCGACGGGACGTCCACCCAGGTGGTCCCGGTCATCGAGATGATCACCGTCCTCACGGGCTCGGTGCTGGCCCTCGTGATCAACGGCGTCGTGCGGCGGGGCAACGAGCAGCTGGCCTCGGCCCGCGCTGTTGCGGAGACCGCCATGCGGGCCGTGCTGCCGACCCCGGCCGAGCGGATCGGCGGGCTCCAGGTGGCCGCGCGGTACGAGGCGGCGCAGGCGGACGAGTTCGTGGGCGGTGACCTGTACGCCGTCGCGGACACGCCGTACGGCGTGCGCGTGGTCGTCGGCGACGTGCGCGGCAAGGGGCTGGACGCCGTCGAGGCGGTGGCGGTGATCATCGGGGCGTTCCGGGAGGCGGCCGAGCAGGAGCGTTCGCTGGAGGGTGTCGCGCAGCGGCTGGAGCGGGCGCTGGCCCGGGAGGGGACGCGGCGGTACGGGCTGGACGCCATGGAGGGGTTCATCACCGCCGTGCTGGCCGAGATCCCGCCCGGTTCGGCCTCGTTGCGGCTCGTCAACCGCGGTCACCCCGAGCCGATCCTGCTGCACGCCGACGGCGCCCTGGAGGTGCTGGCGCCCTCGGTGCCCGCCATGCCGCTGGGGATGGATCTGGGGGTGTGGCCGGACCGGGCCGACGAGTGGGCGATGCCCGCCGGGGCGACGCTCCTCGCCTTCACGGACGGCCTGTCCGAGGCCCGGGACCCGAGCGGGGTCTTCTACGATCCGGCGGCCCGGCTGCGCGGCCGGATCTTCCCGGGGCCGGAGGAGTTGCTGTCGGCGCTGACGGACGACGTACGGCTGCACACCGGCGGGCGGACCACGGACGACCTGGCGCTCATCGCGGTCGGCCGGCCGGCCGAGGGACAGCCCGTGCGCCGCACGACGGTGAAGATCGTGGGCCGGGGCGGCGACGCCGGGCGATGACGCCGGGCGACGACGGGAGTTGAACCCTTGGGGGTGACCCCGGGCGATGATCCCGGGCGATGACGGGGCAATGACACGGTGCGTAGTCGAAGCGCATCGCTCCGCATAACATTTGACACACCGTCAGAAAAAGGGGTGTGGTCGCGACGTGGTCAAGTCGCCCGATTCGGCCCGCTTGTGACCCGTACGTCCCCGCCCTGTTCGTTAATGATCAACAGGAACAGCTTGGAATCGGGCCCGTCTGTCTATTAACGTTCGATAACGCAGCGCGGTCGCCCAGCCGTCGTCGGAGACGGCACCGCGCGCGAGCGCCGAATTCCGCAAGGGAACCGGGGAACCACCTACATGGGGTGAATCGGACGCCTGCGTCTCGTGAGAGACGGAGGGGCCCGTAGGAGACCTTCCTGCTCCGAACCCGTCAGCTAACCCGGTAGGCGAGAAGGAAGGAAAGGAGTGCGCCCACGTGGCGTCCAACAAGCCTGCCCCTGAGGCCGTGTCACCCTTCAGTGCCGACACCTACGGTGGCGCGGAGCGGTCCACGGGGGAGTGGAACCCCACCGCGGAGTCCATCCGCCCCGTGCGCGGCAAGCACCGCGTGGCCAAGCAGCGCGGTCTGGCCCGCAGCTCCACCGTCCTCGGAGTCGGTGTCATAGCGGCCGTCGGCGCCGGCGGTATGGCCACCGCCCAGGACAAGGCGCCGGTCTCCATCTCTCTTCCCGATTCCATCGTGGACAATCTCCCCGACGCCAAGTCCCTTCCCGGCGTCGGGTCTTTGATGTCCGACGAGGCCGAGGCCGCCCCGGTCGCCGCCGCCGCGCCGCTCACCACCGCCGGCCTCACCACCGCCGAGGCCGAGCAGGGCGCCGACGCCGGCGAGGCGCTGCGCGCCCGGATCCTCCAGCAGGCCGAGCAGCAGCAGGCCAGCGCCGACGCCGAGGCCAAGGCCGCCGCCGAGAAGGCAGCGGCCGAGACCGCGGCGGCCGAGGCCAAGAAGCAGCAGGACGAGGCCGAGGCCGAGGCCGCCGCGAAGAAGAAGGCCGCGGAGGAAGCGGCGAAGAAGAAGGCGGAGGCCGAGCGGCTCGCCAAGCTCGCCGCCAGCTTCTCCCTCCCCACCTCCTCGTACACGATCAGCTCGACCTACGGTCAGTCCGGCGCGATGTGGTCCTCCGGCCAGCACACCGGCCTCGACTTCGCCGGCTCCACCGGTGCGCCCCTCAAGGCCGTGCACAGCGGCACCATCACGTCGGCCGGCTGGTCCGGTTCCTACGGCTACCGCACCGTCCTCCAGCTGGATGACGGCACGGAGATCTGGTACGCGCACCAGTCCTCGATCGACGTCTCCGTCGGCCAGAAGGTCACCACCGGCCAGACCATCGGCCGCATGGGCGCCACCGGAAACGTGACCGGCACCCACCTCCACCTGGAGGTCCGCACCGCCGGCGGCAGCGCGATGGACCCGCTGGCCTGGCTGAACAGCAAGGGCCTGAACGTCTGACCTCCCGGCCCCGCGGCTGACGTCCTCCGTCGCCGCCCCGTTACCCCGGCAGCCCTGACGCACACCCCCCGACGTCAGGGCTGCCGGTCTGTCCGCGGCCGTACGGGCCCGGTCCCGGCGCGCGGCGGAATACCGGCCCCGCCCCGGCTCGTTGAACCTCCACATGACTTCTCCGCGCACTCTCGGCAGCTCCGACCTCCAGGTCTTCCCCCTCGCACTCGGCGGCAACGTCTTCGGCTGGACGGCGGACGAGGACCAGTCCTTCGCCGTCCTGGACGCGTACGCCGCGGCCGGCGGCAACTTCATCGACACCGCCGACGCGTACTCCGCCTGGGTGGAGGGCAACGAGGGCGGCGAGTCGGAGACCGTCATCGGCAAGTGGCTCGCCTCGCGCTCCAACCGGTCCGACATCGTCGTCGCCACCAAGGTCGGCGCCCACCCCGAGCACCGGGGCCTGTCCGCCGGCACCATCAAGGGAGCGGCCGAGGCGTCGCTGCGCCGTCTCGGCACCGACCACATCGACCTCTACTACACGCACTTCGACGACGAGACCGTCCCGGTCGAGGAGATCATCACCGCCCTCGACCAGCTGGTGAAGGACGGCAAGGTGCGGCACATCGCCGCCTCCAACATCAGCCCCGAGCGCCTGCGGGCCTCCCTCGACTTCTCCGAGCGCGAGGGCCTCGCCCGGTACGTCGCGCTCCAGCCGCACTACAACCTGGTCTCCCGCGACACCTACGAGGGCGGCCTCCGGGACACGGCGGCCCGCGCCGGTCTCGCCGCCGTCCCGTACTACGCGCTCGCCTCCGGCTTCCTCACCGGCAAGTACCGCCCCGGTGCGACTGTGGAGAGCGCCCGTTCCGCGACGGCGGGCGGCCATCTGGAGTCGGCGCGCGGCCGCGAGGTGCTGGCCGCCCTCGACCGGGTCGCCGGGGAGCGGGGCGCCGAGATCGCCACGGTCGCCCTCGCCTGGCTCGCCGCCCAGCCGACCGTCGCCGCCCCGATCGCCTCCGCCCGTACGGTCGAACAGCTCCCGGCCCTCGTCGCGGTCGCCGACCTGCGGCTGACCGAGGCCGAACTCGCCCTGCTCACCGAGGCGTCGGCCTGACCGAGGCGCACACCGAGGCCACTCGCCGACGCCGACGCCGATCCGGACTCCTCCGCCTGCGTCTACGCCCGCGTCGCCGCCGTGGTGGTGGCTGTGGCTAGGTCGGAGGTCGGCGGTGGCTGGGTGGTGCGCTGCTGCCGTACGGCGGGTGCGGTGGGTGGGCGGCGGGGCCGTGACCCGGTGCGTGTCCGGGCGGCCCGCCGTATCCCGGCGTGTGCCCGGGCGGCCCGCCGTATCCCGGCGTGTGCCCGTAGCCGTAGCCGTACGCGCTTCCGTGCGGCGCCGGTCGGGGGTGCCCGTGCTGTCCGTGGCGTCCGTGGCGCCCATGATGTCCGTGGTGGGCGCCCGGGCGGCCCGTCAGGTGGGCCGCGTGGGTGAGGGCCGGGGCCGCGAACTCCCGGCGTTGCCAGAGGTGGTGCAGCAACTCCCGCTCCCGCGCCCCGAAGTCGGGACCCACCGCGCCGTGGCGGGCCCGGCGGCGCAGCCCCGCGAGGGAGGTCGCGAACGACTCGTACTCCGCGACCGCGCGGGCCGCCGCCCGGCCCCGGGCCCGGTCCGGCTGCCAGTGGCGGGCCAGGTCCCGGGCCATGCCCCGGGCCCGCATCGAGGAGAGCGCCGTCGGTTCGGCGGGGGTGAGCCAGCCGGCCGCCGCGTAGGCGGGCAGCTCGGCCGCCAGCGTCCGCAGCTCCCGCTGGCGCGACCAGATCGCCAGCCAGGTCACCAGGCCGAAGGCCGGGACCATGACGATCCCGTACACCGCGTAGAAGCCGTACGGGCCGAAGGCCGACGAGCCGTTCCACAGGGCGTGCAGCCCCATCGCCAGCAGCAGCCCCAGCAGCGGCAGGGCGATCCTGCGGACCCGGTGGCGGCGGGCGCTGACGGCCGCGAAGCCGAAACCGAGTCCGGTGAGCACCGTGAACAAGGGGTGCGCGAACGGGGACATGACGATCCGCACGAAGAACGTCCCCGCCGTCACCGAGGCGAACCCGGTGCTGCCGAGCTGCTGGTCCTCGCCGAACGCGTTGCCCAGATAGAGGATGTTCTCGGTGAAGGCGAAGCCCGTCGCGGTGAAGCCGGCGACGACGACGCCGTCCACCACCCCGCTGAACTCCCGTCTGCGGAACAGGAAGATCAACAGGACCGCCGCCGCCTTCGCGCTCTCCTCGACGACGGGGGCGATCACGGTCGCCCCCAGGGTGTCGGCGCTCGCCGGGTCGGCCGTGGCGGTGGCTATCCAGCGCGTCGCGAAGGAGTTGGCGATGATCGCGACGAGCGCGGCGGCGCAGGCGCCCCAGGCGAAGGAGAAGATCAGATTCCGCCAGGGGCCCGGCTCGACCCGGTCCAGCCAGCGGAAGGCGGCCATCAGCAGCGGCACCGGGAGCACCGCCAGGCCGAGGCCGACGAGGAACCCCTCGGGGCCGGTCTGCTCGCGGACGAGGGCGAGGATCACCAGCCAGCACAGCGCGAGCACCACGATCACGGCCCCGGCGCGGAACACCTTGCTGCGCCACACCATGCCGACGCGGTGCGGTCGGTAGCGCCCCCGGCCGCGCTCCGGCGCGGCGCCCAGGACCTCGTCGACCCGCTGCTCATGGAGGACCGGGACGGCGGGGCGCGCCTGCTGATGCTGCACGGAGGGGTCGGACACCTCTCGACCCTAACGAGGAGCACCGACACCCGGCGACGGCGCATCAGGCCAGGACGTGGCGCATCGGTCCGGGACACGGCGCATCGGGCCAGGACGCGGTGCATCGGGGTCAGGACATGGCCGTGGGGCCGTTGCCCACGGTGTGTCAGACGCGGGCGAACAGCAGGTCGTGGACGACGTGGCCCTTGTCCAGGCCCTGTCCCTCGAAGCGGGTGAGCGGCCGGAACGCGGGGCGCGGGGCGTATCCGCCGTCGGCCGCGGTGTTCGCGAAGCGGGGGTGCGCGGTGAGCACCTCCAGCATCTGCTCGGCGTACGGCTCCCAGTCCGTGGCGCAGTGGACGATCGCGCCCGGCTTCAGCACCGGGGCCACCAGGTCCAGGAACTCGGGCTGGATCAGCCGCCGCTTGTGGTGCCGGGCCTTGGGCCAGGGGTCGGGGAAGTAGACCCGCAGTCCGTCGAGCGACTCGGGGGCCAGCATCTCGCGCAGCAGGATGACCGCGTCGCCGTTGGCCACCCGTACGTTGGTCGAGCCGGCCTTGTCCGCGAGGCCCAGCAGATTGCCCTGGCCGGGGGTGTGGACGTCGACCGCGAGGATGCCGGTGCCCGGATCGTCGGCCGCCATCTGCGCGGTGGCCTCGCCCATGCCGAAGCCGATCTCCAGGACCACGGGCAGCCCGTCGAACAGCTCGGCCAGGTCCAGGACGCGCTTGCCGTCGATGTCCAGGCCCCACTTCGGCCACAGCCGCTCCAGGGCCTCCTGCTGGCCGGTGGTGACCCGGCTGCGGCGCGGCTGGAAGCTGCGGATCCGGCGCTCGTGGTGCGAGCCGGCGGGGTCGGCGGCGGGGCCGCCGGGGAAGCGGGGCTCCATGCGCAGCCGGCGCGCGCGCTCGAACGAGGCGGCCCGCAGCGCGGCGGCCTCGTCGGCCGTGACGTCGGTCGCGGGGCCGGTCGGGGCGGCGGCGGGCGCGTCGGCCGCCGTGGAGCCGGCGGGCGCCGGGTCGCTCGCGGCGTCGGCGGGGGCGTCGGCGGAGGTGGGGTTCAAGGGCTGCTCAGACACAATGACCGGATTCTACGGCGGGCGGCTTCCACCCCGTCCCCTGAGCCCGGCGCAGCGCGAGCCGTGCCACCTCCCGGCCGATGGGCAGGCACGCCGTCGCGGCGGGCGACGGGGCGTTGAGCACATGCACGGTGTGCGGGGCCTCGCGGATCAGGAAGTCGTCGACCAGCGTGCCGTCCTTCAGCACCGCCTGGGCCCGGACCCCGGCGGGCGACGGGCGCAGGTCGTCCTCCGTGACGTCCGGCAGCAGCCGCTGGACGGCCCGGGTGAACGCGGACCGGGACAGCGAGCGGTGCACCTCGCCCGCCCCGTACCGCCAGTGGCGGCGGGCGATCTGCCAGGTGCCCGGCCAGCTCAGCGTGGACAGCAGTTCGGCGGGGCGGACCCGGGGCCAGGTGTATCCCTCGCGGGCCAGGGCGGGGACCGCGTTCGGTCCGACGTGGACGGAGCCGTCGAAGCCCCGGGTGAGGTGGACGCCGAGGAAGGGGAACGCCGGGTCGGGCACCGGATAGACCAGGCCGCGCACCAGCTCGGGGCGGGTCAGCGCGAAATACTCGCCGCGGAACGGCACGATCCGCACCCCCGGGTCGTCCCCGGCGAGGCGGGCCACCCGGTCGCTGTGGAGGCCCGCGCAGTTGACCAGCACCCTGGCCCGGACGACCGTGTCGTCCGCCGTGCGCACGGCGACGCCCCAGGGGCGCCGGTCCACCGAGGTGACCTCCGCGCCGTACCGCACGATGCCGCCGGCGGCGGTGACCTCGGCGGCGAAGCGGCCCGCGACGGCCGTGAAGTCGCAGACGCCCGTCGTGCCGACCCGGATCGCCGCGAGGCCCCGGACCTCCGGTTCGTACTCCGCGATCTGGGCGGGGCCCAGCTCCCGCACGGGCAGTCCGTGCTCGCGGCCGCGCTGCACCAGGCCGTGCAGCCGTGGCAGCTCGGAGCGCTCGGTGGCGACGATCAGCTTGCCGGTGGTGGCGTGGGCGATGGCGTGCTCGGCGCAGAAGTCCGCCAGCTCGGCGGAGCCGCGCAGGGCGTACCGGGCCTTGAGGGAACCGGGGCGGTAGTAGATGCCGCTGTGGATCACGCCGCTGTTGCGGCCGGTCTGGTGGCGGGCGGGGCCGTCCTCCTTCTCCAGGACCGTCACCCTGGTGCCCGGCGCGGACCGCTGCAGCGCGTACGCGGTCGACAGACCGACGATCCCGCCGCCGATCACCAGCACATCGCAGTCGTACGCCGCGTGCGTCATCATCACGCCACCTCCCACCCCGATAGTGCACTGACCCACTGACAACCGGCTCAAACCCCGGCGGGGCGGGGCTTCGCGCACACTTCGCCCCGGCGGTCCCCCGGGGCGGGCCCCGCCGGGCGGGACCGGGCGCCCGGATCCGCCGGTATCGGCCCGGTTCGGACCTGACGAGGCTGCGCGGTCCCGACGAGGCTGCTCGGCCCTGCCGGGCCCGGTCCGGCCCCGACAAGGCTGCTCGGCCCTGCCCCGTCCCTGCTCGGGCCCGCGGCGCCCGGCCCGGCCCTGACATGGCTGCCCGGCCCGGCCGACCGGGCCCGCTCAGCCCGGGGTGACCAGCAGCGGGCGGGCCCGCTCCCGCAGCTCCGCCACGCGGGGCTCGTCCCCGTACGGCTCCAGGCGGTGCAGCAGATCGCGCACGTACTCCGTGGTGCGGGCCGAGGAGATCCGGCCGGCGACCTCCACCGCCCGGGTGCCCGCCGCGCAGGCCGCGTCCAGATTGCCCGACTCCAGCTCGGCGACGGCGGAGACGACGAGCCGCAGTCCGTGGCTGCGGACGAACTCCTCGGTCGGCCGGGACAGCGCCTGCTCGGTGAAGCGCCGCACCTGGCGGGGGGCCTTCAGGTCCCGGTAGCACTCGGCGGCGTCGGCGGCGAACCGGTCGTAGCCGTAGAAGCCGAGCCAGGGCGGGTCGGAGTCGCCCGCCCGGGACCGCTCCAGCCAGCTCTCCGCGCCCTTGAGCGCGGCCCCCGCGGCCGGTGCGTCGCCCGCCTTCGCATGGGCGCGGGCCTCCACCAGCCGGAAGAAGCTCATGGTGCGGGCGGTGGCGAGGCCCCGGTTGCGCTCGACGGCGGCCTGGGCGAGGTCGACCCCCTCGTCGGCGAAGCCCCGGTAGGTTGCCTGGAGGGACATGGAGGCGAGGACATAGCCGCCGAGCGGGACGTCCGCGGCGGCCCGGGCCAGGCGCAGGGCCTGGATGTAGTAGCGCTGGGCTGCCTCCTGCTGGCCGGTGTCGAAGGCCATCCACCCGGCCAGCCGGGTCAGCTCGGCGGACGCGCCGAACAGGGCCCGCCCGACCTCGTCGGTGTACGAGCCGAGGAGCAGCGGCGCGGCGTCGACGCGTAAGCACTCGGGGACCATGGAGGAGCGCCAGTCGCCGCCGCCGTACTTGGAGTCCCAGCGCCGGGCGTCCTGCGCCGCCTCGCGCAGCTTCGACACATCGCTGTGCCCGACCCGCAGGGGTGAGGCGTCCGCCACGGCCTCCGGGCCGGGCTGGAGCGGGACGGAGCCCGCCGCGCCGGGGGTGGCGCCGCCGGGGTGGAGGAGGTGTGCGCCCCGGGCGTCCGGCGCGGCCCCCGGCCCACGGGCGCCGGCCCCGCCCGGGCTCCCCGATCCGCCGCCGCGTGCCCCGAGGATGGCTGCCTGCGCCGCCGTCGGGTCCCGGGCCACCGACGGATCGGCGGGGGTTATCAGCCAGCGCGAGGCGGGCGTGGCATAGGCGCTCACGGAGAACGATCCCGCCAGGGACTGCCAGATTCCGCCGCCGCCCCGCCGCCCGGCCAGATCCAGCCGGTACAGCTCGGTCGCCGAGCGGACCGCCTCGCCCACGTCCCGGGGGAAGGCGAGACCGACCTCCGGCGCCGGGTCCGCGTCGGCGAGGCCGATCTCGTGCAGCGGGACCGGCCGGCCGAGCTTGGCCCCGATCGCCGCCGCGATGAGATGCGGCGCCGCGCCCTGCGGCACCATCCCCTTGGCGACCCACCGGGCCACCGAGGTCTTGTCGTAGCGAAGTGTCAGACCGCGCTGTGCTCCGAGGTCGTTGACCCGCCGGGCGAGCCCGGCGTTACTGATTCCCGCGAGGGCGAGAACCGTGCCGAGCTTCTCGTTCGGCCCGCGTTGCTCCCTGGACATGCGCCACCCCTCGACACACAGACAGCCGCCGCGTCACCGGGGGCGGCGCGCGGCATTCGTACCGATGCCTCCCCAGGTTCGAACCTCTGTACTCCGCCTGCACACGCATATGGCCGAGCCCCGAGGAATATGCCCCCCTGTCGAGAACACCAGTAAACACAGCGTAGTTCTCCCTATCCCTACCGTTAAGGGGCAGACGTCCGGATGGCGGGATTGTTGTCCGTGCGGGGGGTCCGGGCCGCCCGGGCGGCGGCGCGCGGGCCGGGGTGCGGCGTGCTCCCGGCGTGTGGCCGTGCGCCCGGCCGTGCGCTCTGGCCCGGCGATTGCCGGAACGCTTGTCTGGGACCTGCGTGGGTCGGCCCGCTGCACTGGACTCAGTGGGCTGGGGGAAACCGCCGCTCCATTCCCCGCGGGCGGTGGACCGGTCCGGGAGGTGAGGCCCACCTCCCGGACTGTGCGTGGAAGATCCGCCAGGGGGGCGCGGCACGGTATGCGCGCAGGGTGGCGCTTCGAGAGAATGGCCGAATAGCGACGGTCCGGTGAGGGTCTGGCCAACGGTCCGACTATGGCCGGATATCGGCGCTGTTTCCGGGCGGCGCCGGCCCCTCCCCTTCCACGGGGGCGGGCCGGGGCGGCGCGGAGACCGGAGGGCCCCTCCCCCGCAACTCCCGGAACCGGCACTTCCGTTGCGTTCGCCGCCGTGAGGACCACGCCGGGCCTTTGCCAGGGGCGCATGCTGTTCCGCCGTGCGCTGCCCGTACACCCTCTCCTGCGGCATTGTCGTGGCAGCATGTCCCGCAGCGGCGTTTCGCTCGTCAAGTGCGCCGTTCTGTCCACAGCCTGTGGAGGCGGCGATGCGTTGGTTGGTGGGATGGAGCAGTATCGCCGCGAGCTTCGGCACCGTGGGTGCCGTCGGAAACGGCGGAGAGGGGCGCACGGTTCACCCCGTGGGCTCCCAACTCCTCTGGGGAGACCCGGATCCGCTGTGGGCGGTCGGCGACTGGCGGCCCGACGAGATCCGCGTCATCGGCGTCGCGACCCCTGAAGGGGCGCCCACCGCCCGCCTCGCGGTCCTCGGCTGCTGCGGAGCCACCGACGAACAGCTGCGCGTCGGCCTGCTCGCCGCACGCGGCGGTGCGATGCGCCATCTCACCGCCTGGCCCGGCAGCTACACCGCCGTCGTGCAGATCGGCCGCCGCATCACCGTCGCGGGCGACCTGGCCGGCGCCCGGCCCGTCTTCCACACCCCCTGGGCCAACGGCACCGCCTTCGCGACCGCCGCCCTGCCGCTCGCCGACCTGATCGAGGCCCAGCTCGACATCGGGCACCTCGCCGCCCTGCTCGCCTGCCCGGAGACCCCCGAGGCCCTCGGCGACGGCACGCCCTACGTGGGCGTGAAGCGGGTTCCGCCCGGCCACGCCCTCATCCTCCGCGAGGGCTCGCGGGAGATCACCGGGTACGAGGCCGTCGCCTCGCTCGCCGTCGCCGCACCCCAGGCCGACCCGGTGCACGCCGTCGAGGGCGTACGGGACGCGCTCGTCGAAGCCGTACGCGCCCGGCTCACCGCCCCGCGCCATGCGCCGGAAGGCCGGCCGCCGGACCCGGGGCCCGTCCCCGGCATGGGCCCCGCCGACCGGCGCGCGGCCCGGGGCGGCCCCGTGGCGGGGATCGGCGCCGACCTCTCCGGAGGCAGCGCCTCCGCCACCCTCGCCCTGCTCGCCTCCGGACTGCCCGGACTCCCCGGCACCCTCCTCGGCCACGGCACCGGCGCGGGCGAACGCCTCCTCGCCGTCACCTTCAACGACCTCACCACCCGCGGCGACGAGGACGAACTGGAGCGGGCCCGCGCCATCGCCGCCAACCCGCGCCTGCACCACGTGGTCGTCGCGGCGGGCGAAGAGGCCCTGCCGTACGCCGGGTTGGAGACCGTCACCCTGACCGACGAACCCGCCCCGTCGCTCGTCCTGGCCGACCGCCACCGCCGCCGGCTCTCCGCGGGCAGCGCCGACCACCTCGTCGGGACCGGGGCCCGGCAGGTCCTGGACGCGCACCCGGCCCGCCTCGCCGACCTCCTCATGGACCGGCAGAGACGGCACCTGCTGCGCCCCGTCGCCGCCCTCACCAAGGCCGAAGGACCCACGGCGCACTCCCTGTTCGTCCCGCTGACGCTCTACCGCGCCGCCCGCCGCCTGGCCCGTACGTCGTACCGCACCGGCCTGGAGTCCGCCGCCGGGCTCCTCCCCGACGCCAACCGTCACGCCCCCGACCTCGCCACCCCCGCCGACGCCTCGCTCGCGGCCCTCGCCTGGTCGCGCCCGGGACCCGCGGCGCGCTGGCTGACCGGGGAGGCCCTGGCCGAAGTATCGGTTCGTCTCCAGGACGCGGCGATCCGGCCCGCCTCCGTGCAGCGGCCCGGGGAGGCCCGGGCCCGCGCCGCCCTCGCCCGGGGGGCCGCCGACCACCGGATCCTGGAACAGGCGGCGGAGATCCGCAGCCAGCGGCTGCACGCTCCGTTCCTCGACAACCAGGTGGTCAGGGCCGCCCGCGCCCTGCCCGAGTCGCTGCGCGTCCAGCCCGGCGCGCGGGCCGCGATCCTGCGCCGGGTGCTCGGCGGGGCGGGCATCCACGACCTGCCGCCCGGTTGGGGCACCCCCTCCCAGGCCACCTCCACCGCCGTCGCCCGCACCGGCCTGCGCATCGCGCTGCCCGAGCTGATGGCCCTCTTCGACGCCCCGCTGCTGGCCGACGCCGGCCTGGTGGAGGCCCGGGTGGTCCGCAAGGCCCTGCGCGCCGCGTCCGAGGGCGAGCCGCTGCCCCTGGACGGCCTGGCCGACCTGGCCTCCACCGAACTGTGGCTGCGTCGCCTGGTCACCCGACGCGGCACCTGCTGGACGGGGACGGCCGCTCCGCGCCAGCGCGCGGTCGCGGGCGGAGTGATCCCCGCCCGGCGCACGCTCCAGCCCTGACCGGAACAGGCTCCGATTCTGGCCGAAAATCGACGCCGGTGAGCGGAGCCGGTGAGCGGAGCCGGGGAGTGACGCCGGCGAGCGGAGCCGACGAGTGGCGCCGGAGAGCGGAGCCGAAGAGCGGAACCGGATGCCGACGCCGGAGAGGGGCGCGGGGAAGCCCGACCGGGGCGTGCCCGCGGCTCAGCCGCAGCTGATCCGGGACTCCGCCCAGTCGGCCAGCGCCACCCCGCCCATCGGCCCCTCCGGCTCCACCACGAGCCGGATCGAGGACTGGCCCGCGATGCCCACGCTCACCGGGACGGCGGGATCGCCGCCCTTCATCACCGGGGAGCGCCACAGCCGGGCCCCGGCCCCGTCGAACACGGAGAAACGCACCGCGCCGAGCCCCATGGTCAGGTCGTCCACGCCGACCAGGGCCTCGTAGCGCGCGCACGGCCGGTTGAGCTGGATGGTGACCGAGGAGCGGGCGTGCACGGTCACCCCGTGCGCGTAACGGGTCGAGGCGATGGACACTTGGGAACGCTGCCAGATCCAACTGCTCTGCCCCATCACGACCTCGGGCTCGCTCTGGTCGCCGAACACCGAGTACGCCAACTCGCTGACCTGGTACACCTCCGGGGCGGGCGGGGGCGGTGTGGGCTTCGGCGGCTTCGGCGTCGGCTTCGGTGACGGCGGCGGGCTCGGCGCCGGGGGCGGTGCGGGCTTCGGCGGCGGCTCGGGGGAGGGCGTGGGGCTCGGCGTCGGCTTCGGGGCGGGCTCGGAGGGGGACGGCGCCGGGGGCGCGGGCGGCGCGGGCTTCGGCGGCGGCTCCGGAGCCGGCTTCGGGGACGGCGGGGGAGGCGGCGTGGGCACGGCGGGCGCCACGGCCGGGGGCTTCGCGACCGGCCCGGGCTCCGGCTTCGGCTGGTCGTCGCCGACGAGCGCCCACACCAGACCGGCCGCGGCGGCCACCACCACGGCGGCGGCGATCCCCGCCTTGGCGGGCGCGCCGAGCCCCTCGGAGGCCGCGGCGCCGCCGGCGGCCCCACCGGCGGAACCGGACCCGGTGGCCGCCGCCGCGGCTCCCGCCCCGGCGGCCCCGGCCGCGCCGCCGGCCACGACGCCCGCGGCCTTGAGGGAGTACCCCGCGGCGAACCATCCGATGACCGCGACGGGCAGCAGCGCCGGAATGCCCGCGTTCACATGGTCCAACTCGCCCGCTGCCATCCGGCACTTGGCGCACGCGTCGAGGTGCTTGCGCAGCCCGCGCTCGGCCCGGGTCCGCAGCCCGCCCCGGGCGTGGGCGCCGAGCCGGTCGGCGTACTGCGCGCAGTCCCCGCCGGTGGTGAGCGCCCGGCTGACGTGGGCCTGGAGGTAGGCCTGCTTGAGCCCTTCGCGGGCACGGCTCGCCAGGACGGCGGTGGCGTTGGCGGTGAGGCCGAACAGCGGGGCGATCTCGCTCGGTGACTCCTCCTCCACCGTGGTGTGCCACAGGACCGCCTGCCAGCGCTCCGGGAGGGACCGGAACGCCTGCATCGCCATCGTCTGCTCGGCCTCGTGCATCGCCAGGACGTCGGCGCCCAGTTCGAGGGTGCCGTCGTCGGAGACCTCCGCGGAACGGGAGGCCTGGGCGGCGAACACCGCGAAGTCGTCGACCAGTTGCTCCCGCTTGGCACTCCTCGTCCAGGCGGCGGCGACGTGGCGCACGGCGGTCATCAGGTAGGCGCGGACCGCTTCCGTCGGCCCCTTCCCGCCCCGTACGGCCTGGAGCGTGCGGGCGAACACCTCGGCCGTCAGGTCGTCGGCGGTGTGCGCGTCCCGGCAGCAACTGCGGGCGTAGCGCTGGACGGCGCCCGCATGTCGGCGGAACAGCTCCTCGTAGGCCCGGTCGTCGCCCGCCCGCATGTCCTCGATCAGCCGGGCGTCGGACAGACCAGCCTCGGGGGCTCCGCCGCGGCCCGCGCGCTGCTGCGGAACGGCGTGGGCGCCGGCCGCGCCGGAGGGGTCCTCCTCGGTGACGGCGGGCCACGGGCCGGGCAGTACGGTGCCGCCCTCGGCCGGCCGGGCCACCTCGTCCGCCTCGGCCGACGAGCCGCGCACGGCCTGGGTCGGCACCTGACCGCCGGACAGCCCGTCCGCTCCGGTCCCCCCGTCGCCTTCCGTGCCCCTGCCGGCTTTCGTGTCCTTGTCGGCCGCTGCGATCTCGCCGAGCGGCTCTTCCTGCTGCTGCTCGTTACCGCTCATCGCGGAAGCCCCCGTATACACCCTCGGACCCGAATACCGGCCAAGACTGCCACATGGCTCAATCGCGTTGGCCCCTCAGCCCCGGCAACCACTCATCCGGGGCGTTTTCTCGAATCCGAGTACTAGAGGCCCTGCTTTTGGGGAATCACCCTCCACTGACGCGTTCCCCGGAACGCTGTCGACGGCCGACCCCACCGACCGCGTCCCGGCCGACCGCATCCCCACCGACCGCATCCCACCGACCACGCGCTCGCCGCCCGTGCCGCACAGGTCCGCCCCGCCCTGGGGCGGGGCGGACGGACACCGTCACCGCGGTAGGACCGATGTTCGGGACGACCCGCGCTCGGGACGGACGAGCGATGGCCGGGAAGCGGGCGCGGGACCCGTGGGCCCCGCGGCCCCGGGGCTCACGCCGGGCGCGACCGCAGCCCCTCCAGCAGGATGTCCAGCAACCGGGCCGAGGCGGCGGCCTGCTGAGCCGCGTCCGGCAGCGAAGGTGCCGCCGTGGCGATGACCAGCAGCACATCGGCCACCGTCACGTCCCGACGCAGCTCGCCGGATTCCCGCGCCCGGTCGACCAGCCGTCCCACGACCTCCAACAGCTCGGTCGCGCCCGTGTCCTCACCGAGCCCGTCGAACCCGTCGGACCCCCCGGAGCGCCGGCCGGCGACGCGCGAGTCGTCCGGGCCCACCCCCTGCCGCTGCTGCGGAACGCGGGTCTCGTCCACCACTCCCGGGACCGGCATTGCCCCGGAGGCCGCCGGCACACCCGGCTCCTCCCCGTCGACCCCGACCCGCAGCACGTGCGGCGGCAGCAGCCTGCCCGCGCCCGACGCCACGGACGTACGCAGAAAGCGGGAGAGCGCCGACCAGGGCTTCTCCTCCTGCCCCAGCGCCGTACGCGCCTGTTCCGTCAGCCGGGAGGTCTCCTCCTCGGCTATCCGGCGCACCAGCACGTCCTTGCTCGGGAACCGCCGGTAGACGGTGCCCACGCCGACGCGCGCGCGACGCGCCACGTCCTCCATCGGAGCGCCGTAACCCAGCTCCCCGAACACCTCGCGAGCCGCCCGCAGCACATGCTCCAGATTCCGCTGCGCGTCGACGCGCAACGGGGCCGAGCGCGGCGCGCCGACGGCCCCCGCCGCTCCTGTCGTCGCCGTTCCCGACGTCGTCGCCCCGCTCGGGGCGTGTCCGGCAACGGCCGAACCCATCGCCGCGGCGCTCACCGCCGCCGCGGAACGCACGGCGTCCGCCGAGCTCATGACGCCGAGCGCACCCACGGAGCCGAGGCGTCCTTGGTCCTCGGACGCGCGCGAGAGCGCAGCCTGGCCATGCTTATCCTGAATATGCATAACTTCCCCCGGTTATGACGTCTCCCCCCGGAGACTTCCCGCCGTTTCAGCCGGGGAGCGGAGCACAACGAAATCCGCACCCGACACCCCGACGGGTTACGAACATAGTTGAGCCCGCGTCAATTCAGAAGGGGGTAGTTCCGCATGGGGCGCCCCCCGGTCGGACCACGATCCGATCCGCACCGGGACATCGTCCCGCCACTTGCCCCGCGCGCACTGCCTGACCTGCGCGGCTGTCACTCCTCACCGTCCGCCCGCCCCGAGTGACGCCGGAGAACCTCCGGTCACACAATTTGCCGGGCCTGTGGACAAACCACTGACTCCGTTGCGTCATGGGGTGGTGATGGCTCCAGATTCCCGGGGGACGACCCCCGGCACCCGGCCAGGTGTGCGCATTCTCGTCGTCGGCGGAGGCTACGTCGGGATGTACACAGCGCTGCGTCTCCAACGGAAGTTGAAGGAGAGACTGAGGAGCGGCGACGCCGAGATCGTGGTCGTCACGCCCGAGCCGTACATGACGTACCAGCCCTTCCTCCCCGAAGCGGCGGCCGGCTCGATCTCCCCGCGCCACGTGGTCGTGCCGCTGCGCCGCGTCCTGCACGCCTGCACCATCGTCATCGGCGAGGCCCAGCGCGTCGACCACGCCAAACGGACGGCGACCGTCACCACCCTCGCCACCGCCGAGGACGGCACCGGGGCGCTGGAGATCGCCTACGACGAGGTCGTCATCGCCCCCGGGTCCGTCTCGCGAACCCTGCCCGTCCCCGGCCTGGCCGAATTCGGCATCGGTTTCAAGACCGTCGAGGAGGCCATCGGGCTGCGCAACCACGTCATCGAACAGATGGACATCGCCTCCGCGACCCGCGACCCCGCGATCCGCGACGCCGCTCTGACCTTCGTCTTCGTCGGCGGCGGCTACGCGGGCGTGGAGGCGCTGGCCGAACTGGAGGACATGGCCCGCTACACGGCGCGGTACTACCACAACATCAAGCCGGCCGACCTGAAATGGATCCTGGTCGAGGCCTCCGGGCGCATCCTCCCCGAGGTCGGCGAGGCCATGGGCACGTACGCCGTCGGGGAACTGCGCGGCCGGAACATCGACGTACGCCTCGAAACCCGCCTCGACACCTGCGAGGACCGCGTCGCCGTCCTCAGCGACGGGTCCCGCTTCCCCACCCGCACCCTCGTGTGGACCGCGGGGGTCAAACCGGCGCCGCTGCTGGCCGCCACCGACCTGCCCCTCACCGACCGCGGCCGGCTCCGCTGCACCGCCACCCTCGGCGTCCAGGACATGCCGCACGCCTGGGCGGCCGGCGACGCCGCGGCCGTACCCGACCTGACCGCACCCGAACCGGGGCGCGAGACCGCCCCCAACGCCCAGCACGCGGTGCGCCAGGCGAAGGTCCTCGCCGACAACGTCCTCGCCTCGATCGACGGCAGGCCGCTCACGGAGTACCGGCACGCGTACGCCGGATCGGTCGCCTCCCTCGGCCTGCACAAGGGCGTCGCCCACGTCTACGGCCGCAAGCTCAAGGGCTACCCCGCCTGGCTGATGCACCGCGCGTACCACCTCAGCCGGGTCCCGACGTTCAACCGGAAGGCGCGCGTCCTTGCCGAATGGACCCTGTCCGGACTCTTCAAACGCGAGATCGTCTCCCTCGGTTCGCTGGAACACCCCCGCGCCGAGTTCGAGCTCGCGGCGGGCGGTGGCTCCGGCGCCCCGGGGCTCCCGGGCCCCGGCCGCCCGAAGGGGCCCGGAGAACCGCCGGACGACCGCCCGACGGACGACCACCGGACGGACCGCTGACGGGGAACCGCCAGGACCACCACCGGCAGAACAGCGGTCAGGACCACCACCGGCGGGACCGGCGGTCAGGACCGCGGCAGGGGCGGACGGCAGGCCGGCCCGCGCACGGCCCCGCCGGGGCAGCCGACGACGGATCCGGCCGCACGGCCGACCGTCCGTCCGGCTGCGGCCCGCACCGCAACGACCGAGGGCCGGAACGGCGACCGGGCGGCGACTGTCAGTACGGTCGGTCACACTGGACGTGTGACCATAGGTGGGCCCACACCTGCACAGAGTGACCCGGTCGGCAGTGACCAACAGTGACCAGCAGCGACGCACCGACAGATAGGCGAGGCCCGGCTGCGCCTTCCCGGGGGTACGGCCCCCGGTGCCCCCGAACACGGCAGAAGAAGCAGCCCGCCCGAGCGGACCAGACCGACACACGAGGCCAGAAATACCGTGAACTTCACGCGTTGGAGCGCCCGCCTTCCCGGAACGCAGCGCCGCGCCGCCGCACGGGACGACCGTAGTTCCGTGCCGGCGGCCCGAGCCGAGTACGCCCGGCCGGACGGTTCCCCCGCCCTGCCGGACGACGCCTCCCCGGCGCCTTCCGGCCCCGCCTCGACGGAGGCCCTCCCCGGGCCCGCCCTCGACGACCTCTCCGCCCGCGAGATCCTCGGGCGGCTGCCCGCCCCCGTCGCCCTGCTGCACGGCCCGGACCACCGCATCGCGTACGTCAACGACGCGTACGAGGCCGCGTTCGGCCCCCGCCCGTGCGGGGTTCCCGCGGCCGAGGCCATGCCCGAGCTCACCCAGCTCAGCGTGGTCCCGCTGCTCGACCAGGTCCTGCGCAGCGGCACCGCCCGCACGGTCAAGTCCCGCAGGACCCCCGAGGGCGGTTCGTACACCGTGACCTGCACCCCCGTCGCCGCCTGGGGCAGCACGCAGGACGAAGGAGACGGGGACGGCAGGGGCGATGGGCCCGCCGGGGCGGCCAAGGCGGACAGGGCCGACAAGGCGGCCAAGGGAGGCGACAGGAAGGACGCCAGGGGCGAGGGCGGCGTCCTCGTCTACGCCGCCGACGTCACCGACCACGCCGAAGCCGCCGAACGCCTGCGCACCAGCGAACGCCGCCACCGCGAGACCGCCGTCACCCTCCAGCGTTCCCTGCTCCCGCAGGAGCTGGAACAGCCCGACGACCTCCGCATCGCCGCCACCTACCAGCCCGGCGGAACCGACGCCGCGGTGGGCGGCGACTGGTACGACGTCATCACCCTCGGCGCGGGCCGCACCGCCCTGGTCATCGGCGACGTGATGGGCCGAGGGGTCCGGGCCGCCGCCGTGATGGGCCAGCTCCGCACCGCCGTCCGCGCCTACGCCCGGCTCGACCTCCCGCCGCACGAGGTGATCCAGCTGCTGGACGTCCTCGCCGCCGAGATCGACGCCAGTCAGATCGCGACCTGCGTCTACGCCGTCCACGACCCGAACGAGGGGCAGCTCGTCTACGCCTCCGCCGGACACCTCCCGATCCTCGTCCGCGACGAGGAAGGCACCGTCCACCGCGCCGCCGACCCCACCGGACCCCCGCTCGGCACCGGCGGCTGGATCCACACCTCGGGCACCATCGCCCTGCCGCCCGGCTCCACCGCGGTCCTCTACACCGACGGCCTGGTCGAACGGCGCAGCGAGGACATCGACGAGGGCGTCGCCTCCCTGGCCCGCGCCCTCTCCGGCGCCAAGGGATCACCGCAGGTGGTCTGCGACCGGCTGATCCGCTCCCTCGGCGTGACCGCCGAGCACGACGACGACGTGGCGGTCCTGGTGGTCCAGCACCCCGCCCGCACGGGACCGCACGCCGAGCTGTTCCACAACGCCGCGCTCGATCTCCTCGGCGGCATCGAGGCCGCCCCGCGCGCCCGCGCCTTCGCCACCGGTGTCCTGACCTCCTGGCGCTTCCCCGTCGAGCTCCGCGACCTCGGGGTCCTCGCCACCAGCGAACTGGTCGCGAACTCCCTCCAGCACGGCACCCCGCCGATGCGCCTGGGACTGCGCCGCACGGACCGCCGGCTGATCATCGAGGTCACCGACGGCGACGACCACCTGCCGCGCCGCCGCCAGGCCGAACCGGCGGACGAGGCGGGGCGCGGCATCTCGATCATCGCCTCGATCGCCACCTCCTGGGGCAGCAGGCGCACACCGGGCGGCGGCAAGGCGGTCTGGTGCGAGTTCGCCCTGCCGCGGTGAAAGCCGCGACAGGGCGAGGAGACGACGGGTCCGGTCAGTGACGGGTCCGGTCAGTGACCGGCGGAGGCCGGGGCGGAGGCGGCGGAGGCGGTGTTCCCGGCGGGAACCGGGCCGTCCGCCCCCTCGGGCAGTGACACCGCCACCACCCGCGAGGGGACGGCCGCCAGCGACGGCTGGTCCTGTACGGGGGTGAGCCGGCGCCCCAGCCGCAGGGCGAGCCAGGTGATGCCCAGCGAGAACAGCACGAACGTCACGATGTACGGGCCGTGCAGCGACGCCCCCATCGGCCCGCCGACGGCCGGACCGACCGCCAGCGCGAGCTGCTTGCACAGGGCGAACGCCGAGTTGTACTGCCCGACCATCGACTCCGGCGCCAGATCGGCGACCAGCGGGGCGACGGTCGGCGACAGCATCGCCTCGCCCAGCCCGAACAGCGCGTACGTCGAGATGAACGCGGCCGTCGCCATGGTCTGGCTGCCGTGGCCCAGCCCCGCGTATCCGGCGACGATCCAGGCGAACGCCCAGATCAGGCCGACCAGGGCGATGACGCGGCTGCGCCGCCGCCGCTCCACCAGCCGCAGCACGACGAACTGCGCCACGACGATGACCGCGGTGTTGGCGGCCAGCGCGAAGCCGAGGGTGGCCGGCTCGATCCCGGCGGCCTCCGTGCCGTACGCGGCGAGCCCGGACTCGAACTGCCCGTAGCAGGCGAAGAACAGCACGAAGCCCAGCACGCACAGCTGCACCATGGCCCGGTGCGAGAGCAGCGCGCGCAGCCCGCCCTTCGCCGCGGACCCGTCCGACGGGCGGGTCCCGCCGAGCGAAGCCGGACGGGGCATCCGCACGGTCGTCACCACGACGCCGAGCACCACGAACATCACGGCCTCGATCAGGAACAGCATCGTGAAGCTCGCCGGACGGCTCACGTCCACCAGCTGCCCGCCGACGAGCCCGCCGAGGCCGAGCCCCAGGTTCTGCAGGAAGAACTGCGTGGCGAAGGCCCGCGTACGGGTCGCGGTGCTGGAGCACCACACGAGCATCGTGGCGAGGGCCGGCTGCATGACGGCGGTGCCCGCGCCCAGGACGACGGCGGACAGCACGGCCGTCGGAACACTGCTCGCGAAGCCCAGGGCTGCCGCGCCCACGGAGGCCAGAACGGAGGCCACCACCAGCACGGGCAACGGGCCCCGCCGGTCGATGGCCCGTCCGGTGAACGGCAGAACGGCCAGCGCCGCCATCGCGAAGGCTGCCAGGACGACTCCCGCCGTCCCGGCGCCCAGATCCCGTACCTGCGCCACGTAGACGTACAGATACGGGACGGTGAACCCGAGGCCGAACGCGCTCAGCGCGCTGCCCAGCTGGATCCGCCGCAGCGCTGCGCCCATCTCCCTGGTCACACTCACCTACCTCAACAACTCGAAGGCCTCGATCGCGGAGCGTCGAGACCTGGCACGAAGAAATCAGACTCGAAGACTTTAGCACTAAACTTAGAAGGTGAAAACTACAGAGTGAAGGACTTCAGGGGGTGGGGGCGTGCCATACTGCCCGCCATGTCTGAGAGCACCGAGGAGCCCGGCCCCAGCGAGCCGAGCCTCGACGAACAGATCGCCGCCTACCAGCGCGAGTTCCGCGACCTCGACCCCCAGGTCGAACAGGTCGTCTCCGCACTGGGCCGACTGAACCGCCGGATGAACGTCGCCTACGGGAGACAGGTCGCGGCGCTCGGCATCAGCAACGCGGAGTGGGAGGTCCTCAAGACGCTGGTCCTGGCGGGCGCTCCCTACCGTCTGGGCCCCGGCGAACTGGCGAAGCGCCTCGGCCTCACTCCGGCGGCCATGACGCATCGCATCGACCGGATGGCCGGCGAGGGTCTGGTCACCCGCGACCGCGACGAGAACAACCGGGTCCGCGTCATCGTCGAGCTGACCGACGAGGGCCGTACGAAGTGGCTCGAGGCGATGCGTATGGCGAGCGACTTCGAGGAGGACCTCCTCCAGGACCTCTCCGGCGACGAGCGCGGTGTCCTCGGCGAGCTGCTGGTCCGCCTGCTGCGTCGCGTGGAGCACGCTCAGCCGGATGCCGGCGGCCGGCTCACCGACCTGGACTGACGGCGGCGACCGCCATCGGGGACGACGGTCGGCGCAGAGGCCCTGCGGAGGCCACCGGGGGAGGGTTGACACACCCCTGGTGGATCCGTAAAGTTCTCCGAGTTGTCACGGAGCCGGACGGTTCCGCGACAGCCGATCCCGCCGCGAACGCGGCAACCAAACTTCAGCACGATCTCCCACTCGGGATGATTTCTGCATGCCGGAATTCATTGCGAAGGCC
This sequence comes from Streptomyces griseus, assembly GCF_900460065.1. Lineage (GTDB taxonomy): Bacteria > Actinomycetota > Actinomycetes > Streptomycetales > Streptomycetaceae > Streptomyces > Streptomyces griseus. Next base: position 303,418 of record NZ_UAVD01000056.1, on the reverse strand, counting down.
CGATTATGAGCCGCCGGGAGAGTCCGCTAGAGTTTGAGCGTCGGAACGGCCCAACGGCCGGGAGGACAAGCCCCGCTGACTGGGAATCAGGCCCGAAAGGATCTGATAGAGTCGGACTCGCCGGAAAGGGAAAACGCGAAAGCGAAGAACCTGGAAAGCGAAACTGCACGGCCCGCTTCGACCGGGAATCGGACACGAAAGAGTCTGATAGAGTCGGAAACGCAAGACAGCAAGATAGAGCAGTACCGAAGGGAAGCGCCCGGAGGGGCCCGGTGAAACGGGACCGAAGGAAGCGTCCGTTCCTTGAGAACTCAACAGCGTGCCAAAAGTCAACGCCAGATATGTTGATACCCCGGCCTGCTTCGGCAGGTTGGTGGTTCCTTTGAAAGTCCTGTCGTTCCGCCCCGTTGTGGGTGGCGGCAGGCAATACACAGCGAGGACGCTGTGAACAACGGGTCTTATTCCGACCGGTTGTTCCGCTCTCGTGATGTGTGCACCCGATTACGGGTAAACATTCACGGAGAGTTTGATCCTGGCTCAGGACGAACGCTGGCGGCGTGCTTAACACATGCAAGTCGAACGATGAAGCCTTTCGGGGTGGATTAGTGGCGAACGGGTGAGTAACACGTGGGCAATCTGCCCTTCACTCTGGGACAAGCCCTGGAAACGGGGTCTAATACCGGATAACACTCTGTCCCGCATGGGACGGGGTTAAAAGCTCCGGCGGTGAAGGATGAGCCCGCGGCCTATCAGCTTGTTGGTGGGGTAATGGCCTACCAAGGCGACGACGGGTAGCCGGCCTGAGAGGGCGACCGGCCACACTGGGACTGAGACACGGCCCAGACTCCTACGGGAGGCAGCAGTGGGGAATATTGCACAATGGGCGAAAGCCTGATGCAGCGACGCCGCGTGAGGGATGACGGCCTTCGGGTTGTAAACCTCTTTCAGCAGGGAAGAAGCGAGAGTGACGGTACCTGCAGAAGAAGCGCCGGCTAACTACGTGCCAGCAGCCGCGGTAATACGTAGGGCGCAAGCGTTGTCCGGAATTATTGGGCGTAAAGAGCTCGTAGGCGGCTTGTCACGTCGGATGTGAAAGCCCGGGGCTTAACCCCGGGTCTGCATTCGATACGGGCTAGCTAGAGTGTGGTAGGGGAGATCGGAATTCCTGGTGTAGCGGTGAAATGCGCAGATATCAGGAGGAACACCGGTGGCGAAGGCGGATCTCTGGGCCATTACTGACGCTGAGGAGCGAAAGCGTGGGGAGCGAACAGGATTAGATACCCTGGTAGTCCACGCCGTAAACGTTGGGAACTAGGTGTTGGCGACATTCCACGTCGTCGGTGCCGCAGCTAACGCATTAAGTTCCCCGCCTGGGGAGTACGGCCGCAAGGCTAAAACTCAAAGGAATTGACGGGGGCCCGCACAAGCAGCGGAGCATGTGGCTTAATTCGACGCAACGCGAAGAACCTTACCAAGGCTTGACATATACCGGAAAGCATCAGAGATGGTGCCCCCCTTGTGGTCGGTATACAGGTGGTGCATGGCTGTCGTCAGCTCGTGTCGTGAGATGTTGGGTTAAGTCCCGCAACGAGCGCAACCCTTGTTCTGTGTTGCCAGCATGCCCTTCGGGGTGATGGGGACTCACAGGAGACTGCCGGGGTCAACTCGGAGGAAGGTGGGGACGACGTCAAGTCATCATGCCCCTTATGTCTTGGGCTGCACACGTGCTACAATGGCCGGTACAATGAGCTGCGATGCCGCGAGGCGGAGCGAATCTCAAAAAGCCGGTCTCAGTTCGGATTGGGGTCTGCAACTCGACCCCATGAAGTCGGAGTTGCTAGTAATCGCAGATCAGCATTGCTGCGGTGAATACGTTCCCGGGCCTTGTACACACCGCCCGTCACGTCACGAAAGTCGGTAACACCCGAAGCCGGTGGCCCAACCCCTTGTGGGAGGGAGCTGTCGAAGGTGGGACTGGCGATTGGGACGAAGTCGTAACAAGGTAGCCGTACCGGAAGGTGCGGCTGGATCACCTCCTTTCTAAGGAGCATTCTTACCAGGCTTCGGTTTGGTCAGAGGCCAGTACACCGGCGAATGTTCGGTGCTGGTTGCTCATGGGTGGAACGTTGACTATTCGGCACGACAGGTTGATCCGCTAGTACTGCTTCGGCGTGGAACGTGGTGAGGGATCGGTCGTGTCGGGCACGTTGTTGGGTGTCTGAGGGTACGGCCGATGAGGCTGCCTTCTGATCCGGCCCCAGTGAACTCATCCGGTTTCGGGTGGGGTGGTGGGTGGCTGGTCGTTGTTTGAGAACTGCACAGTGGACGCGAGCATCTGTGGCCAAGTTTTTAAGGGCGCACGGTGGATGCCTTGGCACCAGGAACCGATGAAGGACGTGGGAGGCCACGATAGTCCCCGGGGAGCTGTCAACCAAGCTTTGATCCGGGGGTTTCCGAATGGGGAAACCCGGCAGTCGTCATGGGCTGTCACCCGCTGCTGAACACATAGGCAGTGTGGAGGGAACGAGGGGAAGTGAAACATCTCAGTACCCTCAGGAAGAGAAAACAACCGTGATTCCGGGAGTAGTGGCGAGCGAAACTGGATGAGGCCAAACCGTATGCGTGTGATACCCGGCAGGGGTTGCGCATGCGGGGTTGTGGGATCTCTCTTTCACAGTCTGCCGGCTGTGAGGCGAGTCAGAAACCGTTGATGTAGGCGAAGGACATGCGAAAGGTCCGGCGTAGAGGGTAAGACCCCCGTAGCTGAAACATTGACGGCTCGTTTGAGAGACACCCAAGTAGCACGGGGCCCGAGAAATCCCGTGTGAATCTGGCGGGACCACCCGCTAAGCCTAAATATTCCCTGGTGACCGATAGCGGATAGTACCGTGAGGGAATGGTGAAAAGTACCGCGGGAGCGGAGTGAAATAGTACCTGAAACCGTGTGCCTACAAGCCGTGGGAGCGTCGCTGGCGCACTTGTGCTGTCAGTCGTGACTGCGTGCCTTTTGAAGAATGAGCCTGCGAGTTAGCGGTGTGTAGCGAGGTTAACCCGTGTGGGGAAGCCGTAGCGAAAGCGAGTCCGAACAGGGCGGTTGAGTTGCACGCTCTAGACCCGAAGCGGAGTGATCTAGCCATGGGCAGGTTGAAGCGGAGGTAAGACTTCGTGGAGGACCGAACCCACCAGGGTTGAAAACCTGGGGGATGACCTGTGGTTAGGGGTGAAAGGCCAATCAAACTCCGTGATAGCTGGTTCTCCCCGAAATGCATTTAGGTGCAGCGTCGTGTGTTTCTTGCCGGAGGTAGAGCACTGGATAGGCGATGGGCCCTACCGGGTTACTGACCTTAGCCAAACTCCGAATGCCGGTAAGTGAGAGCACGGCAGTGAGACTGTGGGGGATAAGCTCCATGGTCGAGAGGGAAACAGCCCAGAGCATCGACTAAGGCCCCTAAGCGTACGCTAAGTGGGAAAGGATGTGGAGTCGCAGAGACAACCAGGAGGTTGGCTTAGAAGCAGCCACCCTTGAAAGAGTGCGTAATAGCTCACTGGTCAAGTGATTCCGCGCCGACAATGTAGCGGGGCTCAAGCGTACCGCCGAAGTCGTGTCATTCGTACATATATCCCCAACGGGAGTACGGATGGGTAGGGGAGCGTCGTGTGCCGGGTGAAGCAGCCGCGGAAGCGAGTTGTGGACGGTTCACGAGTGAGAATGCAGGCATGAGTAGCGATACACACGTGAGAAACGTGTGCGCCGATTGACTAAGGGTTCCTGGGTCAAGCTGATCTGCCCAGGGTAAGTCGGGACCTAAGGCGAGGCCGACAGGCGTAGTCGATGGACAACCGGTTGATATTCCGGTACCCGCTTTGAAACGCCCAGTACTGAATCAGGCGATGCTAAGTCCGTGAAGCCGGCCCGATCTCTTCGGAGTTGAGGGTAGTGGTGGAGCCGATGAACCAGACTTGTAGTAGGTAAGCGATGGGGTGACGCAGGAAGGTAGTCCAGCCCGGGCGGTGGTTGTCCCGGGGTAAGGGTGTAGGACGCACGGTAGGCAAATCCGTCGTGCATATAAGTCTGAGACCTGATGCCGAGCCGATTGTGGTGAAGTGGATGATCCTATGCTGTCGAGAAAAGCCTCTAGCGAGTTTCATGGCGGCCCGTACCCTAAACCGACTCAGGTGGTCAGGTAGAGAATACCGAGGCGTTCGGGTGAACTATGGTTAAGGAACTCGGCAAAATGCCCCCGTAACTTCGGGAGAAGGGGGGCCATCACTGGTGATCCGATTTACTCGGTGAGCTGGGGGTGGCCGCAGAGACCAGCGAGAAGCGACTGTTTACTAAAAACACAGGTCCGTGCGAAGCCGTAAGGCGATGTATACGGACTGACGCCTGCCCGGTGCTGGAACGTTAAGGGGACCGGTTAGCTGACTTTCGGGTCGGCGAAGCTGAGAACTTAAGCGCCAGTAAACGGCGGTGGTAACTATAACCATCCTAAGGTAGCGAAATTCCTTGTCGGGTAAGTTCCGACCTGCACGAATGGCGTAACGACTTCTCGACTGTCTCAACCATAGGCCCGGTGAAATTGCACTACGAGTAAAGATGCTCGTTTCGCGCAGCAGGACGGAAAGACCCCGGGACCTTTACTATAGTTTGATATTGGTGTTCGGTTCGGCTTGTGTAGGATAGGTGGGAGACTTTGAAGCGGCCACGCCAGTGGTTGTGGAGTCGTCGTTGAAATACCACTCTGGTCGTGCTGGATGTCTAACCTGGGTCCGTGATCCGGATCAGGGACAGTGTCTGATGGGTAGTTTAACTGGGGCGGTTGCCTCCTAAAGAGTAACGGAGGCGCCCAAAGGTTCCCTCAGCCTGGTTGGCAATCAGGTGTTGAGTGTAAGTGCACAAGGGAGCTTGACTGTGAGACCGACGGGTCGAGCAGGGACGAAAGTCGGGACTAGTGATCCGGCAGTGGCTTGTGGAAGCGCTGTCGCTCAACGGATAAAAGGTACCCCGGGGATAACAGGCTGATCTTCCCCAAGAGTCCATATCGACGGGATGGTTTGGCACCTCGATGTCGGCTCGTCGCATCCTGGGGCTGGAGTCGGTCCCAAGGGTTGGGCTGTTCGCCCATTAAAGCGGTACGCGAGCTGGGTTTAGAACGTCGTGAGACAGTTCGGTCCCTATCCGCTGTGCGCGTAGGAATATTGAGAAGGGCTGTCCCTAGTACGAGAGGACCGGGACGGACGAACCTCTGGTGTGCCAGTTGTCCTGCCAAGGGCATGGCTGGTTGGCTACGTTCGGAAAGGATAACCGCTGAAAGCATCTAAGCGGGAAGCCTGCTTCGAGATGAGTATTCCCACCCTCTTGAAGGGTTAAGGCTCCCAGTAGACGACTGGGTTGATAGGCCAGATGTGGAAGCCCGGTAACGGGTGGAGCTGACTGGTACTAATAGGCCGAGGGCTTGTCCTCAGTTGCTCGCGTCCACTGTGTTAGTTCTGAAATAACGAACGGCCGTGTTGTTGTCCGGTGTTGGTTAATTTCATAGTGTTTCGGTGGTCATTGCGTTAGGGAAACGCCCGGTTACATTCCGAACCCGGAAGCTAAGCCTTTCAGCGCCGATGGTACTGCAGGGGGGACCCTGTGGGAGAGTAGGACGCCGCCGAACAATTTTTCCGGGAAAGCCCCGCACCGTATGGTGCGGGGCTTTTCTGCGTTCTGAACGTCTAGGGTCGGACCATGCGCTACGAACTGGTCATCTTCGACAACGACGGTGTGCTCGTCGACAGCGAGCCGCTCGCCAACACCGTCCTCTCCGGCTACCTCACCGAGCTGGGACACCCCACCTCGTACGAAGAATCGCTCCGGGACTACATGGGGTCCGCCGTGCACCGGGTCCACGATCTCGTCGAGGAACGGACCGGGCAGAAGCTGCCCGAGGACTTCGACTCCACGCTCAACACCCGTACGTTCGCCGCTTTCCAGCAGGAGCTCGTGGCCGTCGACGGGGCCGAGGAACTGCTCGGAAAGCTCGTCGCGGACGGGGTGGACTACTGCGTCGCCTCCTCCGGGAGCCACGAGCGGATCCGGGTCGGGCACCGCAAGACCGGCATCGACCAGTGGTTCGAGGAGGAGTGGATCTTCAGCTCGGAGGATGTCGGGCGGGGCAAGCCGGCACCGGACCTGTTCCTGTACGCCGCCGAGCGGATGGGGGTCGCGCCGGACAGGTGCGTCGTCATCGAGGACAGCCCGCTCGGGGTCGAGGCGGCGCGGGCGGCCGGGATGGACGTGTACGGGTTCACGTCGATGATGCCCGCCGACCGGCTCGTCGGAGTCACCGGGCACTTCTCGGACATGGCCCAGCTCCCCGAACTGCTCGCCTGATCCATCTACCCCTGGGTAGCGCCTGGCTCTACGCTCGCGGCCATGACAGATGCGGGCTTGCGGCACGGCAGGGCCTCCCTGGGGTTGAGCTTCGGCGTTCAAGGGGTGGCCTTCGCCCTCCTGGTGACGCGCATCCCCGCCATTCAGGACCAGTACGGGATATCCGACGGGCTGCTGCCCGTCTTCCTCGCCGCTGTCCCGATCCTGGCGGGGGCCGGCAGCGTGGCCACCGAGAAGGTGGTCGCACGGGTGCGGCCCGCTGCCGTCCTGCGGTGGTCCCAGCCCCTGGTCCTGCTCGCGCTCCTCGGCGTGGGCGCCGGGCGGGAGGTGTGGCACGTCGCCGTCGCCCTCGGCGCCTTCGGACTGGCCGTCGGGGCCCTGGACGCCTCGATGAACATGCTGGGCGTCAGCCTCCAACGGGCGTACGGGCGCAGCATCATGCTCGGCTTCCACGCCGCCTACAGCCTCGGCGGGATCGTGGGGGCTTCCCTGGCGTGGGCCGGGGCGCGCTGGGACCTGTCGCTGTTCGCGTCCTACCTGCCCGTCGTGCTGGTCCTGCTGCCCGCCGCGCTGGCCGGGAGCCGGTGGTACACGGAGGGCGCGGGGCCGAAGGAGAAGGAGCCCGGCCCCGCCGGCGCCGGCGGAGCCGTGTCGTTCCGGCTGCTGCTGCCGCTGTGCCTCGTCATGAGCTTCGCGTACATAGGGGACTCGACGGTCTCCAACTGGAGTGCCAAGTACCTCCAGGACGTGCTGGGCGGTTCGGAGCAGCTCGCGACCGTTCCGTACAACGTCTACATGGTGACGACCCTGCTGGGGCGGGCCGTGGGGGACCTCGGGGTGCGGCGGTTCGGGGCGGTCGCCGTGGTGCGGAGCGGAAGCCTGCTGGCGGCCGGCGGGTTCGCGGTCGTGGCGACGGCGCCCGGGGCCTGGGTGGGAATGCTCGGATTCACCATGCTCGGATTCGGGCTCTGTGTGATCGTGCCGCAGACCTTCGCCGCCGCCGGCCGGATGTTCCCGGGGAGCAGCGACGCCGCCGTGGCCCGGTTGAACATCTTCAACTATGTGGGGTTTCTGGTCGGTTCGCCGCTCGTGGGCGCTCTGGGGGATGCGTGGAGTTATCGCGGGGCCATGCTCGTACCGATGGTCCTGGTGCTGGCGACGCTCGTGTACGCCCGCGCGTTCGGGCCGGAGCCCGCCCGATACGGTGGCGGGCATGAGCGGCCGCGCACAGCTGATGTGGGATGACGCAGTTACGGGATACGACTTCGGGGACACCCACCCCATGGACCCGGTCCGCCTCGCCCTGACGATGGGGCTGGTGCGGGCGTTCGGGCTCGATACGGCGGTGGACCTGCGGTCCGCGAAGCCCGTGGGGGACTCCACCCTGCGGCTCGTGCACCGGCAGGACTACGTGGCGGCGGTGCGCGCCGCCTCCGCGGACCCCCGGTCGGCCGACCAGAGCTACGGGCTGGGGACCGTGGACGACCCGGCGTTCGCCGGGATGCACGAGGCGTCCGCGCTGATCGCCGGGCTGTCGGTGGGCGCGGCCGAGGCCGTGTGGCGGGGCGAGACCGAGCACGCGGTGAACTTCACCGGGGGGCTGCACCACGCCATGCCCGGTTCGGCCGCCGGCTTCTGCGTCTACAACGACCCCGCCCTCGCCATCGCCCGGCTGCTGGAGCTGGGCGCCGAGCGGGTCGCGTACGTCGATGTGGACGTCCACCACGGGGACGGGGTGCAGGCCGCGTTCTGGGAGGACCCGCGGGTACTGACCATCTCGCTGCACGAGCACCCGAGGACGCTCTTTCCGCAGACCGGGTGGCCGGAGGAGACCGGGTCGGGGGCGGGGGAGGGGGCCGCGGTCAACGTGGCGCTGCCGGCCGGGACCGGGGACGCGGGATGGCTGCGGGCGTTCCACGCGGTGGTGCCCGAGCTGCTGGCCGACTTCCGGCCCCAGGTGCTCGTCACCCAGCACGGGGCCGACACGCACTTCGAGGACCCGCTGGCCCACCTCGCCGTCTCCCTGGACGCGCAGCGGTCGGTCATGGAGTCCTGCCACGAGCTGGCCCACCGGTACGCGGACGGGCGCTGGGTGGCGCTCGGCGGCGGCGGGTACGCGGTGGTGGACGTGGTGCCCCGGTCGTGGACGCACCTCGTCGGGATCGCCGCGCACGCCCCCGTCGATCCGGAGTCGGTGGTGCCGCCGTCCTGGCGGGATCTCGTCTACGCCCGGACGCGGCAGTTGGGACCGGGCCGGATGACGGACGGGCGTACGCCCGCGTGGCAGGCGTGGGAGGACGGGTACGACCCGGCGGACCGGCTGGACCAGGCGGTGCTGGCGTCCCGGAAGGCGGCGTTCCCGCTGCGGGGGCTGCTGACCTGAGACCGGGGGAGCGGGGGCATTGTGCCGTGCGTTACGCCAACGGTGGGGCGTAACGGGATTTTCGCCCGCGGGCATCGGCGGTACGGCAGCATCCCTGGGGTGTTGAGCACCGGGGCGCTGCGCGCCCATCTGCTGGCGGCCCGGCTGGCCGGGCCCGTTGCCACGTCGCGCGAGACCAGTCTGCGCAGCTACCGGCTGTTCGCCGCGCGGGATCCGCGGGTGATGCTGGGGCTCGCGCCCGAGCGGGTTTGGGGCGAGGGCGAGCTGCTGCGGCTGATGGCGGAGCGGTGCGGGGTCTCGGCGGATCCCGCGCAGGTGAGCGGTCCGGACGCGATCGATCCGGAGCGGACGGTGGCCGCGCTGGACGCGTTCGCCGAGCGGTTGGCGCTGGTGGCGGAGCGTCGGGCTCCGGTGCTGCTGGGGACCGGTCACCCGCATCGGCTGCTCGGTTTCTACGCCGGGCTGGCAGACGCTCTGTCGGCGGCGGGCTGTCCTGTTCTCACCCCCGCGCAGGGGAGATGTGTCGACATAACGACCCGGTTCGGCGTACGCACGTACAGCCTCGATTACGTACGGGGTGTCGCCCTGGTGCGCGAACCGGGGGGGCGGCCCACGGGGGGCGAGACCGGGGCGCACACGCATTCGCCGCTTCCGGTGCGGCTCGCGCTCCAGGACGCGGCGGAGCGGCTGGGGGTGCTGCCCGAGCTGGTGATCGGGGATCACGGCTGGGTCTGCGGTGCAGGTCAGCTGGGGATCGAGGCGATCGGGCCGGCGGACACGGACGATCCGGCGCTGTTCGTGGGAGAGGCCGAGGGGCGGGTGTCGGTCGTCGTTCCGGTGGACGACGGCGTACGGGCCCCGTTTTACCGGCCGTTGACGCGCTATGTACTCAATCGGGCCCGTCTGTCACCGTAGGCCTCTCGCTGTCTCTCCTCTTCCCCACTCGCACCACGCGCCCCTAATCTGTGGAGTGAGCGCACAGCGACGAAGAGTCACCGGAGGGGAAGCCGGTGCGCGTCCGGTGCGGAAGGTACAGGTGGGTCATGGCTGCTGGCAGCGAGAGGCCTCTCAACGAGGTCAAGTTTCTGACCGTGGCGGAAGTCGCCTCGGTCATGCGAGTGTCGAAGATGACCGTGTACCGCTTGGTGCACAGCGGTCATCTGCCGGCGATCCGGGTGGGCAGGTCCTTCCGGGTGCCGGAGCAAGCGGTGCACGCGTATCTCCGCGAGTCCTTTGTGGGGGTGGAATCAGCCTGAGGTTGCCTGCGGATTACGTCCCTCGGACGGTGGCGGGTAGGCTAGGCCGACGTAGGTCGTGTGGGCCCAGACGCCCCGCACCAGTGAAAATGAAGTGAGCGAGGGTAGTCGTGGGCTCTGTTATCAAGAAGCGGCGCAAGCGGATGGCCAAGAAGAAGCACCGCAAGCTGCTCAAGCGCACGCGCGTTCAGCGTCGCAACAAGAAGTAAGCGAACGCAGTTCGTGAGATCCGCGGCCCCTCCACCGTTCCGGTGGAGGGGCCGCGGTGCGTTTCGGAGCCCGGGGTCGTCACAGGGCGGCGTCCACCCGCTACGGTGACGGCCAGGGAAGTTACCGCGGGAAGCAGGGGAGCCGGGTCTTGGGAAAGGTCGTGCTCGTCACAGGAGCGGCCCGGCAGCTGGGGGGCCGCTTCGTCCGGCGCGTCCAGTGCGAGCCCGGGGTGGACCGGGTGATCGCGGTCGACGCGGTCGAGCCCGCCCATGAGCTGGGCGGCGCGGAGTTCGTGCGCGCGGACATCCGGCAGTCCGCCCTGGCGCGGATCCTGGCCGAGCACGCCGTCGACACGGTCGTGCACCTGGACGTCTCCGGCAAGGCGCTCGGCGCCGGCGGCCGGACGGCGATCAAGGAGACCAACGTCATCGGGACCATGCAGCTGCTCGGCGCCTGCCAGAAGTCCCCGGCGGTGCGGCGGCTCGTGGTGAAGTCCAGTACGAGTGTGTACGGGTCGGCGTCCCGCGATCCCGCGGTGTTCACCGAGACCACACCGCCCAAGTCGCTGCCGAGCGGCGGTTTCGCGAAGGACGCGGTGGAGGTCGAGGGGTACGTACGGGGCTTCGCCCGCCGCCGGCCGGACGTGGCGGTGTGCGTGCTGCGGTTCGCCAACATCCTGGGACCCCGGCCGGACTCGCCGCTCGCGGACTATCTGTCGCTGCCCGTTCTGCCGACGGTCTTCGGCTACGACCCCCGGCTCCAGTTCGTGCACGAGGACGACGTGGTCGACGTCCTGGGGATCGCGGCGGGCGAGCCCCGGCGGGGAACGCTGAACAGCGGCACGTTCAACATCGCCGGCGACGGGGTGCTGTTGTTGTCGCAGTGCTCGCGGCGGCTGGGGAAGCCGACCGTGCCGGTGCTGCTGCCCGCCGTCACCTGGGTCGGCTCGGCGCTCCGTACGATCGGCATGACCGACTTCTCGCCGGAACAGATCCGGCTGCTCACCCATGGCAGGGTGGTCTCGACGGTGCAGATGCGCGAGACCCTCGGTTTCCGGCCGAAGTTCAGCACGGCGGAGACGTTCGCGGAGTTCGCGCGGAGCCGGGGTCCGGGGCTGCTGCCGCCGGAGACGGTGGGCAGGGCGGTGGACCGGCTGGCGGCGTTGCCGCTGCCGGGAGGCGCCGGACCGCGGGAGCGCGGGGCCGGTGCGGTACAGACGACTCACGGCGCCAGGTAGAGGAGCGCACCGACGATGGCGGACGCCAAGGTCATTCCGTTCGACGACGACCGTTCGCGGTCCGGTGGCGCGTCGCGTCCGGCGCGGCGCCGGACCGGGGCGGGCGGTCCCGGCGGCGGTAGAGGCGACGGCTCCGCGGCTCCGGTGAGCGCGCTGCCGGGGGCGCAGGTCCCCGAACCCTCCGCGGTGTCCCCGGAGGCGGGGGAGGGGGGCCGGGAGCCTCGTCGGGACGCGGTGGACGCGGGCGGCGCCCCCGGTGGCTGGGAGCGGCGGATCGCGGGCGGGCTCGCGTTCCTGCGGCGGCGGGTCACCGGTGATTACGACGTCGACGAGTTCGGGTACGACCGGGAGCTCACCGACCAGGTCCTGATGTCGGTGCTGCGGCCGCTGGCGGACACGTACTTCCGGGTCGAGGTGAAGGGCATCGAGAACATCCCGTCGGACGGCGGGGCGCTCATCGTGGCCAACCACTCCGGGACGCTGCCGTTGGACGGGCTGATGCTCCAGGTCGCGGTGCACGACAACCATCCGGCGGACCGGCATCTGCGGCTGCTCGCCGCCGATCTGGTGTTCCAGCTGCCGGTCGTCAACGAGCTGGCGCGCAAGGCGGGTCACACGCTTGCCTGTGCGGAGGACGCGCAGCGGCTGCTGGAGATGGGCGAGATCGTCGGGGTGATGCCGGAGGGGTTCAAGGGCATCGGCAAGCCGTTCGGCGAGCGCTACAAGCTGCAGCGGTTCGGGCGGGGCGGGTTCGTGTCGACGGCGCTGCGGGCGGGGGCGCCGATCGTGCCGTGCTCGATCGTGGGCGCGGAGGAGATCTACCCGATGATCGGGAACGCGAAGACGCTGGCCCGGCTGCTGGGCTTCCCGTACTTCCCGATCACGCCGACGTTCCCGTGGCTGGGGCCGTTGGGTGCGCTGCCGCTGCCGACGAAGTGGACGATCCAGTTCGGGGAGCCGATCCCGACGGACGGGTATCCGCCGGAGGCGGCGGAGGACCCGATGCTGATGTTCAATCTGACGGACCAGGTGCGTGAGCAGATCCAGCACACGCTGTACAAGCTGTTGGTGCAGCGGCGGTCGGTGTTCTTCTGACGGGTCGGCGGTCGGCACGGAAGGGGGGCCGGTACGCGGATCGCGTGCCGGCCCCCCTTCTTTTCGTGTGCGTTCTTTTCGTGTGCGCCGGGCCTTCCTGCCGTTCTACGGTTTGAGGTTCTCGCCGTTGATGCCGAGGCCGGGGAGGAGCCCCGGGAGGAGCGGGGGCAGGGTGACGTCCGGGTCTGCGGGTGCGCTGGGCCGGTCTTCCGGGGCGGACGGGGCGAGGCCGTCCGTCGGGAGGTCGTCCAGCAGGCCGTCCGTACCGCCGCCGAGCAGGCCGTCCTCCGGGGTGGCGTCGGCGGAGTCCGACGGGCCGGAGGGGTCGGGGGCGGTTCCGCCGTCGGTGCGGTCTCCGGGCTTCTCGGGGGAGGCCGGGGGCGCGGGGGCGTCGGTCCGGGGCTTGCCGGTGTCCGGGGTGGTGGCGTCGGAGCGTCCGGTGCCCTGGTCCGTGCCCGGGGGGCGGGGGAGGAGGGACTGGAGCGGTGCGACTTCGTCCTCCATGGCCTCGAAGACGGAGCTGACCTCGTCGCGGACGTCGGTGAGCTGGACGGGCAGCCGGTCGCGGAGGCGGCTCCAGGCGTCGCGGTGCGACCGGGAGAAGGTGTCCAGGGTCTGGATGGGGCCGATCGATCCGTCGCGCTGGTAGGCGGAGTGGAGCAGCCGGTGGCCCTCGGAGGCGTCGTGGGACATGCCGTTGAGCGCGCGTCTGACGGCGCCGAGGGATTCGTGGTCGAGTGCGCCGGACCGGCCGCGCTCCATGAGTCTGCGGGCCTCGCTCAGCCGGGTGGAGGCCTGGTCGAGGTAGACCTCGCCGCGGTCGGCGTCCCCCTTGGCCATGCCGAGGCTGATGTCCTCCATCCCGCGTTTCAGTCCGTAGAGCGAATCACCGGGGAGGGCGTCGGAGCTGGCGGCGGCCACGCCGCCGAACGCTCCCGCGGCCACGCCGACGGTGAGCCCGCCGGCAGTGAGCCCCTTCGCCCAGCGTGAGCGGGGTCGCAGTTTCCGCAGTGGTGAGGCCCGGTGTGCGCCCTTGCCCCGCTGCACGGGCACCGTAGGGCCCGTGGACGCGCCGCCCTCGGCGAACATGGTCTCCATGGCCGCGACGAGCTGGGCTCGCTGCACCATTTTGACCTCGGGGTCCAACTGCGGCTTCGGTAGCTCACCGAGGCCGTTCGCCAGGGCCAACAGCGGTTCGCGGTCGGCCTGGTCGGCCGGTTCCGCGGGCTGTACGGCCGCCGCACCCTGGGAGGTCTCTTCTTCCAGGGCCTGGGCGAAGGCGTTCGCCCGCCGGTGTGCCGAAACGTTTGCGATCACTGGCGGCACCTCCTCTCGTCATGACGGTCGACTCCCCTGGCCGTCCGGAAGGTTGCCCGGCTTGAGCGTTTCCACTCGATGGAGTGAGTGGCTACGGACAGGGGGCGACGACAGGGGGCCTGCAACCGGCACAACGAGGCGCTCGGCACTTGGGTTACGCACGAAAGATGATCGGACCAGTGCGTGACGGGACGGTCACGCAGAGGTCTGATCAGCGGGCGTCGTCCGGCAGGAGCCGGGCGAGCGTCCGTACGGCTCGGTACTGGAGGGTCTTGATCGCGCCCTCGTTCTTGCCCATCACCCGGGCGGTCTCCGCGACCGAGAGGCCCTGGAGGAACCGCAGGGTCACGCACTCCTGCTGCTGGGGGTTGAGTCGCCGCACGGCCTGGAGCAGGGCGGCGTTGGACAGGGACTCCAGGACGGAGTCCTCGGGGCTGCGCGCCACCTCGTTGGCGTCGAGCATCTCGCCGGTGGTCACTTCCAGTCGGAAGCGACTGGATTTGAAGTGGTCGGCGACCAGGTTGCGAGCGATCGTGACCAGCCAGGCGCCGAAATCGCGGCCCTGCCAGGTGAACGTGGAGATGCGGCGCAGCGCGCGGAGGAAGGTCTCGCTGGTGAGGTCCTCCGCGGTCGCCTTGCCGCCCACGCGGTAGTAGATGTACCGGTACACGGTGTCGCTGTACTGGTCGTACAGGCGGCCGAAGGCGTCCGCCTCACCGGCCTGTGCGCGCTCGACGAGATCCATCATGCGCGCGCTGTCGCTGTCGGCGGTGGGACGGCGGACGGTCGACGTGGTCGAGGCGGCGCGGGTGCCGCGTCTTCCGACCGCCGCACTGCGTTCGGCCAGGGCGTAGCAGGGGCCGGCAGGTGCAGGGGTGGCAAAGGCGGGGACGGCGTACGCGGTGGGGACGAAGCCGCGCAAGCGGTCAATGACCGATGCACGCAGCGTAGCCAGGCCCGAGGCGTCAACCCCGACGTGTGGGTACACGGGACTCCCAGAGGCAGAGCTTCCATCACGAGCAGTTCGAAAAGCGTCACTCGTGGTAGCGAGTGGCGGGTTCCGTGATGCGTCTGAGGAGAATAACGCTTCGTGCAGGCAGCGCTACACCCAGTTGTCTAAATCATCGGTTCCGTCGCTTCTGTTATCGCTAAGTGACGTATCAAGTAGCACATGGTGACCGTTTATTGATCGGATTACTTCGTGATCTGTCTACGGGGGCGACGTGTTGTGGCCGGGCGCCGGTGATCCGGCTGGCCGGAGGGGGCGTCGCCCGCGCCGGTGGACCGGATCGCGATCGGACGTGCGGCTCCGGGCGTGGCTGCGCCCCGTGACCGGTCGCGGTGGGCGGGCACGGGGCGCGGAGGGTGCGGAAGGGGTGCGGGTCAGCGGCGGCGGCGGTGCAGGGCCACGGCGGCGGCGGTGCCGCCGGCGAGCGCGCCGACCCCGGCGGCGGCCGGGATGCCGACCTTGGCCGCCTTGCGGCCGGTGCGGTAGTCGCGCAGCCGCCAGTCGCGGGCGCGGGCGTGCTTGCGGAGCTTGGTGTCCGGGTTGATCGCGTAGGGGTGGCCGACCAGCGAGAGCATCGGGATGTCGTTGTGCGAGTCGCTGTAGGCGGCGCACCGCTCCAGGTCCAGGCCCTCCGCGGCGGCCAGCGCGCGGACGGCCTCGGCCTTGGCGGGGCCGTGCAGGGGTTCGCCGACCAGGCGGCCGGTGTAGACGCCGTCGACCGATTCGGCGACGGTGCCGAGCGCTCCGGTCAGGCCGAGGCGGCGGGCGATGATGGTGGCCGTCTCCACGGGGGCGGCGGTGACGAGCCAGACCTTCTGCCCGGCGTCCAGGTGGGCCTGGGCCAGGGCCCGGGTGCCGGGCCAGATGCGGTCGGCCATGTACTCGTCGTAGATCTCCTCGCCGATGGACATCAGCTCGGAGACGCGGTGGCCCTTGACGATGGACAGGGCGCTGTCGCGGGCGTCCTGCATGTGTTCGGGGTCCTCGACGCCGGCCAGCCGGAACCAGGCCTGCTGCCAGGCGAACCGGGTGAGTTCGCGGCGCTCGAAGAACTTGCGCTTGTAGAGGCCGCGGCCGAAGTGGAAGATCGCGGCGCCCTGCATGACGGTGTTGTCGAGGTCGAAGAAGGCGGCGGCGCGGTCGTCCCCGGCGACGGGGAACGCGGGCTCCTCGGGGGGCGTCGCGTCGGCGTCTGCCGGGGCCTTGGCCAGGAGGGCGGATTCGTCCTCGGCGACCGAGGTCTTGCGCGCGGCCTCGGCGGCGGCCTCGCCTGCCAGGACGCTCCGTGCGGTAGCGGAACGCCTACGGGGTGTGAGCCATCCAAGTGCGGCCATGCCGTGAGCATAGCCAGTCCGTCCGGGCCTGCCCGACCTGCCGCGATGCGGGGGCGTGAACGCTGCGGGTCGGAATGGTGAATCGGGTGATTCCGGGCGGTCCGGGAGGGCGGTGCGCGGGCGCAGAATGAAGGCATGAGTGCTCTGCTGCGACGTAAGAGGAAGAAGCCCGCCGAGCGGGTGGTCACGCTGGTGGGGAAGTCCGGGTGCCATCTGTGCGAGGACGCGCGGGCGGTGGTGAGCGCGGTCTGCGCGGAGACCGGTGCGTCGTGGGTGGAGCGGGACATCACCGAGGACGAGGAGCTGTACAAGGAGTACTGGGAGCAGATTCCGGTGGTGCTGATCGATGGCGAACAGCACACGTTCTGGCGCGTGGACCCGGCGAGGCTGCGCAGGGCACTGGGTGCGGACGCGAAACCCGGTTAACATTGCGGGCGTTTTGAGTGGCCTCGGGGGCTTAGTTATGAGGAGTGTGTACCGCTTTGCCCCCTTCGAGGCTGCAACGGGCCGATGCGGCCCCCGGTTCCGGGATCGCGCGGGGAATGTGCGTGACCCCGGTCACTTTGACCAGACAAAACGGACACTATCTTTGTGCACGCGTTCACAAAGACATAGCCTGCATTCGACGGGGCGGTCCTGGGACATACGGCCGCCTGCAGCCCCGCTCATCCCGCAGGAGCACCGTGGCAACTGGCCGAACTCACCGACCGGCGACCCGTAGCCGAGGAATTCCCGAGGCCACCGTCGCCCGACTTCCGTTGTATCTGCGCGCCCTGACCGCGCTCTCCGAGCGATCGGTCCCCACGGTCTCCTCCGAGGAGCTGGCCACGGCGGCCGGGGTGAACTCGGCGAAGCTCCGCAAGGACTTCAGCTACCTGGGGTCCTACGGCACCCGGGGTGTCGGGTACGACGTCGAGTATCTCGTCTACCAGATCTCGCGCGAGCTCGGGCTCACCCAGGACTGGCCGGTCGCGATCGTCGGCATCGGTAACCTCGGCGCGGCCCTCGCCAACTACGGCGGCTTCGCCTCCCGCGGCTTCCGGGTCGCGGCGCTGATCGACGCCGACCCCGCCATGGCCGGTACGCCGGTGGCCGGGATCGCCGTCCAGCACACGGACGACCTGGACCGGATCATCAGCGACAACGGTGTGTCCATCGGCGTGATCACCACCCCGCCCGGCGCGGCCCAGCAGGTCTGCGACCGGCTCGTCGCCGCCGGTGTGACCTCCATCCTGAACTTCGCGCCGACCGTGCTGTCGGTGCCCGAGGGCGTCGACGTGCGCAAGGTCGACCTCTCCATCGAGCTCCAGATCCTCGCCTTCCACGAGCAGCGCAAGGCCGGCGAGGACTCCGCCGCCGAGGACGAGGGCGCGCCCCCGATGCGCGCCACGCCCGCGAGCCGGAAGGGACCTGACGGGGACATGCCCGCCGTGATGCCGGCATGAGCCTCCTCGTCGTCGGGCTGAGTCACCGCAGCGCCCCCGTCTCCGTACTGGAGCGGGCGTCCCTCGCTGTCGAGACCCAGGCCAAGCTCCTCCAGGACACCCTCGCCGCGGAACCCGCGACCGAGGCGGCCGTGCTGGCCACCTGCAACCGCATCGAGCTCTACGCCGACGTGGACAAGTTCCACGCGGGCGTCGCCGAGCTGTCGACCCTGCTCGCCCAGCACAGCGGCGTCGGTCTCGACGAGCTCACTCCGTATCTCTATGTGCACTACGAGGACCGGGCCGTCCACCACCTCTTCTCGGTGGCCTGCGGTCTCGACTCGATGGTCGTCGGCGAGGGGCAGATCCTCGGTCAGATCAAGGACGCGCTCGCGCGCGGCCAGGAGCTGCACACCGCCGGACGCCTGCTGAACGACCTCTTCCAGCAGGCCCTGCGGGTCGGCAAGCGCGCCCACAGCGAGACGGGGATCGACCGGGCCGGGCAGTCGCTCGTCACCTTCGGGCTCCAGCAGCTCGCCGCCGGGGCCGACCCCGGGCTCTGGGCCGGCGGCAAGCGCGCCCTGGTCATCGGCGCCGGATCCATGTCCTCGCTGGCCGCCGCGACCCTCGCCCGCACCGGCGTCGCCGACATCGTCGTCGCCAACCGGACCCGCTCCCGCGCGGACCGCCTGGTGGAGATCCTCCAGCAGGGCGACGACACGGCGGTGCGCGCCCGGGCCGTCGAGATGTCCGCGGTCGGTGACGAACTGACACGTGCCGACATCGTCGTCTCCTGCACCGGTTCCACCGGCCTCGTGCTCACCGCCGACGCCCTCGCCGACGCGCTGGGCGTGACCCTGGACGCCGCCCCCGAGCGGCCGGCGGTCACCGTCACCCCGGCCCCGGCCGACGTGGACCAGCACGCCGCCTGGGTGGAGAACGGTGCGGCGGCCTCCGCCGCGCAGGCGGGTCCGGCGACCGCGCCGCGCCGGGTCACCGTGCCCGCGCAGTCGACCGGCCCGGTCCGGCTCGCCCTGCTCGACCTCGCCATGCCGCGGGACATCGACGGCGCCGCCCACCGCATCGACGGTGTGCGCCTCGTCGACATCGAGTCGCTCGCCGAGGCGTCCGCCGACGCCCCGATGGCCGCCGATGTGGACCGGGTCCGCACCATCGTCTCCGACGAGGTGGCCGCCTTCGGCGCCGCCCAGCGCGCCGCGCACGTCGCCCCGACCGTGGTCGCCCTGCGCACCATGGCCGCGGGCGTGGTCGCCGGCGAGATCGCCCGGCTGGACGGCCGCCTTCCCGACCTGGACGAGAAGCAGCGCGCCGAGATCACCCAGACCGTGCGCCGCGTCGTCGACAAACTCCTGCACGCGCCCACCGTGCGGGTCAAGCAGCTCGCCAGCGAGCCCGGCGGCGCCGGGTACGCGGACGCGCTGCGAGAACTCTTCGACCTCGACCCGCAGACGGTGGCCGCCGTCTCCCGGGCAGACCTGAACGACCCGAATAGAGGGCGGTCATGACCGACAACTCATCCCCGGGCGCGCGGAACTCCGCGCCGCTCCGGCTGGGCACCCGGCGCTCCAAGCTCGCCATGGCCCAGTCGGGACTCGTCGCGGAGGCGGTTCGCGAGGTGACCGGGCGCGCCGTCGAGCTCGTCGAGATCACCACGTACGGGGACACCTCCCGCGAGCACCTGGCGCAGATCGGCGGCACCGGTGTGTTCGTCGCGGCCCTGCGCGAGGCGCTGGTGCGCGGCGAGGTGGACTTCGCCGTCCACTCGCTCAAGGACCTGCCGACCTTCCAGCCCGACGACCTCGTGCTGGCGGCCGTGCCGCAGCGGGAGGACCCGCGCGACGCGCTGATCGCCCGGGATGGGCTGACCTTCGGGCAGCTGCCCGAAGGCGCCCGGGTCGGCACCGGTTCGCCGCGCCGCATGGCGCAGCTCAACGCGTACGCCCGTTCCCACGGACTGCGGATCGAGACCGTCCCCATCCGGGGCAACGTCGACACGCGGATCGGGTTCGTGCGCGACGGGGAGCTCGACGCGGTGGTTCTCGCCGCCGCCGGGCTCAGCCGTCTCGGCCGGAGCGGTGAGGTGACCGAGTTCCTGCCGGTCGACACCGTCCTGCCCGCTCCCGGCCAGGGAGCACTGGCGATCGAGTGCGCCGCGTCCAGCGCCGACCTCGCCGCCGCGCTCGCCGAGCTCGACGACCCGTACACCCGGGCCGCCGTGACCGCCGAGCGTGCCCTGCTCGCCGCCCTGGAGGCCGGCTGCTCCGCACCCGTGGGTGCGCTGGCCGACCTCCTGGTCGACGGACAGGTTGTCAACGAACTGCGCCTGCGCGGAGTCGTCGGTACCACCGACGGTTCCTCGCTGGTACAGCTGTCCACCACCGGTCCCGTCCCCACGTCGCACGACGACGCGGCGGCCATCGGTCGCGAACTCGCGGCCGAGATGCTCGCCAAGGGTGCGGCCGGTCTTATGGGGGAGCGAGCACTTTGAGCCCCACCGGCCCCGCCGCATCCGACTTTCCGGCCCTGTCCGCCCAAGGGCAGGTCACCTTCCTCGGCGCCGGTCCCGGCGACCCGGGACTGCTGACCCTGCGCGCCGTCGAGGCGCTCGCGAGCGCGGACGTCCTTGTCGCCGAGCCCGATGTGCTCGACGTCGTTCGCAGCCATGCGCGGGCAGGCGTGAGCACCCCTGAGCTCACCGTCGTTGACACCTCGTCAACAACCGTCGGTGTACCCGTTCTCAGGGATGCGGCCAATCTTGTCATGGAGGCCGCCAAGGGCGGCAGGCGGGTGGTCCGTGCTGTCGCGGGCGACCCCGGCCTGGACGGGGAGGCGGGGGCGGAGATGCTCGCCTGCGCCGCCGCCGGGGTGCCCTTCGAGGTGGTCCCGGGCATCGCGAACGCCGTCGGCGTGCCCGCGTACGCCGGGGTGCCCCTGCGTGACGCGCAGGGCGCGGACGTCCGCTTCGTCGACGCCCGTACCGCCTCCGACCGCTGCTGGAGCGAGGTCGGCGCGAGCGACGCGACCGCCGTCGTCTCCACCACGCTGGACGCGGTGGCCTCCGCCGCCGGCGAGCTGGTCTCCGCGGGCCGCAAGCCCGACACCCCGCTCACCGTGACGATCGCGGGCACCACCACCCGCCAGCGCACCTGGACGGCGACCCTCGGGACGATCGCCCAGGTCCTCAAGCAGGCCAAGGTGCTGCCCTCGCCCGAGGGGCACCGGCCGGTCATAGCCGTGGTCGGAGAGCGCAGCTCCGCCGCCCAGCGCGACCAGCTCGCGTGGTTCGAGTCGAAGCCGATGTTCGGCTGGAAGGTGCTCGTCCCGCGGACGAAGGAGCAGGCCGCGTCGCTCTCCGACCAGCTGCGTTCCTACGGTGCGGTGCCGCACGAGGTGCCGACGATCGCCGTGGAGCCGCCGCGTACGCCCCAGCAGATGGAGCGCGCGGTCAAGGGCCTGGTCACCGGGCGCTACGAGTGGATCGCCTTCACCAGCGTCAACGCGGTCAAGGCGGTCCGGGAGAAGTTCGAGGAGTACGGGCTCGACGCCCGTGCCTTCGCCGGCATCAAGGTCGCCGCCGTCGGCGAGCAGACCGCCGCCGCCCTGGTCGACTTCGGTGTGAAGCCCGACCTGGTGCCCTCCGGCGAGCAGTCGGCCGCCGGGCTGCTGGAGGACTGGCCGCCCTACGACCCGGTCTTCGACCCGATCGACCGGGTGTTCCTGCCGCGCGCGGACATCGCCACCGAGACGCTGGTGGCCGGGCTCATCGAGCTGGGCTGGGAGGTCGACGACGTCACCGCGTACCGCACGGTCCGCGCCTCGCCGCCGCCGGCCGACACCCGTGAGGCGATCAAGGGCGGCGGCTTCGACGCGGTCCTGTTCACCTCGTCCTCGACGGTGCGCAACCTGGTCGGGATCGCGGGCAAGCCGCACAACGTGACCGTGATCGCGTGCATCGGCCCCGCCACCGCGAAGACCGCCGAGGAGCACGGCCTGCGGGTCGACGTGCTGTCCCCGGAGCCGTCGGTGCACAAGCTCGCCGAGGCGCTCGCCGCCTTCGGCGCGCAGCGCCGGGACGCGGCGAAGGAGGCCGGTGACCCGGTGACCCGGCCGAGCGAGCGGCGTCCGGGTGCGCGCAGGCGGCGGACGACGACGTAGCGGTCACGTGGAGGGGTGGGCCCGGTCGCTTCGGCGGCGGGGCCCACCCGTCTTTCCGGCACCGTCCGCCGGTGCCGGGTCAGCGGTGCCGGTCGGCGGGCCTTGTGCGCGGGCCTTTCCCGGCGCCGGTGTCGGTAAGACCGTGCTGCGTACGGGTCTATCGTCGGAGGATGACTGCGTACGGAAACTTCCCCGGCTCCCGCCCCCGGCGGCTGCGGACGACCCCGGCGATGCGGCGGATGGTCGCCGAGACACGGCTCGACCCCGCGAACCTGATCCTGCCCGCGTTCGTGCGGGAGGGTATCGACGCCCCGGTCGCCATCGCGGCGATGCCCGGTGTGTACCAGCACACCCTGGACACCCTGCGGAAGGCGGCCGTCGAGGCGGTCTCGGCCGGGGTCTCGGGGATCATGGTCTTCGGAGTGCCGGAGGACGAGAAGAAGGACGCCCGGGGCACGGCGGGCACGGACCCGGACGGGATCCTCCAGGTTGCCCTGCGCGCGGTCCGCGAGGAGGTCGGCGACGACCTCGTCATCATGTCGGACCTGTGCCTGGACGAGTACACCGACCACGGCCACTGCGGGGTCCTGACGGCCGACGGCCGGGTGGACAACGACGCGACGCTGGAGCGGTACGCGGAGATGGCCCAGGTGCAGGCGGACGCGGGCGCCCATGTGGTGGGGCCCAGCGGGATGATGGACGGCCAGGTCGGCGTGGTCCGGGACGCCCTGGACCAGACGGGCCACGAGGACGTGTCGATCCTCGCCTACGCCGTGAAGTACAGCTCCGCCTTCTACGGCCCGTTCCGCGAGGCCGTCGGCTCCTCGCTGACCGGCGACCGCAAGACCTACCAGCAGGACCCGGCCAACGCCCGCGAGTCGCTGCGGGAGCTGGCGCTGGACCTGGCGGAGGGCGCGGACATGGTCATGGTGAAGCCCGCCGGGCCGTATCTGGACATCCTCGCCAAGGTCGCGGAGTCCGTGGACGTGCCGGTCGCGGCGTACCAGATCAGCGGCGAGTACGCGATGATCGAGGCCGCCGCCGAGCGGGGCTGGATCGACCGGGACAAGGCGATCCTGGAGAGCCTGACCGGGATCCGGCGGGCCGGGGCCCGGATGATCCTCACCTACTGGGCGACCGAGGCGGCCCAGTGGCTCGGGCGGGACGCGCGGCGCTGAGCCGGTCCCGCTCGCGGCCCGACGTGGTTCACGGCCCACCCGCTCCGGTCTCCTGGAGCCGGTGGGCCTCCCTGATGGCGAAGCGGGCGCCGGACTGCACGAGCGGGTCCTCGTCGGCCCGCGCGGTGGCGTCCAGGGCCGTGGCGACGGCCGGGTCGGCGGTGTAGGGCGCCAGCGACATCGCCGCGTACTGCCGGACGAGGTCCTCCTCCGGGTCCCGCAGTGCCGTGAGCAGGGCGCGGCCCGCCCGGTGGCGCAGAGCGGGGTCGGCCGGGGGCCACAGGCGCAGGACGGTGGCGCTCTCGACGCGGGCGAGGTCGTACTCGCCGGGGTCGGCGACGACCGAGACGAGGAACGGCAGCGCCTGGGCGTTGGCGTCCAGCTCGGTGATGATCTCGCGCTTGCGGTCGTTGTCGGGGGCCAGGGCGCGGAACTCCGCTATCAGGCGTTCGGCGGCTTCGGCTGCTTCCGTGGCTTCCGTGGCTTCCGTGGCTTCGGCCGCTTCCGCCGTGGAAGCGGCTTCCGTCGTGGTCGTGAGGTTCGTGTCGTTCATGGGGGTGGACACTTTCTGTCAGGGCCAGTCGACCAGTGCCATGAATGCTACGAAAGTGACCACCACGGTGGCGGGGGCGGTGAGGGCCAGGCCCACCCGCCGGGCGGCGTGGCGGATCCGGTGGGGGACGGCCCAGGAGGCGGCGACCACGATCAGGGCGAGGACCAGACCGATCCACAGGACGGTCCAGGCGGTGGTGAAGCTCGCGTCGAAACGGTCGGCCGCCGCCCCGTCGCAGGAGTCGCACGCCATCGGGGTGAGGCCGCCGACGAACAGCGCGACGAGGCCCATCGGCAGCGTCAGGAGCGTGGAGATCAGCGGGGCGACCCACGCGCGGGGATCGGGGGCCTGCGCGGGGTCGCTCGCCGGGGTGCTGCCGCTGTCGTGGCTGTTGAGGCTCATGGGTCCGAGTCAAGCTCCGGGGGCTGCCGTACGCATGAGTACGAGGGCTCAGTCCGCGGCGGTCCTGTCGGCGTGGGCCTCCGCCCAGGCGAGCGCCGCCGCCCGCTGCCCGTCCGTGAGGGCCGGGCTGACCTGGTCCGGGTGGCGGAACACGTGGTGCTCGCGGGCCGCCTTCAGCCCGATGGCGCGGGCCGCTTCGGTGAGCCGGGGGTCGTCGGCGACCTCCTGGGCGCGTCGCAGCCAGCTGTGGCTGCGCGGGTCGATCGCGTAGTGCCACAGCGGCTGGGCGGGGTCGGCCACCCCGATCAGGACGTGTTCCAGGGTGTACGGGTGGACGCCCGGCGCGCCGATCAGCTTCTCCGCCACCTGGAGCGGGTGGGTGCCGTCGAGGCGGGCGCGGAGCAGCACCCAGGTCATCAGCTGCCCGGTGTCGTGTCCGTCGGAGACGATGAACGCCCACAGCTCGGCGGCCTTCTCCTCGTCGGGTGCGCCGAGGTGGGTCAGCAGCCGGACCGGGGCCTTCCAGAGCGGCTTGGGCTTGGCCCACCAGGCGGTGAGGGCGGCGGCGGCCGGGTGGTCCAGGTCCAGGGCGAGGCAGGTCAGGGTGACCAGGGGGTGACGCCACTCGGTGTACGTGGTGCGGTACTGCTTGGTCAGCTCCTTTTTCCAGCGCGGCAGGAGCGCCGCCAGCTCTGCTTCGCCCGCCTCGCCGTGGGCGAGGAGCAGTTCGAGGCAGAAGGCGATGCCCTGGAGGCCGGTGGACGGGTCGGCCACCCGGTCGCGCAGCCACTGGAGGTCGGCGGGGGCGAGGGTGCGGTAGCGGTGGTAGATGTCGCCGAGGCGGCCCTCGTAGCCGGTGAGGTCGGGGCCGGTGCCGGCCAGGAGGCCGTCGCGGGCGGCCTCGTACCGCTCCACGGCGGCCAGCGCGTCGGCTGCTCCGGCGGCGTCGGTGAGGCGTCCGGCCGCCTCGCGCACGCGGTCGGCCGTGTCGGCGGCGGCCTTCGCGGCGGCGACCCGCAGCGGGCGCGGCAGCCGCTCGTCCGTGGCGAACCCGACGGCGGCGAGGAGGAGCGGGAAGGACGCGTCGGCGGCGGGGGGACGGGTGACGGGCTCCCGCACGACGGCTTCCCGCAGCGCCTGGAGGAGGCCGGTCTGCGCGGTCTCGGGCGCGGTGTGCTCCGTCAGCTCCTCGGAGAGTGCGGCGGCCGCGCGCACCGGGTCCGGTTCGCGCAGGGCGTGGTGGGCGCGGAACCAGCAGCGCACGGCGCCGCCGTCACCGGTCAGCGCCGCGGTGCGCAGCAGCTCCAGCGAGCGCGGCGAAGGGTGCGCGGCGAGGGCGTGCGCCGCGTCGGCGCCCAGCTCCGCGGCCACCTCCCAGGCCTCGGAGTGCTCCTGGCGCAGCAGCGCGGGGAGCACAAAGCGCCATCCGCGCCAGGCCGTGAGCCGTCCGGCGTACGCCTTCCGCCAGGCGGACAGCAGCCGTTCCGTCTCGTCCGGGGTCAGCGCCTGCCGGTGTTCCAGCGGGGCGGCGAACCGGACGGCGGCGGCCAGGTCCACGGGGCCCGCCAGCCGGTCGTGGAGCCACCGCTCCTCGGCGGCGGACAGCGGGGCGTACTCCGTGGAGCGGGCGGTCCGGCGGCGGGGCTCGTCGAGGCGGGCGAGGAACTGGCGAACGCCCGCGGTGTCTTCGGGGTCCGGCAGCCCGTCGGCGTCCGTCGCCGTGACCTTGTCGAGCAGGAACGCGCCCCGCGGACCGCCGTTGACGATCCGATAGCCTTCCGGGCCTTCGCCGAGCCCGGCGGCGACCGTGGCGTGGTCGCCGCCCCAGTGCAGACAGAGTTCGCCGGTCAGTTCGCCGGAGCGGGCGAAGGCGTCATGGGACTGCCAGTGCCAGTAGGCGAAGGAGGTGTCGGTGGCGATGCCCCGGACCGCGAACATCTCCGCCGCGTCCTCGTGGCCGTCGGACTGGGTGTAGCGGCCGCGGGTGGGGGGCGGGAGGACGGCGAAGCGGTCGCCGCCCAGCGTGCGCCACCAGGCCCTGATCCTGCCGAGGTCCGTGTTCAGTCCCACCAGAACGACCACGCTTCCTGGTTGAGCACGGCCTTCTCGGCGTAGGCGTCGAGGTCGTAGGGCGGGGACTGGTCGATGTTGTCCGGGCAGAACGCGTAGTGCTCGGCGGCCAGCGCGCGGGCCTCCTCGATGGTGCCGGGCGGGCGGCCCACGGAGACGATCATCGTGTCGAAGCCGAGCACCACGACCCGGGCGTCGTACCGGTCCTCCCAGGAGCGGAGCACCGCGCAGAGCCGGGCCACGTCGTTCTCGTGGTTCATCGGGCCCGACCAGCCGATCGCCGCCGGTATGTCGGCGCTGCGGCGGGCCGGGACGAGGGCCGTGCGGGCCCCGCCGAGCCACTCGTCCGCGTCGGCGGTGATCACGCCGGCGAGTCCCGCGGCGGCCGTGTCCGCGTCCTCGGCCGCCTCCCGGGCGGGAACGGGCGCGAGGCCGGGCCAGGGCCCGGGGCCCTCGGAGCCGTCGGCGTCCGGCCCGGTCCCGTCCGTGCCCGGTCCGGTGTCCTCCGGGGCGACTTCGTCGGCCGCGTACTCCGTCCAGTAGCCCGCGAGCACCTCGTCGGCGTCGTGGTCGCCGGGATACGAGGCGGCGTCGGGGCACAGGTCCCACTCCTCGGGCCACTGGTCGCGCCGGCCGCCCGTGACCAGCACCGGCAGCAGCCCGAGCGGCCGGCCGGCCGCGCGCAGTCTCGACCAGGCGCGCAGGTCGGCCGGTGGGCCGTCCGCGTACCAGAGCAGCGGCTCGTGCCAGGTGCCGTCCAGCGTGGTGTCCACCAGGGTGCCGGGCGGGAGGTCCAGGCCGGAAGTGGCCAGGGAGGGCAGGGGATTCGGGAGCGTCGCCATGGTGGGGAGCCTAGGCGGGGCCACTGACACTGCCCCCGGCAGCACCCTTGTCACGGGCGCCGTCGGGCACGTGCGGCCCAGGGGCCGGAGGCGGCGGCTATCACGGTGGCGCTCGGTCCGAGGCGCACGGCGGGCCCGTCGGGCCGCTGGGGCGTGGCGGCCTTCGTCGTCCGTGGTCTCCTCGTGGTGTGCGGGTGGCGGGCTCGGCCGGGGACCGGCACGGGGCAGGCGGCGGAGGGGGTCAGATCAACGCGTCGGCGAGCATGAAGGCCGCCACCGCGAGCAGGGCGTAGGCGAAGAGGCGCCGCAACGTGTCGCCGCTGAGCCGCTGTGCGTAGCGTTTGCCGTCCCAGGCGCCGAGGACGGCGGCGGCGGTGAAGGGCGCGATGACGGACCAGTCCAGCGGTGTTCCGGTACCGGCCCGGGCGCCGAGCGCGGCGAGCGAGTTGACGGTGATGACCAGCAGGCTGGTGCCGATGGCCCGGCGCACGGGGAGGTTCAGCACGCGTGTCAGGGCCGGTACGGCGAGGAAGCCGCCGCCCACGCCCAGCAGCCCGGTCACCGCGCCGAGGCCGGCGCCGGCCGCGCCCGCCCTGGCGGGGCGTGTCCCGCCCGTGGCCGGGGCGGGTGCGGGGCGCAGCATGCGCAGTGCGGCGAGTGCCGCGACGGCGGCGAAGGCGAGGGTGAGCCCGGCCTGGGGCAGGTGGCCGGCGGCCGTGCCGACGAGCATGGCGGGGACGATTCCGGCCGCCGCGAAGAGGAGCCCGGTCCGCCAGGCCACGTTGCCGTCGCGGGCGTGCCCGGTGAGCGCGGTGATCGACGTGAGGGCGACGATGATCAGACTGGCGGTGATCGCCTCCGCCGGAGACATGCCGATGAGGTAGGTCAGGGCGGGGACGGCCAGGACGCTGCCGCCACCGCCGAGGCCGCCGAGGGCGAGGCCGACGACGGCTCCGGCGACGAGCGCGAGGATCAGGGCGGTCATGCCGCCGAGCCCTCGTCGCCGCCCGGGCCGACCACCGAGTGTCCGGCGGCAGCCCTTTGCCGCATACCGCCCTCGACGTCCACCGCTTCCACGCCGCGCGCGCGGAGCAGCCCGACGGCCTGTTGCGAGCGGTTCCCGCTGCGACAGATCACCACCAGCGGCCGTCCCCGGGCCGCCTTCGGCAGGGCCGCCCCCGGGACCGGGGCGGACAGCGGTGCGTGCAGAGCGCCGGGCGCCCGCCCGGCGTCCCACTCGCTCTGCTCACGTATGTCCGGCAGGACGGCCGGGGCGTGGGCGCCCCGGGTGTGCCGCCGGGTCTCCTCGACGGCGACCCGCTGCTTGTCTCGGGAGAACAGGGACATCACAGGACCTCTCGAACGCGCTCGTGCGGAAAGTTGTCGCGGGCAGGGGGGCGGCCACCGGTTACCGGGTGATCTTCGGCGGGACGTCGCCGGGTCCGGGCCTCGGCGGTACGGGAGGCCGGCGGGACCGGGGAAGGGGTTCGCCGCGGTCGCCGGGAGCGGGGTCCCGCGGCGGCTCGGCTCGGAGGATCGCCGGCCGGGCCGCGTGCGTGAGGCTCACGCCCGGTTCCGGAGGGAGGCGATGACGGAGCGGATGTCGGTGCGCGGGCCGCGGTTGTAGGGCAGCTTGGCGAGCATCATGCCCATGGCACAGGTGTTGCTGAGCGCGGCGAAGGTCAGTCCGGCGCCGATCGCCGTGCCGATCAGGTGCACGCCGGGGACGAAGAAGCCCACGACGCCGCTGACGAGCACGATCGAGCCGGCGATGAGACGGACCTGACGTTCCATTTCCCAGCGCTGCTCACCGCGGTTGACCGGTGCGCCGGACGCCTCCCAGGCCATCATGCCGCCGTCGAGGACGCGCAGGTTGGGCAGGCCCGCCTCGGCGAGCGCCTCCTCGGCCCGGGTGGCGCGGGCGCCGGAGCGGCAGACCAGCACCACGTCCTGGTCCAGGTGCCGCCCCAGCTCCATGCGGTGCTCGCGCAGGGTGTCCAGGGGCACGTTGTAGGCGCCGGGGATGTGACCGGTCCGGAACTCGCCGGGTGTGCGCACATCGAGCAGACGGGGGCCGTCGCCGGTGGTGAGCAGGTGCTGGAGGGCGGCGGGGGTGAAGGAGGTGGTGCGGGAAGCGTCGGTGGTCATGAGGGCTGCTCCGTGGGGAGAGGTGGACAGGGGGTGGATCGGGGGCGGGACGCGGAGGGCCGGCGTACCCGTGCGCGGGGCGCGCGGGGGTTTTGTGCGGGGCGTCGGCGGCCGAGGGGGGAAGCAGCGGCGCCGCGTCAGGCGGCGGGCGCGTTCAGAAGGGCCCAGGCGGTGTAGCCGCCCAGGATGTCGGAGACGTCCTCGAAGCCCCGGTGGCGCAGCAGGCTTGCGGCGATGGAGGAGCGGTGACCGCCCGCGCAGTGCACGACCAGCGGTTCGTCACGAGGGATCTCGTCCAGTCGGCCGGGCAGTTCTCCGAGGGGGAGGTGCAGGGCGCCCTCGATGAAGCCGGTGTCACCACGCTCGCCGCAGGTGCGGACGTCGACGACGACCGGCGGGTTCTCCCCGGCCAGCTCGGCGCGGAGCTGTGCGGCGGTCAGACGGCTGGCGGGGGCGACCTCCTCGGCCATCGCGGCCATGGCCGAGTCGGGGGAGGCCAGGTATCCGGCCGCACGGTCGAAGCCGACCCGGGCGAGCCGGGTGACGATCTCCTCCTCACGCTCCTCGGGCGCCACGACCAGGAGATCGGCGTCGACCGGCAGGACGGTGCCCGCTTGCTCGGCGAACCGGCCGTCGGCCGGGACGTTGACCGCTCCGCGCACGTGACCGGCGGCGAACTCCTGCGGGTCGCGCGCGTCGACGACCACGGCGCCCGCGGCACGGTGGGCCAGGAAGTCCTGCGCGTCGAGCGCCTTCGGCGCGCTCGCCGGGTCGAACAGCGCGCGCTCCCTGCGGTTGAGGTCCGCGTCGTAGGCGAAGTACCCGGGAGCCGCCGACTGTCCGGCGGTGACGATCGCGACGAACTCCTGCTCGGTCATCGGAGCGCACGCGTAGTTCGTCGCCCGCTGCTCACCGATCGTCGACTGCCGCTCGGTGGACAGGTTCTTGCCGCAGGAGGAGCCGGCGCCGTGCGCGGGGAACACGCGCACCTCGTCGGGCAGGCCCATCAGCTTGTGCTGCACGCTGTCGTGCAGCATCGCGCCCAGTTCCTCGGCGGTCACGCCGACGGAGGCCAGGAGGTCGGGGCGGCCGACGTCGCCGATGAACAGGGCGTCACCGGTCAGCACCCCGTACGGGACCGTGTCGTCGGCGCGCTCGTGGACCAGCACGCTGATCGACTCGGGGGTGTGCCCCGGGGTCTCCATGACCGTCAGCGTCACCTCGCCGAGGCTGATGGTGTCGCCCTCGGCCAGCTTGCGGATCTCGTACTCGGTCTCGGCCCGCCGTCCGTAGCCGATCCACGCGCCGGTGCGGGAGGCCATCTCCAGATGTCCGGCGACGAAGTCCGCGTGGAAGTGCGTGTTGATGACACCCACGATGGTGAACCCGTGGGACTCGGCGTCGTTCAGGTACTCCGAGACGTCCCGGCGCGGGTCCACGACCACGGCCCGGCCCGTGGTCTCGTCGCCGATCATGTACGACGCCTGGGACAGGCAGTCGAGGTAGTACTGCGAGAAGAACACGGAAACCTCCTGAGCGGACAGGCCCATACCCGGGGGGGTATTTTTCGGGCCAAACGTCGGCCCGGCGCGAGGGGGTGCGCAGGGCGGGGTGGGGGCTCATGGGACCCGGTGTCGGCCTGTTCGGCGACGACCGCGGATCCCGGCCCGCGAGAAATACCCCATGGGGTATAACGCTTTCGACCGTACGGACCCTCGATCGGCTTGTCAAATACCCTGGGGGGTATCACGGTGCCGGGGGCGCCGCCGACCGTCGGCCCGCCGGACGGCGCGCGACGACTTCGGTCGCGGAAATCGCAGGTGCGGAGCGGAAGGGGATACGGGACACTCGGCCGGATGATCGTGATGCAGCCCGTCCTGGAGACCCGCGCACCCGACGGCTTCTCCCTCTGGCCCGTCGCCGAGGGCGCGTCGTCGCGGTTCACGGCGTTGAGCGGGAACCTCGGCCCCGCCGAGGTCGGGACCGTGCTGATGCTGATCGCCCGCTGCAACGACATCGACCCCGATCCCGGTGCGGGCGACGACCGCCCGCCGCGCCCGGCCGACCCGCTCGCGTCCTTCCTGCACGGCCTGCTGACGTCCGAGGACCCGTTCGTCTCGGGCGGCCTGCGGGTCGTGGACGGTGCGACCGGGGTCACGCTGCTCCCCGGCTGCTGCCACGGCCTGGAGGACTGGCGCGGCATGTACGCGGTCCTCGACGGCGCCGTGTCGCCCTTCCTCGGGCACGACCCCGACCCCGTCGTCGAACGGTCCGGGGAATCCGTCCGGCTGGTCGTGGACTTCGAGCAGAGCGACAGCCCGGTGATCGAGTTGCCCGCGGCCGAGCTGCGATGGCTGCTGGACGGGGTCGGACGGGACCTCTCCGCCTTCCTCGTCCTGGCCGCCGAGTGGGTCCGCCTGCACCTGCCCGACCACGCCGAACCCGTCATCGAGGCGCTCGCCCGGGTGCTCGACGTACCCGCGAACGGCGGTACGCGACAAGCCTCTTGAGCGCCGCGACCGGCCCGGGGGCCGAAAGCCGGTGCAGGACGGGGGTGGCTGGATAATGATGTCGGGCATGAGTTTGTACGTCGATGATCCCACCCGCCTCGGAACCACGCGCCTCGCCGACGGGAGGGTGCTCGGCTGGGCCGAGTGGGGGCCGCGGGACGGCCTGCCCGTCCTGCTCTCGCCCGGCGCCGCGACCAGCCGCTGGCTCGGGATCGGGGCCGGTGCCGTCGAGACGGAGGGCGTCCGGCTGGTGTCGGTGGACCGCCCCGGGCTCGGGGTCTCCACGCCCGCGCCCGACCGGACCTTCGCCGACTTCGTCGACGACGTGTCGGAGCTGACCGGGCTGCTCGGGCTGGGTCCGCTTCCGGCCATGCTGGGGAACTCCCAGGGCGCGCCCTTCGCCCTGGCCTGCGCGGCGGCCGGCGTGGTCTCCGCGCTCACGCTCGTCTCGCCCGCCGACGAGGTCGCGGATCCCGAGGTCGCCGCCGCCCTGCCCGACGATCTGCGGGGCCTGGTCGCGCGGGTGGCGGAGGACCCGGCCGGGGCGGAGAAGGTGTTCGCCGGGTTCGACGCGGACGCGATGCGCCGCATGGTCCTGGCCGGGAGCCCGGCGTGCGACCTCGCGGTGTACGAGGACCCCGGCTTCGCCGCCGCCTACGGTCGCGCCCTCGACGAGGCGTTCTGCCAGGGCGCGGCGGCCGGGTACGCGCGGGACACCGTGCTCGCGATGGGGCGCTGGCCCATCGACCTCGGCGCGATCACCGTCCCGGTCGAGGTCTGGTACGGCGAGGAGGACGTCTCGCACGCGCCGGACCTGGGCCGCCGGCTCGTCTCCCGTATCCCCGGGGCGCGGCGCACGGTCGTGCCGGGCGTCGGCGGCGCGCTGCTCTGGGCCACGGCGGAGCCGATCCTGGCGTCGCTGGCGGAGACCGTACGGCCGGACGAGCCGGTCGAGCGGGACTGGCGGGAGGAGCAGGCCCGGCGCAGGACCGTACGGGGGAGACGGCCGGGGGCCGCGCAGGGGGGCGGGCGCGGCTGACCCGATCCACCGGGAATCGCGGGAGAGGCTTGGGCCCGGCTGTCAGTGCCCGGGCTTATCGTCGAATCCCGTTGCGCGCCGCCCGGTCGTCGTTGCCGTCGGCCGGGCCGATCCGGCAGGAGCCGCCGTGAACAGGATCGTCACGTCCATCTCGCTCTCCCTCGACGGGTTCTTCGAAGGGCCCGACCACGACATCGACTGGCACACCGTCGACGAGGAGGTGCACCAGCACTTCAACGACTACTTCCGGACGATGGGCGGCTTCGTCGAGGGGCGTGTCACCTACGAGCTGATGGAGGAGTTCTGGCCGACCGCCGATCAGGACCCGGCCAACGAGGGCCCGATGGCCGAGTTCGCGGGGATCTGGCGGGATGTGCCGAAGTTCGTCTTCTCGCGGACGCTGGAGAGCGTGGGACCGAACGCGACGCTGCTGCACGAGGTCGACCCCGAGCAGGTGCGCGGTCTGCGGGACGCCGCCTCGGGGGACCTGGCGGTGGGCGGGGCGGATCTGCTGGAGTCGTTCCGGCGGGCCGATCTGATCGACGAGTACCGGATCTACGTCCACCCGGTCATCCTCGGCCGGGGCCGCCGCTTCTTCCGGGACGCGGAGGAGCGGCAGATGCTCCGGCTGGTGGAGACCCGGACCTTCGGGAACGGAGTCGCGATGCTCCGTTACGAGACGGTCCGGGCATGAGGCCCGCGGTGACGAGGGGTCAGGCGGTGGGTGCGTAGGCGGCCGACGCCGACCGGGCGGTGGGCGCGACGGTGGCGACCGGGCCCTCGACGGTCCTCGGAGCCACGGACGTGGACGGCGGCGGGGTGGGCGGCGACCTCCCCCGGGACCCGCTGCACGCACGCGCGACCCGTACGGGAAATGTGTACGGGTCGCGCACCGTCACCGCATGTCGGGCCCTGGCCCGGGGCGGCTCGTGGGGATCAGAACATCAGGGCGTTCTCGACGTCCGACTGCCAGTAGGTGACGAAGCCGAGGCCGTCCGTCGCGGTGTCCGCCGGGAGCTTCAGCGTGGTCTCGCCCTTGGACTTGTTGTTCTTGTCGACCATGATCACGCCGAGGTTGTCGCTCGGGACCGGCTCGTTCTGGCCGGGCTCCCCGAGGAGGCCGATGCCCGCGTACGCCTCCTCGCCGGGGGCGAGCGTGACGACCGCCTGCGGCTTGCTGTCGTCGAGGATCGGGTACACCGCCTGCGCGCCGTCGAAGCGGAGGAACGGGGCGTAGTAGGCGGAGCAGCGGGTGGAGCCGGTGTTGGTCACCGTGAGCAGCAGGTGGTTGATCGGGCGGCTCACCGAGGAGACCTCGACCGTGGAGTTCTTCGGCGTGCAGGCCGGGATCTCGGCCGCGGCCTCGCCGTTCGGCCCGGCCTCCGGCTTCTTGCCGTGGTTGTCGCCGTCGCCGTTGCCGCCCGCGTGCTTCCCCTCGGCGGGAACGGTCTGCGTCTCGGGCTTCGCGGCCTCCGGCGCGTCCGACTCCGGCCGCGCCTTGTCGTCGGTGCTCGTCGCCGCGGGGGCCGCCGTGTCGGCGGTTCCGGCCGGCTTGGTCCCCATGGCCTTGTCGTCGCCGCCGCAGGCGGTGAGCGAGAGGGCGGCGACGAGGGCGGTGGCGGTGACGGCGATGGTGCGGAAGCGGTTGGTGCGCATGGCGGTGGTACTCCCCGTGATCGGTTGACGTGTCGGTCCGGTTGAACGGCCGGTCCGCTGTGGTGCTGCTGTTGCCGTGGTCTGGTCCGAGCTTGTGGGACGGCTGATTCCGGCCGCAACGCCTGTCGAACCATTGGGGATGCTGGAACGTCTACGCGTACGGTGACCTGCGGGAATTCCGCGTCCCTGGAACGCCGTTCCGGGACGCCCGAGGAAGGGGAACGCCGTCGTGGCGACGCCGGAGGCCGTGGAATTCGCGGCTCTGCTCAAGGATCTGAAGGACCGTTCGGGGCGCAGCTACGGGGTGCTGGCGGGGAAGCTGCACGTCAGCACGTCGACCCTCCACCGGTACTGCAACGGGGACGCCGTGCCGAACGAGTTCGCTCCGGTGGAGCGGTTCGCGCGGGTGTGCGGGGCGTCGGGCGACGAGCTGGTGGAGGTGCACCGGCGGTGGATCGTGGCGGACGCGGCGCGGCGGCGGCCTCCGGCGGGGGCGAGCGCGGAGGCGGGGAGCGGGGCGGGGGCGGTCGCTCCCGCGGCCGAGCCCGCAGTTGCTCCCGCGCAAGCCGTTGCTCCCGCGGAAGCCTCCGGGGTCGGTGGGGGTCCCGGGACTGCTGCGGGAGGGACGGGTTCCGGGGGCGAGGACCGCACCGCGGACGACGAGGGCTTCGCGCCGGACGTCACGGCGAGCGACCGCGCCGGGGGCGGGCGGCCCCCGGCCCCGGGCTCCCGGTGGTCCCGGCTCTCCCGGCGTACGCGGGTGATCGTCGCGACCGCCGGGGTGGCCGCGCTCCTCGTGCCCACCACCGTCGTCGCGGCCGATCTCGTCGGGTCGGGGAACAAGGACGGCGGGAGCGCCGCGGACCGGGTGGAGGACGCGGGCGGAGACCCCGGGCCGACGCCGGAGGCCCCCGCCCCGGCCACGCCCCGCCCCTCGGCGAGCCCCCGGTCGGCCGATCCCTCGGCGAGCGCCCCCGCGTCCCCCTCCGGCGTGCCGTCCGTGAAGCCCCCGGCGGGCTCCGGACCGGGGCAGGCGCAGAGCGGTGGCGGCGACAGCGGCGGCGGTACGGGGCTCGGGGCTCCGCCGGCCGTCAGCATCTCCTCGTACAACTGGGCCGAACCCTGCGGCCAGCACTATCTGGTGAACCAGGGGCCCGACGGCCTGGACCCGCCGCCCGCGCCGCAGGACCGGCGAGGCTGGGCGGAGTCGTACGGCGGGGTCGACGCCGGGAACATGCTGCTCCAGCTCACCGTGCAGGGGACCTCGCGCGAGGCGGTGGTCCTCAAGGGCATGAACATCCGCGTGGTGTCGCGGAAGGCCCCCCTGCCCTGGTCGGCGTATCTGATGGGCAACGGCTGCGGCAGCGGGATCACGCCCCAGACCTTCGCCTCCCACCTCGACGCCGGGCACCCCACCCTCCGGCCGGTGCCGGGGTCGCAGGGGGACATCGAGGTTCCGGCCGTGGACTTCCCGTACAAGGTGACGTCCGAGGACGTGGAGGTGTTCAACCTCGACATGACGGCCGTGAACTACGACGTCAGCTGGTACCTGGAGCTGGAGTGGACCAGCGGCGGGAGCGAGGGGACGCTGCGGATCGACGACCGGGGGAAGCCGTTCCGGCTCAGCGGGATGAAGGGGCGGCCGGAGTACGTCTACGGCAACGAGGAGGTCGGGTGGCAGCCCGCGACCTGACGGGCGCCCCGGCGGGCCCCTCACTCCGGGGGCAGCGGGGCGGCTGAGGCGAAGGAACCGTTGTGGTGGATCAGGGGACCGGCGACCGAGGCGTCGTGGTGGTCCGGGGAAGAGGCGGCCGGAGGCGCCGCGTCCGCGAGCTCGCCGACGATCAGCCAGTGGTCCCCGATGCGCTGCCGCAGTGTGACCCCGGCCACCAGCCAGCCCGCCGCCGAGGGGAACAGCGGGGGTCCGAGGCGGTGGTCGGTCCAGCCGGGGGCCGCGAAGCGGTCGGGGCTCCAACGGGCGAACGTCCGGGCCAGGCCGGTGTGCCGGGCGCCCAGGAGATGCACCGCGAAGTGCTCGGCGCGCAGAACGGCGGGGGCGGCGGAGATCTCCGCGTCCAGGCAGAACGAGACCAGCGCCGGCTCCAGGGACACCGAGGTGAACGAGGACGCGGTGAAGCCGGCGGGGCCGGGCACGGTGATGACGGTGACGCCCGACGCGTGGCCGCGCAGGGTGCGGCGCAGCAGGGCGGCGGCCCCGGAGCGCAGCGGCGCGCCGGTGGTGTCGGTGGTGTTCACGGGGATGCCTCCGGGGGTGCGGTGACGGCGGCGGACAGGGCTTCCGCGTGGGGCGGGCCCCAGCGGCGGAGGTCGAACGCGGGGTGCTGGGCGGCGGCGTTGGCGTCCCGCCAGATCCGCTGGACGGGCGCGGTGTCGTAGATCGCGCCCGCGCCGGACGCCTCGTACACGGCGTTGACGACCTCGCGGCAGCGCGTACCGGCGTAGGCGATGTCCCGGCGCATGCGGGCCCGCTCCTGCGGACTTCCGCCCGGGGTGCCCGAGGCGGCGAGGGCCGCCAGGTCGGCGAGGAGCAGGGCACGGGCGGCGTCGACCGCGGCGGTGAGGGCCGGCGCGTCGAGGGCCGAGCCACGGCCGCCGTGCTCCGCGTGGGCGTCCAGGGCCGCACGTGCCGTGCCGAGCAGGACCCCCGCGAGGGCCGTCGTGCCGGTGGCGGCGAACGCCATCCGGTACGGGGCGGTCTCCGGACGCCCGTGGGGCGAGGGGGTGACCGGGTCGAGGGCGCTCAGGGGCAGGACGCGGTGTTCCGGGACGAGGAGCGCGGGGGTGGTGAAGGAACGGCTGCCCGTGCCGCGCAGTCCCCCGGTGTGCCAGTCGTCGATGCCCTCGGTGCGCCGCCGGGGCAGGAGCACGACGTGCGGTTCCGGCTCGCCCCCGGGCACGGCCGGGGCGCTCACCCCGGCGAGGATCCACTCGGCGTGGTCGACGCCGGAGCAGAAGCGTCCGCGCTGGGCGGGCAACAGGCAGCCTTCGGCGGTCCGTTCGGCGGGCGGTCCGTCGAGCCGCAGTTGGAGGGCGACGCGGGTGGAGGGCGCGGCGAAGACCTCCTGGCGCGCCCGGAGGGGCATCTGGGCGACGGCCCAGGTGGTGCCGCCCATCACCGCGCGTACCCAGCCCGCCGAGGCGCAGCCCCGGGACAGCTCCTCGGTGACCAGGAGCGCGGTGTCGAAGCCGAGTCCGCTGCCGCCCAGGCCGCGGGGGGTCAGGAGGTCGAAGAGGTGGGCCTCGTCGAGGAGGCGGACGGCCGCGTCGGGGAGGGTGCGCAGCCGGTCGGCCTCGGGGGCGTGGTCCCTCAGCCGGGGGGCGAGCGCGCGGGCGGCGGCGAGGGCCTCCTGGTGGGTCAGCGGCGGGCGGGGGCCCTCGGCCGGTGCGGAAGGGGTCGGAGCGCTGGTGGTGGTCATGCGGCACCTGCTTCGGTTGCTCGGGCGTCCACGTGGTTAGGGTACCCATAGTTAGATTGGATCCGATTGGGGTTCTCGTCAAGTGACTACGGGTGGACACCCTGTGAGCGGGCCGGGCGGGCCGGGCGGGCCGGGCGGGCCGAGCGGGCCGAGCGGGCCGGGCGGCGGCGCGTGGGCCCAGCGGGGCGAGTGGCGGCGTGGCAGCCGGCGGCGGCGGGGGGCCCTCGGCGGCCGGGGTGACACCGGGCCCGTACCGGATACTGAGGACCATGCCGCCTAGCCGCCCCGCCCGCCCGCCCGTGGCCGTCACGCTGGAGAAACGCGTCTTCGACCTGCTCAACGCGGAGATCCTCGGCCTGCGCCTCGGCCCCGGCGAGCACATCGTCACCGAGGCGGTGGCGGAGGCGCTCGGGGTCTCCCGGCTGCCGGTGCGCGAGGCCCTGCGCAGCCTGGCGGGGCGGGGGCTGATCGACATGCACGCGCACCGGGGGGCGTTCATCCCCCGCCTCGGGCCGGAGGACCTCGACCGGATCGTGGAGACCGTGGAGGCGCGGGCCAGGCTGGAGCCCTGGGCCGCCGAGCGCGCCGCCGAGCACCACGACGCGGACCAACTGGCCAAGCTGGACCGGGCCCTGGAGCAGGGCTTCGACGCGCTGGCGCGCGGGGCGCGGCCGGACGCCAACCGGGCGCACCGAGAATTCCTGCGGGTCCTGACCCTGATGTCGGGGCACGCGACGCTGATCGAGGTGCTGGAGCCCCTCCAGTACCGGACCATGCTGGCGTTCGTGTCCATCGTGATGACGGCGGAGCCCGAGGGCTGGGCCTCCCACCGGGTGGTCCGCGACGCGGTGGCGGATCGGGACGGGGCCGCCGCGTCGGCCGAGATGGGCCGCCACCTCGCCGAGGTGCTGGACGCGCTGCGGCGACCCGGCAACGTGGTCCCCTCCGCGATGGACCGGGCCGCCGGACGCAAGGGCGGCCGACGCCCCGCGAGCCACCGGATCAAGGCGCTGCGCCTCGCCGAACAGGACGCGGCAGACGGCGGACCGCCCTCACCCCCGGCCCGGCCCGCCCCCGGCCCCTGACCCCCCGCGCGGGCCGGGGACCCTGCCCGCGCCCGGTCGTAGGTGGCCCCTCGTACGGGCCGGAAGGGCCGCCCGCGCCCGGTCGGACATGCTTCCCGTGCGGGCCGGGAACACCAGCCGCACCCGGCGGGAACACCGCCCGCGCCCGGCCGGGAACACCCCCGGCGCCCGCCCGGGAACACCCCCCGCGCGCGCCGGCGGGGCGCCGCACGCGGCGGGCGGCGCTCACGCGTCCGGGGCGGAGGGCGGATTCCGTCCGCATGCGCACAGGAGTACAGTCGCCCCGCCCGCCGCGGTGCGCCCGGATCCTCCGTGCCCGCCGCTCCGCCCTCTCCCCTCCCAGGTGACCCATGTCCGCGACCGCCGAAGCCCCCGACCCCCTGGCCCTGGACACCCGGACCTGCGAGGAGCGGTCCCTGCGGCTCAGACGCAGACTGGAGCGGCTGATCGGGATCGCCGCCACCGAGGGGAACTCCCTCCTCCCGCTCCGCAACGGCGACGAGATCTTCGGCGCGATGCTGGACGCCATCCGGGGTGCCGAGCACACCATCGACCTGATGACCTTCGTCTACTGGCGTGGTGACATCGCCCACAAGTTCGCCGAGGCGCTCGCCGACCGGGCCCGCGCCGGGGTCCGGGTGCGGCTGATGCTGGACGGCTTCGGGTCGCGGCTCATCGAGAAGGACCAGCTGGCCCTGATGGACGAGGCCGGGGTCACCGTCACCTGGTTCCGCAAGCCCCTCTACCTCTCGCCGCTCAAGCAGAACCACCGCTGCCACCGCAAGGTCCTCGTCGTCGACGAGTGCACCGCGTTCACCGGCGGCGTCGGGATAGCCGAGGAATGGTGCGGCGACGCCCGCAACGAACACGAGTGGCGCGACACCCACGTCCGGGTCACCGGCCCCGCCGTCGACGGGCTGGCCGCCGCCTTCGCCCAGAACTGGGCCGAGTGCCACGACGAGCTGTTCGACGAGCACGACCGGTTCGTCACGGAGGAGCACGACGGTGACGCCGTCGTCCAGGTGGTGCGCGGCTCCGCCTCCTTCGGCTGGCAGGACATGCAGACCCTGATCCGGGTCGTCCTGGAGTCCGCCGAGGAGCGCATCCGCCTCACCACCGCCTACTTCGCCCCCGACGCCTACTTCACCGGGCTGCTGTGCGCCGCCGCCCGGCGCGGGGTGGAGGTCGAGATCCTGCTGCCGGGGCCGCACACCGACAAGCGGGTCTGCCAGCTCGCCGGGCAGCGGTACTACGAGGACCTGACCGCCTGCGGTGTGAAGATCTACCAGTACCAGCCGACGATGATGCACACGAAGTCCCTCACGGTCGACCGGGTCGCCTCGCTCATCGGCTCCACCAACTTCAACCGGCGCTCCCTCGACCACGACGAGGAAGTCATGCTCGCCGTCCTCGACCAGGACTTCACCGCCACCCTCGACGGTCACTTCGAGGAGGACCGGGAGAAGAGCGTGCAGATCGAGCGCGGCCGGTGGAAGCGCCGCGACCTCGTCCAGCGGGCCAAGGAAGCGGCCGTCGTCCCCATCCGCCGTTTCCTCTGAGGCACCGCCCGCCCCGGGGGCGTGTTCCGGCGTTCGGCGGGCAGGCGGGGAGGACGACGACCCCGTCCGCCATGTGAAGGGAAGGGCCCATGAGCGCCATCACCGACACCTCACCGGCACCGTCCGCCGCGGTGATCACTGAACCCCTGCCCGACCTTCAGCTCCAGCTCCTCATCCAGCTTCTCGACGAGGACCCCCGCTCCAGCCTGCCCCTCACCCTCACGCACCCCGGCGGCCTCCTCCACGGGGACGTCATCGGACACGAGCAGTGGAAGGCCGAATGGGCCAGGAGCCTGCGCCAGGTCGAGGGCGAGGGGGCCAACCTGCTCGCCGAGTTCCCCGAGACGGTCGACCAGGGCGTACGGGAACTGCGCGCCGACGAGGACGCGGAGACCCGCCGCCTGCCCCGCTGGATCCACCTGCGGGACGTCACACTCGTCGTCGGGTCCATGAACCCGGTCTCCCTGCCGCTGTGGCGCGGACGCCTCGCCGACGTGTCGGGCTGGGCGCTGGGCCGCCCGCAGTAGCCGGCCGGCCCGCTCCCGGGGCGTGTCGCGAGAGCCCCGCCTGCTCGGCGGCGTCCGGCACGCACGCTCGCCGCGTCGTCGGGATCACCCCGGTACCTCCGGTATCGGGGTGCCCCTCCGCCGTGCGACCGCCCGCACCGGACGCCGCGGAGCCCGCCCTCCGGGCGGACGGCGCTCCGTTCGGAACACGCCCTAGGGTTTCGGCATGACCGCAGAGAACGGCTTAACCGCCGGCACCCCTGGATCGCCCGTCACCTTCATCAACGTCTTCGAGATCTCCGCCGACGAACTCGACGCCTTCGTCGGGAAGTGGGAGGAGCGGGCCCGCCTCATGCGGGACAAGCCGGGCTTCATCGACTCGCGGATGCACCGGGCCCGCTCCTCCGACTCCCGCTTCCAACTCGTCAACGTCTCCCACTGGGAGAGCCAGGAGGCGTGGGAGGCCGCCACCGCCGACCCCGACTTCTCCGCCCGGACCCGGGCCGCGCGCGAGGGGGCGAAGCAGCCGGTCACCCCGAACCCGGCGGTCTACGACGTCGTCGTGGAACTCACCGCACCCTGAGGGCTTCCGTTCCGGTACGCGATCGGCCCCGGTGCCCGGGAAAGGGCGCCGGGGCCGACCCGCGTACAGCGGGGGGCGTCAGAGCCGCTCGGGCGTCCGGATGCCCAGCAGCGCCATCCCCCGGTGCAGGGTCCGGGCGGTCAGCTCCACCAGGAAGAGCCGGTTCTCGACGACCTCCGGGGCGTTGTCCGGGCTGAGCACCTGGCACTGGTCGTAGAACGTGGTCAGGTGCGACGCCAGCTGGTAGAGATACGCGGCCAGCTTGTGCGGCTCGTACCCCGTGCCGACCTCGGCGAGGACCTCGCCGAACTGGTCCAGGTGCAGACCGAGCGCCCGCTCCGCCGGGGCCAGCTCCAGCTCCGGGTGGGCGGCCGGGACCGCGTCCCCCGCCTTGCGCAGGATCGACCGGATCCGGGCGTACGCGTACTGGAGGTACACCGACGTGTCGCCGTGCAGCGCCACCATCTGGTCCAGGTCGAACTTGTAGTCCCGTACGGCGGAGGTCGACAGGTCCGCGTACTTCACCGCGCCGATGCCGACGTACCGGCCGTTCTCGACGATCTCCTCCTCGGACAGGCCCACCTTCTCGGCCTTGTCCCGGACGACCGCGGTGGCCCGCTGAACCGCCTCGTCGAGCAGGTCCTCCAGCCGGACCGTCTCGCCCTCACGGGTCTTGAACGGCTTGCCGTCCTTGCCCAGGACCGTGCCGAACGCGAGCTGCACGGCCTTGACGTCGTCGCCCAGCCAGCCCGCCCGGCGGGCCGTCTCGAAGACCATCCGGAAGTGCAGCGACTGCCGCGCGTCCACCACGTACAGCAGGGTGTCCGCCTTGAGGTCCTGCACCCGGTTGCGGACCGCGGAGAGGTCGGTCGCCGCGTAGCCGTAACCGCCGTTCGTCTTCTTCACGATGAGCGGGACCCTGTTGCCGTCCGGGCCCTTCACATCGTCGAAGAACACGCACAGCGCACCCTCGGAGCGGACGGCGACGCCCGTCTCCTCCAGGATCCGGCAGGTCTCCTCCAGCATGTCGTTGTAACCGGACTCGCCGACGATGTCCGGGTCACGGATCTCCATGTCGAGCTTGTCGAACACGGAGTGGAAGTAGATCTTCGACTCGTCGACGAAGCGGTGCCACAGCTCCAGCGTCCCGGGGTCCCCGGCCTGGAGGGCCACCACCCGGTCCCGGGACCGGGCCTTGAACTCCTCGTCGGAGTCGAACAGGGCCCGCGACTCCTTGTAGACCCGGTTCAGCGTCGACATCGCCGCTTCGCCGTCGCTCGCGCCGTCGCCCGGACCGCCCTCGTGCTGCAGCGCGCCCGGGTGCTCGATCAGATACTGGATGAGCATCCCGAACTGGGTGCCCCAGTCGCCGATGTGGTGCCGCCGGACCACGTTCTCGCCGGTGAACTCCAGGATCCTGACCACGGCGTCGCCGATGACCGCCGACCGCAGGTGGCCGACGTGCATCTCCTTGGCCACGTTCGGCTGGGCGTAGTCGATGACCGTCGTCCCGGCGTCGTCCTTCAACGGCACGCCGAGCCGGCCCTCGCCGTCCGCCGCCCGGGCGGCCAGCGTCTCGACGATCGCCCGGTCGGTGAGCGTGACGTTGAGGAAGCCGGGCCCGGACACCTCGATGTCCTTGATCAGCCCGCCCGCCGGAAGGGCGGCGGTGACCTGGGCGGCCAGCTCCCGCGGGTTGCCCTTGAGCTTCTTGGCGAGCGCCAGGATGCCGTTGGCCTGGAAGTCGGCCCGGTCGCTACGTCGCAGCAGCGGGTCCGCGGCGCCGGCATCCGGCAGGGCTGCCGTCAGGGCGTCCGCCAGCTGCTGCTGGAGCGTGGAAGCGAGGGAAGGGACCGAGGCCATGTCTGGCTGCCGTTTCCGTAGGGGGTACGAGGGATTCTCTTGGGTGTCCAAGGGATCTCCCCAGTATCCCACGGGGGGTAAAGCCGTTTTCGCGCTGCGGGGGGTAGCTGGGAGAATGGTCGGCAACCCACTGGGACCGACAGACGAGAGAAGGACGTGCCGACCGTGGCCGAGAGTCAGACCAGCACCGAGACCGACTGGGTCTCCCGCTTCGCGGACGATGTCATCGCCGAATCGGAGCGTCGTGCGCCTGGCAAACCGGTCGTCGTCGCCTCCGGCCTGTCCCCGTCGGGCCCGATCCACCTCGGCAACCTCCGCGAGGTCATGACCCCGCACCTGGTCGCCGACGAGATCCGCCGCCGCGGACACACCGTGCGCCA
The DNA here is from genome assembly GCF_900460065.1 of Streptomyces griseus. Classification (GTDB taxonomy): domain Bacteria; phylum Actinomycetota; class Actinomycetes; order Streptomycetales; family Streptomycetaceae; genus Streptomyces; species Streptomyces griseus. The sequence goes on along the minus strand of NZ_UAVD01000056.1, from coordinate 259,790 downwards.
CCTGATCTCCTGGGACGACTACGACCGCTACCGCAAGGTCCCGGAGGGCATCCCGGGGGTCGACAAGGCGACCTGGACCGAGCACATCGGCAAGCCGCTGACCTCGGTGCCCGCCCCGGCCGGCTCGCCGTACGCGAACTGGGCCGAGCACTTCAAGGCCGCCATGACGGCGGCCCTGGACGAGCTGGGCGTCGAGTACGACGGCATCAGCCAGACGGAGCAGTACACCGCCGGCGCCTACCGCGAGCAGATCCTGCACGCGATGAAGCACCGCGCCGACATCGACGCCGTCCTCGACCGCTACCGGACGAAGAAGGACCCGGCCGGCGGCCCGCAGGGCAAGGGCGGCAAGAAGCCGCAGCAGCAGAAGAAGGTCGACGAGGCCGAGCTGGAGGCCGCCGAGGGCTCCGGCGCCGCCGCCGAGGACGACGGCAGCGGCAACAGCGCCGGCTACTTCCCGTACAAGCCCTACTGCGGCAACTGCGAGAAGGACCTCACCGTCGTCACCTCCTACGACGACGACACCACCGAGCTGAACTACACCTGCTCGGCGTGCGGCTTCGCCGAGACGGTCCGGCTGAGCGAGTTCAACCGCGGCAAGCTCGTCTGGAAGGTCGACTGGCCGATGCGCTGGGCCTACGAAGGCGTGATCTTCGAGCCCAGCGGCGTCGACCACTCCTCGCCCGGCTCCTCCTTCGTCGTCGGCGGCCAGATCGTCCGCGAGGTCTTCGACGGCGTACAGCCCATCGGGCCCATGTACGCCTTCGTCGGCATCTCCGGCATGGCCAAGATGTCCTCCAGCAAGGGCGGGGTCCCCACCCCGGCCGACGCGCTGGAGATCATGGAGGCGCCGCTGCTGCGCTGGCTCTACGCCCGCCGCAAGCCCAACCAGTCGTTCAAGATCGCCTTCGACCAGGAGATCCAGCGGCTGTACGACGAGTGGGACTCGCTGGGCCGCAAGGTCGCCGACGGCACGGTGCTGCCCGCCGACGCCGCCGCGTACTCCCGTGCCGTCCGCACGGCGGCCGGGGAGCTTCCGAGCACCCCGCGCCCGCTGCCGTACCGGACGCTCGCCTCGGTCGCCGACATCACCGCCGGCGCCGAGGACCAGACGCTCCGCATCCTCGGCGAGCTGGACCCGGCCAACCCGCTGACCTCGCTGGACGAGGCGCGCCCGCGCCTCGACCGGGCCGAGAACTGGATCACCACCCAGGTCCCGGCCGAGGCCCGCACCATCGTCCGCGACGAGCCCGACAAGGAGCTCCTGGGCTCGCTCGACGACCAGGGCCGCGAGTCGCTGCGCCTCCTCCTGGAGGGGCTGGACACGCACTGGTCGCTGGACGGGCTCACCACGCTCGTCTACGGCGTGCCGAAGGTGCTGGCGGGCCTGGAGCCGGACGCCAAGCCCACGCCCGAGCTGAAGGCCGCCCAGCGGTCCTTCTTCGCCCTGCTCTACCGGCTGCTCGTCAGCCGCGACACGGGGCCCCGCCTGCCCACCCTGCTGCTCGCGGTGGGGGCGGACCGGGTGCGCAGGCTGCTCGGCGCCTAGCGACGTGACGGCGGAGGGCCACCACCCGGGAATCCGGGCGGTGGCCCTCCGCCGTGCTGTGCGGCTGTCGCTCAGGCGCTCTGGTCGGCCGTCGCGCGCTGCATGTACAGGTTGCGGAACTGCGGCATCAGGTACTGGAGCAGCTGGGTCGAGCGCGGGTGGTGCACGTCGTGCCGGTCGGCCAGGTGGATGTCGAGGGTCTCGACGTTCGGGAACTGGCCTTCCTGGTCCGTGTACGCGCTGAACTCCTCGTACGCGCGGTCGGCGAAGTCGTTGTCCTCCTGGGACCACTCCTCCAGCTGCGGCGCGTCCTCGGGCCCGGGGGCGGGCACGGCGGGCGGCTCCTCGTCGGCGGCCTGCTGTACGGGCTCCGGCTCCGCGGGCGGCTCCTCGCGGACCTCTTCACGGACCTCCTCGCGGGCCTCCTCACGGGCCTCCTCACGGCGGGGGTGCGGGACCGCGCCGATCGTGCCGACGTCGCCGAGGGGGCGGGTACGGCCGGGGCCCAGGGGGACAGCAGCCGGAGTGGGCTCCAGGCCCTCGGTGTGCCGCGGGTCGTACGCGCTGGCGTGCGGCGCTCCCTCCGGAAGCTTCTGCGCCGCGAACCAGGGGCTGTCGTGGGTGGGCGGGACCTGCGGGGTCTCCGGAGCCTGCTGCTGGGCGAGTTGGAGCTGCGCGTGCTGCGGGTGTGGGTGCGGCTGAGGTTGCGGTTGCGGGTCCGGGTGTGGTTGCGGCTGTGGGTGTTGCGGGTGCGGGTGTGGTTGCGGGTGTGCCTCTGCCTGAGCCTGTTCCTGCTGCGGCGCCCGCTGTTCGTGCGCCTGCTCGTACCCGTGCTCGCGCCCGTCCACCCGGCTCCGCTCGCGGTCCTGCTCCTGCCCTTGTCCCTGCTCCTGCCCTTGTCCCCGCTCCCGCTCCTGCTCCGGCCGGGGGTCGTAGGGCAGTTCGGCCTTCGGTACGGGCGGCAGCAGGGCCGGCTCGATGCCGGCGGCGGCGAGTCCGGCCGGGGCGGTCTCGGCGAGCGGCACGCCGTACTTCGCGAGGCGCAGCGGCATCATCGCCTCGACCGGGGCCTTGCGCCGCCAGTTGCGGCCGAAGCGGGCCTGGAGCCGGGCCTGGTAGATCAGCCGGTCCTGTTCGAGCTTGATGACCTGCTCGTAACTGCGCAGCTCCCACAGCTTCATCCGCCGCCACAGCTTGAACGTCGGGATCGGCGAGAGCAGCCAGCGGGTGAGGCGGACCCCCTCCATGTGCTTGTCGGCCGTGATGTCCGCGATCCGGCCCACCGCGTGCCGGGCGGCCTCGACGGAGACGACGAACAGCACCGGGATCACCGCGTGCATCGCGGTGCCGAGCGGATCCGGCCAGGAGGCCGCGCCGTTGAACGCGATCGTCGCGGCGGTCAGCAGCCACGCCGTCTGGCGCAGCAGCGGGAACGGGATCCGCATCCAGGTCAGCAGGAGGTCGAGGGCCAGCAGGACGCAGATGCCCGCGTCGATGCCGATGGGGAAGACCAGCGAGAACTCGCCGAAGCCCTTGTCCTCCGCGAGTTCGCGCACGGCGGCGTAGGAACCCGCGAAGCCGATCGCGGCGATGAGCACCGCACCGGCGACGACGACCCCGATGAGTATGCGGTGCGTGCGTGTCAGCTGCATCGCGGCCACGCGCGATCCCCTCCCCGACCCCTGTACCCGGGCCCGCCGTGTGCGGCCGACCTTGATTTTCGGCCAGGCTTCAGACGCCCGGCGATGGGACAGCCTGGCACACGTGTGCGAGTTTCGTTACGCGGGGGAGGAGTTGCGGGGCTGTTTCGAGGTCCGGGGGGAGCTTCGGGCCGGGCCCGTGCGTGGCCTCGGCGGAGCTTGGCGAGGGGCTCGGGCGGTGCTTCGGCAGGGTCCCGGTCGGTGCTTCGGCCGCGGATTCGGCCGCGGCTTCGGGGTGGTTCGGTGGAGCTTCGGCGGTGGCGGCTTGGGGGGTCGCCACCGCCGAAGGGTCACTCGCAGCCGCGCTGCCAGTTCCAGCCGACGAAGGTGTTCTTCAGGTCGACCTCGAAGGTGCAGGACGCGGTCCCGTCGGCCTTGAGGGCCACGGTGGAGCGGTGCGTGTTCGCGTACACGTTGCCCGTCGGGTCGAAGATCCCCTTGTAGGTGAACGAGGCGTTGGCCACGTTGGTGGAGACCGCGCAGTTCGCCACGCAGTCGGCGGACTTGGCCGAGGACTTCAGCGACCAGCCGGCGTTCCAGGGTTCACGGTTCCACTGCTGGGTCGCGTCCGTGGCCGAGGTGGTGACCACGGTGCCGTCGGAGCTCCAGGAGGACGTCGTGTAGAGGCCCGTCATCCGGATGTTGCAGCAGTCGTACATCTCCGACCAGCTGCGGACCTGCCGGTCGGCCGGGGCGGCGGCCGGAGCGGCCTGCGCGGTCGCGGCCGGGCCGGCCTTCGCCACCAGCCGTGCGGGGCCGAGCACCGGAGCGCAGTCGGGGCCGATGGAGACGTCCTGGCGGACGGACATGCCCGCGGGCGGCACGGGCAGGGCGCCGGACAGCTTCACGTCCGCGCACGCACGGGCGTCGCCGGAGGCCGCCGTCCGCACCTCGTTCGGTGCCGCGGTGGCGGAGGCCGCCGTGAGCGCGAGAAGACCGGTCGCCAATGCGGCGGCGAGTGCGATTCGATTGCGCAATTCCCTTGCCTTTCCTCGGGGTTCGCGGTGGAGCGTATCGGCGCCCGAGGCGATCGGAACGGAACGGGGAGAGGGTTGGCATGAAGCTGACAGGCACATGCCCCCGGGGCTTGCCCGAGCGACGGACTGCGCCCGACGCCGGCCGGTCCCGGTCCCGGAGGCATGCGGCGCACGTTTCACCGGAACGCACGAGACCCGGCCCTCGGGGGAGGGCCGGGTCTCGGGACAGCGAGCGGAGTCGCGTCAGCTCGTCTTGGTGTTCGGCTTCGCCTTCGACTTGGGGCTGTCGCTGCCGCTGCCCTTGGCCGTGTCCTTCTTGGCGTCCTTCTTGGCATCGTCGGAGCCGCCCGCCGGCGGGGGAGTGGCCTTGGTGTCGGCCGTGTCGGCGACGGCGGCGACGGCTTCCTTGGTCGCCTTCTGGGCGCCCTTGACGATGCTCGCGGACGAGGGCGTCTTCGCGCCCGCGTAACCCGCTCCGTTGTACGTCAGGGTGACGACGACATTGCCCGTGCGGGCCACGACGGTGGCGTACACGAAGTCCTCGCCCGTCTTGCTGAGGCCGTAGGTGACGGTGGTGGCCTCCTCGCCGACGCCCGTGGTGGGCTCGGCGGCGACCTTCTCGGCTCCCTCGGCCGCCTTCGCCTTGGCGACCTGCTTCGTGTACTCGGCGGTGGCGCGCTTGGCGCCGCTGCCCAGCGACTGGTCCGAGTCGAAGCGGGTGAAGCCGACGTCCAGCCAGCGGTACTGCGAGCCGTCGACGCCCTTGTCGTCCAGGCCGTTCCAGGAGCAACTGCTGCGGGCGGCAAGGTCGTTGGACCGGCCGGCCGTGCCGTTCTCCTTCTTGGCCTCGGGCACCAGATCCTTGATCGTCTTCTTGGCGATCGCGCCGCACGGATCGGGCAGATCGTCGAACCTGGCCGCTTCGACGGTGGGCTCCGAGGGCTTGGCGCTGGGGGTGCCGGACGACGAGGAGCCCGCGTTCTTCTTGCTGTCGGAGCCGGAGTCCGACGAGCAGCCGGCGGCTACGAGCATCACCGGAACGGCGGCGCAGGCGAGGATGCGGGACAGGCGCGGGGCTGATCGGTGCATGGTTCCTTCACTCGGATGGCACGGAGCTCTCGGTGCTGGAGGTCTCGGTTCGTGCGGTGTACGGGTGGGCTCGGTAGCGGGCGGTACGTCTTCCGGACTGCCACGGTACGACGGCCGGCGGCCGGCCCGTGCCGCCGCCGAGGACCCCCGGAGACCGGAATCCGGCCTGTGGGTGCCCGTCGGGCGGGGGCTATTCGGCGAGCGTCTCGGCCAGCTTCCGGGCCAGTGCCTGGGCCTTCTCCTGGAGTTCCTTGCTGTCGGGCACCAGGGTGATGAGGGCCGGCTGCTCGGCGTACCGGACGGTCACGACCACGTTCGATGTGCGGAATACCACGCTCACCGTGCGGTGCTGTGCGGTGGAACCTGCCCGAGTGGGCAGATCGTGCAGAAATGCGGCATCTCCGAGGTTGTCGAGGACGCGGGAGGGAAGGGCCTCCTCCGTGCCGGAGCCCCCGGCGCCGCCGTCGCCGCCGGAGGGCGAGGAGGAGGACGACGGGTCCGCCGAACCGGTCGCCGCGCCGTCCGGTGTGCCCTCGTCGCCGCTCTTGCCCGCGTCCTTCCCCGTCCCGCTCGGGGTCCCGCCGTTCTTCTCCGCGTCCGGCCCGGGGGCCGTCGACGACGACAGGCCCGCCGCCTTCTCCTTCTTCGAGTACACGGTGTCGGCTCGGTCGTCGTCGCTGACCGCGGGGTCGTAGGAGACGACCCGCTCCAGGTCGATGGAGAGGCTCCGGGTCGCGTTCGGCGCGTCGGACTTCCAGCTGCACCCGACCTTGCGGTCGGTGTCGTAGGTGACGGACGCGGACCCCCGGAACACCTTCTCCTGCTGGTCCCCGGGCAGTTGCGCGGCGCCGGGCAGCAGGTCCTTGAGCATGCCGCGCGGCACGGCGCGGCAGGGGGCGGGCAGGGTCTCGTACTTGCCCGGGGGCGCGGGGGTGACCGTCGGGCTGCCCGCCTTGCTGTCGGCGCCGTTCGCGTTGCTGTCGGAGCCGGCGCTGCAGCCGACGACGAGCGCTGCCAGAAGCGCGACGCCGGGTACGTACGCCATGTCTCGCACCGTCCCAGGCTCCCTTCGGTACGGAAAACGGGTTGCCGCTCGAAGGCGGCCGATGGACACAATGTGTATCGCACGCGCCGCTGTGATTGCCGGTCGGCCGACAGGTTTGCCGATCTTGGCACCGGTTTTGCGCTTTCAGTCTTTTCGGGGGGATCGAGGAGTTATGTCGTACGTAGAGGTGCCGGGAGCGAAGGTTCCCATCCGGATGTGGGCGGACCCCGCGTCGGTCGAGGACGGGGCGATGCAGCAGCTGCGCAACGTCTCCACACTGCCGTGGATCAAGGGTCTCGCCGTCATGCCGGACGTCCACTTCGGCAAGGGGGCGACGGTCGGTTCGGTGATCGCGATGCAGGGCGCGGTGTGCCCGGCCGCGGTCGGCGTCGACATCGGCTGCGGGATGTCCGCCGTCAGGACGTCCCTCACCGCGAACGATCTCCCCGGCGACCTGTCACGACTGCGCTCCAGGATCGAGCAGGCCATTCCGGTCGGCCGGGGCATGCACGGTGACGCCGTGGACCCGGGGAAGCTGCACGGGTTCCCGACGTCGGGGTGGGACGACTTCTGGGGGCGGTTCGGGGGGATCGCCGACGCGGTCAAATTCCGTCAGGAGCGCGCCACGAAACAGATGGGAACGCTCGGCTCGGGAAATCACATGATCGAGTTCTGTCTGGACAGCGAGGGTGCGGTGTGGCTGATGCTGCACTCGGGCTCTCGCAACATCGGAAAGGAGCTCGCCGAGCACCACATCGGCGTCGCCCAGAAGCTTCCGCACAATCAGAGTCTCGTCGACCGAGACCTGGCCGTCTTCATCTCGGAGACCCCGCAGATGGCCGCCTACCGGAACGATCTGTACTGGGCGCAGGAGTACGCCAAGTACAACCGCGCGATCATGATGGCGCTTTTCAAGGACGTGGTCCGCAAGGAGTTCAAGAAGGCGAAGCCGGTCTTCGGGCAGGAGATCTCCTGCCACCACAATTACGTGGCGGAGGAACGGTACGACGGAGCGGACCTGCTGGTCACCCGGAAGGGAGCGATCCGCGCCGGATCCGGTGAGTACGGGATCATTCCCGGCTCGATGGGCACCAGTTCGTACATCGTGCGGGGCCTCGGAAACGAGAAGGCGTTCAACTCGGCCTCCCACGGAGCCGGTCGCAGGATGAGCCGGAACGCGGCCAAGCGTCGCTTCACGGTGCGTGACCTGGAGGAGCAGACGCGGGGTGTCGAGTGCCGCAAGGACTCCGGCGTCCTGGACGAGATCCCGGCCGCGTACAAGCCTATCGAGCAGGTCATGGAGCAGCAGCGGGACCTGGTCGAGGTCGTCGCGAAGCTCAAGCAGGTGGTGTGCGTGAAGGGCTGAGGCCCTGTCGCCCCAGTCCCCTCACCACCGCCCGGTCCACCGCATCCGCTACAGGGTGCGGTGGACCTTCGTGTTGGAGGCCTGGGCGCGGGGGCGGACCACCAGGAGGTCGATGTTGACGTGGCTGGGGCGGGTGACGGCCCAGCCGATCGTGTCGGCCACGTCCTCGGCGGTCAGCGGGGCGTCGACGCCCGCGTAGACCTTGGCGGCCTTCTCGGTGTCGCCGCGGAAGCGGGTGGTGGCGAACTCCTCGGTCCTGACCATGCCGGGGGCCACCTCGATGACCCGGACCGGGGTGCCGACGATCTCCAGGCGCAGGGTCTCGGCCAGGACGTGCTCGCCGTGCTTGGCCGCCACGTAACCGCCGCCGCCCTCGTAGGAGGAGAGCGCGGCGGTCGAGGAGAGGATCACGACGGTGCCGTCGCCGCTCGCGGTGAGGGCGGGCAGCAGGGCCTGGGTGACGTTCAGGGTGCCGATGACGTTGGTCTCGTACATCTGCCGCCAGTCGGCGGGGTCGCCGGTCGCGACGGGGTCGGCGCCGAGCGCCCCGCCCGCGTTGTTGACGAGGACGGCGAGGGAGCGGAACGCGGTGGCGAACTCGTCGACCGCCGCCCGGTCGGTGACGTCCAGGGGGTAGGCGGTCGCCTGGTGGCCGGCCTCGGTGATCTCGGCGGCCAGCGCCTCGATGCGGTCCTTGCGGCGGGCGGTCAGCACGACCCGGAAGCCGGCGGCGGCCAGCGTACGGGCGGTCGCGGCGCCGATGCCGCTGCTCGCGCCGGTGATGACGGCGATGGGGGTGGCGGCCATGGCGATCTCCTCGGACTGCTGATCGGGTACGGGGAGAAGGATAGGCAGGCGGTGCGGGACGCCCCGAGCGCGGGAGCCCACGGCCGGGGCCGCCTGCCCCGCGGACCCGACCGACCGGGCGGCGGGCCGCCGCCGGACCCCGGCCGCTGGCCGGGCACGCTCCGCATGAAGGGCCTCAGGCCGGCGCGCCCCCGAATTCGGCCACCGCCTCGGACACGATCGTCTCCAGGTGGCCGTGGTGGGCGCCGCGCCAGTACACCCGGGAGCACTCCGTGCACTGGGCGAACACGTCGTACGCCTCCTGGGTGCCGTGTTCGAGGAGTTCGCTCACCGTGTCCTTCGAGGCTCCGGCCAGCATGCCGTTGCACGCGGTGCAGCGGGTCCACGGGGCCAGGGCCGGGGTGAAGCGGCCGAGGACGTCGCGGAGCTGTTCCGCGGGGCGGTCGCTGTAGACGTACGCGCCCGCCCAGATCTCGCGGCGGCGCAGCAGCCCGCGGTCCCGGGAGAGCAGGACGCGCCGCTCCCGTGCGGAGAGGGCGGCCAGGGCGGGGTCGCCGATGTCCTCGCTCTCGTACGCCGCGTCGACGCCCAGCAGCCGCAAGCGGCGGGCCAGCGTCCCGAGATGGACGTCGAGGAGGAAGCGCAGGGGCGCGCCGGGGACCCGCTGGGGGCGCTCCACGGCGTGTACGTCGACGTGTTCGCCGGGGCCGGGCACGTGCGAGCGGGCCACCGGGGCGCCGTTCACCAGCAGCGTTCCGGCCTCGGTGAGCGGGACGCCGAGGGACTCGATGACGTGGCCGAGGGTCGAGGAGCCGTCCGTGACGAGGGGCGTGGGCCCGCCGCGACGGTCGTGCGGGACGAAGAGTCGCAGCTCAGGGGCTACTTCGAGGGTGATCTCGGGTCCGTTCACCCGGTCAGGATGCCACCGGGACGGGACGGGCTGCCAGGGATTTGGGCGGAGCGTGCGGGGGCCGTGCGGGCGTGCGGGTGTGCGGGTGGATGCGCGTGCCCGGCCGCGCCCGGCCGACGTCGACGCGGGGCGGAGAACGGCCGGTCCCGGTCGCCCGCCTGCCGTCGGTACGGGGCGGAACGGTCGGCCGCCCGCCGTCAACGCGGGGCGAACGCGGTCGGGGGCACGCCCACGGTCGCGGTGAAGTCCCGCACCAGGTGGGCCTGGTCGCTGTAGCCCAGGTCCGCCGCGAGCCGCGCCCAGTCGACGGCCGGGTCGGATCCGGCGCGTTCCAGGGCCTCGTGGATGCGGTAGCGGAGGATGACCCACTTGGGGCCGACGCCGACGTACGCGGAGAAAAGCCGTTGCAGGGAACGGGCGGAGAGCCCGGCGTCCCGGGCGAGCCGGTCGACCCGGAGCACGGTGCGGTCCGTGCGCACCCGGTCGACGACGGCCATGGCCAGCGTCGCCTGTGGATCGGGGCGGGGCTCCAGGGCCAGCAGGAAGGCGTCCAGGGCCGTGACCCGCGCGTTCTCGTCGTCCGGGTCCAGGACGCCCCGGACGGGTGGCGGCAGCCGCAGCGCGGCGGCGGCGTCGGACCGCAGCCCGGTCCACGCGGAGACCGGGCGTCCGGGGGCGAACGGGCGGAACCCGCCGGGCCGGAACTGCACCCCGCAGACCCGGCCGCGCCCGGCCAGCTTCCGGGCGAAGAGTCCGGGGTCGACGCCCGCGACCTCGGCGTACCCGGACCGCTCGCGGGGGCCGTCCCCGGCCTCGTACCGCTGGAAGACCAGGTTCACCGACGGGTGCGGGACCACATGGGCGGCGTACGGCTCGGTGAGGTCCCAGTCGATCAGCCAGTAGTGCTCCAGATACGGGCGCAGCGCGGCGGCGGGCTCGCGGCGGCGGAAGCGCACGTGCGCGAACAGGTCCGGGGCGTCGACGATGCCCCGGGTGTCGCGGCGGGGTCCGGCGGCCATGGCCCGATCGTAGTCCGGTGCCCGCCGCGCGCCTGTCGTGTCGTCGTCCCGTGTCCGCCGCGCCTGTCGTGTTTCTTCAAGACGCCGGGTGGTGCGCGGGCGCAGGGTGGGGGCATGACACAGACGATCGGTGAACTGCTGGAAGCCGCCGCGGAGCGGGCTGTGCCCGTCGTGCGGGGGATCGACGACGGGCAGCTGGGCGCGGGTACGCCCTGTGCCGAGTACGACGTACGGGCGCTGGTGAACCACCTGTTCCAGGTGGTCGTGAACTTCCAGGCCCTGGCGGCCCGCGAGGAGGTGGACTTCGGGCGGGAGCCGGAGTTCGTGGCGGGCGACTGGCGGGGCAGGTTCGGTGACGAGACGGCCCGGCTGGTGGCGGCGTGGAGCGTGCCGGGCGTCGAGGAGGGCACGACCGGGCAGATGGGGCTGCCGGCCCGGACGGTGGGGCTCATGGTGCTCGGTGATCTGACGGTGCATGCCTGGGACCTGGCGCGGGCGACGGGCTCGGACTTCGTGCCGGAGGAGGGCGTGGTCGACGAACTGGGGCCGGGGCTTGCGGCGATGGCTCCGCAGGCGCGCGAGATGAAGGTGTTCGGTGAGCCGTTCCCGGTGGGGGAGGGGGCTACCGCTTTCGAGCGGCTGCTGGCGGTGACGGGGCGTGATCCGGGGTGGCGTCCCGCCGGGACGGCCGGGAACCCCGGGACGGCCGGGAACCCCGGGACGGACGGGAACCCCGGGGCGGACGGGAACCCCGGAACGGCCGGGGGGTGAGGGGAGCCCGGACGAGCGGTGCGGCCGGGGGCCGGGGACGCCGGAGGGCCGGTCGGCGGGGCCAGGTCCTGTCGTCACCCTGCCGTCGTCGCCGGAAGGGCGGCCCTGCGGGGTCAGGCGGCGGTGTGCCGACAGGGTCCAGGGGCGTCGTAGAGGGGGCTGAGCGCGGCGTGCGCGTCGTCGACGATCTCCTCGGCCAGGAGCAGCATCTCCCGCTCCGCCAGCCGGGCCGCCCGGTGGGTGTACGGGGACGGGGGCGCCGGATGTCCACGGCGCCACCAGCAGTCGCAGGCCGCGTAGATGCCGCCGCCGAAGACGAGCACGGGGAGGGACAGGGCCAGCAGAACGTCGCCCACGGCGGACCTCCAGAGGGTCGGGTGTCCTGTGCATCGGCGTGCCCGGTGGGTCGGCTGAAGACCGACTGTCGGCCAAATCCTCACGATATTTGGCGTGAACCGGCCGTACGCCTGTGCCGTGTCGCCTCGCCCCGCGCTACCGGCGCCGCGGGACGGGGCCGCGGGACGGGGCCGCTCGAACGCCGCCCGCCCCCGGATCAGGGCCAGACCAGGCAGTACGCCTGATGCCCCGCGTCGTGGAGCCGGTGGGAGAAGTCCTGCCACTCGTGGAGCAGCTGGTAGACGTTGAAGGCGTCGCGCGGGCCGCCGCGGTCGGGGACCGTGGACCAGATGAAGGCCGCCGCGCCGACCGACTCCTCGCCGACGCCGCGCAGCGGGTCGACGACGGTCATCGGCAGTTTGACCACGGCGTAGTCGGGGTGGAGGACGACCAGTTCCAGCGGGGGGACCTTGTGCAGGGGTATGCCCTGGATCCCGGTCAGGACCATGGCCGCCACGGTCTCCGGCTTGATCTTGGTGAACATGCCGCCCATGCCCAGCTCGTCACCGCCGAGCTCCTCCGGGCGCATCGAGATGGGCACACGTGCGGCGGTGGCCCCGTCCGGGGCGCCGAAGTACTTGTACGTCACCCCCATCCCGCCCCCGCTCCTGGTCCCGGGGGGCGGCGTGCTGTCCGCGCCCCTGCTCTGAGCGCGCTCGGCCCTGCGCCGGTGCCGCCCTCGCCGGGCAGGCTCGGGCCCCAGGTCGTCGGTCCCTTCGCCCACTCCGCCACCGCGATGCATATCTCATCCACCCGACTACTTCTTAGGAGACACAGCCCCCGCCGCGCAACCCGATCATCGTGTCAGTGACCTCCCCCGCGGGCGTGCGGTGAAACACCTGCCCGCAAGACCGTGCGCGCCTCTGACACCATGGCATGTGTGAGCTTTCCCTATGTCGCCCCAGTTTCGCAGACGCGAGGGGGCTGACGCTCTTTCGTGATACGAGGGGAGCGCGCTCCCTGCTCACCGGTGGCCGAGATTGTCAGTGATTTCCCGGCCCGGCCTCCCGATACCCGAATCGCAGATCAGGACCAAAGTGGCGTATTCATACGAAGCCCCAGTTTCGCAGTCGCTGTTCGACCGGGCGTCCGTCGTGACGCCCGGCGGCGTGAACTCTCCCGTGCGTGCCTTCCGGGCCGTGGGCGGTACGCCCCGGTTCATGGTGTCCGGCACCGGTCCGTACCTCACCGACGCCGACGGCCGCGAGTACGTCGACCTCGTGTGCTCGTGGGGGCCGATGATTCTCGGCCACTCTCACCCCGAGGTCATCGCCGCCGTCCAGGAGGCGGTCTCCCGGGGCACCTCCTTCGGGACACCGGGTGAGGGCGAGGTCGCGCTCGCCGAGGAGATCGTGGCGCGGATCGAGCCCGTCGAGCAGGTGCGGCTGGTCTCCTCCGGCACCGAGGCGACCATGTCGGCGATCCGGCTGGCCCGCGGCTTCACGGGCCGGGCCAAGGTCGTGAAGTTCGCCGGCTGCTACCACGGGCACGTGGACGCGCTGCTGGCCGCCGCCGGGTCGGGCGTGGCTACCTTCGGGCTGCCCGACACCCCTGGGGTCACGGGCGCCACGGCCGGCGACACCGTCGTACTCCCCTACAACGACCTGGAAGCGGTGCGCGCCGCCTTCGCCGCGCACCCGGGCGAGATCGCCTGCGTGATCACCGAGGCCTCGCCCGGCAACATGGGCGTCGTCCCGCCGGCGGACGGCTTCAACGCCGGGCTCAAGGAGCTGTGCGCGGCCAACGGCGCGCTGTACATCTCCGACGAGGTCATGACGGGCTTCCGTACGTCGAAGGCCGGCTGGTACGGCGTGGACGGCGTCCGCCCCGACCTGATGACCTTCGGCAAGGTGATGGGCGGCGGCTTCCCCGCGGCGGCCTTCGGCGGTCGTGGCGACGTGATGGCGCACCTGGCCCCGGCCGGCCCGGTCTACCAGGCGGGCACCCTCTCCGGGAACCCGGTCGCCACCGCCGCCGGGCTCGCCCAGCTGCGGCTGCTGGACGACGCGGCGTACGCCAGGATCGACGCGGTCTCCGCCGGGCTGCGCTCCCTGGTGGGCGAGGCGCTCACCAAGGAGGGCGTCGCGCACACGGTGTCGGCCGCGAGCAACATGTTCTCCGTCTTCTTCACCGACCGGCCGGTGCGCGACTACGAGGACGCCAAGCAGCAGGACGTCTTCCGCTTCACCGCGTTCTTCCACTCCATGCTGGCGCAGGGCGTCTACCTGCCGCCCTCGGCGTTCGAGTCCTGGTTCGTCTCCACGGCCCACGACGAGCGGGCGGTCGAGCGCGTCGCCGCCGCCCTGCCCGCCGCCGCCCGTGCCGCGGCGGAGGCCACCGCATGAGCGAGCGGAGCGCGGACCGCGCGAGCGTCGACCGCGACGAGCAGCTGACCGTGGTGCACGTGGTCCGGCACGGCGAGGTGCACAACCCGGACGGCGTGCTCTACGGGCGCCGCCCCGGCTACCACCTCTCCGACCTGGGCCGGAAGATGGCCGACCGGGTCGCCGAACACCTGGAGAAGCGCGACGTCACCCATGTCGTCGCCTCCCCGCTGGAGCGCGCCCAGGAGACGGCCGCGCCCATCGCCGCGGCGCACGGCCTGGACCTCGCCACCGACGGCCGGCTGATCGAGGCGGCCAACGTCTTCGAGGGCAAGACCTTCGGCGTCGGGGACGGCGCGCTGCGCAAGCCCGACAACTGGAAGCACCTCACCAACCCGTTCAAGCCGTCCTGGGGCGAGCCGTACATCGAGCAGGTCGTCCGGATGATGGGCGCGATCGACGCGGCCCGGGACGCGGCGCGCGGGCACGAGGCGGTCTGCGTCAGCCATCAGCTGCCGATCTGGATCCTGCGCTCCTTCGTCGAGCGCCGCCGCCTGTGGCACGACCCGCGCAAGCGGCAGTGCACGCTGGCCTCGCTGACGAGCTTCACCTACCGGGGCGACCGGATCGTCTCGGTCGGCTACTCGGAGCCGGCCCGGGACCTGGTGCCCGCGCATCTGCTGGCCGGGGCCAAGCCGGTGAAGGGGAAGGCCGCGAAGGGGCAGTCCAAGGCGTTCGGCGCGTAGGCCCACGCCACGGGACGTACGGGACCGGCTGCCGCGCACCGCGGCGGGCGGTCCCGTCCCCTTTTCCGCGCCACCGAAACGATAAGTTAGCTTAGGCTAAGCTAACTTGACTCCAGGTGGGCGGGCCGATGGCCCGCCGGGCCCTGCTGGTTCCCGTGGGGCTCGTCGTGGTCACGGACGCCTGCGACGGAACGGTGGAACGATGATCCGCAACTTCCCCACGACCACGCCCGCCCGGAGACCCGCCGAGCGCGCCGATCCGGTGAGGCCGGCCGGGCGGGCCGCCCAGGCGGGTCCGGTCGGGCGCGCCACCCCGGTGAGGCCGGCCGATGAGTGACGCGGCCCGTGCGGCGGACGCCGCCCCCCGGCCGGTCACCGGCCCCCGGATAGCCCGGCTCGCCCGGCAGCTCGAAGCCGCCCGGGACGCCGCCGCCCGGGACGCCCTCACCGAGGCGTTCTGGGAGGGGGCGGCCCGTACCGGCACCCCGCTCGTCGAACCGCTCGACGCGGACCCCGGCCATCGCGCCGTCACCTTCCTGTGGCGCGGACACCGGGCGACCCGCCAGGTCCTCCTCATGGCGACCGGCATCGGCGACCACGGCCGGCGGGCCGACACGCTCCTCCACCACCTCCCGGGCACCGACGTCTGGTACCTCGGCTACCGGCTGCGCGCCGACCACCGGGGGTCCTACCGGCTGGTCGCCGACATCTCCCCGGGTCCCGCGCCCGCCGATCCCGCCCTGCTCCAGCGGAGGCTGGCGGCGCTGACCGCGCACGGTGTGGCGGACCCCCTCAACCCGTGCCGCCTGCCGGTCCGCCGACGGGCGGGGGAGAGTTCAGTGTTCGCCCTCCCGGAGGCCCCGGCCCAGCCCTTCGCGGGCCGGCGGCCCGGCATCCGGCGCGGCGCCGTCGAGCGGCACACCGTCGCCGGCCGGGCGCCGGGCGAGGCGCGCGAGGTCTGGACGTACCTTCCGCCGGAGGGGGCCGGTCTCTCCGGGGCCGGTCGTCATTCCGGGGCCGACCGTTCCGGGACGGGCCTCTCCGGGGCCGACCGTTCCGGGAGCGGGCGTCCGGTTCCGGGGCCGCTGCCGGTGCTCGTGCTCTGCGACGGGGGCATGTGGTTCGGGCGGCTCGGCTTCCAGGACACGCTGGACGCGCTGATCGCCGACGGGGCCCTCCCGCCGCTCGTCGTGCTCTCCCCGGATGCCGAGGACACCGGGGCCGGCGGAGGCGGAACGGGTGCCGGGGACGTGGGGCCCCGGCCGGGCGAGCCGGGCGGGAGCGAGGCCCGTGCCGCCCTCGCCGCCTTCCTCACCGACGCGTTGTTGCCCTGGGCGCGCACCCGGTGGCCGCTGACCGCCGACGCGGACCGGACCGCCGTCTCCGGCCAGGGGGTCGGCGGGACGACGGCGCTGTACGCCGCTCTCACCCGGCCCGAACGCTTCGGCCGGGTTCTCGTCCAGTCGCCCGCACCGGGCGGTCCGCCCGGCGACGGGCACCAGGCCCCGGGCGAGGCGGACCGGCCCCTCGACGGCCGGGACCAGGCTCTCGACGGTCTCGCCCCGGGCCCCGACGGCCAGGACCGGGCCCCGGCCGGCGGGGCCCGGTCCTGCGGCCCCGTCGTCCACCTCGCCCTCGGCCTGCACGACGGGGCCGCCTCGGCCGCGCACGGAGCGGCTCTCGTTCCGGCGTTGCGCGCCCGGGGGCACCGGGTCGTCCGCACGGTCTACAACGGCGGCCCCGACCACGCCTGTTGGCAGGGTCTCCTGGCCGACGCCCTGGTGGCGGCCTTCCGCTGAGGGCCGTCCCCGGGGGTGACCGGCAGGAGGCCGGTGGGGATCGGTGGGGGCGGCGGGGGTCGGCGGCGCGCGGCGGGCGACGGGCGTGCCGACGAGCGAATCGAACTCGCTGCGTGTGCCAGCGCATGAGTTCGACGATCCAGGGAAGCCGATCTGTCGGCGCCGACCGGCTCTCTCCCCCCGAGAGCCGGTCGCCGTATCGCCGACCGGCTCTCACCCCCGAAGCCGGTCGCCGGACCGCCGACCGGCTCTCTTCCCCCCGAAGCCGGTCGGCGATCCGGCGGGCGACGGCAGAACTGCGGAGGTCCCCTCCCGCGTCCCCTCTCAGGGCTGACCGCAAAGACGTACGAGCGTCGTATCGGCGTAGGGCGACCGCTCGGGCGGCCCGTCGGCCGGACTGCAAGGTAAAGCGTAAAGAAAGTCCCCAAATATGCGGAACCGACGTGTTAAGCGCCCCATCTAACCCTTCAGCAGTTTGTATGGGATTGAGATAAAACGACCGCAGATGGGGACGGTATGCGCGACATCAATCGAAGGGGCCTGCTCGGGGCGGGGCTCGGCGCCGCGGCCGCGATCGGTCTCGCCGGCTGTGGCGCCTCGGACTCCTCCGGCGACGGAGGGTCCGGCCAGGGCGGCAAAGGTGACACCGGCAACAGCGGCAACGCCAACAGCGGCGGGAACGGCGCGCCGAAGAACAAGGTCCGGCTGATCGGTGACGGCTCGACCGCCGACACCGGAAAGCAGCCCCGTCAGCCGCAGGCGCCCGTCCCCCTCGAACCCGGCCAGAAGCCCCCGCAGTTCGTGATCTTTTCCTGGGACGGTGCGGGCGAGGTCGGCAACGGACTCTTCCCGCGCTTTCTCGAACTGGCCCGAGAACACGACGCGGCCATGACGTTCTTCCTCTCCGGCATCTATCTGCTGCCCGAGTCGAAGAAATCCCTCTACCGCCCGCCGAACAACCCCCGCGGCGCCTCCGACATCGGCTATCTCACCGACGATCACGTCAAGGACACGCTGAAGTACGTGCGCCAGGCGTGGCTGGACGGCCATGAGATCGGCACCCACTTCAACGGGCATTTCTGCGGTGGTTCCGGATCCGTCGAGCGCTGGACGCCCGCCCAATGGCACAGCGAGATCAATCAGGCTGTGTCGTTCGTCACGGAATGGCGGACGAACACCGGCTGGCAGGACGAGGATCCGCTTCCGTTCGACTATCGCAAGGAACTGATCGGCGGGCGCACCCCCTGCCTGCTCGGCCAGGACAACCTCCTGCCGACCGCGAGCAAACTGGGCTGGCGCTACGACGCCAGCTCGCCCGGCGGCCGTCAGACCTGGCCCGTGAAGCGCGGCGGCGTCTGGGATCTGCCGCTCCAGGCGATGCCGTTCCCCGGACACTCCTTCGAGGTGCTCTCGATGGACTACAACATCCTCGCCAATCAGTCGCAGAATTCGACGAAGGGCATGCCCTCGCGCTATCCGGGCTGGCGCACTCAGGCGACGGGGGCCTATCTCGCCGGTTTCCAGCGCGCGTACGAGTCGAATCGCGCGCCGTTCTACATCGGCAACCACTTCGAGGAGTGGAACGGCGGCATCTATATGGACGCCGTCGAAGAAGTGATCAAGAAGGTGGCGGACAAGGACGACGTGCGGCTCGTCTCGTTCCGGCAGTACGTCGACTGGCTCGACGCGCAGGATCCCGCCGTCCTCGCCAAGCTCCGGACACTGGAGGTCGGACAGGCGCCCGCCGGCGGTTGGAACTCCTTCTTTAAACAGGCTTGACAAGGGGCTTTACGGGCACCGAGGGGGGCGCGGGGGAGCCCGGAATCCGCCATGCGAAACTTTTCACATGAGCTTTGGCCGCGCGTCCCGACGCCGCTTCACCCTGCTCGCCGCCACCGCTGTGGCCGGTGCCCTGACGCTGTCCGCGTGTGGCGACGGCAACAAGGCCGGAGGCGGTGGCAACACCAACTTCATCGCCGGCAGCGGGGGCGTCTCCACCGTCGCCAAGGGCGACCGGGTGGCGGCGCCGAAGCTCGACGGCGAGGGTCTGGACGGGAAGCCGCTCGACCTCGCCGACTACAAGGGCAAGGTCGTCGTGCTCAACGTCTGGGGCTCCTGGTGCGGCCCCTGCCGGCTGGAGGCCAAGTACTTCGCGCAGGTCTCCGAGGCGACGAAGGCCCAGGGCGTCCAGTTCATCGGCATCAACACCCGGGACCCCGAGCGGGACAAGGCGATCAACTTCGAGAAGGACTACGGGGTCGAGTACCCCAGCTTCTACGACCCGATCGGCAAGCTCATCCTCCGCTTCCCCAAGGGCACCCTGAACCCGCAGGCCATCCCGTCCACCGTGGTGCTCGACCGGGACGGGAAGATCGCCGCCCGCACGCTCCAGGCGCTCGACGCCGACGAACTGCGCAAGATGATCGACCCGATCATCGCGGAGAAGTGATCCAGTGATCGCGCTCGCCGCCCACCACGAGGCCGTCACGCTGGCCGCGTACAACGAGACCGTCATGACCGGGACCCTCCTGGTGTCCCTGCCGATCGCCCTGCTGGCCGGCCTCGTCTCGTTCTTCTCCCCGTGCGTGCTCCCCCTGGTGCCCGGCTACCTGAGTTACGTCACGGGGGTCAGCGGCACCGACCTCGCCGACGCGCGCCGGGGCCGCGTGGTGTCGGGGGCCGCCCTCTTCGTGCTCGGTTTCACGGCCGTGTTCGTCTCGGGCGGGGCCCTCTTCGGCTACTTCGGCCAGGAGCTCCAGTCGCACGCCGGGGTGCTCAACAAGATCCTCGGCGTCCTGATGATCCTCATGGGGATCTTCTTCATGGGGCTCCTGCCGGGGGTGACGATGCGCGAGTTCCGGTTCCACAAGCGGCCGGTGACCGGGCTGGCCGGCGCACCGGTGCTGGGCGCTCTCTTCGGGGTCGGCTGGACCCCCTGCATGGGGCCGACCTTCGCCGCCGTGAGCACGCTGGCGTTCACCGAGGGCACCGCCGGACGCGGCGCGATACTGACCGTCGCGTACTGTCTCGGTCTCGGTGTCCCGTTCATCCTCGCCGCGGTCGCCTTCCGCAGGGCGCTCGGCGCGTTCGACTGGGTCAAGCGCCACTACGCATGGGTGATGCGGATCGGCGGCGTCATGATGATCGTGACCGGCATCCTGCTGCTGACCGGGGTGTGGGCCACGTTCATGCAGCAGATGCAGAGCTGGACCACCGGCTTCGTTGTAGGGATCTGAGTTCATGAGCAAGGCGAACAGCACGGAGACGCGGCAGCGCGAGGACGAGCGCGACCGGGGCTCCGCCCACGGAGCGGCGGGCGACCAGCTCTCCACCGCGCCCCGCGAGGAGCGCCCCGACACCGGGGCGGGCGTGCCCGCGATGAGCGTGATCGGCTGGGCGCGCTGGTTCTGGCGTCAGCTGACCTCGATGCGGGTGGCGCTGATCCTGCTCTTCCTGCTCTCCCTCGGGGCCATCCCGGGGTCGCTGATCCCCCAGACCAGCGTCGACGACATGAAGGTGCAGGCCTTCAAGGAACAGCACACCACCCTCACCCCGATCTACGAGAAGCTCCAGCTTTTCGACGTGTACAGCTCGGTGTGGTTCTCCGCGATCTACATCCTGCTGTTCGTCTCGCTCATCGGCTGCATCGTGCCGCGCACCGGCCAGTTCGTGGGCCAGCTGCGCAGCCGCCCGCCGGGCGCGCCGAAGCGGCTGACCCGGCTGCCCGCGTACACCACCTGGCGCACCGGGGCCGAGCCCGACGAGGTCCGCGCGGCGGCTCTCGCGGTCCTGCGCAAGCGGCGCTTCCGGGTGCACGAGGTGGGTGACGCGGTCGCCGCCGAGAAGGGCTACCTCCGCGAGGCCGGGAACCTGGTCTTCCACATCGCCCTGATCGTGATGCTGGTGGCCTTCGCCTCCGGGCAGCTTTTCAAGTCCGAGGGCGGCAAGCTGATCGTCGAGGGCGACGGCTTCTCCAACACGCTCACCCAGTACGACGACTTCAAGTCGGGCTCGCTCTACGACTCCGACTCGCTGGCCCCGTTCAGCTTCGTGCTCGACGAGTTCGTCGGTACGTACGAGGAGAGCGGTCCGCAGCGCGGCACCCCGCGGACCTTCGAGGCCCGGGTGACGTACAGCGAGGGGGCCGACGGCGCGGAGCGCAAGGACGTCATCAAGGTCAACGAACCGCTCCTCGTGGACGGCACCAAGATCTATCTGATCGCCCACGGCTACGCGCCCGTCGTCACCGTCCGGGACGGCAGGGGGAACGTCGTCTCGCGGTCCGCCGTCCCGCTGCTGCCGATCGACAACAACATCACCTCGTCCGGCGCCATCAAGGTGATGGACGGCTACAAGGACAAGAACGGCAAGAAGACCCAGCTGGGCTTCAAGGCGTTCTTCGTGCCGACCTTCGCGGGCGAGGGCAAGGGCCAGATGTTCTCGCAGTTCCCCGCCCTGGACTTCCCCGTGCTGGCGCTCAGCGCCTACCACGGCTCCCTCGGCGTCGACTCGGGACTGGCGCAGAACGTCTACCAGCTCGACACGTCCAAGATGAAGGAGTTCAAGGGCGAGGACGGCGAGCTGCTCAAGAAGATGATGATGCCGGGCGAGAAGCTGGACCTGCCCGACGGCGCCGGATCCATCACCTTCGAGGGCGTCGAGGAGTGGGCCAGCTTCCAGATCTCGCAGCAGCCGGGGAACGGCTGGGCGCTCGGCGGATCCGTCGCCGCCATCGCCGGCCTCGCCGGCTCGCTGTTCATCCAGCGCCGCCGGGTGTGGGTGCGGGCGGTCCGGGGCGCCGACGGCGTCACGGTCGTGGAGATGGCGGGCCTGGGCCGCAGCGAGTCCGCGAGGCTCCCCGAGGAGCTGGGCGACCTGTCGGCCGCCCTCGTCACGACGGCGCCGGTCGCGCCGGAGAAACCCGCGGTGTCCACGTCCGCGGACGTGGACGGACCCGATGCCACCAACGAGGCCGGGAGCCGGCCCGTACAACCTGCCGAAGCACCTGCCGAAGGGGCTGAGAAGTGAATCTCGCCGCCGCAACCAACGAGAGCCTGGCGAACACCAGCAATGTGCTGATCTATTCGTCGATGGCCGTCTACACCCTGGCGTTCTTCGCGCACATCGCGGAGTGGGTGCTCGGCAGCCGCAGCAAGGTCGGCCGCACGGCCGCCGCGCTGTCCGCCCCCGGAGCCGCCGCCCCCGCCGCCGCCGTGAAGAAGGCGGGGGCCGGTGGTACGGCGGTGCTGGACCGGCCCGAGGTCATCACCCGCTCCGCCGCGGGCACGCGTGACGTGCCCGACGGCCCGGGTGCGGCCGGCGGCACGTTCAAGGGCGACCTGTGGGGCCGGATCGCGGTCTCGCTGACCGTGGTGGCCTTCCTCGTCGAGGCGGGCGGGGTCGCCACCCGCGCCCTGTCGGTGCAGCGGGCCCCCTGGGCCAACATGTACGAGTTCTCCATCACCTTCTCCACGGTGGCGGTCGGCTCCTACCTGGTGCTGCTCGCCCTGAAGAAGAACGTCCGCTGGATCGGCCTCCCGCTGGTCACCACCGTCCTGCTGGACCTGGGCATCGCGGTCACGACGCTCTACACCGACAGCGACCAGCTGGTGCCCGCGCTCCACTCGTACTGGCTGTGGATCCACGTCTCGACCGCGATCATCTGCGGCGCCGTCTTCTACCTCGGCGCGGTCGGCACGGTCCTCTACCTCTTCCGCGACAGCTACGAGAACAAGCTCGCCTCCGGCGGCACGCCCGGGAAGTTCGCGTCCTCGGTCATGGAGCGGCTGCCCTCGGCGTCCTCGCTGGACAAGTTCTCGTACCGGATCAACGCGGCCGTCTTCCCGCTGTGGACGTTCACGATCATCGCCGGCGCGATCTGGGCGGGCGACGCCTGGGGCCGCTACTGGGGCTGGGACCCCAAGGAGGTCTGGTCGTTCATCACCTGGGTCGCCTACGCCGCCTATCTGCACGCCCGCGCCACCGCGGGCTGGAAGGGCCGCAAGGCCGCCTACCTGGCGCTCGTCGCGTTCGCCTGCTGGCTGTTCAACTACTACGGCGTGAACATCTTCGTCTCCGGCCTGCACTCCTACGCGGGGGTCTGAGAAGGCCGCACCCGGCACACGACGGCTCCCCGGACGGATTCTCGTCCGGGGAGCCGTCGTGTCGTGCCACACGTGCCGGTGCGCCGTCAGGAGGCCGGCGGGGTCTTGTCGTCGGGGGCCGTGCCGCCGTCGCGGCGGCCCCGCTCCTCCTCGGCCTCGGCGTCCTTGTCGTCCTTGAGCGACTTGAGGAAGTCCGGGTTGTCGTCCGGGGCCACCCACTGCTGCCGGCCGCGCCGCTGCCAGGAGGCGGACCCGGCGCCCCCGGACCTGTGGTGGCGGTTCTTGCCGGCGACGAGCCACACGACCGGGCCGACGATCCAGAACAGCAGGATGATGAAGACCCAGGCGATCTTCGGCAGATGCTTGGTGTCCTCCTCCGTGGTGTTCAGGCAGTCGATGAACGCGTAGATCGTCAGAGCCAGCGGGACGATGAACATCAGGGCTCTCATGGTGCGTCCCCCAGGAAGCGGCGGCGGGCGGGATCGAAGCCCGGTGTCGCGGCCAGGGTACCGGCTCGACATGAAGGAACCGGGGCCCGGAGCCGGACCCGCGGGGCGTGTGCGCGGACGGTCGGCGGACTTTCGGCACGCGGCGCGGGGGGAGCCCCGGCGGGGCGGCGGGGGCGGGGATGACAAACTGGACCGCATGGCTTACGACGATCTTCGCTCCCTGCTCCGGGCTCTCGAGCGCGATGGTGATCTCAAGCGCGTCAAGGTCGAGGTCGACCCCCACCTGGAGGTCGGCGAGATCGTCGACCGGGTCAACAAGGCGGGCGGGCCGGCCCTGCTGTTCGAGAACGTCAAGGGGTCCTCGATGCCCCTGGCCATGAACGTCTTCGGGACCGACCGGCGCCTGCTCAAGGCCCTCGGGCTGAAGTCGTACAGCGACATCAGCGACAAGATCGGCGGGCTCCTCAAACCCGAGCTGCCTCAGGGCTTCGTCGGCGTACGGGAAGCCTTCGGGAAGCTCGGCTCGATGGTGCACGTGCCGCCGAAGAAGGTGAAGTCCGGCGACGCGCCCGTCCAGGAAGTGGTGCTGACCGGCGACGACGTCGACCTGGACCAGCTGCCCGCGCTGTTCACCTGGCCCGAGGACGGCGGCTCGTTCTTCAACCTCGGCCTCACCCACACCAAGCACCCGGAGAACGGCGTCCGGAACCTGGGCCTCTACCGGCTCCAGCGGCACGACAAGCGCACCATCGGGATGCACTGGCAGATCCACAAGGACAGCGCCAACCACTACCAGGTCGCGGCGCGGCGCGGGGAGCGGCTGCCCGTCGCCATCGCCTTCGGCTGTCCGCCCGCCGTGACGTACGCCTCCACCGCGCCGCTGCCCGGGGACATCGACGAGTACCTCTTCGCCGGGTTCGTCCAGGGCAAGCGGATCGAGATGGTCGACTGCAAGACCGTGCCGCTCCAGGTGCCCGCACAGGCGGAGGTCGTCATCGAGGGGTGGCTGGAGCCGGGCGAGATGCTCCCGGAGGGTCCGTTCGGGGACCACACCGGCTTCTACACCCCGCAGGAACCGTTCCCCGCACTGACCATCGACTGCGTCACGATGCGGAAGCGGCCGCTGCTCCAGTCCATCGTGGTGGGCCGCCCGCCGACCGAGGACGGGCCGCTGGGCCGGGCCACGGAACGTTTCTTCCTGCCGCTGCTGAAGATCATCGTGCCGGACATCGTGGACTACCACCTCCCCGAGGCGGGCGGCTTCCACAACTGCGCGATCGTCTCGATCGACAAGAAGTACCCGAAGCACGCGCAGAAGGTGATGAGCGCGATCTGGGGCGCGCACATGATGTCGCTGACCAAGCTGATCGTGGTGGTCGACTCCGACTGCGACGTCCACGATCTGCACGAGGTCGCCTGGCGGGCGCTCGGCAACACCGACTACGCCCGCGACCTCACGGTCACCGAGGGGCCGGTCGACCACCTGGACCACGCCTCCTACCAGCAGTTCTGGGGCGGCAAGGCGGGCATCGACGCCACGAAGAAGCTGCCCACCGAGGGTTACACCCGGGACGGCGGCTGGCCGGAGATGGTCGTCTCCGACCCGGAGACGGCGGCGAAGGTCGACCGTCGCTGGAAGGAATACGGGCTGTGAGCAGTACGGCGGAAGCGGCGTCCGTCCCCGGGCCGGCGCCCTCCAACAGCAAGGTGAAGGCCTTCCTGCGGCTCGTGATGATCGAGCACTCGGTCTTCGCGCTGCCCTTCGCCTACATCGCCGCGCTGACCGCCATGTTCCAGCTGGACGGCACCATCCACTGGGGCGTCCTGCTGCTGGTCACGCTGGCGATGGTGGGGCTGCGGACCTTCGCGATGGCCGCCAACCGGATCATCGACCGGGAGATCGACGCCCGCAACCCGCGCACCGCGGGCCGCGAGCTGGTGACCGGCGCGGTGTCGGTGAAGTCCGCGTGGACCGGTGCGATCGTCGCGCTCGCCGTCTTCCTCGGGGCCGCCGCCCTGCTCAACCCGCTCTGCCTGGTCCTCGCGCCGCTGGCCGTGGTGCCGATGGTGGTCTACCCGTACGGCAAGCGGTTCACGAACTTCCCGCACGCCATCCTGGGGCTCGCGCAGGCCATCGGTCCGGTCGGCGCGTGGCTCGCGGTGACGGGCAGCTGGTCGTGGGACGCGGTGATCCTCGGGCTCGCGGTGGGGATCTGGATCGGCGGCTTCGACCTGATCTTCGCCTGCCAGGACGTCCAGGCCGACCGGGCGCACGGGGTGCTGTCCTTCCCGGCGCGCTTCGGGATCCCGGCGGCGCTGTGGGGGGCGCGGGTGTGCCACGTGATCACGACCGGGCTGCTGGTGTGGTTCGGGCTGGCCACGGACGCCGAGGTCTTCTACTGGATCGGCATGGCGATCGTGGCGGTGGCGTTCGTCTACGAGCACCGGGTGGTGCGGCCGCACGACCTGTCCCGGCTGAACCGGGCGTTCTTCTCGGTGAACGGCTTCATCGGCATCGCGCTGTTCGCCTGCGCGCTGCTGGACCTGCTGGTGCGCGGCCTGACCCCGTGAGGCCGCTCAGACGGTGACGAGGTTGTCGGGCGCGCGGCGCGGGCGGCGGAAGAGGAAGGCCGCCGCGACCCCGCCGGCCAGCCCGAACAGGTGCCCCTGCCAGCTGACGCCCGTGGCGGTCGGCAGGACGCCCCACAGCAGGGAGCCGTAGACCACGGCGACGCCGACGCCTATGAGGACGTCCCAGGGGCGGCGGTCCACGAAGCCGCGGACCAGCAGATAGCCGAACAGTCCGAAGACCACGCCGGACGCGCCGAGCGTGATGGTGTTCGCCGGAGCGGTGAGCCAGACGCCGAGGCCGCTGACCAGGATGATCGTCACGACGACGGCGGCGAACCGGCGCAGCCCCGCGAGGGCCGCGATGAAGCCGAGGACCAGCAGCGGGACGCTGTTGGAGGCCAGGTGCTCCCAGCCGCTGTGGAGGAACGCGGCGGGCACCACGTCCCGCAGCTCCGCCGCCTCGCGCGGGCTGATGCCGTAGGTGTCCAGGGCGTTGCCCGTGGCGGTGTCGATCCCTTCGAGGATCCAGAGCAGGGCCACCCAGCCCGCCATCAGGAGCCCTGCGGTCAGGGCCCGCGCACCGCCGGTGGTGCCGTTGCGCGTGGTGCGGTCGGTGGTCCAGTAGTCGCCCATGGTCTGCCCCTGCCCCGGGTTGCCCGTCACCCGGTGAACGTCTGCGGCGTCCGCCCGGTTCCGGGTGCCGGGCGGGAGGGCGTGCCGGATAGGCTCGCGGGTGTGGAATCCAGGACTTCAGTGACTGATCAGCAGCGGCGGCCTTGGATTGTCGGGGTCTCCGGCGCTTCGGGTACCCCGTTCGCGGCCGCCGTGCTGCGCGGGCTGCTGGCGGCGGGCGAGCAGGTGGACCTGGTGGTGAGCCGGGCCTCGCGGCTCACGCTGCTGGACGAGACCGGTATCGCGTTCCGGGACGGGCACTGGCGGGAGGATCTGCGGACCTGGCTGGAGCGGGGGGCCGACGGGAAGCCCGACGCGTTCGCGGTCGGGGACGCGGCGCTGGAGCGCGTACGCCACTGGCCCGCCGGTGATCTGGCGGCCGGGCCGTCCTCCGGGTCGTACCCGGCGAAGGGGATGCTCATCGTGCCGGCCTCGACGGCCTGTGTGGCCGGAGTGGCGCTCGGTCTGTCGAAGGATCTGCTCCAGCGGGCCGCGAGCGTGACGCTCAAGGAACGCCGCCCGCTCGTCGTCGCGGTGCGCGAGACTCCGCTGAGCGGCCAGACGCTGAAGCAGATGGTGGCCCTGGACGAGGCGGGCGCGATCGTGCTGCCCGCCTCTCCGGCGTTCTACGCGGGTGCGACGCACATCCAGGACCTGGTGGATTTCGTCGCGGGGCGGGTGCTGGACGCGGGAGGCGTGCCGCACCGGCTGTACCGCCGTTGGGAAGGAGAGCTCGGTGGCGGTTCCCGAGACCCCCGAAACGCGCCCTAGGGCCTGGTCAGCGCTTCTTGTGCGCGCGCGGGGCGCGGGTCTTGTCGACGCGGTGCGCGGCGGCGGGCTGGTGGGCACGCGAGCGGTTGGCCAGGTCCTGCAGCTCGCGCATCCGGGCGTAGGCCATCTCGATCGTGTACACGGTGAAGTTCACTCCTGAAGATTCGAAAGCGTTTCTTGGATGTTCTAGAAGATTTGCAGGGCGTCAGCCTCGCATGCCTTAGATTCTACACGTAAACTCGCGGTACTGCTGAACAATGGAAGGCTTCAGTCATATGGACGCGGTGGACAGGCAGCTCATCCAGGCCCTCAGGGAGAACGGGAGGGCCTCGTACGCCGAGCTCGGACGGCTCGTGGGGCTCTCCGGGCCCAGCGTCACCGACCGCATCAACCGGCTGGAAACCGCCGGAGTCATCACCGGCTACCGCGCCACCGTCGACTCCGCTTCGCTGGGGCTCGGCGTGACCGCGCTGATCGGGATCTCGCTCTCGGACGCGGCCGACCACGAGGACGTGGCGCGCCGGCTGAAGGACCTCGCGGAGATCGAGGACGCCTGGTTCATCGCGGGCGACGACTCGTACATGCTCAAGGTCCGGGTCGGGGACGTGGACGGGCTGGAGAAGACGATCCGCCGCCTCAGCGGTACGAAGGGCGTCTCCCGGACGCGTACGACGATCGTGCTCTCCACCAAGTGGGAGAACCGGGTCGGAGAACTCCCCGAAGAGGCGTAGGCGTACGGTTGGTCGGAGTCTGTTACACGGAGATATGGGAGGCGGACGGGTGGACGCGGGACTCAAGCGCGAGCTGGAGGAGAAGGTCCGGGCCGGCGAGCGGCTGACCCGCGAGGACGGGATCGCGCTCTACGCGTCCGACGACCTGGCGTGGCTGGGCGGTCTCGCGCACGAGGTGCGCACGCGCAAGAACGGCGACGTGGTGCACTTCAACGTCAACCGTCACCTCAACATGACCAACGTGTGCACCGCCTCGTGCGCGTACTGCTCGTTCCAGCGCAAGCCGGGCGAGAAGGACGCGTACACGATGCGCATCGAGGAGGCCGTCCGCCTCGCCAAGGCGATGGAGGGCGAGAACCTCACCGAGCTGCACATCGTCAACGGACTCCACCCGACGCTGCCGTGGCGCTACTACCCGCGCTCGCTCAGCGCGCTGAAGGAAGCCCTGCCGGACGTGGCGCTGAAGGCGTTCACGGCGACGGAGATCCACCACTTCGAGACGATCTCCGGCCTCTCGGCCTCCGAGATCCTCGACGAGCTGATCGAGGCCGGTCTCGAATCGCTGACCGGCGGCGGCGCGGAGATCTTCGACTGGGAGGTCCGCCAGCACATCGTCGACCACCGCACCCACTGGGAGGACTGGTCGCGCATCCACCGCCTCGCGCACGAGAAGGGGCTCAAGACCCCCGCGACGATGCTGTACGGGCACATCGAGGAGCACCGTCACCGCGTCGACCACGTGCTGCGGCTGCGGGAGATGCAGGACGAGACCGGCGGCTTCCAGGTCTTCATCCCGCTGCGCTACCAGCACGACTTCGTGGACATGAAGGACGGCAAGGTCCGCAACAAGCTCCAGGCCCGCACGACGATGGCGACCGGCGCGGAGGCCCTGAAGACCTTCGCGGTCTCCCGTCTCCTCTTCGACAACGTGCCGCACGTCAAGGTGTTCTGGGTGATGCACGGGGTGCAGACCGCCCAGCTCGCGCTCCAGCACGGCGCGGACGACATGGACGGCTCGGTCGTCGAGTACAAGATCACGCACGACGCCGACGACTTCGGCACGCCGAACAAGCTCGGCCGCGAGGATCTGCTGGACCTGATCCGTGACGCCGGTTTCCGGCCGGTCGAGCGGAACACCCGGTACGAGATCCTGCGCGAGTACCCGGGTCCCGAGGCGGACCGGCGCGAGTCGCCGCAGCCGATGCGCATCTGACGCCCGACCTGACCGGATCCGCACCGGATCAAAGCCCCGGCCGCCGTCCCCGGCCGGGGCTTTCCCGGTTGCCGGACAGGGTTTGAGCCGCAGCGGGCGTAATGGTTACTCTGCGCCCATGGCGCTTACCTTCGAGTTGGATCCCTCGTTCACCCCCGCCCTGCGCGACGGCATCTGCGCCCTCTGGGCCGACGTCACCAACGCGGGCGGAGCGGTCGGCTTCGTCCCGCCCGTCACGGCCGAGGAGGTCCGGCCCGACCTGCTCAAGCACCTCGTGGCCATCGAACAGGGCCGTGCCCGGCTGCTCGTCGCCCGTGACGCGGAGGGCGCCGTCGCCGCCACCGCCTTCCTCACCCTCAACGACCACCGGCTGATGAAGCACTGGCTGTGGCTCTACACCGTCATGGTCCACCCCCGCCACCAGGGCGAGGGGTACGGCCGCGACCTCATGGCCGCCGCCGCCGACGCGGCCCGTTCCATCGAGGGCGTCGAGGCGATCCGCCTCACCTGCCGGGGTGGCACCGGCGCCGACCGCTTCTACGCCGCCTGCGGATACAAGGAGGTCGGCCGGGTGCCGGACGCGATCCGGGTCGCTCCCGGCGACGACCGGGACGACATCATCATGCTGCTCCGGCTGTGAGGCCGGCGGCGGGGGAGGGCGGCCCGGCAACCCCCTGAACCGAGAGAATTCGGGCCATGCTTCACTGGACGGGCAGAAGCGTGTCGAGAGTCCACGGGAAGAGAGGGCCAGCTGTGTCCGCTGCCAAGCCGAGCGCGATGATCCGTTACACGGCGTTGCGCCTGCTGATCTTCGTCGGCTGTTTCTTCGTCGCCGGTGTCGCCGTGCACTTCGGGCTGATCCCCTCCGGGCTCGGCGGTTCCAACACGGTCTGGGTGATCCTCCTCGGTCTCGTCCTCTCCGCCCCGCTCAGCTACGTGCTGCTGCGCAAGCAGCGCGACGAGATGTCCGAGCAGATCGTCGCCGGCGTCGACCGCACCAAGGCGCGCCTCGACGCCAACCGCACCCGCGAGGACGCGGTCCAGTAGCGCCTGTAGGCGCCACGTAAGCTTCCTCACACCCGCGCACCGCGCGCACCTCTTCTCCGCCGGGCCCCGGGCGGGAGTCACCAGGCTCCCGCCCGGGGCCCGCGGCGTTCTCCGCTGTTTTGCGCCGCTTTCCAGCCATTCCCGCCCGGTGGACCTCTGTCCGGAAGCCAAAGAAACGCTTTGAGGTTCCCAAAGTTCAAGTGTTAACGTATTCGACGTGAAGACAGCTGTGCGCCTCCGTCATGCCGCGAGCACCCCGCTCGTGGCGCGCCTGCATGTCGATCTCTGCCGCTGTATGTCCGCGGTCTGTTGCCGCGAGGTCTGATACGGCATCATGCAGCGGCGCCGCCCCCCGACGCGGGCGCCGCGACCCCGTCCCCGTTCCACCGCACGACCGCACGGATGGATCCGTGCGTCCCGATGCGTCCCCAGTTGGAGTGTGTCCGTGTCCGCGAATCCCGCGTCCGCCACCCCCGAGGCCGAGGAGCCCACCGGCTCCGGCTCCGGTTCCCGCATACCCAGGTTCCCCTTCTGGGCCCAGATCGTCGTCGGTCTGGTCCTCGGCGTGCTGCTCGGCTGGCTGGCCCGCAGCCAGGACCTCGGCTGGCTCGTCACCACCCTCGACGAGATCGGCTCACTCTTCGTCCAGCTGCTGAAGCTGGCCGTCGCCCCGCTGGTCTTCTTCGCGATCCTCGTGTCGATCACCAACCTGCGCCAGGTCAACAACGCCGCCCGGCTCGCGACCCGCACCCTGCTCTGGTTCATGATCACCTCGCTGATCGCGGTCGCCATCGGCCTCGCGATCGGTCTGGTCACCAACCCGGGCTCCGGCACCGGCCTCACGCCGAAGGACGGCGCGCTCTCCGAGACCAAGGGCAGCTGGATCGACTTCCTGACCGGCATCGTCCCGGACAACGTGATCACGCCGTTCACCGAGCTGAACGTGCTCCAGATCGTGTTCATGGCCGCCGTCGCCGGTATCGCCGCCCTCAAGCTCGGTGAGAAGGCCAAGCCGATCCTCACCCTCAGCCAGTCGATCCTGGAGCTCCTCCAGAAGGCCCTGTGGTGGGTCATCCGCCTCGCCCCCATCGGCACCGTCGGCCTCATCGGCTACGCCATCGCCGACTACGGCTGGGACCTCATCGGCAAGTACGCCACCTTCACCGCGGACGTCTACATCGGCTGCGCCCTGGTGCTGTTCGGCGTCTACCCGCTGCTCCTGGCCACCGTCGCCAAGGTCAGCCCGCTCCAGTTCTTCAAGGGCGCCTGGCCCGCGATCCAGCTCGCCTTCGTCTCCCGCTCCTCGGTCGGCACCATGCCGGTCACCCAGCGGGTCACCGAGCGCCTCGGCGTTCCGAAGGAGTACGCCTCCTTCGCCGTCCCGTTCGGCGCGACCACCAAGATGGACGGCTGCGCCGCGATCTACCCGGCGCTGGCGGCGATCTTCATCGCGCAGATCTTCGACGTGCAGCTGGGCATCGGCGACTACCTCCTGATCGCCTTCGTCTCGGTGATCGGCTCGGCGGCCACCGCCGGTCTCACCGGCGCCACGGTCATGCTGACCCTCACCCTGTCCACGCTGGGCCTCCCGCTGGAGGGCGTCGGCCTGCTGATGGCCATCGACCCGATCCTGGACATGATGCGCACCGCCACCAACGTGGCCGGCCAGGCGCTGGTCCCGGTGATCGTCGCGGCCCGGGAGAAGATCCTCGACCATGACGCGTACAACTCGGCCTCGTCCTCCCCGATCGACTCCTTCGACCAGGACGACGTCCGCGACGCCGAGCAGAAGGTGACCCTGCCGGCCCCCGCCTGACCCGGCGGGCGGCACGCGCCGCGCACGCCCGCGCCCCCGGACCACGTCTTTCGTACGTGGTCCGGGGGCGCGGGCGTGTCCGAAGGGTCCGGGCGCGCGGTCAGGGGCGCTGGAAGAGGACCTCGGGGTTGCCCGGGGTCGGGCCGTTCAGCAGCCGGGCCGGCCGGCCGCGCAGACTCCGGTCGAAGAAGGCCGTCACGTAAGCCCTGGTGATCGCGGTCGAGCGGGCGGCGGAGAGCGGCGCGTCCGGGTCCTCGATGCCGAGCTGCTCACCGATCTCCGGGGTGTCCGTGAAGGTGAAGTGCCCGGAGTCCCGCACCGTCAGCCACCGCTTCCAGCCGTCCAGCCGGTCCCAGCCCTCGTCCCAGGACGTGTCGGCGCCGGGGCCGTGTCCGGGGTCGGTGCCCAGCATCAGGAACGGCCGCCCGCCCAGCCCCCGGGCGGCGACCGGATCGAAGAAGGTGCCGTCCATGGTGACGCCCGCGTCGACCCGGCGGTCGCCCGCCATCGTGGAGGAGGCCGCGTTGCCCCCGATGGAGTGGCCGGCCATGCCCACCCGGCGCGGGTCGATCGCCCGGGCGTGCCGCCACGCCGGGGCCGGGCCGGTCAGCCGGTCCAGCAGGAACGAGAAGTCGGCGGCCCGCCCGGCGGACACGGCGGCCAGCACCTTCCGCCGCGCGGTCGCGTCGGGCTGGGCGTCCACCGTGTCGCAGGCCGCGCAGGTGAGGACCCGCCCGTCGGGCAGTTGCGTACCGGTCGACTCGTACGGGTGGTCCGCGGTCGCCACGACGTAGCCCCGGCTCGCCAGCTCCTCCGCGAGCCCGGTCAGCGTGGCCCGCGGCGTGCCGAAGCCGGGGGAGAGCAGGACCAGCGGGAAGCGCCCCGGTGCCGGGTCGGCCGCCGTCCGGGAGGAGGTCCGGGTGGCGGCGACCAGGCCGGGCCACGCGGGGTCGTCCAGCCCGCGCTGCGCGAGCATCAGCCGCGCCTCCTCCCGCGGAATGTACGGGGCCGGGCCACCGCCGGTGCCGGGGCGGGCCGGGTAGTTCAGCGACACCAGCAACCGCCGCGGCCCGGCGGACGGCACCCATGGGTCGGGGCGCGCGTGGTCGGTGAGGAACAGGGTGTCGCGGCCGGTGGCGTACCGGCCGGTGGGGCGGGGAAGCCGCAGGCCTTCCGCGGCCGCGGACGGCTCGGCCGCCTCGCCGGAGGCGGCGGGGGCGGCGGATAAGGCGGCGGCCCGCGCGGGGGCGGACGCCGAAGCGGGCGCGGCCGCCGCCGGCGAGACCAGCGCGGCCAGGGCGAGCACCGCGGCGGTGGCGGCGGCCCCGACCGGTCTGTTGCGAAGGGAGATCGTCATGTCCGCAACGCTAGGGAGGCGCCCGGACGCGCGCATCGGACGCAGGGTGTGCCCGCTGTCGGACCACGGGACGACCCCTCTCCTCCTCCGGTCGGACCGGGCCGGCCCCGTCCCCCGGTGATCGCTCGCCACGACGGCGGGCCGCGCGCCGCCGTACCCTGGGACGGGAGCAGGGCAGTGGGGGCGGGGAGGATCCGGACGTGGGTGCAGTGAAGAGCAAACGGATGCCGCGCGCCGTGCGCGAGCAGCAGATGATGGACGCCGCGGTGCGGACCTTCGGGCAGCGCGGCTACCGGGCCGCCTCGATGGACGAGATCGCGGAGCTGGCGGGCGTGTCCAAGCCGTTGGTCTACCTGTACCTGAATTCCAAGGAGGACCTGTTCTCCGCCTGCATCCGTCGTGAGGCGAACGCCCTGCTGGAGGCGGTGCGGGCCGGGGTGGAGCCGGGGCTGCCCGCCGACGGCCAACTGTGGGCGGGGCTGCGGGCGTTCTTCCTGCACACCGCCGAGAACCCGGACGGCTGGTCGGTCCTGCACCGCCAGGCGCGTTCGCACGGGGAGCCGTTCGTCAGCGAACTCGGCGGCATGCGGGACGAGATCGTCGCGTTCGTGACGGGGCTGATCGGGGCCGCCGCCCGTGAGGCGCACAGCGACCCCGCGCTGGCGGACCGGGATGTGGCGGGGCTCGCGCAGGCGCTCGTGGGGGCCGCGGAGTCGCTGGCGGGCTGGGCCAACGACACCCCGGACGTCTCGGCGAAGGAGGCCGCGGCGACCCTGATGAACTTCGCCTGGGCAGGCCTGGAGAACCTGATGCACGCCCGCCCCTGGCAGCCCCCGGCCGGCTAGGCCCTGTCGTCGAACTGCCGCCGTGTCCGCGAGGTATCGTCCGGCCCGCCCGACGAGACTGTCCGGACGCTCCCCAGGAACCCGGAGCCTCTCCCTCCGGCCCGGGCCGGAGCCAGGGGCTTCCCGGATCTCCAGCGGTCTGAGCCCCCCGTCGATAGCCTGCGGAGACAGCGGGCACCTGAGGAGGGGCAGCGGTGAGCGAGGACCAGGGATCAGCGGGCGGCGTCAACTACTTCGGCGCACACGGCAATCGGATCGTGGGGCTGGGGCCATGGGGTGACGCCAGGACGGTGCTCGACAGGCCCGTCGACGACGGAGGGGCGTGGTCCGGCGCCGAGCACCTCGGCTGGCCCGACGAAGCCGACGCGTGGAAGCGGTTCGCGGTCGGCGACGTGCTGCGGCACTCCGTACGCGCGGATTCGGTCGAGCAGTACGAGGCGTTCAACGACACGGTCCTGTACCTGCTGTGCGAGCGAGCGCCCCTGCCGGGGCACCTGGCCGACATCCTGTACATCGCCGCGGGCGTGACGATCGGTGCGGTGGATCCGCTGGAAGCCCATCGGGGGACGCGTCCCTGGAACATCCGGGTCCATCCGGAACCGGAGGGCCCGTCGGCAGACCGCGGTGCGCAGCCCTGGAGCGGACTGGACCGGTTCGTCACCGTCCTGCTGCCCGAGGGCCAGCCGCTGGTCGTCCAGGGGCACCGGGGAGCCGGCTACACGCAGTACTTCCCGGCGGCTGTCTACCTCGCGGGCGTCCCCGCCGAGGATCTGCGGAGGGATCCCGTGCCCATGACCGCGAACCTCCTGCACGAGTACACCCATGTGGCACTCGGGCGGATCTACGCCAACGCCAGCCTGCCGTGGCCGGACGACCGGAGCTACGAGCCGGGCCGCACCGACGCCCTGCGGCGTGCCTTCGCCGACGCGGTGGCGGCGGGGAGGAGAGCGCTGGCGAGCGAGCTGACCGCCGTCTCGCACGCCGGCCTGCGGCAGGTTCTCAAGCACCTGGCGGAGAGCCTGCGGGACATGCGCCCGGAGGACTGGGACCGGGAGGCCGTCCCCTATCTGGTCGAGGCGGAGGTCGCGGCGTTCTACCACGGCGAGCCGGAGGCCGTGTCCGCCGTGTTCGGCCCCGGCCTGCCCGCCGCGTTCGAGCGGTACGTCGCGCCGGAACTCGAAGCCGCGGCCGGGGCCGTCGAAGCCGCGGCCCTGATCCGACGGTAGTCCGCTGTCCCCGGCGACCGACCGGACAGCTCTCAGATGTGCCGGCCCACCGCCCCCGTGAGGTGCACGCGCCCGTCGGGACCGCGCAGCGCGAAGGCGTTCCCGGCGGCGTCGGCCGCGTACGTCACGGTGGCGGGCAGCAGGACGGGGGCCCTGAAGTCGGCCCGTACGCCGCGGATCCCGGCCGGGTCGTCGGCCTCGGCCAGACAGCGGGCGACCGTCCACATGCCGTGTGCGACGGCCCGGGGGAAGCCGAACAGCCGGGCGGTCAGCGGGTGCAGGTGGATCGGGTTGCGGTCCCCGGAGACGGCTCCGTACCGCCGCCCCAGATCGCCGGGCAGCCGCCACTCGGCGTGGGCCGGCAGGTCCTCCGGGGCGGTCGCCGCCCGGTCCGGGGGCGTGTGGCCCGGGGTGTCCCGCCGGTGGCGGGACAGATAGCCGCTGCTCGACTCCCACACCAGCTCCCCGTCCACCCGCGCCTCGGTCGTCATCGTGACCTCGGTGCCCCGCCGGTGCGGCGTCAGCTCTCGCGCGTACACCGACAGTTCGAGGCGCTCGGCGGGCTGCACGGTCCGGTGCGGGGTGATCTCGATCCAGGTGTGGACGAGCCCGAGCACCGGCAGTGGGAAGGCGCGGCCGGTCATCAGCTGCATGGTCAGCGGGAAGGCCAGCACATGCGGGTAGGTGAGCGGCAGCGCCCCGGTCTCCGGGAACCCGCAGATCCTCCCGTACGCGGCGAGGGGGCCGGGTGCGACGGGTGCGGGCGGGCGGGTGAGGCGGCCGGGGGGCAGCGTGGCGTCCGGCCGTCCGGCGCGCTTGAACGGCGAGGTGAGGGCCCCGCGCGCGAGCGAGGCGGTGAGGGAGGTCATCGGGCTCACGCCCCCAGCAGGCTCTGGCCGCAGACGCGCAGCACCTGGCCGTTGACGGCTCCCGAGTCGGGCTGGGCGAACCAGGCGACGGCCTCCGCGACATCGGCCGGAAGCCCGCCCTGGGAGAGGGAGTTCATCCTGCGGCCCGCCTCCCGGATGAGGAAGGGCACGGCGGCGGTCATCCTCGTCTCGATGAAGCCGGGGGCCACCGCGTTGACGGTGACGCCGTGCTCGGCGGCGGCCCGCGGGCCGAGCGAGCGGACCAGGCCGATGACGCCCGCCTTGCTGGCCGCGTAGTTGGTCTGGCCGTCGTTGCCCGCGATGCCCGCGATGGAGGCGGTGGCGACGATCCGGCCGCCCCGGTTCAGGGCGCCGGCGGCGAGCAGTTCGTCGGTGGTGCGGAGCACGCTGTCGAGGTTGACCTCGATGACCTGGGCCCAGCGTTCGGCCGGCATGTTGGCGAGGCGGCGGTCGCGGGTGATGCCCGCGTTGTGGACGAGGACGTCGAGCCCGCCCGGGGCGGCGGCGGCGATGCGGGCGGCGGCGTCGGGGGCGGTGATGTCCAGCGGCAGCGCGGTGGCCCCGAGCCGGTCGGCGGTGCGCACCAGGTCGTCCCGGGCCCCGGGGACGTCCAGCACGATGACGTCCGCCCCGTCGCGGGCGAGCACCGAGGCGACGGACGCCCCGATGCCCCGGGCCGCGCCGGTGACCAGGGCGGTCCGGCCGGTGAGCGGGGCGTCCCGGTCGGGCACGGAGCCGGGGGCGGCGGCGGTCAGCTCGATCACCTGGCCGCTGACGTACGCGGAGCGGGGGGAGAGGAGGAAGCGGAGGGTGGACTCGGCTGCTTCCGGCGTCCCGTCGGCCGGCAGCCGCAGGAGCTGGACCGTGGAGCCCCGCCCGACCTCCTTGCCCAGCGACCGGACGAAACCCTCCAACGCCTGCTGGGCGGCGGCCTGATGGTGGTCCCCGGAGGACGGGGGCGTGCCGAGGACGACGATCCGGCCGCCGGGGGCCAGCGACCGTACGACGGGGTGGAGGGCCGCGTGCACCTCGGCGAGCCCCCGGGCGGAGGCGACCCCTGTGGCGTCCAGGACGATCCCGGCGGGTCGCGCCGGCCGCTCCTCGACCGTGAGCCCGGTGGTGGCCAGCACCTTCGCCAGCCCGTCCCGGATGGCGGAGGTCCCGGCGGTCAGGTGCAGCAGCGGCCCGTCCAGGCGCGGGGTGTCCAGGGTCCAGCGGCGCAGCGGCGCGGGCTGCGGCAGGCCGAGCCGCCGGGTGAGGAAGCGGCCGGGTGCTGTGCCGGTGAGGTGCAGATAGCGATCGGCCATTGTCCTGACTCCCTGCTCGGTCGTAGATTTACTCTTGAGTAAGGTTACTTAAGAGTCAGGAGCTGGTCGAGATGAACAATCCCGGACCGACCGAGACGAGATGGTCACGATGACGCGCCAGGACCCGTTCGTTCCGCTCGCTCCGCCGCGGTCGCGCCGCGTGGCGGTCGTCGGCGGCAGCCGCACCCCCTTCGCCCGCTCCGACGGCCCGTACGCGACCGCCTCCAACCAGGACCTGCTGACCGCCGCGCTGGACGGCCTGGTGGAGCGGTACGGTCTGGCCGGGGAGCGGGTCGGGGCGTTCGTCGCGGGCGCGGTCCTCAAGCACAGCCGGGACTTCAACCTGGCCCGCGAGACCGTCCTCGGCTCCGCGCTCGACCCGCGCACCCCGGCGTACGACATCCAGCAGGCCTGCGGCACCGGCCTCCAGGCGGTCATCGCCGCCGCGAACCAGATCGCGCTCGGGGCCGTCGACTCGGCGATCGCGGGCGGCTCCGACACCACCAGCGACGCCCCGCTCGGCGTCAACGACGAACTGCGCCGCATCCTGCTCGCCGCCCGCCGGGCCAGGACGACGGGCGCCCGCGTCAAGGCGCTGGCCGCCGTCCGCCCCCGCCACCTCGTCCCGGACATCCCGCGCAACGCGGAACCCCGCACCGGTCTGTCGATGGGCGAGCACGCCGCCGTCACCGCGCGCCGCTGGGCCGTGACCCGGGAGGACCAGGACCTGCTGGCCGCCACGAGCCACCAGCGCCTGGCCGCCGCGTACGAACGGGGCTTCCTGGACGACCTGGTGGTCCCGTACCGGGGCCTGGACCGCGACCAGAACCTTCGCCCGGACTCGACGGCCGGGAAACTAGCCCGCCTGAAACCGGTGTTCGGGACCGACGGCCCCGACCCCACCATGACCGCGGGCAATTCGACCCCGCTGACGGACGGTGCGGCGACGGTCCTGCTGGCGAGCGAGGAGTGGGCCCGGGAGCGGGGCCTGGAGCCGCTCGCCTATCTCTCCCTGTACGAGACGGCGGCCGTGGACTACGTGGACGGCGACGACGGTCTCCTCATGGCCCCGGCGCACGCGGTGCCGCGCCTGCTGGAGCGGGCCGGGCTCGGCATCGAGGACTTCGACCTGTACGAGATCCACGAGGCCTTCGCCTCCCAGGTGCTGGCCACCCTCGCCGCCTGGGAGAAGCAGGGCCTGGCCCCGCTGGACCGGGCCCGGCTGAACGTCGCCGGATCCTCCCTGGCCACCGGCCACCCCTTCGCCGCGACGGGCGCCCGGATCGTCGCCACCCTGGCCAAGCTCCTCGCGGAACGGGACGCGCCGGGCCGGGGCCTGATCTCGATCTGCGCGGCGGGCGGCCAGGGGGTGACGGCCATCCTCGAACGCCCCTGACCCGCCGCCCACTTCCGCACCCGCCCTGTCCGCCTCCTGCGCGCCCGCCCCTGACCCGCCCGCCCCGCCCGCTCCATCCGCCCCTGACTCTTCTGCCCGCCCGCCCCTTCCGCACCCTGCCGGACGGACGACCCGGCGACCCGACCCGCCCGACCCCCCAACCGAGGAGCCGCACGTGTCAACGCCACCTTCCGCATCCGCGACCGCCCCCGCGGCCACACCCGTTCTGGTCGAGCCGACGAAGAAGCGAGGCCCCGACGGGAGGGTCCAGGAGGTCTCCGTACCGAAGTTCGCCCCGGTCGTGGCGCGCGGCTCCCTGGCCGAGATCCCGTTCGACAACGCCCGCGAGGCCCCGTCGGACCCGGTGCTCAGCCGCAAGGACGCCGGGGGCGTGTGGCGGGACGTGACGGCCGCCGCGTTCGCCGCCGAGGTACTGGCGGTGGCCAAGGGCCTGATGGCGGAGGGCCTGCGCCAGGGGGACCGGGTCGCGATCATGGCCCGGACGACGTACGAGTGGACGCTGCTGGACTTCGCTGCGTGGGCGGCCGGACTGGTGACGGTCCCCATCTACCCGACCTCCTCGGCGTTCCAGGCCCGCTGGATCCTCCAGAACTCGGGCGCGGTCGCGTGCGCCGTGGAGACGAAGGAACAGGGGCGTCTGATCAGCCAGGAGCGCAAGCAGCTCGGCGACCTGGCGCACCTGTGGCAGTTCGACACGGGGGCGATCGGCCGGCTCAAGTCCCTCGGCAAGGACATCCCGGACGCGGCGGTGACGGCCCGCCGGGCGGCCCTGGAACCGGACACCCCCGCCACCCTGATCTACACCTCGGGCACCACGGGCCGCCCGAAGGGCTGCGTCCTGACCCACGGCAACTTCTTCGCCGAGGTCGACAACGCGATCGAACTCCTCCACCCGGTCTTCAAGTCGGTCTCGAAGGACCCGGCCTCCACCCTCCTCTTCCTCCCCCTCTCCCACGTCTTCGGCCGCATGGTGGCGATCGGCTGCATGCGGGCGAGGGTCCGCCTGGGCCACGCCCCGTCCATCGGGACGGAGGAGTTGCTGGCGGACCTGGCGGGCTTCCGCCCGACCTTCCTGCTCGCCATTCCGTACGTCCTGGAGAAGGTCTACAACACCGGGCGGGCGACGGCCGAGAAGATGGGCCGGGCCTCGTCGTTCGACCGGGCGGCCCGCATCGCCCAGCGCTACGGCAAGGCGGTCGAGGGCGCCGAACACGGCACGGGCCCCGGCCCCGGCCTCGGCCTGCGGGCCGCCCGGGCCCTCTACGACCCGCTGGTCTACCGCCGCATCCGGGCGGCGCTCGGCGGGAAGGTCCGGTACGTGATCTGCGGCGGCTCCCCGCTCGGCCGCCGGCTCGCCGCGTTCTACGAGGGCGCGGGCATCGGCATCTTCGAGGGCTACGGACTGACGGAGACCACGGCCGCACACACGGTCACCCCGCCCCTCAAACCCCGCCTGGGCACGGTCGGTTGGCCCCTGCCCGGGACATCGGTGCGCATCGCGGAGGACGGCGAGGTGCTGCTGCGGGGCGGCCAGGTCTTCCGGGGCTACTGGGACGGCGAACGGGCGGACGTGACCCCGGCGCTCCTGCCGGACGACTGGTTCCCCACGGGCGACCTGGGCGCACTGGACGAGGACGGCTATCTGACGATCACGGGCCGCAAGAAGGACATCATCATCACGTCGGGCGGCAAGAACGTGACCCCGGCGCCGCTGGAGGACTGGCTGCGCGCCCACCCCCTGGTCAGTCAGTGCATGGTCGTCGGCGACAACCGCTCCTTCATCACCGCCCTGATCACCCTGGAGCCGGACGGCCTCCAGCACTGGCGCCAGATGACCAAGAAACAGGACGTCCCGATGCGGGACCTGATCCACGACGAGGATCTGCGCACGTCGCTCCAGAAGGCCGTCGACGAGGCCAACCGCCTGGTCTCCCGCGCGGAGTCGATCCGCAAGTTCACGGTCCTGCCGGTGGACTTCACGGAGGAGAAGGGGCATCTGACGCCGTCGCTGAAGCTGAAGCGGGACGCGATCGCCCGGGACTTCGCGGGCGAGATCGAGGCGTTGTACCGGAAGTGAGGGGCGCGTCCTCGACGGCGACGGCTCCGCCGCCCGGTCCCGGACGCTCTCGACGCCCGGCGTCCGCCGCCTGCCGCCCGGCCCGGCCCGCCGCCCGTCCTCCCACCGCACACCGGCGGGGGGACGGGCGGACGGGACCGGCGGAGGGCCACCCCGGTCAGGCGGCCCGGAGGACGTCGCAGGAGCAGTGGCGGTACTCCAGGCCCAGTTCCCGGTCGACGGCCGCGCTCGTCCGGGTGGCGGCCTCGGAGACCTTCTCCCAGGAGCCGTACTTCAGGTAGAGCTGGTCCGCCGTCGGGCCGAGCGGGTTCCCGTACTTCTTCTGGTTGCGCGCCTCCAGCTCCGCGACCTGCTCCGGGGTCATGCCGGCACGGACGATGTCCTTGGCGTCATTGCGCATCCGCACCAGGGTGCGGGCGATCTCCTCCTCCGAGCGCCCTTCGGCGCGCATCGCGCACGC
The DNA here is from genome assembly GCF_900460065.1 of Streptomyces griseus. GTDB lineage: Bacteria > Actinomycetota > Actinomycetes > Streptomycetales > Streptomycetaceae > Streptomyces > Streptomyces griseus. Next base: position 218,339 of record NZ_UAVD01000056.1, on the reverse strand, counting down.
GGTGCGCTCCATGTCCGCGATGAGGCCGTGGTAGCGCATCCGCTGATCGCGGGCCACCTCGCGCTCCTGCGGCGTCTCGCTCCGGATCAGGCACACCACCGGTTCCGGACTCGTGCAGTCGCCGTGGTCCGGGGCCGCCTGGGAGACGGGCGCGACCACGACCGATCCGCAGCCGGCGGCCGACCCGCACGGGTGCGCGGTGAGCGTGGCGGCGGAGGCGGACTGGAGGGGGAGCAGGACGACTTGGGCGACCAGCAGTGTGGGAACCACACGGCGGGCCAGCGAACGCAGACTGTTCCGTGACATGCGCTCATGGTTCGGCACCCGGCCGCGCGAACCGCGCACGGCGAGGCCGTACCACCCCTGCGGGCGACCGGCTCCACTCCGCCGGGTGAAGGCGGAGCGGGCACGCCGCGGCCGGCGCCCACCCGGAGGCGGCCGGGCCGCGGCGTGCCCCCGTCAGCTCACCCGGCCTGTTCCCGCGCGCCCGCCCCGGCCGCCGCGGCGGGCCCGGGCATCCGCCGGGCCACGACCGCACCCGCCACCAGACCCGCGCCGGCGAGCACCGTGGCCACCAGGAACGGATCGAAGGAGTGCAGGGTGGGCGCGAAGCCGACCCCCACGCAGACGGTCACCCCGGCCGCGCCGCCCAGCTGGTCGGCGGCGCGCTGGACGCCCGAGGCGATCCCGGCGTCGTCCTCGGTGACGCCGGTGACCGCGACGTACTGGAGACCGACGATGCCGAATCCCATACCGGCCGCGACCAGCACCATGGCCGGGACCAGCGCGGCCCCGTCCGCGGACGAGGCCGAGACGAGCGCGATGGCCGCCATCGCCGCCGCCGTGCACCCCAGGCCGGCGAGCACGCACGCGCGGGGCCCCCAGCGGCCCAGCAGGCGGGGCGCCAGCAGGGAGAACACGATCAGCGAGACCGCCAGGGGCAGCATCGTCAGCCCCGCGCCCAGCGGTCCCATGCCCAGCCGGTCCTGAAGGGAGAACGTGAACAGCAGGAACGACGTCGACAGGGCCCCGCTCAGCAGCATCGTGGCCAGGTTGGCCGCGACCCGGGTGCGGTGGGCGATCAGGCGCAGCGGCACCAGCGGATTGCGCGAGCGCGCCTCGACCCGTACGAACCCGATCCCGGCCGCCACCGCCCCGGTCAGCGCCGCCGGGGCCGGCCACGGGGACGTGCCGGGCTCACCGGCCTCGACCACGCCGAGCGTGAACAGCAGCGGGCAGGCGGTCAGCAGCAGTGCGCCGGGAAGGTCCAGCGCCCGCCGGTCCCCGGACACGGGCCGGTCGCGGTCGACCAGGAAGACGGCCGCCGACAGGACGACCAGGATGAACGGTACCGAGATCAGGAAGATCCACCGCCACCCCAGGTGCGCGGTGATGACACCGGACAGCACGAACCCGAGCACGAGTCCGCAGCTGGCCACCGCCGCCCACACGCCGAGGGCCCGCGACCGGCGCGGCCCCTCCGGGAACATCAGGATGACGGTGGCCATCGCGGCGGGCAGCGCGACGGCCTCCCCGGCGCCCTGGAGCAGGCGCGCGACGACCAGCAGGCCGAACGTGGGGGCCAGGCCCGCCAGCAGCGACGCGACGCCGAACAGGCCGGTGCCCAGCAGCAGTACGCGCCGTCGCCCGAGCAGGTCGCCCAGCCGGCCGCCGAACATCAGCAGGCCGCCGCCGGAGACCGTGTAGCCGACCACGACCCAGGTCAGGGAGTGCCCGTCGACGCCGAGGTCGGCGCCGATCGACGGCAGGGCGACGGTGACCACGGTCACGTCGACCGCGATGAAGAACTGGAGCATGGACATCGCGCACAGCACCAGCCACGCGCGTGCGGGGGACGGGCCGCGCCCGCCGGCGCACCGGCGGGAAGAACGGCGGGACCATCCGCGGGACGATCCGCGGGAAGAGGGGATGCCTGAGAACATCAGGTGCTCCGTAGCTCAGAAACGGTTCCGAGCAGCGCGAAGAGGCCGCCCGGATCTGATCACGAAGCGGCTGGACGCTCTGGTGACGGGTGAGCAGAACGCCCCGCCGCTAGCGGAGGGTCCTGGTCACCGCGGCGCAACCGGCCGCACACGAAGCTGCAGACATGCGATCGACGGTATCAGGGGGGCCGGGGCGGGCCGGGGAGCGCCGGGGCGCGGGGCCGTGCACCCGCCCCCCGGGCCCCGGAAGTCCCTCGCGGGGGCTGTCCCTCGGCCGGAAGTTGCGGCACCCTGGTCTCGCGTTCAACTCGCGTAGACATACAGGTACTTCGCGCCGCGCCCACCTCACGTTCCGCACCCCGCACCCCACTGCCCGGTTGTCGACCCGGAGGACGTCCCGCCCATGCGCTCGACCCGTACCAGTCTGCTGGCCCTGCTGGCGCTCCTCGGGGGCCTGCTCACGGTCACCGCCACCGCGAGCCCGGCCGCCGCCGCCCCCAACTTCAAGGCCCCTTACGGCTGCGGCCAGCAATGGACGTACAGCCATCACTCCGCCGAGGTCAGACAGGCCCTCGACTTCGTCCGCACCGACGGCGGGGCGACCGCCGGCTCCCCGGTCCTCGCCTCGGCCGCCGGAACCGCCTACCGCTACTCCCAGCCGAGCGGCGCGGGCAACTACATCGCGGTCGAGCACGGCGGCGGCTGGAAGACGTACTACTTCCACCTCGCCGCCTTCTCCGTCGCCAACGGGGCCCAGGTCGCCCAGGGCCAGCAGATCGGCACCACCGGATCGACCGGGAACAGCTCCGGCGCCCACATCCACTACGAGCAGCTGTACAACGGCGTCGGCCAGAACATCGTCATCAACGGCCGCTCGCTCGCCCCGTATCCGGGCTCGTACTACAGCAAGTACCTGACCAGCGACAACGGTTGCGGTGGCAGCGGCGGCAAGCACTGGGTCGACACGTTCGCCAACGCCACCGGCTACGCCGCCGCGAACACGGCCGACGCCCAGGGCGTCCTGAACGCCGGCACGAACTACGTGTACTGCAAGGTGTGGGGAGCGCGGGTCGGCACCGCCACCCAGTTCAACCACTGGTGGCTGCGCACCGACCTGGACACGGTGTACGCGGGCAAGAACGGCCGCAACGCGTACGTCTCCGCGTACTACCTCTCCCGCTGGGGCAATGACGAGGCCCGCGACAACAACGGGGCGGTGATCCCGAACTGCTGAGCCCGGACTGCTGAGCCGGGGAGGCCCGGCCCGCTGGCGCGCCCCGGTCCGGCGCAAAAGCCGTCGAGCAAGATCGGCCCGGCCTGGCACCCTGGCCGTACGGGCCCGACGGCGGAAGTTCCGGGGGCCGGGGACCTCACGGAGGAGCGGGCCGCATGGCGACCGTCGTCGATCTGTTGACCTACCCCGTCAAGGGCTGCGCGGGAACGTCCCTGGACAGTGCGTACCTCACGCCGGCGGGTCTCGCGCACGACCGCAGCTTCATGGTCGTCAGCGTCGACGGGGTCTACCGCACCCAACGCCGCGACCCCCGCCTCGCCCTCGTCCGGCCCACCATCAGCGCCGACGGCGGCAGGCTCACGCTCGCGTCGGCGGAGCGGGGGAGCGGTGACGGGGTCCGCGGTGGTGGCGACGGGCTGGACCTCGACGTCGTCACTTCCGCGCCCCGGCGCGACGTCGACCTCTTCGGAGCGACGTTCCGGGGCATCGACCAGGGCGAGGCGGCGGCGGCCTGGCTCTCGGACTTCCTGGGCGCCCCGAGCCGACTGGTCCGGGTGCCGCCGGAGCACGACCGCAGGACCGACGGTCTGACCCCGGGCACCTCCGGCTACGCGGACAGCAGTGCCGTGCATCTGCTCTCCCGCGCCTCGCTCGGGAACCTGAACGCGCGGATGGCCGAGCGCGGCGCCCCGCCCCTGGCCATGGACCGCTTCCGGCCGAACATCGTCGTCGACAGCCGCCCCGAGGGGAGCCACGGTGAGGACTGGGCGGCGGAGCCGCACGCCGAGGACCGGATCCGCCGCATGACCATCGGTGCGGCCGACCTGGGCTACACCAAGCTCGCCGTCCGCTGCGCGGTGACCCTGGTCGACCAGGAGGCCGGGGCGCGGGGCGGCCCGGAGCCGCTGCGGACCCTCGCGGGCTACCGCCGGGCACCGGGCGGCGGGGTGGTGTTCGGCGCGAAGTTCTCCGTGGTGCGGCCGGGCAAGCTGTCGGTGGGCGACGAGGTGGACGTGGCGGAGTGGGGCGACGCGGAGGCGTGAGACCCGGTCGAGCGCCGTCCCCCCGCCCCAGCACCCGGGTGGGGCACCGGCGACCCAAGGGGCCGCCCGGCATCGGGGCGTCAGGGTGCGCCCGGGCCCTGGAGGATCTGGAGGTAGTTGCCCACCGGGTCCACGATCGTCGAGAAGTACCAGCCGCCCCCGACCTCCTCGACCGGGCGCACCCAGGTCACCCCCAGCGCGTTCAGGTGCCTCTCCGCCGCCCGGATGTCGCGCACGGTGAGGTTGATCAGCTGGCGGCCCGGTTCGGCGGCCTGGTCCGCCACGTCGTCCCGTTCGTCGAATCCGATGATCGCGCCCGGGCCGATGACCAGGAGGTGCTCCGCCCAGTGGGCGCCCAGGGGCTCCAGCGCCGCCCGGTACCAGGCGATCAGGGCGTCGGAGTCCGTGCTGCCGAGGACGACCCCGAGGCCGGTGATGCCCGCGGCGTCCGTGGTGCCGGTGCTGTCGTCGGTGGAGGCTGTCATGGCTGTTCCCCGCTCTGGTGATCATGTGTCGCCGCGTGCCGGGTGGCCGCGCCGGTCGTGCCGTTCTCTCGCGTAGGGGTGACCGCGGCCGGCCGCGAAACTCATCGGTGTCCGGCGCCGGCGCACCCGGATGTCCCCCCACCCCTTGTCTGATGGTCCGTCAGGTATGACGATGGCGGCCGTCGCCCGGGGCGGGACCGTTCCGGGCCGGAGGGGAAGGAGGCCGCCGTGCCGATATCGCCCGATGGGCCGCCGGCGTACGGGATGCAGCTGCCGGTCCAGTCGCAGAGCGCCATCTACGCGGAACCCTGGGAGGCGGCGGCGACCCCCGCCGATCTCGTCCGCGTCGCCCGCGCCGCCGATCGCTGCGGGTTCGCCTACGTCGCCGGCTGCGACCACGTCGCGATCCCGCGTCGGCTGGCGGAGGGCATGAGCACCGTCTGGTACGACCCGGTCGCCACGCTCGCCTTTCTCGCCGGGGTCACCGAGCGCGTTCTGCTCATGAGCCATGTCGCCGTCGTCGGGCTGCGCCATCCGCTCGTCACCGCCAAGCAGTACGCCACCCTCGACCACCTCAGTGGCGGGCGGCTGATCCTCGGGGTCGGGGCCGGGCACGTGCGGGAGGAGTTCGAGGCGGTCGGGGCGGACTTCGACGGGCGCGGGCGGGTGCTGGACGAGTCGATCGACGCGCTGCGGGCCGCGCTCGGGCCGGAGGAGTACCCGGAGTTCGCGGGGGAGCGGTTCTCGTTCGGCGGGCTCGGGCAGTTGCCCCGGCCGGTCCAGGAGCGGGTGCCGATCTGGGTGGGCGGCTCCTCGCCCGCCGCCACCCGCCGGGCCGCCGTGCGCGGGGACGGGTGGCTGCCGCAGGGCGATGCCCGGGACCGGCTGCCCGCCCAGATCGCCCGGGTGCACGCCCTGCGGGAGGAGGTGGGGATCGAGGAGCGCATCGTCGTCGGTGCGATCACCGAGCCGCTGTACGTGGGTGAGCCCGGGTGGTCCGTGGGGCGGCGCACGCTCAGCGGGAAGCCGGAAGCGCTCGCCGAGTCGCTGCGGGAGTACGCGGCGATCGGCGTGCACCAGATCCAGGTCCGCTTCCGCAGCCGGAGCGTGGACGAACTGACCGATCAGATGGCGGCGTTCGGCACGGACGTGGCCCCCCACCTCGGCACGTGAAGGAGACGGGCATGGGCAAGCTGGACGGGCGGGTCGTCCTGGTCACCGGGGCGGCGCGCGGGCAGGGCGAGCAGGAGGCGCGGATCTTCGTCGAGGAGGGGGCGCGGGTCGTCGTCGCCGATGTGCTGGTCGAGCAGGGGGAGTCGCTGGCCGAGGAGCTGGGGGAGTCGGTCGCCCGGTTCGTGCGGCTGGACGTCGGGAGCGAGGAGGACTGGGGCGCCGCCGTCGCCGTGGCCAAGGACGCCTTCGGCAAGATCGACGGACTGGTCAACAACGCCGGCATCCTGCGCTTCAACGAGCTGGTCAACACCCCGCTGGACGAGTTCGAGCAGGTGGTGCGGGTCAACATGACGGGCGCGTTCCTCGGGATGCGCGCCGTCGCGCCCGAGATCGAGGCCGCGGGCGGCGGGACGATCGTGAACACGTCCTCGTACACCGGCCTGACCGGCATGCCCCTGGTGGGCGCGTACGCCGCGACCAAGCACGCGGTGCTGGGGCTGACCAGGGTCGCCGCCATGGAGCTGGCCGGGAAGGGGATCCGGGTCAACGCCGTATGCCCGGGGGCCGTCGACACCGCGATGAGCAATCCGGCCCTGCTGGACGCGGAGGCCGATCTGTCGACGTCGAGCGCGGCCCTGGACGCGTACTACCGCAAGCTCGTGCCGATGGGCCGGATCGGCCGGCCCGAGGAGGTCGCCGCGCTGGTGCTGTTCCTCACCGGCCCCGACTCCTCGTACATCACCGGGCAGCCGTTCGTCGTGGACGGGGGGTGGCTGGCCGGGGTCAGCCCGTTCTGACGAAGCGTCAGCTATTGACGGGTCGCGGTGGTGGTGGAACAGTCGGTCGCATCGCAATCTGACGGGTCGTCAGATAAGTCGTCAGGAAGACTTGAGGACGGTGAACCTCCGTGGAATTCGGGCTCTTTGTCCAGGGGTACGTGCCCGCCGCGCGTGCCAAGGTGGACCCCGAGGCAGAGCACAAGGCGCTGATCGAGGAGACCGAGTACGTCATCCAGGCGGACAAGTCCGGCTTCAAGTACGCCTGGGCCTCCGAGCACCACTTCCTGGAGGAGTACTCGCACCTCTCCGCCAACGACGTCTACCTCGGCTATCTCGCGCACGCCACCGAGCACATCCACCTCGGCTCCGGCATCTTCAACCCGCTCGCGCCCGTCAACCACCCGGTGAAGGTCGCCGAGAAGGTCGCGATGCTCGACCACCTCTCCGGGGGGCGGTTCGAGTTCGGCACCGGGCGGGGGGCGGGCAGCCACGAGATCCTCGGGTTCATGCCGGGCATCACCGACATGAACCACACGAAGGAGCTGTGGGAGGAGACGATCGCCGAGTTCCCCAAGATGTGGCTCCAGGACGAGTACGCCGGCTTCCAGGGCAAGCACTGGTCGCTGCCGCCGCGCAAGATCCTTCCGAAGCCGTACGGGAAGGCCCACCCGGCCATGTGGTACGCGGCCGGATCGCCGTCCTCGTACGCCATGGCGGGCAAGAAGGGGCTCGGCGTGCTGGGCTTCAGCGTGCAGAAGGTCTCCGACATGGAGTGGGTCGTCGAGTCCTACAAGAACGCGGTCAAGGACGCGGAGCCGGTCGGAGCGTTCGTCAACGACAACGTGATGGTGACGTCCACCGCCATCTGTGCCGAGACGCACGCGAAGGCGGTGGAGATCGCGGTGGGCGGAGGGCTCAACTACCTCCAGTCGCTGCTGTTCCGCTACCACGACACGTTTCCGCGGCCGGAGGGGATTCCGGAGTGGCCGGAGCTTCTTCCGGAGTACACCGAGGAGATCGTCGAGCTGCTGATCGCCGAGGAGCTGATGATCTGCGGTGATCCGGACGAGGTGCTGAAGCAGTGCCGGCGGTGGGATCGGGCGGGGGCCGACCAGCTGAGCTTCGGCCTGCCGATCGGGATCAGCCCCGAGGACACGATGAACACGATCCGGCTGATCGGGGAGCACGTGATCCCGCGGATCGACACGGACCCGGTGCACCGGACCTCGCGGATGCGGGCCGCCTAGGGCCTGTCATCGAGCTGCCGGCTGCCGGGTGGCCCTTCGGGCGACGACGGCAGTGTGACGACAGGCCCCGGGCCAGGTCGGGGCGCAGCCCCCGCCGGTGAGCCGGGCGGCGTCTTCCCGGACCGCCGCCCTGTGAGCCGGGGTACGTACCGCGGCCCGAGCGTGCGTACCCCGGCTGTCCCAGCCGGGCCGAAGCAAGGAACCCCAGAAGGGAACCGTCATGCTCGACCACCTCATCCGCCGCGCGACCGTCGTGGACGGCACCGGCGGCCCCGCCCGCACCGCCGACGTCGGCATCCGCGACGGCCGGATCGCCGTCGTCGCCGAACCGGGGACCCTCACCGAAGAGGCCGTCACCAGCGAGGACGCCGACGGTCTCGTCCTCGCCCCGGGCTTCGTCGACCCGCACACCCACTACGACGCCCAGCTGTTCTGGGACCCCTACGCCACCCCCTCCATGAACCACGGCGTCACCACCGTCGCGGGCGGCAACTGCGGGTTCACCCTCGCCCCGCTCCACCCCGACCGGCCCGAGGACGCCGACTACACCCGGCGGATGATGTCCCGGGTCGAGGGCATGGCGCTCGCCGCGCTGGAGGAAGGCGTCGACTGGACCTGGTCCACCTTCCGCGAGTACCTCGACGCCCTCGAAGGGCGCATCGCCGTCAACGCCGGGTTCATGGTCGGGCACTGCGCCCTGCGGCGGCACGTCATGGGGCCGGACGCCGTCGGCGGGCAGCCGACACCGGAGCAACTGGACGCCATGCTCGCCCTGTTCCACGACGCGATGGACGCCGGGGCCTGGGGGCTCTCCACCACCCAGTCCTCCACCCACTCCGACGGCGACGGCGAGCCCGTCGCCTCCCGGCACGCCCGGCCCGAGGAACTGCTCGCGCTGTCCCGCGCGGTCGGCGAGCACGAGGGGACGCAACTGGAGGCGATCGTCGCCGGGTGCCTGGACCAGTTCTCCGACGAGGAGATCGACCTCTTCGTCGACATGACCGCCGCCGCCGGACGCCCGCTCAACTGGAACGTCCTCACCATCGACGCCGCCGTACCCGAACGCGTACCGCGCCAGTTGATCCCCAGCGAACGCGCCCGCCGCGCCGGCGGGCGGATCGTCGCCCTCACCATGCCGATCCTCACCCCGATGAACATGTCGCTCGGCACCTTCTGCGCCCTCAACCTCATCCCCGGGTGGGGCGAGATCCTCGCCCTTCCCGTCCCCGAGCGCGTCGAACGGCTCCGGGACCCCGCCACCCGCGCCGAGATGCTGCGCCGCGCCGACAGCAAGGAGGCCGGGGTCTTCCGCCGGCTCGCGAACTTCGGCCGGTACGTCATCGGGGACACCTACAGCGCCGCCAACGAAGGGCTCAGCGGCCGGGTCGTCGACGACATCGCCGCCGAACGCGGCCAGGACGCCTTCCACTGCCTGGTGGAGATCTGCGCCGCCGACGACCTGCGCACGGTCCTGTGGCCGATGCCCACCGACAACGACCCGGCCTCCTGGGCGCTGCGGCAGCGGACCTGGGAGCACGAGGACGTCATGCTCGGCGGCTCCGACGCGGGCGCGCACCTGGACCGGATGTGCGGAGCCCCGTACACCACCCGCTTCCTCGGCGACTGTCTGCGCGGGCGGAGGCTCGTCCCCCTGACCGCCGCCGTGAAGATGCTCACCGACGACCCCGCCCGCCTCTTCGGGCTGCGGGAACGCGGCCGGATCGAGGAGGGCTTCCACGCCGACCTCGTCCTCTTCGACCCCGAACGGATCGACGCCGGGCCCGCCACCCTGGTCCACGACCTGCCCGGGGACAGCCCCCGCCTGGACTCCAGGGCGATCGGGATCGTCTCCGTACGCGTCAACGGGGTCGAGACCCTGCGCGACGACAAGGTGACGGGGGCCGTGCCGGGGACGGTGCTGCGCTCGGGCCGCGACACCCGGACGGTGAGCACGGCGTGAGCCACCCGACCGAGCGGCTGTTCATCGGCGGCGAGTGGGTCCAGCCCGCCGCCGGGCACTACGAGGTGGTCGACCCCGCCACCGAGGAGGTCGTCGGCCTCGCCCCCGAGGCGAGCCGCGCCCAGGTGTACGAGGCGGCAGCGGCGGCGAGAGCGGCCTTCCCGGCCTGGTCGCGGACCCGGCCGGAGGAGCGTGCCGCGATCCTCGACCGGGCCGCCGACCTCGTCCAGCGGGACTTCCTCGCCCACACCGACGTCGCCCGCGCGGAGAGCGGAGCCACCGCCTCCACCGCCCGGGGGATGCAGGTCGGGGTGGGTATCGCCCGGTTCCGGCGGTACGCGCGCGGCGCCCTGGAGCCCGCCGAGGAGGCCATCGCGCCGCAGATCAACGAGGCCGGGCCGATGGGGCGGGCCGGGGTCTTCGGGGCGCTGGCCGTCCGCCATCCGGTCGGCGTGGTCACCTGCGTCACCTCCTACAACAACCCCTGGGCCAACCCGGCGGGCAAGATCGCGCCCGCGCTCGCGATGGGCAACACGGTCGTGGTGAAGCCCGCCCCGCAGGATCCGCTCTCCGTCTACCGGATGGCCGCCGCTCTCGCGGAGGCGGGCGTTCCGCCGGGGGTGGTGAACGTCGTCACCGGGTCGGGCGTGGAGGCGGGGGAGGCGGCCGTGGACTCGCCCGACGTCGACATGGTCAGCTTCACGGGGTCCACCGCCGTGGGGCAGCGCATCGCGGAGGTGTGCGGGCGCGGGATGAAGCGGCAGCTGATGGAGCTGGGCGGGAAGGGCGCCGCGCTGGTCCTCGAGGACGCCGATCTGGACTCCGCGGTCGCGGGCATCGGGACCACGTTCTCCTTCTACAGCGGACAGATCTGTACGGCTCCGACCCGCGTCCTGGTCCACCGGTCCCGGCAGGACGAGCTGATCGGCTCGCTGGCCGCGTACGCCGCCTCCCTCGCCGTCGGCGACCCCTCGGACCGGGCCACCGTCGTCGGCCCGGTCATCTCCGCCGCCCACCGCGACCGCGTCGAGGCGTACGTGGCACAGGGCCGAAAGGAGGGCGCGCGGGTCGTCACGGGCGGCGTCCGGCCCGGCCATCTGGACCGGGGCTTCTACGTGGCGCCCACGCTGCTGGCCGACTGCACCCCGCAGATGCGGGTGGTCCGCGAGGAGATCTTCGGGCCGGTCGTGGTGGTCGTCCCCTTCGACGACGAGGAGGAGGGCGTCGCGCTCGCCAACGACAGCGACTACGGCCTCATCGACTACGTCTGGTCCGGGGACGTCGCCCGCGCCTTCCGCGTCGCCCGGCGGTTGCGCGCGGGCGGGGTCGGCGTGAACACGGTCGGGCGGAACATGGAGGCCCCGTTCGGCGGGTTCAAGAGGAGCGGGGTGGGGCGGGACGTGGGCTCGTACGCGCTGCACGCCTACAGCGAGACGCAGGCGATCGTCTGGCCCGGCTGAAGACGCCTCCACGGGCCGCGGGAAAATTTTGAATCAGTGCAAAACGGACAGCGCTGCGATTACCGTACGTCGTCGCGCCCGGCTGAGTGGCATGTATTACAAGGCTTCATGTGGATGTGACCTTGAATTGATGAAGCATTTCTGGGGAGTTGGCTGATATATCCAAGGGTGAGACGCTGGAGTCTCACGCTCCGGATGTGGATATCGCAGCGCATAGCGTCCTCCTCATGAGTCAGCTGGACGCGCGGCCACGGGCCGGAGACACGGTACGGGGAAGCGCCCCGGCCGACGGTGGCACGGGCGGCGGCGTGCGCGGCAAGGGCCTCGGCGGGAACTCCGTCGGCCTCATGGGCAGCGCCGTCATCGGTGTCTCCACCGTCGCGCCCGTCTACTGCCTGACCTCCACCCTCGGCTCCACCGCCGGAGAGGTCGGCGTGCAGATGCCCGCCGTCTTCCTGGCCGGGTTCCTGCCGATGCTGCTCGTGGCCTTCGCCTACCGCGAGCTGAACCGGGCCGTGCCGGACTGCGGCACCTCGTTCACCTGGACGGTGAAGGCCTTCGGGCCGCGCGTCGGCTGGATGTGCGGCTGGGGTCTCGTCATCGCGACGATCATCGTGCTGTCCAACCTGGCGGGCGTCGCCACCTCGTACTTCTGGCTGCTCGCGGGCGAGATCACCGGCAGCGCTTCGGTCGCCGCCCTGGACGACAGCAAGCCGGTCCACATCCTGACCTGCCTGGTCCTCATCGCCGTCGCCACCGCGATCAGCTACCGGGGCATGACCGCCACCAAGGGCATCCAGTACGCCCTGGTCGGGCTCCAGTTGGTCGTCCTCGCCGTGTTCGTGACGATGGCGCTGAGCAAGGCGGGCAGCGGCGGCCCGGACTTCGCCTCCTCGCTCGACTTCTCCTGGTCCTGGCTGAACCCCTTCGCCGTCCAGTCCTTCGCGGCCTTCACCGCCGGGCTGTCCCTCTCGATCTTCATGTTCTGGGGCTGGGACGCCTGTCTGACCGCCAACGAGGAGACCACCGGCAGCGAGAAGACCCCCGGCCGCGCGGCCCTCATCGCGATGGTCGTCCTGGTCGGCTCCTACCTCGCCACCGGCATCGCCGCGCAGATGGCCGTCGGCTCCGGCGCCTCGGGGCTCGGCCTCGCCAACCCGGACACCTCCGACAACGTCTTCGCCGCCCTCGCCGGACCGGTCATGGGCCCCGGCCTCGGCGTCCTGCTGTTCCTCGCGGTCCTCGCCTCGGCCGCCGCCAGCCTCCAGACCACGTTCATCCCGGTCGCCCGCACGGTGCTCGCGATGTCCGCGTACGAGGCGATGCCGGCCTCGTACGCCAAGGTCCACCCCCGCTTCAGGACCCCCGGCCGGGCGACGATCACGGCGGGCATCGGCACCGGCGTCTTCTACACCGTGATGACCCTGGTCAGCGAGCACGTCCTGGTCGACACCATCTACGCGCTCGGTCTGATGATCTGCTTCTACTACGCGCTGACCGCCTTCGCCTGCGCCTGGTACTTCCGCGCCGAACTGACCCGCTCCGCCCGGGACCTGGTCTTCAAGGGACTCTTCCCGCTGCTCGGCGGCGTGCTGCTCGCCGCCGTCTTCGCCAAGACGCTCTACGACATGTGGGACCCGGCCTACGGTTCCGGATCCTCGGTGTTCGGCGTCGGCTCGGTCTTCGTCATCGGGGTGGGGCTGCTGCTCCTCGGCGTCGTGCTGATGGTCGCGATGGAGCGCCGCAGCCCGGCGTTCTTCCGGGGCGAGGTCCTGACGAAGGAGACCCCGGCCCTCGTGGTCGAGGACTGAGGTCTCCGGTACCGCGGTCCCGACGGCTACGGCCGCCAGTAACCCAGCGCGTTCACCCGGTCCTTGGGCAGGCCCAGCTCCTTGCGGAGGTAGGCCGACAGGGTCCGGGTGGTCGCCGTGTCGCAGGCGACCCAGACGTAGGCGTCCGAGCGGTCGTCGCCCAGCAGTTCCGGCAGGGCCGCCCGCACCTCGGAGACGAGGTGGGCCCCCGCCTCGCGGCGCTCCACGTGGTGCAGGGTGTGGCGGGCCTCGTCGAGGCGGAACGGCAGTTTCCGGTCCTCCTCGTGCGCGGTCTCGAACCAGATCGTCGCCCGGGCCGACGGGACCGCGTCCAGCAGGGAGTTGATCGCCGGAAGCGCCGCCGCGTCCCCGATCACGAACAGCCGCGCGGGCGCCGGTTCGGGCAGGGTGAAGCCGGTGCCCTGGAGCGTCGCGTCGATCGTCGCGCCGATCTCGACGGTCCTCGCCCAGTCGCAGGCGGGGCCGTCGTGCAGGGCGAATTCCAGACCGAAGGTGCCCGTCTCCGGGTCGGGGTCGACCAGGGTGTAGGCACGCTGGTGCGGTTTGCCGTCCTTCTCGAACCACAGCCGCACCCACATCGTCGGGTGCGCCCCGCCCGTCGCGGCGAGCAGGCCGCCGTCGGTCACGTACACCCGGCGGAAGCGGTCGGTGACCTGTTCCGTGCCGGTCACCGTGAACGTGAAGTCACGCCCCCTGAACAGTTTGAGAACGACGCCTTCCCAGCCATGCCCCACGGTGTCTCCTGCCTCGCCCCGGTGTCCCGGCCCTCTGCCCAAAAGGTCACTTTAGGTTAGGCTAACCTAAATTCCGGGGGCTGGGGAGTGGCTGAAAACCACCGGATGCAGGGGATGGGCGAAACGATGACGACCGACGTCGACAGCGAGAGACCGGGCGCGGGCGCGCACGGCGGTTCCGAGGCGCTCCGGGGCGACGCGCGAGCGCCCCGCGAAGAGTCCGGGGACTGCGGGGAATCCGAGGCCCGCGGGGACTTCGAACCCTTCGAACCCTTCGAACCCTTCGAGGGCTGCGAAGGGTTCGGGGACTTCGAGGTGTTCCGCGACGACTGGGGGATACCCCACCTGCGGGCCGCCGACGCCCTCGCGCTGGCCCGCGCCCAGGGGCACGTCACCGCCCTCGACCGGGCCTGGCAACTGGAGACCGAGCGCCACCGGTTGCTCGGTACCAGCGCCTCCGTCCTCGGCCCGGAAGCCGTCGACTGGGACCGGTTCGTCCGGCGGGCCCGGCTCGCCGACACCGCCCGCCGCTGCTTCGACCGGCTCGCGCCCGGGACGGCCGCCTGGGTGCGGGCGTACGTCGACGGAGTCAACAGCGGTCTCGCCGAAGGGGCGGCCCACGCACCCGAGTTCGCCGCGGTGGGCCTCGCCCCGGGCCGCTGGGAGCCCTGGACCCCGCTCGGCGTCTGGCTCTCCACCCACATCCTGTTCGCGGGGTTCCCGACCAAACTCTGGCGCGAAGAGGTGGCCCGCCGGCTCGGCGAGGAGCGGATGACCCTGTTCGCGACGGACGGGCCCGGCACGGCCGGCAGCAACGGCTGGCTGCTCACCGGCGCCCGCACCGCCACCGGCGCCCCGCTCCTCGCGGGCGACCCGCACCGCTTCATCGAGGCCCCCGGCGTCTACCAGCAGATCCGGCTCGCGTGCCCCGAGTTCGACGTCGTCGGCCTCGCGGTCCCCGGCGTCCCCGGCATCGCCCACTTCGGGCACGCCGGCCACGTCGCCTGGGCGATCACCAACGCCATGGCCGACTACCAGGACCTCTACCGGGAGCGGTTGCGCCGCACCCCGGACGGCTCGGTGGAGGCGCTCGGCCCGGACGGCTGGTACCGGGCCCACGCCCACACCGAGACGATCGAGGTGGCGGGGGCGGAGCCGGAACGGGTCGAGGTGATCGAGACGGACCGGGGGCCGGTGATCATCGGCGGCGACCCCGGGACCGGGGAGGAGGCGGCCGACGGGGCCGGGGACGAGGCGGCCGACGGCATCTTCGTCAGCCTCCGCCACCCGCCCCGCGTCACCGGCGATCTCGGCTTCGACGTACTGCCCGCGCTGCTCCGGGCCCGTACGGTCGCCGACGTCGACACCGCCCTCGACCGCTGGGTCGAACCCGTCAACGTGGTCCTGGCCGCCGACACCGCCGGGGCCACCCTGCACCGGGTCGCCGGACACGTCCCGGTGCGCCCGTACGCCAACCGGCTGCGGGTCGTTCCGGCCGAGGATCCGGCGTACGCCTGGCGCGAGGGCGAGACCGTCCCCCTGCCCCGTACCGAGGTCGACGGCCCCGGCGGGATCGCGGTGATGGCCAACGAGCGGGGCCTCGCCGCCCCGCTCGGCGTCGAGTTCGCACCCGCGCACCGGGCCCGCCGGATACGGGAACTGCTCGGCGCGGACACCGGCTGGACCCCCGACGCCCAGGCCGCCGTCCACACCGACACCCGCCTCGCCTCCTCCCGCCCGCTGCTGTCCCTGCTCGCCTGGGCCCCCGGCCTCGGCCCCGCCGCCGAACGCCTCCGGGACCGGCTGCTGCGCTGGGACCGCCACATGGACGCCGACAGCACCGACGCGACCCTCTACGCCCGCCTGCGCACCGACGTCGTCCACCGGCTGGCCGCCCACCCCGCGCTGAAGGGCGTCACCGGCGCGGACGACCCCTGGCGCTCGACCGCCTACCCCGCACTCTTCCGCCCCTGGCTCGCCGCCGTCCCCCGGATCGGCTACGCCCTGGAGAGCCTGCTGACCGTCGGACTCCTGCCGTACGCGGACCGGTTGGCGCTCGTCGCGGCCTCGGCCGAGGCCGTCGCCGCGGCGGCCGAGGAGACCCCGCCCGCCCCGTGGGGCGAGCTGCACCGGCTCTCCCCCTGGCAGGCGCTGCCGGACCTCGCGACCGACGGCTCGGACGATCAGGCGATCCGGCCGGGGGTCGCCGGCGACCACGACTGCGTGCTGTCCACCTCCGGCGTCCCCGGCGTCACCGACCTGTTCGCCCGCGGCCCGGCCGCCCGGTACGTCTGGGACCTGGCCCGCCGTGAGGACAGCCGGTGGGCCGTCCCGTTCGGCGCGTCCGGGGTCCCCGGATCCCCCCACCACCGCGACCAGACGCCCCTGTGGGCACGGGGCGAGCTCGCCCCGGTCGTCACGGACTGGAACCTGCTGCACCGCACGACGCCCCACCGCACGTCGCACCACCCCGAGGAGACCCCCGCCATGACCGCAGCCCCCGAGTCCGTCGCGCCCGCCCTGCGCCCGGCCGTCCACGAGCAGAAGATCGAGGGCTTCGGCACCGTCCGTCTCGTCCCGGTCGACCCGGCGGCCGACGCCGGGCTGCTGCACGGCTGGGTCACCGAGGAACGGGCCCGCTTCTGGGGCATGGCCGACCACACCCGTGAACAGGTCCGCGAGATCTACGCGTTCGTCGACTCGCTCCCCACGCACCACGCCTACCTCGCCCTGCGCGACGGGGTCCCGGCAGCCCTCTTCCAGACGTACGAGCCGGACGCCGACCCGGTCGGCGAGTGCTACGACGTGCAGCCCGGGGACTTCGGCGTCCACCTGCTGATCGCGCCCGCCGAGGGCGAGGGGGCGGTGAAGGGGTACACGGACGCCCTGCTCACCGCGTTCATCGCCCACGTCTTCAGCGACCCGGCCCACCTGCGGGTCGTCGTGGAGCCGGACGCCCGCAACGAGAAGGCCATCGCCCGCATGGTCCGGATCGGGTTCGAGCTGGGACCGGAGATCCGGAAGCCGGAGAAGACGGCCCGGCTCGCGTTCCTGACGCGGGCGGCGCTGGGACTGGCGTGACGGAAGCCGCTCGCGCGGGGCGGGCTGGTCCCCGGGGCGGGGGACCCGCCCGGGGGACGGTGCTGTGCCGCCCGGCGGCCGGGCGGACCCTACGGCGCCGGGTCCGCCCCGTCCGGGTGCAGCGCGCCGCCCGGCCGGAACAGCCGCTTGGCCACCACGTGCCCGCCCTCCGCCGCCATCCGGAACCACGGCTCCGCCGCCGCCAGACCCTCGCGGTGCTCGACCAGGCGGCCCAGCTCCCACATCGACTCCACGTCACCGGCCCGCACCGCCTGCCGCAGCAGCCGCTCGGCGGTGTCGGGCCGCCCCTCGGCCCGCGCGGTCAGGGCGAGCGTCCGCAGCCCGCGCACGGCCCGGGCGTCCCCGGCGGCGGCCGCCGCCGCGAGCGCGGCCGGATCGACGGGACGGCGGGAGCGGCTCCGGAACAGCAGCAGGATCCCGAGCACCCACATGATCCAGCTCAGGCCGATCAGCGTGCCGTTGCCGGTGACGACCCCCGTCAGGCTCAGCGCGCCGCCCGCCGGCAACAGGAAGTACCCGAGCCCCGGACCTCCCGGCCCGTTGCCCCGCCCCGTTCCCCGTGCCATCGCCACTCCTCTCCGTCCGCTCCCGACCCACCTGGGCAACGGTCTCGGATTTCCCTGTCGTACGGCATACCTTGGCCCTTCGCACGCATGACGCGCTGACGGACGACGGAGGTGTTCTCGATGCGGATCTCCACGACGATCTTCCTCACCGACGAGACGGTGACCCCGGTCAGGCTCGCCCGCGAGCTGGAACAGCGGGGGTTCGGCGGACTGTACCTGCCCGAGCACACGCACATCCCGGTGATCCGCAGCACGCCGTACCCGATGGGCGGTGAGCTGCCCCGGGAGTACGGCCGCACCCTGGACCCGTTCGTCGCCCTCGGCCAGGCCGCCGCCGTCACCGAGCGCCTCGTCCTGGGCACCGGCATCACCCTGGTCGCCCAGCACGACCCGATCGACCTGGCCAAGCAGGCGGCCACCCTGGACCACCTCTCCGGGGGCCGGTTCACGCTCGGCGTCGGCTACGGCTGGAACGTCGAGGAGGCCGCCGACCACGGGGTGGAGTGGGCGACGCGCCGGGACCGGGTCCGGGACCGGATGGCCCTGATGCGGGCGCTGTGGGCGGACGGGCCCACCGCGTACGAGGGCGCGTTCGGCTCCGTACGGGCGAGCGAGGCGCACCCCAAGCCGGCCCGGCGGCCCCGCGGCCCGGTCAACGGCCCGCGCACCCTGATCGGCGGCGGGGCGGGCCCCAAGCTGTTCGCGCACATCGCGCAGTACGCGGACGGCTGGCTGCCCATCGGCGGCGGAGGCCTCACCGAGTCCCTGCCGAAGCTGCGGGCGGCCTGGGAGGAGGCCGGGCGCGGCCCGGAGGGCCCCCAGGTGGTGCCGTACGCGGTCCTGCCCGGCCCGGGGAAGCTCGCCCACTACGCCGAGCTGGGCATCGAGGAGGTCGTGCTCCAGCTGCCCCCGGCGGGCGAGGCGGAGGTCCTGCGGACGCTGGACGACTACGCCGCGTATCTCTGACACCCACGACGCGTACCCTTTCCGCTACGCCGTGTACCTCTGACGGCTACGCCGCGTACCGCCGAGGAGGGGTGCCCGGGGCCGCCGGTGCAACCGGGCACGCCCACAGGGCATCCTTGTTCATCGGGGAACGCATAAGCGGGCCCGGCCGGCGGACGCCCCGCCGCGCGGACCGGAGCCCGACCGGGTGGGGAGTGGAATGAACAGGCCGTTGCGGCACATAGCCATCTTCTGCGGGCTGCTGGTGCTGGCCCTGCTGCTGCGGGCGAACTGGCTTCAGCACGTCGACCGCCAGGAGCTGGCCCAGCACGAGCACAACGCCCGGGTGAGGTTCGAACGCTTCGCCACCCCGCGCGGCGACATCATCGTCGGCGGCAAGGCGATCACCGGATCGAAGGAGACCGAGAGCCGGGACTACGCGTTCCTCCGGACCAACAAGGACGGTGCGATGTACGCGCCCGTCACCGGGTACGCCTCCCAGTCCCGGGGCACCTCGCTGCTGGAGCGGACCTACGACAGCGTCCTCAGCGGCCAGGACGACCGGTTCGCCTTCCGGCACGCCAAGGACGTCCTGACGGGGCAGCCCCGGCGCGGCGGCGACGTGATCACCACGATCGACGCCAAGGCGCAGAAGGCGGCCTACAAGGGGCTGACGGACCTGGGCGCCCGGGGCGCGGTGGTCGCCCTGGACCCGCGCACCGGCAAGGTGCTGTCCCTGGTCTCCACCCCCTCGTACGACCCCGAGTCCTTCGCCGGCATCTCCTTCAAGGAGAGCGACCGCTTCACGGCGCTGGAGAAGAAGAAGGGCAAGCCGCTGGCCAACCGCCCCCTCCGCGAGACCTACCCGCCCGGCTCCACCTTCAAGATCCTCACCGCCGCGGCGGCGCTGGAGCACGGGGTGGTCACGGACGTGGACGCCCGGACGGACGCGGTCTCGCCGTACCCCCTGCCGCTCTCCACCAACAAGATCGGCAGCGAGGCGGGCGACGCGGTCTGCAACAAGGCGTCGATGAAGACCGCCATGCAGTACTCCTGCAACAACGTCTTCCTCGACGCGGCGGCCGAGCTGGGCGAGGACCGGATGCGGGAGACGGCGGAGAAGTTCGGCTTCAACGAGGACGTCTACGCGGAGGAGTTCGGCGACATGCTCGCCACCAAGAGCCTCTACCCGCCGAAGCTCGACAAGCCCGGCACGGCCCTCACCGGCATGGGCCAGGGCAGCCTCACCAGCACCCCGATGCAGATGGCGATGGTCACCGCGGCCCTCGCCAACGACGGCAAGCTGATGCAGCCCTACATCGTCGACGAGCTGCGCGGACCGGACCTCTCCACGCTGGAGAAGAACGAGCCGATGGAGATGAGCCAGGCCGTCTCGTCCGAGACGGCGAAGAAGGTCCAGGAGATGATGGAGCACACCGCGAAGGAGGGCAGCGCCCAGCGCGCCCTGATCGACGGTGTGACGGTCGGCGGCAAGACGGGCACCGCCCAGCGCGGCGTGGACGTCCGCGACGAGGTCCCGTACGGCTGGTTCGTCAGCTACGGCAAGAAGGACGACGGCCGTTCGGTCGCCGTCGCCGTGTTCATCGACCCGACGGACATGGACATCTCCCGCTCCGACATCTCGGGCGGCCGGCTCGGCGCCCCGATCGCGAAGAGCGTGATGCAGGCGGTGCTGGGGGACTGAGCCCCTCCGCGGCCCTGAATTGACATGTCCTCCGGTCGCTCAACTGTGCGATCATCATGTGCCCGCCCTTCACGGGGCGGGCACATGTCGTTGTGCTCGGAGGCCCGCCGAACGCGCTGTCCGCGGAGACCCGGAGCACCACCTTCACCGCTCCGGGGGGAACGGACCCATGCCACCACGTCTGTGTACGGCCGCGAGATCCGCGGCGTACACCGCGCTTCTGCTCACGCTCACCGTTCTGGTCACCCTGCTGGTCCCGGTGGGGGCGGCGCGGGCCGACGCCACCGTCACGTCCGCGCCCGCCGCGCCCGCCGCTCCGGCCGCCGCCGAGGACTGCCCGTCCTTCGCGCTCTCCGCGTACGGCGAGGCGGCGCCCGAGGGGAACACGCTCACCCTCCCCGCCGACGGGACCGCCTGCTTCACCTTCACCGTCGACAAGCCGGGCCTGCACCGCCTCCTGGAGTCGGGCACCGGAAGCCACAACGTGTACACCACGGTCTACGACGGCGAGGAGCAGGTCGACTGCTACGACCCCGAGTGGGGCGAGGGCTGGTGCCGCCTGGAGCGCACCGGCACGTACACCCTGCGACTGCTCAACAACTGGGCGGACACGAGCGAGTTCACCTTCGGTCTGGTCCCGATCGGCACCGACGAGGGCTGCGCGCCCCCGATCCCGACCGGCTGGGACGCCCCGCCCCTCGTCGGCCTGGCCGCGGGCCCGACGGCCGTGCAGTGCGTGCGGATCGAGGCGGAGCCGGGCGAGCGGCTGACCGACCGGATCACCACCACGAAGTACGGCCACGGGCTCTCCTGGATCACCGACGAGACCGGCGCCCGGATCTGCCCGCACTTCAACGAGGACGACAGCGACGGCTGCGTGCTCCCGGGCGACGGCCCCTACCGCGTCCTGACCCACGTCAGGGAGGCGGAGGGCGGCTTCCCGGCCGAGTACACGCTGAAGGTCCGCCGCATCTCCGACCCGGTCGGCTGCGCGAGCGTCCCGGTCAACGCCTACAACTCCGCGCCCACCACCGTGACTCCGGCCACCGGCTGCAAGACGTTCACCGCGTCGCACGCCGGCCCCCACGAGGTCTACGCGGTCGACACCTCCCGCACCAAGCTCACGGTCTACGACCGCGCCGGCAAGACCGTCTGCACCACCTGGGACGGGTGCGAGCTGCCCGCCGCCGGTGACTACACGGTCTACACCGACCAGGCCACCCTCATCATCGACCGCGCCTCGGACGCCGGCTGCGTACCCGCCGGCATGGGCCTGTACCGGTCCGGCTTCGCCTCGGCGGGGGAGATCGACTGCGTCCTGCTGGACCTTCCCACCGGGGCCCGGATGGCCGCGCTGAAGTCCCTCGGCGGGCCCGGCCCGCACCCCGAGACGACGGTGTACGACGCCGACGGCGCCTACCAGTGCGAGGGGTCCGCCCTCGCGTCCGGCACCTGCGAGCTGGACGGCAGGGCGCCCTTCCGGCTGCACATCTCCACCGACGACGACGAGCCGGCGACCGGCGCCTACGCCCTGGCGCTGCACCGCACCGACGTCGCCTCCGGCTGCCCGGCCTTCCCGGCCGGCGACTTCACCGCACAGAGCCCCGCCGCCCGGATCACCACCGGCGACGGCGTCTTCTCGCAGTGCCTGAGCATTCCCGCCGACGCGCACAGCGGGCGGGAGAACATCCAGCTCCAGGCCGCACCGAACCAGACGCTGACGGCCGAGTTCACGGTGCTGGACGAGAAGGGCGTCGAGGCCTGCTCCATCTACCCCTCCACCAGCACCTGGACCACCTGCGACCTGAAGCCCGGCGCCGCGTACACCGTGCTGTTCACGGGCCGGGACAGCAAGACCACCTACACGCTGACCCGCAGGGACGTCACCGCCACCGCGAAGGGCTGCACGGCCAACCCGGTGGTCCGGGCCGGCGGCCCCTCCGCGGGCGGTGCGATGGGCGCACCCGGTGAGCTGCGCTGCCGCAAGGTCACCACCGCCGACGCCGGGGACACCGTGCACGTCGATGTGCGCGACGCCCTGGGCACCGCGAACGTGGTGGTCTACGGGGCGGACGGCGATGCCCTGTGCAACCGGAACCAGGCCTGTGCGGTCACCGGTTCCACCAGCTACCAGGTCCTCGTCACCGTGCGCACGGGACTCAAGGCCGCGCCCGACTACCGGTTCGACGCCGTGCGCATCGCCACCGCGGCCGGCCCCGCCGAGGGATGCGTCGTGGCGCCCAACGTCAGTTACGGGTACGGCCCCGTCACCGGCACCCTCGACGAGGCGCGCAGCACCTTCTGCGCGCAGCTGCCGACCGCCTACCGCGACCGCTTCGACATGAAGATCAGCGACACGGACGGCGCCGAGGAGACGGCGGTGCCCTCGCTCTACGACGCCAGCCTCAACAACGGCTGCGTCCGGTACATCCCCACCGGCTACAAGTGCGGCGTCGACGAGCCCTACTCCAAGGACCCCACCCCGAGCACCCTGGTCCTGTCGCTGCCGGAGACGGCGGCGAAGACCTCGTACTCGGCGGAGGCCGTCTGCTCCGGCATCCGCTGCGGCGCGGAGGCGGTCACCATCGGCACGGTCAGTCCGACCACCGCCCCCGCCGGTGGCAAGGCCACGGTGACGCTCACGGGCACGGCGCTGCACAAGGACGACATCGTCCGCCTCAGCCTCGGCGGCAAGGAGGTGGAGTCGACGACCACCGCCGTCTCCGCCGACCGCAGGACGCTCACGGCCGTCCTCGACCTGACGGGCGTCGCGACGGGCACCTGGAGCGTCACCGTCGTCACGCACAACGCCGTCGCCCACCCGCGGGGTTCGTTCACCGTGACGCCCGCGCGGCTCGCCTCCACCAAGCCGCCGGTGATCACCGGGACGGCGAAGGTCGGCGCGACGCTGAGCGCGAGCACCGGTTCCTGGACGGTGGCGCCGTCGTCGTACGCCTACCAGTGGAAGGCGGACGGGGTGGCGGTCTCCGGCGCGACGGCCGCCACGTACGCGGTGCCGGCCGCGCAGCTCGGCAAGAAGATCACCGTCACCGTCACCGCCCGCCGCACCGGCGACCCGGACGCCCAGGGGACCTCGGCGGCGGTCACGGTCGCCAAGGGCGACGCCCCGAAGGCCACGGTCGCACCGGTCGTCACCGGCACCGCCAAGGTCGGCGCGACGCTCGGGATCGGCCGCGGCGCCTGGGCGCCGAAGCCCTCCGCCTGGGCCTACCAGTGGAAGGCGGACGGGGTGGCGGTCTCCGGCGCGACGGCCACCACGTACGTCGTGCCGGCGACGCAGCTCGGCAAGAAGATCACCGTCACCGTCACCGCCCGGCTGACGGGGCACGCCGACGGCGCCGCGACGAGCGCGGCGGTCACGGTCGCCAAGGGCGACGCCCCGAAGGCGACGGTCGCGCCGGTGATCTCCGGTACGCCCAAGGTGGGGTCCACCCTCACCGTCGGCCGCGGCGCGTGGGCGCCCAAGCCGTCGTCGTGGGCCTACCAGTGGTACGCCAACGGCACCGCCATCTCCGGGGCCACCGCCGCCACGCTGCCGCTCAAGGCGGCCCAGCGGGGCCGGACGATCACGGTGAAGGTCACCGCGCACCTCACCGGCCACGCCAGTGGATCGGCGGTCAGCAAGGCGACGAAGGCGGTCGCCTAGACACCAGCACCTCCAGCGGCCTCCCACCGGACCTCCGGTGGGAGGCCGCCGGAGGTTCCCGGGTCCGGCCGCCGCACTCCCGCGGCCCGCGGGCCGATCGGCGCGGCACCCCTTCGACGCACCCCGCTAACGCACCGCCCGCAGGGCCCTCGGCCGCTCCGCCCGCGGCTCCCCGTCCCCGGCCGGGACCGCCAGGGCCACCAGCTCCGTCAGCGCGTCGATGCGGAAGTCCGCCGTCTCCACCACGTCCGGGTGCTCCGCCCACCAGTGCCCGTACGGCCCCCGCCGCAGGTGCGCCGTCCGCATCCCCGCCGCGGCGGCCGGGAACAGGTCCTCCGCCGGGTGGTCGCCCACGTACAGCGTCGACTCCGGTGCCGCCGCCGCCACTTCGGCGACCCGCGCGAAGAACTCCGGGTCCGGCTTCCGGGCGCCCCACTCGTCCGCGGTGACCACCAGGTCGACGGGCAGGTCCAGACCCCGCAACAACTCCCCGGCCCGGACCGTGCCGTTCCCCGCCACCACGACCCGGACGCCCGCGGCCCGCAGCTCGCCCAGCGCGGGCCGGACGTCCTGGTAGAGGTCCGACTCGTCGAGGTGCTCCCCGCGCCCGGCGGCGGCCCGTGCGCGGTAGGCCTCCTCGACGTCCATGTCGGGCCGCAGGACGCGCAGCGCGTCCGTGGCCTCGCGGCCCTGGGCGACGGCCGCGCCCACCAGCCCGCTGAGCGTGTGCGGTGGTACGCCGAGCCAGTCGGCCCAGGACGCCCAGTGCCGGTCGTCGCGTACGAGGGTTTCGCCGATGTCGAGGACGATCGTTTCCATCACCGTTCCGACACTAGGCGTCGGGACACCGCCGACGGGGTCTCATCCGCGTGAGTCGGCCCGCACGAGTGACCAGGAGCACCCCCGGGCCTGCGGATACGGGCCCCGGGCCCTGGTCCGGTAGCCGCACCTCGCTCGTATGCTCGGTTCATGACCGATCCCGATGCCGATCCCCAGAGCGGACGCCCCACCTCCAACGCCATGCGGCGCGCGCTCAAACGCGCCCGTGACGGTGTCGCCCTCGATGTCACCGAGGCCGCCGTCCTGCTCCGGGCGCGCGGTGACGACCTGAAGGATCTGGCCGCCTCCGCCGCGCGCGTCCGGAACGCGGGCCTGGAGGCGGCGGGCCGCCCGGGCGTGATCACGTACTCCCGCAAGGTGTTCATCCCGCTCACCCGTCTCTGCCGTGACAAGTGCCACTACTGCACCTTCGTCACCGTCCCCGGCAAGCTCCGCCGGGCCGGCCACGGCATGTTCCTGTCGCCCGACGAGGTGCTGGAGATCGCCCGCGAAGGCGCGGCGATGGGCTGCAAGGAAGCCCTGTTCACCCTCGGCGACCGCCCCGAGGACCGCTGGCCCGAGGCGCGGGAGTGGCTGGAGGCGGAGGGGTACGACGACACCCTCGCGTACGTCCGCGCCATGGCGATCCGGGTCCTGGAGGAGACGGGCCTGCTGCCCCACCTCAACCCGGGCGTCATGACCTGGACCGACCTCCAGCGCCTCAAGCCGGTCGCCCCCTCGATGGGGATGATGCTGGAGACGACGGCGACCCGCCTGTGGTCCGAGCCGGGCGGCCCGCACCACGGCTCCCCGGACAAGGAACCGGCCGTACGGCTGCGAGTCCTGGAGGACGCCGGCCGCTCCAACGTGCCCTTCACCACCGGCATCCTGATCGGGATCGGCGAGTCCTACGAGGAGCGCGCCGACTCCCTCTTCGAGCTGCGGAAGACGGCCCGCGCCTACCACGGCATCCAGGAAGTCATCGTGCAGAACTTCCGGGCCAAGCCGGACACGGCGATGCGCGGGATGCCCGACGCCGAGCTGGAGGAGCTGGCCGCCGCCATCGCGGTGGCCCGGCACATCCTCGGCCCCTCGGCCCGGATCCAGGCCCCGCCGAACCTGGTGGACGCGGAGTACGCGCTGCTCATCGGCGCGGGCATCGACGACTGGGGCGGGGTCTCGCCGCTCACCCCCGACCACGTCAACCCCGAGCGCCCCTGGCCGCACATCGACGAACTGGCCGCGCGCACCTCCGATTCGGGCTTCACGCTCCGTGAACGCCTCACCATCTACCCCGAGTTCATCCAGCGCGGCGAGCCCTGGCTCGACCCCCGTCTCCTCCCGCACGTCCGCGCCCTGGCCGACCCGGAGACGGGCCTGGCCCGCGAGGACGTACTGCCCGTCGGCCTGCCCTGGCAGGAGCCGGACGAGGGGTTCGCCTCCTCCGGCCGCACCGACCTGCACGCCACCATCGACACCGAGGGCCGCACCGGCGACCGCCGTGACGACTTCGACGAGGTGTACGGGGACTGGGAGGCGCTCCGCGAGGCGGCGGCCCCCGGCATGGTGCCGTCGCGCATCGACGCCGACGTGCGCCAGGCGCTCGGCCAGGCCGCCGACGACCCGACGAAGCTCACCGACGACCAGGCCCTCGCCCTGCTCCACGCGGACGGCCCGGCGCTGGACGAGCTGTGCCGGATCGCGGACGCCCTGCGCAAGGATGTGGTCGGCGACGACGTCACGTACATCGTCACGCGGAACATCAACTTCACCAACGTCTGCTACACCGGCTGCCGCTTCTGCGCCTTCGCCCAGCGCCGCACCGACGCCGACGCGTACACCCTCTCCCTGGACCAGGTCGCGGACCGGGCGGCGCAGGCGTGGGACGTGGGCGCGGTCGAGGTCTGCATGCAGGGCGGCATCCACCCGGACCTGCCCGGCACGGCGTACTTCGACATCGCGCGGGCGGTGAAGGAACGCGTCCCCGGCATGCACGTCCACGCGTTCTCGCCCATGGAGGTCGTCAACGGGGCCACCCGCACCGGCATGTCGATCCGCGACTGGCTGACCGCCGCCAAGGAGGCCGGGCTCGACTCGATCCCCGGCACGGCGGCGGAGATCCTGGACGACGAGGTCCGCTGGGTCCTGACCAAGGGCAAACTGCCCACGGCCACCTGGCTGGAGGTCATCAGGACGGCGCACGAGGTGGGGCTGCGGTCGTCCTCGACGATGATGTACGGGCATGTCGACCAGCCCCGCCACTGGCTGGGCCACTTCCGTACGCTGGCTCGGCTCCAGCAGGAGACGGGCGGTCTGACGGAGTTCGTCACCCTCCCCTTCATCCACACCAACGCCCCCGTCTACCTGGCCGGCATCGCCCGCCCCGGCCCGACGGACCGCGACAACCGCGCGGTCACCGCGATGGCGCGGCTCCTGCTCCACCCGCACATCACCAACATCCAGACGAGCTGGGTGAAGCTCGGCACGGAGGGCGCGGCGGAGATGCTCCGCTCGGGCGCGAACGACCTGGGCGGCACGCTGATGGAGGAGACCATCTCCCGGATGGCGGGGTCGAGTTACGGCTCGTACCGCTCGATCCAGGACCTGGAGGCCATCGCCGACCTGGCGGGCCGCCCGTCCCGTCCCCGTACGACGCTCTACGGCGAGGTCCCGGCCGAACGCGTGGCGGCGGCCACGGCCTCGGACGGGCATCTGCCGGAGCTGCTGCCGGTGCTGCCGAGCTGAGGGCGGGACGGTCCGGGCGGGGGCGGGTCCCCGCCCGGACCGTCCCGGGCCCGGGACGCGGCCTTCGGGGCCGCCCGCCCCGGGCCCGTGGCCTTCGAGGGCGCCGGGGGCTTGGCGTCGTGGGACGGAATCCCCGTACCTGGACGCGGTCCGGCTGTCGTACGACGCCGTCGCCGCCGACTACGCCCGGTCCGTCAAGGACCCGAGCGAGCTGGACCCGCTGTCGCGCGCCGTGCTGGGCGCCTTCCCCGAACGCCCCGGGCGGGCCCCCCGTGTCTCCGGTCTCCGAGGACGCCACGGCGCGGAGGCGGCCCCCGCGTTCCCTACGCCGCCGCCCGCTCGCCCACCGGGCGCCTGCGCAGGGCGACATCGGTCAGGGAGGGCGGGGTCCACGCGCCGTCCGGGGGGTAGACGTCGGTCCCCGGGGCGACGATCGCGTCGATCCGGTCGAGCGTCTCGTCGTCCAGGGTGAGCGAGGCGCCCTTCACCAGCCCCTCCAGCTGTTCCATCGTGCGCGGGCCGATGATCACCGAGGTCACCGCCGGGTGGGCCAGGGGGAAGGCGACCGCCAGCGCGGGCAGGGTGGTTCCGATGCTGTCGGCCACGGCGACGAGCTGCTCGACGACCTCCAGCTTGGCGGCGGTCAGCGGGGCCTCCGGGTCGAACCGGTGCGGGGTGAGCGCCGCCCGGCCCGTGGACAGGTCGATGGCCCCGCCCTTGCGGTATCTGCCGGTCAGGAAGCCGGAGGCGAGCGGGGACCAGGTCAGCACGCCCATCCCGTAGCGGCGGCAGACCGGCAGGACGGACCGCTCGATGCCGCGGGCGAGGACCGAGTACGGCGGCTGCTCGGTCCGGAACCGCCCGAGGCCGCGCCGCTCGGCCGCGACGTGCGACTCCACGATCTCCTCGGCCGGGAACGTCGAGCAGCCGAAGGCGCGGATCTTGCCCGCCCGCACGAGGTCGGTCAGCGCCGAGAGGGTCTCCTCGATGTCCGTGGTGTGGTCGGGGCGGTGGACCTGGTAGAGGTCGATCCGGTCGGTGCCGAGGCGGCGCAGGCTCTCCTCGACCTCCTGGACGATCCAACGCCGCGAGTTGCCGCCCCGGTTGGGCCCTTCGCCCATCGGGAAGTGCACCTTGGTGGCGAGGACGACGTCGTCGCGCCGCCCCTTCAGCGCCTTGCCGAGGATGGTCTCGGACTCCCCGGCGGAGTACATGTCGGCGGTGTCGACGAAGTTGATGCCCGCGTCGAGGGCCGCATGGATGACGCGTACGGAGTCCGCGTGGTCGGGATTGCCGACCGAGCCGAACATCATCGTGCCGAGGCAGTGCGCGCTGACCTCGATGCCGGTGCCGCCGAGTGTGCGGTAGAGCATGGTCGAGCTCCCTGGTGGGTGAGCGGTGGGCTGGGGCCGGACCCCCGGCACTGTAGGACTTCGAGTGCGTTCTAGGGCAAGGCCTTTTCGCTGTCCGGTGCGGCGCTGCCGAGCTGTCCCGCCTTCCGTTTCTTTCTGTCATGGCCCGGGCAACTCTTGCGGAGGCCGACCCCCGTCGCCCTGTACCGGTGAGCCCGATGAGTCAGGAGCGAGAACCCATGCGAACTCCCCCGATAGCGCCGACGCCCGCCGGGAAGCGCGGTGCCGCCCCCACTGCCGAGAGCGTTCCGCTTTCCCTCCGCGACCGGTTCGCGGCGGCCGGCGCCGTCCACCGGCGCGCCGCCCGCACCGCCGCCGTCCTCGCTGCCGCGGGCCTCCTCGTGGTGGGCACCGCCTCGGCCGCCCACGCCGACCCGCCGGCCGGCCTTCCCCAGAACGCGGGAGGTTACGAGCAGACGTTCTCGCCGGCCTTCGACTACGACGGCGACGGCTGCTACGCCACCCCCGCCATCGGCCCCGACGGCACCCTCGCGCCCGGACTGAAGACGACCGGAGCGGTCAACGGCAGCTGCCGGGACCGCGGGGATCTGGACAACTCCCAGACGTACGCCCGGTCGAAGTGCAACAACGGCTGGTGCGGCATCGTCTACGCGAGCTACTTCGAGAAGGACCAGGCCGTCCACGGCAGCGGGCTCGGCGGCCACCGCCATGACTTCGAGCACGTGATCTCCTGGGTCGACCAGGCTTCCGGCCGGGTGGATCACGTCTCGACCACGCAGCACAGCACGGTGAAGACCTATCCGCGCTCGCAGGTGCGGTTCGACGGCACCCACCCCAAGGCCGTCTACCACAAGGACGGTTGGGGCACCCACTTCTTCCGGCTCGCCAACGGCGACGACGAGCCGCCCGAGAACCACTACGGCGACTGGCGCTACCCGCCGCTCGTCGACTGGAACGGCTTCCCCAGCACGGAGTTGCGCGACCGGCTCATGAACGCCGACTTCGGGTCGGCGACCATCAAGGTCACCGACAAGGACGACCGCTTCCGCCGGCTGCTCGACAACGCCAAGCCCGCCGGGATCCCCTTCGACCCCTGGGCCTGAGGCCGCACCCCGCCGCCCGGCGCCGCACTCCGGGCGGTGAGGGGCCTCTCGCCGACATTCGGACGAAGTCGGTCGCGGGCCGCCCCCGGTCCGCGACCGAAAACCCTCCGCCCGGACACGGCGGCTCCGGTGGGACGGTGACACGGGGGCCCGTGTGACCTCCGGTCATGGCGCGTTGTGGTGCCCCCCGATGGACTGCGGGCTTCTTCCCGGTGACCGGACAGGGCTCGGGGGGCTACTACGCGCCTATTCCCGATGGCCCGATTCCACGCCGTCCCGACCGGAGAACATACCGAGGGCGTGCACCGTTCTCAGCAGTGCCCCGCACGCGACCCGGGGCGAATGGGGGAGTGGTGTCGCTGCTTCGGTGCGTCGTCCGTCGTGTCGCCGGTGTGGACCCGCGTCATGTTCCGCTCCGCGAGCGGCGCGTAGTACTCGGTGAACAGTTTGCCCACCAGCTCACCGCGGCTGGAGACCCCGACCTTCTCGAAGACCGCCTTGATGTGGTCCCGGACCGTGTGCGGGGAGAGGTGCAGCTGTGCCGCGATCTCCCCGGTCGGGAGGCCGCGGGCGATGAACTGGGTGACCTCGGTCTCCCGGTCGGTGAGTTCGTACGCGTCCACGATCAGCGGGACGATCTCCGAGGTCTTCGCGGGCTCGATCACCACCGCGGAGGCGCCGAGCCGGTCGCCCGCCTCCCGCAGGCAGGAGGCGTGGCAGACCAGCCAGCGGCCGGCCCGGTTCCGTACGCGCGCACGCGCCTGGCCGCGGTCGCGCTCCTGCGCGACGGCCCGGGCCTTCATCGCGGTCGCCTGGACCCAGGCCGGCACCCGGATGCCCTGGGGCGAGGGCACGGCGGGGCCTTCGGGCAGGGTGTCGAGATAAGCGAGGGCGTCGTCGTTGACCGACAGCAGCCCGCCGCCCGCGTCGAACAGGAGGAGACCGGGGCCGTGCGGGGCGTCCGGCAGCGGCTGCGGGGAGGGCTCGGCGAACGAGCGCAGCTGCTTGGCGAGCGGCGTGAGGACGGAGGCGATCAGCTGGGTCTCGGCGTCGTCGAAGGCCGGGCGCCCCTCGGCCCGGAACAGGCTGATGTGGCCCTGGGGGCGGCCCCCCACGCGCAGGACCGCGCGCAGTTC
This sequence comes from Streptomyces griseus, assembly GCF_900460065.1. Lineage (GTDB taxonomy): Bacteria > Actinomycetota > Actinomycetes > Streptomycetales > Streptomycetaceae > Streptomyces > Streptomyces griseus. The sequence continues at coordinate 187,288 of NZ_UAVD01000056.1, read as the reverse complement.
GTCCTGGAGTCCGCGAGGACGCATGAAGGTCTGGTAGAGCGTGCTGCGCGCGGGCAGGTCACCGGTGGTCTGCCGGAGCCCGGCGACCGGGACCGAGGCCTGCGCCAGATCCCGGAACAGGTTGACGTTCTCGGTGAACAGCTCGGATTCCCAGTAGACGGCGCAGCCGCCCTCGTCCAGGTTCTCCGCGCGGATCGGCGCGGTCATCATGCCGGTCACCGGGTCGGTGACCCGCCACACCGCCGCGTCGTACGGCATGAGCCGGCGCAGTTGCGTCGAGGCCTCGGCGAACATGCTGAGCGCGTCGGTGGCCTTCGCGGACCGGGAGAGCAGTTCCGCCCGGCCTACCGAGGTGCGCGAGATCGTCGAACCGGTCATCCCCCGACTGTGACAGTCCCGTCGTCCCGCTCCAACCCCCTGTCTGAGGGGGGCGGTTCTTTCGCGCCGTTCCTCCGGGGAGCGCCGCCCCCCTTGATTGCGGGATGGGAACCGCGCCCGTATCCCGCAAGTGTGCCGTTCATGCGGATTGGGATTATCGGAGCGGGAATGTTGGGGCTTGCGGTCGCCCGGCGGGCGGCGCTGGCGGGCGCCGCGGTGCTGCTGGCGGACCGGAGCATCGGACGGGCCCGAGCCGCGGCGGCCGGGGCGACGACGGCGGGGGCGGCCGGAACCGTGGTGGCCACCACGGTGGCCGCCGCGCTCCGGCCGGAGATCGTGGTCTTCGCGATCGACTGGCCCCAGGCCCTGGAGCTGACCCGGCTGCACGCCGGTCTGCTGGCCGGCAAGGCGGTCGTGGACCTGAGCGTTCCCTCGCGGACCGACCCGGCGTCGAGCGCGGTCCGCCAACTGGTCGGTCTCGCCCCGGAGGTGCGGTGGGTCAAGGCGCTGACCACCGCCGACGCCGGTGCCCTGCGCCGGGGTTCCAGCGACGGGCTCGTGGTGGACGTGTTCGTCGCGGCCGATGACGACCGCGCCAAGGTGGCCGTCGTGGAGCTGCTCGACCGGTCGGGGCTGCGCGCCTTCGACGCCGGTGGCCTGGACAACGCCTGGGTGCTGGAAGGCATGGGGCGGCTGGGGCAGGAGGTGGGAGAGCGGCTGCAGCTCAGCGAGAGCTGGAGCTTCAAGTTCATGCCCAGCTGGTGATCTCCCGGACATCGCGGTTGAGTTTCAGGAAGGCGTTCACACATGTCTACGCACCATCAATTCTCCGTACTGGGTCCACTCGTCGTCCAAGGCGCGCACGGTCCCGTGCGCCTCGGCGGAAATCGGCAGCGGATCCTGCTGACCCTGCTGCTCCTGGAAGCGAACCGGGTGATCGGCGTGGGCCGGCTGATCGAGGCGATCTGGAGAGAGGCGCCCCCGGCGACGGTCCGCAGCCAGCTGCGGATCTGCGTGTCCGGCCTCCGAAGACTCCTCTCGGCCGCGGGTGTCGCGGCCGAGATAGAGACGCACCCGTCGGGCTACCTGATCCGGGTGCCGCGGGTGCATCTCGACCTGTCCCACTTCGAGGATCTGCTCAGCCGGGCGCGGGCGGAGGCGCGCTCGGCGTCACCGGAACGCGCGGTCGTGCTGTTCCAGCAGGCGCTCCAGCTCTGGCACGGGCCGGTGGGGTCCGGGCTGGGGAGCGAGCTCCTGGAGACCGTGGCCCTGAAGGTGAACGAGGACCGGCTGTCCGCGATCGAGGACCGCATCGAGCTCGAACTCGCGCTGGGCCGGCACCGCCAGGTGCTGGGCGAGCTGACCCGGCACGTGGCGGAGAACCCGTTCCAGGAGTCGCTGTGCCTCCAGCTGATGCTGGCGCTGTACCGGTCCGGCCGGACCGCCGAGGCGCTGTCGGTCTACCGGGACACGCGCCGGAGGCTGGCGCGGGAGCTGGGTCTCGAACCGAGCGAGAAGCTGCGCCTGATGGAGCGGCTGATCCTGGACCGGCGCCCGGCGGGAGAGATCTCGCCGGGCCTCGCCCCGGCGCCGCCGCTGCCCGTGCGGGCCGGCGCTCCGGGGCCGCAGGACCGGATCGCCCTGCTGGAGCGGGAGATCGCGGACCTGCGGGACGCGGGCGGGCCGTCCGGCACGGGCGTGCCGCGTGCGGCGAAAGGGCGCTCCGGCTGACCGGCGTCCGCCATCGCGTGCCCGCGCGCTCCGGGGGCCGGGCCCGGCCCCGGACCCGGTGGAGGCCGCGGCCCGGTGGAGGGCCGAGGTCCCTCCCCGCCCCGATGGAGGGACGGGGCGTCTCCCATCCCCCCTAAGCAGGGGATGGGAGACGCCCCGCCGGACGAGAACACTGCTCCTCATCGCCGCCGCGCCTTGCGGGACCGCCGCGCGGCACGGGAGGAAGGACATGATCGTGGCAGGACAGACCGGACACGCGGGCATCGCCGAGAGCGCTCTGGACGGGCTCGTCGCACGGCTCAGGGGCGAGGTCTTCACTCCGCGCGACGCGGGGTACGAGAGGGAGCTCGCGGGGTTCAACCGGATCGGGCGGCACCGGCCCGATGTGATCGTCGCCGCCCAGTCGGCCGGGGACGTGTCCGCCGCGGTCTCCTTCGCCGCCCGGGAGGCGCTCCCGGTCGCCGTCCAGGCGACCGGCCACGGCATCGCGGCGTCCGCGCGCGGCGGTGTCCTCGTCTCCACCCGCCGGATGAACGCGGTCGCCGTCGACCCGCTCACCCGTACGGCGCACGTGGAGGCCGGAGCACAGTGGCACCAGGTGATCGCCGCGGGTGCGCCGCACGGTCTGGCGCCGCTCAACGGGTCGTCGCCGCTGGTCGGCGTGGTGGGCTACACGCTGGGCGGCGGGCTCGGCCCGCTGGGCCGCCAGTACGGGTACGCGGCGGACCACGTGACCTGTATCGAGGTCGTCACCGCCGACGGAAGCATCCTGCGGGTCACCCGCGACCGGCATCCGGACCTGTTCTGGGCGCTGCGCGGCGGCAAGGGGAACTTCGGCATCGTCACCGGCCTGTGGTTCGGACTGGTGCCGGTGCGCCGGCTCCACGGCGGCGGGATCTACTTCCCCGGTGAGCAGGCGGCGCAGGCCCTGCACACCTGGCGGCAGTGGACCGCGACCGTTCCCGAGGAGATGACCTCCTCCGTGGCGCTGCTGCGGCTGCCGGACGTGCCGGACGTGCCGGAGTTCCTCCGCGGGACGTTCGCCGCGCATGTGCGGATCGCGTTCACCGGCCGGGCCGAGGAGGGGGAGCGGCTCGTCCGTCCGCTGCGCGAGTGCGGTACGCCGCTGGCGGACACGGTCGGCGAGATGCCGTACACCGCGGTGGCCGACATCCACCAGGATCCGGTGCATCCCCTGCCCTACCACGAACGCAACATCGTGTTGCGGGAGTTGGGCTCCGACGCCATGGAGGCGCTGCTGCGGGCGGCCGGGGCCGGTTCGTCGTGCGGCGATCTGATGGTCGAGGTGCGGCACCTGGGCGGTGCGCTCTCCCGGCCCGCCGAGGTGCCCAACGCGGTCGGCGCCCGCGACGGCGCGTTCACCCTCGCGACGCTCTCGCCCCCGGACTCGCCGGACGTGGTCCTCGGGGCGATGGAGCCCTGGGGCACGGGCCGCCGCTATCTGAACTTCCTCGCGGGCGCGGACACGGCGGGCTCGGCGGCGGAGTGCTTCGACCCGGAGACCCTCGGCCGGCTGGCGCGCGTGAAGGCCGCGGTCGACCCCGGCAACCTCTTCCGGCTCAACCACAACATCGCGCCCCTTCCGTAGGGCGGGCGCCCTTTGCCCGCCCGTATCGACGAGCGGCCCCCGTGGGCGTCCTGCCGACCGGAGCCGCTCGTCATTTGGCAGGTACTCGTCAAGATTGGGAGTCCATTCATGACCACGCACGAGGCCGCTTCGACCGCGGCCGCCGGCACCGTCTCCCCTCCGGGAGCCCGCTCGGACGGGCTGCGCTACGGCGCCCTGTTCGGCCCGGTCGTCTTCGGCGTCACCGCCGCCGGAGTGGCCCTGCCCGACGTGGCGTCCTCGCTCGACGCCTCCTCCACCGCCACGGCCTGGGTCCTGACGGCCCACGCGCTCGCCCTCGGCGTCGGCACCGCGCTGTTCGGCCGCCTCGCCGACACCCGCGGCGTCCGCGCCGCCCTGCTGCTCGGCTCGCTGGCCCTCGCGGCCGGCGCCGTCATCTGCCTCGTCGCGCCCAACCTCGGCGTCCTGGTGGCCGGGCGCTTCGTCCAGGCCGCCGGCTCCGGCGCCATGGCGGCCTGCGCCATGGCGCTCACCGCCTCGGTGCCGCCGGAGAGGCGGCCGCAGGTCTTCGCCGGATTCGGGGCGACGATGGCCATCTTCTCCGCCAGCGCCACCCTGGCGGGCGGCGTCTTCACCGAGTGGGTCACCTGGCGCATCGCCCTGGTCCTGCCCGCGCTCTCCCTGCTCGTCGTCCCGCTGTGCCTGGCCGGGGCGCCCGCGCGCAAGAACTCCGGCCGCTCGATGGACCTGCCAGGCGCCGCCCTGCTGACGCTCACCGCCATGTCGTTCCTCGTGCTGATCCAGTCCTCCGCCCTCGCGCTGAGCACCCCGCTGGTGGTCGCCACCGCCGCCGTACTCGTCCTGTCGGCCGCCGGGCTCACCTGGCGCACCCGCGGCAGCGACTCCTCCTTCGTGCCCCGCGCCCTCGTCACCGACCGCGTGTTCCTGAAGGCCGCCGTGATCGGCATCGGCGTGTACGGCGGCCTGTTCGCCGCGATGTACGCCGTCCCGCAGCTCCTCGTCCGCGACCACGGCTGGAGCGTCCTGTCGGTCGGCGTCTGGCTGCTGCCCGGCGCGGTCGTCGGCGCGGTCCTCTCCAGGCTGGCCGGCCGGCTCACCGCGGGCGACCACGGCAACCGGCTCCTCGCCGCCGTCTCGCTCGCCTTCGCCGCGGCGCTGGCCGCGGCCCTCGCCGGCTCCGGCGTGCTGCTGCTGATCCTCGGCGCCTCGCTCGGCTTCTCCGCGTTCTCCGTCACCCAGGTCTTCACCACCGCGCTGATGTCGGGACACATCGAACCGGCCCGGCGCGGCGGGGCGATGGGGCTGCTCAACCTCACGTTCTTCGTCGGCGGCGGCGTCGGCAGCGCCACCGCGGGCGCCCTGGCGAAGTCGATGTCGCTCGCCACGGCGCTCGGCGTGGTCGCCCTCTTCCCGCTGATCGCCGCCCTGGTCGCCTTCACCCTGGGGCGGCGCACCCCCTGACCGCGGCGGGACCCCGACCGCCCGCACGGCGCCGCTTCCGGGCGCCGTGCGGGCGGAAGCGTTCCCCGACCCGCGGACACGTTTCACGACACCCGGGCGATACGTGGCCGATAGGCCCCGCCCGCACGATGGGTGCCGTACCGCCCTTGCCCCGTGATCAGGAGAGCGGAAGACCGACATGAGCCTCATCGATGATCCCGAATTCGACAGTCACGTAGTGAAGTTGATGGCCTGGCACTTCGGTGCCGAGACCGGCTCGCCGTTCTGGCTGGGAAAGCTGGCCGGGCTCGGTTTCGATCCCGTCACCGACGTCCGGGGCCTGGCCGACCTGACCCGCTTCCCGGACGTCAGCGCCGAACTCCGCTCCGTACCGGCCCAGGACCTGATCCCCCGAGGACTGTCCGACCGCCCCTTCCGGGTCTACGACTCGGGCGGCACCACCGGATCGCCCAAGCGCATCGTGGACAGCGGCTACCGGTCGCTGGTGACCGAGTGGGCGCGGGAGAGGCTGATCGCGAACGGCGTCCCCGCGGACGGCAACTGGCTGCACCTGGGGCCCGGCGGCCCGCACGTCATCGGATTCGACACGGCCCGCTACGCCGCGCTCGGCGGCGGCGTCTTCTACACCGTCGACCTCGACCCGCGCTGGGTGAAGCGGCTCCTGTCGCAGGGGCGCGGCGAGGAGTCCGAAGCGTACGTCCAGCACCTGCTGGACCAGGCGGAGACCATCCTGGAGAGCCAGGAGATCGCGGTGCTCAACACCACCCCGCCGCTCCTGGAGGCGATCTGCGCCAGACCGCGCCTGTACGAGCTGGTGCGCTCCGGGGTCCGCGCGATCATCTGGGCCGGAACGTCCATCAGCCGGGAGACCCTCACCCAGCTCGACGACGTCTTCTTCCCGGCGGCGAGCGTGGTCGGCGTCTACGGCAACAGCCTGATGGGCGTGGCCCCGCAACGGTCGGGCCGGCCCGGCGACGCCCACCGCTGCGTCTTCGAGCCGTACCCCGAGACCACGCGCCTCCACCTCGTGGACGAGGACGGCACGCCGGTGGCGTACGGCGAACGCGGCCGGGTCCGGCTCCACCTGGTCTCGGAGGAGATGTTCCTGCCCAACGTCCTGGAACGGGACACCGCGATCCGTGTCGAGCCCGGGGAAGGCTCGACCGTGGACGGCCTCGCCGACGTGCAGACCTACCGCAGCCTCGACGACGTGGCCATCATCGAGGGGGTCTACTGATGAGCACCGTCGCACCCCCCGCCGTCGTCCTCGATCCGCGCGTCCGCGGTCGCCTGGTCGCCAGCTCCGACCGCACCCGGCTGCCGAGCGTCCTCGGCGGCGACCTCGCCGACGTCGGGACCGCGCCCCGGCTCCTCGCGGTCGCCGCGCTGAACGAGATCCGCGCACACGCGGACGGCAGACCGCCCGCCTCCGAGGTGTTCACCGAAGCGGCCCGGCTGTTCGCCACCGCGACACTGGACGGGGAGACCCCGCGGGAGTACGCGAGGCGGGTCTGCCACGCCACCGGCCTCACCGCCACCGCCGTCGAGCAGGCCGTCACCGACCTGACCGGCGAACTGCGCGCCCTCCCGGCGACCACCGCCGCCGAACTGCCGGCCACCGGCTTCGGCGACGGCTTCGACACCCGCTGGGTGCCGCGCGGAAGGACCTTCGCCGCGGTGATGGCGAGCAACCACCCGGTGCCCAACATCTCCTGGGCGCAGGCCCTGTTCCACGGCTACAGCGTGCTCGTCAAGCCGGGCAGCCGCGACCCGTTCACCCCGGCCCGGCTGCTCGCCGCACTGACCGCGGCGGGCCTGCCGCCCGACCGGGCCGCGTTCCTGCCGTGCTCGCGCGAGGTCGGCGCATACCTGCTGCGGGAGGCCGACCGGGGCATCGTCTACGGCGGTGACAGCGCCGTCGCCACCTGGCACCAGCGGGAATCGGTGGCGGTCCGGGGACCCGGCCGGACCAAAGCGTTCCTGGACCGGGCCCCGGACGACGCCGTCATCGACCACCTGGCGCTCTCCGCCTCCTTCGACGGCGGCACCCGCTGCACCAACCTCTCGGCCGTCCTGACCACCGGACCGGTCGAGGAGGTCGCCGACCGGCTCGCGGAGCGGCTCGCGCGGCTGCCCTCGCTGCCGGCCACCGACGAAGCGGCGACGCTCCTGGTGGTGAACCGGGCCCGCGCCGACGGGCTGCGCGAACAGGTCGCCGCCCTCCGCGCCTCGCTCACCGACCACAGCGCCCGCGCCGGGGATCCGGAGACCGTCGTGGAGCTGCCCGACGGCTCGTTCCTGCCGCGGCCGGTCGTCCTCTCCGCCGACCGCGCCGACCATCCGGCGGTCGGCACGGAACTGCCCTTCCCGTTCGTCGTGGTGGCCCCGTGGGCGGAGGCCGACGGCGTGGAGCCGCTCCGCGACTCCCTCGTCCTCAACCTGCTCACCGACCGCGAGGAACTGGTCGAGGCCGCCGTACGGGAGCCGAGCGTCCGCAAGGTGACGCGCGGGCCGGTCCTGCCCTGGACCGCCACCCCCGGAATCCCGCACGACGACAACTACACGCAGTTCCTGCTGGAGCCCAAGGGCGTCGTGGCCCGGCGCTGACCCCTCCCGCCCACCCTCCGCACCGCACGACACCGTCAGAAAGGCAGTCCGCATGCCCATGAACAGGCGAGAAATGGTCATGGCCACCACCGGGGCGGCGCTCGCCGCCGCGGCCGCCGTCCCCCTGCTGAGCGGCGGCGAAGGCGAGGGAGCCGCCGAGGCCGCCGCCGCACCGGCGAAGGCCACCGGCCGGGGCCGGGAGCACACCGAGCGCTATCTCGGCCGGTCCATACGGGTCGCCGCTCCGGCGGACGGCGGCGGTGTGTTCATCGACGGCCGGCCGCTCCACATCATGAAGTTCGCCGACGACGCCTACCTCAGCTCCATGTGCCACTACGAGATGGCCCCCACCCCGCTGCACGCGGCCCGGCGCGCCGTCGAGGAACTGCGCGGCGCCGCACTCCAGCCCTCCACGCACGGCACCCACGTCACGCACCTCTGACCCCTCCGGAACCGGCCCCGCAGCGAAGGAAACCCAGCGATGGTCCACGTACGCAAGAACCACCTCACCATGACGGCCGAGGAGAAACGCCGGTTCGTCCACGCGGTCCTGGAGATCAAGAGGCGCGGCATCTACGACCGGTTCGTCAAGCTCCACATACAGATCAACTCCACGGACTACCTCGACAAGGAGACCGGCAAGCGCCTCGGCCACGTCAACCCGGGGTTCCTGCCGTGGCACCGCCAGTACCTGCTGAAGTTCGAACAGGCCCTCCAGAAGGTCGACCCGCGCGTCACCCTGCCCTACTGGGACTGGACCACCGACCACGGCGAGAACTCACCGCTCTGGTCCGACACGTTCATGGGAGGCAACGGCCGGCCCGGCGACCGCCGCGTCATGACCGGGCCCTTCGCCCGCCGCAACGGCTGGAAGCTCAACATCAGCGTCATCCCGGAAGGCCCCGAGGATCCGGCCCTGAACGGCAACTACACCCACGACGACCGCGACTACCTCGTACGGGACTTCGGCACGCTCACCCCGGACCTGCCGACCCCGCAGGAGCTGGAGCAGACCCTCGACCTCACCGTCTACGACTGCCCGCCGTGGAACCACACCTCCGGCGGCACCCCGCCGTACGAGAGCTTCCGCAACCACCTGGAGGGCTACACCAAGTTCGCCTGGGAGCCGAGGCTCGGCAAGCTGCACGGCGCCGCGCACGTGTGGACCGGCGGCCACATGATGTACATCGGCTCGCCGAACGACCCGGTGTTCTTCCTCAACCACTGCATGATCGACCGCTGCTGGGCCCTGTGGCAGGCACGCCACCCGGACGTGCCCCACTACCTGCCGACCGTGCCGACCCAGGACGTGCCCGACCTCAACACCCCGCTCGGACCCTGGCACACCAAGACGCCCGCGGACCTGCTCGACCACACGCGGTTCTACACCTACGACCAGTAGCCCCCCGCGCCCCGCACCCACGCGGCGGCGCCGGACAGCGGATCACCGCTGCCCGGCGCCGCCGCGTTCTGGTACCCACCGCGCCTTCACCGCCCCGCACCTCCACCGCAACGAACCGGGAGAGACACCGTGTACGCAGTACTCGCCCTGTGCTGGCTCCTCGTCTTCTTCGACGGACTGGACGTCACGGTCTACGGCGCCGTCATGCCGTACATGCTCGACGACACCGCCTTTGGCCTCGACGCCGCGGCGGCCGGCCGGATCGGCAGCTGGACCACCTTCGGCATGCTCATCGGCGCGCTCGCCGCCGGCACCATCACGGACTGGATCGGCAGACGCACCGTCCTGGTCTGGTGCGTGCTCCTGTTCTCCGCCGGCTCCGGCGTCTGCGCGCTGGCCGGTGACCCGCTCCCGTTCGGAGCCGGCCGGTTCCTGGCCGGCCTCGGCCTCGGCGGCCTGATGCCGATCTGCCTGACCGTGGTGGCGGAGTTCGCACCGCCGCGGCGGATGGCCCTGGCCACCGGAGTGCTGATGACCGCCTACCACGCGGGCGGCATGGCGGCGACGGGCCTCGGCCTCGCACTCGCCCCGGACCACGGCTGGCGGTGGCCCTTCGCGGCGGGCGTGCTGCCCGCGATCATCGCCGTACCCCTGCTGCTGCGCCACCTGCCGGAGTCGCCGGGCGTGCTCTACGCCCGCGGCCGGTTCGAGCAGGCGCGCCTGACCGCCGAACGGTACGGACTTCCCGCGCCGTCCGCCGCGGACGCGCCGGCCGCCGGGGCCTCGGGCCGGCTGCGCGCGGTCCGCGACCTCGTGGCGCCCGGCCGCGCCCTGGCCACGCTGCTGCTGTGGGCCGCCTCCTTCTGCGGGCTGCTGCTCGTGTACGGCATCTCCACCTGGCTGCCGCAGCTGATGCGCTCCGCCGGCTACGGCCTGTCGACCTCGGTCGCCCTGCTCATGGTCATCAACGCGGGCGGCATCGTCGGCATGCCGGTCGCCGGACGGGTGGCCGACCGGTTCGGCGCCGTCCGCGTCGCGACCTGCTGGTTCCTGCTGACGGCGGCCGGGCTGGCCCTGCTGGCCACCGGCCCCTCGCTGGCCCTCACCTACGCGGTCGTCGCCTTCACCGGCATCTGGCTGTTCAGCGCCAGCACCATGGTCTACGCGGTCGCCGGGCGCTTCTACCCCGCCGCCGACCGCGCCGCGGGCCTGGGCTGGGTCACCGGGGTGGGACGGCTCGGCGCGGTGGTCAGTCCGATGCTCGGCGGCGCGCTCGTCGCCCGCGGGCTGGGAAGCGGGGGGTTCCTGGTCTTCGCCCTCGGCGGCGTCCTCGGCGCCGTCACCGTGCTCCTGGTGCCCGTCGTCGCGGCGGCCCGCACGCGCACGGACGCCGGCCGCGCCGCCGGGGGAGAACCGGGCGACGCGGCCGGGGCCGGGCGGGAGCCGAACTCCCGGGCGGAGACTACTTCTCCAGGCAGAACTCGTTGATCGGGTAGCCGACGTGACGGTCCTCGACGGGCAGGTAGCCGAGGACCGTGTCGCCGGGCTTCAGCTCGGTGCTGTTGAGGACCGTGCCACCGGGGCCGAGGACCCGGACGTGCCAGTCGTCCTGGAGGATCAGGTTGACGCGCCGGCCGTCCGGGGCCTCGGCGTCGATGGAGATCAGCGGGCGGGTCTCGATCTTCACGCGGCCCACGGTCACCAGCCGGGTGTTGCCCTTGATGTCGACGGCGGTGAGCTTGCTGCCCGTCTTCAGTTCGCTCAGGTAGTTCGTGCGCTCGTCCCTGCCCAGCGTGTACGAGTGGATGGCGCCGGCGTTGACGCGGAACGGCCGGGTCGGCATGTACGGCAGCGGGTGGGTCTCGCTGACGCAGAGGATCATGCCCTTGGAGTGCGAGCCGACCAGGATGCCCTCGTCCTCGCCGAAATGCGTGGTGGTGTCCACGCAGGCCCGCTCGCCCATGCCGATGTGGCTGGTCTCCACGACGCGCAGCTCGGTGAGGTTGAGGTTGGGGATGCCGGCCTCGGCGATCCGCTTCAGCTCGGCGGCGTCACCGACCGTCTTCGGGGCCATCATCACGCCGTCCGAGCCGTGCTCCAGCACGCCGAAGAGGATCTCCGCCTCCTCCAGGTCCTGCGCGATGGTCACCATCGAACCGGAGGCGCGCGCGGCGGCGGCGATCACGATCTCCAGCGGGATCTTGGTCGGGTCGCGGAACAGCAGGACGGACCACTTCTCGGTCCGCGAGGACTCGCAGGCGTCCTCCAGCGTCGGCGCGTCGATGATCTCCACGAACCGCCCGAACTCGATCTCCGGGTGCTTGAGCGCCAGTTCGGCGGGGGTCACACCGTGCTTCGACGGGTCGACGACGACGACCGTCGCCTCGCCGAACTCCTCCGGGATCTGCTTCCCCACCACCAGCAGGACCTTGGCCACGGTGGGCGGCAGGTCCGCGAGGTGGGCGGGGTCGTCGGCGACCAGCGCTTCCACCCGGTGGTGCAGGGCCTCCTGGACGATGGCGGCACGGGCCTCGCCCACGGAACGGATGTCGAGCCAGGTCAGCTTCGACGACGACGAAGGCGACGACGAAGCCGACGAGGACGCAGATGACGAGGACGACGAGGACGGAGACGGAGACGGAGACGAAGACATGAGAGAACTCCTCAGTGGCGATGGGACGGTGAACGGGGACTCGTGGTGCGGTTCCGGGCGCTGACGTCGGCCGGATCAGGCGGCTCCGGCGGCGGCGCCGGCCGGAGCCCGGGCCGCGCCCCTGGTGCCGCTGTTGTGGATGAGGTCGGAGAGCTTGTCCGCCATCGCGCCGGGATCAGGGGCCTGGAAGACGTTGCGGCCCATGGCGACACCGGCCGCGCCGCCGCGCAGCGCGTCGTCGACGTAGGCGAGGATCCGGCTCTCGTCACTGTCGCGCGGTCCGCCGACCACGACGACCGGAACGGGCGAGGCCGCGGTGATCTCGGCCATCGCCGCGACCGATCCGACGTACAGCGTCTTGACCAGGTCGGCGCCGAGGTCCACGGCCACCTGGACGGCATGGGCGACGAGCGCCGGATCGCGCGGGTCGTCGATCTTGGGGCCGCGCGGATACATCATCGCCAGCAGCGGTACGTTCCAGCGGTCGCAGGCCTCCGCGACCGCCGCCATGTCCGCGATCTGGTGGCGTTCCCCCTCGGAGCCGAGATTGACGTGGACGCTCACCGCGTCCGCGCCCATGCGCAGGCTCTCCTCGACGCTCGACACCAGGTACTTGGCGTTCGGGTCGGGCGCGTGCACGGTGCTGGCGCTGAGGTGCACGATCAGCGAGGTCCGCGTGAACCACTCCGGGTCCACGTGGCGCAGCGAGCCCTTGTGCAGGACGATCCCGTCGACGTGGTGGGAGGCCAGTTCGCCGACGAGCGGGTCGAGGCGGTGGGCACGGCTCAGCGGGCCGTCGGTGATCGAGTGGTCGAGCGGCACGATGAACAGCCGGTCGGGGTCGTGGTGATGGAGCCGCTGGAGTCGCAGACTCCTGGCGAAGGGCGCGTTCGGGGCCATCAGTGCTCCTGTCGGGTATCGCCGGAGAGCATCGGCGGAGGGTTTTCCGGCCGGGTTCAGGGCCGGGGAGTCAGGCTTGCGGGCACCGCGCCCGCCTCGGCGCCGAGGCCGAACTCGCTGTGCAGCAGGCCCACCGCGCGGACCGCGTCGGAGCGGGGCACCGTCACCGAGACCCGCAGCTGGGACGCGGTCAGCGACCGGGCGCTGATGCCGGAGCCGACGAGCGAGGCCAGCATCCGGGACGCGTACTCGGGCCGGCTGAGCAGGCCCTGGCCGACGATCGAGACCTTGGCGACCTGGTCCTCGACCTCGACCCCGTGCGGGCGCGGGGCCATGAGGTCGCTGAACGACCGCCCGACGTCCGCCGCGTGCGAGCGGCGCACCGTGAAACCGAGCGAGAAGCCGCCGTCGGGCGCGGAGGAGACCGTGGTCATGTCGGCGGGGATGGACTCCTTCGCCAGGAACCGGAAGACGTCGGCGGAGGGGTCGGGGGTGTCGTGGGTGCGCAGGGTGATCCGGGCGATGTCGGCGTCGTGGACGACGGCCGACACCGCCGTCCTGTCCTCAAGCATGTCGTTTCCGTCTCGTCGATGGATACGGGTGCCGGTCCGCGTGGCCGTCGACCGGCCCACGAGGATGTCGACGTCGTAGAGGGCGGCCAGTTCGACGGCCCGCGCGTGCATGACCCGGGCTCCGGCGAAGGCCATCTCGGTCATCACGTCGATGTCGATGTCGGGCATGAGCCGGGCGTCGGGGACGACGCGCGGGTCAGCGGTGAACACGCCGGGCACGTCGCTGTAGATCTCGCAGTGGCCGGAGCGCAGTTCGGCCGCGACCGCGACGGCCGTGGTGTCCGAACCGCCGCGGCCGAGCGTGATGATGTCGCCCTCGGCGGTGACGCCCTGGAAACCGGCGAGCACCACGGTCCGCCCGGCGTCCAGGAGCGTGCGCAACTGGTCGGTGTCGACCGCGACGATGACCCCCGCGCCGTGCGGCCCGGTGGCGAGCACGCCGCTGCGGGCGCCGGACAGCGCGGTCGCCGCCAGTCCGCCCCGCTGGAGGGCCATCGCCATCAGCGCCGCGGAGGCGGTCTCGCCGGTGGCGAGCAACTGGTCGAGTTCGTGGCCCGCCGGCCGCGGGTTGACCGCCTCCGCCCGGCCGACCAGCTCGTCGGTGGTGTCGCCCTGTGCGGAGACCACGACCACCACCCGCCGCCCGGAGCGGGCGAGCGCGCCGACCCGGTCGGCGACCTGACGTACCTGGGACACGGTGGCGAGCGAACTGCCGCCGTACTTCTGGACCACCACGTCGCCCGTGGGACGGCTGCCCTGCGTAGTCACGCCTGCTTCCCCCCGCCTTGTCGGGCCCGGCCTCCCGAGCACTGCGACGAGCTTCCAGGAGGGGGATATCGGGGCCGTCTCTCCGTCGCACCGGCGGGCTATTGCGTGCGTATCGGGACAGTGCGGACGCGGTGGGGGGCCTGCCGGGCCCGGTGGCCCGGGCGCGTGGCCCGGCCCCGCCCGTTCCCCGGCCTCCCGTGGCCCGCCTTCCCGCGGCCCACCCGTCCGAGGCCCGGCCACCCCCCTCCCGGCCTCCCGGCCATCCGGCCCGCGGCCACCCCGCTCCCGGCCTCCCGGCCATCCGGCCCGCGGCCACCCCGCTCCCGGCCTCCCGGCCATCCGGCCCGCGGCCACCCCGCTCCCGGCCTCCCGCTCCCGAATGCCCGGGTCCGCTGACACACTGGCCCCATGCCCCCGCCCAGCCCCCGCCGCCTCTCGCTCCAGCAGATCGTCGAAGGGCAGCGGCGCGCCGCCTTCGTCGGCAGGCAGGCCGAACTCGGCCTCTACCGCACCAACTTCGCGCTGCCGCCCGAGGACCCCCGGCACCGGTTCGTCTTCCATGTGCGGGGCAACGCCGGGGTCGGCAAGACCTCGCTCGTACGGGAATGGCGCGAGGCGGCGGGGGAGTTCGGGGCGCTGACCGCGTCGGTCGACGAGAGCGCCGACTCCGTGCCGGACGTACTCGCCGACTTCGCCGCCCAGTTCGCCGAGCAGGGCCACCCGCTCAAGGCGCTGGACCGGCTGCTCGCTACCTATCGGCGCGCGCGCCACGACGCGGCCGGCCGGCTCGCGGCGGACAGCGAAACGCCGGGCGGGGCCCCTTCCCCCGGGGCGCTCGCCGCCGCGCAGGCCGGGCTGATCGCGGCCGGGGCGATCCCCGTCGTCGGGGCGCTCGCCGGGGGCATCGACCCGGCGGTCGTGGCGCGCGGCGCGGGCGGACTGCGGGCGGTTTTCGGGGGCCGGGCCCGGCAGCAGGAGGAGGCGCTGCTGCTGGCGGAACCGGTACGGGTCCTCACCCCGGTCTTCGTCGCCGAGCTGGACCGGGTCGCGGACACCGTGCCCTGGATCGCCCTCTTCCTGGACACCTACGAGCGCACCGCACCCCAACTGGACCGCTGGCTCGCGGACCTGCTGACCCCCGGCCGTTACGGGGACCTGCCCGCCAACCTCGTGCTCACCCTGGCCGGCCAGCGCCGCCTCGACCCCGTCCACTGGGGCGACCGGAGCCGGCTGGTCGCCGACGTGCCGCTCGGTCCGTTCACCGAGGCGGAGTCGCGCCAACTCCTGCACGGTCGCGGGGTGGTGACGGAGTCCGTCGTACGGGAGGTGCTGCGGCTCTCCGGCGGGCTGCCGGTCCTGGTCTCCACGCTCGCCGCCAACCCCGGGGCGGCCGGCGAGGCCAACGCCACCGCCGTGGAGCGCTTCCTGGCCGGGGAGAGCGACCCGGCGCGGCGGGCGGCGGCGCTCGCCTGCGCGCTGCCCCGCCGGTTCGACGAGGACCTGGTCGCCGTCGCCGTGGCCGCGCCGAGGAACGGGCCGCACGCCGTGCCCGATCTCTACGACTGGCTGCACGAGCTGCCGTTCGTCGCCGAGCGGCACTCCGGCCACTCCCGCTACCACGCCGTCGTCCGGGCCCCGATGCTCCGCCTCCAGCGCACCGGGTCGCCACGCCGGTGGAAGGCCGCGCACGACCGGCTGGCCGACGCCTTCGTCGCCCGGCGCGACGCGGCGGCCGAGGGCATCGACCCGGAGCGCCTCTGGGCCGAGCAGCCCTGGCGGCGGGCGGCCCTGGACGTGCTCTACCACCGGCTCTGCGCCCGCCCCCGGACCGCGCTGCCCGAGGCCCTGCGCGCCGGGATCGAGCTGTGCGGGCAGGCCCCGTCCCGCGCCCGGCACTGGGCCCGGACCCTCGCGGAGGCGGGCGAGGACGCCGACAACGCCGTACTGCGCGACTGGGGCAGGGACCTGCTGGCCGCCATAACGGACCACGGTCCCCGGCCCACCGCCGCCCTCGGGCTCCTGCTGACCCGGGCCGAGCTGACCGACACCGACCGGGCCGCCGCCCTCGTGGTGCGCGCCTGGGACCGGTTCCGCGCCGGGGAGCTCGACGCCGCGCTGTCCGACCACGGGCGGGCCATCGCCGTGGACCCGCGCAGCGAACGCGCCCACCAGGGCCGGGCGGTGATCCTGCGCTCGCTCGGCCGCCACGAGGAGGCCCTCGCCGATCTGGACCGGGCCGAGGAGATCGCGCCCGCCTGGGCCTGGGCGGTGCGCGAGCGCGGGGAGACGTACCGGCGGATGGGGCGCCTTGCCGAGGCCCTGACCGTACTGGACCGGGCGCACGCCCTCGACCCGTCCGACGCCGTGCCGCTGGGCAGCCGCGGCCTGGTCCGCCATGCGCTGGGCCGGCACGAGGAGGCGCTCGACGACTTCGACCGGGCGATCGCGCTGTGGCCGGAGTACGCCTGGGCGCTGGTGAGGCGGTCCCGGGTCCGCACCGTCCTGGGCGATCCGGTGGGCGCCCTCGCCGATCTGGACCGGGCCGAGGAGCTGTCGCCCGGGCAGGCCGGAACGGAGGGGGAGCGGGGCGAGGTGTACCGGGCGACGGACCGGCCCGGGGAGGCCGTCGCCTGCTACGACCGGGCCTTGGCCCTGGACCCGGACTACGCCTGGGCGTACGGCAGCAGGGCCCTCGCCCTGGAGGCGCTCGGCCGGGTCCCGGAGGCGTTGGCGGACCTGGACCGGGCGCTGGAGCTGGACCCGGACTACGCGTGGGCGCGGGCGCAGCGGAGGCGGCTGGCGGCGGAGGGGTGACCAGGAAGCCGCGCGCGGCTTTCGCGCGCCGCGGCGGTTCGCGGGCCGGCAGGGGCCTGCCGGATCGTGACGGACGGACTCCGAGCCGCGCGGGCCCGTCCGCCCACCGCCCCCCGTCCCACCGTCCACCGCCCCCGACCACCGCCCAAAAACGACCTCAAGGACGTCCGTCGACATACCCGTACGTACCCAGGTCGCCCCCTCTACCGCCCGTTCCCGTTCGATTACAGTGCTTGCGCGGTCGCCCGCGGAGGCCCGCGCGGCGAGCACGTGGTGACGGGGAGGGGCGGGGTGAGCACAGGGACCACGGCGGTCTGGGGCCGGGCCGAACAGCAGGACTTCCGCAGCCGGGTCCGCGGGACCCTGCTCGGCGGGGCCGTCGGGGACGCGCTCGGGGCCGGGGTCAGCGGGCTGGTGCTGGAGGAGATCCGGGCCGCCCACGGCGTCGAGGGGGTCGTCGACTACGTCCCCGCGCACGGCAGACGCGGCGCCGTCACCTCCCTCACCCAGCTGACCCTGTTCACCGTCGACGGGCTGATCCGCGCCCAGGTCCGCCGGGACACCGGGGCCTGGCACCCGCCCAGCGACGTGCACCGCGCCCATCTGCGCTGGGCCGCCACCCAGCACGACTGGGGGCCCGACGAGCGGCGCGAGGACAACGGCTGGCTGGCCGCCGAGGAGTGGCTGTACGCCCGTCGCGAGCCGACCCGGGAGTGCCTGGGCGGCTTCGGCGACTCCGTCATGGGGACCCTCGACCAGCCGAAGAACCCCACCGCCCGGGACGCGGGGGCCCTCACCCGGTCCGCGCCGTTCGGGCTGCTGGTGGGCTGGGAGCCGGGGCTCGTGCTCCAGTTGGCCGTCGAGTGCGCGGCCCAGTCCCACGGTCACCCCGCGGCCCAGCTGGCCGCCGGAGCCTTCGCCGTACTGGTGCACGGCCTCGCGCGGGGCGAGAGCCTGGACGGGGCCGTGCAGAACGTCCTGGCGCTGCTGGCCGAGCGTCCGGGCCACGAGCCGGTGACCGAGGCGCTGCGGGAGGCCCTGGGCTCCGTGCGGCAGGGTATTCCCGGCCCGGCACTGATCGAGGCGCTCGGCGCGAGCGACGCCGCCGAGGAGGTCCTCGCCGGTGCCGTGTACTGCGCGTTGGTCAGCGAGGACGTCCGGCACGGGCTGCGGCTCGCGGTGAACCACAGCGGCCCTTCCCGTGCCACCGCGTCGGTCTGCGGGGCACTGCTCGGGGCGCTGCACGGCGAGACCGCGCTGCCGCCGGCCTGGCTCGCGGAGCTGGAGGGGCGGGCCACGCTCCTCGAACTGGCCGACGACTTCGCGATGGAGATGACCCAGGGTCCCGCCCTGCACAGCCCGGCCGCCGTCGCTCCGGGCTGGCTGGCCCGCTACCCGCGGGGCTGACGCGCGGGGCGGGCCGACCGCCCGACCGCGCCGGCCGGCCTCCTGACAGCCCGCCCGACCGCCCGCACGGCCGGGGCGGGGCGGGCAGCTTCGGCCCACCCGCCCGGCCGGGCGGCTCCGGCTATCCGCGCGGTCGGGGGGCGGGGGCCGGGCCCCCGTCCTGGGCGGGGATCTCGGCGGCCGTCGCCGTACCGTCCGGCTCGCCGCCCCCGTCCCCCTCGTTGATCCGGGTCAGCAGCGCGTCCCGCTCCGGGGTGTCCTCCGGCTTGACCTGGCCGATCAGGACGTAGAGCACGAGCGAGACGGCGAGCGGCACGGACACCTGGTACTGGAGCGGCACCCCGCCTTCGACGGACCAGTGGATCGGGTAGTTGACCAGCCAGAAGGCGAACAGTCCCGAGGCCCAGCTGACCAGTGCCGCCGTCGGCCCGGACTTCCGGAACGGGCGCAGCAGACCCAGCATGAACGGGATCGCGATCGGGCCCATCAGCCCGGCGACCCACTTGATCACGACGGTGATGATGTCCTTGAACGCGGGGGAGTTGATCTGGGTCGCGATGGCCATCGACAGTGCGAGGAAGGCCACGGTGGTCCAGCGGGCCGCGATCAGCCCGGCGCGTTCGTTCCAGCCGCGCGCCGCCTTGGAGAGCGTCGGGGCGATGTCCCGGGTGAAGACGGCCGCGATGGCGTTGGCGTCGGAGGAGCACATGGCCATCGTGTGCGAGAAGAAGCCGACGATGACCAGGCCCAACAGGCCGTGCGGCAGCAGCTGTTCGGTCATCAGGGCGTAGCTGTCGGAGGCGTCCGGCTTCTGGGCGTCGACCAGCAGCGGAGCGACCCACATCGGGAAGAACAGCACCAGCGGCCAGACGAACCACAGGAGCGCCGACAGCCGTGCCGACCGGGTGGCGGAGGCGGCCGAGTCGGTCGCCATGTACCGCTGGGCCTGGTTCCACATGCCGCCGTTGTACTCGAAGGTCTTGATGAACAGGAACGCCATCAGGAACGTCACCGTGTACGGGCCCGCGGTCGGGTCCGCGTGTCCCTCCGGGAGCTCGTCCCAGACCGTCCACAGGGTGGCGAAGCCGTCGAGCTCCCTCATCACGGCGTACAGCATCGCCAGCCCGGCGAACAACTGGATGATGAACTGGCCCAGTTCGGTGAGGGCGTCCGCCCACAGCCCGCCCACGGTGCAGTAGATCCCGGTGACGACCCCGGTGATCAGGATGCCCTGGGTGATGGAGAGGCCGGTGAAGACGGACAGCAGGGTGGCGATGGCCGCCCACTTGGCGCCGACGTCCACGATCTTCAGCAGCAGCCCCGACCAGGCGAGCGCCTGCTGGGTCCGGATGTTGTAGCGGTTCTTGAGGTACTCCAGGGGCGAGGCGACGTGGAGCCGTGAGCGCAGCCGGTTCAGCCGGGGGGCGAAAAGCTTCGCGCCGATGAAGATGCCGATGGCGATGGGCAGCGACCAGGTCACGAAGGACGTGATCCCGTACTGGTACGCGATGCCCGCGTAGCCGGTGAACATCACCGCGCTGTAGCCGGACATGTGGTGCGAGATGCCCGACAGCCACCACGGCATCCGGCCGCCGGCCGTGAAGAAGTCGCTGACGTTGTCCACGCGTTGGTGCGACCAGAGTCCGATCGCGACCATCACGCCGAAGTAGCCGATGAGTACAGCCCAGTCGAGACTGTTCATGTCCCCCTCCAGGGGTCCGCCTTGTGAACGGGAACGCACTTCGCCGGTACGGCCGTTCAGCGGCATCCCCTTGCGGGAGCGGGGACTTCGGGGATTGAACCCCCTGTGAGGGCGCGCGGTCAAGGCTGACTGCGGTCACAGATGTGAACGCAGGTCAACAAGGCGAACGATTTTACTCGTTCTTGACCTTGTGGGGCGTTGTCGCGAACGTGACAGCGGCCACACGATGGGCGGGCACTTCGTCAGGCTGTGCGGAGACGATCAGGGAGTGCGCGGCGACGCGCGAAGGCCGCACGGGATGCGGGTCCCGTGCGGCCGAGAAGTCGGGAGGGAGGGCGCTCGTGTACGAGCGGCGCGGGTAGCGCGAGTGGCGTGAGCCGTGCGGTCGAGTGCCGGGAGCGGTGTCGGTGGTACGAGTGGCGGCAGCGGCGGCAGCGGCGTCGGCGGCGCTCGTGGGAGAAGCGGTGCGAGGGGGTGACGGGCAGCGGCCCGGAGCGCCCGCGCGAGCCGCGTGGTGCGGGCGTCAGCGCATCAGCTCGCCCGCGTTGACCAGTAGCGACTGGCCGGTGATCGCCCGGGCCCGGTCGGAGGCCAGGAAGGCGACGGCCTCCGCCACGTCCCCGTCCGTGGCCAGCTCCGGCAGCGCCATCCGCTCGGTGAGCCGGGCCAGCACCTCGGACTCCGGTGCGCCCTCGGTGTCCGCCGTGAACCGGACGTACGCCTGCACCGGCGGCCCCCACATCCATCCCGGCAGCACCGTGTTGACCCGGATCCGGTCCGGGCCCAGCTCCCGGGCGAGCGAGTACATGGCCGAGGTGAGCGCCCCCTTGGACGCCGCGTAGGCCGCCTGCCACACCTGGGAGGGCGCGGCCACCGCGGACTGGGTGCCGATCACCACCACCGAGCCGCCCCGCTCCTTCAGGGCCGGCAGGCAGGCCCGGGTCATCCGCAGCGTGCCCAGGAGGTTCACGTCGATGACCGACTGCCAGGTGGCGAAGTCGGCGTCCTGGAGTCCGCCGAAGTAGCTGTCCCAGGCGGCGACGTGGACCACCGCGTCGATCCCCCCGAACCGCTCCACCGCCAGCGCCGCCAGCGCCTCGCACTGGGCCTCGTCCGTGATGTCGGTGGGGAGGTGGGCGGTGTGCCGGCCGTCCGGGTCGATCTCCGCCGCGGACCTGGCCAGATTCGCCGCCGTACGGGCCCCCAGCACCGCACGCCCGCCGTCCCGGACCACGGTCTCCGCGACCCGGTGCCCGAGCCCCGGCCCGACACCCGACACGATGACGGTCTTCCCCGCGAGCAACATCGGCGCCTCCCGGCCCTGGCAGTTTATCTGACGGACCGTCAGAGTAGGGGGGCGCGGGGGCCGATGGAAGGGGAAGGGAGACACGGTGGGCGAAGACGGGACGGCGAGCGAGAGGTACGCGGAGCTGGCGTCGGCCGGGCCGTACGGGGTGCGCCCGGGGCACGCCCTGATCACCATGGTCGAACCGCATCCGGGCCATGAGTACGCCTACAACCGCTGGTACGAGGACGACCACTACTACGCGGGGGCCACGGCGATGCCGTGGATCTTCGCCGGGCGGCGCTGGGTGGCCACCAAGGACCTCCAGGAGCTGCGGTATCCGGAGGAGTCGGCGGTGGCCCGGCCGGTCGGCGCGGGGTGCTACCTGTCGACGTACTGGGTGACCGAGGGGCGCTACGACGACCACATGAAGTGGACCGTCGCCATCAACAAGCGGCTGAACCGGGACGGCCGGGTCTACCAGGACCGGACCCACGTCTTCACGGCGTTCCAGGACCACGAGGCCACCGTCTACCGCGACGGGGCCGCCGGACCCCGGGACTTCCACGCGCTCGACCACCCGTACACGGGCCTCGTTCTCCAGGTCGTCGACGCGGAGGGGCCCGAACGGCGGGCGGAACTGCTGGAGTGGCTGTGCTCGCGCCATCTTCCGAAGCGGTTGAAGGGGTCGCCCGCGGCCATGGTCACGGTGTTCCGGCCGACGCCCCTGCCCGGCGACCGGATGACGTATGTGAAGCAGGTCGAGGGGGTCGACACCCGGCTGACACTGCTGTGGTTCCTCCAGGAGGACCCGCGGAGCTGCTGGGAGCGGTGCTTCACGGGCCTGGACGCGGCGGTCGAGGAGGCGGGGCTCGGGCGGGTCGAGCTCGTCGCGCCGTTCGTGCCGACCGTCCCGGGGACGGACCGGTACGTCGACCGGCTGCGGTGACGCGGCGGATCGGCGCCGGATCGTGCCGAGCCCCCTCGGCCAGGACGGCGAACCGGTCGAGAGGGCTCCATCAGGTGGTGCTGTCGAGCTGTCGTGCTGTGAGGCGGGTGTTGCGGTGGGGCGAGGTCAGGCGTTGATCGTGCCCGCGGCGACATCGCGCACGAACGCGTTCCACGCACCGGGGACGAAGGTGAGCGAGGGGCCCTCGGGGGCCTTCGAGTCGCGGACGGCGATGGAGAGCGCGACCGGGGACTTGACCTCGACGCACGCGCCGTTGCCCCCGGAGTACGACGACTTCGTCCACGTGTCCGTAGCACCCTGAAGAATTGCCATGTTCACTCCGGTTCAGAGAGTTGGGTGGGTCGCACCAACCTGATTCCGATTGGCGTGATCGACGCTACTCGCCAAGCCCCGCCCATGAGATGGCCGTTCACTCGACCGGATGGTCTTTCTCCGGTAGGCCTTCCGTGGCGAGTGAGCGGCGGTGTATCATCGCGCCGCCCGCTCGCTCGTTCCCGGAATGGCTCGTATGCGACGCGCCGGCTCCGACGCGTCAACTCGTGTACGACTTCGCGATCTTGCTGATGAACTCCCGGGTCTGCTCCACGTTCAGTGCCTGCGCCCGCAGGTGTTCGTACATCACGCTGTAGCGCTGCACGTCGTTCGCCTTCTCCAGGTAGAGATCGCTCGTGACGCCCTCGATGTAGACGACGCTGGAGTCCGCGGCGTCCGGGAACTCCAGGATCGCGTACTGGCCGTTGACGCCCGGGTGGGCGCCCATGTCGAACGGCAGGACCTGGACGGTGACGTGCGGCAGCTGGGACTGCTCGACGAGGTGCTCCAGCTGGTCGATCATCACCTGCTTGTCGCCGACCACCCGGCGCAGCGCCGACTCGTCGATCACGGCCCACAGGCGCAGCGGGTTCTCCGGCGCGTTGACCCGGTCCTGCCGTCGCGACCGTACGTTGACCCGCTTCTCGATGTCCGACGGAGGGGCCTCGGGAAGCGCGCCGCTGATCAACGCCTCGGCGTACGCCCGGGTCTGGAGCAGGCCCGGGATCATCTGCGGCTCGTAGACCCGCAGCGATTCCGCGTCGGTCTCCAGACCGATGTAGACGCTGTACGGGATGTCGCCGAAGGCGTGCCACCAGCCCTGCTGGCGGGAGTCCTTCGCCATCTGCATCAGCGAGTCGACGATGCGGTGGTCCTCGACCTCGTACACCCCGCAGAGGTCGCGGACATCGCGCTGGCTGATGGACCGGCGGCCGTTCTCCAGACGGCTGATCTTCGACTGCGAGACCAGCAGACGCTCCGCCACTTCCTCGGCCGTCATGCCTTTGAGTTCGCGCAGGCGGCGCAATTCCTGGCCCAACCTGCGTCGCCTGACAGTGGGGTTGACGTTGGACGGCACGGAAACGGCACCTCCGGCTATGTAGCTGTGCGTATCTACTGCTCAGCAGATTGCCACCCCTTGCCCCGGCCGCGCTGGGAAACGGCCACACGCGGGGCGCGGGGGCGTACGCACCGGTGCGCGGGAGGGCGCGCACGCGCACGGGGCAGCCGGTGGTGGTGACTACCGGCTGCCCCGTGCGTGGTGCGGCTCCCGGACCGGGTCCTGTGACGACTGACGACGGTACGGCGTTGTGCAGTTCTCAGGCCCCTGCGGTCAGCTCGCGGCGGTGTGCGCCATGCTGCCCCGACGGGCCTGTGCTTGCGGCTGCAACGGAACGCCCGCTGCCTGCTGCGTACGGCGTGGCTGGACGGCCACGCCGTTCTGGACGTCCATCACGGCATGCGCCACGAGTCCGCCCATCGGGTCGTGCCTGATCAGGTCCCGGAGCCGGGAGCGCGATGAGCGCCCCTCGTTCCCGGGGTACAGATGCTTGCCGAGTCCGACCGCGTGGGCCAGTGCGGCGAGCGCCGCGGTCCGGGGGTCCGGCGGTACGCCGGTACGGATCGCGCTGTCCAGCCGGTTCCTGATGTCCCGGCTGATCGCCGTCTCCGTCGCTTGGTAGCGAGTCGTCGGCAGCACTCCGCACATCTGGCCCGCCACGGCATGAACCATGCCGCACCGCTCCAGATGAGCGAGGTAGATCTGGCGCAGCCCCAGGCGGGGCCCACCGATCCAGTGGACCGCCCGAACCGGGCTGCCACGACGGCGCAGCAGCTCCAGTGCGGAGTCCAGAGTCGGATCTCCTGTCGGCCGTGGCATCACCACGGCGATACGATCCCCGTCAGGGGCTATCCGTCCTGCCAGAGCCAGCTCCACTAGCTGTGCCCCGGCCAGGCCGAGGTCGAGCGACTGCGGCTGCGCTGTGGTACCCGTGGTCGGGTCCAGAGCGAGCAGCAAAAGCTCCTCCGGGATTGTTCTGCGGCTCCTGCCCATCCATGCCTCCCCGCGTGGATGTCTGACAGGGTGACCCCTCTCACATTGGTCTGTCGAGAGCGCCTGCCTGCTTTGTAGGGGAACCAGTAGGTATGTCGTTCTCGTCTAGCAGCTCGGCCAGGGGTTCACACAGGACACTGGTAGATGGTTCGGACAGCGCGGGGTGGCCCCGCAGCGCATGAGGAGGCATCGGTGGCGGGCGAGTCCCCCGACAAAACGGAGCAGCGGAAGTCGTCGGGGACGGCTGCGGAGGAGCGCGACCCGCGCTTCGCCGTGTTCCGTGACCCCGGCGCGGACACGGACGCGGACGTGGACACGGACGCGGGCGGGTCTGCGGACACGGAGGCGAGCGCCGATCCGGGCCCCACGTCCGACACGGCGACCGCCGTCTTCCGCCCCCGGCTGCCGGAGGACGCCGCCCGGCGCGAGCCCGAGGCCACATCCCCTACCGCGGCGGGTGAGCCGGAGAGCGGGTCGGAGCCCGCGGAGGAGCCCGCGGCCGAGCCGAACGCCGATTCCGGGGCCGGCTCCGGTTCCGACGGCGGCCCGGCTTCCGGTTCCGAGGCCGACGCGGAGACCGCCGCCGAGCCGGAGGGCGTGCCTCTGGCGGCCTCCACGGCCTCTGGGAAGGCCGATGCGCCCTCGGAGGGCTCGGGAGCCGCCGAGGGCGGCACGAGCCGGGACGCGGGCGCGGAGGCGTCCGACGCGGAGGCGGCGGCCGAGCCCGGGGACGGCCGGCTGCGCGCAGCGGTGGCCGCGTGGGTCGACGCCGAGGCCGAGGACGAGCCGGCGGCGGACGCCGAGGCAGACACGGACGCCGACACGGACACCGAGGCCGACTCCGTCGCCGAGCCCGTGTCCGCCGCCGAGGGCGAGCCCTCCGCGGCAGCGGAGCCGGACGCGAAGCCCGGGGCGGACGCGAAGCCTGAGGCGGTCGGAGACGCGGCGGACGCGAAGCCGGAGCCGGGCACGAAGCCCGGGGCGGACGCGAAGCCCGAGGCGGTCGGAGACGCGGCGGACGCGAAGCCGAAGCCGGACGCGAGGCCGGAGGCGGGCACGAAGCCCGGGGCGGACGCGAAGCCCGAGGCGGGCACGAAGCCGGAGTCGGAGTCGGAGCCGGAGTCGGAGGATGAGCCCGACGACCAGCCGAAGGCCGCCCCCACGCCGGTCGTCACGCCCACCGCCGCACCCGAATCCCAGGACGCCCCGAAGGCCGGATCCCAGGCTGAACCGAAGGCCGGTGCCGAGCCGGACCGTGCGTCCGACGCCGACGCCGACGCCGACGACCCCCGAGGAATCGATCAGCCCACCGCCATCTTCAAGGCGGTCAAGCCGGACGACCGGGTCGACCAGGCCACGACCGCGCTGAAGCTCCCGCCGCGCGAGGACTGGCCCGCTGCCAAGCCCGGAAGCAAGCCGGAGGCCGGGCCCGAGAGCGACGCGGAGCGCACGAGCACGTTCGTGCCGCTTCGCTCCGACGACGTACGGTCCGCCCCCGCGCCGCGCAAGCCCGAGTCCGGCGCAGGGGCCGGCACCGAGGCCGGCACCGAGGCCGAGTCGCCCGTGCGCACCCCGGAGACCGCCTCCCAGCCGCCGGCCGCCCCGTCCTGGGCTGCGGCCGAGCGGACCCGGCAGCAGCCACTGCCGCCCCGGCCGCCGCTCGATCTGCTCGCCGAGCTGACGAACACGCCGCCGCCGCCGGAGACCCCGGTCCGGACCGCCGTCCGACGGGTCAAGATCTGGACCCCGCTCGTGCTCCTCCTGCTGATCGTCTTTGCGATCGTGCAGGTGATGCGCCCGCTGCCGGAGCCCTCGCTCCAGCTCACGGCGAAGCCGACGTACACCTTCGAGGGCGGAGAGACGAAGCTGTCCTGGCCGGGCCAGGGCCAGTCGGCCGTGATGGTCGACGGCGTCGGGTCGCTCGGTTCCGAGGGCGCGCAGAAGCCCGCCCCGATCGCCAGCGTCGCGAAGGTCATGACCGCCCACGTGATCCTCCAGGAGCACCCGCTCAAGGGCGACGAGGAGGGCGAGACGATCACCGTCGACCAGAAGGCCGAGGACGAGTCCCAGCGGCCCGACGAGTCGACGGCCCCGCTGACCAAGGGGCAGAAGCTCACCCAGCGGCAGATGCTCCAGCTGCTGATGATCCCCTCGGGCAACAACGCGGCACGGCTGCTCGCCCGCTGGGACGCCGGTTCCGAGGACGCGTTCATCGACAAGATGAACGACGCGGCCAAGGACCTCGGCATGACCGGGTCGACGTACACGGACCCGAGCGGGCTGGAGAAGACCACGGTCTCCACCGCCACCGACCAGCTGAAGCTGGCGCAGGCGGTCATGCGCAACGAGGTCTTCCGGAAGATCGTGGACATGCCCGAGGTCGAGATCAAGGGCATAGACGGCAAGATCTACAACAACAACAACCTCCTGCTCCAGCCCGGTGTGAGCGGCATCAAGACCGGTTCCTCCACCCCGGCGGGCGGCAACCTGCTCTGGTCGGCGAACACCAAGGTCGACGGCAAGCTGCTGTGGATCTACGGAGCGGTCATGGGCCAGCAGGCCGGCACCGGCCGGGTCTACGACAGCCTGGAGCTGTCCCTCCAGAACAGCCTGAAGCTGATCAAGGACGCGCAGAAGGCGGCGACCTCGGCGACGGTCGTG
The DNA here is from genome assembly GCF_900460065.1 of Streptomyces griseus. GTDB lineage: Bacteria > Actinomycetota > Actinomycetes > Streptomycetales > Streptomycetaceae > Streptomyces > Streptomyces griseus. The sequence continues at coordinate 160,003 of NZ_UAVD01000056.1, read as the reverse complement.
AAGAAGGGCGACGTCGTCGGGTACGTGGACAACGGGTTCGGCGGACAGACCCCGGTGGTCGCCACCAAGAACCTCAAGGCGGTCGGCTGGTCCGGCCTGGAGGTCGAGCTGAAGGTCACGGACAACGGCAGGGGCATCGACCACGCCGCGAAGGCCGGGGCCGAGGTCGGCATGGTGACCGTGGGCACCGGCACCGGGAAGGTCACGGCACCGGTGGTGCTGCAGAGCGACCTGACCGAGCCGGCGTTCGGCGACAAGCTCACCAGGATCGGCTGAGGCACCGGAGCCGGGGAGGGGCGGACGACGCCGAAGGCCGCCCCTCCCCGGTTTATGACAGGGATACGTGCAGGGGGTACGTGTTAGCGTCCCCGGACAACTCAGGGACGCTGGGACGCGTCCTCGTAGAGGTACGGGGCCGGCGGAGGACGGGGAGAGCCGTAGTGACCACCGCGGAGCCGAAGCCCGGCCGCGAGGCGGACGAGACCACAGGGGTCGGGGGCGACGCCCTGCACGTTCGCGTGCCGTCCCCCCGTGTCCCGGAGTCCCCGGAGAACCCGGACGTTCCGGACCCCCTCGATTCCTCCGATCCCTCGGATCCCTCCGGCTCCTTCGACGATTCCCCGGGCGGCTCCTCCGGCTCCTCCGGCTCCTCCACGGCCGCCGGACCTCCCGGCCCCGCCGGTCCCTCCGCGGATGCCGCCGCTCTTGAGCCGCCGTCGACCAGGGCCCGCCGCCTGCTGCGGCACCCCGTCACCATCGCGACGGCCGCCGCCGCCGTCGGCCACCTCCTCTGGTTCTTCTTCCTCGCCAACACGGGCGGCGACATCGCCGCGCAGGACGCCTGGGCCGAGTTCGTGGGCCGGCACCCCGGCACGGCGTACAACCTGGCCTGGTACGGGGGCATGCACCCCGTCTCGTACAGCGTGGTCTCGCCCTACCTGATGTCGCTGCTGGGCGTCCGTACGACGATGATGATCGTCGGCACGGTCTCCTCCGCGCTGACCGCGCTGATCCTCGTGCGGGTCCCGGCCGTCCGCAATCCGCTGGCCTGCTCGCTCGCCGGAGTCTTCGCGTTCCTGTGCAACGCGCTGTCGGGCCGGGTGACCTTCGGGCTCGGCATGATGTTCGCCGTCGGCTCGGTGGCCGCGGTGTTCTGCTGGCCGCACCGGTGGCGCTACAAGCGGTGGGCCAAGGCCGGGGTCGCCGCCCCGCTCGCCGCGCTCGCCACCGCCTCCAGCCCCGTCGCCGGACTCTTCCTGGGCGTCGTCGCGGCGGCGCTGTTCCTCCACAAACGACGCCCCGGCGCCTACGCGGTCGGGCTCGCCCCGGTCGCCGTGGTGGGGCTGTCCTCCTGGCTGTTCCCGTTCTCCGGTACGCAGCCGATGTCGCTCGGAACGCTGTCGCTGCCGTTCCTCTTCGCGGTCCTCGTGTACGTCCTCGTCCCCCGCGACTGGAGCACCGTCCGCACCGCCGCCGCCGTGTACGGGGTCGGCACGCTGCTCACGTACGTCATCGACTCGCAGATCGGGTCGAACATCACCCGCATGGCGATGCTGTTCGCCGGGGTGGCCCTGCTCGCCGCCCTGCCGTACGCGGTGCCGCGCAGCCGCCGCTGGTACGCCCTGGTCCTGGCCTTCGTGGGCCTCAACTTCTGGATCGGGTTCAAGGGCGTCGACGACATCGTCCGGACCGCGCCCGCGGCGTCCTGGAACCGGGAACTGGCCCCGCTGGTCAACCAGCTCCAGCAGGTGGGGGCGGAGCGCGGCCGGGTCGAGGTGGTGCCCGCGAGCAGTCACCGCGAGTCCTCGGCGCTCGCCCCCTACGTCAACCTGGCGCGCGGCTGGAACCGCCAGGCGGACATGAAGCGCAACCCCCTCTTCTACGACGACACGCTCGACCCGGTGAACTACCGGGAGTGGCTGGACCGCTGGGCCGTGCACTACGTGGTGCTGCCCAAGGACCGGCCGGACAACGGGGCGGTCCAGGAGGCGGAGCTGGTCGAGCAGGGGCAGCCCTACCTGCGCCAGATCTGGGGCGACGCGAACTGGAAGCTCTTCCGCGTGCTGGACCCCGTGCCGCTGGCCGACCCGCCGGCGACGGTGGAGCGGGCGGGCGCGGATGAGCTGACGATCACGGTGAAGTCGGCGGGCCGGGTCCTGATCCGCATCCCGTACACCCGCTGGCTCGCCCTCGTCGACGAGGAGGGCAAGAGCGTGGAGCGCCCGCTGGAGACCGAGGAGTCGAAGGCGCGGTCGGAGGCGGACGAGACCGCGCCCAAGACCTACCTCAACACCAACGGCTGCCTCAACAAGGTCGAGGAGGGCCCGTACGGCGACGAGTGGACCGAACTGCTCGCGCCGCGACCGGGCGTCTACCGGCTGGCGGCCCCGTACCAGCTCCAGCCGGGCACGCCCTGCCCCGAAGAACTGAGCTGAGCCCCGGCCGGTCCTCCCGGAGCTACCGCACGAAGCCGCGGTCGTGCGGCGACAGGCCCGTGGCGGGTCCGGCGGCGCGCAGGACCGTGTCGAGGGCCCTGTCCGGATCGGCCGAGTAACACCCGCTCGCCCACGCCGCGTTGGCTTCGATCACGGCCCACCGGCCCGTGTCGTCCCGGCCGACGTCGACGACGATCGCGGACGGCAGGGTCTCGCCGGCCGCCGCGAGGACCTCCCGCCCGAAGGCGAGCGCGTCGCCGCCCGCCGGCCCGAGCCGGAGGCGGCCGGACTCGGCGTACTGCCCCGCCGCGTGGACGGTCCCGTCGAGCAGATGGAGGCGGTACTCGGCGGCGAACGTCATCACGTCGCTCACCAGCACCACGGTCTCCGGGTCCACGGCGTCCGGTCCGGGCAGCCGGGACCCGTCGGCGTACACCAGCGCCGGAACGCCCTTGTCGTTGGGCGACTTGACGAAGGCGGGGCGTCGCAGCCGGTACGCCTCGCCGATCGGCAGCGCCAGGATCTCCCGCCGGGTGAGCGCCCGGGGGAGCCGCGCGAGCCAGTCGGCGGGGGCCTCCAGGAGGGCGATCCCGAGCGCGGGGGCCACCACGTCGGCGAAGGAGGGCCCGGCGTGCAGATGCACGGAGGGCGCTTCGCCCGCGGTGTTCCCGGCGGCCTCGGCGCTTCCCGCGGCCTCGGCGTTCCCCGCGGCCCCGCTGTTTCCGGCGGCCTCGGCGTTCCCCGCGGCCCCGGAGGACGCGTCCGGCCCCGCCCCCTCCGGCCACCCCGCCCACCCCGGGCCGTCCAGACCCTCCGGCACGGCGGAGGCCGTCGCCTCCACGATGCGCAGCCCGCGCCGCAGCGCGGCGGCACGCAGCGTCCGGGCGGAGGCGGTGAGCCGGGGCGGGAGGACGAGGGTGCGCGGCGGGCGAGTCATGGCCGCAGATCCTCCCGCACGGGGACGCCGTGCCGCACCGGCTTTTTCCGGTGCGGCGGGGAACCCGTTGTGCGCGCCCGGGCCACCTGGTTCGATCGGCGCATGATCATCGAACCGCCGCTCGTACGCGGCCTGATCGCCGCGCAGTTCCCGCACTGGGCGGACCTGCCCGTGGAGGCGGTGGGCGCGAACGGGACCGCGAACGCGATCTACCGCCTGGGCGCCGACAAGACCGTACGGCTGCCCCGCACCGAGGACAGCGCGGCGGACGTGGCGACCGAACACCACTGGCTGCCCCTGCTGGCACCGCGGCTGCCCTTTCCCGTACCCCTCCCGCTGGCGCAGGGGGTTCCGGGCGAGGCCTTTCCCCGGCCCTGGTCGGTCCGCACCTGGCTGGCGGGGGCGAACCCGGGACCCGGCGACGACGCGTCGGCCTCCGAACTGCTCGCGGCCGATCTGGCGGAGTTCGTCCTGGCGATGCGCCGGATCGACCCGGCGGACGCCCCGCCCGCCCACCGCGCCGAGCCCCTGGCCTCCCGCGACCCGGCGACCCGTGAGGCGATCGCGCGTCTGGACGGGGTCCTGGACCGGGCCGGCACCGCCGCCGCCTGGCAGGAGGCCCTGGCCGCCGAGCCCTTCACGGACCGGCCCGTCTGGGTGCACGGAGACCTCCAGCCGGGCAACGTCCTGGTCGCGGAGGGCCGCCTCACCGCCGTCATCGACTTCGGCTGCACCGGTCTCGCCGATCCCGCCGTCGACCTGATCGCGGGCTGGTACCTGCTGACGGCCGGAGCCAGGGAGACGTTCCGTACGGCGGTCGGGGCCGATGACGCCACGTGGGCGCGGGGGCGGGGCTGGGCGCTGTCCATCGCCCTGCTGGAGCTCGCTCACTACCGGGACACGAACCCGGTGATGGCGGAGATCGCGGCGCACGTGATCGCCGAGATCCTCACCGCTCCCTCCGGCGCGCGGGGCGGATTCCCGCCGGGCCCTTGACGAGCGGCCCGGCAAGGTCGGACGCGCCGGAACCGCCCCCGCCGCCCCGGGCGAGCGCGCCCCTCTCGACGGATGAGGCCGTGTGCACGGGGCAAGTGAACGCCCCCTGACGAGGGCCGGCCCAGGACGGGAGCGAGGGGAGCCGCCCGCCCCCGATGGTGTTCAGCGCAGCGGGCGGGCCGGCGTCACCCGCCGCAGATGGGCGAGCACGTCGAACCACTCGGCCGGAGAACCCCCCGTCATGTGGTGCTCGGTGTCGCGTCGCGGGTCGTGCCGGGGTCCGACGAGCCTGGATCCCGTGGTCCCGGCGAGCCAGTCCGCAACCTCCCGCGGAGCGTCCGCGCGCAGGTCCAGCAGGTAGTCGCCCACGGCCTCGTCGTCCAGCACCGACTCGACCAGGGGCGGCACGGGGCCGGGCACCTGATGGGGCGGAGCGCCGGTGTAGGTGGCGAGTTCCCCCGCACCGAAGGTGATGCCGAGCGACAGGTAGCGGGCTCCGAGGTGTTCGCGCAGATAGCTCCCCGCGTTCCGGGACGGGGCGCCGGCCGGGTCCGGCGGAAAACTGACGATCCTGGTGCGCGCGTCGGCCGTGTGGGAACCGGAGGACCAGAACAGCACCCGGTGCCCGGTGTGCCGCTGCCACCACAGGACGTTCTCGGCGAAGAACCTCTCGTAGCAGGCCATGTTGTGCGGGTCCAGCGGATCGTCGTCGTGGTCGTGAAGCTCGTGGAACTGGACGATCAGCCGTGCGTTGTGGAGCGCCCACGCATGACCGTCGTGCCCCGGGGCCCCCGCCACCAGGTCGTGGGCCGTCTGCGCGCGCTCGCGCACGGGGCGCCTGTCGGACAGGGCCCGGAAGCGGTTCGCGTGCGCGGACACGTCGCCTTCGGGACGCAGGTTGGCGTAGCAGCGCTCCAGTTCGGCCATCAGTCCGGGTGCTGCCGCACGCACATAGGCGGCCACTGTGTCGTACGCCGACACCCCCGTCCCATGGGGGCTGACCCCGATCAGACGGGCCGGATCACCGGGGTGCCCCTCGTTGAAGACCCGCATCCACCGGACGAGCGCGAGGACCTCCTCGGTACGGGAGAACGGCTCGGCGGCCTCCAGCAGAGCCACGGGGTCCCCGGCCCCGGTGCGGACATGGGCGTCGAGCCGGGCGACGAGCGTCCCGTCCTGGTCGAGGGCGACGGCCCGGAAGCCCGCCTCACCGATCAGCAGCCGGGCCATGCGCGTCTGGAGCGCGAAGACCTCGTGCGCGCCACGCGTCCCGGCACCGCAGCCGACCACCGTCCGTTCACCGACCATCCCGAGCAGGGGCCGCAGATCGTCCAGCGACGCCGACGCGTCCACGGGGCCCAGCGGGTGGGCCGTCCCCCTGATCCACTTCCGAACCGCGGCATGCTGTTCCGGTGAGGTCGTCATGACGCCACCCTCGAACATCAACCCCGATTGAGGTCAAGCCCGACCGCACGCAGCGTTCTTGCGGTACTCCGCCGCTGTACGGCAACGACGGCTGGCGGAATCACGATCAAGCTTCCGGTCCACCTGCCGGGGTACGAGCACTCCATGGTGCTGTGGGGGAAACGCCTAGGTGTGGCGCTGGCCTACGGGGCGCTCGCGGGGGTGGTGTCACGTCTGTGGCACGACACCTGGTCGGACAGCCTCGCGTTCGGAATCAGCATGGCTGTAGCGATGCTGGGTGTCGCCTTGGCGATGGGCATCCGAAAGCGGGCGGGCAAGGGATGAGGTGGGGCGGACGATGTGGCGCGCAAGCGCATCGCGGGAGAAGGCCACCTAGGAACGTTCCTAGGTGGCCTTCTCGCTTGTGCCCCCGGCAGGATTCGAACCTGCGACACCCGCTTTAGGAGAGCGGTGCTCTATCCCCTGAGCTACGAAGGCCGGGGCTGGTGGAAACCTTGGAGAGGACCCAGTGAATGGATCTTCGGCAAGGAAACCGGGCCCGCTGGTCGGACGCGGTGCGGATCCCGCCGAGCGGCATCGCTGCCTCGTGCGTGAGCCACGCCTACGGCCGACCAGAGAACAGCGTAGCGGATGACCATCCGCCGGGGGGCCCACGTTCGCGGGCGGGTGTGTGGGGCTGGGCTGACCAGCGGTTTTGTGGTGATTCGGGGGTGCAGTGACCTGGCGGGCCCCGCTGCGGCGGTCCGGGAGCGCACCGAGCGGGAAGGGGATCGGCGCGGCAACCGGGTCCTTGTGGGGGATCGGCGATGTCAAGCCGTGTGCTTGTGCATCACGTTGAGGTACTGCCGATCGCGGTGCGGGACGCGATCGTCCCGGCCGGGCAGGCTGAAGACGGCGCGGACCTCGGCCGGCTGGGTGATGACGCTCGACTGCTCGCCCATGGTCAGGACGGGGTCCACCTCGTGCCGGCAGCCTGCCGCGTCGAGGGCGGTGATCAGTTCCTCGCGGGGCACGGTTGCCTCGAACGACTCGGAATCCAGCAGGACGAGCGGCGGGAGCTTGACCGTCGAGCCGGGCCGGAGGTCGATCCAGATGCCGCTGACGGTCCGCTGGGTCACCACCAGTCGCAGCCCGTTCCAGGAGTAGGGGTAGCCGTCGATATCGGGCCCCTTCAGGACGTGGGCGGGGTGCGGGCGACCCGGGCCGAGAAGGTCCTCGGCCTCGGCCAGGGGCATTCCGCAGATCAGGGGCCCGATCCGGCCGGTCCGGGCGAAGTCGACGAGCGTGTTGATCAGGGTCACGGACGTGACTGTGGCACTCTCCCGGGCCTGTGCGCACTCCGATATCAGCGCGGTGTGGAGCAGGGGCGGGGAGAAGGGGCAGACGTCACTCCTCGCCGGCCGCGGAGAGGTCGTACTCCATCAGGAGTTCCTCGGCTTCGTTCGAGACCTGCCGGAAGCCCGCCTTCTGCCAGGCGCGCACCGCCCGCCGGTTCTCCCGCAGGGGGTCGACCGTCACGCGCCGCCATCCAAGACGGCCGCCCAGGTGCGCCAGGAGCGCGCGGGCGGCATCCGGGCCCAGGCCCCGGCCTCGCGCCTGCGGTCCCAGCACCATGTCGATACCGCCTTCGGCCGCTCCCGCGTGCCAGTACTGCGCGTAGCCCACCGGCGTGCCCGTGCTGTGAATCCGTACGAGGAACGACTCCACGCTTGGCCGTCGCCGCCCGACGTACTTCCGCGCCACCTCGTCACGCGACAGCGGGACGCCGCCCCAGTGCTCGGCGAAGTCCGGGGAACCGAACCACCGCGCCAGCAGGTCCACATCGTCCTCGGTCGTCGGGACGAGTCGGGTCAGCACTCCGTGGAGGACCACGTGAGCGGCCATCAGGCACTCCTCGGCTCGGACTTGCGGGCGCGGGCAGGACCGGAAGGGTAGCGGCACCGCGGAAACGGGGCCTGTACTCGTGGGTGCTGCTCCGGCACCGTGCCTCTTGCCGGGCTCACCCCGCAGGTGGAGGCGCTGCCGTGCTCGCTGTGATGCGCGTCACCGGAACCCCGCCGGGAGCGCGGACAAGTCAGGGGGTGAACTACTCGATGCACGCGCGTGTCCGCGCCGGGGACCCGGATGCCTTCCGGGAGCTGTTCCGCGATCACGCCCAGCTCGTCTTCCGGCATGCCGTCCGGACCACCGGGGACTGGAGCGCGGCGGAGGACGTCGTGTCGCTGACGTTCCTGGAGGCGTGGCGGCTGCGCGGCAAGCTGCGGGACGAGGGGGAGAGCCTGCGGCCCTGGCTGATGGGTATCGCCGTCAACGTGTTGCGCAACACGGGGCGTGCCGCCCGCCGCCATGAACGGGCCCTGGCCAGGGTGCCGTTGCGTGACGTTCTGCCCGACTTCGCCGACGAACTCGTCGGGCGGATCGCCGACTCCGACGAACTGGCCGCTGCCAAGAGCGCGTTGGGGCAGTTACGGCGGGCCGAGCGGGAGGTGTTCGCGCTCTGCGTGTGGTCCGGTCTCGGCTATGCCGAGGCGGCGGAGGCCCTCGGCGTACCGGTCGGCACCGTGCGCTCCCGGCTGTCCCGCGCACGGACGCGGCTCCGCAGCCTCACCGACAGCGAGTTGCGGCGGAGGGGCGGCGGCGGGAGGGAACCCCGCAGGGCGGAACCCGGCATCGGTGGGGCGGAACCCGGAGCCGGTGGGGCGCGGCCCGGAAGCGCGCAACCGGAGGGGACGGAACCCGATGGGTCCGGCGGACAAGTACAGGGTGGCCGCACCGCAGCGGCCCGGTCGAACGAGGAGAGAAGCCGATGATCCGCACCCCCTGGCGACGGCGCGAGGAGCCGCTCGACCACGCGGAACTGCGCCGGTTGCTGCCCGCACCCGGTGATCCGGAACTCTCCTCGGACCGCCTGAGAGGCCTTGAGGAGCACCTGATGACCGAGATCCGGAACCGGACGCCCGACACCGCGCCCGACACCGCGCCCAATCCCCTGGCCGGCCCCCCGCCCGCCGGAGCGCCCGCGGGCGACCGCGCCTCCCGGCCGGGCCGCCGCTCCGGTCGTCGGCCGGTCCTGGCCGGTGTCGGTGTCGCCGCCGCCCTGGCCCTGGCCGCCGCCGGGGTCGCCGCACTCGCGGGTGGCCCGGGCGGTTCCGGCGGTTCGGAGAACCCCGGCCGCGTGGCCGCCCCGCCCGCCGGGGCCGTCCCCGCCCCGGTCGTCCAGGTGGTCCGGGGCAGTACCGCGGGGCTGGCGGGCGCGGTCGCCGACATCTCCGGGGCGGCGGCGCGGGCGGAGCTGCCCGAGCCGGGCCCGGGGCAGTTCCTGTACATCCGGAGCGAGGTCTCCGGGCTGGTCTCCTGGGAGGGCTCCGACGGGAAGAACAGGAGCTATGTCGACAAGATCCATCCCCGCGAGGTCTGGATGTCGCCCGACGGGGCCAAGGGGTGGTTGCTTGAGCCCCACGGGAAGGGCACCGGCCGCGACGGCATCACACTGGACGACCCCGAAGGAGGGGAACGCACGCTCAACTCGCCCAGCCACGCGTATCTGAAGACCTTGCCCACCGACCCGTCTCTTCTGTTGGAGAAGATCTACGACGAGACCCGGGGCATGGGCAACGGCCCCGATCAGCAGGCCTTCGGCACCATCGGCGACCTGTTGAGGGAACAGGTGGTGCCGCCGAAGCTGGCCGCCGGCCTCTACCGTGCCGCGGCGCGGATCCCCGGGGTGGTCCTCGTCGACGACTCCGTCGACGCGGCCGGTCGCCACGGGATCGCCATCGCCCGCACCGACGAGTCGGACGGCTCGCGCACCGAGTGGATCTTCGACCGCGAGACGTTCGCGTATCTGGGGGAGCGCACCGTGCAGACGCGTGACGCGGAGGGCATCAGGGCGGGCACGGTCAGGGGGCATACCGCGGTGACGGGCCGGGCCGTCGTCGACGCCCTCAAGCAGCGCCCGGCGGGCTCGGCTCCGGGCGGCGACCGGGCCGGGGCTCCGGCCGCACCTTCCGCAGGGACCTGACCCCTCCTCCCGCGCCCGTCCCGGCCTCCTCTCCGCCCGGGCGGGAACCCTGCCCCCTTCCTGCCCGTGTCCGTGCGCGCTGCTCGTACGCCCGTGGTGCGCGTCCCGCCCCCGCCCGCGTCCCCGTGCCCTGCTCGTGGGGCCTTGGTGCGCGCCCTGCCCCCGCCCGTGTCCGTGCCGCGCTGCCTGCCCGGCCTCGGTGCGCGTCCCGCCCCCGCCCGCGTCCCCGCGCGCTGCCCGTCCGGCCTTGGCGCGGCGCCCCCGCCCGCATAGCGTCTCGCGTAGCAGTCAGCAGTCAGCAGTCAGCAGCCAGCGTCAGCGCGAGAGAGGCCGTCCGTGCCGCACACCCACCCCTCCCCGCCCCCGGCTCCCGAGGACGACGGGGTCCCCGCCGAACGCGCCCGGCGCGCCGCGCGCATCGAGGCGTCCCTCACCGCGCCCGGCGCGCCCTTCGCCGTGGTCATCGGCGAGCAGGGGACGCCGGAGTACGCCGACGGGCCGCGTACGCTCCGGGAGTTCGTGGAGACCACGTGGGCCTACGGCGAGGCGCCGTTCCTGATCGCGGGGGAACGGACCTACTCCTACGGGGAGTTCTTCGCCGCCGCCTCCGCCCTCGCCGTACGCCTGCGGGAGCGGTACGGGCTGCGCTCCGGCGACCGGGCCGTCATCGCGATGCGGAACCATCCCGAGTGGCAGATCGCCTTCTGGGCCGCCCAGTTGGCCGGTCTCGTCGCCGTACCGCTCAACGCGTGGTGGACGGAGGCCGAGTTCGGCCACGCCCTGGAGGACTGCGAGCCCGGGGTGCTCCTCGTGGACGGGGAGCGGCTGGGGCGGGTCTCCGGCTGGGCCCGGCGGGCCGGGGCGCGGATCGTCCTCTTCCACGGGGGCCCCGGGCAGGTGGACGGCGGCGGGCTGCGCGTCGAGCGGTACGAGGAGTTCCCCGCGCCCGACCCGCTGGCCGCGCCGCCCGACGTGGAGCCCCGGCCGGAGGACGACGCCACGATCCTGTACACCTCCGGCACCACCGGCCGCCCCAAGGGCGCGGTGGCCACCCATCTCGCCCAGGCCGGGGCCGCGCTCAACCCCCGCTACCACGCGGCGGCCTCCGCGCTGGCGCGCGGCGTCATCCCGGGGCAGGGGCCCGCCCCCGTCTCGCTGTTGACGTTCCCGTTCTTCCACGTCGCCGCGTTCACCGGCTTCTACGGGGCGATGGCGGCCGGCGGCACCCTCGTCCTGATGCACAGGTGGGACGCGGACGAGGCGCTGCGGCTGATCCGGGCGCACCGCGTCACGCACTTCGCCGGGGTCCCCACCACCGGGCTCCAGCTGCTGGAGGCCGCCGAGCGGACCGGGGACGGGCTGGAGAGCCTCACGCTGTTCAGCACCGGGGGAGCGCCCGCCCCGCCGGCCATGGTCGCCCGTCTCACCGCGCGGTACGGCGAACGCGTCGAGCCCCGCAACGGCTACGGCCTCACCGAGACCAGCGGCGGGGTCCTCGCGCACTTCGGGGACGCGTACCGGGCGGAGCCGGGCGGTGCGGGACGGCCCACCCCGGTCACGGAGGTGAGGGTCGCCGGGCCGTCGGGCGAGGAGCTGCCCGACGGGCGGGCGGGGGAGCTGTGGGTGCGCGGCCAGTCGCTGTTCCGCGGCTACTGGCGCGACGCGGCGGCGACCGAGGAGGCCTTCGGCGAGGGGGGCTGGTTCCGTACGGGGGACCTCGCCGTACGGAGCGAGGGGCGGGTCTCCATCGTGGACCGGCTCAAGGACGTGGTGATCCGGGGCGGCGAGAACGTGTACTGCGTCGAGGTCGAGGGCGTCCTGCACGACCATCCCGACGTGGCCGACGCCGCCGTCCTCGGCGTCCCGCACCCGGTGCTGGGGGAGGAGGTGGCGGCCGTGGTCCGGCCGCGCCCCGGGGCCGTGGTCACCGCCGGGGTCCTGCGCGAGCACGTGGGCGGGAGGCTCGCCGCCTTCAAGGTGCCCGCCCGGGTGCTGTTCACCGACGAGGAGCTTCCGCGCAACGTCACCGGGAAGCTTCTCAAGGACCGCCTCCGCGCCTTCGCGGAGGGGCTCGCCGAGGGGGCGGGGCAGCGCGCCGGAGGGGGTGGGGAGGGGGAGCGGCTCACGGGCGCGTGACCCGCACCCGGTAGTTCCCGTCGTCGTCCTCGTCGAGCACGGATATCCGTACGCCGTTGGCGCGGTCGGTGAAGGTCTGGCCGGGGCGGAACGGGGCGTCGGACAGCTCCGCGTGCACGTTGGGGCGCCGGGTGCAGCCGCCGCTGTCCTCGGTGGCGTCGGCGACGGCGACCGGGCCCTGGCCGGTGTCCACGTCGGAGCTGACCTTGTAGATCAGCACCCCCGGCCGGCAGACCGCCTCGTCGTTGCCCGCCGCCGTGCGGACCTCCACGGCGTAGCCGGACTGGGCGCTCAGCGGGACGAAGGCGAGCTTGGTGCCGCCCTCCGTGGCCAGCGGGCCGAGGGTGTGCTCGCTGACGCCGGAGCGCGACGCACAGCTGATCTGCTCGTTGTCGAGCCAGCCGAGCTTCCACTTGTGCCAGGCCAGGAAGTCGTTGTTGGCGCCCCAGTCCTCGGACATGATGTCCCAGTGCCCGACCGAGCCGCCGCCCTCCATCGTGTAGAGGTCGGGCAGCCCGAAGACATGGCCGTTCTCGTGCGGCAGGACGCGGTAGCCGGTCTCGGCGTACGACCCCGATCCGTCGTCCTGGCGGCTGTAGACGAACGAGGTGTTGGCCAGCGGTACACCGTCCGCCGTCGGGGCCTCGTCGTTGCCGGAGAAGGTCACCGAGAGCACGGTGTCCAGCGCGGAGGGGCCGGCGTTCGGGCTGACCAGGACGTTGACCAGGTCGTACGCGGAGAAGTCGACCTGGGGGTCGGCGGCCGCGACGATGTCCTTCACCAGTTGGCGGTAGCCCGGTTCGAAGGGTGAGCCGCGCTCTATCCCGTACTCCGTGAAGGGCATCGGCATCCGCAGCCAGTCCTCGACGGGGGCCTCGGGCCGGTAGACGAGCCGGCCGTAGGAGCTGGCCCGGAACCACTCGGAGGTCTGCGGGAAGAACTCCGCGTACCGGTCCGTCGCGGGTTCCGTGCCCTCCGCGTCCGGGAAGTCGATCATCAGGTTGAGCGCCTTGATCTCGCCGGTCGACCGGGCGTACCCGGGCGGCGTCGGCAGCCCCTCGGACATCTGTACGCCCATGGTGGCGGAGATCCGGCACGGGGCGAGCGCCGCGTCCTGACTGGTGGCCGCCGGGCCCGCCGAGGCGCGCCCGGCGCCCGGGAGGGTGGTGCTGGCCGAGGCCACGGCCGCTATGACCAGCGCGGTCGCTCCGGCCAGGGCGATCGGGCGGCGGTGGCCGCGTATCCGGCGGCGGGGCTGCTGCATGGAGGCGCCTTCGGGTCCGCGGCAGTCGGCCGACCCTGACTGCGCTCTGGCGATCAGCCTGTGCCGGGTGGTCCGGCGCCGCCTGCTGGGTGCGCCGATCGAAGGGTTTTCGCCGCGAAGCGATGTGGCCCAGGTCACAGGGGGTGGGGAAATAAGCGGGGAGGTCTTCCCCGTTTGCACACGTGTCCCCGCTAAACGGGGAAGTGGTCCCCGGTTACCGAAGGGGGCCGACCGGCTACACAGAGGGAAGAAGGGGAGGGGCGTCGTCGTGAAGACCACCGCCGGGACCGCCGTGACCGCCGCGAAGGACACCGCACCGGCAGCAGCCGGCAGCGGCGCACCCGCGGCACCGTGCCGCGCGCCCCGCCCGCGCGCCGACGCGCTGCGCAACCGCGAGCGGATCATCGCCGCCGCGCGCGAGCTGTTCGTCGAGTTCGGGCCGGACGTGGCGCTGGACGACGTCGCGCGGCGCGCCGGCGTCGGCAACGCCACGCTCTACCGGAACTTCCCCGACCGTGCCGCCCTCACCCACGAGGTCGTCCTCGCGGTCACCTCCCGCACCACGCTGCGGGCCGAAGAGGCCGCCGCCGAGGAGTCCGATCCGTTCGCCGCGCTCAGCCGCTTCGTGCACGCGGCCGCCGACGAACGGATCGGGGCCCTGTGCCCGATGCTCTCCGGCGTCTTCGACAAGCACCACCCCGAACTGCTCGCCGAGCGCCGACGCCTGGAAGAGGCCGTCGAAGGGCTCGTGGCGCGCGCCATGTCCGCGGGGCGACTGCGCACCGACATCGCCGTCGGTGACGTACTCGTCGCCCTCTCCCAGCTCACCCGGCCGCTCCCCGGCATCGCCTGCCAGGGCATCGACCGGTTCACCCACCGCCATCTGCAGTTGTTCCTGGACGGACTGGAGACCCCGGCCCGCTCCGTACTGCCCGGATCGGCGGCGACCTTGGAGGACCTGCGGCGCCCCTGACGCCCGCACCGACCTGAACCTTCCGGCCGTGTCCTGAGGACCCCGGCCCACCGCTCCACCCCACCTCGCTTCAGCTCACCTCACCCCGTCGCGCGTACACGAGTACGTACCGCCGACGCCCACTTCGCGACGCCTCGGCGCCCTCGCACGTCCTTAGGTGGATACACCCATGCCAAAAACTGCCGACACCGCCCTTCCCGATCCGAGCCGCTGGAAAGCCCTGGCCTTCATCGCGCTCGCCCAGCTGATGGTCGTCCTCGACGCGACCATCGTGAACATCGCGCTGCCCTCCGCCCAGACCGACCTCGGCATATCCGACGGCAACAAGCAGTGGGTCATCACCGCCTACGCCCTCGCCTTCGGCGGGCTCCTCCTCTTCGGCGGCCGGATCGCCGACCTCTGGGGACGCAAGCGCACCTTCGTCGTCGGGCTGATCGGCTTCGCGCTGGCCTCGGCGCTCGGCGGCGCCGCCCAGAACGAGGCGATGATGTTCGGCTCCCGGGCCCTCCAGGGTGTCTTCGGCGCCCTGCTCGCCCCGGCCGCCCTCTCCCTGCTCGCCGTGATGTTCACCGACGCCAAGGAGCGCGCCAAGGCCTTCGGCATCTACGGGGCCATCGCCGGTGGCGGTGGCGCGGTCGGGCTGATCCTCGGCGGCTTCCTCACCGAGTACCTGAACTGGCGCTGGACGTTCTTCGTCAACATCCCGTTCGCCGTCGTCGCCGCCGCCGGCGCGTACTTCGTGATCCGCGAGCCCTCCGGCGCCCGCAACCGTGCGCCGCTGGACATCCCCGGAGTCGTGCTCTCCACGCTCGGCCTGGTCGCCCTGGTCTACGGCTTCACCCGCGCCGAGTCGGCCGGCTGGTCGGACACGCTGACCGTCTCCATGTTCGTCGCCGCCGCCGTGCTGCTGCTGGCCTTCGTCGTGACCGAGGCGCGCGTGAAGTCGCCGCTGCTGCCGCTGCGCGTCCTCACCGAGCGCAACCGCGGCGGGGTCTACCTCTCGCTGGGGCTCGCCATCATCGCGATGTTCGGGCTGTTCCTCTTCCTGACCTACTACCTCCAGGTCGTGAAGGGCTACTCCCCGGTGAAGACCGGCTTTGCGTTCATGCCCATGATCGTCGGCATGATCACCGGCTCCACCCAGATCGGCACCCGGCTGATGACCCGGGTCCCGCCGCGCCTGCTGATGGGCCCCGGCTTCCTGGTCGCCGCGGTCGGCATGCTGCTCCTGACCCAGTTGGACCTGAACACCAGCTACGCGGCCGTCATCCTGCCCGGCATGCTGCTGCTCGGTCTCGGCATGGGTACGGCGTTCATGCCGGCGATGTCCCTGGCCACGCACGGCATCGAGCCGCGTGACGCGGGTGTGGCCTCCGCGATGGTCAACACCTCGCAGCAGGTCGGCGGCGCCATCGGCACCGCCCTGCTGAACACCATCGCCGCGAGCGCCACCACCGCGTACGTCGCCGATCACGCGGCCCGCGCCACGGACCCGCGGCTCCTGGAGCTCCAGGCCATGGTCAGCGGTTTCGCCGCCGCGATCTGGTGGGCCGTCGGCATTCTCGTCGCCGCCGCCGTCATCGCGATCGCCCTTATCAACACCGGCCGCCCCGGAACGGGCACCGGTGGGACCGACAGCGCGTCCGACGCGGGCGCCGAGGAGGAGTTCAGGATCCCGGTCGTCGCCCACTGACGACGGCGGCCCCGGCCCTGGCTCCCGGCGCGCGGCTTTCCGTCCCGTGTCCGGTCCGCGGCTCCCGGCCCGTGGGTTCTCTGCCCTGGCTCCGCTGAGTGATCGCTCAGCGGAGCCAGGGCAGATCCGCGTCCGTACCCTCCGGCTCCAGGCCGGTGGCGAGCACCCGCATGATCTCCCCGAGGCTGCTCACCTGCTCGGGCGTGAGCCGGTCGAACATCGCCTGCCGTACGGCCTCCACGTGCCCCGGCGCCGAGCGGCGGAGCATCTCGTAGCCGTCGTCGGTGAGCACCGCGTTCTGGCCGCGCTTGTCGGAGGGGCAGTCCTCCCGGCGCACCCAGCCGTTCTTCTCCAGCCGGGCGATGGCGTGCGAGAGCCGGGAGCGGGTGATCTTCGCGTTCCGGGCCAGCTCCGTCATCCGCATCCGGCGGCGGGGCGCCTGTGAGAGCTGGACGAGCAGCCCGTAGTAGGTGTGCGGCATGCCGGCATCACGCTGCAACTGGCGATCGAGGTGATCCTCCAGCAGCGTGGTGGCATGCAGATAAGCGCGCCAGGCGTGCTGCTCCTCGTCGGTGAGCCAGCGCGGCGCGCTGGTGGATGCCGTGGTCATGTACTCCACTGTACGACCTTTTCTTGAAAGTTTAACTAGATAGGGCTAAGGTCTCCGGAAGTAGGACCTTGAAGTTTCAAGAAACCTGCCCCCCGAGGATTCCCGCAGGGAGCCCGAAGGAGTTTCGCAGGGCCCCTGAACAACGATCCCCCGGATGACCTCGGGGAACTACTGCTCTGACGAGTTCGTGACCGGATCCCGTGTCCGTGCGCCCCGTGCGGCGCCCGTCTCCCCGGGGCCGAGTCCCGTGGATGGGAGTGCCATGACAGCCACCGCGGAGCGGATGCCCGCCCTCTACCTCTCGCACGGCGCACCGCCGCTGGCCGACGACCCCGTCTGGCCCGGTGAGCTCGCCGCCTGGTCCGCCGGGCTGCCCCGCCCCCGCGCGATCCTGATGGTCTCCGCCCACTGGGAGGAGGCCCCGCTCGCGCTGGGCGCCACGGAGACCGTGCCGCTCGTGTACGACTTCTGGGGCTTCCCCGAGCACTACTTTGCGGTGCGTTACGGGGCCCCGGGCGCGCCGGAGCTCGCCGACAGCGTCCGCAAGCTGCTGCGCGGCGCCGGTACGCCGGTCCAGGACATCCCGGACCGCGGCCTCGACCACGGGGCGTACGTACCGCTCGTGGAGATGTTCCCGGACGCCGACATCCCCGTACTCCAGATCTCCCTGCCGACCCTCGACCCGCAGAAGCTGATGGAGGTCGGGCGCAAGCTGGCCCCCCTGCGCGACGAGGGCGTGCTCATCGTCGGCAGCGGCTTCTTCACGCACAACCTGGCCGCCCTGCGGCACCAGGGCGGCGGGGTTCCCGGCTGGTCGGCCGAGTTCGACGACTGGGGCGACCGCGCGCTGCGGGCCCAGGACATCGACGCGCTGATCGACTTCGAGCACACGTCCCCGGCCGGGAAGCTGGCCCACCCGCGCACCGAGCACTTCGCGCCGCTGTTCGTGACGCTGGGGGCGGCCCAGGACGAGCTGGACCGGGGGCGCAGCGTCATCGACGGCTTCTGGATGGGGCTGGCGAAGCGCTCGGTGCAGTTCGGCTGAGGGGCGCAGACCTCCGGGGTCGCTACGGGGCCGGAGGGAACCCCGGAACGGCCCCGACCGGCCCTCAGCGCTCTAGAACACCGGCGGGTTCAGCTCGATCGCGCGCCGGGCTGCGGCGAACGCGAGCGCGTCGCCCACGTCCAGTGCCGTGTCGGCGAACTTGATGGTGTGGTCGTCGCCGTGCGCCGCCGCCCGGGCGAACAGTTCCCCGGCCGCCGGGGTGTCGGACGCCGACGCCGGACCCGGGGCCGCCGCACGGGGCGCGTAGGCGGCGGTCACCGCCGCGCTCGCCGCCCAGGCCGCCCGCAGGCTCGGCGCCCACAGCTCGTCGGGCAGGGCGGGCAGGGTGCGCAGGACCGCGTTGGGCGCGGTCGCCGCGTGGACCAGCATGATCGGCTCGCCGTGCGCGTGGGTCGCGTACCGGTGGGTCGAGGCCCGGACCAGCTCCCGCAGCGCGCCCCGGGCCGCCTCGGCGGACACGTTCTCCTGGGCCGGCCAGACCGGGAACCCGGTCAGTCGCGCGAACCGCTCCCGGATGCCGCCGCTCTGCCCGGACACCGGCGGCACCCGGTCCAGGGCCGCCGCCGCGCTCGGTGCCGGGCCGAGCGGCCGCAGCTCGGGCAGCGGCTGGTGCCGGGCTGCCCAGTAGCCGAGGGCGTGGGCCAGCTCCCGGACGCGCGGGGCGCTCTCCTCGCCCGCCAGCAGGGTCCGTACGGAGTGGCCCACCCGGATCACCGCGTGCGTGGCGCCCGCGGCGATGCCGGGCAGCAGCCGGGGCCACCACTCGACGAGCACCTCGCGCCAGGGGCGCTCGGCGGCCTCCCGCTCGAAGTACGCCGTCCAGTCGGCGACGCGGCGCGGGTCCCCCAGCGCCTCGTGCCAGTTCCGCGCGGTCACCGGGGAGCCGGCGTCCGGCATCTCCTCCAGCTTCGGGCCGTACCGGTCCAGCCAGCGGTGCACGGCCGACGCCTGACCGTGCCGCACGAGGGCCTCCACGGCCATCGGCGCGTGATTGCTGAGCCAGCCGTCGCGCTCCGGCCCCGAGAGGTGGATGCGCTCCAGCGCCTCGTCGAGGGTGCCTGTGGTGTCGTCCATGCCGATCACGCTAGACAGCCGCGGGCCGGAGCGGATCGGGCCCCGGTCCCGGTCGCTCCCGGCCTCAGGTCCCGGTCCCTCCGGACCCCGGTCACCCGCCGGATCGGTCGGCGGTCGTAGGTCCCGGGGCCCGGACGTCCTGAGCAACCCGCACGCCGCCGGATCCGTCTTCCGGGCCGGGAGCACGGCCCTGCGGGCGCCGGGCGGCGGCCGGACGGGAGGAAATGGGGCGTACGTGTGAGTGCGGTCTCATGCTCCGGCCGATTCCGGGTATCCGGCCGGAGAGCCGCGAAGGGGCCGTTGGGCCCCGCCACCGGCTCTGACCTGCGCGTCCGGCGGAAACCGGAAGCGGAGACCAGCGGTCGGCGCCGGACAGGGTACTGCATGATCGCGAAAGTGAATGTGCGGCATGGGAATTCTGTCCGGATTCCAGTCGTTGTTTCCATCGGATGCAGGGCACCTCGAAAGGGTGTCGCGACCTACTCAGCAAGGGAGCACGCATGGCAACCCGTGCCGTCGCCCGTCGTACGTCCACCGCCTCCGGTGAGACCGGCCGGGCAGGCAGTGTTCGCGCCGTGGGCGGGGAAATCGCCGATCGCGACCTGGTCGGCATGTACCTGGACGAGATCGCCCGCACACCGCTGCTCGACGCCGCCAAGGAAGTCGACCTCTCCCAGACCATCGAGGCGGGCGTCTTCGCCCAGCAGATCCTCGACGGCGAGGTGGAGAGCACCACCGGTGACGCGAAGCGTGAGGAGCTGGAGGCGCTGGTCGCCGAGGGCGAGCGCGCCAAGGACATATTCATCCGTTCCAACCTCCGACTCGTCGTCGCCGTGGCCCGCCGCTACCCGCGCGCGGGGCTCCCTCTGCTCGACCTGATCCAGGAGGGCAACGCGGGCCTGGTGCGCGCGGTCGAGAAGTTCGACTACGCCAAGGGCTTCAAGTTCTCCACGTACGCCACCTGGTGGATCCGGCAGGCCATCACCCGGTCCATCGCCGACCAGTCCCGCACGATCCGGCTCCCCGTCCACCTGGTGGAGGAGCTCGGCCGGATCCGCCGGGTCCAGCGCGAGTTCAACCGTGAGCACGGGCGCGACCCGGAGCACGCGGAGATCGCCGCCGAGCTCGACTCCAACGCCGAGCGCGTCGGCAACGTCCTGGACTGGGCACGCGACCCGGTCAGCCTGAACATGTCCGTGGACGACGACGGAGACACCCAGTTCGGGGACCTGCTGGAGGACACCTCCGCCGTCTCGCCCGAGCAGTCCGTGATGACCCTGCTCCGCAGCGAGGAGCTGGAGGACCTGATCGGCAAGCTCGACAACCGGACCGCCTCGATCATCAAGATGCGGTACGGAATCGAGGACGGCCGGGAGCGCACCCTGACCGAAGTGGGCAAGCAGCACGGCCTCACGCGGGAGCGGATCCGCCAGATAGAGAAGCACGCACTGCTCGAATTGAAGCGAATGGCTCACGACACGGGCTTTGACGCTGCGGCGTGAGCCATTAACCCGTAATCTCCCCATCAAGCCGGTTCGCACCGGCTGACCGACCGGGTCATTCCGGTCACCCGACCGGTTTTCGCCGGTCCCCGAGCTGAGCCCCGGCGCCCACCCCCCCCCGGCGTCGGGGCTCATCCCTGTCCGGGATCGGCTCCCCGCCCGGAATCGGCTCCCCGCTCGGGGGCGGCCTCTTGCTCGGGATCGGCTCCTGGTTTCGGGGCGACCCCTCGTCCGGGACCGGCCCCCGGTTCCGGATCGGTCGGGGGGCGGCTCCGCGCGGCGCGGGTCAGCCGGGCGCCGAGGCCCTCCAGATACTCCACCAGCGGCGGCGGCCCCTGCGCGGAGAACTCGCAGTCCACCAACGCCAGCCGCAGCGCCACCCACTCCAGCGAATCGGTGCACGAGGTCCGCAGCCGGCAACCGCCCTCCCCGTCCGGCTCCGGCGTCCCGAGATGCGCGGGCAGCCGTGCCGCCACGAACTCCGCCGGCGCCCCGAACCACACATCGAGGCACAGCTCCGGCTGCATCCGCCGCTCCGGCTTCATCCGCCGCATCGACAGCGACAAGTACCTCGCGGCGTCCCCGCTCTCCGCGTCGCTCCCCGTGCCCTCGACGGGCAGCGGCCTCGGCGCGAACCGCGCCCCCGTCGCGTACGGCTCGCCGACCCGGTCCACCCGGAACGTACGCCAGTCCTCCCGGCCCAGGTCGTACGCCACCAGGTACCAGCGCTGCCCGGCGCTCACCAACCGGTACGGCTCGACCTGCCGCTTCGTCCGGGTGCCGTCGCCGCTGCGGTACGCGAACCTCAGCCGTTCCCGCCCGGTGGCCGCCGAGGCCAGCGTCGTCAGGGTCCGGGGGGCGATGGTGGCGCCGTCGCCCCGGGTCAGCGGCACCGTGGCGTTCTGGAGCACGGAGACCCGGTGCCGCAGCCGGGAGGGGAGCACCTGCTCCAGCTTGGCCAGCGCCCGTACGGAGGCCTCGTCGACGCCTTCGATCGCGTGCCCCGCCCCGGCCCGAAGCCCCACCGCGATGGCCACCGCCTCTTCGTCGTCCAGCAGGAGGGGCGGCATGGCGGTGCCCGCCACCAGGCGGTAGCCGCCGACGGAGCCGCGGGAGGCCTCGACCGGGTAGCCCAGGTCGCGCAGCCGGTCGATGTCGCGGCGGATCGTGCGCGGACTGACGTCGAGCCGCTCTGCCAGCTCGCCGCCCGGCCACTCGCGGGGAGTCTGGAGGAGCGACAGCAGTTTCAGCAGTCGTGCGGGGGTGTCCGACATGGCTTCAGGATGGCGGACCATCAGGTCATGGTCTGACCTAATGGATGCCTAGGTTCCTCCCATGCCTTCTTCCGCACCCCCGACGCCCACGGCGTCCTACCCCGCTCCGCCCACGCCACCCGTACCGGTGAAGTCCCCGGCCGCACCCACGCCCGCCCCGGCCGACCGGCGGCGCTGGTTCGCGCTGGCCATCGTGATGACCGCCGCCTTCATGGACCTGGTCGACGTCACGATCGTCAACATCGCGATCCCCAGCATCCAGCGCGAGACCGGGGCCTCGGTCTCCGCGATCCAGTGGATCACCGCCGGATACGCCCTCGCGTTCGCGGCCGGGCTGATCACGGGCGGCCGGCTCGGCGACATCTACGGGCGCAAGAGGCTCTTTCTCATCGGCATCGGCGGATTCACGCTCGCCTCCGCCCTGTGCGGCTTCGCCGGCAGCCCCGAGATGCTGGTCGCGGCCCGGATCCTCCAGGGCGCGACGGCGGCCCTGATGGTGCCCCAGGTCCTCTCGATCGTGCACGCCACCTTCCCGGCTCACGAGCGCGGCAAGGTCTTCGGTCTCTTCGGCGCGATCGTCGGACTCGGCGCGGTCTCCGGTCCGCTGCTGGGCGCCCTGCTCACCGAGTGGGACCTCTTCGGGCTCGGCTGGCGGCCGATCTTCCTGATCAACCTGCCCGTCGGGATCGCCGGGCTGCTTCTCGGCGCGAAGTTCATCACCGAGTCGAAGGCGCCCAGGGCGGTCCGTCTCGACCTGCCCGGCGTCGCCCTGATCACCCTCGCGATGCTGATGCTGATCTACCCGCTCACCCGGGGCCACGAGCTGGGCTGGCCGCTCTGGGGTCATCTGTCGATGGTGGGCAGCCTGTTCGTCTTCGGGGCGCTGGTCGCCCACCAGCGGCGGAGGGCGACCGGCGACGGCTCGCCGCTGATCGAGCTGTCCCTGTTCCGGGTCAAGAGCTTCGCCGCCGGCATCGCCGTGCAGCTGACCTTCGGCGTCGGCCTCGGCATCTTCTTCCTGGTCTGGACGATGTACATGCAGATGGGGCTCGGCTGGAGCGTGCTGCGCGCCGGCACGACGGGCATCCCGTTCTCCGTCGCCGTCTCGGTGGCCGCCGGGATCTCCGTGCAGAAGCTCGTGCCCCGCTTCGGCCGCAAGGTCCTCCAGGCCGGTGCGCTCCTCATGATCGCCGGACTGCTGATCTACCTCTGGGAGAGCGAACGGTACGGCCTGGGCATCACGTCCTGGCAGATGGCCGTCCCGCTGGTGGTCATGGGCGTGGGGATGGGGCTGATCGTGGCCCCGCTGACCGACGCCGTGCTCTCCGAGGTGCCCAAGGAGCACGCCGGTTCGGCGTCCGGGCTGATCAACACCGTGCAGCAGATGGGGACCGCGCTCGGGCTCGGCCTGGTGTCCGTCGTCTTCTTCGGGGCGATCGGCGACCGGTTGGCCCCCGCAGAGGTCGGACCGGCGTTCGTCGACGCGTTCCAGCAGTCGCTGTGGTGGGTGGCCGGGGTGCTCTCGGTGATCTTCCTGGTGATGTTCGCGCTGCCCGCCCGGCCGCGCGCCCACGCCGAGGGCGAGGCCCTCGCGGAGGCCGGCGACGCGAGCTGATCCGCACGCCGTGCGCACGGCCCGCCCCGGCCCCGCCCGTGGGCGGCGTGACCGGCCGCGGCGGTGACCCCGCCCCGGCCGGTCATGGCGGTTCGGGTCAGCAGATCCGGGTGCGGCTCTCCATCGCCGCACGGGCGGTGTGCTCGCTCTCGTACACCTCGCACATGTGGCGGCCGTCGGGTGTCGCCGTGTGCTCGACCTCCCACAGGCTCGTCTCGCTGCCGTCCAGCAGCAGGAACGCGTGCTCGTAGAGCGTGAAACCGGCCGAGCGCCCGTCGACACGGCACTGACGCCCGAAGATCTGGGTGATGTGGTGGGCGAAAGCCGACCGGAGCAGCCGCGCCTTCCGCTCGCCCGGCCGGTCGGCGTTCTCCGCGCGGCGCAGCACCCGGCGGGCGTGGTCCGCGGAATTGTCCGGGGCGTACGTCCGGGGGAGCGGGGCCGACGGGGCGGACATCAGGAGCGTCAGCATCTCCAGCTCGCCCTGCCCCTCCTGCACTCCCTCGTCGCCGAAGGCCGGTGCGTCGGAGAGGCCTCCCGCGAGCCGGGACGCGGCGATGCGGGCGTCGCCCTCGTCCTCGTACAGCTCGTGCCGACGCGGTATCCGCACGTCCCGGCCTCCGCTGTGCACCAGCTCCCACAGGGTGAGGGCGGAACCGTCGGCCAGGAGATACGTGTGACGGTAGGTCTCCCGGTGCAGCGCGGAACTGTGGTGCGAGGAGTGCAGCGAACTGCTGTGGGCGAGCGCGGTGCCGAGGCGGTCGACCGTGCTGTCGGGAAGGTCGAAGGAGTTGAGGGCGCGTCGCAGGAGTCGGTCGAGGTGGTGCTCGGTTGTCTCGTACGGATCGCTCAAGGTGGTGTCTCCAGGCCGTCGCCGCGTGTTACTTGGTGCGTGCTTAACGTAGTCCCTGGGTCCGACATCGTGACCGGGGTTCGTGAAAACGTAGGGCGCACGCAGAAAGTTCCCCGCGTGTTCCCGGTGCATTTCGGGCGCTCGGGGTGAACTCCCTTGCGCAACCGCTGAGTCGGCCGCATCGCACGCCCCTCACGCACGCCCCTCACGCACGCCCCTCACGCACGCCGCGCGCGGTGGACACTGGCTCGGTCAGGCCGTCTGGGAGCGGAAGCTGTGGCCGAGTTCGGGGCCGAGTCCGTAGTAGTGGCGAAAGTTGTAGATCAGCGGGCTCCATGCGGCTGGGTCGATGTGCTGGGAACCGGAAACGATGATCCGGGGATCGGCGTGCACCTTGAGCACCTGGGCTTCGACGATGAGGAAGTCCCCGGTGGAATCGGGTTGGGCCCGGGCGACGCGGGCTTCCAGCTGCATCGGGCATTCGGCGACGCGGGGCGGCCGAACCAGCTCGGAGGGCTGAGGTCGCACACCGGCGGCGGCGAACTTGTCCGGCTCGAAACGGAAGGAACCGCGCTTGCCCGCCGGTACCGGGGTGCGCCCGGTCAGCGGCGCCAATCGCTCCACCGCCGGCCACTGCGCGGGTCCGGGGAGGTTGACCACCAGATCACGGCGGCTGCGGAGATTGTGCGCGGTCTGTCCCTCGGCGCCCAGACCGAGGACGATCACGTGGCCCAGCGCCCAGGCCGAGGACATCGGCGCAAGGTTGAAGGAGCCGTTCTCGTTCTCCGTGGAGAGCAGCACGACCGGCGTTCCGAAGTACAGGATGCTCGGGGTGACGGTTACGTGTTCGGACGGCAGGTCGGTGGGCACGCTGCTGGGCGTCGCGGTGTTCATGGGGCCGACCGTAGAGCGCGGACACTTCGGTGGAGGCCGAAGGATCGCAGGGAGACAATGGACGGCGATGAACAGCCATGACACTCACGTCGGGGGCCCTGACCTGGCCGCTCTGGCCGCGTTGCTGGCCGACGGCACCCGCGCCGACTTCTGCCTGGCCCTTCTGGACGGCCGAGCATGGACCGCGATCGAGTTGGCGCGCCATGCCGGAGTGGCCGCCTCCACGGCGACCGGGCACTTGAACCTCCTGGTCGGCGGTGGGCTGCTCACCCAGGAGCGCCAGGGGCGCCATCGCTACGTTCGCCTGGCCGACCCCGACACGGCCGAGCTGATCGAGAAGCTCGCCTCGATGGCGCCTCGGCGCGCCGATCCGCCCCGCTCTCTGCCCGCCGCCAACCGCGACCGGGCGCTGGCCCGCGCCCGCACGTGCTACGACCATCTCGCCGGCACTCTCGGGGTCGCGATCACCGAGGCGATGACCGATCGGGGGATGCTGGACTGGGAGCAGGGGCTGACGCTCACCGGCGACGGGACCGCCTGGCTCGCTGAACTCGGCATCGCGCTACCGCCCGCCACGCGGCGTCCGCCGGTTCGCTCGTGCCTGGACTGGACCGAACGCCGTCCCCACCTGGCCGGCGCCGCCGGTGCCGCCCTGTGCCGTCACGCCTTCGACGCCGGCTGGATCACTCGGATCGGCACAAGCCGCGCCGTCGCGCTCACCGACACCGGCGAGCGCGCGCTCACGGACCGCCTCGGCCTGGCCGTCGGGACGCACACTCCGGCCGGGTGAGCACCGGCCCCCCCGGACCGGGGCCACCGCTCCCCCTGTCCCACCGCGGCACGACCAGTCCTCGTTACCGACCCACGCTCCTCCATCCTGTCGTCACACTGCCGTCGTCGCCCGAAGGGCGGCCCTGCGGGGCAGGCGGCAGTGTGACGACAGGGCCTTAGCCGCCGTACAGCTCCGTGTACGAGAGGAGCCGGCCGCCCGGGCCCTCGGTGCTCCGGGCCGCGCGGACGGCCTTGACGATGGCCCGCGCCAGGACGTCGGCGCCCGCCGCCAGGATCTCGTTGACGGCGGCCGGGTCCCCGGGTGGCACCCGTGCCTTCCCGGTGGCCAGCGTGAACACGGTGTCCCCGTCGGTCAGCAGATGGACCGGGCGCACCGCGCGGGCCAGCCCGTCGTGTGCGGTGCCCGCCAGCTTCTGGGCCTGCGCCCGGGTCAGGTCCGCGTCCGTGGCGACGACCGCGATCGTCGTGTTGAACGGCGTGGCCCCGCCTCCGGCCGCCTCCGTCGCCTCCCGCTCCCGTGCGAGACGCCGCTCCGCCGCCGCGTGCACCTCGGCCGCAGGGTGGGCCGGCGGCTCCCCGGCCCCGTACTCCCCGAACAGCACCCCGGTCCGGGGGTCGACCACCGAGCCCGCCGCGTTCACCGCGACGAGGGCGGCCACCGTGACCCCGGAGCTGAGGCGGGTGCTCGCCGTGCCGATGCCGCCCTTGAGCTGCCCGGCCACCGCGCCGGCGCCCGCGCCCACGCAGCCCTCGGCCACCGGTTCCCCGGCCCCGGTGGATGCCGCCGCCTCCACCGCC
This sequence comes from Streptomyces griseus, assembly GCF_900460065.1. Classification (GTDB taxonomy): domain Bacteria; phylum Actinomycetota; class Actinomycetes; order Streptomycetales; family Streptomycetaceae; genus Streptomyces; species Streptomyces griseus. The sequence continues at coordinate 133,645 of NZ_UAVD01000056.1, read as the reverse complement.
GCTCGGCCGGTCGACGCGTCCGGGCGGGCCCGCCAGTCACCGCCCCGGCCGAGGTCGAAGAGGGCGGCGGCCGGGACGACCGGCACCACCTGGGTGGGCCCGGCGCCGACCCGGACGCCCCGCCCCCGCTCCTCCAGCCAGGCCATCACGCCGGACGCGGCGTCGAGCCCGTACGCGCTGCCGCCCGTGAGGACGACGGCGTCGACCCGCTGCACCAGATTGCGCGGGTCCAACGCGTCCGTCTCCCGCGTGCCCGGCCCGCCGCCCCGTACGTCCACGGCGGCCACCGCCCCGCCCTCCGGCGCCAGGACCACGGTCGTTCCGCTCAACGCGCCCGCACCGGTGACCTCGGCATGGCCGACGCGGATTCCGGTCACATCGGTCAGCGCGTCCAGCGGGACCGGGTGCCCGACGGCCCCCGCCCCGGGGCCCTCGGCGTCGTCCTCGGGGTTCACGGGAATCATCGTGCGGCTCCTCCGGTCGGGATCGGGCCCGAAAGGAGAACGGGCCCACGGGCCGCGAACGTACCGGCGGGCGGGGTGCGGCGGGCCCCGAGCGCCCCGCCCGGGCAAGGCAACCCTTGCGACTGTCCGGGCGACCCTCTCACCCTCTCACCCGCCAAAACGGGTTCAATCAACCCAAACAGTCCTACGGTGGCCGGGTGACCGAGCCCTCAGAAGCCACCGCAGCAGCCGAGCCCGACGCCCCTGACGGCCCCTCGGCCACGTCTCCCTCCGCTACCGGCCCCCGGTCCGTCACCACCCGGGCGACGCTCGTCGGCGTGGCCGTCTCCGCGTTGCTGATCCTCGCGATCGTGCTCGGCAGCCGCATGCTCCGCAACTTCGACTCGGCCCTCCTCCCCTACGCCGTGGCCACGGTCTTCCTCGCCTTCGGCGTCGCCTACCGCTACACCGTCTGGATCTCCGCCCCCGGTGCCCGACGCCTCTTCAAACAAGGCTGGCGCAGCCTCTTCTCGTACGAGAACTTCCGTCAGGCCCCCACCGCCCTGCCGAGGATGATCGCCACCTACCTGGGCTTCCAGAAGTTCCTCGGCGCCCGTTCCCACGCCCGCTGGGCTGCTCACCAGCTGATCTTCTGGGGCTGCGTCCTCGCCGCCCTGATCACCTTTCCGCTGACCTGGGGCTGGTTCACCTTCACCTCCGGCAGCGGATCGGGACCCGGCTACGAGATGCGGATCTGGGGCTTCAAGATCCTCGGCTTCGATTCCCTGAACATCCTCGGCTGGCTGATGTTCCACGGCCTGGACATCGCCGCCGTCCTCGTCATCCCCGGCGCCTCGTACTTCCTGTGGCGCCGCATGAAGGACCGCGGCGCCGCCACCGGCCAGCGCTTCGCCTACGACCTGGTGCCGCTGATCGCCCTCATCGTCATCTCCGTGACCGGCCTGCTGCTCACCTTCTCCTCGATCTTCCTGCACGGCGGCGGCTACCAGTTCCTCGCGATCCTGCACATGGTGTCGGTCGTCTTCACCCTCATCTACCTCCCGTTCGGCAAGTTCTTCCACATCGTCCAGCGACCGGCCGCGGTCGGTATGCAGCTGTTCAAGTACACCGGCCGCAAGGACGACGAGGTGTTCGCCTGCCGCCGCTGCGAGGAGCCCATCGACACCGGCCCCTACGTCGAGAACCTGCGCGGCACCATGCGCGACCTCCGGCTCGACTTCGACTCCTGGGCCGCATACTGCCCGCGCTGCAAGCGGGTGCTGCGCGGCAGCGCCTACCTCTCCCACGTGAAGAAGGGCTTCAAGTGACCGCGGAACCGCGAGCCGCCGCCGACCGCCGCACCTTCATCCCCCTGGATCCCTCCCTCGCCCCGCCCGGCACCCGCGCCTTCCGGGACGCCGGCGGCATCCCGGCCGACCAGTGGCATGCCGACCAGAACGGCGAGACGCTCGTCCCCACCCACTGCTGCTTCTGCGGCGTCCAGTGCGGCATGTATCTGCGCGTGGACCGGGGCGGCAAGGTCTTCGGCGTCGAACCCCGCAACCACGACATCAACCGGATGCGGCTCTGTCCCAAGGGCATCAACGCCTACCAGCAGGTCAACCACCCCGACCGGCTCACCGCCCCGCTGCTGCGCCGCTCCCGCGACGAGGAGTTCCGCGAGGCCTCCTGGGAGGAGGCGCTCGACTTCACCGTCTCCGAGATCAAGCGCATCCAGCAGACCCACGGCAACGACGCCTTCGGGCTCCTCGGCGGGGCCAGCCTGTTCTCCGAGAAGACCTATCTGGTGGGCAAGTTCGCCCGGGTCGCCCTCAAGTCCCGGCACGTCGACTACAACGGGCGCCTCTGCATGGTCAGCGCCGCCGGCGCCAACAAGCTCGCCTTCGGCATCGACCGGGCCGGCAACCCCTTCTCCGACATCCTGCTCACCGACTGCCTGCTCATCGCGGGCTCCAACGTCGGCGAGTGCTTCCCCGTGATGACCCAGTACGTCTGGGGAGCCCGGGACCGCGGGGCCGTCCTCATCGTCATCGACCCGCGCGAGACGGCCATCGCCCGGACCGCGGACATCCACGTCGCCCTCAAGCCCGGCACCGACTCCGCCTTCTTCACCTCCGTCCTGCACGTCGTCATCGAGGAAGGCCTCACCGACGAGGACTACCTCGCCGCCCACGCCACCGGCTGGGAGGAGGTCAAGGCCAAGGCCGCCGCGTACCCGCCTTCCCGCGCCGCCGCGATCTGCGGGATCCCCGCCGAGCAGATCGTCCAGGTCGCCCGGACCTTCGCCCGCGCGCCCAAGGCCATGGCCTGGCACGCCCGGGGCATCGAGCACCACTCGCAGGGCGTCGAGAACTGCCTCTCCGTGATCAACCTCTGCGCCGCCACCGGCCACATCGGCAAACCCGGCGCCGGCTACGGCACCATCACCGGCCAGGGCAACGGGCAGGGCGGCCGCGAGCACGGACAGAAGTCCGACCTCCTCCCCGGCGGGCGCTCCATCATGAACGAGGAGCACCGCCGCCAGATCTGCGAGATCTGGGGCATCGAGGAGTCCGAACTCCCGCCCGCCGGGACCTCCATGATGGAAATGGTCTGGCAGATGCAGCGCCGGGAGATCCGCGGCCTGATCGGCATCTGCAACAACCCCTTCGTCTCCCTGCCCAACTACCGGGTGGTCAAGGAGGGGTACGACGCCACCGAGTTCCACGCGCAGTTCGACTTCTTCCTCTCCGAGACCGCGGCCAACGCCCATGTCGTCTTCCCCGTCACCACCTGGGCCGAGGACGAAGGGGTGATGGCCAACGCGGAAGCCCGGGTCGTCAAGCACAACAAGGCCCAGGACCCGCCCCCCGGCGTCCGCACCGACACCTGGGTGATGTGCGAGCTCGCCCGACGGCTCGGCGCCGGCGACAAGTTCGACTTCCCCGACTCCCGGTCGGTCTTCGACGAGTTGCGCACCGCCTCCGCCGGCACCGTCAACGACTACTACGGCATCACCTACGAACGCCTGGAGGAGACCGGCGGCATCGCCTGGCCCTGCCCCACCACCGACCATCCCGGCACCCCGCGCCTCTTCGAGGACGGGAAGACCTACCACCCCGACGGCAAGATCCACCTCCAGGTCGTCGAATGGCACCCGCCGATGGACCCGTACGACGACGAGCACCCCATGTCGCTCACCACCGGCCGCACCGTCGCCCACTTCCTCTCCGGGAACCAGACCCGCAGGCTCGGCGCCCTCGTCGAACAGACCCCGCGCCCCTGGGCCGAGGTGCACCCCTCGCACGGCTTCCGCAACGGCGAACCCGTCCGCGTCGTCACCCGGCGCGGCAGCGAGGTCTTCCCCGCCCTGGTCACCGAGGCGATCCGCCCCGACACCGTGTTCATCCCCTACCACTGGCCCGTCCCCACCGCGGCCAACGCCCTCACCGTCGACGCCCTCGACCCCCGGTCCAAGATCCCCGAGTACAAGGTGTGCGCCTGCCGTATTGAGCACGCCGAGCGGATCGACGAGGTCCCCGCCCCGCCGGTCGCTCCCGGCCACGTCGCCTACCCGGAGACCCAGGTCTCCCGTACCGACCCGCTGCCTCCCACGGCCCCCCAGGGCCGTGGCACCTCGGAGAGGAGCTGAGGCCCCGTGATGGGCAGAACGATCTTCATCGACCCGGGGCGTTGCATCGGCTGCCAGGCCTGTGTCTCCGCCTGCCGCGAGTGCGACTCGCACCGCGGCACATCGATGATCCACCTCGACTACACCGACGAGGGCCACTCCGTCGCCTCCCTTCCCACCGTCTGCATGCACTGCGAGGACCCGGTCGCCCCGTGCGCCGAGGTCTGTCCCGCCGACGCGATCCTGGTGACCGCGGACGGTGTGGTGCAGCAGGCCGACACCACCCGCTGCATCGGCTGCTCCAACTGCGTCAACGCCTGCCCCTTCGGCGTACCGAAGATCGACCTTCAGGCGAAGCTCCAGATGAAGTGCAACCTCTGCTACGACCGCACCGCCTACGGCCTCGCCCCCATGTGCGCCACCGTCTGCCCGACCGGCGCCCTCTTCTACGGAACCGTCGAGGAGCTCCAGGCGGAGCGCCCCGGCGTCCAGGTCGCCGACACCTTCGTCTTCGGCGAGACCGAGGTCCGCACCGGCGTGGCCATGGTCGTCCCCGCCGAACGGGTCCAGTGGCCGGTCCCCGGCGGGCTTCCCGTCGTCGAGATCAACGGGAAGGACGTCCGCCGATGAGCGTCACCGATCAGCAGCCGGGTGGAGACCACCCTGCCGGGGGAGACCCGCGCGAGGCGCTCCAGGACCGGATCGCCGCCGACTCCCTCACCACCCGACGCGACTACCTCCGGATCGTCACCACCGTCTCCGGCGGGCTCGCCGTCGGCGGCATCGGGGTGGCCGCGGGCATGCTCCACCGCCACGGCGACGGCGAGGAGGGCAAGGCCCCCGAACCCAAGCGCATCGCCGGCGGGCTCCTGCCCGGCGAGTCGATCGCCTTCCGCTACCCGGGCGAGGAGGACCGGGCCGTCGCCGTCCGCCTCGACGACGGCACCCTCGTCGGCTACTCCGCCGTCTGCACCCACCTCGCCTGCGCCGTGCTCTGGCGCAAGGACCGGGGCAGCGAGGGCGAGCTGTACTGCCCCTGCCACGAGGGAGTCTTCGACGCCCGGTCCGGCGAGGTCACGGCGGGGCCGCCACCGCGCGGGCTGCCCAAGGTCGTGGTCATCGAGCAGGACGACGGCAGCGTCTGGGCCGTGGGGACCACCCGCTCCGGCGAGAGCGTCGAGGCGGGCCTCTGCCGACAGCTCGGCGGCGACCGCCCCGACCTCGCGTCCCGTATCGGCTGCCCCGACATCGGCGGCGGCGCCGAGTCCCCGCCCCGGGCCGCCGGTGCGCGCGCACCCTCCGCCACCGCCGAGAAACCGGGCAGGCGGTCATGAGCGACACCCCGCACCCCGAGCAGCCGCTGCCGCCCCCTGGCAGCCACTATCCCGCGTACCACCCGGGCAGCGCCGACCCCGCGCTGAACCGGCCCGTCCACGAGCGGTACCCGCAGATCCGCCCCACCAGCGGATACGGGGACCCTCGCGTCCGGCACACCGGCCCCGGGCCGGGAGCGGGCACCGACCAGGACCCGGTGCGCTCCTCGAAGCTGACCGCCCGGCTCACCCTGGCCATGACCGTCGTCATCGGCCAGCTCTGGGGACTGACGGTCCTGATCGACGAGTGGATGGAGGGCAACACCGGCACGGCCTGGTGGGGGGCCGGCTTCCTCTGCCTGTCGTTCCTCGTCGTGCTGGGCCTGTGGCGCATCGACCCGAAGGACCGCTGACGCCCGCCGCCCGGCTCCACGGCGGCCCACACCTCGTGATGGGCCGCCGTACCCTGGAGGCATGAGCGCCGCCCCCGCCCCCAGCCCGCGCGATGCGAAGCAGCAGCCGCACGAGCAGCCGCACCCGGAACCGAAGCCCAAGCCGGTTCTGGACTTCGACGATCCGCTGGACCGGCAGTCCGCGGACGATACGGACCAGGGGTGGGGTGAGCGGCCTCTCTCCGGCGGCAGCGCCGCCGACCTCGCGCGCTTCCTGGACGAGAAGCCGCCCCACCACATCTGAGCGACGTCGCCGCGCGTCAGGAAGACCTTGAAGCCCTCCAGCGGACCGGCCTTCTTCCCGCTCACGGGTGAGCCTTCGTCCCCATGGGCGGTGAGGGGAGCGCACTGCTCCGTCACCCATGGCGGGGAAGGCGGCGATGTCCGACCCGCGGACTCCCGCGGGTGAACCGAGAAGACTTCAGGTCGCATCGGACACCGCCACGGCCAGCCGCCCCGAAGCGCCCGCGCCCAGCAGCGCCGCGGCCGTCGACCGCTGCACGGACAACAGCACCAGCGCCCCGGCCTCCGCCCCGGGGCCGGAAACGTCCGCCGCGGGAGCGCCGGCGCCCGCGGCGGCGTGCGGCACCTTCGCCACCCGCACCCCTCGCGCCACCACGCGCGCTTCGCCGCCCGTGTCACCGACCGCGATCACATCGACCCGGTCACCGGGGCGCAGCAGCCGTACCGTCTCCGGGTCCGCGATCCTGACCGGGGCGGACACCAGCCGCACGGACGGCCTGCCGGCCCCCGGCGGAGCGCCCGGTGGGCCGGTCTCCCCGTCGGCCCCGTTCAGACCGGTGGTGGCCAGCGCGGCCCCCGCCAGCGCGAGCCCCGCGGCCGCCGCCCGCCGTCGGCGGCGCATCATCCGGCGCAGCCGGTCCGCGCCACCGCCCCGCACACGCAGGGGCCCGAACGGCCCCACCCCGCAGGGCGCGGGCACCGGCGCCGGGGGCGGGGGCGGAACAGGGCAACGGGACGGGAAGGGGGACACGGATGTGGACGTGGACATGGCACCACCTTGATGCGGGCGGACGAGGGCACGGGCAAGGGCAGGTGAAGGGAGGCAAGAAGAAGGGGAGTCCGGACCGGTCGAACCGGCCGAACTCCCCTCACTCTCCCGCGTCCGCGCAGATCCCGCCGAGGCCTGTGGACAGTCCTCGCACTGGGGACAACTCCGTCACCCGTTCCGGTGACGCCGTCCTGCCGGAGCGGCGGCGACGCCGCTACGGCAAGGCGATCCCCGTGTCGATCCCGTCCAGGGCGTGGGCGCACGCGCAGGTGCGGTTCTCGCTCCCCTGCAGCCCGGCCACCGCGTCGAACAGCACCGAGCGCAGCCGGTCCACGTTGGCCGCGAACACCCGGAGCACCTCCTCGTGCGAGACGCCCTCGCCCGCCTCGGCGCCCGCGTCCAGGTCGGTCACCAGGGTCATCGTCGTGTAGCAGAGGCCCAGCTCACGGGCGAGGACCGCTTCGGGGTGCCCGGTCATGCCCACGACCGACCAGCCCATCGCCGCGTGCCAGCGCGATTCCGCGCGGGTCGAGAACCGGGGGCCCTCGACGACCACCAGGGTGCCGCCGTCCACCGGCTCCCAGTCGCGTCCCCGGGCCGCGGCGAGCGCCGCCTTGCGCCCCTCGGGGCAGTACGGGTCGGCGAAGCTCAGGTGGACGACGTTGGGCACGGTCCCGTCGGCCCGGGTCTCACCGTCGTAGAAGGTCTGCACGCGGGCCTTGGTGCGGTCCACCAGCTGGTCGGGGACGAGCAGGGTGCCCGGTCCGTACTCCGGCCGCAGCCCGCCCACCGCGCACGGGCCGAGCACCTGCCGGACCCCTACGGAGCGCAGCGCCCACAGGTTGGCCCGGTAGTTGATGCGGTGCGGCGGCAGGTGGTGGCCGCGTCCGTGGCGCGGCAGGAAGGCCACCCGCCGGCCGCCGAGCTCGCCGAGGAAGACCGAGTCGCTCGGCTTCCCGTAGGGGGTGTCCACGGATACCTCGGTGACGTCCTCCAGGAAGGAGTAGAAGCCCGAGCCGCCGATGACACCGATCTCCGCTGAACTCCCGGTACCCGCCGTGCCCGTACCGGAGCCCGATTCGTCAAGTGCGTTCGCCATGCGGTCACCGTATCGGGAGGGATGATCCCCCGGAGGAACGACCGGACCCCGCCGAGTGGCCTCGGCGGGGTCCGGTGAGAAGCGGGTGGGGCGTACGCGGGCTCAGGCGGCCGACGTACCGCTCGACGAGGCCGGCGCGGAGGCCGACGACGAGGAGGAGCCGGACGAGGAGGACGAGGACGCGCTCGCCTTCGTGTCCGAACCCGACGACGAGGACGACGCGGAGTCGGACGACTTCGAGGCCGTCGACGCCGGTGTGCTGCTCGACGACGAGCCACGGCTGTCGTTCCGGTAGAAACCGGAACCCTTGAAGACGATGCCGACCGCGGAGAACACCTTCTTGAGGCGTCCGTCGCAGCTCGGGCACACGGTCAGGGCGTCATCGGTGAACTTCTGCACCGCCTCGAGGCCCTCGCCGCACTCGGTGCACTGGTACTGATAGGTCGGCACTTGCTCCTCCTGGCACTCTCACTCAATGAGTGCTAACGACGCTCCATACTGACGTATTCCGTTGAATCAGTCCACCGTGACCGGCTCGCGGTGACCGATCCCACGCGCGACGGTGCGCCCCGAGAGCCTCGGCGTCAGCCGCGAACGCAGGGCCAACAGGGTCAGCAGCGCCAGCACGGTTGCGGCCAGCGGCACCAGGAATCCGGTGCTCGCGCCCTGGGCGTCGGCGAGTCGCCCCGCCACGGTGACGGCCGCCGCCTGCCCGAGCGCCACGGCCCCCGTCAGCCAGGTGAAGGCCTCGGTGCGGGCGGTGGCGGGCACCAGCGCCTCGACCAGGGTGTAGCCGCTGATCAGCGCCGGGGCGATGCACAGGCCGACGAGCAGGCCGAGCCCGGCCAGCAGCGGCACCGAGTGCACGGCCCAGAGGCCGGAGGCGGTCAGGGTCAGCGCCACGTACCCGACGATCAGCCGGCGGCGCGGGCTGCTCTTCCAGGCGATGGCTCCGCAGGCGATGCCGGCCAGCATGTTGCCCGCCGCGAAGACCCCGTAGAGGACCCCGTTCACCCCGGGGTGGCCGATCTCCTCGGAGAACGCGGTCAGCGAGACCTGCATCCCGCCGAAGACGGCGCCGATGCCCAGGAAGGCGACGGCCAGGACGCGCACACCGGGCACGGAGAGCGCCGAGGCGTGCGGTTCGGTCGTGGTGGCCGCGCTGCGCGGGGCGGGCTGGGTGGCGCGCTGCGCGGCGAAGAACAGGCCGCCGACCAGGGTGAGGGCGGCTTCCGTGATCAGTCCGGCCGCCGGGTGCACGCCGGTGCACAGCGCGGTGGCGATGACCGGGCCGAGGACGAACGTGAACTCGTCCGTCACCGACTCGAACGCGGCCGCGGTGGACATCAGCGGAGAGGCGGGCCGGTCGGGGGTCGCCCCCAGCAGCGCCGCCCAGCGGGCCCGCACCATGGGGCCGATCTGCGGGATCGAGGCGCCGGTCGGCACGGCGGCGGCGAACAGCGCCCACAGGGGCGCGTCCGCCAGCGCCAGGACGGTCAGGGCGCTCACGGAGACGGCGTGGAGCAGCACCCCGGGGAGCAGGACGGCGCGCTGACCGAAGCGGTCGGCGAGCTTGCCGCTCTGCGGGGCGAACAGCGCCATGGAGACGCCGGAGACCGCCGCGACGGCGCCGGCGCTGCCGTACGAGCCGGTGGTGTGCTGCACGAGGAGGACGATGCCGATGGTGAGCATCGCGAACGGCTGCCGTGCGGCGAAGCCCGGGAGGAGGAAGGTCCACGCACCGGGGGTGCGCAGGAGTTGCCCGTATCCGGGGCGGTCGGAGACCGTGGTCGCCACGGTCCTTGCCTTTCTGCCGCCTGGTGGCCCTGCTTCCCGGCGCCCTTGTGGGGCGGGCTGGACGGAAGCGGCCGAGAGCTGTCCTCTTCGCGCGGAACTGCGGTAGATGCCGGGCGACTCGCTGCAATCGGCGGAGAAACGCCGGGCGAAGAGACACCACGACCGCCATACGGTCGCGCCAGCTCTGCATCAGACAGAGTTGGTCGATCAGATTTGCCCTTAATCGTACAGGCAGGAAGCCCTGTATGCCTGTGATTGCGTACGGGGCTTCCTGCCTCGGCCTGTGATCTGCGACGCGTACGCCGCTGACTCCTGGCTCGTCGCCTCGGCGGGTCTCAGGAGCTCGTCTTCGTGCCGCTGCCGTTGCCGTTGCCCGGGGCGCCGGCGCCGGCGCCGCCGAGCTTCTTGGCCAGCTTCATCGCCTGGGGGATGGCGGACCCGCCGTGGGGTCCCACCATGCCGGGCGCGTTGGCGACGGGGGAGCCCGTGCCCAGCCAGCCGGCCAGTTTGCCGCCCTCGCCGACCGCCCGCAGCCGTTCCTCCGCCCGGTCGCGCACCGGGTCGGTGGCCACCACCAGCAGCTCGTCCCCGCGGCGCAGCACCGTCGCGGGGGAGGGCACGAAGCTCGTGCCCTCGCGGACCACCAGGGTGACCGCGGCGCCCGCCGGGAGCCGGAGCTCGCCGACCTCGACGCCGTGCATCTTGGACTTCGCGGGGATGTCGACCGACAGCAGGTGTCCGCGCAGCCGCTCCAGCGGGGCCGACTCGATGCCCAGGTCGTCGGCTTCGGCCGGGTCGTCGGCGATGTTCAGCTTGTTCGCGACCCAGGGCAGCGTCGGTCCCTGGATCAGGGTGTAGACGATGACCAGGACGAAGACGATGTTGAAGATTCTCGTACTGCCCTGCACCCCGGACACCATCGGAATGGTCGCCAGGATGATGGGCACCGCCCCGCGCAGCCCGGCCCACGACATGAGGACCTTCTCGCGGGCCGGCATCCGGAACGGCGCGAGGCTGAGGAAGACGGACAGCGGTCGCGCCACCATGGTCAGCACCAGGCCCACGACGATGGCGGGCCAGAAGTCGTCGACCAGGTCGTGCGGCGTGACCAGGAGGCCGAGCAGCACGAACATGCCGATCTGGGCCAGCCAGCCGAGCCCGTCGGCGAAGCCCCGGGTGGCGGGCCAGTGCGGCAGCTTGGAGTTGCCGAGGATCATCGCGGCCAGGTAGACGGCGAGGAACCCGCTGCCGTGCGCCATGGCGCCCGCCGCGTACGCCGAGACGGCGATGGCCATCACGGCGATCGGGTACAGGCCGGAGGCGGGCAGCGCGACATGGCGCAGCCCCAGGGACCCCAGCCAGCCCACCGCGATGCCGATGGCGGCGCCGATGGCCAGCTCCAGGGCGATCTCCGCGACCAGGACGTACCAGTGCTCGACCGGGCCGGCCGCGGAGAACGCGACGACCAGGATGACGACCGGGGCGTCGTTGAAGCCGGACTCCGCTTCCAGGACGCCGGTGATCCGCGGCGGCAGGGGCACCCTGCGCAGGACGGAGAAGACGGCCGCCGCGTCGGTCGAGGAGACGACCGCGCCGATGATGAGCGCCTGGCGCCAGTCCAGGCCGACCAGGTAGTGCGCGGCGGAGGCGGTGATGCCCACGCTGATGCCGACGCCGACGGTCGAGACGACGGCGGCCGCCGGCAGGACGGGTTTGACCTCTTTCCACTTCGCCCCGAGTCCGCCCTCGGCCAGGATCACGACCAGGGCGGCGTAGCCGATCACCTGCGTCAGTTCGGCGTTGTCGAACTTGACGTCGAAGATGCCGTCCTGCCCCAGGGCGATCCCGATGCCGAGATACAGGAGCAGGCTGGGGAGCCCGCTGCGCGAGGAGATCCGCACCGCCGCCACGGCGACGAGCAGGACGAGCGAGCAGACGAGCAGGAGTTCGTTGAGCGCGTGGACAGTCAGGGTCCGTTCCTTCCCTGCGTGCGCCTGCCGGATCGTCCTCCGGCAGCCAGTTACTTCGTTACCTTACCTAATCTTTAACGATTTCTTGACGGGTTCGAGTGTTCGTACGAGGAAGACGCAAATGGATGCATCCCCATACCGCGTCCGAGTGGCTTCTCCGCTGCGCCTATGGTTGCTCCTGCACTCCCAGGACCACCCTGCCCCTCGAAGGACAGCGATGCCCGCCAACACAACCGCCTCTTCCGGCCCTTCCGACGCGAAGAAGCCCGGCAGGAAGAAGGGGCGACGCGCCCGCCTGCTCGTGCTCGTCCTGGTGCTGGCGCTCGTCGCGGGTGTCGGATACGGGGCCTACTGGTCCGTGTCCACCGTGCGGGCCTCGTACCCGCAGACCACCGGGTCGATAACGCTCGACGGCCTCTCCGGCGACGTCGAGGTCAAACGTGACTCCTACGGAATCCCGCAGATCTACGCGGACTCCGACGCCGACCTCTTCCGCGCCCAGGGCTTCGTCCAGGCGCAGGACCGCTTCTGGGAGATGGACGTCCGGCGGCACATGACGGCCGGTCGGCTCTCCGAGATGTTCGGTTCCGGACAGGTGGAGACCGATTCCTTCCTGCGCACCCTCGGCTGGCGGAAGGTGGCGCAGAAGGAGTACGACGAGGTCCTGGACGAGAGCACCAAGAAGAACCTCCAGTCGTACGCGGAGGGCGTCAACGCGTACCTGAAGGGCAAGGAAGGCCGGGACATCTCGGTCGAGTACGCGGCTCTGGGGCTGACCAACGACTACAAGCCCGGCGAGTGGACCCCGGTCGACTCGGTGGCCTGGCTGAAGGCGATGGCCTGGGACCTGCGCGGCAACATGCAGGACGAGATCGACCGTTCGCTGCTGACCAGCCGCCTCGACAAGGACCAGATCGAGGACCTGTACCCCGGCTACCCGTACAAGCAGAACAGGCCGATCGTCGAGAACGGCGCGATCTCCCCGGTCACCGGGAAGTTCGACCCCGAGGCGACCCCGTCGGACTCCGTCGGCTCCACCACCCCCGAGGGGGCCACGGAGGGCCTGAACACCCAGCTCTCCGCCCTCTCCGACACCCTCGACGAGATCCCGGCGCTGCTCGGCCCGAACGGCAACGGCATCGGCTCGAACTCCTGGGTCGTCAACGGCGACCACACGACGTCCGGCAAGGCGCTGCTCGCGAACGACCCGCACCTCGCGCCGATGCTGCCCTCCCTCTGGTACCAGATGGGCCTGCACTGCCGGGAGCTCTCCAAGAGCTGCCAGTACGACACGGCCGGCTACACCTTCTCCGGCATGCCCGGTGTGATCATCGGTCACAACCAGGACATCGCCTGGGGTCTCACCAACCTCGGCGCCGACGTCACCGATCTCTTCCTGGAGAAGGTCTCCGGCGACGGCTACCTGTACGACGGCGAGACGAAGTCCTTCAAGACCCGCGAGGAGACCATCAAGGTCGCCGGCGGCCGGGACCGGACGATCACCGTCCGCGAGACGAACAACGGCCCCCTGGTCTCCGACCGCAGCAAGGAACTGGACAAGGTCGGCCAGAAGGCCCCCGTCAGCAACGCGGCCCCCGACCGGGCCGACGGCTACGCGGTGGCGCTGAAGTGGACGGCGCTGGAGCCCGGCAAGTCCATGGACGCCGTCTTCGCGCTCAACCGGGCCAAGGACTTCACCACCTTCCGCAAGGCCGCGGAGTACTTCGAGGTCCCCTCGCAGAACCTCATCTACGCCGACACCAAGGGCAACATCGGCTACCAGGCCCCCGGTAAGATCCCGGTCCGCTCCAAGGGCTACGACGGGACGGCGCCGGCCCCGGGCTGGGACCCGAGGTACGCGTGGGAGGGGTACATCCCCTTCGACGAGCTGCCGTACGAGTACAACCCGGACCGCGGCTTCATCGTCACCGCCAACCAGGCCGTCATCGACGAGGAGAAGTACCCCCACCTCCTGACCAAGGACTGGGGCTACGGCGCCCGCAGCCAGCGGATCAACGACCTCCTGACCCAGAAGATCAAGGGTGGCGAGAAGGTCTCGACCGATGACATGCAGAAGATGCAGATGGACAACTTCAGCGAGATCGCCGCGCTGCTGGTGCCCGAGCTGAAGAAGATCAACATCTCCGACCCGAGCGTCCGCGAGGCCCAGAAGCTGCTGGAGGGCTGGGACTACACCCAGGAGCCCGACTCGGCCGCCGCCGCGTACTTCAACGGCGTCTGGCGCAACATCCTGAAGCTCGCCTTCGGCAACAAGCTGCCCAAGGAGATGCGGGTCGAGGGCGACTGCCTCAATGTTCCGCCGGCCAAGAACAGCGGCCCGGCCGACCAGCAGAAGAAGCTCGTCCGCGAGTGCGGCCAGCGCGACGGCGACACCGCGCAGCCGGACGGCGGCGACCGCTGGTTCCAGGTGGTCCGCGACATCGTGGACGACCAGGACAACGAGTGGTGGAAGGCGCCCGCCCGGGGCCGCGAGGACGCCCTGGAGAACCGGGACGACCTGTTCGCCCGGGCGATGGAGGACGCCCGCTGGGAGCTGACCTCCAAGCTCGGCAAGAACATCTCCACCTGGAGCTGGGGCCGGCTGCACCGGCTGACGCTGAAGAACCAGACCCTCGGCACCGAGGGCCCCGGCCTGCTCCAGCGGGCGCTCAACCGGGGCCCCTGGAACCTCGGCGGCGGCGAGGCGGCGGTCAACGCCACCGGCTGGAACGCGGCGAGCGGCTACGAGGTCGTCTGGGTGCCGTCGATGCGGATGGTCGTCAACGTGGGGGACTGGGACAAGTCCCGCTGGATCAACCTGAGCGGGGCCTCCGGGCACGCGTTCAGCGCGCACTACACCGATCAGACCGACAAGTGGGTCGACGGTGAACTGCTCGACTGGTCCTTCGGGAAGGACGCGGTCGACGCGTCCACGGTCGACACGCTGACCCTGAAACCGTAGGGCCCGACCGGAGCCCCCTCGCAGCTCACGTGTGAGCCGCGAGGGGGCTCCGCCGTGCGGGGCGGCTCAGGAAGGGAAGCGCCGCGCCCCGGCCGGCGTGACCACGGCGTCCACGGGCTGGTCGTGCGGTTCCGAGGGGACCCGGGCGACCACCTCGTCGTCGTACAGGAGCACGACGAGGGCAGGGTGCGCCCCGGCGGCCGTCAGCCGGGCCAGCACCCGGTCGTAGCTGCCGCCGCCCCGCCCCAGCCGCATCCCGGCCCCGTCCACCGCCAGGCCGGGCAGCAGCACCGCCTGGGCTTCCACGACGGCTGCGGGGCCCAGGCGCGGCCCGTCCGGCTCCAGGAGCCCCCGCCCGGCCGGGAGCAGGTGCTCCGGGCCCTCGTAGGCCGCCCAGTCGAGGTCGTTGTCGGCCAGGAGGACCGGCAGCAGCACCCGGACGCCACGCCCGCGCAGCGCTTCCAGGAGGGCGCGGGTGCCCGGTTCGCGCCCCACGGAGACGTACGCGGCGACCGTACGGGCGTCGGCCAGTTCGGGCAGGCGCAGGGCCGCCCCGGCCAGAACCGCGGCCGTCCGGGCGGCGTCCTCCTTCGTCAGGAGGGCCCGAGCGGCGAGCAGTTCGCGCCGCAGGGAGTCCTTCGCGGACGGCTTTCCGGACTTGTCGGTGTTCAAGGGTGACTCGCACGATTCTCGTATGGGCATATTTAAGGACGAAGTTAACCGGAATATCAGCTTCCAGACGTGTGCAGCCGTTAAGGTCTGCACATGACTCAGTCGCACCCCAGGATCAGCAAGGCCGTCATCCCGGCAGCAGGTCTCGGCACCCGGTTCCTGCCCGCCACGAAGGCCACTCCCAAGGAGATGCTGCCTGTCGTCGACAAGCCGGCCATCCAGTATGTCGTCGAAGAGGCCGTGGCGGCGGGTCTCTCCGACGTACTGATGATCACCGGCCGCAACAAGCGTCCGCTCGAGGACCACTTCGACCGCAACTACGAGCTGGAGTCCGCGCTCACCCGCAAGGGCGACGCCGAACGCCTCGCCAAGGTCCAGGAGTCCAGCGACCTGGCCACCATGCACTACGTGCGGCAGGGCGACCCCCGCGGCCTCGGTCACGCCGTGCTGTGCGCCGCCCCGCACGTGGGCGACCAGCCCTTCGCGGTGCTCCTCGGCGACGACCTGATCGACCCGCGCGACGCGCTGCTGGCCCGGATGGTCGAGGTCCAGGAGCGTGAGGGCGGCAGCGTCATCGCACTCATGGAGGTCGAGCCCTCGCAGGTCCACCTCTACGGCTGCGCCGCCGCGGACGCCACCGTCGACGGCGACGTGGTCCGCATCACCGACCTGGTCGAGAAGCCGGACCCGGCCGACGCCCCCAGCAACCTCGCCATCATCGGCCGGTACGTCCTGGACCCCGCGGTCTTCGACATACTGCGACACACCGAGCCGGGCCGCGGCGGCGAGATCCAGCTCACCGACGCGCTCCAGCTGCTCGCCGCGGACGAGAAGATCGGCGGCCCCGTGCACGGCGTCGTCTTCAAGGGCCGCCGCTATGACACCGGCGACCGCGGCGACTATCTGCGCGCCATTGTCAGACTGGCGTGCGAACGTGAGGACCTGGGACCGGACTTCCGGACCTGGCTGCGCAAGTACGTCGCTGAGGAGATGTAACCCCGTGAGCAGCACGATCTGGTCGGTGGACGAGCACCTCGACGACATCCTCGCGGCGGTCGCGCCGCTGGAGCCCATCGAGCTGCAGCTGCCGGACGCCCAGGGCTGCGTCCTCGTCGAGGACGTTCTCGTGGAGGTGGCCCTGCCGCCGTTCGACAACAGCTCCATGGACGGCTACGCGGTCCGGATCGCCGATGTCGAGGGCGCCAGCGAGGAGTTCCCCGCGGTCCTCACCGTCATCGGCGACGTCGCCGCGGGCAGTGCGGGACTCGCCGACGACCAGGTCGTGGGGCCGGGGCAGGCCGCCCGCATCATGACGGGCGCCCCGCTGCCCGCCGGTGCTCAGGCCGTGGTCCCGGTCGAGTGGACCGACGGCGGTACGGGCGAGGGCCCGGCCGCCGCCATGCGCGCCCACAGCGAGGCGCCCGAGGACGCCACCGGCGAGGTCAGGGTGCACCGGCCCGTCGTGGCCGGCGCCCATGTGCGCGAGCGGGGCAGCGACGTCAAGCCGGGCGATCTGGCCCTGGCCGCCGGGTCGGTCGTCGGCCCGCCGCAGATCGGGCTGCTCGCGGCGATCGGCCGCGCCACCGTGGTCGTACGGCCCCGCCCCCGCGTGGTCGTCCTGTCCACCGGCAGCGAACTGGTCCAGCCGGGCGAGCAGCTGACCGGGGGCCAGATCCACGACTCCAACAGCTTCGCGCTGACGGCCGCCGCCCGGGACGCCGGAGCCATCGCCTACCGGGTCGGCGCGGTGACCGACGACGCCGAGACGCTGCGCGCCACGATCGAGGACCAGCTGATCCGCGCGGACATCGTCGTCACCACGGGCGGGGTCAGCGTCGGCGCGTACGACGTCGTCAAGGAGGCGCTGTCCTCCGTCGGGGACGAGGACGAGCCGGGCGGCGGGGTCGAGTTCCGCAAGCTCGCCATGCAGCCCGGCAAGCCGCAGGGCTTCGGCTCGATCGGCCCGGACCACACGCCGCTGCTGGCGCTGCCGGGCAACCCGGTCTCCGCCTACGTCTCCTTCGAGTTGTTCGTCCGCCCGGCCATCCGTGCCCTGATGGGCCTCACCGACGTGCACCGCCCGACGGCCCGCGCCCGGCTGAGCGCCGACAAGGCCCTCGCGTCGCCCGACGGACGCCGCCAGTTCCTGCGCGGCCGTCACGACGCCGAGGCGGGGACGGTCACCCCGGTCGGCGGTTCCGGTTCGCATCTGATCGCCGCGCTCGCGCACGCGAACGCGCTGATCGTGGTGGACGAGGACACCACGTCGGTCGAGCCCGGCACCGAGACGGACGTGATCCTGCTCGGCTGACCGCCGCCCCGTGGCGGTACGGTATCTGCCGCCGTGCCTTCCGGGGGACCCCCTCCGGTTCCCCGAGGCGTGACCGGCGCCCCTAGCGCTAGGCGGAGTGAGTTGAGTACGCAGAACAGGCTGACGCACATCGACGAGACGGGCGCGGCCCGCATGGTCGACGTGTCTCAGAAAGACGTCACCACCCGCCTCGCCCGGGCCTCCGGCCGGGTGCTCGTCTCGCCGCGGGTGATCGAGCTGCTGCGCGGCGAGGGAGTCCCCAAGGGCGACGCCCTCGCCACCGCCCGGATCGCCGGGATCATGGGGGCCAAGCGCACCCCGGACCTGATCCCGCTCTGCCATCCGCTGGCCGTCTCCGGTGTGGAGGTCGAGCTGGGCGTGGCCGACGACGCGGTGGAGATCACGGCCACCGTGAAGACGACGGACCGCACGGGCGTCGAGATGGAGGCCCTCACCGCGGTCTCGGTGGCGGCCCTCACGGTGATCGACATGGTCAAGGCCGTCGACAAGAGCGCGGTCATCACCGACGTCCGGGTCGAGGCGAAGTCGGGCGGCAAGTCCGGCGACTACCGGCGCACCGCGCCGGAGGGGCCGGACGCGTGACGGCGCCCGAGCCCCGGGCCCCCGGCCACGAGCGGGGGGCGACCGCGCC
The DNA here is from genome assembly GCF_900460065.1 of Streptomyces griseus. Taxonomy (GTDB): domain Bacteria; phylum Actinomycetota; class Actinomycetes; order Streptomycetales; family Streptomycetaceae; genus Streptomyces; species Streptomyces griseus. The sequence continues at coordinate 115,331 of NZ_UAVD01000056.1, read as the reverse complement.
GGGCGTCACCGGCCACGAACGGCCCGCGCGGACCGAGCCCACGGACGCGGCCCGGCCCTCCCCGTACGCCGCCCTCGTCGTCACCGCCTCCAACCGCGCCTCCGCCGGGGTGTACGCCGACCGCGGCGGCCCCCTGATCGCCGAAGCGCTCACCGCCCTCGGCTTCACGGTCGACGGACCGCAGGTCGTCCCCGACGGCGACCCGGTCGAGGCGGCCCTGCGCGCCGGAGTCGCCGCCGGGTACGACGTGATCGTCACCACCGGCGGTACGGGCATCTCGCCCACCGACGCCACGCCCGAGGCCACCCGGCGCGTCCTCGACCACGAGATCCCCGGCATCCCGGAGGCGATCCGGGCCGAGGGGCTGGCCAAGGTCCCGACCGCCGCCCTCTCCCGGGGGCTCGCGGGGGTGGCCTCCCGCACCCTGATCGTCAACCTCCCCGGCTCCACCGGAGGGGTGAAGGACGGGCTGGCGGTCCTCGGCCGGCTCCTGGTGCACGCCGTCGACCAGCTGCGCGGCGGCGACCACCCCCGACCGGGGAGCCCGAGCTGAACATCGCGACCTGGCCGGTGACGCTGACCGACGGCGAGATCGTCCTGCGCCCGATAAAGATGCGTGACCAGCGGGTGTGGCGTGAGGTCAACCGGCGCAACCGCGACTGGCTGCGCCCCTGGGAGGCCACCGTCCCGCCGCCCGCCCCCGGCGGCCCGATGGCGCAGCGCCCCACCTACCGGCAGATGGTCCGCCACCTGCGCGCCGAGGCGAACGCGGGGCGGATGCTCCCGTTCGCCATCGAGTACGAGGGCCGGCTGGTCGGCCAGCTCACGGTCGCGGGGATCACCTGGGGCTCGATGTGTTCCGGGCACGTCGGTTACTGGGTCGACCAGAGCGTCGCCGGGCGCGGGGTCATGCCGACGGCCGTGGCCCTCGCCGTCGACCACTGCTTCCGTACGGTGGGTCTGCACCGCATCGAGGTCTGCATTCGCCCGGAGAACGGCCCCAGCCGCAGGGTGGTGGAGAAACTCGGATTCCGTTCGGAGGGCCTGCGCCCGCGCTATCTCCACATCGACGGCGCCTGGCGTGACCACCTGATCTTCGCCCTCACCGCCGAGGAAGTGCCCGAGGGGATGCTCCGGCGCTGGCGCCGGTCGCGTCCCATGACGTCGAAAGGCCCCGGACCGACCGGCGAAATAAAATAAGTGTTCGAATTTGATCGCCCGACGACCGTATGAGGTCGGGCTATCGGCGGCTGCTGATCCGAACAATCACAAAAAAAGTCCGTGATATCAGCCGGATCGTGCGACACACCGGGCCAATTGGCGGATCCTTCCGCGCAAACCCCTCTACGGTGTGAGCGTGAGCAGCAGCGGCCTCATCTACGCAGTCATCGTCGGGGCCTGGGCCGCCTACTTGGTACCGATGTGGCTCCGCAGGCAGGACGAGCTCAACGAAGCCCGTCCGACGGAACGCTTCAGCACCGCCATCCGGCTGCTGTCCGGACGGGCGGCGATGGAGCGCCGGTATGCCAAGGAGCTGCGGGAGCGTACCGCCGAGGAGGCGACGCCCGACGTCGACCCGGACCGGGAAACGGACCGTATGGAATCCGTGGACGTCCGGGCCTTTGCCGCGCCTCCGGCGCACACGGAAGCCAGGCTGGCCGACCCGGCGCACGCTCCCGAGCGCGCCTCGGACGCCCAGGCCTCCGACCGTCAGGCGCACGAGCGGCGAGCGGCGCATCAGCCGGCGGACCGTCAGGCGCACGAGCGCCGGTCCGGCGAGCGCCCCGCGGAACACGTGCCACCCGCCCGGCGGCGCCCCCGCTCCGGCGAGGCCGATGCCGAGCGGGCCCGGCGCGCGCAGCGCTCCCAGGTCCTGGCGCGGCGCAGGCGGACCACCGTCGTCCTCTTCCTGGCCTTCACCCTGGGAGCGGTCGTCGCGGCGGTCGGCGGTCTCGGCTTCCTCTGGGCCCCCGCGGTCCCGGCCGTGCTGCTGAGCACGTACATCGTGCATCTGCGCGCCCAGGAGCGCCGGCGGTTCGCCTTCACCATGGACCGCCGCCGGGCCGAGGACGCCGCGCAGCGGCTCCGCGAGAACCGTCCCCGCAGGCACCAGCCGACGGCTCCCGCCCCCGCCGAGCCCGACGACGACTCGGAGTCCCACCACCGGGAGCCGGAGCCCACGCCCACGGTCTCCCCCCAGGAGGCCGGCCGCCGCGCCCTGGTCGAGCAGACGGACCACGCGGAGTGGGTGGACCAGCAGCGCGAGCGCGGTCGTGTCCAGGGCGACAGCTGGGAGCCCGTGCCCGTGCCGCTGCCCACCTACGTCACCGCGCCCGTCGCCCCCCGGGCCACGGGCGGCGTGGAGGTCAACGACCCGGAGACCTGGAGCGCGGCCCGCTCCAGCACCGCCGAGCCCACCCAGACGGGCACGTCGCATCCGACGGCCCCCGCGGTCGACCCGGCGCCGCGTCAGCGCGCGAACCCGTCCCGCCGCAGCCGCGACCGGGGCCGGACGCCACTCTTCGACCAGTACGACGACGAGGACCGGCCGCGTGCGGCCAACGAGTGAGGCCGTGGGGGCAGCTCGGAAATCCCGGCACCGCTGACCAGCGGAGGAACGGATTTCCAAGCACCCCTGTGGGGGTGCTAGAGTTTCACACGTCGCAAGGGCCTGTGGCGCAGTCTGGTAGCGCACCTCGTTCGCATCGAGGGGGTCTGGGGTTCAAATCCCCACAGGTCCACAAACGACAGTTTCTGAGTAGCTCTCAGGAGCGTCACGAGATCCCGTTCCGCCGTGAGGCGGGGCGGGATCTCGTCGTTTCCGGCCGCGTGCCGGTGACCTCGTGGCCCCTCCGGGTGTCGGTCACGGGCGGTGCCGCCGGGCGGCGCCTTTCGGACTTTGTCGGCTCGTCTTCCCGTAAGCGCACTTCCGGACGCCTTCCCTCCCTATGCTCTACACGTCTGTAGATGACGGTCAGGGGTGGGCGCGATCCGTGCTGCCCCGCCGTAGGTGTGCGCGCTTCGTGGTGAGCGCGACGGGAAGAGGGGAACGAGCGTGGCCTCGATCGATCTGGACAAGGTGCTGGACAAGGCGTGGGCGGACAAGAGCGTGCCCGAGGTGCTCGCGGCGCCGGTCTCCGCGCTGAAGGGGGTCTCGGACCGGCAGGGTGACCTGCTCAAGGAGGCGTTCGGCATCAAGACCGTCGCCGACCTCGCGGAGTTGAAGTACGTCGGCTGGGCGCAGGCCCTGGCCGCGCTGGACGCGGCCAAGTAGGGCCCGCGGCAGCACCTGTTCGTGGCCGGGTGACGCCGGCCCTGGTCGACGGGTCCCGTCCGGTCATCGCGATCGGGCGGGATTCCGCCGTTCCGGGAGGGCCGGGCGAGACTTCGCGGACACCACCTGGGGCCGGGACAGGTCCGCCAGCAGGAGCAGGTGTTCCGGCGTCACCGCGGCGACCGCCTCGACCAACTGGTCCCAGGTGCCCAGGGCCAGTGCTTCGACGAGCAGGGCCCGGCCTTCCGCGGTGGGGCCGTGAGCGCGGGCGACGGCCGCGAGGGCCTTGCTCCGGTGGCCCGGGTCGGTGATGGCTCGGGCCAGGGCGTGGGCTTCGTGCGGCGCGCCCGCCCGGGCCGATGCGCCGACGACGTCCGCCGTGGCGACCTCGCGCAGAGCGGGTACGGAGAGGTCGTCGAGCAGGGCGACCGCGCCGGCGGTGTCGCCCCTGGCCGCCAGGTCCGCCGCGACGTACCTCAGGCTCCCCTGATCTCCGTGGGCGTCCGAGAGCTCCTCGGCCAGCCGCGCGGCCCGGTCCGGAGCGCCGGTCTCCAGCAGTTTCTGGACGACGCCGGACAGGAAGGAGGACTCCTCGCCCTCCGGCAGCGCCGCGGTGAGCGCCAGGGCCGCGTCGATGTCCTCCGCCGCGAGGAACGCGTTCGCGGCGCGATAGCGGATCCAGCTTCTCAGGGACGGGCTGGCCGCGTTGGCCGCCCGGTCCAGGAGTTCGCGCGCCAGCTCCCCGGCCCGGTCCGGACTGCCGGTCGCACCGAACGTCTCCGCGATGCGCTGCAGGGAGACGGTGTGCTCCGGGTTGTGCGCGTCCTGTCGGTTCTCGTCGAGCAGCGCGGAGAGCAGCCCGTCCCTCCGGTCGTCGCATCCCATGGCGTGCAGGCCCTCGGCCACCGTCAGCAGGTAGGTGAGGCGGAGCTGTCCCGGTTCCTCGGCTTCGGCCGTCCGCGTGGCCAGGTCGATGAGGCGGTGCGCGTCGTCCTCGGCCCCTGCCGCGGCCAGTGCCGACGCGACGGCCACCTGGGTGACCACGTGGCCGCGAGCGGCGGAGCCGCCCCGGGCGGCATCGGTCGCCGCCACGACGGCGGCCCTGGCGGGTTCGTCCTGGCCCGCCCGGCTCAGGAAGTCCGCCATGGCGATGAGCTGGTTCACCTGCGTGCCCCCGTCGGACAGCCCGTCGAGCTCGTCGAGAATCCGCTGGGCCATCCCCCGCGTTCGCAGGGGGTCGGCGGACGTCACCGACCACCTGCCGATCGCGGTGAAGGCCTCGCACCGGTCGGCCGGTTCGGTGATGCGGTCGGCCCACTCCAGTGCCTTGTCCGGGTCACCGGATTCCGCGATCGCCGTCGCGATGGACAGCAGCCCGTTGGAGAAGGCGCTCGGGAGGGGGCGGAGCAGGTCGACCAGGGCCGCCGCCTGTTCGTGACGGCCGACCGCCGCCAGCCCGGCGGCGATCTCGGGTAGCGCCGCGTCACGTTCCCGGAGGTCGTCCACGGACGCCACCGTGCTCACCGACTCCAGGGCGGCCTCGGTCGCGCGCTCCCGCAGACCCGGCGCCCCGGCCAGCTTCACGGCGAGGCGGCCGAGGTACAGGGCCCGCAGCCACCCGTGGTCGTCCGGACCGGCGGCGAAGGCGAGGCCGGCCGCCTCCCGGGCCCCGCGGTCGTCGCCGAGCAGCGCGTACGCGTGGGCGAGATCGGCGAGCAGCTCGACCGGTACGACGGTGTCGGGCACCCTCCGCACGGCCCGCATGGCCGCGTCCGGGAGGGAGGCGACGACATCGGGGTCCACCGGTCCCGACCGCGCCCGCGCCTCCGCCACCGCCTTGAGGATCGCCACGAGCGTCTCGGCTCTCGTTTCCGTGTCCGTGACCCGGGAGGCCGTGCGCACCGCCTCGGCGTACCGGCCGGCCTCCGCCAGTCCCGTCGCGATCGCCCACAGGAAGTCGTCCCGGAGCTCGGGGGTCTCCGCGTCGTCGGCCAGGACGGCCGCCCGCTCTCCGTGGCCGGTGGCCGCGAGCGACGTCGCGACGGCCGTGAGGGACAGCGACCGGAGGGACCACCCCCGCTGCGACTCCGCCATGCTGACGGCCCGGTCGGTGTGCCCGAGCCGGGCCCACAGGCCGATGAGACCGGGCGGCAGGGCGCGGGCCCGTTCGTGCAGCCCGTCGCGGGCGGCGGCCAGGCGCAGTGCGGCCGGGACGTCCGGGTCGCCGCTCTGCCTGCCGTGGGCCGCCAACTGGTCCAGCGATGACGACAGTTCGCTCAGCGCGTCCAGGTCCGCCCCGGTGACCTGCCACAGCCGCTCGTGCCGTGCGGTGTCGCAGACCAGCTCCACCAGGCGGCCGGTGTCTCCCAGTTCCCGCAGGAGCTGTGCGTAGCCGCGCAGCAGGTAGGCGGGCGTCGCGGGGGGCCAGCCCGCGCTCCGGTACGTCTGTGCCCACCGGTGCAGGCGGGTGCGGCCGTCGGCCAGTTCGGCGTCCGTGGCCAGGTCCGCCGCACCGCGCTGGATCTCCTCGTGGGCCAGCAGGTAGACGTCCGGCCCGCCGGGCGTCCAGTGCGCGGCGCGGCGGCGGAAGCTGCGGCCGCTGGCGGCGGACAGTTCGCGTTCCACCCGGCGGGGGCGGCTGCCGGTCAGTTCCGCGATGTCGTGGGCGCTGAGGCCGCCGCCCGCCGCCACCGTCAGGCTGACCAGCTCCCGCCCCAGCCCGCCGCCGTCGAGGAGCCGCAGCAGGTCCTGCTCGGCGTCCCGGCGGGTGGCCTGGGCGTGGGGGGAGGGCTCCAGCCAGTGGTCTATCTCCGTGGTCCACAGCGGGTGGTCGCCGGGCACATCGTCCGGAACGGGCGGGTGGGGCCGTCCGGCCACGATGATCCGCATCCCGTGCGGAGGCGTCCGCGGCAGCAGCGCGGCGATGCTGTGGCAGTCCGGCCCGGCGGTGACGCCGTGGTCCTCGTCCAGCCCGTCCACCACGAGTACGAGCCGCCGGCCCTCCGCGGCGGAGCGCTCGGCCGCGCGGTCCAGAGCGAGCCGCAGCTGTTCGTCGCGGGTGTGCGGAGTGCTCAGCGGCTCCTCCTCCCGCAGGAGGGCGTACAACTGTCGCTGGACGACTTCGCAGAAGGCGGCGGCGTCGTTCTGGCCCGCCATGCGGGAGGTGATGAAGAACGCGACGACGTCGATTCCGGCCGGCGGATGCAGGACGAACTCCGCGAGCAGGGCGGACTTTCCGGCCCACGCGGGGGCCAGCCAGCGCCAGTAATCCTTCCCGGAACCGCCTGGGGGGCGCGCCTCCGTACCGAAAGCCGCCAGTGCCGAAAGCTCGGCCTCACGTCCTCGGAAGTCGGCCGCGGCCATCCTTTCGACCTGGAGCAGATAACCCGACACGGCGGTGCGGGGGGCGTGCAGGTTCACGGGGCCCGTGACCGCGCCGGTGTTCACGAACACCACGCCGCCCTCCGCCGACGCGTCGCCCGTCCCCTTCACTCCGATCCTGGCATCGGCCACCGCGCGCCTACCCCTGCCGGAAGCCGGTGTTCGCGCTGCCCCCGTCGGCCTCCGCGTCGCCCGTGCCGTCGACGGACACCGAGCCGGGCGGGGCGGTGGAGGCCGGAGCGACGAAGCCGGTGTTGGCGTCGCCGCCCCGGGACGTGGCCCTTCCGGTCGCCGAGACCCGCACGTCGGGGCCCCGGGGCGGGCCGACCGCCGCGTACACGCCGGCTCCCAGGGCCGCCACGCCCACCACGGCGGAGACCACTCCGGCCACTTGGTCGGCCCGGTCCCAGCTGAGGAAGGACAGCACTCCGGCGAGGACGGCGACGCCCAGGCCCGTCCACATCAGTACGGCTCGACGGCCACTGTTCACGGTGAAGTCCCCCGTCATTCGAATGGCAACTGTACTGCTGGTCACGGCTGTTCGAACCGGATTCAGCGCGGTCGCGTTTTCCCCGCGCAAAGGTCTGCACCTGGGCTTTCCGTCGATCTCTCTACAGTTCTCGGCCAGTTCTGTAGAAAAGAGCACCACCGCCGCTTCTTGTCGCGGCAGTTCCGGCTGGGCCAGAGTTCGAGGCGCGGCGACAGGAACATGTCATCGCCGCCGGGCAGTGTCCATGGAACACATCGTGCTTCCCCAGGCGCGGTGTGGCCACCCCCCCCATTGTCTGGACGCTCGCCTGCGTAGCGGAAGGAATCGCGTGAAGCACGGAAAGAAGAACGCGCGCAGATACATCGTGGCCGCCTCGATCGGCGCCCTTCTGTCGGCCGGAGTCGCCACAGGGGCCTACGCCGGTACGACGGAGGAGCCCTCGGCGCCCGCGGCGGCTCCGGCCTACCAGCCGGAGATGGTCAAGGCGCTCGCCACGACCCTGGGTGTCAGCGAGAAGGCCGCCGTGGCGCGGCTGGACCGCGAGGCCGACCAGCAGGGCCGGTTCGCGGAGCTGCGGAAGGACCGGGTCGACACGCTCGGGGCCTTCTTCGCCGAGGACGGTTCGCTGGTCGTCAACGCCGCCGACGCCAAAGCGGCCGAGGACGTCCGGGCCGCGGGGCTCAAGGCCCGGGTGCCCGAGCGGGGCGAGAGCGAGCTCGACCGGATCAAGGCGCGGCTCGACGCCAAGGCGCTCAAGAGCGCCCCGGCCGGGGTCTCCGCCTGGTCCGTCGACCTCGCGTCGGACACCGTGACCGTCGAGGTCAACGGCGACTCCGACGCCGCGACCCGCAGCTTCCTCGAGGCGGCGCGGAGCAACGGCGACGCCGTGCGCGTCGTGAAGGGCCAGGAGAAGCTGGAGACCCAGGCCGTCGTTCCGCCCGGCAGCCGGATGACCTTCAACGGCTACCTGTGCTCCGTCGGTTACGGTGCCAAGGACCGCAACGGCAAGCAGGTGCTCGTGACCGCCGGGCACTGCATCGAGGACCTGCCGGCGCTGGCCTACAACGGCACCCGGTTCGCCAAGGGCACCCACACCCGCTTCGCGCTGGGCACCCGCAGCGTCGACATGGGCATCGCCACCGTCGACGCCGGCAACTCGATCGGCCTCGACGTCACCACGTACGGCCGGGCCGGCACCGTCCCGGTCAAGGGCAGCAAGCGGGCCCCCTCGGGCGCGGCGCTCTGCAAGTCCGGTCAGACCACCCAGTGGACCTGCGGCAAGGTCGGCTCGTACAACGTCAGCGTCACCTACACCGACCAGAACGGCGGCCCGGACACCGTCGTGACCGGTCTGGCCAGCTCCAGCGTCTGCACCCAGGGAGGGGACAGCGGCGGCGCGTACATCTCCGGCGACCAGGCCCAGGGGATGACGTCCGGCGGTCCCACCAACCAGCGCTGCAACGGCCAGGTCAACTCGCCCGGCTCCTCCTACTTCCAGCCGCTCGACGACGCCCTCGCGTACTACGGGCTGACGCTCAACACCAAGTAACCGCACCACGGCTCCACGACCGGCCGAAGGCCACCCCCCCCAGACGCGGGAGGCCGTCCACTCATCCTGGGCGGTCTCCCGTTCCACTTGTTCCCGTCCCGTAGTCCCACGCGACCCCGTGGACGCCGGGCTTGCACCGGGAGGTGAGGACATGGACGTCGTGCGATTCGCTCAGCGGGATGCGCCGCCGGGCGCGGGGCGGTGCGCCGACCTTCTCGCGGACGTAGCGGTGGCAGTCCGACGGCAGGGCCCCGGGATGGAAGAAGACCTGCTGGAGGTACTCGTGGAGATTGGTCCGCGACCAGCGCTCGTAGTGGGTGGCAGGGGTCTCGGACGGGCTCACCTCGACCGCGTAACTCACCACCGTGGTGTCCAGTTTGGCCAGCTCCCGGCCGAAGTGGATCTCCAGCACCAGGGATTTGAGCCCCTTCAGGTACGTGGCCTCGGCGAGGCGTCCGCAGCTGACCCGGATGTCGACCGGCTCGGCCGCCTCGTCGTCGAAGCTGAGCACGAAGATCGCCCGGTCGGCCCCCGCCCGGCTGGCCCGCAGCACGTTCGTGGTGGAGATCGCGCTCAGGGTGCCGCTCTCTCCCATCCGCACGATGTCGTGGACCATCAGGGAGCTCGTCTCCTGGTTGAAGTGGCGGAAGCGCGCGCCGAGCGCCTTCTCGACCACGGAGTCCTCCCCGAGGATCTGGAGCGCCGCCCCCTCCGCGCCGGGCGGGGTGATCCGTCCGCGCGGACGGCGCGGTCCGAGCAGGGAGCGCAGGGCTCCGGCGGGCAGCTCCAGGATCTCCTCCAGCACGTCCACCGCGCGCAGGGACCGGGCCCGTTCGGGCTGGCTGCGGCCCCGCTGCCAACTGCTGAGGGTGGCCTGGCTGATGGTGATGCCGCGCACCCGGAGCCGTTCGCTCACCCGCTCCAGGGACAGCCCGCGCCGGTTCAGCGCCTCCCGCAAGGCCCCGGGGAAGGTCTCGGCGCCGGTCGCTGCCGCGTGCAGGGCCGACGTGGTGATGGCCTCGCCCGTCCGCGCCGCGGTGGCGTGTGCCTCGGTGCCCGGCGCTCCGGTGGCCCGCGCTCCGGCGGTGTCCGGACCGGTGGCGTCGCCCGTTCCGCCGCCCGCGGCCTCCGCCGGCGTGACGTCGGTGTCCGTATCGCTCGACATGTCCCTCCCGTTCCCGGCACTCTCTCGGCGGGACGGCCTACGGGCCCCCGCATACTGGTGGACCACCGGACGCGGGACGGATAACAAAACCCTCGGGGGTGACCTGTCCCACATTCCGGTGGCGAACCGAACGAAGGGCGTGAACGGCGTGGACACCACCGCTCTGGTCATCGCGGCGAGGAACGGCGACCGGGCCGCCGGGGACCGGCTGGCCGCCCACTACCTCCCGCTGGTCTACAACGTCGTCGGACGCGCCCTCAACGGCCATCCGGACGTGGACGACGTGGTGCAGGAGACCATGCTCCGGGCGCTGTCCGGACTGCCCTCGCTGCGCGATCCGGCCCGCTTCCGCTCCTGGCTCGTCGCCATCGCCATGAACCAGGTCCGCACCCGCTGGTCCGGACTCGGCCACCGCCCCGCCCCGCTGGAGGCCACCGAGGAGCCGGCCGACCCCGCCGCCGACTTCGTCGACCTGACGATCCTGCGCCTCGAACTCTCCGGCCAGCGGCGCGAGACGGCCGAGGCCACCCGCTGGCTGGACGACTCCGAGCGCGACGTGCTGTCCCTGTGGTGGCTGGAGACGACCGGCGACCTCACCCGGTCCGAGCTCGCCGAGGCGCTCGGGCTCTCCCCGCAGCACGCCGCCGTACGCGTCCAGCGGGTGAAGAACCAGCTCGACATCGGCCGCACGGTCGTCCGGGCCCTGGCGTCCGACCCCCGCTGCCCGGCCCTGGAGGACCTGCTGGGCGACTGGGACGGTACGCCGACGCCGCTGTGGCGCAAGCGGATCGCCCGGCACGTACGCGGCTGCGCCTCCTGCTCCGACGGCAGCGCGGGGCTGGTCCCGGCAGAGGGCCTGCTCTCCGGGCTTGCCCTCGTGGTGCCGCTCTACGACAGCGGGCAGCAGACGGCGGTGGCCCTCGCCTCGTCGGCGGCCCCGGCCGCCGCGTCCGTCCCGGCCCCTGCCGCGTCCGCCCCCGCCGCGTTCTCGGCCGGGAAGGCGGCGGGGCTCATGGCCGGCGCGGCAGCCGTGACCGCCCTCGCCGTGCTGATCTGGCCCTCCGCCCCCGCCCCGCCCGCGGCACGCGGTGGCGGCGTCACCCACAGCCCCGCGCCCCCGCCGCCCGCCGCCGCTCCCGCGGAGCCGCGCCCCACGCCCACCACGGCCCCGCCCTCGCCGACGCCGACGCCGAGCCGCACCGCCGCGACCCGGACGCCCACCGCCGCCGCCCCGTCGCCCGCAGCGCCGCCCAGGACCGCCGCACCGCGCCCCCGCCCGGAAGCGGGCGTGGTCACCCGGGTCAACACGCTGCGCGCCGCGAACGGCTGCCCGGAGCTGGAGACCGACCCCCGGCTGACCGAGGTGGCCCAGCGCCACTCCGACGACATGGCCGCGCGGAACTACTTCGACCACACCGACTCGTCGGGCCGGGGCGCGGGCGACCGGGTCGAGGCCGCGGGCTACGACTGGTCGGCGGTCGGGGAGACCATCGCGACCGGCATGAGCGATCCGGCCGCGGTCGTCGAGGAGTGGCGCGCCGACCCCGACCGCGGCGCCCTCCTCAACTGCGACTTCGTCCACGTGGGGGTGGGCATCGCCGACTCCCCGCGCGGCCCCTACTGGACCCAGGTGCTGGCCACCCCGCGCTGAGCGGTGACCGGCCGCTTGTCAGTGGCGGGTGCCAGACTCGGTCGGCATGGAGAACAGCGTGCGGCTCAGGGACGTCGAACCAGCGGACCTGGAGGTCTTCCTCGCATACGAGCACGACCCCGAGGCGGTGCGGAGATCGCGCTTCCCTCCCCGTGAGCGGGAGGCGTTCATGGCGCACTGGACGACGAGGGTGCTCGGGGACCCCGCCAACCTCGTGCGGACGGTCGTCGTGGACGACGGCACCACGGAGAGCGTCGCGGGGAACATCGTGGCCTGGTGGGAGGGCGAGCGGCGCTACCTGGGCTACTGGCTGGGCCGTGCGTACTGGGGCCGGGGCATCGGCACCCTGGCGCTGGCCGCGTTCCTGGAGGTGGAGACGGTCCGCCCGCTGTACGCGGACCCGGCCGCCGGGAACACCGGCTCGGTGCGGCTCCTGGAGAAGTGCGGGTTCGTGGCGACCGGCACGGTGCGGCACGGGGAGGACGAGCACGTGGTCCTGGTGCTCGGGGGGAGCTCCTGAGCCACCGCCCGGCCGGGCGGGCCGGCTCCCCGGGCGACGGGGAGCCGGATCAGGTGCCGGGCCGCTGGAGCGGCTTGGCCATGCAGATGCTGCTCTCGTACTCCCGGTAGTGGCCGAACTTCTCGCAGACGGTGTAGCCGCTCGACGTGTACAGCGCGACGGCCTCGGGCTGCTGGTCGCCGGTCTCCAGGACCATCCGGATCCGGCCCGCGGCGCGCGCGTCCTCCTCCAGGGCGGCCAGCATCCGCCGGGCCAGGCCCCTGCCGCGTCCCTCGGGTACCACGAACATCCGCTTGATCTCGGCGTCGCCGTCCCAGTAGCCGTGGTCGTTGCGGTCCTGCGTCCGCCAGCCGCCGGTCGCCACCGGTCGGTCCAGCTCGTCGTAGGCGAGCAGGTACAGGCCGCGCGGCGGGAGGAACATCGAGGGGTCGAGCGGTGTGACATCGCCCTCGTCGCCGTAGCGCTCGGCGTATTCGAGCTGCACCTGGTCGTTGAGTTTGACGGCGTCGGGGTGGTCGAAGGGCCGAGTCTGAATAAGCATGCTGAACATCGTATATCTGTGCGTAGGGGTGGTGTGGGTACTGTTTCGGGATGCTGACAGTGACCTCCGTGAATGTTAATGGGCTCCGCGCCGCGGCCAAGAAGGGCTTCGTCGAGTGGCTCGCGGGGACCGACGCCGATGTGGTCTGCCTCCAGGAAGTGCGGGCCGAGCTCGCCCAGCTGCCCGAGGGAGTGGGCGCCCCCGAGGGGTGGCACACCGTGCACGCGCCCGCTGCCGCCAAGGGGCGCGCGGGCGTCTCGCTCTACTCGCGCCAGGCCCCGGAGCGGACCCAGATCGGCTTCGGGGGCTTCGGCGTCCCCGGGGCCGAGGAGTTCGACGCGAGCGGCCGGTATGCGGAGATCGACCTCCCCGGGGTCACCGTCGCGAGCCTGTACCTGCCCTCCGGCGAGGTCGGCACCGAGCGCCAGGACGAGAAGGAGCGCTTCATGGCCGCCTTCCTGCCCTACCTCCAGGGGCTGAAGGCGCGCGCGGCGGCGGACGGGCGCGAGGTGGTGGTGTGCGGTGACTGGAACATCGCCCACCGTGAGGCGGACCTGAAGAACTGGAAGGCCAACCGCAAGAGCTCCGGCTTCCTCCCCGAGGAGCGCGCCTGGCTGACCCGGGTCCTGGAGGAGGCCGCGTACGTGGACGTCGTGCGGGCGCTCCACCCGGACGTCGAGGGGCCGTACAGCTGGTGGTCGTACCGGGGGCGGGCCTTCGACAACGACAGCGGCTGGCGCATCGACTACCAGATGGCGACCCCGGGGCTGGCCGGGCGCGCGGTGAAGGCCTGGGTGGAGCGGGCGGCCACGCACGGCGAGCGCTGGAGCGACCACGCGCCGGTGACGGTCGTCTACGAGCGGTAGTACCGGACCGCGCCGGAGGTGCTGTGGTTCCCGCCGGCGCCCCGGGGCGGGTCGGGGCGGTGCTCCGGCGGGTTCCGTCGGCCTCCCGGGGGAGGAGTGCGTCAGCCGGACTTCGGGGGCTGGGTGCCGTCCTCGCGGCGCAGCCTCCGGTCGAGCGCCATGGAGAGCTCGGCGTCGACCACCGCGCGGGCCAGTGGCCGGAGTTGGGCCGGTTCGGTCTCCTTCGTGTGGGCATGCAGTACCCGTACGAAGATCTCGGCGAGCGCGTCCGCGTGCTCGCGGACGCGGCGGCCCGAGGAGAGCACCGTGGACAGCGGCACCCCTTCCCGTACGAGCTCGGCCGACACCTCCAGCAGGCGGCGGCTGATGTGCACGATCTCGTCCCCGTCGGTGGCGAGATAGCCCAGGTCCAGCGCGGTGGCGAGGTTCTCGGGCGTGACCTCGCCCTCGAAGTAGTCCGCGAGCTGTTCCGGGGTGAGGCGGACCGGGGTCTCCTCGGTCGGCTCGCCCAGGCCCAGCACCTCGGCGACGTCCCGGCCGCTCTCGAAGGTGGCCGCGAGGTCGGCGATGCCGTTGAGGGTGTGGCCGCGCTCCAGCAGGCCCGTGATGGTCCGCAGCCGGGCCAGGTGGTGGTCGTCGTACCAGGCGATCCGTCCCTCGCGGCGGGGTGGCGGGATCAGCCCGCGCTCCCGGTAGAAGCGCAGGGTCCGCACGGTGATGCCGGCTTCCTCGGCCAGCTCCTCCATGCGGTATTCGCGGTGCTCGCGTCCATCGGCCACAGGGGCACCCTATGTTGTACCGCCGGTAACTTTCCTCGGTCCGCCCCCTACCCATCAGTACGGTCCTGCTCTACTCTCCGAACCATGCCAGTGATTGCTGGCGGAGTCGCGTGACGTACCGCGGGAGGCGGCAGCATGGCCCAGCAGGAGCACGTACGTGTGGCGGTGATCGGAACCGGATTCGGGGGCCTGGGGGCCGCCGTACGGCTGCGCCGCGAAGGCATCACCGATTTCGTCGTCCTGGAGCGGGCCGCCTCGGTGGGCGGCACCTGGCGCGACAACAGCTATCCCGGCTGCGCCTGCGACGTACCGTCCCACCTCTACTCCTTCTCCTTCGCGCCCAACCCGGACTGGCCGCGCACCTTTTCCGGCCAGGAGCACATCCGGGCCTACCTGGAGCGCGTCGCCGACACCTTCGGTCTCCGCCCGCACATCCGGCTGAACCACGAGGTGAAGCTGATGAGCTGGGACAGGGAGAACCTGTACTGGGTGATCGAGTCCGCCAACGGCACCACACTCCACGCGGACGTCGTCGTCTCCGCCACCGGGCCGCTCTCCGACCCCAAGACGCCAGCCATACCGGGGCTCGACTCCTTCCCCGGCAAGGTCTTCCACTCCGCGCGCTGGGACCACGACTACGACCTGGCCGGCAAGCGCGTCGCGATGGTCGGTACGGGCGCGTCCGCGATCCAGATCGTCCCGGCGATACAGCCGAAGACCGCGAAGCTCACCCTCTTCCAGCGCACCCCGCCCTGGGTCATGCCGCGCATGGACCGCACGATCAGCAAGGCCGAGCGGGCCCTGCACCGGGCCGTCCCCGCCACCGGCACAGCGCGCCGCGGACTGCTCTGGGGCATAAGGGAGTTGCAGGTCAGCGCCTTCACCAAGCACCCCGACCAGCTGGGCCTGGTGGAGAAGATAGCCAAGTCCAACATGGCGCGGGCCATCAAGGACCCGGCCCTGCGGGCCAAGCTGACCCCGGACTACCGCATCGGCTGCAAGCGCATCCTGCTCTCCAGCACCTACTACCCGGCCCTCGCCCAGCCCAATGTGGACGTGGTCGCCTCCGGGCTCAGCGAGGTACGCGGCTCCACGGTGATCGCCGCCGACGGGAGCGAGGCGGAGGTCGACGCGATCATCTTCGGCACCGGCTTCCACGTCACGGACATGCCGATCGCGGAGCGGGTCGTCGGCGAGGAGGGCATCACGCTCGCCGAGTCCTGGAAGGACGGGATGAACTCGCTGCGCGGCGCGACCGCCGCCGGGTTCCCCAACTGGATGACGATCATCGGCCCCAACACCGGGCTCGGCAACTCCTCCATGATCCTGATGATCGAGTCCCAGCTGAACTACATGGCCGACTACCTGCGGCAGTTGAACGTGCTGGGCGGACGCGTCGCGCTCGGCGCCCGCTCCGCCGCCGTCACCGCGTGGAACGACCGGGTCCAGCGGCGGATGAAGCGCACGGTGTGGAACACCGGCGGCTGCACCAGCTGGTATCTGGACGAGGCGGGCCGCAACACCACCGTCTGGCCCGGCACCACGGGCGAGTTCCGCAGGCAGACGCGTTCGGTGGACCTCGCGGAGTACGACGTCGTCCGGGCCGGTGCGGCGGGCGGGGCGGGGCGGGCCGCAGGGAGCGGACGCGTCCCCGAGCAGCCCGGCCGCGCCGATCGCGAGACCGTGACCGCCGCCACCGCGTCCGACCCGGCTTCCGGCAGGGCCTCCGGCGTCGGTCCGGTCGCCGGTTCCGTCGCCGAGGAGGCCGCGCGATGAGCCGCCTCCTGCACCGTGACACCGTCCCGCCCGTGCCCGCCGCCGAGTTGACCGCGCGCTCCGCCGACGGCTCCCGGATCCACGTCGAACTGCACGGCCCCGAGGACGCCCCCGCGGTCGTCCTGGCCCACGGCTGGACCTGCAACACCCGCTTCTGGGACGCCCAGATACGCGACCTGGCCGCCGACCACCGGGTCATCGCCTACGACCAGCGCGGCCACGGCCTCACCCCGGCACCGGGCCCCGGCGGCTACAGCACGCACGCGCTGGCCGACGACCTCGAAGCGGTCCTCGCCGCGACGCTCGCCCCGGGCCGCAGGGCCGTGCTCGCCGGACACTCGATGGGCGGGATGACGGTGATGGCCGCCGCCGCGCGCCCCGGACTCCGCGAGCACGCCGCCGCGGTGCTCCTCTGCTCCACCGGCAGTACGCGGCTGGCCGCCGAGGCCACCGTCCTGCCGCTGCGCGCGGGTGCGCTGCGGACCCGGCTCACCACCGCCGTACTGGGCGCGAAGGCGCCGCTCGGCCCGGTCAACCCGGTCTCCCGGAGGATCCTCAAGTACGCGACGATGGGCGCCGGTTCGGCACCGGACCGGGTCGACTCCTGCGCCCGCATCGTGCACGCCTGCCCCCGCCGCGCGAGGGTGGAGTGGGGCCATGTCCTCGGTGAGCTGGACCTCGCGGCGGGGGTGCGCGAGCTGCGGGTGCCGACCGCGGTGATCGCCGGCACGGACGACCGGCTGACCCCGCCGGTCCACGCGCGGGCGATCGCGGCCGCGCTGCCGGTCGGGCTCGGCCTGACCGAGCTGGCGGGCGTGGGGCACATGACGCCGATGGAGGCCCCGGAGGCCGTCACGGCGAGGATCAGGGACCTGGTCACCCGGTACGTCGCCACGGGGGCGGCCGCCGAGCGGAAAGCCGTCACGGCGGAGAAGGAGGATGTCGCATGAGCGGCAAGCGGAATCTGGCGGGCCAGGTCGTCGTCGTCACCGGCGCGGCCCGGGGCGTGGGCGAACTGCTGGCCCGCAAGCTGTCGGCGCGCGGGGCGACCCTGGCCCTCGTCGGCCTGGAGCGGGACGAGCTGAAGAAGGTCTCCGAACGGCTGCACGGCGAGAGCGACCACTGGTACGCCGATGTCACCGACCACGAGGCGATGGCCCGGGTGGCAGGCGAGGTGAAGGACCGCTTCGGCAAGGTCGACGTGGTCGTCGCCAACGCGGGCGTCGCCTCGGGCGGCCCGTTCGCCGACTCCGACCCGGACGCGTGGCGGCGGGTCATCGAGGTGAACCTCATCGGCGGCGCGGTCACCGGGCGGGCCTTCCTGCCGGTGCTGATGGAGAGCCGCGGCTACTTCCTCCAGATAGCCTCGCTGGCCGCGATCACCCCGGCCCCGATGATGACGGCGTACTGCGCGTCCAAGTCGGGCGTGGAGGCCTTCGCGCACAGCCTGCGCGCCGAGGTCGGCTACAAGGGCGTCAAGGTCGGCGTCGGCTACCTCTCCTGGACCGACACCGACATGGTGCGCGGGGCGGACCGGGACGACGTGATGCGCGAGCTGCGCGGGCGGCTGCCGTGGCCGATGAACCGCACGTACCCGCTCGGCCCGGCCGTCGACCGGATCGTGGAGGGCATCGCCCGGCGCTCCCCGCACGTGTACGCCCAGTGGTGGCTGCGCGGGATGCAGTCGGTCCGCGGCTACCTGCCGTCCGTCATCGCGATCGGCGGGCAGCGCGAGATGCGGCGCTTCGAACCGCGGCTGCACACCGTGTCGAAGGGGCTCGTGGGAGCCGGGGGAGCGGCGGACCAGGACGCGCGCGCGGAGCGTGCTGACCGTACGTAACGGTACGAAATGCGTGGGATGTCGGGCCGTGCGAGGCTGGGCGAGGCCCCGCGGGGGGCCGTCCCCCACCTACCCCACGCATCCCACAGGAGTGAACGGCATGGGTATCGCAGACCAGTTCAAGGACAAGGCGCAGCAGCTCGCCGACCAGGCCAAGCAGAAGGCCGGTCAGGGCGAGGACGAGGCCCGGGACCGGGCTTCCCAGACCCGCGACCAGGAGTCGGACTCCTCCTCGGGCATGCAGGACCGTGCCCGGGACGCGAAGGACCGGGCGCGCGAGCGTTTTGACCGTTGACGGTCATCGAGGTGTGACGCGTGCGTGCTGCGGTTCACGCGTGCGTACGCGTCGCTCCAGGAGGCGCACCCGGGTGACCGGGTGCGCCTCCTTCTTGGTGCGCGCCCGGCCCCCCGGGCGCGCACCCGGGGTCCGGCCCGCCCGGACCCCCGGGGTCACCGCGGCGGCAGCGGCGGCCTCCGCAGGTTCGGGGCCGTGTCGTACGAGGGCGGTGTCGCCGCCGGGTGTGCCGCCAGCAGTTCCAGGGCCAGGCGGACCGCGTCGTCGAGGACGGCGTACCGGCCCTCCGCCCAGTCCAGCGGGGTGCGCAGGGCCTCCACGTCCGGTTCCACACCGTGGTTCTCCACCGACCACCCGTACGTGTCGAACCAGGCGGCGTTCATCGGGACCGTGATCGACGTGCCGTCGCCCAGCCGGTGGCGGCCGGTCATGCCGACCACACCGCCCCAGGTGCGCTGGCCCACCACCGGCCCCAGCTTCAGCAGCCGGAACGCGGCGGTGATCATGTCGCCGTCCGACGACGTCGCCTCGTCGGCCAGGGCCACGACCGGGCCGCGCGGCGCGTTGGAGGCGTAACTGACCGCCTGGGCGTTGCGGGTCAGGTCCCAGCCCAGGATCGTGCGGGTGAGCTTCTCCACGACCAGCTCGCTGATGTGGCCGCCCGCGTTGCCCCGTACGTCCACGATGAGCGCGGGCCGGGCCACCTCCAGGCGCAGGTCCCGGTTGAACTGGGCCCAGCCGGAGCCGCCCAGGTCCGGGATGTGCAGATAGCCGCACTTGCCGCCGCTCAACTCCCTTACGACGTCCCGGCGTTTGGCCACCCAGTCCTGGTAGCGCAGCGGACGTTCGTCGACCAGCGGCATGATCGCCACCCGGCGGGACGGGCCGCCGCCCGCCGGGGTGAAGGTCAGCTCCACGGTGGTGCCGCCCGCCGCCGACAGCAGCGGGTAGGGGCCCGTCACCGGGTCCACCGGCCGGCCGTCGACGTGGGTGAGGACCGCGCCCTCCCTGATCCCCGTACCGGCCAGCGGTGAACGCGCCTTGGAGTCCGAGGAGTCGCCGGGCAGGATGCGCTGGACGGTCCACGCGCCGTCCCGGCAGACCAGGTTGGCGCCCAGCAGGCCGATCGCCCGCTGGTAGTGCGGCGGGCCCTCGTTGCGGCGGGCGGGGGAGACGTACGCGTGCGAGGTGCCCAGCTCGCCCAGCACCTCGCGCAGCAGATCCGCGAACTCGTCGGGGGAGGCGACCCGTTCGACCAGCGGGCGGTACTGGTCCAGCACCCCGTCCCAGTCGATGCCGCACATGTCGGGTTCCCAGAAGTAGTCGCGGATGATCCGGCCCGCCTCCCCGTACGCCTGCCGCCACTCCGCCCCGGGGTCGACCTCGTGCAGGATGCGGCGCAGGTCCAGGTAGACCGTGGTGTCGCCGTCGCCGGGCTCGGTGGCGGGGACGGCGCGCAGCTCGCCGTCGTCCATCACGACGAGGCGTGAGGAGTCGCCGCTGACCGCGAACCAGTCGAGGTGGTCGACCAGTTCGGTTCTGCGGGCCTTCGCGATGTTGAAGTGCTCCAGGGTGGGCCGCCCCGACATGTCGGCCGGGTTCGCGAACGTCTCGCCCAGCGCCCCGGAGATCGGCCAGCGCAGCCAGACCAGACCGCCGCCGCTCACGGGGGCGAGCGCCGAGTACTTGGAGGCGGAGACCGGGAACGGCGTCACCCGGCTCTCCAGCCCCTCGAACTCCACCATCACCGTCGACCCCTCCGACGTACCGCCCTCCGGCACGTCCACCGGGTCCAGGCCGCCCGCCGCCGGACGCCCGTCGGGCGAGAGCGCGAAGGGGGACGGGGTCGCCGAGGAGAGCGGCACCAGGTACGGGCGGCAGCCCAGCGGGAAGGAGAGGTCGCCGGTGTGGACGTCGTACACCGGGTCGAAGCCGCGCCAGGACAGGAACGCCAGATAGCGGCCGTCCTCCGTGAAGACCGGGTTCTCGTCCTCGAAGCGGCCGTTGGTCACGTCCACGATCACCGGTGCGCCGGGGCCGGAGATCCGGGCCAGCTTGATCTGCCGCAGCGAGCGGCCGACCCCCGGGTGCGACCAGGTCAGCCAGTCGCCGTCGGGGGAGAAGGCGAGGTCGCGGACCGGGCCGTTGACGGAGCGGATCAGCTCGGTGAGGCCCGGGTGCTCGTCGACCGGGGCCGCGCTGTCCGGGGTCGCCGCGCCGGTGGCCGCGTGCAGGTCGGCGCGGGTCGAACCGCTGGGGGGCTTCTCCACGGTTTCCGCGGGCTCCGCCGCCTCCGCCCCGGGCTCCGCCGTGTCCAGGAGCAGCAGGCGGCCGTCGTTGGACGCGATGGCGAGGCGTTCGCCGTCCGGGTCGGAGATCATCTCCTGCACCCGGCCCAGCTGCCCGGTGGCCAGCCTGCGCGGCGGGCGGTCGCCGCTGGCGCGCGGCAGATAGGCGATCTCGACGGCGTCCGGCCCGTCCGCGTCGGTGACGTACGCGACCCGACCCCCGCTGCCGAGCATCTCCGGCAGCCGCACCCGGACGCCCGGGGTGTCGGCGATGGTGCGGGCGGGGCCGTCGCGGTGGGTGAGCCAGTAGAGGCTGCCGCGTACGGTGACGGCGCTGGCCCGGCCCGTCTCGTCGACGGAGAGCGAGTCGACGTTGCTGGCGGCGGGCACCTGGTGGACGCGCCGGCCGGTGCGCGGGCCCCCGAGGCGCACCTCCAGCTTGCGCGGGCCGGCGTCGGGCGTCTCCAGGTCCTCGACCAGCCACAGCTCGCCCGCGCACTGGTAGACCACCCGGCGGCCGTCGCTCGCGGCGTTGCGGGCGTAGAAGGCGTCGTGGTCGGTGTGGCGGCGCAGGTCGGTGCCGTCCATGAGGCAGGAGTAGAGGTTGCCGACGCCCTCGTGGTCGGAGAGGAACGCGATGCGGCGGCCCACGAACATCGGGTTGGCGAGGTGGCCGTCGAGGTCCGGGAGCAGCCGTTCGCCGTGCAGCCACAGGCGGCCCATGGCCCCGCCCCGGTAGCGCTTCCAGGCGGCCGGTTCGTGCGGGGGCGTGCCGGTGAGCAGCAGGGTCCGGCGCTCGCCGTCGATGTCGGCGACCGCGATGTCGGAGACCGGGCCCCAGGGGAGTCTGCCGCCGGGGCCGCCGTCGGTGGGGACGCTGTAGGCCCAGGAGAAGTACGAGAACGGCTGGTTGTGCGAGGAGACGGCGAGGATCTGGCAGGCCTCGCCCGGATCGGGGCTCCAGCCGCAGACCCGGGCGTCGGTCGAGCCCCAGTGGGTGAGCCGGCGGGCCGGGCCGCCGTCCACCGGCGCGAGGTGGATCTCGGGGTCCAGGGTGCGCCAGGTCGTGTAGGCGATGGACGACCCGTCGGGCGAGAAGCGCGGATGGCTGACCCGGGTCCGGTCGACGGTCAGCCGCCAGGCCCGTCCGGGGCGGTGCCCGGCGGCGGCGAGGGGTGCGACCCAGAGGTCGTCCTCGGCCGCGAAGCACAGCAAGTCCTGGTGAAGGTGCGGGAAACGGAGATACGCGACGTCGTCACTCACCCCCCAATGTTTTCGGGGTGCGGGTCCGGGGGCAACTTGTGGTGCAGAACACAAGCGAAACGATTTCGTTTCGCTGGACCGTGCGGGTACGGTTCAGCTGTACGAAACAGTTTCGTTCGATGCTGAGCGGGACTGAGTGAGAATGAGCGGGACACCGGACAGGTGAAGCGAAGGAGGTCGGCACATGGCACGCACCAGGCTGACCCCCGAGCGTGAGGCCGAGCTGTACGAGGCCGTCCTCGACCTGCTCCGCGAGGTCGGTTACGACGCCCTGACCATGGACGCCGTCGCCGCCCGTACCCGGTCGAGCAAGGCCACCCTCTACCGCCAGTGGGGCTCCAAGCCCGAACTGGTCGCGAAGGCGCTGCGGCACAACAAGCCGGGGAACCTCGCGGACATCGACACCGGCTCGCTGCGCGGGGACTTCCACACCGCGCTGAGCCGGACCGACGACTGCCAGATGGAGAAGGACGCCGCGCTGATGCGGGGTCTGAGCCATGCCGTCCATGAGTACCCCGAGCTGCTCCAGGCCCTGCGCGAGCTGCTGATCGAGCCGGAGATGACCGGCTTCGACCAGATGCTGCAACGGGCGATGGACCGGGGTGAACTGCGACCGGACAATCCGGCGCTGAAGTACATCCCGCACATGCTGGTCGGCGCGCTGGCCGCCCGGCAGCTGATCGAGGACCGCCCTGTCGACCAGGAGTTCCTCATCGACTACGTGGATTCCGTGGTTCTCCCCGCCCTCGGTGTCTGACGTCCCCGTCCCACCCGCACGGCCCTCTCCCCGACGCTCCACCTGACACGCCGCTCTCGTCGTCGGGCTGGTTCCTCACGCCCAACTCCACTCATACGACCTGACCGGGAGTACGCCCCCGTGGCCACTTTCCTCTACAAGCTCGGACGGCTCACCTTCCGCCGCCGTCGCTTCGTCGCCCTGATCTGGGTGGCGCTGCTGGCGGTCGCCGGAATCGGTGCGGCCACCGCGCCCGCCGCCACCTCCAGCTCCTTCTCCATCCCCGGTACGGAGGCGCAGCGCGCCTTCGACCTGCTGGATCAGCGCAACCCCGGCACCAGCGCCGACGGTGCCACCGCCCGTGTCGTCTTCAAGGCGCCCGGGGACGAGAAGGTGACCGATCCCGCCAACAAGAGCGAGATCACCGGAATCGTCAAGAAGTTGCAGTCCGGCTCGGACCAGATCGCCTCGGTCGCCGACCCGTTCGAGCAGCAGGCCGTGAGCCAGGACGGTTCGACCGCGTACATCTCGGTCTCCTACAAGGTCAACTCCATGGAGCTGACCGACGGGACCCGGGACTCCCTGGAGGACGTGGGCAAGGACGCCCAGCAGAACGGCATGAAGGTGGAGATCGGCGGCGACGCCCTCCAGGTCATGCCGCACACCGGGACCGCCGAGATCATCGGTGTCGTCATCGCCGCCATCGTCCTGGTCATCACCTTCGGCTCGCTGGTCGCCGCCGGACTCCCGCTGGTGACCGCGCTCGTCGGGGTCGGCATCGGGGTCTCCACGATCACCGCGCTGGCCAATGTCCTCGACCTGGGCTCCACCACCTCGATCCTCGCCATGATGATCGGTCTCGCGGTCGGCATCGACTACGCCCTCTTCATCGTCTCCCGCTACCGTGCCGAACTGGCCGAGGGCCGGGAGCACGAGGAAGCCGCCGGGCGGGCCGTGGGAACGGCCGGGTCCGCGGTCGTCTTCGCGGGCCTGACCGTGGTCATCGCCCTGGTGGGCCTGGCCGTCGTCAACATCCCGATGCTGACGAAGATGGGCTTCGCCGCCGCCGGAACGGTGGCCATCGCCGTCCTCATCGCGCTCACCCTCGTGCCCGCAGCCCTCGGCTTCGCCGGCAAGCGGGTCATGGGCCGCAAGGCGCGCAAGGCCGCCGAGGCGGAGAAGCGTCCCGAGGCCAAGCCGAACATGGGCACCCGCTGGGCGCGGTTCGTGCTGCGCAAGCCGGTCTGGGTGATGCTCGTCGGCGTCCTCGGCCTCGGCATCATCGCCGTACCCGCCGCCTCGCTGGAGATGGGCCTGCCCGACGACGGCGCCCAGCCGAAGTCGACCACGCAGCGCCAGGCGTACGACATGCTCTCGGACGGCTTCGGCCCCGGGTTCAACGGTCCGCTGCTGGCCGTCGTCGACACGAAGAACAGCTCCGACGGGAAGGCCGCCGCCGACCGGGTCGCCGAGGAGATCGAGTCGATCGGCGTCAGCGCCGTCATCCCGCCCGTCTTCAACAAGGCCGGCGACACCGCGACGATCACGGTCATCCCGAAGGACCGGCCGTCCTCCCACGCCACGGAGGAGGTCGTCCACGACATCCGCGACGCGGGCCGGGACATCAAGGCCGACACCGGGGCCGAGGTGCTGGTCACCGGCGCCACCGCGATGAACATCGACTTCTCGCAGAAGATGAACGACGCGCTGCTGCCCTACCTGGCGCTCGTCGTCGGCCTCGCGTTCCTCCTGCTGATGCTGGTCTTCCGCTCGATCCTCGTCCCGCTGAAGGCGGCCCTGGGCTTCCTGCTCTCGGTGGTCGCGGCCCTCGGCGCGGTCGTCGCGGTCTTCCAGTGGGGCTGGCTCGGCTCCCTCTTCGGTGTCGAGCAGACCGGCCCGATCATGAGCATGATGCCGATCTTCATGGTCGGCGTGGTCTTCGGTCTCGCGATGGACTACGAGGTCTTCCTCGTCACGCGGATGCGCGAGGCGTACGTCCACGGCGAGAGCCCGGGCCAGGCCGTCGTGACCGGCTTCCAGCACGGCGCCCGGGTGGTCACGGCCGCGGCGGTGATCATGATGGCGGTCTTCTCCGGCTTCATCGGCTCCAGCGAGCAGATGATCAAGATGATCGGCTTCTCGCTCGCCATCGCCGTCTTCTTCGACGCCTTCGTGGTGCGGATGGCGATCGTGCCCGCCGTCCTGGCCCTGCTCGGCAAGCGGGCCTGGTGGCTGCCGCGCTGGCTGGACCGGGCGCTGCCCAACGTGGACGTGGAGGGCGAGAAGCTGCAGAAGCAGCTGACCGACGACTCCGGCTCCGGGCAGGGGCACGGGGACGGTGGCGGTGAGGGAGAGCGCGAGCTCGTCCGCGTCTGACCCGTCCGCCCCGACGCCGCCCTGACGGTGTCCTCCCAGCTCCGGGGCCGCGTCTGAGCGGAGCGCGGCCCCGGAAGCGCCGGTTACCTGTGGGGACGGGGACCGGGGCACAGCGAAAGCCCCCGTGCGAACAGCACGGGGGCTTTCCCCTTCCGGAGGTGTTCCTCCCGCCGAGGGCGGGCGAGGCGCGGGGGCGCGGCAGGTGGGCCGTGCGCGGTACGGGGCCGGGGCGCCGCACGTGGTCAGCGTGCCGCCGGGTCGCGGAGGAACAGCGACTTCGACCACCAGTGGCCGAGCGCGATCAGGGCCAGGCTCCAGCCGACGGCCAGCCAGCCGTTGTGGCCGATCCCGGTGCCGAGGAGCAGGCCGCGCAGGGTCTCGATGGCCGGGGTGAAGGGCTGGTATTCGGCGATCGGCCGGAACCAGCCGGGCATGGTGTCGGCCGGGATGAAGGCGCTGGAGATGAGCGGGAGGAGGATCAGCGGCTGTGCGCTGTTGGCGGCGGCCTCCGCGTTCGGGCTGGCCATGCCCATCCCGACCGCGATCCAGGTGAGCGCCAGGGCGAACAGCGTGACCAGTCCGAAGGCGGCCAGCCACTCCAGGGCGGTGGCGTCGACGGAGCGGAAGCCGATGGCCACGGCCACGGCTCCGACCAGGACCAGGCTGGCGAGGATCTGCAGCACGCTGCCGACGACGTGCCCGGTGATCACGGAGCCGCGGTGGATCGCCATGGTGCGGAAGCGGGCGATGATGCCCTCGGACATGTCCGTGGAGACGGACACGGCGGCCCCGATCACGGTGGAGCCGATGGTCATCATCAGGATGCCCGGGACGATGTAGGCGATGTAGTCGGAGCGGTCCCCGCCGCCGATGCCCGCGCTCATCACGTCTCCGAAGATGTAGACGAAAAGCAGCAGGAGCATGACAGGCGTGAGGAGCAGGTTGAGGGTGAGCGAGGGGTAGCGCCGGGCGTGCAGGAGGTTGCGGCGCAGCATGGTGGTGGTGTCGCGGACGGTGAGGGCGAGGGTGCTCATCGGAGGGTCTCCTCGGGCTGCGCGGCCGGGGCGGCCTGCGCGGGCAGGCGACATCCTCCACGCGGCGCCGGAGTCCGCACCGGGATCGACGCCGCAGTCGGCACCGGCATCGGCACCGGGGTCGGCACCGGCATCGGCACCGGGGTCGGCACCGGCATCGGCACCGGGATCGACGCCGGCATCGGGCGTGAGGCCGGACGCCTCATCGGGCGCCGCTTCGGACGGTCCTGCCGGGCGGGGCTCGGGGCGCGACTGAACGGCATCCCGGCGCCCCGCCTCGCGCTCGCCTCAGCCGCGAGCGGTCTGCGCGCCCCGTCCCGCCCGCGCGTCCCGCTGCTCCGTCCGCGCACCCCGCTCCGGTGTGCCCCGCTCCGGGCGGGTGGTGCGGGACGGCGGTCGCGGCGGCGCTTCCCGGCCGGTGTCCGGCGCGGTGGCCGGTGTCTGCGCGCGGGTGCGGGCGAGGAAGCGGATCAGGGTGCGGATCTCGAACTGGAACACCTCGACCCCGTCCGTCGAGTGCAGCTCCACGATCAGCTGCGTACGGCCGCACGGCCAGACGCGGACGTCGCCGCGCTCGATGGGGGTCCGCAGGCCGCGCTCCAGGAGGTCGCGGCCGAAGGACCAGTCGGTGCCGTCGGGCAGCCCTATGTGGACGGTGCGCCGCTCGTCGGCGGGGTCGTAGCGCAGATCGACGGGGACCGGGCGGGTCAGGGGGCCATCGGTGATGAGCCGGGCGCGCGCATGTACTTCGATCACAGGGGACATGGGCCGGCTCCTCCTATATGTATAGCTCTGCCCTCTAATGTCCCATATTTTGCGGAAGTGGCGAGGTGGGTCCGATCCACCTGCCGGGCCTCCGCTCTTGCGCATCGATCGCAGGAGGGCACTACTATTGATGGGTTCATGACCCCGCTCGCAGGACCTCGTCCGCACGGGCGTGGAGACCGTGCGGACCCCGCAGGAAGCGGAGCCTTCCCATGCATGTACCCGATGGTTTCATCGACGCACCTGTCTCCGTGGCCGCCGGGGTGGTCGCCGTCGGCGCGGTGGCCGTCAGCCTGCGCGGCGCGCGCCGTGAGCTGGACGAGCGCACCGCCCCGCTCGCCGGGCTCGTCGCCGCCTTCATCTTCGCCGTGCAGATGCTCAACTTCCCGGTCGCGGCCGGCACCAGCGGGCACCTCATGGGCGGGGCGCTGGCCGCGATCCTGGTCGGCCCGTACACGGGGGTGCTCTGCGTCTCCGTGGTCCTGCTGATGCAGGGCGTCTTCTTCGCCGACGGCGGCCTCACCGCTCTCGGCGTCAACATCACCGTCATGGGCGTGGTCACCGTCCTCGTCGCGTACGGCCTGTTCCGGCTGCTGACGGGGGTGCTCCCGCGCACCCGCAGATCGGCCACCGCCTCCGCGTTCGTCGCCGCCCTGATCTCCGTACCGGCCGCTGCCGCCGCCTTCACGCTGCTCTACTGGGTCGGCGGCACCACCGACGTCCCGATCGGTAAGGTCTTCACGGCCATGGTCGGCGTGCACACCCTGATCGGGATCGGCGAGGCGGTCATCACCGCGCTGACCGTGGGCGCCGTCCTGGCCGTGCGCCCCGACCTCGTCCACGGCGTCAGCGGCCTGGCCGCCCCCCTCAAGCTCCGCGTCGACGGCGAACTGGTCGACGCCCCCGCCGCCCCCCGTGATCCCGGACCGCCCCTCGCGGCCCGCTCCACCCGCGGGTTCTGGATCACCGGCCTGGTCTCCGCCTTCCTGCTCGCCGGGGTCGTGTCCTTCTACGCCTCGACCGACCTGGACGGTCTGGAGAGGGTCGCCGCCGACCAGGGCATCGACGAGACGGCCGAGGAGCACGGCGCGGCCGACTCCCCGCTCGCCGAGTACGGCGTCGGGGGCATCACGAACACCCGCCTCTCGGGCGGTCTCGCCGGAGTGATCGGCGTCAGCGCCACCGTCGTCGTCGGTACCGGGGTCTTCTGGGTGGTCCGCCGCCGCCACGATCACGACCCCGCCCCCCACGGCCAGGACCGCGACGCCGCCTCCGGCCCCGCCCCCGACCGTGCCTCCGGCCCCGACAGAGGCCCCGCCCCCGCACCCGACAGAGACCCCGGCCCCGACCGCGCCCCCGGCCACCGCCGCGACCAGGGAGACGCCTGACATGGGCGCGGGCCACGCCCACAAGCTCTACCGGCACGGACACTCGCCGGTCCACGCCCTGCCCCCGCACTGCAAACTCGCCGCCGTCTTCTGCTTCGTCCTCGTGGTGGTCGCCACCCCGCGCGAGGCGATGTGGGCCTTCGGTCTGTACGCGGCCCTGCTCGCCGCCGTCGCCGCGGTGGCCCGCGTTCCCGTCGGCTTCCTGCTGAAGCGGCTCGTCGTCGAGGTGCCGTTCGTCGCGTTCGCCCTGCTCATGCCGTTCGTGGTGCCGGGCGAGCAGACGAGCGTGCTCGGCGTCTCCGTCAGCGTCCCCGGTCTCTGGGGCGCGTGGAACGTCCTGGCCAAGGCCACCCTCGGCGTCGCCGCCTCGGTGCTCCTGGCCTCCACCACCGAGCTGCGCGCCGTGCTGCTCGGCCTCCAGCGCCTCAAGCTGCCGCCACTGCTGGTGCAGATCGCCTCGTTCATGATCCGGTACGGGGACGTCGTCACCGACGAGATGCGCCGCATGTCGATCGCCCGCCGCTCCCGGGGTTTCGAGGCGCGCGGCGTACGGCACTGGCGGGTGCTCGCGGCCTCGGCGGGCGCCCTGTTCATCCGCTCCTACGAACGCGGCGAACGCGTCCACCTCGCCATGGTCAGCCGTGGCTACACCGGCACCATGCCGGTCATCGACGAAGTGACCGCCACCCGCGCCCAATGGGCGTACGCGGCGGCCCTACCCGCACTCGCCCTCGCCGTCTGTCTGCTGGGATGGACCCTGTGACCTCCTCCCCGGATGACGCCCCGTCGCTGGAAGTCAGCGGCCTGGCCTACGCCTACCCCGACGGCCACCAGGCCCTCTTCGGGGTGAACCTGACCGTCGGGCGCGGTGAACGCGTCGCGCTCCTCGGCCCCAACGGGGCGGGCAAGACCACGCTCGTCCTGCACCTCAACGGCATCCTGGACGCCGGCTCGGGCACGGTCCGCGTCGCCGGACTTCCGGTCGCCAAGCGGAATCTGGCCGAGATCCGCCGCCGGGTCGGCATCGTCTTCCAGGACCCCGACGACCAGCTGTTCATGCCCACCGTCCGCGAGGACGTGGCGTTCGGCCCCGCCTCCGCCGGTCTGCGCGGCCCGGAACTGGAGGAGCGGGTGCTGCGCGCGCTGAAGCAGGTCGGGATGGAGGAGTACGCCGCCCGGCCGCCGCACCACCTCTCCTTCGGGCAGCGCCGCCGGGTCGCGGTGGCCACCGTCCTCGCGATGGAGCCGGAGATCCTCGTCCTGGACGAACCCTCGTCCAACCTGGACCCGGCATCCCGCCGCGAACTGGCCGATATCCTCCGCTCCTTGGACGTCACCGTGCTGATGGTCACCCACGATCTGCCGTACGCCCTGGAGCTCTGCCCGCGCGCCGTCATCCTCAGCGAGGGCGTCATCGCCGCCGACGACCGTACGCGGGACCTCATGTGCGACGGGAAGCTGATGCGCTCCCACCGGCTGGAGCTGCCGTTCGGCTTCGACCCGCGCTCCGCCGGCGTTCCGTCGGCGTGAACAGGTCGTGACGGCACGGCCATCACGGCGACCCGCCCCCCGAACACCGTGCCGGGGCGTGCACCATGGGGGGATGAGCGGGAGCGCGGGAGTGAGCACGACGGCGGGCGCGGAAACGGAATCGGGACCCGGAGCGGAATCGGGGCCGGGTACGGGAGCAGGATCGGGCACGGGCACGGGCACGGGCACGGGCACGGACTCGGGCACGGATACGGGCGCGGCAGCGGAGGCGGCCGTCGCCGAAACCGTGGCCCGGCCCGTCGCCGTGGACGTACGGGGCACGGTCGCGCCCGGCTACGAACCGGTCGCGGAGGCGTTCGTCCGCAACTTCGAGCAGCGCGGGGAGCGCGGCGCGGCCGTCGCCGTCTACCGTCACGGGCACAAGGTCGTCGACCTGTGGGCCGGGACGCGCGACGTCGACGGCACCGAACCGTGGGCCGTCGACACCGTCCAGGTCGTCCGCTCGGCCGGCAAGGGCATCGCCGCCGCCGTCCCCCTGCTGCTCCACCAGCGCGGGCAGGTCGACCTGGACGCCCCGGTCTCCACCTACTGGCCGGAGTTCAAGACGAACGGCAAGGAACGCGTCCTCGTCCGCGACCTCCTCGCCCACCGGGCCGGCGTCCCCGCCCTGGACACCGCCCTCACCCCCGCCGAGGCCGCCGACGGGGTCTCCGGGCCCGCCGCCGTCGCCGCCCAGCGGCCCTACTGGGAGCCCGGCACCGACCACGGCTACCACGCCCAGACCTACAGCTGGCTGATCGGCGAACTGGTCCGCCGCGCCACCGGCCGCACCATCGGCCGCTGGATCGCCGAGGAGATCGCCCGTCCGCTCGGCCTCGACTTCTGGTTCGGGCTCCCGGCCGACGAGGCCCACCGCATCGGCCGCATCGGCCCGGTGGAGCCCCCCGCCCCGGCCACCGCCTCGGGGGCCCTGCGGGTACGCGCCAAACGCTCCGTCGTCGAGGCCTACCGGGACCCGGACTCCCTCACCCGCAGGGCGTTCGGCGCGATCGACCCGTTCCCCGACGAGAACGACCCCGCCTACCGCGCGGCCGAACTCCCCGCATCGGGCGGCATCGCGACCGCCCGGGGCCTGGCCCGCTGCTACGCGGCGATGATCGGCCCCGTCGACGGCCACCGCCGCCTGTTCGCCCCCGCCACGCTCACCCTGGCCCGTACGGAGGAATCGGCGGGCCCGGACCGGGTGCTGGTCGTCAACACCCGCTTCGGCCTGGGCTACATGCTGCACGGTCCGGCCGCGCCGCTGCTGGGCCCCGGCTCCTTCGGCCACCCCGGGCGCGGCGGCTCACTCGGCTTCGCCGACCCGGAGTCCGGCATCGCGCTCGGCTACGTCACCAACGGCCTCCAGAAGGGAGTCACCGCCGACCCCCGTGCCCAGGCCCTGGTCAGGGCAGTACGGTCGGCGCTATGACACCAGCACCCGCGCAGATCCCGGCCGCCCGCTTCGCCGGACACAGTGTCCTGATCACCGCCGCAGGCCAGGGCATCGGCGCGGCGACGGCCCGCCGGCTGGCGGCGGAAGGGGCCTGCGTTCTCGTCACCGACCTGGACGCGAAGCGCGCCGCCCACACGGCGGCGGCGATACGCGAGGCGGGCGGCACCGCCGAATCCGCCGTCTGCGACGTGGCCGACCGGGCGGCGGTCGAGGCGGCCGTCGCCCACGCGGTCGCCGCCTTCGGACGGCTCGACGTCCTGGTCAACAACGCCTACGCGGCGAGCCCGGACACCCCGCTCTTCGAGGACGAGTCGGACGACGTCTGGGAACGCGACCTGGACATCACGCTCTCCGGCCCGTTCCGCTGCGCCCGTGCCGCGCTGCCGCACCTGGTCGCCTCGGGGCGGGGCGCGATCGTCACCATCGGCTCGGTCAACGGCGAACAGGACTTCGGCGGCCACGCGTACAGCGCCGCCAAGGCGGGCCTGGCCAGCCTCACCCGTACGCTGGCGGGCCACGCCGGACCACGCGGCGTACGCGTCAACCTGGTCGCCCCCGGCACGATCCGCACCGACGCCTGGGCGGGCCGCGACGCCGAACTGGACCGGGCCGCCGCCCTCTACCCGCTGGGCCGCGTCGGCACCCCCGAGGACATCGCGTCCGCCGTGGCCTTCCTCGCCTCCGCCGACGCGGCCTGGATCACCGGGACGACGCTCCGCGTGGACGGCGGCATCCTCGCGGTGAACACGGGCTTCCGGCAGGCGATGGCGCCGCAGGAGGGGCGCGGCCGCGAGGACGCGCCGTAACCACGCACCCCGAGGGCCCGGCCGTAAATCCGTGGTCGGGCAACGCGCGGGCGACCTACCCTGCGCGGATGATCGACCACGGACACACGGACAAGACCGGCCGCCCCGTCACCCTGCGCGAGGTGGACGCGGACAACTGGCGGGCGGTCGCCGACAGCGCGCCCCGCGACGACCAGCGCGACTGGGTCCCGGCCCTGGCCGCCCGCTACCTGGTGCTGACCGGCCGCGAGGACACCTGGACCTCGCTGGCCGTCTGCGCGGGCGACGAGGTGACCGGCCACCTCATGTGGGCCCGGGACGAGGACGGTTCGCACTGGATCGGCGGCATGCTGATCGACGCCGCCCACCAGGGAGCGGGCATCGGCCGCGCCGCCGTACGGACCCTGGCGTCCTGGCTCTCTGCCCGCGAGGACGGCACGGCCGTGCGCCTCTCCTACGCCCCGGAGAACCTGGCCGCCGCGCACCTCTACGCCTCGCTCGGCTTCCGCCCGACGGGGGTGGAGGAGGACGGGGAGGTGGTGGCGGAGCTGTCGGCGTGATCGTCTCGACCGGGGCGACCGCCCCGGCCCGCGCCCGCTCTGCCCCTACCCGTGTCTCCGGGAAGGGCGCCGGGCCGGTGCGGAAGCGGCGTCGGGCAGACGAACCGCCACCCGCGGCAGGAAGAACCCCACGAGGGGCCCCAGGCACAGCGCCACCAGCACGGTGCCCACCCCGACCGTGCCGCCCAGAAGCCAGCCGGCGCAGGCGACGGTGACCTCGATGCCGGTCCGCACGACGGCGACGGGCAGCCGGCTGAGCCGTACGAGTCCGGTCATGACGCCGTCACGCGGCCCCGCCCCGAACTGCGCCCCGAGGTAGAGCGCGTCGAAGAAGGCGAGCGCGACGAGGCCGAGGGCGAAGCAGCCGATCTGCGCGAGGAGTCCCTGCGGGGCGGGGACCACGATCGCGGTGGCGTCCGCCGCGAAGCCGACGATCACAACGTTGAGGAGCGTGCCGAGCCCGGGCAGTTCGCGCAGCGGAATCCAGGCGAGGAGCACCAGCAGCGAGATCAGGTTCGTCGCCACGCCGAAGGAGATCCCGAGCGTCTGCGCGGTGCCCTCGGTGAGCACGTTCCAGCCGGCCGCGCCGAGTCCGGACAGGACGAGCAGCATCACGGACGCCCCGTACCCCACCAGTCCCAGGGCGAGTTGCGGGATCCGACGTGCCTTGCGGCCCGCCCGTAGCTGCGCGAGGGCGGTCATGCGCGCGACCACGGGCGGGGCGCAGGGAGCCGGGGCGGAGGCGGGGGAGGTGTGTGCGGGAGGTGCCATGGGGCGAGCCTCTCGCCCATCTGGACCGGCATTCCATAGCCAGATTGGCTACGCTGGTCCGGTGAAGATCAGCTCGCACGCGGTGGCGCGGATGCTGGGCGCCTGGCAGCAGGGGCCCGGCCCCGCACATCAGCGGCTCTCCGACAAGCTGCGTCTGCTCATCCTCGACGGACGGCTCTCCCTCGGCGCGGCGCTGCCGAGCGAGCGCGACCTGGCGACCGTGCTCGGGACCAGCAGAACCACCGTCGGCACCGCGTTCCGTACGCTGGTCGAGGGCGGTTACCTCGCCACCCGGGCGCGTACCAGGGCGACCGTACGGCTGCCCGGCGACACCGCAGCCGATGCCCCGGCCGGCACGGACACGGAGACGATCGACCTCTCCTTCGCCGCACCGAGCGCGCCCGTGGAAGTCCTGCACGCCGCGTTCGCGACCGCCCTCGAACAACTGCCCAGGCACTTCGAGCGGCACGGATACGACCGGTACGGCATCGCGGAGCTGCGGGAAGCGGTCGCCCGCTGGTACCGGCGGCGGGGGCTGCCCACCGGGCCCGACCAGATCCTGATCACCAGCGGCGCGCAGCACGCGCTCGCTCTGCTGACCCGGGTCCTCCTGTCACCGCGCGACCAGGTCCTCATCGACCATCCGACCTACCCGCACGCGATCACGACGTTCACCCAGGCCCGGGCCAGGCTTCTGCCCGTCGCCGTGACGTGCTCGGGCTGGGACGCCGAGCAGCTCCGCGCGGTGGGACGGTCCGCCGACCTCGCCTACCTCATCCCCGACTTCCACAATCCGACCGGGATGTGCATGTCCACGAGCGTGCGCGAACGGCTCGGGCTCGCCTGTCCCACGATCGTCGACGAGACCATGGCCGATCTGGCCCTGGACGCTCCGGCTCCCGAGCCCTTCGCCCTGCACATGCCGGCAGCCGTCAGCATCGGCTCCGTGTCCAAGAGCATCTGGGGCGGCCTGCGCATCGGCTGGATCCGCGCGCGGCCTCCTCTCCTGGAACGTGTCGAGAGGTCCCGCCCCACGACGGACCTGGGCACCCCTGTCGTCGAGCAACTCGCCACGGCCGCGCTCCTGAACGAGGACCTGACCGGACGGCCGGAGACCCTGCACCGGCTCAGGGGCCGACGCGACGCCCTGCGGCAGGCACTCGCCGAGCACCTGCCGGACGTACACGCCCCGAGGCCGCCCGGAGGCATCACGCTCTGGGCCACCTTCCCCGGCCCCATCAGCTCG
The DNA here is from genome assembly GCF_900460065.1 of Streptomyces griseus. Lineage (GTDB taxonomy): Bacteria > Actinomycetota > Actinomycetes > Streptomycetales > Streptomycetaceae > Streptomyces > Streptomyces griseus. The sequence goes on along the minus strand of NZ_UAVD01000056.1, from coordinate 81,006 downwards.
CGGCTGGCCGCCGTGGCACCCGACCACGGGGTGACCATCGCGGCCGGGCCGCGCTTCGGGATCGGCGGTGCCTTCGAACGCAACATCCGGCTCCCCTACACGCTCCCTCCGGATCAGCTGGCCCGTGCCGTCCGCCGACTCGCGCGGGCGGAACAGGCACTCGCGCGAGGCGCGACCGGAACGCACGTCCCCGCGCCCATCGCGTGAGCGCCATGTCCTCGGGCGTTCCTCCGCCGCAATCGGGAATCCGAGCTTCCGGGCCGGGGACCGGCGGCGGGCCGGGCCCCTGTCGCCGCGTGCGGTGATGGTCATCGCCGGACGGTCGTCGTACGGCTGCTGGTAAAACTGACGCGTGTTCGGGAGGATCTTCCTCTCCCCTCGCCCCGAAACCCACCCTGGAGCCCGCTGTGCCCCTGCGGACAGGCGTCACCCGCCCGATATCCCTTCTCCTGCCGACCGCCCTCGCGGCCGTGACGCTCACCGGCTGCGCGCTGCTGGACCTCGCCGCGGACTGCGAGGGGACCGACGCCCGGGTGAAGGAGCTGGCGGCGCTCGACGTCCTCGGCTCCAGGCCCGAAGGGGCCACCGTCGCCGAGGGGTTCGAGGAGGTGGACGCCGGCTGCTGGGCGGACAGCGGGGACGTGGTGGCGCACGCCGCCCGGACGTACGCCTTCCCCGGTACGCGGGCCGAGGTGGGGGAGCACTACCGGACGGCCGCGGTACGGGACGGGTGGACCCCGGACCCCGACGCTCCGGCAGGCGACCTCTGCCTCACCCGGGAGGGCATGACCCTGCGGATCGTCTTCCTCACCGCCGAGAGCCTCGCGGAGGACGGCCACGGAAGCCGCCCCGACCTCACCACCGGGGCCGGTTACTCGGTCGGCGTCGAGTCGTATGTGAACGACGGCGCCGGGGCGGGCTGCTAGGTCCTGTCGTCACACTGCCGTCGCCGCCCGAAGGGCGGCACCGCAGGGTCGGATGGCCGTGCGAGCCGACACGGCAGGCGGTCGGCAGCTCGGCGGGGGTCGGCGCGAGGCGCTGCGCCGTCTCCCTCCGGCGCGGTGCGCACCTACCGTTCGGCGCTCAGGACCATCAGCGTCGTGGGGTCGGGCAACGGGGCGAACCCGACCTTGGCGTACAGCTCGTGGGCGTCGAGCGTGGCGAGGAGCGTCCGCTTGAGCTCGTACGGGGCGAGGTGGTCGCGCACGGCGGTGGCCAGCCGTACGCCGAGGCCCCGGCCGCGGTGCGCCGGGTCCACGTAGACGTCGCAGAGCCAGGCGAAGGTCGCCCGGTCCGTGACGACCCGGGCGTAGGCGACCTGGGCCCCGTCGGGGCCGTAGACACCGAAGTTGAGCGAGCCGCGCAGGGACCGCTCGACGAGGTCACGGCTGCGGCCGAGGGCCCAGAAGGCGTCGGTGGAGAGCCAGTGGTGGACCAGGCCGACGTCGATGCGGTCCGGGTCGGTGTCGATCGCGTACCGGTCGGCGTCCGGTGTCGCGTTCCCGTTCCCGGTTCCGTCTGCGCTGCGCGTGGTGGACGTCATGGGCTGGGATCGTAGTCGCGGCCTGGCGGGGGCCGGAGCGCGCGGTCGGAGCGGTGGGCGGACCCCCGGCTCAGGCTGCGGACCGGATGGGCTCGGAGCGGCGGTCCCGGCAGTCGCGGCAGCGGCCCGGGGTGGGGGAGCGGAAGGCGCGGTCGCAGTCGTCGCAGGTCTGGAAGGGGGTGACGGTGGTGCGGGGGCGGTGGGCGAGTGCGGCGAGTTCGCGGGCGCCGGGGGGCGGGGGCGGGAGCAGTTCGGTGAGCCGGTGTTTGAGGAGGAGGGCGGGGCGCCTGAGCGGGACGGGTGGGTCGTCGGTGAGGGCGTGGCGCAGGGCGTCGGGGTGGACCGCGCGTTCGAGCCAGGCCGCTACGCCGGGGGCCAGTTGGCGGACGTCGTCCTCGGTGAGCATGAACCGGGGCGCGTGGCGGTGCAGGTCGCCGAGGAAGGCCGTGGCCGCGCGGTCCAGTTCCGGAGTGGGATCGCTGGGCCGGGGGAGGGGCCGGGGCGGCGGCTTGGGGGCGGTCGGGGGTGGTACGAACGGCAGCGAGACGGGTTCGGCCTGCGGCAGCGGCAGCGGGGGCGGTACGGGAAGGGGCGCGGGTGCTTCCGGTGCGGGTGCATCGGGCGGTACGGGCTGCTCGGGCGGCATGGGCTGCTCGGCCGCCGGTGCCGGTGCCGGTTCCGGTTCCGGGGGAGGGGTCGGTGCGGGTTCCGGTGACGGGAGCGGTGCCGGTGCGGCGGGTTGTCGCGGGGCTGCCGGGTGGCGGGGGTGCAGGAGCGCGGCCGGCTGGTTGCAGAACACCGTGCGGGTGACGACCCGGCCGCTGGGCAGCCGTTCCAGGACGCGTTGCAGGTAGCCGAAGTCCTCCAGCTCGCGCAGACCGGCCGCGATGCGCTTCTCGCCTTCGCGGCAGCGGGCGGCGAGTGCCTTGATGCTCACCTCCACGCCCTGGGGCAGCGACTGGATGCGCACGGCGATGCCGACTGCGGTGCAGCTGAGGCCGGGGTGCTGGGCGAGGTGGTTGCCGACGACCGTGAAGCGGTCCGTGTGCGGGATGACGACGTGGATCACGCCGGAGGTGGGCAGGGGTCCGGGAACCTCTGCCAAGGCGCGCCTGAGCGCAGTATTCTGCTGGGTATCCATCGGGAAGCGGCTTTCTTCCTTGGTGGTCAGGCCCTCGGTTGGGATTGCACTCCCGGTCGAGGGCCGACGTATGTCCGGTGGGGTGGTGCTGGCGTGAGCATATGCCGGACAACCGGCCCGAAAGCGAGCCGAGTTGGAAAACCTCACCCGTGTGGGTGACGAGCCCCTGGGGTGCGTCAGGTGGCCGCCGGGGGTGGGTCGGGTGGGGTTCTTTCTCCTGTTTCTTTGGGTAGTTGATGTCGCGCTTCACCGGATCGCGGTGGCGAACGATCCGGCCGGGGGGCTGGGGGACGCACCGGGTCGCGGCGGCGCACGACCCGGCGGGAGCCGTCACCGTACGAGGTCGATCTCCGCCCACACGGTCTTACGGGGAACGGGTCCGGGTGCGATGCCCCAGTGGTCGGCCAGCGCCTCCACGATCAGCAGGCCCCGCCCGGTCTCCGCGTCGTCCTCGGGCGGCTTGACGGCCCCCGGCCCCGGCGGAACGCTGTCGCCGCGCGTGTCGGTGACCTCGATCCGGAGGGTGCCGTTGCGGACAGCGAGGCCGAGTTGGAAGTCCCGGCCCTTCACGCGCCCGTGCGCCATGGCGTTGGCCGCCAGCTCGGCCACGATGTGCGCTGCGTTCTCCGCCTGCGCCGGGAGTCCCCACGCGCCGAGATGGGCCGCCGTGAGCAGCCGGGCGAGCCGGGCTCCTCGGCGGGTGGGGGAGAGAAGCACGGTGAACGCCCTGTCGATGGGCGCGTGTTGGGTGCGGGCGACTTCTTGGTTCATGTCACTCAGCGTGGCCGCCCCGGCGTACCTTTCCCAGTGATGCGCCCGTTGCGTACGGCCACTGTCCAGGGCTTGTCCGGTGCTGTCCGGGCTGTCGGCGGTGACGTGCGAGGCACGGACGAGGTTGAGGCAGGAACGGCACGCACGTCGGAAGCGGGGGCTCGCATGAGCATGGTCGATGACGGCACGGAACGGGGCAAGGACGCGGTGGACGAACCCGGCTGGGAGGTCGACCCGGACGACGAGTCGGGGGCGGCGGTCGTCGCGGCGGTCGGCCGCCAGATCAAGACCTGGCGCGAGGCGGCGGGCCTGCGGGCGGGCGAGCTGGGTTCGTTGCTGGGGTACGGCGAGGACCTGATCTACAAGGTGGAGGGCGGGAGCCGCATTCCGCGCCCGGAGTTCATGGACGCGGTGGATGTGGCGGTGGGGGCGGGCGGCAAGCTCGCGGCGATGAAGCCGGATGTCGCGGAGGTGCGGTATCCGAAGAAGATCCGGGAGCTTGCCAAGCTGGAGGCTGCGGCGGTGGAGGTTCTCGCTTACGGCAACAGCAGCGTCCATGGTCTTTTGCAGACGGCCGAGTACGCGCGGTCGCTGTTCTCGATGCGCCAACCCGCCTATCCGCAGGAGGAGATCGAGCGCGGAGTGGCCGCGCGCATGGCTCGACAGACCATCTTCGAGCGTTCACCTGCTCCGACGCTCGGATTCGTCCTGGAAGAGGTGGTGCTCCGGCGTCCCCTCGGAGGCAGGATGGTGTTGCGTCGCCAGCTCGAACACCTGTTGGTCATGAACAAGTTGCGCAACGTGACGGTCCAGGTGATGCCGATGGATCGGGAAGAGCACGCAGGAATCGATGGGGAGATCCAGGTGCTGAAGTTCAGGGACGGTACGGCGGTGGGGCGCTCCGAGGGTGCGTTCGCAGGTCGCCCGGTCTCGGACCCCAAGCAGGTCCGAATCCTTGATCTGCGGTGTGGAATGATCCGGGCCCAGGCTCTCACCCCTCCGGAGTCGACGGCCTTCATCGAGAGAGTGCTGGGAGAGACATGATGCGCAAGCCGTTTGCCGGGAACTCTTCCGAGCTGCGCTGGTTCAAGAGCAGCTACAGCGACAGCAGCAACGGAAGCGAGTGCGTCGAGGTCGCGGCGGCCTCCGACGCCGTCCTCGTACGCGACTCCAAGAACACGCAGGGTCCCCGCCTCGCCCTCACCCCCACCGCATGGGCGGCCTTCGTCCCGTACGCGGGCGGCGGCGGCGGCGAAGGCCGCTGAAGCGGGCCTCAACTCGTGTGCAGCATCAGGCCGATGCCCACCACCATCAGCCCCGCCGCCGCGATCCTCGGAGCCCCGAAGCGCTCCTTGAAGAACAGCGTGCCGATCGCCGCGCCCACGATGATCGACGACTCCCGCAGGGCCGCGATCGGGGCCAGCGGGGCCCTCGTCTGGGCCCAGAGGACCAGTCCGTACGCGACCACCGACAGGGCCGCGCCGAGCAGGCCCCGGGCGGCGAACGGCCTGAGCTGCGTCAGCAGTTCGGAGCGGCGGCGGTAGTACGCGTACGCCGGGATCGCCAGGCCCTCCAGGATCATCAGCCAGGCGACGTAGCCCAGCGGGGTGCCGGAGGCCCTGACACCGACGCCGTCCACCGTCGTGTATCCGGCGATGGCCAGGCCCGTGCCGAGGGCGGCCACGATCGCCGGCCAGTGCGGGCGCTTCCCGGAGCCCCGGATGCCCCACAGCGCCAGGCCGACCAGGCCGGCCGAGGCCACCGCCACGCCCGCCGTGGCCCAGGCGTCCGGGCGCTCGCCGACGAACACCGCCGCCAGGACCGTCACCACCAGCGGGGCCGTGCCCCGGGCGATCGGGTACATCTGCCCGAAGTCGCCGAGCGTGAACGAGCGCATCAGCAGCATCATGTACGCCACGTGCAACGCGGCCGATACCAGGAGGTACGGCCAGGCCTCCGCCGCCGGGAACGGGGCGAAGAGGGCCATCGCCGCGCCGATCAGCAGTCCGCCGCCGGAGATCAGCGTGAAGGAGAGCAGCTGGTCCTTGATCGCGTGCGCGATGGCGTTCCAACTGGCGTGCGTGACGGCGGCTATGAGGACGGCGAGGGCGACCAGAGGGGTCACTTGGCGGGCTCGCGCACATCCGCGACCGTCGCGCCCGCGTGGGCGATCAGTGTTTTCGGGTCCAGCGGGAACACCGTGTGCGGGGTGCCCGCCGCCGCCCACACCACCGCGTGGTCGAGGAGGCGCCGGTCGGCCAGGACGCGGGTCTTCGTGGCGTGGCCGAACGGGGGCACGCCCCCGATGGCGTAGCCCGTGGTCTCCCGGACCAGGTCCGCGTCCGCCCGCTTGACCTTCCGCGCGCCCAGTTCCCGCCGTACCAGCTCGACGTCCACCCGGGACGACCCGTCCATCAGGACCAGCACCGGCACGCCGTCCGCCGTGAAGACCAGCGACTTGACGATCTCGCTCAGCTCGCAGCCGACCGCCGCCGCGGCCTCGACGGCGGTCCTGGTCGCGTCGGGGAAGCGGCGCACCTCGACCTGGAGGCCCAGCTCGGCCAGCGCCTCGGCGAACCGGGGGTGGGCGTGGGAGACGGGGGCGGCGGCGGGCGTGCTTTCGGGGGGTTCGGGTGTGCTCATGGCTGCACGCTAGCGGTCGGTGCAGTATGCATGCGAGTGGGTTCCGGGTGGTGGGCGCGATGCCGCCGACGCCCTGCCGCGTACGCCGTTGCGAGCGCCGGCCGCCGCGCGCCGTTCCCAGCGCCGGACGCCGGTCCCCTCGCGCGGGCCGGTGCTCTCACTCCGTCCGGTGGGAGCCCGGGGTGTGGCCGAACGTGCGGCGGAACACCTCGATGAAAGCGCTGGTCGACGACCAGCCGCACTGGTGCGCCACCGTGGTCACCGGCGTCCGTTCGGTCAGGAGGATCAGGGCGTGGTGCAGGCGGAGCTGGGTGCGCCACTGCGGGAAGGTCATGCCGAGGTCGCTGCGGAACAGCCGGGACAGGGTCCGGTCGCTCGCCCCGACCAGGTGGCCGAGCTCGGCGAGCGTACGGCTGTCGGCCGGGTCGGCCCGCAGGATGTCGCACAGGGCGCGCAGCAGGGGCGTGGTGGGAGTGGGCAGGTGCAGGGGCTGCTGGGCGGAGGCCCGCAGCTGGTCGAGGAGCACGGCGCGCAGGCGGGCCCGTTCGGGGCGGTCGTCGTCCTCGGCGCGGGTGTAGGCGATGAGCAGTTCGCGCAGCAGCGGGCTGACGGCCAGCACGGTCGGTGTCTCCAGGCCGAGCGGATTCTCGGTGACGGGGAGCCCCACGAGGTGCAGATCGAGTTCGCCGTAGGCCCGGTGCGCGTGGACGGTGCCTGCGGGCACCCAGATCGCGCGGGTGGCCGGGGCGACCCAGGACCCCGCGCTGGTCGTGACGGTCAGAACCCCGCGGCCCGCGTAGACGATCTGGTGGTCGTCGTGCCGGTGGGCGTCGATCGAGCCGCCGGGAGCCAGCCGCCGGGTGCGGGTCGGGGCCACCGGATCGTGGCGGACGGAATCCTGCCGCGGCGCATTCCGCCGGGCGGAGGCCTGCCGGGCGGAGGTGGCCGGTTGGACCGAGGACCTCAGGACCGGAGCGGGCCGGGCCGGAGCCGGCTGCCCAGCCTGGCGGATGTTCGTCATCATGTGGCAGTTTATCGAAAGCGCGACAGCGGCGCGGGGCCGGACCATGGCGGGATGCGAAGGAACGCGCCGATCATCCTGCTGTCCGTGGGCCATGCCTGTGTCGACGTCTACCAGGGCTCCGTCGCCGCCCTGGTGCCCTTCTTCATCGCCGAGCGCTCCTACTCCCTCGCGGTCGCCTCGGGCATCGTGCTGGCCGCCACGCTGCTGTCCTCCGTGGCCCAGCCGCTGTTCGGCCTGCTCACCGACCGCTGGGCGCTGCCGTGGCTTCTGCCGGTGAGCACCCTGCTCGGCGGGCTCGGCATCGCGCTGAGCGGCCTGAGCGGCTCCTATCCGCTCACCCTGGTGTTCGTCGCGCTGTCGGGCATCGGGGTGGCCGCCTACCACCCCGAGTCCGCCCGGGTCGCCCGGATCGCCGGCCGGGGCAGCCACCGCGCGATGGGCTGGTTCTCCACGGGCGGCACGGTCGGCTTCGCGCTCGCCCCGCTCATGGTTGCCGCCGCGATGAGCGTCGGAGGGCTGCGCTGGACGCCCCTGCTCGTGCTGCCGGCCCTCGTCGGCGCCGCGCTGTGCCTGCCGGTCGTGCGCGTCCTCCAGCAGCGGCAGGCTGCCGGGGCCCGGACGACGCCGCCGCCGGCCGGGAGCGACGACGTCGCCTCCTTCGTACGGCTGTCCCTGGCCGTGGTCTTCCGGTCGGTCGCGTTCATCGGGCTGAGCACCTTCATCTCGCTGTACGTACGCGAGCGCCTGGGCGGCGGCATCGCCGTGGGGACCGCCGCCCTGTTCGTGCTCTACCTCGGCAGCACGGTCGGCGCGGTGCTCGGCGGGTCACTGGCCGCCCGGTGGGACCGGGTGGTGGTCGCGCGCTGGTCGTACCTGGTCTCGGTCGCGGCGGTCACGGGCGTGGTGTGGGTGCCCGGCCCGGCCGTCTTCCTGTTCCTCGCGCTGACCTCGGCCGGCCTGTACGTGCCCTTCTCGTTGCAGGTCACGCTCGGCCAGGACTACCTGCCCTCCCGGGTCGGCACCGCCAGCGGGATCACCCTCGGTCTGACCGTCAGCATCGGCGGCCTGGCCAGTCCCGCCGTCGGGGCGATCGCCGACGCGACGTCCCTGCGGACCGCCCTGGCGCCGCTCGCGCTGATGCCCCTGCTGAGCTGGCTGATCTTCCGCACCCTTCCGGAACCGGGGGTGATGGGGGCCGCGTCGCCCGGGACCGCCACCGCGGCGCCCTCCGGGAGCGGGGCGGCGAAACCCGGATGACCCGGGTCGGGCGGGCTCCTACGCTCGCCCCATGGACAGGGGAGCGCAGGACGGCTGGTTGCTGAACGTGGTGGACGTCGAGGCGACCTGCTGGGACGGGCAGCCGCCGCCCGGCCAGGTGAACGAGATCATCGAGATCGGCCTCACCGTGGTCGACCTGCGCGCGGGCCGGCGGCTGGCCAAGCACCGGCTGCTGGTCCGGCCCGCGCGCTCGAAGGTCAGCCCCTTCTGCACAGAGCTGACCGGGCTGACGCAGGCGGAGGTGGACGGCGGCCTGCCCTTCGCCGAGGCCTGCCGGGTGCTGGCGGTCGAGCACCGTACGGGGCAGCTGCCGTGGGCGAGTTGGGGCGACTACGACCGTAACCAGTTCACCCGTCAGTGCCGGGCGACGGATGCGGAGTACCCCTTCGGGCAGCGGCACACGAACGCCAAGGTCGCCTTCACCGCTTCGTACGGGCTGCGCCGCCGGCCCGGCATGGCCCAGGCCCTGGAGGTGGCCGGCCTCCCGCTGGAGGGCCGCCACCACCGGGGCGACGACGACGCGTGGAACATCGCCGCCCTGGTGCTGGACCTGGCGGGCCGGGGAGACTGGGCGGCGGGGTAGGGGCGTCGTCGGCCGGGCTCGGCGAACCGCCCGGCCCGGTGAGCGGCCGGGCTCGGCGAACCGCCCGGCCCGGCTCGGTGAGCGGCGAGCGGCCCGGCGAGGGGCTGCCCCGCGTGCCCCGTCCCGCGCCTGCTGCCCGCCCTCGGCCGCCCGCCCTCTCAGCCGCCCGCCCTCTCAGCCGCCCACCCTCAGCCGCCCGCCTTCAGCACCTCCGCCACGACCGGGCCCGCCGCGTCGCCGCCGTGGCCGCCGGTCTGGACGACCGCCGCTGCCGCGAGGTCGTTGCTGAAGCCGGTGAACCAGCTGTTGGAGGTCTCCTGCCCGTCGACCTCCGCCGAACCGGTCTTGGCTCCCTTGTCACCGCCCACCGAGGCCATCGCGTCCGCGCCGGTGCCCCAGGCGGCGGTGGCGCGCATCATCGTCGTCAGCTGCTGGGTGACGGACGGTGACAGCGAGCGCGAGGCCGTCGCCAGCGTCCGGTTGTCCAGGGACTGCGGGACGATGACCGGCTGGCGGAACGTGCCGGTGCGGGCGGTTGCGGTGATGGACGCCATGTTGAGGGCGTTCATCTGGACCGTGCCCTGGCCGATGTACTGGGCGGCGGCCACGCCACCGGTCTCCTCCGGCACGCTGCCGTCGGTCGTGACGACACCCGTCTTCCAGTCCAGGCCGATCCCGAAGACGTCCCGCGCCTCCTTGGCGAGTGCGGCGTCGTCCTTCGTGTCGTCGATCAGCTTGATGAAGGCGGTGTTGCACGACTTGGCGAAGCTCTGTGTGAACGTGGAGCCGTCCGGCAGCGAGAAGTGCTCCAGGTTGTGGAACGAACGCCCCTGATACAGCACGTCCTTCGGGCATTCCGCCGCCCCGTTGGCCGTGACCAGGCCCTTCTCCAGCAGCAGTGCCGCCGTCACGATCTTCAGCGTGGAGCCGGGCGCCTGCTTCCCCTGCATCGCCGCGTTGAACCCGGTCGCCGGGTTGTTGGCCACCGCGCGGATCGCGCCGGTGGACGGCTTCACCGCGACCACGGAGGCCTCCGGGTACTTCTTCACGGCCCGCTCCGCCGCCGCCTGCGCGCCCGCGTCGATCGTCGTCTGCACCTTCCCCGGCCTGCCCTTGGCCAAGGTCAGCAGATTGACGTCCGGCTGGGTCTCGTCCGCGGGCTCGATCCACGTCTCGATGCCGGGCGAACCGCCCGCGCTCGCCCCGTACTTCTCGCGCAGGGTGTCCAGGATCGGACCGAGCGAGGGGTACTTCTCCTTGGTCAGCACCTTCCCGTCACGGTCGACGGCCTCGATCGTCGGCGTCGAGGACTCGCCCGTCCTCAGCGTCGCCCCCTCCGTCAGCTGCGGGTGCACGACCGTCGGGTCCCAGTCGACGAGGGCCTTGCCCGTCGTCAGGCCGCGCACCACGGTCAGCTCCGAGGCGTAGGACAGGGGCTTGGACTTCCCCTCGTACGAGACGGTGGCCTTGACCGTGTAGGGCACCTTCGTGCCGACCGCCGGGCCCGGGGTGATCTTCACCTCGCCGATGCGGGCGTCCTCGCCGTACGAGGCGAGCACCGGTTCCGCGCCCGCCTCGTTGTTGGTGAGGAGCGACGCGGCCGTGGCGTCCCCCGCCGCCCACGCGTCGAGGAAGCCCTTCGACGTCTCCGCTATCTCCTCGGCGCTCGGCGGCCCGGTCTTCACCTTCGACGACGCGGACGCGCTCCGCGTACCGCCGTCCCCGCCGCCGGTGTCCCCGAGCATGCTGTACGCCCCGTAGCCGACCCCTCCGGCCACCAGCACGAACGCTCCGCCGATCACGGCGACCTTCGCTCCACTGCGCATCTCGCAGTCCCCCTCCCCAGGAGCCCCCCTGAACACGTTCAAGGGGCAACTGTGAGGAACCCTAAAGGCTTCTGGTGGGCGGTGAGGGGGTTGTTACCGGACCGGAATGCTTGACCGGAAAGCGCTCTCCGCTTTGTGGCCGAGACCTGCCGAGACCCGCCGGGCCCCGACGTGGGCCGCGCGACCGAGCCCCCGGCGGCCCCGTCGTGCCGCGCGCCGACCCCGTGCGGCACCGCCGCCTCACTGCGCCCAGTCGAAGACGTCCGACTCCAGGTCGATCTGTGCGTTGCCGCCGCCGAGGTTGATGCCGCCGACCCCGTCCTCCAGCTCGAAGACGTACGGGGTGAGCCCGGTGGGCATCCCTTGGCAGGGCATGATCGTTCCGCCCAGGTGGGAGGTTCCGTCGATGGACGCCCAGAACGTCTTGAGTTCCTCGTCGTCGTCGGAGGACCAGGCGGCCACATAGCCGCCCGCGCCGTCCTCCGACGGGGCGATGCCGGTGTTGGGGTCGCCGGTGCGCTCGCCGAGCCAGACCGTGGTCTCGGGGGCGCTGTCGTCCCAGGCGTTCTGGCCGCGGCTGTACCGGTCGCCGAGACCGGCCGGCCGGATGTCGGCCGGAGGGTCGGTGCGCGGCGCGGCGAACTCCTCGGCGGTGAGCCACAGGAGCGCGTGCGCGCCGCCGATGAGGTCCTCCAGATCCCGCTGCCGGGGATGGCGGGCCGCGGCCGTCGCGGCCACCTCGGCGAGGAACGGATCGGCTGCCTGTTCGGCGGTGGGCGCGGTGCCCGCCAGCAGCTCGGCGACGCCTTCGACGTCGTCGGCGACATGGTCGTCGGCGTGGAAGAGGGAGAGGGCCACCAGGTCCTCGCCCTTGCGCCGGTAGTCCTCCGGCAGTTCGAGGGTGATGACGTGGGTCATCGGCAGTCCGGTGACGGGGCTCCGGGGCCACGCCGCCGTCCCGATGCCGGGCGCGCGACCGCCGCACCACCCGGCGACGCGGGCTCCGGGCAGATCGGTCTCGACCGGCTTGCCGGGGCGGACCGTCAGCGCGTCCGCGGATTCCCCGAACCCCAGTTCGTACGCCTTCACCGTGTGCCTTCCGTTCGACTGCGACGGCGCTCAACCTACGGGAGGGCGCTGACACCCCGGTCGTGGTTGCCGACAACAGGCAGCCGAGGTCGGCCCGGTAGTGCCGACATCACCCCTGAAATCACCTCGGTCAGCCGCCTACCCTGCCCGTGTCCGAGGAAACGGAGCGTCGGCCGGACGCCGGCGGGCGCCACGGACGCACGCCGGGCACGGGAAGCGCGCAGGGCGGGTACGGAGCGGGCGGGGGGCGGAGTCAGGTGGACGGCGAAGCGAAGGGGGGCGCGTCCGGAGCGCGCGCCCAGGTGAACGCAGGTGCGGCGAAGGCGGGCGCGGCGGGCGGCGCGAACGGGCTGGGGCCCCGCGCCTCCCTGCTGATGTCCCTGGCGCTCGGCCTGCTGCTGGCGGCGCTCTCGGGGCTGGTGATGTTCCCGGCGGCGGAGCACCTGCGCTCCCTCCGGGACGGCGAGCGGGCCCAGGCGACCCTGCACACCAGTGGATCGTGCATGGCGGGCCAGTGCGAGGTGGAGTTCGAGGCGGACGGGCGGACCGTGGTGGCGGACCTCCCGGTGGGCAGCGGGGGCGGCAAGCGGTCCGTCGGCGCGGCCATGGCGATCCGGTACCAGGCGGACGATCCGCGGGTGGTCGCCCGCGAAGACGATGTCGGCGGTGGCGGTGCGGCCCTGCTGGCGTGGATGTCGGGCGGGGCCGCCGTGTTCTTCCTGGCGATCGCGGGGGCGGCGGCCCTCCACCTGGCGCGGCAGAGGCGAACGCGAAATCGATGATGTGACTGATGTGTGAGCGCCGAATTGCCGGGCACCAGGTTCTTCGCAACGAGGTCCCGGCGACATTCGGAGCCGGGACGTACCGGTGAGGTGCACTGAGGCCGTTGTGAAGCGCAGGCGCAGAACGCGTCTGAACCGACTTGACGATGGGAAAAGAAAATGATCGTCCTTGGACTTATTCTGCTGATCATCGGCCTGCTCGTCGGCATGGGGCTGCTGACGACCATCGGCGGCATCCTCATCCTGGTGGGTGCCATCCTGTGGATCCTGGGCGCGACCGGCCGCGCGGTGGGCGGGCGAAAGCACTTCTTCTAACCCGCGGGTTCAGAGGAGCAGGAGACCAGGAATTCTGTCACCGACGGAATCCTGCGAAATGCGGGCGGGCCGCGACGAGAAGTCGTCGCGGCCCGCCCGCATTTCGGCATCCTCCGGAATCGGCGTCCCGTTGACAGCGGCCGGGGACGGCGCACCGGCCGAGAGCGGATGCGCATCAGTTGTCGAACCAGACGACCAGGCGGACTCCCTCGTCGCCGTGCAGATCCGCCAGAGTGCGCATGGTCGACCAGACGGCGCCCCATTCGCTGTCGGGCACGGCGTCCCTTCGCCGTAGACGGCCTACGCGGAAGCGGGTGTCGCCGTCGGGCCATTCGGTGTTCTCGGGGTAGACGCTGCCCGCGGAGTAGAGCTGCCGGGCATCGGCCGGGCCGGAGAGCTCGGCGAAGCGGGTGAGGCCGGTGTTCCTTCCGTGCATCCGCCAACTGCCGTCCGAACTCCGGCGGAACTCGTGGACACAGCCGTCGACCTCGTTCGCGACGTCGTCCCAGTCGGCCGCCGCCAGCTCCGCCCAGGAGATCCAGGAGCCGCCGTGCAGCTCGTCACTCCACGTCTCGAAGTCGGCGAGGCCCTCTTTCGACACGTCAGGGGGGAGACCCCGGTGGCCGGCGAGCGGCCGGAACGAAGTGGTGTCGCGGACACCGAACAGGCAGCCGAAGGCGGCGTAGGAGCGCCCGTTGTAGAGGTGCGAGAGGTCGATGGCCCGGAACCACTCGCGGTCGTCCTCGTCCAGCCAGCGATCCCACCGGCACTCGATGAAGCCGTGAATGTCTGTCCCCATGCCCGGCATTGTTCTCCGCCGGCGTGGGGCGGGCGAGGTCTTTTCCCCTCCCGGCATTCCGGGGAGGAGGCCGCTGTGCGGGCGACGTCCAGCTGACGTCTAGCCGCAGGAGTCGCAGACTCCTGTCGCCGGAAGCTCGACGAAGCAGCCGGCGCAGACAGGAGGCGGCGTCCTGCCGCCGCCTCGTCGGCGCTCGACGGCCGCCTGATGCCTGGGGGAGAGCGCGGCGATTCCGCCGTCGGCGGGGAGGGTCGCGCCGAAGTGCCGGTAGCAGGCGAGCCGTGCTTCGGCAGCATGCCGTTCGCGCTCCTCCACCCCGTCCAGAGGCGGCTGCCCCGCGATCTCCAAGACCTCCTTGTAGCCCGCGCCCACCATGCCGTCGTCGCTGTGGACGACCAGGGCGGTCAGCGGCGGATCTCCTCTTCGGTGCGCTTCACGCACCACCCTGCCGAGAATCGGGCCGATCCAGTTGTGGAGCAGGACCTTGGTGCGGATGCCCGACCGGGCCTGTATCTCCTCCGCCAGCTCCTTGTAGGTGATCACCGCGTGGTACGTACGAGCCACGTCGACCAACGCCGAGTAAGCCTCTTCCGACCATCTCCTGCGGGTCTCCTGTGTGTCGAGCTGTCCCACCGCGCCCCCATGCTCCCTGTTCACCCGACGCCCGGGCCGCCACGCGACGGGCGCGGCAGGTGCCCAGTGTTGCCCGTCGGATGGCCCGGCGTCACGAAGTTCGGCAAGCGCGTGAGGCATGCGCGTGAGGCATGCGCGACAGGCATGCGGGTGCGGACGCGTCGGCGGGCCCGGGCCGTTCGGCCGGGGAGCTGGGGCAGCTGCGGGGCGGGCCCGGCACCACCAGGTGCCGGGCCCGCCGTTTCCCCAGCTAGACCCAGGTGTCCAGCCACATCCGGTCCCGCCACAGGTCCTCCGGGATCGACGTCCCCGTGAACAGCGGCCAGAAGTAGATGAAGTTCCAGATGATCAGGAGCACCAGCACGCCGACCGCGATCGCCCCCAGCGTGCGGCGGCGTTCGCCGGTGGGGTCCTGGGTGGTGAGGCCCAGTTCGGCCCGGGCGCCCGTGCCCGCCGCCGGGCCCGCGATCGCGCCCAGCATCATCGTCACGGCCAGACACAGGAACGGGACGAAGACCACCGCGTAGAAGAGGAAGATCGTCCGCTCCTGGTAGAAGAACCAGGGCAGCCAGCCCGCCACCACCCCGCAGGCGATCGCGCCCGCCCGCCAGTCGCGGCGGAAGAACCAGCGCCAGACGACGTACGCCAGGGCGAAGCAGGCCAGCCACCACAGCAGCGGGGTGCCGATGGCGAGGACCTCGCTGGCGCACTTGCCGGTCGCCGACTCCTTGCAGCCCGCCTGCTCCTCGTAGAAGTACGAGACGGGGCGGCCCAGCACGAGCCAGCTCCACGGGTTGGACTCGTAGGTGTGGCCCGAGGTCAGGCCGACGTGGAAGTCGTACACCTGGTTCTCGTAGTGCCACAGACTGCGCAGCCAGTCCGGGAACAGCCAGCTCCAGGAGGAGTCCTTGCCCTCGGTGGCGGCCCAGTTCCGGTAGTAGCCCTTGTCCGTGACGATCCAGCCGGTCCAGGACACGACGTACGTGACGATCGCGACCGGCACCGTGGAGAAGAAGGCCGGGACCAGGTCGCGGCGCAGCACCGCCCGGTACGGGTGCACGGCCCCCGCCGTGCGCCGGGCGCCGACGTCCCACAAGACCGTCATCAGGCCGAACGCGGCCAGCACGTACAGGCCGTTCCACTTCGTGGCGAAGGCCAGGCCCAGCATCACGCCCGCCGCCAGCCGCCACGGCCGCCACCCCAGGCGCAGGGTCTCCGCGATCCGGGCGTCCGGGCGCAGCACCCCCTCCTCGTCCACGGGCAGCGCGTCGGCCAGCCGGCGGCGGGCGTGGTCGCGGTCGGCCACCAGGCAGCCGAACGCGGCCAGCACGAAGAACATGACGATCAGGTCGAGCAGCGCGGTCCGGCTCATCACGAAGTGCAGGCCGTCCACCGCGAGCAGCAGCCCCGCCAGACAGCCCAGGAACGTGGAGCGGAACAGCCGCCGGCCGATCCGGCAGAGCAGGAGCACGGAGATGGTGCCGAGCACCGCCACCATGAAGCGCCAGCCGAACGGCGTGAAGCCGAACATCTGCTCGCCGAGCCCGATGATCCACTTGCCGACCGGCGGGTGCACCACATAGCCCGGGTCGGTCGGGATCGGGACGGAGGAGGGGTCCTTCAGGATCAGCTTGTCGACGTCCTTGGGCCAGGACCCCTCGTACCCCTGGTTGACCAGCGCCCACGCGTCCTTCGCGTAGTACGTCTCGTCGAATATCACCGCGTGCGGCTGGTCCAGCTTCCAGAAGCGCAGCAGCCCGGCGACCAGCGTCACGAGCAGCGGGCCGCCCCAGCCGGACCACCGCACCAACCGGTCGGCCACGTGCGGCGGGATCGCGAGCACCGACCACACCTGCCGTCCGGGCCGGGTGTAGGGCGGGTCGAGCCGGTCGCGGAGCGAGGTCTCCGGGCGGGGAACATGGCCGAAGCGGCGCAGCCGCCGTTGCCAGGAGGTCGGCTGTTCGCCGAGCGGGTCCCCGGCGTCGTGGCCCCGCTGGGTCTCGGGTGCGGTACTCGTCACCGCGCCATCGTAGGGAACGCATCTGTGCGAAGGGCGCTGCCCGTGCTGCGAGGATGGCTGATGTGACTGGAACGACTGGAACGCTCGTGCTCGCAGGGACCCCCATCGGTGACGTGGCGGACGCCCCGCCCCGTCTCGCCGCCGAACTGGAGCGGGCCGACGTCGTCGCCGCCGAGGACACCCGGCGGCTGCGCCGGCTCACCCAGGCGCTCGGCATCCACACCTCGGGGCGTGTCGTCTCCTACTTCGAGGGGAACGAGTCGGCCCGTACGCCGGAACTCGTCGAAGCCCTGACCGGCGGCGCGCGGGTCCTGCTCGTCACGGACGCGGGCATGCCGTCCGTCTCCGACCCCGGCTACCGGCTCGTCGCCGCCGCCGTGGAGCAGGACATCCGTGTCACCGCCGTCCCCGGGCCCAGCGCCGTCCTCACGGCACTCGCGCTCTCCGGGCTGCCCGTGGACCGGTTCTGCTTCGAGGGGTTCCTGCCCCGCAAGGCCGGGGAACGGCTCTCCAAGCTCCGCGAGGTCGGGGACGAGCGGCGCACCATGGTCTTCTTCGAGGCCCCCCACCGGCTCGACGACACCCTCGCCGCGATGGCGGAGGTCTTCGGCGCCGAGCGCCGCGCCGCCGTCTGCCGTGAGCTGACCAAGACGTACGAGGAGGTCAAGCGCGGGCCTCTCGGCGAGCTGGCCGTGTGGGCCGAGGACGGCGTGCGCGGCGAGATCACCGTCGTGGTGGAGGGGGCGGCGGACAGCGGCCCCGGGGACCTCGACGCCGAGGAGCTGGTGCGGCGCGTGCGGGTGCGCGAGGAGGCGGGGGAGCGGCGCAAGGAGGCCATCGCCGCCGTCGCCGCCGCCGCGGGGCTGCCGAAGCGGGAGGTGTTCGACGCGGTGGTCGCCGCCAAGAACGCGGAGGAGAACGCGGAGAAGGGCACGTAGGGAAGCGCCGACAAGGGCGCGCACGGGAACGCGGACAAGGGCGTCGGAAAGCGGCCGACGACCCGGCCGGAAGCGCCCGCACCACAGGCCGAAGGCCTACGGCGTCTCCGTCAGCAGGCCGTACGCCGCCGCGACGAACGTGTCCGCCCGGTGCACCCGCCGCGTCGCCGTCGCCGCCACCGCGAGACCCGAGTCCGGGCGGAAGCCCAGGAAGGCCTGCTGGCCCAGGGTCGCCCCCGCGTGGAAGAGGACCGGGCCGTACGGGGACGGGTGGTGGAACCACGTGAGCGTGTGGGTGTGCGCGTGCCGCAGGCCCCGTCGCAGCAGCGGGCGGGACACGTCGGTGAGCGCGGCGTCCAGCGTCGGGTCCCGGGGGTCGGGCCCGCCCGGGCGGGCCGCCAGGTGCGCCTCCAGGAACGTCAGCAGGTCCAGTGGGGTCGCCCGGACCGCGCCCGCCGCCGTGAAGCCCCCGGTGTCCAGCGCGGGCACCGGCGTCCCGTCGCGGCGGTGGCCGACCGCCTCCGCGCCCTCGGGCCCCGGGCGCACCCGGGTCGCGTCCAGACCCAGCGGGGCCAGCACCTGCTGGTGCAGCAGGACCTCCCACGGGGTGCCGGTGGCCGCCGCCAGGGTGTGGCCGAGGACCGAGACGGCGAAGTTCGAGTAGTGCCAGCGGGTCCCGGGCCGGTGGCGCGGGCGGGCCCGCAGGAAGGCCCGGACCACCCGGTCCGCCGGGTAGCCGCCGTACGGGTCGGTGGACCAGCGGGGCACCGCCTGCGGGTAGAAGTCGGCGGGCAGCCCCGGCAGCCCCGAGGTGTGGGTGAGCAGATGGCGCAGGGTGATCCGGCGCACCGCCGGGTGCACCGGGAAGCCCGGGGCCAGCAGGTCCGCCGCCCGGTCCGCGTACCGCACCCGGCCCTGCGCCACCAGCCGGGCCAGCAGCAGCCCCGCGTACGGCTTCGACGCCGAGCCCAGTTCGTAGGCCATCAGCTCGCGGGGGACCGGGCCCGGCTCGGCGCTTCCGCCCGTGTGGACCGTGCGGATTCCGTTCCGGCTGACCGCGAGCACCAGGTCCGGCGCGTCGACGGAGTGCGCGGCCTCGGCCAGGAGGCGGGCGGTGGCGGCCGGGGAGCCGGGGGCGGTCACACGGACCGCCGTCGTGTCCGTCATGCCGGGGCCGGGGTGGTGGAGAGGTCGGACAGGGCGCGGGACATCGCCAGTGCCGAGGCGAACGCGGCGACCAGCGTCGGGTGGTAGACGAGGTCGAACACCGCCTCCTCGTCGCCCTCCGGCATCCCGCCGACCACCGGCATCGCCCCGTCCGGCTGCTGGGCCTGCGCGAACCCGGCCCAGGCCGCCGGGTCCAGCGTCGGTTCGGGGAGGCACGCGTCGACCACCAGCAGCTCGCCCAGCAGGTCCCAGCGCTTCAGGTCCAGCCAGTCGTCCAGCCAGACCGGCAGCCACAGCGCCAGGTACTCCGCGATGTCGGTGGGCAGCCCGGCCGGCTTCTCGCCCCAGTCGGTGAGGTGGAACACCGTGTGCGTGATGTCGTAGCCGATGTGGCCCTCGACCGTCCACGGCTCCGGCCGCCGCGCCAGCCAGGTGTGCGCGAGCGCCGCCGTCTCCGGGACGCTCGGCTCCACCTCGAACCGCCGCTCGATCGCGCTGAGGCCGAGCCGCCGCACCGGCAGCACCTCCAGCGCCGCCCAGCTGGCCAGGCGGTGGTTGAGCCGGATCGCGGACTCCAGGTCCGGTTGCCGGTAGCCCAGCTCCCGGAACGGCACGTAGACCTCCAGCGGCACCGGCGAGAGCGGTTCGCGCCGCTGGCCCTCCAGCAGCCGGGCTCCGGAGTCCAGCAGCTCGTGCCAGGCGTGGTCCAGCAGCTTGTGGGCGAGGGAGGACTGCTGCGAGCCCGCCACGCCCTCGCGGAAGATGACCTTGCCGATCAGCGCCAGTTCGCCCAGCGGCTTGAAGCGGTCCAGCACCCCCGCCTCCGGCGACGGGTCGGCCTCCAGCCGGAACCCCTCCCGGTGTTCGTACAGCCAGCCCAGGGCCTTCGCCCCCACGTCGTGGATCTGCTGGATGCCGCTGCTCATGCGGTCCGCCTTTCCCGGCCGGGCGCGGACCCGTCCGTCTGCCCCGGCGACCGCAGCGACCTCAGGGACAGGGCCGCGGCGAAGGCCGTGACGAGCGTGGAGTGGTAGCAGTCGATGAAGGGGTACGGGTCCGGCGCGGGATCCTCGACCGGCATGCCGGTCTCCGGGACGCAGCCGGTCGGATGCTGTACGTCGGCGAGCACCGGCCAGACCGCGTCCAGCAGGGCCGCCGGCGCCGGGCCCGGCAGCGAGGCCGCCACCGCGAGCAGTTCCCCGGTCAGGTCCCACTGGCCGCTCTCCAGACAGCCGTCCGCCCAGGCGGGCAGCCAGGTCCGCAGATAGCCGTCGATCCTCTCCGGCACCCGGTCGGGCATCCGGCCCCAGTCGGTGAGGTGGAAGACGGTGTGCGTGAGCGCGTAGCCGGAGGGGCCCTCGAACATCCAGGGCTCCGAAAGACCGCCGAGCCAGGTCCGGGACAGGACCGCGCCCGCGTCGGTGTGGGTCACCGCCCCGACCCGCCGCTCGGAGTTGACCAGGCCGAGCTGGCGGTTGGCGTGCTGCTCGGTGTGGGCCCAGGCGCGGGTCGCGGTGAGCGGGCGGGCCAGCGCCTCGAAGCCCTCGTGGCGCAGCCCGTACCCGGCGAAGGCGGCGTAGATCTCGTACGGGTAGGCGGCGAACGGCTCGCCGCGCAGCAGCTCCAGCAGCAGCTCGCCCCCCGCCACCTGCTCCCAGGCGTACGCGACGAGGTCGCCGGCCAGCTCGTGCTCCGGGGCGCCGGGGTCGGTGGTGCGGCGGATCGTGGAGCCAAGCTGGGCCAGTTCGCCGAGCGGTTTGAGCGTGGCGTTGACCTGGGTGTGGGGCTCCAGGACGTCATCGGGGAGCGTGAAGTCCGCCCGGTGCGCGTCGGTCCAGGCGAGGGCGGAGCGCAGGACGCCGGGGAGGACCGCGAGCGCGGCTCCGGGCGGGGTGCCGGGGGACGCGCCCGGGCGGGGTCCGCCCCGTCCGGGCCCCGGGCGGCCCCGGGACCCGGCGGGGCCGTCCTGGGAGGGGCCCTCGGTCGCGGTCGTGGTCACCTGGCCCTCGCTTCGGCCATCAGCCGGGCGGCCCGCACGTGGAGGGTGACCCGGGGGTCGTGGCCGCCCATCAGCTCGACGAAGTCCAGGCCGCGCTCCAGGCCCAGCGTCGCCGGTTCGCCGCCGATGGCCGCGAGCCAGCGGCCCGCGCCCGCCGCCTGGAGCCAGTCGCGCCGCCGGACCGCGCGGACGAAGCCCCGCGACAGGTCGACGGCCCGGTTCGTCGCGGCCCGCCGCACGGCGGACGGAGCGGCCGGGACGGCCAGCGGCGCGAGGACCGAGAGCTGGTGGGTGAACGCCTGCCAGGGCGCACCCTCCAGCCAGGCGGCGTCGGGCTCCGCGTACACGGCGGGAGCCGCCGCTCCCGGCGGGGGCGGCGCGATCCGCTGGAGCGTGGAGATCATGTGCCAGTGGCTCCAGGCCGTCGCGGCCGGGGCGTCGGGCTTGGGCGGGAACTCCCGCACCGCCCGGTCCAGCACGGCGACGTCACCCGGGTGCGGATGACGTCCGTAAAGAACACTGGGCAGCAGCAGGTCGGCCCCGATGACCCGTGCCGCCGCGATTCCGGTCCGGTTCTCCTCGTCGATTCCCGCCGCGCCGCACACCGTGGCGAGGTGGTCCCCGCTCCGAAGAGCGAGGACCACCTCTGTTGCCAGGTCATGCACGGCGCCCGCGAGGGGCGACGAAGCATGTGTCTGGTCCATGTGCCGTCGACTAGCCCTTCTTCGGGCGCGGGGTCGGGGGCGAGAGCAGCAGCGCGCCGCCGCCCGCGAGAAGCGCGAGGTAGGCGCATTCACGGGAGTCGCGGTACAGGCCTTCGACCTCGCCCGGGTTGAGGGCCTGCTCGAGGTCGAGCTCGACGTCGGTGGCAGTGGTGTCCGTGGTGAACATGGGTTGTTCCCCGTCCTGTGGGAAATGGGGTGGACGTAATGAGTGAAAAGGAGGAATCGGGTCGCCGCAAATCGGCGGACGACATCCGGGGAAATCGAGATTTCAATTGAATGGTGAATTCACGGCGTGCGAAGGGGTGAAAAGGCCGGGAATTCAAGGGAGTGAGGGGGGCCGGTGGGGGTGGTGCGCCCGGCGCATTCACGACCGGTGGGCGGCGCGCTCGGGGGCGCTCGGTGGTGCGGCGGTCACGCGTCGGCCCTGCTTGGTCCAGTCCACTGCCATGCGTCGGCAAAGGACGCCCAAAGGAGGCCAAGAACGCACCAATATTGGCTCTGAGCTGGTGCGTCCGTACGGGTGGAGGTGTCCACTGGAGGGGACGGGACACCTGCTCGAAACCCTCGGGCGGGCCGCCCGCCCCCGGAGCGCGTGACCCGCGGCCAAGAGGAGCAGGCATGAGCGAGATCGCAGCCACCACTGTCCATGAGGCATATGCCTTCGCCTGCATGAAGTGCGGGTACGGCTGGGAGCAGTCCTACGAGATAGAGCACCACGTCGACGTCCACGGTCACGCCTTCGTCGTCTACACGGCGGACGGCGAGCGCGTGCCGTCCCCGCTCTCCACGCCCACCTGCACGAACTGCGGCGGACACGTGGTGCGCATCATGCGGGCGGGGCGGGTCGCCGGCGTCCAGGAGCTGCTGCGCAAGCAGCAGGCGCCGCGCGCGGCGGAGGTCGCCGCGAAGGACGGGACGGTGTCGACCGCCGCCGCCCCGGCCCGCCACTGGCGGCTGTCCGACCTGCTGCACCCCTTCCACCGCAGGTGAGCCACCCCGTGTCACCCCGGGTGGGCCGGCTCCCCCGCGGCGGGTGACGCGGACCGGTCACCGGGGGCGACCCAGACCGACCACTGCGGGTGACGTGATCCTTCCGGCGCGGATGGGGTGGGCCTTCCGTCGCGGATGACGTACCCGAGTGGCTTCCGAAGCC
This sequence comes from Streptomyces griseus, assembly GCF_900460065.1. Classification (GTDB taxonomy): domain Bacteria; phylum Actinomycetota; class Actinomycetes; order Streptomycetales; family Streptomycetaceae; genus Streptomyces; species Streptomyces griseus. The sequence goes on along the minus strand of NZ_UAVD01000056.1, from coordinate 58,577 downwards.
GACGATCGTACGAGGGTGGGGCCCTCGTACGATCGTCGGCATGAGCCGTACCGAAGCCCCGCCGCTGCCCGAGCCCCTGCGGGTTCCGGTCGCCGACTCCCACACCCACCTGGACATGCAGGACGCCACCGTCGAGGAGGCCCTCGCGCGGGCCGCCGCGGTGAACGTGACGGCCGTCGTCCAGGTCGGCTGCGACGTCGCCGGCTCGCGCTGGGCCGCCGAAACCGCCGCCGCGCACCCCGCCGTCCACGCCTCGGTCGCCCTGCACCCCAACGAGGCCCCGCGCATCGTCCACGGGTACGCCGAGGGCACCGCCGGCACCGCGCGGCAGGGGGCCCGGGAGCCCGGCGGCAGGGCGGCGCTGGACGAGGCGCTCGCGGAGATCGACGCGCTGGCCGCCCTCGACCACGTACGCGGGGTCGGCGAGACCGGCCTCGACTTCTTCCGTACGGGCCCCGAGGGCGTCGCCGCCCAGGAGGAGTCCTTCCGGGCCCACATCGAGATCGCCAAGCGGCACGGCAAGGCCCTCGTCATCCACGACCGCGACGCGCACGCGGACGTCCTGCGGGTCCTGGCCGACGCGGGCGCGCCCGAGCGGACGGTGTTCCACTGCTACTCCGGCGACGCCGACATGGCCCGGATCTGCGCGCGCGCCGGATACTTCATGTCCTTCGCGGGAAACGTGACCTTCAAGAACGCCCAGCCGCTGCGGGACGCCCTGGCCGTCGCCCCGGCCGAGCTGGTCCTCGTCGAGACGGACGCCCCCTTCCTCACCCCCGCCCCGTACCGGGGGCGGCCCAACGCGCCCTACCTCATCCCCGTCACGCTCCGCGCCATGGCCGAGGTGAAGGGGCTGGACGAGGACGTGCTGGCCGCCGCGGTCTACGACAACACCGCCCGCGCGTTTGATTTCTGACCGCCGACCGGACCCGGCCGGGCACGCGGCGTAGCCGTGCCGTTTTGGAGAGTCACCGCCGCTCCGCTATCGTCCCCGCGCACGACGGGCGGGCAGCGGGCGGATCTTCGGGAGCGGCGTGAGCACTTCGCAGGGCGGTCACCGGACGGCGCGCGGCGCACGGCCCACCGGGGCGGCGTGGGCACCGCCGCCCGCCGGGATGCCGCCCGCGCCGCCCCGGCAGAGCCCCGCCCGGGGCGCCGCCCGGCGGCCCGCCGAGCGCCGCCGGACGCTCGTCGCGAACCCCGAGAGCCTGCGGCGCCTCGTCCCGAAGGCCCTCGTCGTCGCCTTCCTGGCCGGCGGCACCACCGCCTTCGTCGCCCACGACAAGGCCGTCCGGCTGAACGTCGACGGCACACCCCGCACCCTGCACACCTTCGCCGACGACGTCACCGGGCTCCTGGCCGAGGAGGGCGTCACCGTCGGCGCGCACGACGTCGTCACCCCGGCCCCCGGCACCGCCCTCGGCCACGGGGACGCGGTCGTCGTCGACCACGGGCGGCCCGTGACCCTCACCCTCGACGGCGTCCGCCGCCAGGTCTGGACGACCGCCGACACCGTGGCCGGGGCGCTGCGCGCGTTCGGGATCCGGGCCGAGGGGGCGCACCTCTCCGCGCCCCGCTCCACCCGGATCGCCCGCACCGGCCTGACCCTCACCGTCCGCACCGAACGCACCGTGACCTTCATGGCCGACGGCCAGGAACGCACCCTGCGCACCAACGCCGCCACCGTCCACGAGGCCCTCGCCGAGGCCGGCATCACCCTGCACGGCCAGGACACCACCTCCGTCGCCCCCACGAGCTTCCCGCGCGACGGCCAGACGATCTCCGTCATGCGGATCACCGACACCCGCGAGGTGCACGAGGAGACGGTCCCGTACGCCGTCGAACGCAGCGAGGATCCCGCCCTGTTCCGGGGCACCGAGGTCATCGAGCGGGCGGGGCGCAACGGCGTACGCCGGGTCACGTACGCGGTCCGGACCGTCAACGGCGTCCGGCAGAGACCGCGCAGGACCGCCGAGGAACTGGTCCACCCGCCGGTGAGCCGCGTCGTGCGCACCGGCACCCGGCCGCGCCCCGCGACGGTCGCCGGGGCGGACGGCCTGAACTGGTCCGCGCTCGCCGCCTGCGAGTCCGGCGGCCGTCCCGGGGCGGTGGACGCGAGCGGCACGTACGGCGGGCTGTACCGGCTCGACACGCAGACCTGGCAGTCCCTCGGCGGCAGCGGCCGGCCCCAGGACGCGCCCGCCGCCGAGCAGACGCACCGGGCGAAGAAGCTGTACGTGCAGCGGGGGGCGAGTCCGTGGCCCCACTGCGGCCGTAGGCTTACCGGGTGAGCAGCACAGAGCCCGACGCCCTCCTGGGGCCCGCAGACATCCGCGACCTGGCCGCGACGCTGGGCGTACGCCCCACGAAGCAGCGCGGTCAGAACTTCGTCATCGACGCCAACACCGTCCGCCGCATCGTGCGCACGGCCGAGGTCCGCCCGGACGACACGGTCGTCGAGGTCGGCCCCGGGCTCGGCTCGCTGACCCTGGCGCTGCTGGAGGCGGCCGACCGCGTCGTCGCGGTCGAGATCGACGACGTGCTCGCCGCCGCGCTGCCCGCCACGGTCCAGGCCCGGATGCCGGAGCGCGCCGACCGCTTCGCCCTCGTCCACTCCGACGCGATGCTGGTCACCGAACTGCCGGGCCCCGCGCCGACCGCGCTCGTCGCCAACCTCCCGTACAACGTGGCCGTGCCCGTCCTGCTCACCATGCTGGAGCGCTTCCCCAGCATCGAGCGGACCCTGGTCATGGTCCAGTCCGAGGTCGCCGACCGGCTCGCCGCCCGCCCCGGCAACAAGGTCTACGGCGTGCCGTCGGTGAAGGCCAACTGGTACGCGGACGTGAAGCGCGCCGGGGCGATCGGCCGCAACGTCTTCTGGCCCGCCCCGAACGTCGACTCCGGGCTCGTCTCGCTGGTCCGGCGCACCGAGCCGATCGCCACCACGGCGTCCCGCGCCGAGGTCTTCGCGGTGGTGGACGCCGCGTTCGCCCAGCGCCGCAAGACGCTGCGCGCCGCCCTGTCCGGCTGGGCCGGTTCCGCACCCGCCGCCGAGGCCGCGCTCGTCGCCGCCGGGATCTCCCCGCAGGCGCGCGGCGAGGCGCTGACGGTGGAGGAGTTCGCGGCGATCGCGGAGCACAAGCCGGAGGTGTCGTCCCTGTGAGCACCGTCCGTACGGGCGTCACCGTCCGCGTCCCCGCCAAGGTCAACGTCCAGCTCGCCGTGGGCGCCGCCCGCCCCGACGGCTTCCACGACCTGGCCAACGTCTTCCTCGCCGTCGGCCTGTACGACGAGGTCACCGCGGCCCCCGCCGACGAGCTGCGCGTCACCTGCTCGGGCCCGGACGCCGGCCAGGTGCCTCTGGACCGTACGAATCTCGCCGCCCGCGCCGCCCTCGCGCTGGCCGAGCGGTACGGCATCGACCCCGCCGTCCACCTCCACATCGCCAAGGACATCCCGGTCGCGGGCGGCATGGCGGGCGGCAGCGCCGACGGGGCCGCCGCCCTGGTCGCCTGCGACGCCCTGTGGGGGACCGGCGCGAGCCGCGACGAGCTGTTGGCCATCTGCGCCGAACTGGGCAGCGACGTGCCGTTCAGCCTGGTGGGCGGGGCCGCGCTCGGTACGGGACGCGGCGAGAAGCTGACCCCGATCGAGGTCGGCGGCACGTTCCACTGGGTCTTCGCGGTGGCGGACGGGGGCCTCTCCACGCCCGCCGTCTACGGAGAGTTCGACCGCCTCACCGCCGGCACCGAGGTCCCCGAACCGACCGCGTCCCCCGCCCTCCTGGCCGCCCTGCGCTCCGGCGACCCCGGCGCACTCGCGGGAGCCCTGAGCAACGACCTCCAGCCCGCCGCGCTCTCCCTGCGCCCGTCCCTCGCGGAGACGCTGGCGGCGGGCACGGAGGCCGGGGCGCCGGCGGCGCTGGTCTCCGGTTCCGGGCCGACGACGGCGTTCCTCGTCCCGGACGCGGAGACGGCCGAGAAGGTGGCGGCGGCGCTGCTGACCTCCGGGACCTGCCGCAACGCGCGCGTGGCGGCCTCGCCCGCGCCGGGCGCGCACGTGATCTGACCCGTACAGGCGTCCTCGTACTCACCGCCCACGTGAGTACGAGGACGCTGCCGCACCCCACCCGGCCCGCGCGACCGTACGGTCATGGGATCAAGTGTTCGTGAACTGGCCGGGGCGACGCCCGCCACCCGGGACCGTTACGTCGACCTCCTGCGGGTCGCCTCGCTCGGCGCGGTCGTCCTCGGCCACTGGCTGATGGCCGCTGTCACCCCGGACGGGGTCGGCAACCTCCTCGCCGTCGTCCCGGCGCTCCAGCCGCTGACCTGGCTGCTCCAGGTCATGCCGGTGTTCTTCTTCGTCGGCGGCTTCTCCCACGCGCTGTCCTACCGCTCCCTGCTCCGCAAGCGCCCCGAAGGGTCCGAGGACTCCGTCTACTCCGCCTTCCTGCGCGCCCGCCTCCAGCGGCTGCTGCGCCCCACCACGGTCTTCGTCCTGGTCTGGGGCGCGGCGGCGCTGCTGGTCCAACTCCTCGGCGGGGGCGGCGGGCTGACCGGCGTCACCCTGCGCATGGTGACCCAGCCGCTGTGGTTCATCGGGATCTACCTGGCGATGGTGGCGTTCACCCCGCCGCTGCTGAGGCTGCACGAGCGGTACGGCTGGGGGGCGTTCGCCGGTCTCGCGGGCGCGGCGGTCGCCGTCGACGTCCTGCGGTTCGCCGCCGGAGTGCCCTACGTCGAGTTCCTCAACTTCGCGTTCGTCTGGCTGGCCGTCCACCAGCTCGGCTTCCTGCGCGCCGACGGCCGCGTCGACCCGCGCCGCGCCGCCCTGCTCGCCGGCGGCGGCCTCGTCACCGCCACCGCGCTGGTGGCGCTGGGCCCGTACCCGCTGTCCATGGTCGGGATGCCCGGCGAGAAGGTCAGCAACATGGCCCCGCCCACCCTCGCCCTGCTGGCCCACGGCCTCTGGCTGGTCGGCGCGGTCGAACTGCTCCGCGCCCCGGCCGCCCGCCTGCTGGAGCGGCCCCGCGTCTGGCGCACGGTGGTGGCGGCCAACGGGGTGGCGATGACCGCGTTCCTCTGGCACCTCACGGCGATGTTCGGGGTGTACGGGGCGCTCCTCGCCCTGGACGTCGAGCTGCCCGCGCCCGCCTCGGCCGCCTGGTGGGCCCAGGTCCCGCTGCGGATCGCGCTCGCGGCGGCCCTGACCGCAGCCCTGGTCGCCGCCTTCCGCACCTTCGAACGCCCGGCCGCCCCCACGGCCCCCGGAGCCCCGGGAGCCTCCGGGGCCTCAGGGGGCGGCCCGCTCGCGGCGCTCGGTGCGACGCTCTGCCTGCTCGGCGTGCTGGGCCTGTCCATGGTCGGCTTCGGCGGCCTGCTGGACGGCCGCACGGCCCTGCTGATCGCGATCCCGGTCAGCGCCCCGGCCGCCGTCGCGATGACCCTGGGCGGCTGGCTGCTCGTCGAGCGGGCGGGGCGCGGAGCGCGGTAGGCCGCAGGGGTAACGGCAGGCGGCGACGCGGACCGCGTCGCCGACCACCTGGTGTCCTGGAGCAGCGCGTTGACACGTGTGCGGCTCTCGGGCGGGTGGCGGCAGAAGGAAGCCGGCCGCCGCGGTCGCCTATACCGCCCGCGGCTCCTCGCAGCTGTGGTTCTTCGCCGAGCGCTCGGCGAAGCGCCGGAGGGCCGCCCGCAGTTCCTCGTGGTCCACGGCCGGCGCCGCGAGCTCCGGGGCGTCCACGTCGTGGAGGGCGCCCACCTGGAAGAGGGCGGTGCCGCCCACGCCGGGGCACCGGGCCGTCAGCACGTAGCGGGCGTTCGGGGCGTCGGCGCCCGTGCGGGCTTCGGCGTCCCGCCGGTGGTCCAGCCGGGTCTGCTCCCACGCGGCGGCCGGTCCGTAGCGCGCGGTGAACCCGTACAGGAACGTGCCGCGCAGACCGCCCAGGGCGCAGTCCTCCACGGGCGCCGGGGCCGTGGGGATCTCCCGCACCGTGCGCACGCCCCACCGGGCGGCGGTCCCCCCGTCCAGCAGGCCCGCGCAGCTCCCGGTGGCATCGGCGACGGGCTTGTGGTCCCGGAGGGTCGTCGTGACGCCGACGTTCCTCACCCGCTCGCCGACCGGAGCCGCGCAACCGGTCCGCCGGGTGTACGCGGTCGCCGTCTCCGTGAGCACCGCGACGAGCCGCTCCCGCGCGACCGGATCGTCGAACCCGCCCCGGCCGAGGTCGGCGTCGGCCGTTATCACCCGTCCGTTCCCGGACCCCTTGCCGCAGCTCAGCAGCAGGGTCGCCCGCGCCTCGTCCGGGTCCTCGCCGTCCGGGTCGAACCGGAAGGATCCGGTCCAGCCGTGTCCCAGGGGCGCGTCGAAGCCCCCGACGTCCGCGAGTTCCCCGAGGCCCTCCGTGTCCCGGGCCCACAGCACCAGACCGGCGTCCGTGTCGTCGTCGGACGCGCCGACCGTGCAGTGCCGCCGGTCGCCCCAGTGGGCCGAGGAGGTCAAGGAGACGCCGTCGAACAGCTCCCGCACCGCCCCGGCCGCCAGATCGCCGTCGCAGGCCGAATCCAGGGCCCGGTCGTCGCGCCAGGAGTCGTAGCCGCCGGAGACCCAGAACAGCGCTCCCGCCAGCACCGCCGCGGTCACGGTCCAGGCCGCCGCGCGGCGTACCCGTCGGCTGCGCGGGAAACGGACGTCGTCGCTCACTTCCACACCTTTCCGAGGACCTTCACCGCACGGCAGTCGGAGGAGGCCAGATACGCGTCGAGGATCCGGTCGGCCCGGTCGGCCGCGAGAGCGGACGAGGCCGTCCCCACCGTCACCCGGCTCAGCGTCCGGGCCCCCGAGCACGAGGACTCGGCCCAGACGGCCAGCGTGTACGCCTCCTCGCCGCGCTCCGGTTCCGGGGCCCGGGACAGGGCGGCCAGCTCGGCCCCGTACGCCGTGCGCGCCTCGGGCAGCAGGGGCCCGCGCCAGCTCACCGACACCACCTGGGCGACATGGTCCCGGCGGTTCGCCGGCTTCGCGCGCGGCACCCGCAGGGAGCAGACGTCCGCGTCGTCGCCCGTGACGCCGCCGGGTCTCCCGTCGCCGCGCCCCCCGGCCCTGCCGTCGAGCATCGCCGGCCGGAACCAGCGGCAGGACGGCGGGACCTCGCCCGACTCCTCCTCCGGATCCTCGACGGGACCCGGCGGCCGTACGTCCGCGGGCTCGACCGCCGGGCCTCCGCAACCGCCCCGGTCCCGTACGTGGTTGGCGGCGGCCGTCACCACGGCCCCCAGCTCCCTCGCCGCCCCGGGAACCTCCGACCCGTCGGCGTCGTCCAGCGAGGCGTGGACCCGGAAGCGGGTCACCCGGTGCGGGTAGCCGGGCAGGCCGGCCGGGCAGCCGGCGGTGACCTGGGTGGTGGCGGTGCGGTACGCGGTCGCCCAGTCCGGTTCCTTCGCGGCGCCCGCGGACAGGAGGTCCGTCGGCCGTACGCCGGACAGCGGAACGTCCAGCACCGGCACCGCCGCGAGTTCCAGGCCCCCGGACGCGCCCCAGTCCAGCGAGCACCGCAGCAGGATGCGCGGCCCCGGCCCGGACGGCCCGGTCAGGTCCAGGTCACCGTGGAGCTCCCAGGTCTCGTCCCCGGGCAGCAGGCCGCGCACCGTCTCCTCCGGCAGGGCACCGCCGCACGCCGTGTCCAGGACCTCGGCGTTGTGGGCGTCGCGCCGCTCGGACCGTACGAGCAGGAACCCGGCCACCAGAGCCGCGGCCAGCACGACCACCGCCGCTTTCGGCAGCCACCGGTGCCCGGTGAACCGTCCCCATGCCGCTGCCACCACGTCGCCCCCCGGCCGTCGATCAGTCGGAGCACGCTATCGCGTGTCCCGCGGCCGACCCGCGGCGGGCCCGGGTGCGGCCCGGGCGGTCAGCCGAGCGTCAGACTCCTCTTCGCCAGCTCGTACGCGGGAAGCATCGCGGTGTGCTCCTCGGTGTCCAGCCCGCCCAGGTGCACCACCACCGGGCCGTCGGGCGTCTTCACGGCGAAGGCGCGCTGCTTCTTCGGCTCGTCCAGCAACTCGCTGTGCCCCGTGTAGGCGACCTCGGCGGCAGCGAGCGCACCGGCCCTCACCTGCGTGTAGGCGGCCTTCCCGGCTTGCGGGTCGTCCGCCACGAAGGCCCGCAGCACCGCCTGCGGGTCGTCTTCGGACGCCGCGCCCCGCCACACCCGCAGGAAGCCGATGTTCCCCGCCGGCTTGGCGTCGATCTCGCAGACCATCTGCACGGTGCCCTGCTCGGCCAGCTCGGCCAGCGCGTCCAGTACGGGGTCCGGATCGGAGTCCGGCTCGAACGCGACCGCCTTCGGCTTCCAGCGGGCGGCGAGGTCGAAGGTCACCGGCAGCTCGCACGCCGAACCCGCGCCGCCGAGCCGCCCGCCCTTCGCGGCCACCTCCACGCCCCCGGCGCCGGCCGTGTCCGACCCGGTCCTCTCCGCCGCCTTCGCGGGCGCGCCGCTGCTGCTCGGCGGTCCGGCCGGGCCTTCGCCCACGGCCCCCGTTCCGGCGGACGACGAACAGCCGGCCAGAGCCAGCGCCGCCACTGCCGCCGCCGGAACCCGGCCCCGCACCCTGCCACGCCTCGTCATCGTGAAGTCCCCACCCGTGATGTCGTCCGCACCCCTGCGACCTGGGGGTCTTCCCCATGATCGATCGCGGCACGCTATCGCACCCCGCGCGGCGACTACTCTGGTACGTCGAGCGGTCCTCGCCGCAGGGACCCCCGGGACAGGAGTGAAATGGCCGTCAATCTGGTCAATGTCGAGCAGGTCAGCAAGGTGTACGGCACCCGTGCCCTGCTCGACGGCGTATCCCTCGGGGTCTCCGAGGGCGACCGGATCGGAGTCGTGGGCCGCAACGGCGACGGCAAGACCACCCTCATCCGGATGCTCGCCAAGCTGGAGGAGGCGGACACCGGCCGCGTCACCCACAACGGCGGGCTGCGTCTCGGCGTCCTCACCCAGCACGACTCCCTGGACCCGAAGAAGACCATCCGCCAGGAGGTCATCGGCGATCTCGCCGACCACGAGTGGGCGGGCAGCGCCAAGATCCGCGACGTGCTGACCGGTCTCTTCGGCGGCCTCGCGCTCCCCGGCTTCGAGCACGGGCTCGACACCGTCATCGCCCCGCTCTCCGGCGGTGAGCGCCGCCGCATCGCGCTGGCGAAGCTCCTCATCGACGAGCAGGACCTGATCGTCCTCGACGAGCCCACCAACCACCTCGACGTCGAGGGCATCTCCTGGCTCGCCGGCCACCTGCGGGCCCGGCGCTCGGCGCTCGTCTGCGTCACCCACGACCGATGGTTCCTCGACCAGGTCTGCACCCGCATGTGGGACGTCCAGCGCGGCACCGTCCACGAGTACGAGGGCGGCTACAGCGACTACGTGTTCGCCCGTGCCGAGCGGGAACGGATCGCCGCCACCGAGGAGTCCAAGCGGCAGAACCTCATGCGCAAGGAGCTGGCCTGGCTGCGCCGCGGCGCCCCCGCCCGCACCTCCAAGCCGCGCTACCGCATCGAGGCCGCCAACGAGCTCATCGCCGACGTGCCGCCGCCGCGCGACACCAGCGAGCTGATGAAGTTCGCCAACGCCCGGCTCGGCAAGACCGTCTTCGACCTGGAGGACGTGACCGTCCAGGCCGGACCCAAGACGCTCCTCACCCACCTCACCTGGCAGCTCGGCCCCGGCGACCGCATCGGCCTGGTCGGCGTCAACGGCGCGGGCAAGACCTCGCTGCTGCGCGCGCTCGCCGAGGCCGCCCGCACCCAGGGCGACGAGCAGCCCGCCGCCGGGAAGATCGTCGTCGGCAAGACCGTCAAGCTCGCCTACCTCTCCCAGGAGGTCTCCGAGCTGAACCCGAACCTCCGGGTCCTGGAGGCCGTCCAGCAGGTGCGCGACCGGGTCGACCTCGGCAAGGGCCGCGAGATGACCGCAGGTCAGCTCTGCGAGCAGTTCGGCTTCACCAAGGAGAAGCAGTGGACGCCCGTCGGCGACCTCTCCGGCGGTGAGCGCCGCCGGCTCCAGATCCTGCGGCTGCTGATGGACGAGCCCAACGTCCTCTTCCTCGACGAGCCCACCAACGACCTCGACATCGAGACCCTGACGCAGCTGGAGGACCTCCTCGACGGCTGGCCCGGGTCGATGATCGTGATCTCCCACGACCGGTTCTTCATCGAGCGGACCACCGACCGGGTCATGGCCCTCCTCGGCGACCGCACCCTGCGCATGCTGCCGCGCGGGATCGACGAGTACCTGGAGCGCCGGCAGCGGATGGAGGAGGAGTCCACCCCCTCCGCCGCCGCGCCCCGTACGGCCACCGCACCCGCCGCGGCCCCGGCCGTCTCGGCGCAGGAGGCCCGCGCCGCGAAGAAGGAGCTCCAGAAGGTGGAGCGGCAGCTCGACAAGCTCTCCACCCGGGAGACCGCGCTGCACAAGCAGATCGCCGACAACGCCACCGACTTCGAGAAGGTCGCGGGTCTCGACGCCGAACTGCGTGAACTCGTCACCGAGCGCGACGAGTTGGAGATGCGCTGGCTGGAGCTGGCCGAGGACGCCTGACGGGCGGCGCCGCGCCGGGTGGTAGAACGGGACGGCAGGGACCGGACGTTCGAGGGGGACCACACCGATGTCGCAGCCGCCGCAGCCGCCGTCGCAGGGCGGGCCGGGGGAGCCGGAGGGCTTCGGCGCCCCGTACGAACCGCGGCCGGACGCGTACGGACCCGTGCCGCCCCCGTACCCGCCGCAGCCCGGCCCGTACGGCCGGCCGCCCGCCCCGCCGTACGGCGGCCACCCGGGGCCCGGCCCCTCGCCCTCCGGAGGGCGCTCGCGCAGCCGGGTCGCGGGTCTCGTCGCCGCCGTGCTCGCCGGGGTCCTCGTCATCGGGACGGGCGTCTGGTTCGCGGTGGGCGACGACGGCGCCGACGACGGGAAGCCCGTCGCACGGGAGAGCGCCGCCCCGAAGCCGCCCGGCGCCGATCCGGGCCCGGGGCGGACGCCCGCCCCGGGAGCCGCGGAGATCAACGAGGGCCGGGTGAAGGGCGAGGCGAAGGTCCGCTGGGTCCAGCGGAACGGCGTGGACCTGCCGGGGGGCGGCGCCTCCGCCCTCGGCCCCTGGGTCGTCGGCGATGTCGTGGCCAAGGCCATGTACCGCACGGCCTCCGGCTACTCCCTCGACGACGGCACGCCGAAGTGGAGCCTGCGGCTGCCCTCCGACGTCTGCGCCGCGCCCACCCGGCCGACCGCCGACGGGAAGATCGTCGTCGGGCTCCTGACCGACACCTCCCCGGAGGACTCGGCCTGCGACAGACTCCAGATGATCGACCTGGCCACCGGTGAGGCGGGCTGGTCCGCCACCTTCGACCGCGCGCCGACGCAGGACGGGCTCGCCAACATCGTCATGGCGGTCAGCGGCGACGTCCTGACGATCGGACGCGTCGGCCGCACCGACGCCTACCGGGTCAGCGACGGCAAGCACCTCTGGGACGAACTGCCCGGCCCCTGCCCGTCGTACGGCCTGGCCGGCGGGGCCGTCCTGCTCGCCGCCGTCGGCTGCCGCGACCAGCCGGCCGGCGAGTCCGAGGCCCGGGCCGACGACGTCATCGAGGAAGTGCGGCGCGTCGACCCGTCCACCGGGCGCACCCTGTGGACGTACCGGCCCGGCAAGGGCTGGCTGATCGACGCGTTCCACTCCGTCGACCCGCCGGTGATCTCGCTCCGCAGGGGCGGGGCGGTGGAGGGCGAGTGGGCGATCGCCGTCCTGAACGCCGACGGGACCCTCCGCTCCCGGCCCATCGCGGGCGACGACGTCCCCGAGGCCCGGTGCACCGGCATGCGACGGGACGTGGGCGCGAACCTCGACACCTGCCTCGGCGTGGCCGCCGACGCCGACACGCTCTACACCGCCACGAAGCACCGGTTCGCGGACGGGGTGCTGACCAACGACGTCATCGCCTTCGACATGAGCACCGGCGCGAAGAAGTGGAAGGTCCCCGCGCCCGCCGGCCAGACCCTGATGCCGCTGCGCGTCGAAGGCGGCGAGGCGCTGGTCTACCTCAGCCCACCGGGGGCGAAGTCCGGCGCCGAGGGCGTCGGCGGCGGCATCGTGGCGCTCGGGCCGGACGGCGGCGCACCGCGGCAGGTCCTGCGCCACCCGGCGTCGGCCGCGGTGACCGAGCGCACCTTCACCGATCCGCTCGTCCGCTATGCCGGAGGCCGCTCGCTGCTGATGCTCCCGCACGTCTCCGGGGCCACCGACGAGGAGGAGCGGGAGCTGCCGGCGATGATCGCCTTCGGTGACTGACCATCACCTTCCGCGGGGCGTAACGGAGGCATCACAAGCCGGTTCTCCCTTGGGAACAGGGGTTGGCCCGAACCGGTGCCCGGCGTCGGACGGGTGGTAGAAAGAAGCCCCGCCCGACTGTCGTAACACCGCGGAAGCCATGCCCGATTCGCTCCTTTCCGAGGGGGATTGACCCTCTTGGGAATGCGGGGGAGACCGATTCGCGCACCGGGCCGCACGAAGGGGGACGTGCTGATATGAGCCAGCCGCCCAGCCAGCAACCGCCGCAGGGAGGCTTCGGGGCTCCGCAGGAGCCGGCGAACGGAGCTCCTCAGCAGCCCGAGGGACGGCCGGACCCGGCGCAGACGCCGCCCGGTGAGCAGCCCCAGGGGCCGCCCCCCGCGCAGCCGCCCGCGCCCCCGTCCGGCCCGCCGCAGACGCCCCCGCCGGGCACCCCGGCGTACGGCTATCCGCAGCCCCCCGCCGGGCCCGGCTACGGCTATCCGCAGCAGCCCGGCCAGGCCCCCGGACCGTACGGTCAGCAGGCCCCCGGACCGTACGGCCAGCAGCCCGGCCCCTACGGTCAGCAGGCCCCCGGCCCTTACGGTCAGCAGCCCGGCCCCTACGGTCAACAGGCCCCCGGCCCCTACGGTCAGCAGACCCCGGGCCCGTACGGTCAGCAGACCCAGCCCGGTTACGGCTACCCGACGCAAGCGCACCCCGGCGCCCCCGCCCCCGGCGGACCGGGCTCCGGTCCCGGCGGGTTCCTCAAGAACAAGACCGGCATCGTGGTCGCGGCGGCCCTCGCCGTGGTCCTGGTCGCCGGGGCGGGCACCTGGTTCCTGGTCAGCGACAGCGGGGACGACCCCAAGAAGCCCGTCGCCGGCACGAGCAACGACCCCAAGCCCCCCAGCGAGTCGCCGACGGTCGACGAGGGCGACGGCAGCGGCGACGGCCGCGGGGGCAACGACGACCTCAACGCCGGGCGCAAGCCGGGCGAGGCCAAGGTCGCCTGGCTCCAGAAGAACGACGTCGACCTGCCGCGCAACGGCGCGTCCGTCGAAGGCCCCTGGTTCACCGGCGACGTGGTGGCCAAGGCCATGTACCGGGGCGTCTCCGGCTACTCGGTCGCCGACGGCAAGCAGAAGTGGACCCTGGCGCTCCCCGCCGACGTGTGCGCCGCGCCCAACAGCGCGACCGCCGACGGCAAGCTCGTCATCGGCGTGAAGGACAGCACCACCGACCGGGCCAAGTGCTCCGTCCTCCAGATGATCGACCTCAACACCGGCAAGGCCGGCTGGAAGAAGTCGATCAAGAAGAACGGCACCTGGGACTTCCTGTCGGACATCGGTCTCGCGATCAGCGGAGACACCGTCACGGTGGGGCGCACCGGCAACTCCAACGCCTACCGGGTCAGCGACGGCAAGGAGCTGTTCGCCAACCCGGACGGCAACTGCAAGCCCTTCGCCTTCGCCGGCGGCGCGAAGCTGATCGCCGCCACCAGCTGCCGCACCGACGACGCCGGCAACCCGCAGCACCAGGTCCAGGAGCTGGACCCGGTCACCGGCAAGGCCAAGTGGACGTACCAGCCGAAGCGCGGCTGGGAGGTCAGCAAGGTCTACTCGGTCACCCCGCTCGTCGTCCGGTTCGACAACGAGGCGAAGAAGCAGTACGCCATCGCCTCGCTCACCGAGAGCGGCAAGCTCCGCTCGCAGCTCGCACCCGCGCAGGGCGACAAGCTCACCGTCGACTGCGGGGGCAGCTTCGCGGTCTTCGGCGAGAAGCTCGAAGGGTGCAGCGGCGTCGCCGCCGACGCCAACACCTTCTACATGGCGACCGAGGACGACAGCACCGGGACCGCCCGGACGAACAAGGTCATCGCCTTCGACCTGAACACCGGCAAGCCCAAGTGGGAGGCGCCCGCCCCGGCCGAACGCGTGCTGAAGCCGCTGGGCATGGAGGGCGGCGACGTGCTGCTCTACATGCGGCCGAAGTACGACACCGCCGGTGCGCTCGTGACGCTCCCGCCGACCGGCGGCACCCCCAAGACGCTGCTCCAGCACCCGGCGTCCGCGGGCCGGATCGAGAACGGCTTCTTCTCGTCCAAGGTCCTCTACCGGGACGGCCGCTCCTACGTCTTCAGCAAGCGCGTGAGCGCGGGCAACGACAAGGAAGAACTGGAGCAGACGACGATGCTGGTGTTCACGAAGTGACGGTCCGCCACGGCATCCGACCGCGGCCGGCCCCTCCCGGCCCCGCGCGCCCCCACACCCACTCGTCCCCCGAGGTACGCACGCCATGACCCAGCCGCCCCAGCCGCCGCAGCAGCCGCCCAACGAGCCGCCGAACACGCCCCCGGCACCGTCCGCCGGTCCGCCCTCCGGCGGGTTCGGCGCGCCGCAGGACCCCCCGCCGGGAGGGTTCGGCGGGCCGACCCCGCCGCCCGCGGACCCCTTCGGCAAGCAGCCGCCGCAGCAGCCCGCCGCCCCGCAGGACGCGCCCGCCGGGGGCTACGGCACCCCGCCGCCGGCCGGCGGCTACCCCACCCCGCCCGCGCCGCAGCCCAACGGATACGGCTACCCCCACGCCCCGCAGCAGGGGTACGGCTACCCGCAGGGGCCCGCCGGACAGCCCGGGGCGCCCCAGGGTTACGGCTACCCGACCCAGCCGATGCAGCCGCAGTACGGGGCCCCGCAGCCGCCCGGCGGCGGCAAGAAGTTCTCCACCCAGATGCAGATCATCGTCGCCGCGGCCGTCGCGGTGGTGCTGATCATCGGCGGCGGGATCATCTACTCCTCCACCGGCGGCGACCAGGGCGGCTCGGACGAGGCCTCCTCGTCCGGCGCCACCGGCGGCGAGGCCAAGGGAGGCGAGGGCGGCCTGGCCGGCGGCAAGGAGAAGGCGCCCGCCAACACCAAGTCCAAGGTCGCCTTCCAGTTCCCCGAGCCCGTGGTCACCGACATCACCACGGTCGCGGGCTCCTGGGTCACCGACAAGGCGTACGTCAAGTCCGGCATCGCCGAGGTCACCGGCTACGACCGGGACAAGGGCACCAAGCTCTGGTCCTTCCCGCTGGCCGGCGAGATCTGCGGCGTGTCCCGCCACACGAGCAAGGACGACAAGGCGGCCATCCTCTTCCAGGAGACGAAGCCGACCAAGGAGAACAAGTACCCGTCGTGCAACCAGGTCGGCGCGATCGACCTGAACGCCGGCAAGCTCCTGTGGAGCAAGAGCGTCACCTCCGCCACCGGCGGTGACCGGCCGATCGCCTTCGTCGAGGTCACGATCAGCGGGTCCACCGTCGCCGCGGGCGGAACCTCCGGCGGCGCGGCCTTCAACCTGGCCGACGGCGCCGCCCTCTGGAAGCCGAAGGTCGGCGCGGACGGCTGCTACGACCGCGGCTACGCGGGCGGCGAAGCCCTCGCCGTGATCCGCAGGTGCGGCACGACCGACAGCCCGCAGCTCACCGTGCAGGCGCTCAACCCGACGACCGGCGCGCCGCTCTCCTCGTTCCAGATGCCCGCGGGCGTCGACTACGCGAGCATCGTCTCCACCAAGCCGCTGGTGGTCGCGGCCGACGTCGGCGACACCGCCGGCGACGGCAGCAGCATCTCCGACTTCTTCTCGATCGACGCCGCCACCGGCAAGCTGATCGTCCGCATCCCCGCCGACGCGGACAAGTACGCGGCGGAGTGCGGCTCCACCGACGTCGAGCAGTGCAAGCACATGGCCGTCGGCAACAACCGGCTCTACCTGCCCACCGAACGGCACGACGGGACCAGCGAGTACGGCGACACGAACGAGATCGTCGCCTTCGACCTGACCACCGGCAAGCTCCTCGGCGGCCGGGCGGACGCGGGCGACCGCCACACCCTGACCCCGCTGCGGATGGACGGCACCAGCGTCATCGCCTACAAGGAGGGCCCGTACGACAAGGGCGGCCAGGTCGTCTCCATCGACGGCGAGACCCTGAAGCAGACCCTGCTGATGGAGAACCCGAGCGACGAGACCGTCCGGGAGGCGGAGAAGCGGTTCAACGTCGGCTCCGCCGAACTCCTCTACAGCGAAGGCCGCTTCTACATGGCGAGCAGGGCGGTCCACAAGCCCAGCACCGTCAACCCCGACGAGAAGCGCTACCTCGTCGTCGCCTACCGCACCGACTGATCACCGCGCTCCCCCGGGAGCGCCCCGCAGTGCCAGGCCCCGCCGGTCGATCACCTCACCGGCGGGGCCGATCGTCTTCCGTCCCTGAAGTGATCGCGAAGCGGCGGCCAACGGGTCATGAACAGGGGGCGACAGAAACCGGATCAAAGGCTCGGGGCCCCGAACGGCGCAGAGTTCGGCATTCCGGGGGGCTTCTCCCACAGAAGGGCCGCGCGGCGTCGAACAAGCGTGTAACTTGCCGGGGCAGGAGTCCGGGGGGCCGGGCGGACAGGGGCTTTGGGGGTGCGGACCGTGGGTGTGCGGCTCATGGTGGTCGACGATCACCGGCTGCTCGCCGAGGCACTCGCCTCGGCGCTGAAACTGCGCGGGCACCGGGTGCTCGCGGCGGCGGCGCCGACGTCCGGGGCAGCGGAACTGGTCGTCAGCAGGGCCCCCGAGGTCTGTCTGTTCGGTACGGCCTCGCCGGCCGCCCCCGGGGTCTTCGACCCGATCACGCGCATCGGCCGGGAGCGCCCGCAGGTGGCGGTGGTGGTGCTCGGACCGGTGCCCAGTCCGCGCGGGATCGCCGCGGCGTTCGCCGCCGGGGCCGCGGGATACGTCCGGCACGACGAGCGCATCGAGGGCGTCGAGCGGGCCATGCTCAAGGCGCGGGCGGGGGAGAGCGCCATCGCCCCGCAGCTGCTGCGGGGGGCCTTCGCCGAACTGCTCAACCCGGCGGTCCAGCCCGACGACGAGGGGCGGCGGCTGCTGCGGATGCTCACCCCGCGGGAGGCGGAGGTGCTGGTGCGGGTCGCCGAGGGCGAGGGCACCCGGCTCATCGCGGCCGGCATGGACATCGCCCCGAGCACCGCCCGTACCCACGTCCAGCGGGTCCTGATGAAGCTCGGGGTCGGCTCCCGTCTGGAGGCGGCGGCCCTCGCGGCCCGTACGGGACTGCTGGAGAGGGCCGCGGCCACCGGGGTCACGCCGCAGGGGCCGTACATCCCCGGACAGCGCGGGTGAGTCACGGCCCCTGCGGGCGGGCGGCGGGGCGGGTCAGCCCCCGTCGGGCCCCGGCTTCGGGTCCGGGGCCGTCTCCGGCGCCTCGGCCGGGCGCAGCTTCATCCAGA
Source organism: Streptomyces griseus (assembly GCF_900460065.1). GTDB lineage: Bacteria > Actinomycetota > Actinomycetes > Streptomycetales > Streptomycetaceae > Streptomyces > Streptomyces griseus. Next base: position 40,987 of record NZ_UAVD01000056.1, on the reverse strand, counting down.
CCAGGAAGAACAGGCCCAGCGCCAGCATGGCGAGGCCGGTCCACAGGTTGATGTGGACGCCCTCGGCCTTCTCCAGGTCGGCGTCGGAGGGGCTGATGCCGGCGATGGTGACGATCACTCCGTAGACCACGAACAGGCCGCCGATGATCCGCCGGATGTCGAAGAGACGGGCGGCGGTGGCGGACTTGCGCTCCAGCTCGGAGACTTCCTTGTGCAGGTCGGAACGGTGCGGTTCGGACGTGTGCGGTTCGGACATGGTGAGTGCCTCCGATCAGAGCGAGTAGGGGATGTAGCACGCGGCGGCGAGCACGATCGCGCCCCAGCCGAGCAGTGCGGGCTTGCGGTACCAGGCGCTGTCGGCCTCGTCGAGTGCCTCGTCCGGGTCCGGCGACTCGGTCCCGTACACCAGACCGGCCAGTTCCGCCTCGGGCTTCGGCGCGGTGAAGAGGGTCACGACGACCATGACGACGGCTCCGGCGACGAATCCGACGATCGCGGAGACGAAGTTGGCGCCCTGGTCGGAGGGGATGTCGATGATCCCGCCCTTGTAGATCCAGAAGTAGTTGACCATCGCGGCCCCGGTGCCCGCGACCAGCCCCCAGACGCCGGACTTCATCGAGGCCCGCTTCCAGAACATGCCGATGATGAAGACGACGAACATCGGGACGTTGAAGAACGAGAACAGCGTCTGGAGGTAGCTCATGATGTTCGAGAAGCTGGCGGCGATGAACGCCGTGCCGATCGAGGCCAGCACACCGATCGCGGTGATCAGCCGCCCGAACTTCAGGTAGTACGTGTCCGGCTTGTCCTTCACCACGTACCGCTGCCAGATGTCGGTGGTGAACACCGTGTTGAACGAGGACACGTTGGCCGCCATGCCCGCCATGAACGCGGCGAGCAGACCGGTCACCGCGATACCGAGCACCCCGTTGGGCAGCAGTTCCTGCATCAGCAGGGGTATCGCGTCGTTGTAGGTGAGGTCGGAGTCCGGGGTGCCGATCTTCGGCACGATGACCGCGGCGACCAGGCCCGGGATCATCACCGCGAAGACGATGAAGATCTTCGGGAAGGCGGCGATCAGCGGGGTGCGCTTGGCGGCGGAGAGGTTCTTCGCGGACAGGGCGCGCTGCACCTCGGCGAAGTTCGTCGTCCAGTAGCCGAAGGACAGCACGAAGCCGAGTCCGAGGATGATGGTCAGCCAGTTGGCGCCCAGCGGGTTGGGGTCGCCGATGCCGGTCCCGCCCCAGGCGGTCATGAAGTCCCCGCCGTGCTGTTTCGTCAGCGAGTCGCTCATGGCGTCCCAGCCGCCGACCCGCTTCAGGCCGAGGACGGTGAGGGGGATCAGCGCGGCGAGGATGACGAAGAACTGGAGCACCTCGTTGTAGATCGCCGAGGAGAGCCCGCCGATCGTGATGTAGACCAGCACGAACAGGCCCGCGACGACGATCGCGACCCACTGCGGCCAGCCGAGCAGCGCCTCGACGACGATCGACAGGGCGTAGAGGTTGACGCCCGCGATGAGGATCGCCGCGAACGCGAAGAGCGCGGAGCTGAGCAGGTGCGCGGACCTGTCGAACCGCTGGAGCAGGAACTCCGGCACCGAGCGCACCTTGGAGCGGTAGTAGAACGGCATCATCACCAGGCCGAGGAAGACCATGGCGGGGATGGCGCCGATCCAGTACCAGTGCACCACCGCGACGCCGTACTGGGCGCCGGTGGCCGCCATGCCGAGGATCTCGGTGGCGCCGAGGTTCGCCGCGACGAAGGCGAGCCCGGTCACCCAGGCGGGCAGTGACCGTCCGGAGAGGAAGAAGTCGAGGCTCGTCCTCACGCTGGCACGGGCGGCGAAGCCGATGCCGAGCACGACGACGAAGTAGATGGCCAGGATGGCGTAGTCGAGCCCGTTCGTGGGGAGCCGGAGCCCTTCGGCAAGTGTCTGCATGGGGGGAACTCGCTTCGTTGCGCGAAATGAACCCGTCGGAACTTACGCCTCTGTGTTCGAGAAATGAACACTTGCGTTGGGATTCTTTGTTCGATCGTGATCGAGTGCGCTTGAATGTCCCGGTTGCGGCCCGAGTTCCCCCCGGCTCTGTGGGCATTGACTGAGGTGTTCGCTTGTGGTTTGTTATGTGCGATTATGTTGGGAGGATCTGGTGGAGGACCCTGGTGAAGAAGACGGTTACGACCCTCGCCGACGGCCGTGAGCTGATCTACTACGACTCCGCGGCCGACGCCGTCCGCGACGCCGTCGACCGTCGCCCGCTGGACCCCGTCTCGACCTCGTCCGAGATCCGCCGCGACCCGCTGCTCGGCGACGCGGTCGCCATCGCCTCGCACCGCCAGGCGCGCACCTACCACCCGCCGGCCGACGCCTGCCCGCTCTGCCCGACCCGGGAGGGACGGCAGAGCGAGATCCCCGACGACCACTACGACGTCGCCGTCTTCGAGAACCGCTTCCCCTCCCTGGCCGGCGACTCCGGCCGCTGCGAGGTCGTCTGCTTCACCTCCGACCACGACGCGTCGTTCAAGGACCTCACCGAGGAACAGGCCGCCCTCGTCCTCGCCGCCTGGACCGACCGCACCGCCGAACTCGCCGCGCTCGACCAGGTCACCCAGGTCTTCTGCTTCGAGAACCGGGGCGCCGAGATCGGCGTCACCCTCGGCCACCCGCACGGCCAGATCTACGGCTACCCCTTCGTCACCCCGCGCACCGAGCTGATGCTCCGCTCGGCCGCCCGCCACCGCGAGGAGACCGGCCGCAACCTCTTCGACGACGTGGTCGCCCGCGAGGAGGAGGACGGCTCACGCGTCGTCCTCGCCACCGAGCACTGGACCGCCTTCGTCCCCTACGCGGCGCACTGGCCCTACGAGGTCCACCTCCACCCCCGCCGCCGCGTCCCCGACCTGCGGGAGCTGGACGACCGGGCGCGGACAGAGTTCCCACAGGTCTATCTGGAACTCTTGAGGCGCTTCGACCGGATCTTCGGACCCGGCGAGCCGCCGACCCCGTACATCTCCGCCTGGCACCAGGCGCCGTTCGGGGTCCCCGGACGGGAGGACTTCGCCCTGCACCTGGAGCTTTTCACCATTCGCCGGACCTCCGGCAAGCTGAAGTTCCTCGCGGGGTCCGAGTCCGGCATGAGCGTGTTCATCAACGACGTGCCGCCGGAGGCCGCGGCCGAGCGACTGCGAGAGGTAGCGAGCACATGAGCGATTCCCCGAAGGCCGGCACCACCCCGAAGAAGTACCTGGTCACCGGCGGCGCCGGCTATGTCGGCAGCGTCGTCGCCCAGCATCTGCTGGAGGCCGGTCACACGGTGACCGTCCTGGACGACCTCTCCACCGGCTTCCGCGCGGGCGTCCCCGCCGGAGCCGCGTTCATCGAGGGCCGCATCCAGGACGCCGCCCGCCATCTGGACCCCTCCTACGACGGCGTCCTGCACTTCGCCGCGTTCTCCCAGGTCGGCGAGTCCGTCGTGAACCCCGAGAAGTACTGGGTCAACAACGTCGGCGGCACCACCGCCCTGCTCGCCGCCATGCGCGAACACGGCGTCCGCACCCTCGTCTTCTCCTCCACCGCCGCCACCTACGGCGAACCGGTCTCCAGCCCCATCACCGAGACCGACCCCACCGCCCCCACCAGCCCCTACGGCGCCTCCAAGCTCGCCGTCGACCACATGATCAGCGGCGAGGCCACCGCCCACGGACTGGCCGCCGTCTCGCTGCGCTACTTCAACGTGGCCGGTGCGTACGGCAGTTGCGGCGAGCGGCACGACCCCGAGTCCCACCTCATCCCGCTGGTCCTCCACGTCGCCCTCGGCAAGCGCGAGTCGATCAACGTCTACGGCGACGACTACCCCACCCCCGACGGCACCTGCGTCCGCGACTACATCCACGTCGCCGACCTCGCCGAGGCCCACCTGCTGGCCCTCACCGCCGCCGCCCCCGGCGAGCACCTGATCTGCAACCTCGGCAACGGCAACGGCTTCTCGGTCCGCGAGGTCATCGAGACCGTCCGCAAGGTCACCGGCCACCCGGTCCCCGAGACCGCCGCCCCCCGTCGCGGCGGCGACCCGGCCGTCCTCGTCGCCTCCGCCGCCACCGCCACCGAGCGCCTCGGCTGGCAGCCCTCCCGCGCCGACCTGGCCGGAATCATCGCCGACGCCTGGCAGTTCGCCCGCCGAGAGGACACCACCACCCCATGACCCAGCACGCCGAACCGACCGCGACCACCGCCGAGGGGCACCGGACCGACCCCGCCGCCGTCTTCGCCGAGCTGTACGGGGGCGAGCCCGACGGCATCTGGGCCGCACCCGGACGGGTGAACCTGATCGGCGAGTACACCGACTTCAACGACGGCTTCGTCATGCCGCTCGCCCTCCCGCACACCGCCGTCGCCGCCGTCTCCCGCCGCGACGACGGCGTCCTGCGCCTCTACTCCACCGACGTCCCCGGCGGCGTCGTCTCGCTCCGCGTCGACGAACTCGCCCCGCACTCCGGCCACGGCTGGGCCGCCTACCCCGCCGGGGTGCTCTGGGCGCTGCGCGAGGCCGGGCACCCGGTCACCGGGGCGGACATCGCGCTGACCTCCACCGTGCCCACCGGCGCCGGGCTCTCCTCGTCCGCCGCCCTCGAAGTCGTCACCGTGCTCGCGCTGAACGACCTCTTCGCCCTCGGCCTGAGCGCCGCCGGACTCGCCGTGATCGGCCGCCGCGCCGAGAACGACTTCGTCGGCGTGCCCTGCGGGATCATGGACCAGATGGCCTCGGCCTGCTGCACCGAGGGCCACGCCCTCCACCTGGACACCCGCGACCTCTCGCTGCGCCAGGTCCCCTTCGACCTGGCCTCCCAGGGCCTGACGCTCCTGGTCGTCGACACCCGGGTCAAGCACGCGCTCGGCGACGGGGCGTACGCGGAGCGCCGGGCCGGCTGCGAGGAGGGCGCCCGGCTGCTCGGCATACCGACGCTCCGCGATCTGCCGTACGCCGGTCTCGGCGCGGCCCTCGCCACCCTCGCCGACGCCGGGGCGGACGAGTCCGTCATCCGCTACGTACGCCATGTCGTCGGCGACAACCGCCGGGTCGAGCAGGTCATCGCGCTGCTCGACGCGGGCGACGTCCGCGCGGCCGGCCCCGTCCTGAACGAGGGCCACGCCTCGCTCCGCGACGATCTGCGGGTCTCCTGCCCCGAGTTGGACCTGGTGGTCGGGGCGGCGAACGCGGCCGGTGCGCTCGGTGCGCGGATGACCGGCGGCGGCTTCGGCGGCTCCGCGGTCGTCCTGGTGGAGGAGGCGGCGGCCGGCACCGTGGCCGAGGCCGTCAGCGAGGCGTTCGCGGCGGCCGGGCACACCGCCCCGGGGATCTTCGACGCCATCCCCTCGGCCGGGGCGCGCCGGCTGCGCTGAGCCCGCCCCGGCGCCCCGCGTTCACAACTCCTTGACCAGGATGAACTCGGTGACGCCCGGCGGGTAGTCCGCGACCCGGCCGATCTCCTCGTACCCCTGTCCGCGGTAGAAGCCGGGGGCCTGGAAGTCCCAGGTCTCCAGCCTCGACCGGGTGCACGCGCGCTCGGTGCGGGCGGTCCGTTCGGCCTCGGCGAGCAGGCGCGCGCCGAGGCCGGAGCCCCGGTGCGGGGCGTCGACCCAGAGCAGATCGACATGCAGCCAGTACGCCCAGGTCCGCCCGGTCAGCCCACCGGCCAGCTCCCCCTGCTCGTCCAACGCCCACACTTCCAGCGGGACTTCGTGTTCGGCGGGGGTGGAGAGCAGCGCACGCAGGGCGGCCGCGGCCGCGATGTTGTCCTCGTGCAGACGCCCGCTCAGCAGAATGCGACGTTCTTTGTCTACTTCTGTCTCAAGACGGAACATGAAGCACACCCTAAACACCCGGGGCAACCAGTTCGGCGAATCGCCTTCCCCCCGTGCCCCCCACCCGTACGCTGATGCTCAGCACCGGTGGGGGCCGGTGCCGATTCAGGGGAGCGAGAGAGCCGGGTACGGCGCCCGGGGGCGGAGCGGCAGGCGGTGCGAAGGCGGCGGCCGGAGCACGGCGGGCCGCACCGACCCCTCCGGGTGCCGTACCCGCAGCTGTCCGCCCTCACCGATGGGGGTTCTGTGGCGCGTATCCGGGTTCTGGTGGTCGACGACCACCGCATCTTCGCCGAGTCGCTCGCGGCGGCGCTCGCGGCCGAGCCCGACGTGGACGTGTCCGCGGCGGGCAGCGGCCCTGCGGCGCTGCGCGCCCTGGAGCGCGCCGCCGCCGAGGGCCGGGGCTACGACGTGCTGCTGGTGGACGCCGAGCTGGGCGCCCTGACGGCCGGCGGCGCGCTCACCGTCCCCGTGCCCCGGCAGGAGGAGGCGGGCCTCGTCGACGGCATCTCCCTGGTCGCCGGGGTCAGTTCGGGCCGGCCCGCCGTGCGGTCGGTGGTGCTCGCCGAGAAGGACGACCCGCGGGCCGCCGCCCGGGCGCTCCAGGCGGGCGCCTCGGGCTGGGTGGCCAAGGACTGCTCACTGCAACGGCTGCTGGCGGTGATACGGGGCGTCCTGCGCGACGAGACGCATCTGCCGCCCGCACTGCTCACCGGCGTCCTGCGGGAGCTGACCGCCGCCCGCAAGCACCGTACCGAGAGCGAGCTGCTGGTGGAGTCGCTGACGCCCCGGGAGCGCGAGGTGCTGCGCTGCATGGTGGCGGGGCTGGGCCGCAAGGCGGTCGCCGAGCGGCTGTTCCTCTCCCCGCACACGGTGCGCACCCATATGCAGAACGTGCTGGGCAAGCTCGGGGTGCACTCGACGCTGGCCGCGGTGGCGCTGGCGCGCCGGGCGGGGGTCGGCCCCGCGGAACCGCCGCTAGGTGGGGATGTTGTCGAACGGGGCGGTCAACTGGCGCAGTAGTCCGGCCAGTTCGGCGCGCTGGTGGCGGGAGAGCTCGCCGAGGATGGCGCGCTCCTGGTCGAGCAGCCCGGCCAGCGACTGGTCGGCCTTGTCGCGCCCCTCGGCCGTCAGCCGGACGAGGACCCCGCGGCGGTCGCTCGGGTCGGGCAGCCGCTCGACGAGGTTCTTCTTGGTCAGCCGGTCGATGCGGTTGGTCATCGTGCCCGAGGTGACCAGGGTCTGGGTGAGCAGCTGCCCGGGGGAGAGCTGGTACGGTGCGCCGGCCCGGCGCAGCGACGTCAGCACGTCGAACTCCCACGGCTCCAGGTTGTGCTCGGAGAAGGCTATGCGGCGGGCCCGGTCGAGGTGGCGCGCCAGGCGGGAGACGCGGCTCAGCACCTCGAGCGGTTCCACGTCGAGGTCGGGGCGCTCACGGCGCCATGCAGCGACCAGTCGGTCGACCTCGTCCTCCATGACGATCAGTGTAAAGGGTCCCTCGATATGAAGTCTCTTGAATTCAAGTGTCTTGACATCAAGATATTCGCGGCGTGATCCTGTTGCCCATGACCGCACCCCACCAGCCCTCCTGGGACCCGCAGCAGTACCTCCGCCACGCCGACCACCGCACCCGCCCCTTCCACGACCTCCTCGCCCACGTCGGCGACCTCCCCGGCCACCCCGCGCCCCGCATCGCCGACCTCGGCTGCGGTGCGGGCAACGTCACCGCCCTCCTCGCGGACCGCTGGCCGGACGCCCGGATCACCGGCTACGACACCTCACGCGCGATGCTCGCCGAAGCCGCCGCCCACGCCCGCCCGCCCCTGCTCGACTTCGCCGAGGCGGACGCCGCCACCTGGACGCCCACCGAGACGTACGGCCTCATCGTCTCCACCTCCGCACTCCAGTGGATCCCCGGCCACGCCGAACACTTCCCCCGCTGGCTCGACGCCCTCGCCCCCGGCGGCACCCTCGCCTTCCAGGTCCCCGGCAACTTCACCGCCCCCAGCCACACCCTCCTGGCCCGCCTCCGCGAGTCCGACCGCTGGCGCCCCCTGCTCCACGGCGTCGGCGACCGCACCGCCTCCGTCCTGGACCCCGTCGACTACCTCACCCGCCTCCGCGGCCTCGGCTGCACGGCCGACGTCTGGGAGACCACCTACCTCCAGACCCTCCACGGCGACGACGCGGTCCTCGACTGGGTCAAGGGCACCGCCCTGCGCCCCGTCCTCACCGCCCTGGCCGACGACCCGGCCGCCCGCGACGCCTTCCTCACCGCCTACCGCGACCTGCTCCGCGAGGCCTACCCGCCGGGACCGTACGGCACGGTCTTCCCGTTCCGCCGCATCTTCGCGGTCGCCCGCAAGGAGAAGCCATGAACACCGCCGTTTCTCCGCCCACGACCCGGCCGGCAACCGGCTGGAGTTCCTGGAGCCGGAGGCGTGACCGGGCGGCTCTACAGCGCTGCGAGCGCCTCCGCCGAGATGTCGACGTCCACCGGAAACGGCACACCCGTCTTCAGCCGGTCGTGGTGGATCCCGGTCAGCGCGTACGCCTTCGTCACCGGGTCCAGCTCGTAGACCCGCACGACGGGGTGCTGGTCGGTGCCGGTCATCTCCACCAGCCAGAAGTGCGGGATTCCGGCGGTCGCGTACTTGTGCGGCTTGGCCTCACGGTCGCGGGCCTCGGAGTCGGGGGAGACGACCTCGACGGCGAGGAGGACGTCGGCGGCCTGGTACCGCGTCACGTCGAGTCCTGTGATCGCCTCGGTCCGCACGACGGAGACGTCCGGCTCCGGAGCGTTCCGCCGATCCAGCACTACGGTCATCTCCCGGCGCACCCTCACCTCCGGGGGCGCCGTACTGCGCAGTCCTGTCATCAGCAGATCGATCATCGTGCTGTGAAAGTCTCGCTGCGGACTCACGAAAACCAGGCTCCCGTCGATCAGCTCGGTGTGCGGCGGGAGATCGGGCAGCGTGAACAGATCGTCCACGGTGTATCCATCCTGCGGGGGCACCGGCCAGCGGGAACTGTGCGCGGTGGTCGGCTCGGCGGTCATGGTTCCTCCCATGGACGGATCCTCTGCCCTCCCGACCACACTACGGCGGGAGATCCGCATGCGTCATCACAACGGGTGACGGTGTGCGGAAGGGTTACGTGATCAGCCGTGATCAGCTCTTCCGGTGCCCTATCAGCCGCGGCTTCGACTCCAGGTTCTCCAGCCCGTGCCAGCACAGGTTCACCAGGTGGGCGGCCACCTCGGCCTTCTTCGGCCTGCGCACGTCCAGCCACCACTGGCCCGTCAGCGCCACCATGCCCACCAGTGCCTGCGCGTACAGCGGGGCCAGCTTCGGGTCGAAGCCGCGGGCCTTGAACTCCAGGCCCAGGATGTCCTCCACCTGCGTGGCGATGTCACTGATCAGCGACGCGAACGTGCCCGTCGACTGCGCCACCGGCGAATCCCGCACCAGGATCCGGAACCCGTCCGTGTACGACTCGATGTAGTCCAGCAGCGCGAACGCCGCCTGCTCCAGCAGCTCGCGCGGATGGCCCGCCGTGAGCGCCCCCTGCACCATGTCCAGCAGCCGGCGCATCTCGCGGTCGACCACCACCGCGTACAGGCCCTCCTTGCCGCCGAAGTGCTCGTACACCACCGGCTTGGACACCCCGGCGCGCGCCGCGATCTCCTCCACCGACGTGCCCTCGAAGCCCTTGTCGGCGAAGAGGGCGCGCCCGATGTCCAGCAGCTGCTCGCGGCGCTCCTTGCCCGTCATCCGGACCCGCCGGGGCCGGCGGGAGGGGGAAGGCCTGCTTTTCTCGCTGCTCGTGCTGGAGTCGGTCGCCACGTCGTCAATCATGCCGCGTCGGCCGGGACGGACGCGCGCCGGGACTCGATACGTCCGGCGTCCGGCCACCGCACATCCGTGGCCCAGCCCACCTGCTCGAACCAGCGGATCAGCCGCGCGCTGGAGTCGATCTGCCCCTTCATCACCCCGTGCCGCGCGCTCGTCGGGTCCGCGTGGTGCAGGTTGTGCCACGACTCGCCGCACGACAGCACCGCCAGCCACCACACGTTCCCCGACCGGTCACGGGACTTGAAGGGCCGCTTGCCCACCGCGTGACAGATCGAGTTGATCGACCAGGTCACGTGGTGGAGCAGGGCCACCCGCACCAGCGAACCCCAGAAGAACGCCGTCGCCGCCCCCCACCACGACATCGTCACCAGGCCGCCGACCAGCGGCGGAATCGCCAGCGAGACGATCGTGAAGGTGAGGAAGTGGCGCGAGATGCCCCGGAGCGCCGGGTCCTTGATCAGATCGGGGGCGTACTTCTGCTGCGGCGTCTGCTCCTCGTCGAACATCCACGCGATGTGCGCCCACCACAGCCCCTTCATCAGGGCCGGCAGGCTCTCCCCGAACCGCCACGGCGAATGCGGGTCACCCTCCGCGTCCGAGAACCGGTGGTGCTTGCGGTGATCGGCCACCCACCGCACCAGGGGGCCCTCCACCGCCAGCGAACCCATCACGGCCAGCGCGATCCGCAACGGCCGCTTCGCCTTGAACGAACCGTGGGTGAAATACCGGTGGAAACCGATCGTGATCCCGTGGCAGCCGATGAAGTACATCGCCACCAGCAGACCGACGTCGAGCCAGCTCACCCCCCACCCCCACGCCAGCGGCACCGCCGCGACCAGCGCCACGAACGGCACCACGATGAACGCCAGCAGCGCGAACTGTTCGATCGACCGCTTGCTGTCGCCGCCCAGCGTGCCCGGGGGCAGCGCCGCCCCGGCCGCTCCGGGAGGCTCGGTCTCGTCGATCACAGGAGGAGTGCTCGGCATGGGGGGATACCTCTGAGGGTGAGGGAGAAGGCACGGACGGCCGTGGCTACGGTTCCGTAACCTACGGCTTGGTAAGTATGGCAGTGACGGGCCCCACAACACGAGAGGCCGCTCGGGCCCGTCCCGCGCGGTACCCCGCGCGCCCACTGGGTAGGGGGGTAGAGGCCCGGGTGTCCCGGGCGGCGACCGGCGGCCCCCGTCGGGGCAACCGACACGCCGCCTGCGACGACACCTATCCTGGGAGCGTCGGACAGCGCGGTCCGCACCCGCTCGTCGGGGCGTGGCGACAGCACCGCTGCCAGCCGCAGGGCCCCGGACCCCGCCACCCGCCCCACCGCCACGCAACGGGGGGACGGCGAAGCGAACGCACCTCCTCATTCACTGCAAGGAGCCGCACACTGTGAGCAGTGCCGACCAGACCCCTGCCGCCAGCCCCGCGCTGCGCGCCGACATCCGCCGCCTCGGCGACCTCCTCGGCGAAACCCTCGTACGCCAGGAGGGCCAGGAGCTCCTCGACCTCGTCGAGCGGGTCCGCGCCCTGACCCGCACCGACGGCGAAGCCGCCGCCGAACTCCTCGGCGACACGGACCTGGAGACCGCCGCCCGGCTCGTGCGCGCCTTCTCCACCTACTTCCACCTCGCCAACGTCACCGAGCAGGTCCACCGCGCCCACGAGATGCGCGACCGCCGCGCGGCCGAGGGCGGCCTGCTGGCCCGCACCGCGGACCGGCTCAAGGACGCCGACCCCGAGCACCTCCGCGAGACGGTCAAGAACCTCAACGTCCGCCCCGTCTTCACCGCCCACCCCACCGAGGCGGCCCGCCGCTCGGTCCTCAACAAGCTCCGGCGCATCGCGGCCCTCCTGGAGACCCCGGCCATCGAGGCCGACCGCCGCCGCCTGGACCTCCGCCTCGCCGAGAACATCGACCTCATCTGGCAGACCGACGAACTCCGCGTCGTCCGCCCGGAGCCCGCCGACGAGGCCCGCAACGCCATCTACTACCTCGACGAACTCCACACGGGCGCCGTCGGGGACGTCCTGGAGGACCTCGCCGCCGAGCTGGAACGCGTCGGCGTCGAACTGCCCGCCGGCACCCGCCCCCTCACCTTCGGCACCTGGATCGGCGGCGACCGCGACGGCAACCCCAACGTGACGCCCGCCGTCACCTGGGACGTCCTGATCCTCCAGCACGAGCACGGCATCACCGACGCCCTGGAGATGATCGACCACCTCCGCGGCCTCCTCTCCAACTCCATCCGCTACGCCGGAGCCACCGAGGAACTCCTCACCTCCCTCCAGGCCGATCTGGAACGCCTCCCCGGCATCAGCCCCCGCTACAAGCGGCTGAACGCCGAGGAGCCCTACCGCCTCAAGGCCACCTGCATCCGGCAGAAGCTCGTCAACACCCGCGAGCGCCTCGCCGAAGGCACCCCGCACCGCCCCGGCTGCGACTACCTCGGCACCGCCGAGCTCATCGCCGACCTGGAACTCATCCAGACCTCCCTGCGCGCGCACAAGGGCGGCCTCTTCGCCGACGGCCGGATGGACCGCACCATCCGCACGCTCGGCGCGTTCGGCCTCCAGCTCGCCACCATGGACGTACGCGAACACGCCGACGCCCACCACCACGCCCTCGGCCAGCTCTTCGACCGGCTCGGCGAGGAGTCCTGGCGCTACGCCGACATGCCCCGCGACTACCGGCAGAAGCTCCTCGCCAAGGAGCTGCGCTCCCGCCGGCCGCTCGCCCCCACCCCGGCCCCGCTCGACGCGGCCGGCGAGAAGACCCTCGGCGTCTTCCACACCATCAAGCAGGCCTTCGAACGCTTCGGACCCGAAGTCATCGAGTCCTACATCATCTCGATGTGCCAGGGCGCCGACGACGTCTTCGCCGCCGCAGTCCTCGCCCGCGAGGCCGGACTCGTCGACCTGCACGCCGGCTGGGCCAAGATCGGCATCGTCCCGCTCCTGGAGACCACCGACGAGCTCAAGGCCGCCGACGTCATCCTCGACGAGATGCTCGCCGACCCCTCCTACCGCCGCCTCGTCTCCCTGCGCGGCGACGTCCAGGAGGTCATGCTCGGCTACAGCGACTCGTCCAAGTTCGGCGGCATCACGACCTCCCAGTGGGAGATCCACCGCGCCCAGCGCCGCCTCCGCGACGTCGCCCACCGCTACGGCGTGCGCCTGCGCCTCTTCCACGGCCGCGGCGGCACCGTCGGCCGCGGCGGCGGCCCCTCCCACGACGCCATCCTCGCCCAGCCCTGGGGCACCCTGGAGGGCGAGATCAAGGTGACCGAGCAGGGCGAGGTCATCTCCGACAAGTACCTCATCCCCGCCCTCGCCCGCGAGAACCTGGAACTGACCGTCGCGGCCACCCTCCAGGCCTCCGCCCTGCACACGGCCCCCCGCCAGTCCGACGAGGCCCTCGCCCGCTGGGACGCGGCCATGGACACCGTCTCCGACGCGGCCCACAGCGCCTACCGCAAGCTCGTCGAGGACCCCGACCTGCCCGCGTACTTCCTCGCCTCCACCCCGGTGGACCAGCTCGCCGACCTGCACCTGGGCTCACGGCCCTCCCGCCGCCCCGGCTCCGGCGTCTCGCTCGACGGCCTGCGCGCCATCCCGTGGGTCTTCGGCTGGACCCAGTCCCGCCAGATCGTCCCCGGCTGGTACGGCGTCGGCTCCGGCCTCAAGGCCCTGCGCGAGGCCGGACTCGACACCGTCCTCGACGAGATGCACGAGCACTGGCACTTCTTCCGGAACTTCCTCTCCAACGTGGAGATGACGCTCGCCAAGACCGACCTGCGCATCGCCCGCCACTACGTCGACACGCTCGTCCCCGACGAGCTGAAGCACGTCTTCGACGCCATCGAGGCCGAACACGCGCTGACCGTACGGGAAGTCCTCAAGGTCACCGGTTCCACCGAACTGCTCGGCACCAGCCCGGTGCTCCAGCAGACCTTCGGAATCCGCGACGCCTACCTGGACCCGATCTCCTACCTCCAGGTCTCCCTGCTGGCCCGCCAGCGCCAGGCCGCCGAGCGCGGCGAGGAGCCCGACCCGCTGCTCGCCCGCGCCCTCCTGCTCACCGTCAACGGCGTCGCGGCGGGACTCCGCAACACCGGCTGACCGCACGCACGGCACACCGGCCGACCACACGCACGCCGGAAAGGGGCGGCCCCGCTACAGCGCGACGAACGTCGCCACCAGCAGGGCCGCCCCCGCCGTTCCCACACCCCACGCCGTCCGCGCCATCCGCAGCCCGCCGCCGACCACGAACGCGGCCAGCACCATCGCCCCGCCCAACGGCACCCACGCATGCAGAAAGCCCGGCAACCCCGTGCGGACCACCGCATCGGTGCCGGGCTTCACCACGACAGGGAACCGATCACCCTCCCGCGCCGCGACGGACGCGTCCAGGCTCACTCGCGGACGCTCCCGCGACACCGCGTCCGGCTCGTACGAAGCGGTGCACGTCTCCTCGCCGCACCCCGTCACCGTCACCGTGCCGTGGTCACGCCCCTTGGCCAGAACGATGTGGTGCGCGGTGTTCCACGACGACCACGCACCCGCGACCAGCAGCACCAGGACGACCAGCCCCATGGCCGCCCGTCGGCCCGCGAGCGCCGCACGCTGGGAAGAGCTCCGTTTCATGGGGGCCGATCCTTGGCCAGACCCGCACGTGCGGTCAACCTGTGGCCGAAAAACATCCCATCAGCACCGGGAATGTCAGGAGTTGTGCCCGGCGCGCGACACGGCGACCGGGCCGGATCCCGGGCCCTCAGGAGTTGTACGCGCTCTGCGCCCGCTCCAGCCCCTCCGCCAGCAGGCACTCCACCGCGTCCGCCGACCGGTCCACCAGGAAGGCCAGCTCCTTGCGCTCGGTCGACGAGAAGTCCTTCAGCACGAAGTCCGCGACCTGCATCCGCCCCGGCGGCCGACCGATCCCGAACCGCACCCGGTGGTAGTCCGGACCCATCGCCTTCGTCATCGACTTCAGCCCGTTGTGCCCGTTGTCGCCGCCGCCCAGCTTCAGCCGCAGCATCCCGTAGTCGACGTCCAGCTCGTCGTGGACCGCCACGACGTGATCCGTCGGCACCTTGTAGAAGTCCCGCAGCGCCGTCACCGGTCCGCCCGACAGGTTCATGTACGACATCGGCTTCACCAGCACCACCCGGCGGCTCCCCGGACCCGGTGGACCCATCCGCCCCTCGACGACCTGCGCCTGCGCCTTCTGCGCCCGCTTGAACTTCCCGCCGATCCGCGTCGCCAGCAGATCGGCGACCATGAACCCGACGTTGTGCCGGTTCGCCGCGTAGTCGGGGCCGGGATTGCCCAGGCCCACGATGAGCCAGGGGTCGGTGGCGTCGGACATCAGCGCTCGGTCTCCTCGCACGCAGGGGGATGGCAGGCAGACGGGGTGGCGGCTCCCCGGGAGGGAGCCGCCACCCCGTCGGTCAAGCAGGTGGAACGGTGAGCCGTGGGGCTCAGGCCTCGGCGGCGGCCTCGTCGGCCTCGCCCGCGGCCGGCTCCTCGGCCTGCGCCGCGACGACCTGGATCACGATGGCGTCCTCGTCACCGGCCAGCACGGAGCCCTTGGGCAGCGCGATGTCCTTGGCGACGATCGAGTCGCCGGCGTCCAGGCCCGCGACGGAGACCGTCACGGACTCGGGGATGTGGGTGGCCTCGGCCTCGACCAGCAGCGTGTTCTGGACGAACTCCAGCAGGTTGGCGCCCGGCGCCAGGTCGCCCTCGGCGTGCACCGCGATCTCGACCTGGACCTTCTCGCCGCGCTTCACGGTCAGCAGGTCGACGTGCTCGATGGTGCCCTTGAGGGGGTGACGCTGCACGGCCTTCGGGATGACCAGCGCGTCCTTGCCGTCGAGCTCCAGGCCGATGAGCACGTTGGCCGTACGCAGGGCGAGCAGCAGCTCGTGGCCCGGCAGCGTGACGTGGACCGGCTCGGCGCCGTGGCCGTAGACGACCGCGGGAACACGGTCGGCGCGACGCACGCGGCGGGCGGCGCCCTTGCCGAACTCGGTACGGACCTCGGTGGCGAGCTTGATCTCAGCCATGGTTGCACTCCTCGTCAGGTGGGTGAGCCGTCGGGAGACGGAACACGAACGGTCACCCGGCCCACGACAGGCCTGCTACGAAGAGCGCGTCGATAACGGACCGCCGTACACACGGGTACGGCCTCCCTCGCCGAGCAACTCGCTGAGTCTACCCGGCGGGGAGGCCGCACCCCAAAGTGGATCACCCGAGGATGATCGTCACTGCGTCAGCCCTGCTCCTCGAAGAGGCTCGTCACCGAACCGTCCTCGAACACCTCACGCACCGCACGCGCGATCGTCGGCGCGATCGAGAGCACCGTGATCTTGTCCAGCTCCAGCTCGCCCGGGGTCGGCAGCGTGTCGGTGAACACGAACTCGCTCACCTTCGAGTTCTTCAGCCGGTCCGCGGCCGGACCCGACAGCACCCCGTGCGTCGCCGTCACGATGACGTCCTCCGCACCGTGCGCGAACAGGGCGTCCGCGGCGGCGCAGATCGTGCCACCGGTGTCGATCATGTCGTCGACCAGCACACAGACCCGGCCCTCGACGTTGCCCACGACCTCGTGGACGGAGACCTGGTTCGGCACGTCCTTGTCGCGACGCTTGTGCACGATCGCCAGCGGCGCGTCCAGCCGGTCGCACCAGCGGTCCGCGACCCGCACCCGGCCCGCGTCCGGCGACACGATCGTCAGCTTGGAACGGTCGACCTTCGCGCCCACGTAGTCCGCCAGGATCGGCAGCGCGAACAGGTGGTCCACCGGACCGTCGAAGAAGCCCTGGATCTGGTCCGTGTGCAGATCGACGGTGAGGATCCGGTCCGCACCCGCCGTCTTCATCAGGTCCGCCACCATGCGCGCCGAGATCGGCTCACGGCCGCGGTGCTTCTTGTCCTGGCGGGCGTAGCCGTAGAACGGCACGATCACCGTGATGGAGCGGGCCGAGGCGCGCTTCAGCGCGTCCAGCATGATCAGCTGCTCCATGATCCACTTGTTGATCGGAGCCGTGTGGCTCTGGATCAGGAAGCAGTCCGCGCCACGGGCCGACTCCTGGAACCGCACGTAGATCTCACCGTTGGCGAAATCGAAGGCCTTCGTCGGCACGAGACCGACTCCCAGCTGGTGGGCGACCTCCTCGGCAAGCTCGGGGTGGGCGCGGCCGGAGAAGAGCATCAGTTTCTTCTCGCCGGTCGTCTTGATCCCGGTCACAGCACAGTCTCCTCAGACGTGTATCTGGCGCTGCACGCATAGGTCCCGATGTGCAACGAGCCAGCCGAAATGGGGTGAGCATCTATCACGGTACGCCGTCACCGGCGCACCTGTTTCCGGTCAGCTTTGCCCGTCGGTCTCCTGCGACGACGCCTGAGCGGCCTGCGCGGCGGCGCTGCCCGGCCGCTTCCGGGCCACCCAACCCTCGATATTCCGCTGCTGGCCCCGCGCCACGGCCAGCGAGCCGGCGGGCACGTCCTTGGTGATGACCGACCCGGCGGCGGTGTAGACCCCGTCCCCGACCGTGACGGGTGCCACAAACATATTGTCCGAACCGGTCCGGCAGTGGGAGCCGATCGTCGTGTGGTGCTTGGCGACGCCGTCGTAGTTCACGAAGACGCTCGCCGCACCGATGTTGGTGTGATCGCCGATCGTCGCGTCACCGACGTAACTCAGGTGCGGGACCTTGGTCCCCTCCCCGATCGTCGCGTTCTTCATCTCCACGTACGTACCGGCCTTGGCCTTCGTCCCCAGCCGGGTGCCCGGCCGCAGATAGGCGTACGGGCCGACGAGCGCCCCCGCCCCGATCTCCGCCGAGAGCGTCACCGAGTTGTCCACCCGGGCGCCGGCCCCGACGGCGGTGTTCTCGATCCGCGCGTTCGGCCCCACCTCGCTGTCCTCCGCGAGGTGCGTGGTCCCCAGCAGCTGGGTCCCCGGGTGCACGACCGCGTCCCGCTCGTACGTCACCGTCGCGTCGATCAGCGTGGACGCCGGGTCCACCACGGTCACGCCGGCGAGCATCGCCCGCTCCAGCAGCCGCTCGTTCAGCAGCCGGCGCGCCTCGGCGAGCTGGAGCCGGTTGTTGATGCCGAGGATCTCCCGGTGGTCGCCCGCCACGCAGGCCCCGACCCGGTGCCCGGCCTCGCGCAGGATCGACAGCACGTCGGTGAGGTACTCCTCGCCCTGGCTGTTGTCGGTGCGCACCTTGCCCAGGGCGTCGCCCAACAGCCGCCCGTCGAAAGCGAACACCCCGGAGTTGATCTCCCGGATCGCCCGCTGCTCGTCGGTGGCGTCCTTGTGCTCGACGATCTCGGTGACCGCTCCGGTGGCGGGGTCGCGCACGATGCGCCCGTAGCCGGTGGAGTCGGGGACCTCGGCGCTCAGGACGGTGACCGCGTTGGCGTCGGCGGCGTGGGTGGCGGCGAGTGCGCCGAGCGTCGTGCCGGACAGCAGCGGGGTGTCGCCGCAGACGACGATCACGGTGCCCTCGACGGCCCCGCCGAGCTCCTCGAGGCCCATGCGCACGGCGTGCCCGGTCCCGTTCTGCTCGGCCTGGAACGCGGTGCGCACGGGGGCGTCGCCGGCGTCCAGGTGCGCGGTGACCTGCTCGCGGGCATGGCCGACGACCACGACGAGGTGCTGGGGGTCCAGCTCGCGGGCTGCGGCGACGACATGTCCGACGAGCGAGCGCCCGGAGATCTCGTGCAGGACCTTGGGTGTCTTCGACTTCATGCGGGTGCCCTCACCCGCTGCGAGGACGACGACGGCTGCCGGGCTGGTTGCGCTCACGGATGTGCCCTTCGGCTTCGGGTGGTGGTCATCCGCAGGATACCGGGGGTGTTTCCGCTGGAAACGGGGGCGGGCCCCGACCGGTGTGGTCGGGGCCCGTGTGCCGGAGCTCCCCCATCAGGATTTGAACCTGAACAGACGGTACCAAAAACCGCAGTGCTGCCTGATTACACCATGGGGGATTAATCCCGACTGAACCGGACATTGAGTCGGTCTGCCGGGTCGGCACCCAACACTATGCCGTACAAGGCGCCTTCTCCGCGACGATCGAGCTCGGCGCTCTTGGTCACGCGGATGACCAGGCAGCCGCGGTATGTCTCGCCCCTGTTCTCGCGGTTGGTCTTCGGGGTGCGCCTCTTGGGTGTCGCCTTCGTGAAGTCGCTGCGGGGTGCGCCGGCACTCGCCTGTGGTTTCCGTCATACGGGGACCGCTGTCCGGAATGCGAACGTCCGGGTCGAAAGCGCGGCCGATTCGCCATTTCAGGCGATCGGCAGGTGTTTCGTGCTTGTTCGCATGCGGAACGCGCTGTTGCCGGTCATCCGAAAATGGGATGCGTCCGCCCGTAGGCTGGATGCCATGACCGCAACGGGGGCAGACCGGGAAGCGGCGGGATCGACCACCCGCGGCTACTGGTGGTGGGAGCGGCGACGCAGTGTCGCCCTGGACGTGGGACTGGCGCTGGTATCGGCGCTGGAGTGTGGCCTGGAGGGGGTGGAGTTCGCCCGGAACACCGGGATTCCGGTGCCGGTGGGTGTGGTGTTCGGGCTTCTCGCGGGTTCGGTGCTGCTGGTGCGCCGGCGGTGGCCGATCGCCGTGGTGCTCGTGACGATCGCGATGACGCCCGCCGAGATGGGCTTCCTGATGGCCCTGGTGGGCCTCTACACGCTGGCCGCGTCCGAGGTGCCGCGCCGGATCACCGTCGTGCTGGCGGGGATGGCGCTGGTGGGGACGTTCATCGTCACCTGGGTGCGGCTGCGGCAGAGCGTGGCGGAGCAGGCCGACTTCGGGCCGGGGGACTGGTACGTCCCGCTGATGTCCGTCTTCATGGCCGTGGGGCTCACGGCCCCGTCCGTGCTGTTCGGCCTCTACATAGGGGCCAGGCGTCGTCTGATGGAGAGCCTGCGGGAGCGGGCCGATTCGCTGGAGCGGGAGCTGTCGCTGCTCGCGGACCGGGCCGAGGAGCGGGCCGAGTGGGCGCGTACGGAGGAGCGGACCCGGATCGCCCGGGAGATGCACGACGTGGTCGCCCACCGGGTGAGCCTGATGGTGGTGCACGCCGCGGCCCTCCAGGCCGTCGCGCCGAAGGACCCGGCGAAGGCCGTGCGCAACGCGGCGCTGGTCGGGGACATGGGCCGGCAGGCGTTGACGGAGCTGCGCGAGATGCTCGGGGTGCTGCGTACCGGGGACGCGCTGACCGCCCCCGCGGCGGCCGGCGCGGGGGCGGTCCCGCTGGCGTCGGTGCGGAGGGCGGCCGTCGCGGCAGCCGCCACCGCCGCGTCCGAGGACGGGCCCCGGCTGCACGAACTGGAGGCGTTGGTGGCGCAGTCGCGGCAGGCGGGGATGACCGTGGAGCTGTCGGTGGACGGTGAGGCGCGGCCGTATCCGCCGGAGGTCGAGCAGACGGCGTTCCGGGTGGTCCAGGAGGCGCTGACGAACGTGCACAAGCACGCGGCGGGCGCGAAGACGTGGGTGCGGCTCGCGCATCGGGACGCCGAGGTCGCGATGCAGGTGGAGAACGGTCCTTCGGACTCGGCGGCGGCGGACGCGGGGCTGCCGAGCGGGGGGAACGGGCTGGTGGGGATGCGGGAGCGGGTGCTGGGGCTGGGGGGCGTGTTCGTCTCCGGTCCCACGGACGCGGGGGGCTTCCGGGTCTCGGCGGTGCTCCCTGCCACCCATCCCGGCCTGTCCGGCGCTTGAGGACCGGCCCGTTCAGCCCCCTATCAGCCCGTCCGGCGTTTGCGGACGGAAGCCTGGTGGTGGGGTAGCGGCACTTTTCCCGGCCGGGAAGCGATGGTGCCGGTTCGTCCCGAGCGACGGTTTTGTCCTCAGACGCCGGACGGGCCGGAAGGGGCCGCCCTCACGCGCCGGACGGGCTGGAGGAGG
Source organism: Streptomyces griseus (assembly GCF_900460065.1). Classification (GTDB taxonomy): domain Bacteria; phylum Actinomycetota; class Actinomycetes; order Streptomycetales; family Streptomycetaceae; genus Streptomyces; species Streptomyces griseus. The sequence goes on along the minus strand of NZ_UAVD01000056.1, from coordinate 20,349 downwards.
GGGCTAGGACGACGTCAGGCGGGCCGGCTGCGCGCCGGTGACCAGCGTGGCCAGGGCCTCGTCGATGTCCTGGCCCAGGAACCAGTCACCCGTGTGGTCGATGCTGTAGACCCGGCCCTCCGTGTCGATCGCCAGGACCGCCTGCTCCTCGCCCTCCGCGCCGAGCGGGCTGACCTCCGTCTCCAGGGCGCGGCCGAGGTCCCCGAGCGTCCGTGCCAGGTGGAGGCCGCTCAGCGGGTCGATGCGCACCGCGGCGGGGGCGATCTGCCGGCCGGGTGCGGACGCGGTGATGCGGAGGCCGCCGAACTCCGCCCAGGCCTCGACCGCGGCCGGGAAGACCGCGTGCTGGTGGCCGGCCGGGGAGGCGTGGGAGCGCAGGGCGTCGGCCCATTCCTCGGCCTGGCGGATGTCCCAGCGCCCGGGCTGCCAGCCCGCTTCGCGCAGGGCGGCGTCGACGGCGACGGGGAAACGGGTGGAGGAGTGCTGGCGGTCGTGCATGGGTGGGCGGTCAGCCCTTCTCGGCGGTGGTCGCGGCGCCGGTGGAGGTCAGGTCGACGGGGCGTACGCCGAAGTGGGACAGGAGCGCGGAGCAGGACCGGCAGGGCGGTGCGTAGCTGCCGTGGAGGGGGTCGCCGTCCTCGCGGATGCGGCGGGCGGTGAGCCGGGAGTGCTTGAGCGCGCGGCGTGCCTCTCCGTTGGTGAGGGGTTTTCGCTGGGCGCGCTTGGAGCGCGAGCTCTCGGCGGCGGTGAGCTGGCGGGAGATCAGTATGGCTTCCGGGCAGCGGCCGGTGAAGCGTTCGCGCTGGCCGCTGGTGAGGGTGTCGAGGAAGTCCTGGACGAGCGGGTGCAGCACCGGCGGCTGGTCCCCTTTGCCCGCGGTGCAGGTCAGCGTCTCGCCCCGTACGGACAGGGCCGCGGCCACGGCGGGGAGAATCCCGTCGCGGCGGTGGATGAGTCGGGGCGTACGGCTGGTCTCGGTGCTGCTCCAGCTGAGGCGCGGATCCCCTGATGTAACGGTTTGTGTGGAATGCATCGTGTTGACGTCCCTCCCTGCAATCCCCCGAGTTGCGGGGACAGCCTGCCAAATGTGCCAGGTGGTGGGGAAGCTGGGGCGGGGAAACGTGTCCGCGTGTCGCCCGAAGGTGCGACTCCGTCGCCTCACCGTCACGCGGATGTGACCGTTCGTGATGGATCCGGCGGGGCGGGATCCCCTGAGGCCCCACCGCTTAGGCTGTGCGGAACACCGGACGCAGCAGGGGGCAACAGCCATGACGACAGGTCGGCTCGGGCAGCAAGCCGCGCCACCGAACGCCGCCTACGCCGGGCAGGTCGTGAACTTCCCGGACCCGGTCCGGGCGTCCCGTCACCCCAGAGGGGTGCGGATGGACGGGAGCGGTCACCCGGTTCTCTCGCCGTACGCGCGTGCAGCGGCCGAGATCGCCGATCCGCCTCCGGGCTTCGGCATCGATGAGCTGCGCCTCACCGACTACGTGTCGGCGAACGCGGCGTTGGCGGCGAGCGGTCACGACCTGTGGGACACGATTCCCGCGGTGGCGACCCCGCACGGCTGGACCTGGCACCACGTGCCGGGCGGCCGGCGGATGGAGCTGGTGCCGGTCGAGGTGAAGGCGCTGCTGCGTCATCACGGCGGCCTGGCGGGCACGGACGTGGACCAGAACCGGCGTGGCACCCGCCCGTTGCAGGAGACCCGTCCGGCGCACTTCCGGCTGCCCAGGGGCGCGAGCGCGGTGAGCGAGCAGCAGGTGCAGGGCGTCGAGGAGGACCTCGGCTACCGACTGCCCGGCGCGTACCGCTCGTTCCTGAAGGCCGCGGGCGGTTCGGCCCCGGTGGGCGCGGCGTTGGACGCGGAGCTGGGGCTGCTGGTGGACCAGCCGTTCTTCACGGTGCGTGACGAGGCCGCGATGAATGACCTGGTGTACGTGAACAAGTGCCTGCGGGACCACTTCACCAAGGACTTCCTGGGTGTCGCGTTCGTCCAGGGCGGGATCGTCGCCGTCAAGGTGCGTGGCCAGGACCCCGGTTCGGTGTGGTTCTGCCCGTACGACGATGCCCGGGACCAGGACGGCTGGAGTGTCCAGGAGCGTGTGGAGCGGCTGCTGCTGCCCTGCGGTGCGGACTTCGACGCCTTCCTCCAGCGGCTGGCGGGCAATCCGCCCGAGTTGGAGACCGTGGCGAACCTGATGGTGGACGGCGGCTTCGCGCGTGCCGTCCCGGTGGAGGGGTGAGCGCGGTGGTGACTTTCGCGCAGGCGCAGGAGCGGGCGGACGAGTGGGTCAACGGTGACGTGCCCGCGTACCAGCACCGTGAGGTGCGGGTCCGTGAGTTCGAACGGGGATTCGTGGTGTGGGCCGAGGACCGGGCGGAGGGCCCCGTCTCGGACGGGGGCCGTCAGCGTCTGGTGATCGCGCGGGACAGCGGTGAGGCGACGCTGTGGCCGGGGCTGCCGGTGGGTGAGGTGATCCGGCGGTACGAGGAGGAGTACGGGACTCCGGCGGGTGCGCCGGTCGCTGCTCCGGAGCCGCCGCAGCGGGTGGACCTGAACCAGACGTCGTTCCTGTTGACGCCTCCGGAGTGGCTCCAGGAGGCGGCGGACAAGCTGGGGATCCCCGATCACCGGGCGGAGCGCCGGGAGGCGGCCGAGGCCGAGAGCGGTGCCGGTGCCGAGGGCGGTGCGCCTGCCGCTCCCGTTCCGGTGGCCGATTCCGTGCCCGCCCCCGTTTCCGGCCCCGGCTCCGGGTCCTCGGCCGGCGCGGACGCGCCGCCGCCTTCCTCTCCCGCTTCCGCCGGGGGTTCCGCCGCGGTGTGGCCCGCCGCGGGCGGTGGCGACGACCACGAGCCCACGGCCTCCGACGGAGTGCCCGCCGGGGCGACCCCGTGGGCGGGTACGGACACCAACTCGGACTCCGACGACGGGGCCGTTCCGCTGCCCGCGACGGTGTTCGCGCCGCCGCTGTCGGGCACGGACGACGAGGGGACCCCGCCGCCGGTCGTTCCCGCGGAGGCGCCCACGGCCCTGATGTCCGGGGGCAGCCGGCTGCCGCGTACGCAGGTGGCGCAGGCGCTCCGGCCCGACCAGGGCCCCCCGGGCGGGGCCGGTGACATCGCGGACGCGGCCACCAGCAAGGCGGTCGTGCCGCCGCGCGGGGCTCGCGGGGGCGGTTCGTCGACCCCGCCGCCGCCCGGCGCCCCGGGGGTTCCCGGGACGCCGCCCGGTGCGACGCCGCCGCCGTCCGGGCCGGGTGCTCCCGGTGCTCCGGCGGGCGGGTACGTCCCGACGCAGCTCGTGTCCCAGCTCGGCCCGCCCGGCGCCACCCCGCCTCCGGGGCCGCCGCCGGGCGCCACCCCGCCGCCCGGTCCTCCTGGTCCTCCTGGTCCGCCCGGGGCCACCCCGCCGCCGGGCGGGGGGATGCACCATGCAGCGACGATGTTCGCCGACGGGAGCAGCATCGGCGCGGGCGTCGCGGGTGCGCCCAGGCCGCCGGGTCCGCCCGGCCCGCCCGGCCCGCCCGGTGCTCCGGGTGCTCCGCAGCCGCCCGGCCCGCCCGGTGCTTCGCAGCCTCCCGGCCCGCCCGGTCCGCCCGGCCCGCCGCCCGGTGCCACGCCGCCTCCCGGTGGCGGGGTGCACCACGCGGAGACGATGTTCGCGGGGCCGGGGCAGGTCGGTCCTCCCGGCCCTCCGGGTCCTCCCGGTCCCCCCGGGGCTTCGCCGGCCGGTGCCCCCGGCCCCGTACCGCAGCCTCCGGGCCCGCCCGGTCCGCCGCCCGGTGGGCCCACCCCGCAGCCCCCGGCGTACGGCTATCCGCAGCAGCCCACCGGCCAGCCGACCGTGGGCCCCGGCTACCAGGCCGTGCTGCGGTTCCGGGCCCCGGACGGCAGCGAGCAGCAGCTGATCCGCCGTTCGGCGCCGGGCACCCCGCACCCCGAGTGGCAGATGCTGCACGAGCTGCGGGCGATGAACGTGCCGCCGCAGCAGGTCATCGAGCTGCACACCGAGCTGGAGTCCTGCGAGCTGCCGGGCGGGTACTGCGCCCGGATGATCCGGGAGACCTGGCCGCAGGTGCGGATCACCAGCGTCGCCCCGTACGGCACGGACCACGCCAGCCGTCAGCAGGGCATGCAGCATCTGCTGACGCACCAGGGTGAGCTGCACCAGGTCGCGGACGGCCCCGCGCGGCCGGCCCCGGTGCGGGCGCCGCTGCCGCAGATGCCGCCCGCGCCCGCGCTGCCGCCGGAGGCGGTGGCCGAGGAGCTGGCCCAGGCGTTCGGTCCGCAGGGCATCCTGCGGTTCGACCAGCGGGCGGTGTCCCGCCAGGGGGTGCCGGAGATCGTCGCGCGCACCCTGGTGTGGGCGGGTCTGCCCGCCGATTTCGGGCCGTTCTTCTGGGCGCAGCCGGGGCAGCCGGTGGTGCCGACGCTGGGCGAGCTGGCGGCGCAGCGTCAGGTGCAGGCCGCGCCGGACGCGGGGTCGTACCTGGTGATGGGTACGGACTTCGGCCGGGCGATCTGTGTGCAGTACGGGACGGCGAACATCGTGGCCGTGCCGGTGGAGGCGGGCCCCGGCGGGCAGTCGGTGCCGCCGCAGTTCGTCAACACCGGGCTGCCGGAGTTCGTGCGGTCGATGGCGTTGCTGGGCCGGATGTGGCGGCTGCGGTACGGGCTGAACCCGGAGCAGGCGGGCCGCTGGACCGTCGATTTCCAGGCACAGCTGGTGGCGCTGGACCCGGCGGCGCTGGCGTCGCCGGAGAGCTGGTGGTCGGTGCTGCTGGAGCAGATGTGGGACGGCCTGATCTGAGCCGTACGCGGAGCTGAGCGGCGAGCGGGTACGAGGCGCCCGGACCCGGACGGGTCCGGGCGCCTCGCCGTGTGCCGGGACGCCCGGACGATGATCACCGGTTCGCCCGGGTCTGTGATGCCGGTCGCTTCCGGCCTGAATGCCGCTGATCGATTCCGACTTCCGGCATCAATTGCCGCATCCTTGACCTATCACGGGTGTCGGAGCGTGGCAGAGCGTGTCGGCTGGTCGGAGAGAGGTTTCAGGGATGAGTGCTGGACCGGTGTCCGCGTACGACGTGGTCGGGGTGCGGGGGCGTGGCTACCGTCCGGATCAGGTGGACCGGGCGACGGCCGCCCTGATCGCCGAGCGGGACGCCGCGCTCGACGAGCTCGGGCGGCTGACGGGCCGGGTGGAGGAGCTGCTCGCCGAGTCCGCCCGACTGGCCGAGACCGTGGCGACGCTGCCCGCGCAGGACTACGCGGAGCTGGGGGAGCGGGCGCAGCGGATCCTGGCGCTGGCCGTGAGCGAGGCGGAGGCGCTGGACGCCGGGGCGGTGGCGGCGGGCCAGGAGCTGCGGGACGCGGCCGAGGCGGCGGGCCGGGCGGCCGGCGACGCGGCGCGCGGGGCGGCCGGCGAGGTGCGTGCGGCGGCGGACCGGGCGGCCGACGAGCGGGTGGCCGCGGCGGTCCGGGAGGCGGAGGGCCTCCTCGCCGCGGCCCGGCAGGACGCCGAGGAGGTGCGGTCGGCGGCGGCTTCCGCGATGGCGGCGACCCGTGACCGTACGGCGAGCGTGCTGGCCCACCAGGAGCAGGAGCACGCGGAGCGCCTCAAGGCGGCCGAGGCCGAACTGGCCGACCGGGAGGCGGCTTCGGAGGCCCGGTTCGCGGGGCTGACCGAGCGGGCCGAGGCGCTGCTCTCGGAGGCCGGCCGGGACCTCGCCGCCACGCAGGAGGCGGCCCGGCACGGCCAGGAGGACGCGGAGGCGCGGGCGGCGGAGCTGCTGGCCGAGGCCCGGGTCCGGGAGGAGCGGGTGGTCCGGGAGACGGACCGGATCCTGCGGGAGCACGAGGAGGGCCGCGAGGAGGTCCAGGCGCACATGGCGCACGTGCGCAGCTCGCTGGCGGCGCTGACGGGGCGGGTGGCGGCGGAGGACTGAGCGGGTCCCCGCGGTTCCGGCGGTCCCGGCAGGTCGCAACGGGTGGCAACTCTTGACGAACGCGTGTTCTCGGGAGGTGATGGAAGCGTTCAGTTCACACGTTTCCGTTCCCCGTTCAGCAGGGAGTGTTCATGTCGGTCCCAGCGCCGGACATTTTGTCACCGGAGTTCGAGAGAGATCCGTATCGGGCTTATCGCCTGATGCGTCAGGACACGCCCCTGATGTGGCACGAGGCCACCGGCAGCTACATCGTCTCGCGTTACGAGGACGTCGAGCGCGTCTTCAAGGACAAAGAAGGCGAATTCACCACCGAGAACTACGACTGGCAGATCGAACCCGTGCACGGGCGGACGATTCTCCAGCTCAGCGGGCGTGAGCACGCCGTGCGGCGGGCCCTGGTCGCCCCCGCCTTCCGGGGCAGCGATCTGCGGGAGAAGTTTTTACCGGTCATCGAGCGCAATTCGCGCGAATTGATCGACGGGTTCCGTGACGCGGGTTCCGCCGATCTGGTCGCCGACTACGCCACCCGCTTTCCCGTCAACGTCATTGCCGACATGCTCGGACTCGACAAGTCCGACTACGAGCGATTCCACGGCTGGTACACGGCCGTCATCGCGTTCCTCGGCAATCTCTCCGGTGACGCGGAGGTGGCGCGGGCGGGTGAGCGTACGCGCGTCGAGTTCGCCGAGTACATGCTGCCGATCATCCGGAAGCGGCGGGAGGCGCCGGGCGACGACCTGTTGTCGACGCTGTGCACCGCGGAGGTCGACGGCGTCCGCATGGGCGACGAGGACATCAAGGCGTTCTGCAGTCTGCTGCTGGCCGCCGGGGGCGAGACCACCGACAAGGCCATCGCCGGCATCTTCACCAATCTGCTGCGCCATCCGGAGCAGCTGGAGGCGGTCCGCGCCGACCGCGGTCTGATACCCCGCGCCTTCGCCGAGACGCTGCGCTACACACCGCCGGTGCACATGATCATGCGCAAGTCGGCGACGGAGGTGGAGCTCAGCGGCGGGACCGTACCGGCGGGGGTCACGGTCACCTGCCTGATCGGTGCGGCCAACCGTGACGAGGACCGCTACCGGAACCCGGACTCCTTCGACATCTTCCGTGAGGACCTGACCGCCACCAACGCCTTCTCGGCGGCGGCCGACCATCTCGCCTTCGCCCTCGGCCGGCACTTCTGCGTCGGTGCTCTGCTGGCGAAGGCCGAGGTGGAGATCGGGGTGGGGCAGTTGCTGGACGCGATGCCGGACCTGCGGCTGGCGGACGGCTTCGACCCGGTCGAGCGCGGTGTCTTCACCCGAGGACCGCAGAGCCTTCCGGTCCGCTTCACGCCGGTGTCCGGCTGACCGGGACGTCCACGTCGGGCCGAGCGGCCGGATCCATCACGAATCCGGCCGCTCGCACCCCGAGAACGCCGCTCGCACCGCCGAGGCGCTGCTCCGACCGCGTACCGCCGAGGCGCCGTTCCGACCGTGCGCCGCAGCGCAGGCCGCTGCCGGGCCTCGCCGCGGGCCGCTACTGCGCCATCGGGCTGAACTGGACCGGCAGCGTCGACAGTCCGCGCATCCAGATCGACGGGCGCCAGGAGAGCTCCGTCGGATCGACCGCCAGCATCAGGTCCGGCAGCTGTTCCAGCAGCGTCTCCACCGCCGTACGGGCCATCACGTCGGCGAGCAGCGGGGCGGGGTAGGGGCAGCGGTGTTCGCCGCCGCTGAACGACAGGTGCGCGGAGTTCTCGGCGCCGACGTAGCTCTCCGGCCAGATCTCCGGGTCAGTGTTGGCCGCGGCGAGTCCGAGGACCAGGCAGTCGCCCGCCCGGATGTGCCGGCCGCCGAGCTGGGTGTCCCGTACGGCCCAGCGGCCGATGAAGTTCTGCGTCGGGGTGTCGAGCCACAGCACCTCGTTGAGCGCCTCCCCGACGCTGAGCCGGCCGCCGGAGACGTTCAGCGCGAAGCGTTCGTCCGTCAGGAGGAGCCGCAGCGTGTTGCAGATCCAGTTCGCGGTGGGCTGCTGGGCGGCGGCGATCACCGAGATCAGGTCCTGGACGATCTCCTCGTCCGTGAGACCGGCCCCGTGCGTCACCATGCGGGAGGTGATGTCGGCGCCGGGTGCCGCCCGCTTGTCCTCGACCAGTTGGCGCAGCCGGTCGCCGACGCGCCCGTAGGCCGCCACCGGGTCGTCGCCCTCGCCGGCGTCGAGCGAGATGCGCAGGTCGTCCACCAGCTGCTGGGTGTCGGAGCCCGACACCGGCATGCCGCACATCTCGACCACGGCCCGCATCGGCAGGGCGTGGACGTAACTGCTCATCAGCTCCGTACGGCCGCTGCCGGCGAAGTCCGCGATGAGGCGGTCGGCGATGCGCCGGCAGTCACGGGCCAGCTCGAACTGGTCGATGCCTTCGAGGGCTTCGGTGATGACGCCGGCCCTGCGCCGGTGCTCGTCGCCCTCGGTGAACAGCACCGACGGCTGGTAGCCGACGAACGGCATCAGCGGCCAGTCCGGGGGGATGGTCTCCCACTGGTTCCAGCGGCGCGAGTCCCGCGCGAACAGCTCGTCGTGCGTGAGGACGTAGGACAGTTCGGCGTAGCCGAGTACCAGCCAGGCCGGCACGTCACCGTCCAGCAGCACCGGCGCCACCGCCCCGTGGTCCCGTCGCAGCGAACGGTAGAGCTGCGTGGGCGTCTGCTGGTAGGAGGCTCCGGACAGCCGCACCGCACCGGCGCCGGCGCCGACCGGGCAGCTCGCGGGGGCCTGGGGACCGAAGGAGGGGCTGGAGGTGCTCATGGTGTCGTCTCCCGGGCGATGGCCATCGTGCGCAGATGGTCGACGAGCGTGATCAGGACGTTCTTGCTGGACCGCCGGACCCGGGCGTCGCAGTCGATCATCGGGATGTGCTCGGGCAGGGCCAGGGCCTGACGGATCTCGTCGAGGGAGTGGGCGAGGTCGTCGTCGAAGCGGTTGACCGCCACCACGAACGGTGTGCCGTGGTGTTCCAGCCGGTCGATCGCGTACCAGGAGTCGTCCATCCGACGGGTGTCCACGAGGACCACGGCGCCCAGCGTGCCGGAGAACAGGCGGTCCCACAGGAACCAGAAGCGTTCCTGGCCCGGGGCGCCGAACAGGTAGAGCACGATGCGCTCGTTGAGGCTGATGCGTCCGAAGTCGAAGGCGACCGTGGTGGTCGTCTTCGCGTCGACGCCTTCCGTCTCGTCGACGCCGACGCCCGCCTGCGTCATGACCTCTTCGGTGTTCAGCGGCCGGATCTCGCTCACGGAGTGGACGAGCGTGGTCTTGCCGACGCCGAAGCCTCCGACGACGACTATCTTCAGGCCGGTTTCCGCGGCGTCGGCCAGCGGCGTGCGCCGGTCCGGGAGCTCATAGCTTCCGGAGTCCATGGAGCACCTCCTTCAGCAGGTCGGAGTCGGGCAGCGCGCTGGGTGAGGCGGCCGTACGCGGGTGGCGGGCGGTGATGCGGCCCATGTCGTGGAGGTCGTCGAGCAGGATGCGCACCACGGTGACGGGCAGCGAGAGTTCGGCGGCGATCTCGACGACGGCGGTCGGGTGGCGGCACAGGTCGAGGATCCACGCGTGCTCCGACTGCATTCCGGCGGTGGGCCGGCACTCGCTGACCACGAGGGTCACCAGGTCGAAGGAGTCGGCGGAGCGGCTCCGTCCGCCGGTGACCGTGTAGAGCCGGTCGGGAGCGCCGGTGTCGACGGGGCGAAGGGTCATGACGTGCTCCTCGGCACCTCGCCGCGTGGTGCGGCGCGCAGGTGCTCGCCGATCTGCTCGACCATCTCCGTCATCTGGTGGCCCACCACGCTGGGGTCGGCCTCCTCCGTGGCGACGACGGCCAGGTGCGCGCCCTCACCGGCCTCGACGATGAACAGCAGCCCGCCGTGGAACTCGGTCATCGAGTGCCGGACGCCGCCGGTGCTGTCGCCGAACTCGATGGAAGCGCCCTGGGCGAGGGCCTGCATGCCCGAGCAGATGGCCGCCAGTTGGTCGGCCTGGTCGAGGGTGAGGTGCTCGGTCCAGCAGAGCTTGAGCCCGTCGCGTGACAGGGCCAGGGCGTGCCGGGTGCCGGGGGTCTGCTCGAGGAGCCTCTGCAGGAGCCAGGTGAGGCTGTTGTCTGTGGTCTGCATGATGAGTGAACGGGACCGTGGCGCCGGGGGAGCGGCGAGGGCCCGTACCTCCAATCTCGGGTGTTCGAGCGAGCGCGTCCGGTGGACCGGACACCGAACGGATGGGCGTTCCGGTTACGGAGCGGTGGTCGGCGGTACGGTCCCGCCGTCGGGCCCTTCGGCTCTGCCGTCGGGGTCTCCGGCTCGGCCTTCGGGATGTCCGGGACCACCGCCGAGGGTGTCACCGGGATTGCCGCCGGGGTTGCCGCCGGGCTTCGTGCCGCGCCGGAAGGCGCCGAACTGCTGTCCCGCGCTGCGTGGCGGGGAGGTCCTTGGAGTGTTGCCGCGCGGGTCCCGCGGGGAGGCGGGCGCGGGCGAGCCGCGGTGGCGACCGCGCTCCCGGTCCGCCTCCGCCATGGTGCGGCCGGGCGTGCGTACGGGCAGGCCGCCGGGGGTGGAGTTCACCGCCGGGCCTGCGGTCCCCCGCCCGTGCTCGCGCGGGCGGACCACGAAGCGGTTGTCCGCCGTCGAGGGCGCCGGAGGCGTCACGGGGGCCGGCGCGACCGCTTCCGGCACGGCGGGCGGCAGGGGCGCGGCGGCGACGGGCGGCGGCGTGGCGGACGGCGCCGGCGGTACGGGTGCGGGCAACGGCTCCGGGGAGGCCGGTGCGGCCGGTGCCGGGTAGGCGGGCGCGGGCGGCGTCGGCGCGGGTGCGGTCGACGCGGGCGCCGGTGCCGGGTAGGCGGGTGCGGCGACCGCGCGCTGGGCCGGCGCGTGGTGGTTCTCCCGGGGCTCCTGCGCGATCAGATGCCGGGGCAGCAGGACGACCACGCCCGTGCCGCCGCGCGAGGACGGGCGGTAGTTGACGCTGATCCGGTGCTTGAGCGCGAGCCGTCCCACGACCGCGAGGCCGAGCCGGGTGCCCTGGAGGGCCGCGAGGTCGGTCATCCGGCCGGCGACGGAGTCCGCCGCCCGCCGCATCGCCGCGTCGGCCATCTTCAGGCCGCTGTCCTCGATGGTGACGACGATGCCGGTGCCGCGTTCCTCGACGTAGACGTGCACCTCGTCGATGGGCGGCGAGAAGTTGGCGGCGTTGTCCATCAGTTCGGCGAGCAGGTGCATGACGCCTTCGGCGGCGAAGCCGGAGATGGAGACGCCGGACGAGCAGTGCAGCCGCACGCGCTGGTAGGCGGCGATGCGGCCGACCGCGCCGCGCAGGATGCTCTCCATGACGATCGGCCTGTTCCAGGCGCGGCTCGGCCGGCCGCCCATGAGCAGCGCCAGCCGGTCCGTCATCAGACCGAGCTGCGAGGTGCTGTGGTCCAGCCGCAGCAGATCCCCGAACACCTCTTCGCCGTGACGTTCCTGCATGCCGCGCAGGTCGGCGAGCATGCTGACGGACTTCGCCTGGACCCGGCTGAGGGCCTTGGCCGACGCGGTCGTCGCCGCGAGGGCACGGCGCTCGCTGAGCGCGAGCTCCCGGAGCACCGCCTCGATCGACGCGCGCAGCAGCGGCTGTTCCGGCAGGTACACCTCGGACTGCACCGCGGACCCGGACTCGCCCTCACGGAGCCTGGTGACCACGCCCGGCAGCGTCTCCCGCGTGAACCGGTCCACCTCGGAGGTCAGCGCGCGCAACTCGTCCCGGAGCCGGGCGTTCTCCGCCCCCAGCTCGTCGTGGACCCGGGTGCTCTCCGTCCGCAGCGAGGCGGTCTGCTGCGTCAGCCCTTCGACGGTGGTCGCGAGGACGTGCAGCAGCTTGCGCTGACGCGGGCTGCGCGGCAGGGGGATCCGGCCGAGGGCGTCGGAGGCCTCCACTCCGCCGCGTACGAGCTGGATCAACGCGGGCAGCGCCACGTCCGCGGTGTGCGCCGTGTCCGTTTCGAGGGCGGCCAGCGAGGCCTGGAGCCGTTCGACCTCGGCGGCCCGGTCCGAGGCCGCGCGCCGGGCCCGCCGGGTGACGCCGTGGGCGGTGATGAGCGTGACGGCCAGGGCCACCCAGGCGGTGAGCACCACCGCCACAACCCAGCCGCGGGCCTCCGAGGGAGCCAGAGTCGCTGCCACGGCTCCGGCGACGGCACTCGCCGACAACACGGCCACGAGCGGGGCTATCGCGGCCCTCGGCGTTTTCCTCGGCCGATGCTGACTGGCTGGTGCGGGTTTCGGCATGAATGCGGTCCCTCGGTTCTACCGGGCAGAAGGTATGCGGCCGCTCCGAGAAGGTGCAGATCACCTTGGTGCATCGGAGAAAAGCGGAAGCGATCTTTCCTGTCAGGGGTTGACCACATCGTAGACATGCTTGTGCGGCGGATGATCCGGTCTGCGGCATAGTCCGTAGGCAGAGTGATTTTGTCGGGAAGTGGCCAGCGGGGCCTGGCCGTCGTGGTATGCGCTGGGATGTGCACCGCGCTGACGGGCATCGGAACGGAATGGGCCCCAGGAGAATGGTCGGGGCATATGCGCCGGGTGCGTCGGTCGACTTCCCTTCAGCCGCGAAGCGGTGATGCCGGGGAGTTCGAGGAATCCTTTTCGGCCAATCTGGAAAGTATCGTCGGATCGCGTCGGTCGGTGTTTCGACGTCAATGCGTCCGGAATGGCACCGGTAAATGTGGGGTGACACCAGTCAGTGGGATGGTGGCGGACCCGGACCGGGGCGGCGCGTACGGTCGCGCGCCGCCGGGCCGGTCCGCCTCGGCGGGTGCCGCACGGCGTACGCGGAGGGCGCGCGCCTCTCGATCGCCTCGTGCATCGCTGTGCGGTGCCGTCCACCGGCCCTGGTCCGTCGCCCGTACGCGGCTCCGCATCGTCGCACATCATCTTGCCGGTTCCGGGTTCCGGACACGTCTTCAGTGAGCGGTGACCGCTTCGATGAACGCGCTCCAGGCTGCGGCGGGGAGGACGAGGGCGGGGCCGGTGGGGTTCTTGCTGTCACGGACCGGGACGACGCCGGGGAATCCGTCCGCCACCTGCACGCAGTTGCCGCCCTCCTGGTTGCTGTAGCTGCTGCTGCGCCAGGCGGCGGCGGTCAGATCGGGACGGGACACTCGCTGCACGGTGATCGGCCTCCAGTACGGATCGAATCATGGCGAGTGACATCAGCGGCGGCAGTGCCATCGCCCTGAGCTGATCGTAAGTGAGAACGAACCGTTCGACCTCGTCCGGTTCCTCGGTCAACTGGCCGTAGTGCGCGCCTTCCGTGTAGGCGACCTCGGTGCCGTCCGGCATCACCAGCACGGTGAGCGAACCGCCCAGTGAGCCGTGCGCACCTTGGTCGAAGGGCAGCACCTGGATGGTGATGTCGGGCTCCTCAGACATCCTGAGCAGCTTCTCCAACTGGGCTCGCATCACGGCGGATCCGCCGATCGGCCGGCGCAGCACGGCCTCGTCGAGGATGATCCACAGATCCGGCCGGTCCGAGCCGGTCAGCCGCACCTGGCGGTCGAGCCGGGCCGCGAGACGTTCCTCCAGATGTTCGGCGTCCCGCAGCGTGTGGCCCACGCTCAGCAACGCCCGTGCGTATTCCGGGGTTTGCAGCAGACCGGGCACAACGTGCGAGGCGTACTCGCGAATCACCGCCGCGCGGGCGGAGTACGCGATGAACGCGCGCGACCAGTCCGGGAACGCCTCCCGGTACACGTACGGCCAGAGGTCGATCAGTAACTCGTCCGCCACCAGCTCCCTGTCCAGGACCCGGGTCAGCTCCAGTGTGGGCTTCGCGCCGGTCGCGCGCTCCAGTTGGGCGATGCGGCTGCTGACCACGTGCGCGAGCGAGCCCACCTCGGCCTGGGTGAGTCCGGCCGCGACGCGGAGCTTGCGCAGGCGCGACCCGAAGAGGGCGGCCATGGAGGACTGCGGGTCGATTGCTCTGGCCATGGGTCTACTTCCGATTCTTACGGCCCGCGGGGTAAGGCGCTGTCACCTTCCGAGGCTAGGACGCGCGGCCGACTCTTGAGTACGGAACGTCACGGAACCCGCACGTGTGGGTGACGTGAGAGGAGTCGAGTGAACGGATGGTCGGCATGACCGGCAAGAAGACGCCTGCGGAGACGGGGGCCGCCCGGCAGGAAGAGGCCCCGCCCCTCCCGCGCCGCTTCGGGCTGACCGCCAACGGCTACGGGAGCCTGTCGCGGCAGTTCCCCTCGACGCCCCGGGGAGCACGGCTCGCCCGTCGCACGGTGGTGCGGCAGCTGGGGTACTGGGGGTTCGGGCCGATGACGGACGCGTCGTGCTCGGTGGCCCTGGTGGTGGCGGAGCTGGCCGCCAACGCGGTGTGCCACGGGCGGTTGCGGGGGCGGAACTTCCATGTGCGGGTGGACTACGAGGGCCCGGCGAGCCGCTTCCGTATCGAGGTCTCGGACGCCGTGCTCGGCCGGACCCCCGAGCAGGCGACGCTTGCCCCGGAGGACGAGGAGTCGGGGCGTGGCCTCTTCCTGGTGGAATGCCTGGCGACGAAGTGGGGGTGGGAGCCCCGGAACCCGATCGGGAAGATCGTGTGGGCGGAGGTGGCCGCCGGCCTTCCTGACGGTGGGGGCGAGGAGCACGGATGATCACGCACGGCCGGCGGGGTGGAGCCCGGTCCAGCCGGTGGCGGCGATCACCTCCCGCGCGATGTCGGTGACGAGCCGTCCGTCCGTGGCCACGCGCACGGTGTTCACATGGGCCCGCAGGTCGAGGAGTCGCGCCTCGCGAAGACTCGCTGCCAGCTCCTGCTCCAGCTCCGACCCGAGTTCCCGTCCTTCGAGTCGCTCGCGGGTGGTGGCGTCGGAGGCGGTGAGCAGGACCCGTGCGATCCCCACTCCGGCCCCCCATGGCGCGCTCGAACATGCCCGTCGTCTCCGGCAGCGCGCTCATGGTGTTCGTGTAGACCAGGCGTCGGTGGCCGAGCCGGGCGAAGTTCCCTGCCACGCGATCCGATATCGGCCCTCGCAGCTCGCCGGCGCGGTGTCAGGAGCCGGTGTGCATGATCTGGATCAGGTTGCCGACGGTGTCGTCCAGGACCGCGGTGGTGACGGAGCCCATCTCCGTCGGCTCCTGGGTGAACCGCACACCGAGCTCGCTCAGCCGGTCGAACTCCGCCCGTACGTCGTCCACGGCGAAGGCGGTGGCCGGGATGCCGTCCTCGACGAGGGCCGTCGTGTACGGCATCACGGCGGGGTGCTTGTTCGGCTCCAGGAGGAGCTCGACGCCGTCGGGGTCCTCCGGGGAGACCACGGTCAGCCAGCGGTCCTCGCCGCCGAGCGGGACGTCGTGCTTCTTCTCGAAGCCCAGGACGTCCGTGTAGAACCGCAGGGCCTTCTCCTGGTCCTCGACGAAGACACTGGTCAGGTTGATCCTCATGGGGTGCTCTCCGGTGGTTGCGGCCCGAGCCATCTGCTGACGATGTGCTTGAGCGGGTCGGTTCTCAGGTCGTGGAACTTGTAGCGGCCCTCGCGGCGCGACACGACCAGGCCGGCCGCTTCCAGGACGGCCAGGTGCTGGCTGACCGCCTGGCGGGACAGGCCCAGGCCGTGTCGGGTCGTCAGCCGCGCGCATATCTCGAACAGGGTCTGGCCGTTCCGGTCGGCCAGTTCGTCGAGGATGCGCCGCCGGGTGGGGTCGGCCAGGGCCTTGAAGACATCGTCCGCCATGACCCCACCATAGGCAAGTAACGACTTGCCTATCAAGGTGGTCACGACAACCTGCCGGGCGTTCCTGCCGGGCGTCCTGTCGGCCGGGAAGAGAAGGGGAGCGGTTCATGGAACGGTTCGAGACGGAGAGCCTGGCGCTGATGCCGGGCCAGCGGGTCGGTGCCACGGTCCTCGCCCATCACCCGTGGGGCGTGACCGTCGCGCTCGACGGCTACGAGAACGCGCGCCTGTCGGCGTCCATCGACATGATCGCGCAGTTCTCCTCGTCCACGCGTACCCATGACGAGCTGCTCGCGCTCTTTCCCCCCGTCGGTTCGAGGGTCGACGCGGTGATCGAGTGGATAACCCGCTGGCACGCACCGGTATCGGTGCGGCTCAGCTTGCGGCCCGACGACCTGGAAGCACTGGTCGGGCGCTGCGACTTCTGCGGAGAGCCGCTCACGCTGGGCCCCGGCGGGGAGGCCCTCGTCCTGGACTCGCGGAGCCACGACGGCCCCGGAAGCCACACCGTCGTCTGCCATCGGCGCTGCCTGGCCGAGCGGATCAGCCCGGAGAACGGCGGTGAGCGGGCGCGGGCGCTGACGATCGGGAAGACGCCGTGAGCGTCGTGGGGACGCCCGGCGGGCGGCGGTCCGACGAGACAGGTCCTACGAGGGGCTGTCCTGCCGGTCCGCCGCCGTCGCCGCGGCCCTGGGGGCGCCGGCCGTCTCCGTGATGACCGGGAAGCGGCGCGGGGCGAGGACGACCAGGGCGAGCAGGGCGAGGGCCGCGGCGCCGGCCGCGCCGATGTAGACGTGGTCCACCGCCGCGTCGACCGCCCGGCGCAGGTAGTCCGTCGCCGCCGCCGACAGGGCGCCCGGATCCTCCAGGGCGCGGGCCACCGCGTCCAGGTCGTCGGGGAGGCCGGTCACCGGGGCGTCGAGGAGGCGGGCGGCGAGGACGCCGTTGGCGACGGCCCCGAAGACCGCCGCGCCGACGCTCTGGCCCACCTGGCGGCAGAAGAGGACGGACGCCGTCGTCGTACCGCGCTCCGCCCAGCCGACCGTGGACTGGACGCCCACGATCAGCGGGAGTTGGAAGAGGCCGAGGGCCGCGCCGAGCAGGAGCATGAGCAGGGCCGGGTGCCAGGGCTCGCCGGGGTAGGGGAGGAGGGGGAAGGCCAGCAGGATCAGCAGGGCGGCTCCGATGCCGATGATCGCGGTGAGCCGGAAGCCGATGCGGTTGTAGACCCGGTCGGACAGGGCCGCCGTGACGGGCCAGCTCAGCGTCATCACGGAGAGCACGAAGCCGGCCGCTATCGGGCCGAGGCCCAGCACCGACTGGGCGTACGTGGGCAGGAAGACGGTCGGCGCGACCATCAGCAGGCCCAGCGCGCCGAGCGCCAGGTTGACCGAGGCGATGGTGCGCCGGCGCCACACCCAGCCCGGGATGATCGGCTCCGCCGCCCGCCGCTCGATCACGACGGTGAGCGCGGCCAGCACCGCGCTGACCCCGAACAGGCCGAGGGAGGGCGCCGAGAGCCAGGGCCAGGCGACCCCGCCCTGCACGAGCGCGGTGAGCAGCAGGGCTCCGGTCGCGAAGACGGCGAGCGCGCCCGCCCAGTCGACGCGGGGCCGGACGGCGGGGCGGGGGCGTGCGGGTTCGTGGAGGTGGCGGACCACCAGCCAGAGGGCGATCGCCCCGACCGGGAGGTTGATGAGGAAGATCCACCGCCAGTCGGCGTACCCGGCGAGCAGCCCGCCGACCACCGGCCCGGCGACCGCGGAGGTGGCCCAGACCGTCGACAGTTTCGCCTGGATGCGCGGGCGTTCCTTGAGCGGGTAGAGGTCGGCCGCGATGGTCTGGACCGTGCCCTGGAGCGCGCCGCCGCCCAGGCCCTGGACGATGCGGAAGGCGATGAGCGAGCCCATGTTCCAGGCGGCCGCGCAGAGGACCGAGCCGATCAGGAACAGGACGATCCCGGCGACCAGGACCGGCTTGCGGCCGAAGGTGTCGGAGAGCTTCCCGTACAGGGGGAGCGTCACGGTCACGGCCAGCAGGTAGCCGGAGAAAAGCCAGGAGAAGACGGTGAACCCGCCGAGGTCCCCGACGATCTGGGGGACGGCGGTGGACACGATGGTGCCGTCGATGGCCGCCAGCGCCATGCCGAGCATGAGCGCCGCCACGACGGGCCGGCGGCCCCGGGGGGTGGTGAGGGCGGACGGCCCGCCCGCGCCGTCCGCGCCGGAGCCCGCTCCCGCCTCCGCGCCGGAGCCCGTGTCCGCGCCGGGGGTTGGTGCGGTGCCCACGCCTGCGCCCGCGCTCGCGCCCGCGGTTGGTGCGGCGTCCGCGCCTCCGACGTGACCGGCGGAGTCCGCGCCCGCGCCGGGGGTGCCTCCGGGCTCCGCGCCCGTCCGGTCCCCGCCGGCCCCCGCCGCTGTGCCGTCCGCGCCCACGCCGCTCCTGTCGTCCGTGCCGCTCACCGGGTTTCCTTCCCTATGCACGTATCTCCCCGGGGCACTGTCTCATCCGGCAGCGCCCTGCGGGGAGGGGCGAGGTCCTGTCGTCACACTGCCGTCGTCGCCCCAACGGCGGCCCTGCGGGGTCGGGCGGCCGTGTGACGACAGGGCCCAGGGAAACGGCCGAGGGTCCGGCGGGGGAAAGCGGCGTGGTGGGCCGCGGTCGGCGGCGGACCCCTCCGCTCCGGTTCGGCGACCGCCCCGACCGCGGTCCCGCCGGGGTGAACGCCGTCCCTGACCCCGCCTCCACCTGGGGGGCGATTCCCCTAGGGGGCGCCCCCTCATAGTGGCCAGGGCCCGTTCCTCCCGGCGGAGGACGTGGCGGCGGGGGGCGTTTCCTTAACCTCTTCTTACGTCGCCGCTACGGGCCGCCGCAGGGGGGCAGGTGGGGAAAACCCCACCTGAAGACTGCGCTGGGCACCATCGCGCCGGACACCGTCAAGAACCCAGACTCGGACCGTACCCACTGACGTCCAGTCATCGACCGACATAGGAGAAATACCGTGACAACGGCTGTGACCATTCCCAGGCACGGGGGCACTGGAGGGCGTACGGCCGTCGCGGCGCGAGCGCGGCAGGTTGTGAAGGCCTACGGCACCGGGGAGACCCGGGTCGTCGCGCTCGACCTTGTCGACGTGGACATCGCCCGCGGGCAGTTCACGGCGATCATGGGCCCGTCCGGCTCCGGCAAGTCGACGCTGATGCACTGCCTGGCCGGGCTGGACACGGTCACGTCGGGCGAGATCTTCCTCGACGAGACCGAGATCACCAAGCTCAAGGACAAGAAGCTCACCCAACTCCGGCGCGACCGGATCGGGTTCATCTTCCAGGCGTTCAACCTCCTCCCGACGCTCAACGCGATCGAGAACATCACGCTGCCGATGGACATCGCGGGCCGCAAGCCCGACGCCGCCTGGCTCCAGCAGGTCGTGGAGACGGTCGGGCTCTCCGAGCGCCTCAAGCACCGCCCCACCCAGCTCTCGGGCGGTCAGCAGCAGCGTGTCGCCGTCGCCAGGGCGCTCGCCGCCCGGCCGGAGATCATCTTCGGTGACGAGCCCACCGGGAACCTGGACTCCCGCGCCGGGGCCGAAGTCCTGTCCTTCCTCCGCAAGTCGGTCGACGAGCTGGGCCAGACCATCGTCATGGTCACCCACGACCCCGTCGCCGCCTCCTACGCGGACCGGGTGCTGTACCTCGCCGACGGTTCCATCGTCGACGAGATGTACAACCCCACCGCCGACCAGGTCCTCGACCGCATGAAGCACTTCGACGCCCGCGGGCGGACGTCATGACCGTCTGGAAGACCTCGGTGCGCAACTTCCTCGCGCACAAGGGCCGGATGGCCCTCTCCGCCGTGGCGGTCCTGCTGTCCGTGGCGTTCGTCAGCGGCACGCTCGTCTTCACCGACACGATGAACACCACCTTCGACAAGCTTTTCGCGGTGACCTCGCCCGATGTCACCGTCAGCCCGAAGACGTCCGGCGGGGACGACGAGCAGCCCGACAACGGCAAGCCCGCCTCGCTGCCCGCCTCCGCCGTCCAGGAGGTCGCGAAGGCCGACGGCGTGAAGAAGGCGGAGGGCGCCGTCTTCTCGATGGCGGTCACCGTCGTCAACAGCGAGAACAAGAACATGGGCTCCGAGACCGGAGCCCCCACCATCGCGGGCAACTGGACCGAGAACGACCTGCGTTCGATGGAGATCACCGCCGGGCACGCACCCCGCGGACCCACCGAGGTGATGATCGACGCCGACACCGCGAAGAAGCACGAGCTCAAGCTCGGCGACGAGCTGCGCACCATCGCGGCCACCGGCGACATCACCGCGAAGATCAGCGGCATCGCGTCCTTCACCGTCACCAACCCGGGCGCGGCCGTCGTCTACCTCGACACCGCCACCGCCCAGAAGCAGCTGCTCGGCGCCCCCGACGTCTTCACACAGATCCTGGTGAGCGCGGAGAACGGCGTCAGCGACACCCAGCTGAAGAAGAACGTCGCCACCGTCCTCGACGGCTCGGCCGCGTACAAGCTCCAGACCCAGCAGGAGGCCACGGACGCCAACAAGGACTCGATGGGCTCCTTCCTGGACGTCATGAAGTACGCGATGCTCGGCTTCGCCGGAATCGCCTTCCTCGTCGGCATCTTC
>NZ_UAVD01000057.1 GCF_900460065.1 Streptomyces griseus | reverse complement strand
TGCGCCGTGCGGTGGGGGTGGGCGGGGGCCGGCCCCCCCGGGGGCCGGCCCCCGGGGGGGCGGGTGGCCGGACCGCCCCGGGGGGTGGGGGCGGTCCGGCGGCCGGGGGCTCGACCACACCCGGGTGAGGGGATGGGTGCGGGAGCGCCTTCCGGCATTGCGATACTCCCCCGGCTGGGGGCAACCCCCGCAAGACCCGGCGTGCGGCCGGAAGGGGCGGGGCAGGGGGGCGGGCCGGTGGCTGGTGTGGAGCAGCGTGCGGGATGGGCAGGAAAGCCTGGCAACAGCCGGACGGCCGGACCTGGGCTTTCGGGGTACGGGCAGGTCGGGCTCCTGGCCGGGCGGCGGGCGGGCAGTAGCGGGACGGTAGCGGTGGCGGACGCGCGAGCAGACGAACGGGCAGGCGCGGCGGGCAGCAGGCGGCGTTAGCGGTAGCGGGCGAACGCGACAGGCCCACCCTCAGATGGGGTGGGCCAGGCAGCGTTTGGGGTGCGGATCAGGGTTGGCAGGCGGGGCAGTGCTCATGGCTGTCGTGGTCGTGCTCACCCTGATCGTGGTCGTCGGCGAGGTCCGCGCAGGCGAGGCAGTAGGTGTCAGGGGTGTTGTCGGGGCGTGGAACGAGCCGGTCACCGCAGTGCCGGTTGCGGCATTGGGGGGCGAGGGGAAGAGGCATGGTGTTGCTCCGTTCGGTCGTAGCCGGGCCGGTGGCCCGGTGGGAGGACCGTGCGGAGTGGGGCAGTTAGCTCTGCCACCTCGGGTGATCACCTCACGTGTCGTACGTGGTGAGGGGCGAGAAGCCGACGCGACATGTATGGCGGGCTCGGACCGCCGACCCTGCCCCGCTACCGCACCCCGCCCCGCCCCGAGCCATCTGCGTGCTGGCGGCACAAACCGCTCCGGAACACTTCTCCGAGGTCACCTGGAGACAGGGCAGCAAAGGCCCGATGACCTCGCGGTTCACCGTCCTGACCATCCGGCCTGCGGGCAAACAGTCCCTGGCCGCGGCCCAGACCGCGGGCGGCGGCCGCAACCGGTGGGACGGTGTCCTGCCCGCCCGGACCCTGCTGGTCGAGTGGCCGCACGTCCAGGACACCCCGACGGGCTACTGGATCTCGAACCTGCCCGCCACCACCCCGGTCGCCGACCTGGTCCGCTGGGCGAAGATGCGCTGGCGCATCGAACACGACTACCGCGAGCTCAAGCACGGCCTGGGACTGGACCACTTCGAAGGCCGCACCTGGCGCGGCTGGCACCACCACGTCACCCTCGTCACCGCCGCCCAGGCCTTCCTCACCCTGCGGCGGCTCGACCCAAAAGCCCACACGCCGGCCTGACCCTCTACCAGGTCCTCGACACCCTTCAGGACCTGCTGCAGTGCTGGACCGGCACCTGCACCACCTGCGGCCGATCCCTACCCCGCAACAGAACCAGACGAAGAACCTAACGAAGCACTACTAGGGGGTGTCTGACAAATGATCACCGAGCGTGTGTGTGCTCGGTCCAAATGCCTTGCCGTCCTGACGTCAGCCAGTGATTCTGGGCAGGTGCCAGGACAGGGGAAAAGAAGGCGGCGGCAAGAGGATGCGCGGCAGCGGCTTGCTGCTCGCACCGGGCAGGACGCGGGACAGTGGGAAGTGGTCGTTGAGACCCCGGACCAGGCGGAGATGCGTACGAGGTTGCGCCGTCTTCGGGAAGCTGGAGTCGACGCGTCGATGATCCGGATCGACACGCTGTGCGGACGCTTGGCGGTGCCGACCCCCTACCGGCTGAGCCGTTTCATGACAGACCCCGCCCGAGAGTCCAAGCACGAGCACTCTGATCATTGATCTTGTGGCAGGTCGAGGCGAGTTGACGGAAGCGGCGTGGGAGCGAATAGAGCCCTTGTTGCCGCGGGTGGACGGACGTGGTCGTCCGTGGCGTGATCACCGGCAGGTGGTCAACGGGGTGCTGTGGCGGCTGCGGACCGGGGCTCCGTGGCGTGATCTGCCCGAGCGGTATGGACCCTGGCAGACCGTCTACGAGCGGTTCGCCCGCTGGGAAGCGGATGGGACCTGGGCGAAGCTGCTGGAACATGTCCAGGTCCACGACGACGCGGTGGGCCGGGTGGAGTGGACCGTCGCCGTCGATTCCACGGTCAACCGTGCCCATCAGCACGCCGCCGGTGCCCGCAAAAAGGGGCCGCAGACGGGGACGAACTGGAAGATTCGGGCCGCTCGCAGACGCGCCAGGCCCTCGGCCGGTCCCGAGCCGGGCTGACCACCAAGGTCCACCTCGCCCTCGACGGCCGGAGGGCCTCTGCCCGTCGCGCTCACGCCCGGCAACGTCAACGACTTCGATGGCTTCGGCCAGGTCCACGAGGACCCGCGTACCGAGAGTCGGTGCCGGCCACCCACGCAGGACATCGACCTGAGTCCTGGGTGACAAGGCCACTTCAGCCCGGCGATTCGGCACTTGCTGCGTCGCTGCGGCATCGCCGTCACGGTCCCGGGGCGCGGCGACCAAGCGGCCAACCTCCGGCGCCAGGGGGTGTCTCGGCGGCCGCCCGCCGCGGCTTGGACAGGAAGATTCTGCGGGTTGGCGGATCGGCTTCCCGCACGACGACGGGATGACGGCATGTGAGACTGTGCCGAGCGCACCACCCGGAAGTGAGGACTGCGGCCATGAGCGGCATCTACGACGACGGAGCAACCTACGGGCCCAACCCAGACGCCCTGCCTCCGCAGGACACTCCAACCGACCCGATCTACGACGACGGAGAGCAGTACGGGCCAACCGCCGAGAAGTAGCCGGGCAGGTCCTCTCCTCCTGGTCATACCTCTCCGCTGAAATGGCTTCGGGTGCATGGTGGTTGTGGTGAGACCGCCCCTTCCCGGGTGAGGTTTCCCTTCTCAGGCCCTGCCCGCGTCCCCCGTCGCGGGCGGGGCCTGCCGCTCCTCCCGGCTCCCCACGGGAGGCTTCGCGGCTGCCCGGAAGCTGTGAACGCCTACCGGCACTACTCGTCGTCGGTGTCTTCACAGCACGGGGTGCCGTTCACGGGGCGGAACGTGTGGGCTCGGTCTGATCGGCTGGGTGCGCTGTGGCGGTCGTCCGGTGGGGCAGTGGTCCGACGTGTCGACGCGAGGGGACACGGCCTTGGCTGAGGGCGATGCCGGCGATGACGATCAGTGCGCCCACGGGCTGGTTCCAGGAGATGGCTTCGCCGAGTACCGCGATGCCCAGGGTCACGCCTACTGCCGGAGTGAGGTAGGTGACGGTCGAGGCGTTGGTAGCGCCCCATGCGGAGACGATGTTGGTGTTCCACAGGTACGCCAGACCTGTACTGGCCACGCCAAGAGCGGTGACGCTGAGGACGACGGGCAAGGAGAGATGGACGGGGGCGGTCGCGGTGAACGGGGCGAGCAGCAGCATGACCGCCGCGCCGAGACCGACCTGGACGGTCGCCACCGGGAGTGCGGGCAGTCCGCGCGGGGAGACGAAGCGCCGGATGTACACGAAGGCCAGCCCGTAGCAGAGGGTCGCCAGCAGGCAGGCGGCTTGTGCCGGGCCTTCACCGCCGGAGAATCCGCTCCAGGGGCCAAGGACCACCACGGCACCGGCAAATCCCATCACCATTCCGGCCAGCTTGCTCCGGTTCGGGCGCTCCTCGGGCAGGGCGACCGAGGCGACCAGCAAGGTCATCAACGGGGTCGTCGCGTTGTAGATGCTGGCGAGCCCGGAGGAAACATACAGTTCGGCCCAGGTGAACAGAGAGAACGGCACGACACACAGCAGCATCGACACCACGGCAAGGTGGCCCCACACCACCGGATCCCGCGGCAGCCCCTGCCGGGTCACCGCTGTCACGGCCAGCAGGGCGGCCGCTCCGGTCAGCATGCGCCCCAGCACCATCTGGCTCGGTGAGAGCCCTTCCAAGCCGATCTTGATGAACAGAAAACTCGATCCCCAGGCCAGTGCCAGCATGAGGAACTGGACGAGCACCGCAGGTGAGGCTTGCTGTCTGGGCTGAGCCACGGCGTTCTCCTGCTGTCTTTGCGGCCCGGTGGCCGGGAAATCACGGGATGGCGCTGCGGCCGGGGTCGGGAGGTCCCGTGGCTGCCGCTATGCCGCACGATCAAGGTTCCCTCGCTCGACCGCTGACGGCTGGCGGAATTCCGACGCCGCGCTCCACTGGAAGACTCGAACCCTGGCCGCAGGGGCGGGCGGGCGTCCGTTCGTCTGGGTCGACGACGAGATCACCGACGCCGATCGGGACTGGCTGTCCACCCACCGCCCCAGCCGACCTCGCCGACCAGACGGGGGAGAGAGCACCCACCGGGCCCCGGCAACCGACGGGATCTCGGCGAACGGGCAGGTGTCGATGGCAGCGGCGTGGAAGAAGGCCGGCGGTCCCGGCGAGCCGCCTTCGCGGGGGAGTGCACGACCTCACGACCTGGACGCTGATCTACTTGCCGGAACGGCGGTGTGCTGATTCTCGGCGGCCTGAACGGCCGTGACAACGAGCTGGTTGGTGCGGCGGACCAGGGCGGGCGGCTGACTCGCCGTTCGTTGTCATCGGGGGCAGACCGGGTCGGTTCGCGTTCCTCGAAGGTACTGGGAGCGTTCCTCCTGGGTGAAATCTCGGTGCAGGGCACGGCAGATCTGTTCGATCGCTGCTGTCGTGCCGGGGAGTTCCATGTCCCACAGCCGTACCATGCCGTCGTCACCGCCGGAGGCTACCGTCCGGCCATCTGGGCTGAACGCCAACGACACCACCTTGCTCGTTTGGGTAGTCAGTGGCACCCGCCGCCGCTGTCCCGATGCCAGATCCCACAGCGTGGCCGCACGATTGTCGCCGGTCGCGGCCAAAGACCGGCCGTCCGGACTAAACGCCAACGAACCCACCAGTTTGTCCGTGCCCGTGGGGAGTTCGTTCTGCTGGTCTCCCGAAGCCGTCTCCCACAGTCGCACTGTGCCGTCCTCGCTGCCCGCAGCCAGTGTCCGGCCGTCCGGGCTGAACGCCAGCGATCCCACCAGGTCGTCGTCACCCATCAGCAGTTCCTCAAGTTGCTGACCCGATGCCACATCCCACAGCCGGACCACGCCGTATCCGCTGCGCGCGGCCGACGACCGAAAGTCCGTGCGCTCGCCTCTGCCTGCGGCCAGTGTCCGGCTGTCCGGACTGAACGCCAGCGACAGCACCAAGTCGTCCCTG
Organism: Streptomyces griseus; assembly: GCF_900460065.1. Taxonomy (GTDB): domain Bacteria; phylum Actinomycetota; class Actinomycetes; order Streptomycetales; family Streptomycetaceae; genus Streptomyces; species Streptomyces griseus. The sequence continues at coordinate 157,525 of NZ_UAVD01000057.1, read as the reverse complement.
CCCATATGGAACTTCGCCCGCGGTTCACCCGAAGTCACGTCCCACAGGCGTACTGTGCCGTCGCTGCCGCCCAAGGCCACCGTCTGGCCATCCGGGCTGAAGGCCAACGACACCACCTCGCCGGCTTGGCCGGTGAGTGGCACCCTTCGCGCCTGCCCTGTGGCCTTGTCCAGCAGCCGCACCGGGCCGCCCCTCCAGGCCACGGCCAACGACCGGCCATCCGGGCTGAACGCCATCGCGTCAACCGGGACGCCTTCACCGGTCAGCAGCTCCGCAGGCCCTGTGCCCGAAGTCAGGTTCCACAGTCGTACTGTGCCGTCCTCGCTGCCTGCGGCTAACGACCCGCGATCCGGGCTGAGAGCCATCGACACAACTTGGCCGTCTTCGCCGGTCAGCAGCTCCTCCTGCTGTTCCCCCGTAACCAGGTTCCACAGTCGTACTGTGCCGTCCTCGCTGCCTGCGGCCAACGACCCGCCATCCGGGCTGAACATCATCGACATCACCTCGCCCGCCTGGCCGGTCAGCAGCTCCCGCCGCTGGGAAGCCGAAGCGACATCCCACAACCGAACCACGCCGTCGCTGTTGCCTGCGGCCAAGGTCTGCCCATCCGGGCTGAATGCCACCGACATCAGCAAGTCGTCCTTACCGGTGAGTAGTTCCTCCTGCTGTTCTCCCGAAGCCCAGTTCCACAGCCGCACCTTTCCACCGATACTGCCCCCGGCCAGCGTCTGGCCATCCGGGCTGAACGCCAACGACAGCGAGCCCACCCGTCCGGCCGGCAGTTCACCCCGCTGCTCTCCCGAAGCGACATCCCACAGCCGCACCGTAAAGTCACTGCCGTACGAGGCGAGCGTCCTGCCGTCCGGGCTGAACGTCAGCGACGTCACCCAACCGCTGTGGCCTCCCAGCGGTGCCCGGAGAGGTTTGCCCGAAGCGACGTCCCACAACCGGACGGTGTCGTTGAAATCACCCGTGGCCAGTGTCTTGCCGTCCGAGCTGAAGGCCATCGACATCACCGAACCGTCTTCACCTGTCAGCAGTTCCCCGCGCTGCTCTCCCGACGCCATGTCTTTCAACCGCACCACGAACTCGTCGCTGCCCGATCCCGAGGCGTCGAAGGCCAGCGTCCGGCCATCCGGACTCAAGGCCACGGTCGCACCGCCAACTGCCCTGCCAGTGCGACCGGTCATCGGCTTTCCCCGCTGCTCACCCGACTCGACGTCCCAGGTCAGAGCCGCACTGTCGCCACTTGCCGAGATCAGCGTCCGGCCGTCCGGACCGAACGCGAGCGCGTCTACTTGGTCCAAGTGGCCGGTCAGGAGGGAGGTGAGCCCCAGGTCTGCCGCTTGGAGGAGGCTCGCGTGGGCCTCGTCGGTGGGTGAGGTGCGGTAGGCGTGCACGGCCAAGAGCGACGCCAGTTCGGGCTCGATGTCGATCAGTGCCTCGGACTGGGCGGCAAGCTGCCGGGACTGGGCCTCATGCTCTGCCGCGACAGCTTCCTGGCGTTGCCACACCGCCAGGCCGGCGGCGATCAGGGCGAGGGCGAGCAGACCAACGAGGATGCTGTTGAGGCGGCGGGTGCGGCGGACAGCGGCCTGCTGGTGGCGCTCGCTGGCAGTCAGGTAGTCGGTGATCTCCGTGGGCAGCGACCGCTGCCCGGACCAGTCCATGCCCTCGGCGAGGTCCGTGCCGCGGAGCAGGTCTGCGGAGAGGCCCGTCCAGGTGTGGCGGTCGCGCTGCTCGGTGACGCGGTGCAACCACCCTTGAAACCGGCGGTCACGAGTGACCCATTCGCGCAGGTCGCCCCAGTCCCGGATCAACGCGTCATGAATGAGTTCCGCGATCGGTGCACCAGGCTCACCATCAGGACGCGGAACCGTGCCGGTGATGATGATCCGATCCCGGCTCAACGCGGCCACGACCTCGTCGAAGATCTCGCCAGGGACAGGGCCGGCGCTCGTCACGTCGGTAGCCAGGGCCCGAAGCCGTGCGAGCGGAACCTGCTGACGGGCGGCCGGGATACCCCGGACGTCGTCGGCGGGGCGGACCAACGCAGTCAGGATCCGGCGCGCGGCGGGCCGGTGCCCGGCAGGCAGCCGGCCGACCGCGTTGTTGCACCAATCGGTCAGGCTCCCGGAAACCTTGCCGATGCGCTGGTACGCCCGATGTGTCAAGCGCCCGTCGGTGCGGCGTTCCCACAGCTGGGCCAGTGCCAACTGGAGAGGCGGCAGCAGGGTGGCCGGAGTTCCCCCGTCCGGGTCGGCCGCGCGGAGATCGTCGACGATGCCCTCCGCCAGCCCGTCCTCGAAACGGGCACCGGCGTCCACCGCGGGGCGGGTAATGATGGCGTGCAACTCGGATGCCGTGAGCTGGGCGGGGACATTCACCGATCCGGGCGTCGCCGCCGCCAGCAACAGGGGGCACACCTCGGCCAAGCGGGGAAAGAAGTCGTTGCGCATGACCAGGACCACGCTGGAGGTGGGGCACTCGTCCACCACGGCGAGCAGGTCGTCGGCGGCCCGGCGGACGTCGGCGCTTGGCCTCGCGAGGAGTTCCTCAAACTGGTCGATGACCAGCAGCAAGCGCTCCCCGTCCGGTCCCGCCGCGAGTCGGCCCTCGATCGTGCTCCTGATCCCTGCGGCCCCGGCTCCGGGCAGGCCTGCCCGCTCCAGCTCCGCCGCCAGGTTCTGGCCCGGCCGGGCCACCACACGATCCCACCGGTCGCTCCCAGGCAGCCGCCCCTCGGACAACGCGTGCAGAACGCCCGCTTGGACCAGGGACGACTTGCCCGCGCCGGACGGGCCCAGGAGCAGTACCAAGCGGTGCCGACGCAGCGCCTCCAGGACACTGTCCACCGCCGCGTCCCTGCCGTGGAACCACCCAGCGTCCTGTGCGGTGAACGGCTCCAGCCCCGGGTAGGGACAGACCCGCTGTTCCGCCAGCCCGGGCACCGCCTCTCGCAGCACCTCCGCGGGAGTAGCGTAGGCGATGCCCTGCCCCCTGTTGTACGGATCCGGAGCGGTGATCGCCGTCACCATCCCGATCACAAGGCCGGTCATGTCATCGATCACCGGGCCGCCGCTGAAACCGGTCGTCAGATCATTGGCACGGGTCAACTGCAGCTGAGTGCCCATGCGTGCGGTGGGCAGCGTGTCACCGGCAGTTCCGTGCCCGAAGTGCCCGAACTCAGGTGCCTGGGTGGGAAATCCGAACGAGCTGACCGGGTGTCCCCTGCTTCCCGTTGCCGACCCCAGCGCCAGAGGGCGGGCCGACACCGGCACGTTCGCCATCCGGACAGCCGCGACGTCCTCCGCCTCCGGTGCCCGCCACGCCTCCGCGAGGACCACGCCCGACACCACAGGGGCTGAGGGCAGATGCGGGAAACGCACTCCCACCTCGTCGCCCGGGCCGCACCCGGCGGCCCGCACCACGTGCGCACAAGTGACGACGACCCCCTCATCTGCCAGGAATCCCGCCCCGGCCACGTCGCCGGTACCGGCAAGGACCTGGACGACCGCGGAAGCCCATGAGTGCTGCCTGTCACCGAAGCCCCGAACGCCACCCCCGCCGGAACTCACCTCACCGGCGGCCGAACCAAGTTCATCCCCCATCGCCAAGCCCCCCAGTCACGACGTGTCGCCCGCGCCCGCCCCGTCCCGCCACAGCACCCGTACCTTCAGATGCGCCACCGCCTCGCCCTTGCTGATAACCGCACCCGCCTGCGCCGACAGGGTCACCCCGAACTCCACCTCGACCTCCGCCGGACCGGCCTCCCGCAATTGGGCAACTGCCGCCTGAGCCATCTCCCGAACCGGCACCAGCGCATCCTGTACCGTCCGCGGGAGGTCCCTCACCGCGTCCGCAACCCGACCGGCCTTCACCGGTCCCTCGCCCGCCGGAGACCGCAATTCCGGCGCAGCCTCGAACAGGATCTCCCCGCCACCCGCCAGTGGCATACGCTCCACGCCCACCCTCGGCTCCCTCCCCCACACGTCGGCAACGGTGCGAACGGCTGCCCTCATTCAGCCCAGTACACACCCAACATCGCTTGCACACCGCCCGTTTCAGATATTCCGGTGCGCCTCGCCCCATCCCCGGGATGGCTGACCTGCAGCGGTCAGCGCGGGAGCGGTCCTCCCGTCGTGACCGGCCCGCGGCACCGACCTTCGCGTCGCCACAGCCTGACCTGCTGCAAGAAACTCGCCAAACTCCCCTTGTAAGAACTATTCTCAGGACTGGTCTTCAGTGTCCTTCGAGCTCAGCAGTCTTCCGCGGGTCGTCTGCCATAATGCGGGCCGCGAGCTGCCGTGCTTGCTCCTCCACTGATTGCTCGTGGGTGGTGAGCAACTCGTACCAGTAAGAACGTGCACGCGCCCCCGATGCCTGAACCTCATCAAAGCTGACATCGACCCCCTCGGGGCTGGTGAGCTCCTTGGGCATGTCGGGCTCCTCGCGTCGTGGCGAGACATTCGTGAGGACGCAGCCCCACCGCTCGAACCAGCCGCTGTCCGCAAGGGTCTGATGAAGCAGCCGGGCGATGGTGTCCACCGGCTCTTCCCAGCTGCGGTCGGCTGCGGCCCGCACGAGCTCGGCTTCGTACTGGGCGGCGTCGAACCAGAAGTCCGAAGGCAGGGCGAAGACGTTGCTGGTGTTTTCCCAGGCGTCCCAGATCACCCGGTCTCCCTCGCGGCGCATGGTGACGTACAGAGCGCCGCAGCAGCCGGCTGTGCAGGGCGGCTCGGCGATCTTGACCCTGCGCGGCTCCTTCGTGACCGCCAGTGGCCAACTCTCGGCAGGACCTGTCCAGTGCCGGCGGCTGAGTGCCATCCCTTCCGGGTGGACTGCCTTCAGAACGTCGACGCCATCGATCAGGGGGCGCACCTCGGCCCATGGGTCCGCCGCCCAGTCGTCCGGGATCCTGTGCTGCAAGGTCAAGGTACTGATCGCCAGCTCGGTCATACTCACATGATCGACTAACGCCATGCAGCGGCATAATCATTTCTTCGGCGTGATCGGCCTCGGATAGTCGCGCCAGGACGCCCCGATTATCGTCCAATAAACCGTGTTCACGACCTGACGATCGTCTAAGACCGTGTCTCACGTGGCGGGTTCGACGAACTTCTCCCCTCAGCGGTCCCGGCCGGAAACGGAGGCTCCACTGGCGGGGGGGGAGCAGGTCGCCGACACGGTCCGCGTGGTGGTGGCGGCCACACCCACCCAGCCCCACGCGGCGTCGGCCGGGTGGCCAAGCCGCGCTGCGCGACCATCCGGAAGAAGGGTCGGCTAAGGGGAACAGGTCAAGGCCGCAACTGCTCGGGGCGCCGTCGTTGCCCCTCAGGGGTGAAGGTGAAGGCTTCGCTAAAGGGCGCGTCTGAGAAGCGGACCGCAAGCAGAACCGGTTCGGCGAGCTCGTGCCACGTGGACTCGGCTGCCGTGGTGCTGCCATTCCAGAGATGGAAGAAGACCATGGGCTCCTCGAGGTCGTCTCCCAGGTAGCCCAGCGTCTTGCTGTACAGGGGGCTGGTACCTCCGCACAGGATGGACGGGGTGCCGAACTCGGAGAGGACGCCTGCCCACGAGCGGTCCGTCTGCGCCCACGAGCGCACCCTCGCCCGCAGAACGCGATGCTCGGCAGCCGGCAGAGCCCGATCGGGCCGGAGCCAGCCGCGGCGGTGAGCGAACTCGGCGTAGACCGAGGCGACGCAGTTCTGGTCGTAGCCTCCCGGCATCAACTCCTCGAACATGCCGACCAGACCGGCGCTGCTCCCGGCCCCTCGGCTTGCCCAGGAACGCTGCTGTTCAGCCCAGACCTCGGGCTTGCGTTCCAGGAACAGCAGGTGATCCACCAGCATCCGCAGCGCAGCGTCACGCTGCGAGAACATGCCGGGACGCCGGAGGGCAGAGTTCAACTGCTCAACGAGATAGGCGTGTATCTCGTCGGCAGCCGCAAGTGACTTGGTGGAGGACACCTACAGAGTGTGCCCCACACCTTCCCGCCCGGCACCATCGGAACAGACAGAGGTTGAAACTCAAGCTTAGGGCCGTGCGCCAGGGAGCGATGGCCGCCCGGAACCCGGTGGACCCAGGCGAAGGCGAGTGAGGATGTTCTTGCGGGCGATTCCTGGCATGCACATTCGCCACATGGCGGTCACCTGCGCGTGCAACCCATCCCCTTCCGCGAGTGCCAGAGCGAGTAGTTGGATGCCGCTGTAGCAACCCACCAGCGTCCTGGCAGCCTCTGCTGGCTGGACGTAGTCCTGCAGTTCGTCAGCGACGCGGGCAGATTCGGGGACCGCGGAGCTTTCAGCGCTCTGGTACGGACCCGGCTCGATGCTGAGGCGCACGGCAGCTCGCAGAACGGGGTCATCCAGGATGCCGACGGTGTAGTGATGGCTGATGTCGATCAGTGTCTGGAGCCAGACCTGCGGGGCCGGGCCGGCCCATGCCTGCTCCGAGACTTGTTCGAAGAACCGTCGCTGACAGTACAGGACGGCGTCCCCGAGCTGCCGCTTGCTCTGGAAGTGGTGGTAGAGCGCTCCACGACTGGCTCCGGCCTGGCGCACGATCTCGAGGGTCGACGCGGCAGCGCACCCGTTGCGGTCGATCACTATCCCGGCAGCCTCGACAAGCCGCCGAACCATCTCCTCACGGCGGTCCCCGGCTTCTCCGCGCTCCTTCATCGCCGCGCCTTCCTCGGTCGCATTCGACGCTGCTCGTGGGCCAGCAGCTCGCTCCCGCTGAGCAGCAGGGTGTCAAGGAGCGGCGTCACCCGCTGCTTCGTGGAGCGCCATCCAGTGCTGTTTCGAGGCAGGGCAGCGGAACTCGCCCCCACACGGATTCACCCCCGCGTTTCCGCGGGGCCCTTTCATGAATCTCACGAACCCGTACACGCTCAGCCATGAGGCTCAGAGTCACGCCCACCCGCGCTGTCTTGCCGCCCCCGCGCGATGTGTCGTGTCAACGGCCGGGCTGCGGTTCCGGGTCCAGGCCATGACTCAGAATGTTGATCAGGCGCCCATCGCTGAGGCGGACGTCGACACCGTCGCCCAGGTCGTCGTGAACGGTCACGACCTCCCCGACACTGCCCTCCGGCAGCTCCGGGTCGTCGAAGTTCGTCCTGACCCACGCCCCGACAGTCATCTCCGATGTCCTCATGTCACAGATCCTCCCAGTTACACGACCTACCAGCGAACGTTGCTTGATACGGCACTACGTACCCGTCGGACTAGCGGAGGCGGTCCGCTCGGCGGGGTCCTCGTGAGCGTCCGGATTTCTTGCCGGCTCCGTAGGGTGCGTGCGCGGCTGGCTGCCGGTCGGGCTCAGACCCCGGGACCACGGTCTCTGTCCGACAGGTGATCAACCTACTTTTGCCAGTTCAGCCAGCTGATGCAGTGCCCGATCAGCTGTGGTTGGCCGCTGAGCTTCCTGACGGGCCAGAGCAACCCACCCACCCCGTCAGGCACGTGCAGCTCGGCCCTCAGGCGGAGAAGAGGGTGACACCGGGTGCTTGTCACGCCGCCAGAAGGTGGGGCGCCACCAGTACAGGACACTCGGGTCCTCCGGCGCCTCACCGCTGCTGCCCGGATCCTCGAAGGAATCGCGCGACGGGTCGATCGGACGCCACCCGGGGTCCAAGGGTTCGTCCCGGGCAGGGGGCCGCACACGCTTGAGGAAGCGTTCCTCCATGGCCCCGAAGCGCTGATAGTTGCGCTGAGCCTCCACCAGGCACACGGCGTTGGCCCCAAAGCTCCATGGCCAGCGCATCTGGGCCAGATCGTCTTCCCAGAAGCAGACGACACAGATCTCGTATCCCCCGTGCTCGCCGAGCGTCCGGTGGCCGCAGCAGGGGCACGGAAGCCAATCTTCACCCGGGGGCGCTACGCCATCCTCCGGCATCACCAGGGGCTCCACTCGCACCTCCGCCGCGTCGAAGGCTTCGCCTCCAGTCGGCTCAGCGCCCATCCGCAGATCTACGTCGTTCATGAACACGACCATACGACGCAGCCCAGCCCAGCACATCGGCGGCCGAGCGCACAGCTGGCCAGGTGAAACGCTTAGGGGCCAACCGCACTCAACACCCTGGTCAGGGCGATGCTGGCGCCGGACGCGTTGAGATTGCTGACATCGACGTGAAGATCACGCTCCGTTTCCGAGCACACCGTCGCGCGGGAGTGGTCCTCAGCATGGGATGGGCCCGTTACTGGGGGCGGAGTTCATCGCCTGCATCGGCGGTGACATGGACAACTTCGGCACCCGGGGCAGCTTGCCGGGGTCGCCGACCTCGCTCCGGCCCCACGGGATTCAGGTCGCATCAGCGGCAACATGCGCCGACCACACCGCTACCACCGCCCGAATCGCAATCGAATTCACGTTCGAACATTCCGGCGCATCCCTGCCCGCGGATCTCGTACGCAGGGCGGCGGAGCGGGGCGTCGGCACTCTCGCGCTGGCCGACCGGGACACCGTCGCCGGGACGGTGCGGTTCGCGCACGCCGCTGTGCGCACCGGTATCCGGCCGGTCTTCGGCGTCGAGGTCGCCGTCGCCCCGTACACGCTCTCCGGCCCCACACCCCGCCGCCGTACCCCTGTGTTGGGGCGGGGCCCACGTGGTGGAGGCGCGGTACCGGGTCACTCTGCTCGCGAGGAACCGAGCCGGCTGGGCGCGGTTGTGCCGGATCGTGTCGGCCGCCCACGCCGCACGCGGCTTCCCCAGCAGCGAGGCCACAGTCCGCCTCTACGTGTCCTCTCAGCGCGAAGCCCTGGATACGGGTCTTCCCCAGCCCGCACCGGCCCGGAGCGTGTTCGAGGTCTCCCGGCTACTGATGACCCGGCCGGAGCGTCCGGACGAGGGCCGGCTCGCTATCCTGAAGCAACTCTTGGACCGCTGCCCGGAACTGGACACCCTCTACGACCGCGTCCATTCTTTCGCGGCTGTCTTCGCCAAGAGGCGCACCGACCTGCTCGACCGCTGGACCACGCGAGTGAAGGCGGTCGGGATCGCCCAACTGATCAGCTACGCCAACGGACTCCTCGACGACTTCGACGCGGTGCGCGCCGGCGTGGCCCTGCCGCACAGTTCCGGAGTGGCGGAGGGCAGGGGTCACGGGCCTGAAAGTGATCAAACGCCAGATGGCGGGCAGGGCCGGCATCCAGTTGCTACGCAAGCGCGTCATCCTCGTCGCAAACTCCCGCCGCACCCCGCAGCATCGTGCCGACGACGACCTCTGGTCGATCACCGGCTACGAAAATCTTGTATGAGCCCAGAGCCGCACCCATCCGTGAAGCACAAAAACCACCGGTGTCAGCCTGCTGCAACACCCCCAGGTCGGCCCCTTGGAACTGCACTACCAGAAACTGCTGATCCCCGGCGCCCAAGGACAGACCCTCGTCACCAACCACGCTCACCCCGGCAGCGACTCCGAAGACCGCCTGCGCCCGCACGCCCGCTCAGGTCGTCTCGCGCATCGCCACAGACAGATGATCCGTGCCGATTAGTCTCTTAACGAGCCACCGTCGCAAAAGGCACGACCCACGAGGTCGTTGCATGTGGGCTGTTGGGGAGCCAGTAGCCTGCGGGCATGGGGATCGGACCACACACTGACAGCTGGCTGGAAAACACACGGTTGTCCTACGACACCGTGGCCGCGAGTTACGCGGACCGCGTGCGCAACCTCCTGGACGAGACGCCCGAGGAGCGCACCTTTCTAGCGCTGTTCGCGGACCTGGTGCACGCCAACGGCGGGGGCCCGGTGGCAGATATCGGATGCGGCTCAGGGCGGATCACGGCCTATCTGAGGCGCCTGGGCGCGGACGCGTTCGGGATTGACCTGTCGCCGCGGATGGTCGAGGTGGCCCGTCGTGACCACTCCGGTGTCAGGTTCGAAATCGGTTCCATGACGGAACTCGCCCTCGACGATGGTTCGATGGCCGGCCTGGTCGCCTGGTACTCACTGATCCACGTCCCCGACAACGAGATCAGCTCGGTCTTCAGGCACTTCCACCGAGTGCTGCGGCCAGGAGGGCCGCTGCTCCTCAGCTTTCATGTCGGGGATGAGTCGAAACTGCATACGCAGGGATATGGCGGCCACCCGATGAGGCTCTATGTCCATCGTCGTCAGCATGACCGGATGGCCGCTTGGCTCAGCGATGCGGGCTTCGCCGTCGAGGCACACCAGACTCTCACCTCGGCCGAGAGCACACTGGGAGGTATCATCGTCGCACGCCGTCGGTCTGATACTGAGTAGAGGTGCCACACCGAGCAGGCCAGGGGGTCTGGTGACGTCCGGCCAACGCCACGGCAGCCTCTGTGCGTGTTCCGATCGTGGACAAGTTTTACAGCGTCAAGGTGCCCGACCAGCAGCGACACCGGCTGGGGCGCTGCGGCACGCGGCCGGGGCGTCCGGGCTGCGGGAGATGACCGCCCGCGACCGGCTCGACGCCGAGCTCGGCGTCCTCAAGATCGACGTGAGCCGGGAAGTGTTCTTCGCGCTCAGCGTGTCTCATGAGACATCGGACTGATCCCGCCTCGGCGGCCCAAATTTGGGAACCAAAGGGGCTGAAGGGGCTGACTTTCAGGCATAGCTAGACGGCACGTCAAAGTGCTTGAAGTGCCGCATCAGGCAATATTCACCTTGCCTACGACAGTTCGATGGAACTGGTTGCCGGCATGACGGCGGCGCGATAAAGCGCTAGGTGCGACTTTGGCCTCTCATCACATCGACTAGGCCGGCGCCCACCATCCGCCCCCCGTACAGCACACTCCAGGTGATCAAAGAGACAATCCCGATCAGCGGCGTCGCCGCCTGCTCCGTCATCCCCGGCACCGCCATGGCCGCAGCTACAGTTCCCGTTACGATCAATCCGAAGGCGACCAGCCGCACGCGCTCCCTATTCACTGCTGGAGTCACGTGCTTGAGGTCTGCGGGGTCCAGCAGGGCCAAGGTGCGCCCCTCGGTGTACCGCTGAGCGATCTTTAGCAGCATGGCCGCCGTGTCTTCGAATACCTTTCCCGTATCGGCTCCGCTATCTTGTCTGGACTCTATTGCGCGAATGGCTCCAACCACCTGCGCCGCGTGCTCTTTCAACTGATTTCGACGCTCCGGCCGTACGTATCCTTGCCGGACCCGCCAAGCGTTCCACACCACTCTCTCGGCTGCCTTCAGGCTGACCCGTGGCGCATTAAGCACATCACGGGACTCCAGCTGCTTGTGGGCCAGTCCAACGCTTCCGCAGACAGCCAGAAGCACCACCACCGGCTGCCACCTGGTCACATCAATTGCCTGCACAGGATGGGGAGCGGTCTCGTGGCGTTGCCACGGTCGGCGACCGTTCTCGTCTGCATCAAGGATGCGGTGCGCGACCGGCACGATGGCCCGCACGAACGGGACAGCCATTACTAACAATACAAGCGCAGTCAGGACCTTGGCCGTGCCGATGATGTCAGCCTGAGGCTCGGCCACTGCCGGGCCCACTCTCGCCCCCACCCAGTGGACTGCTTCTCGGCCCACGCCCCATAGCGAGCCGAGCGGGTCTAAGCTCGGCTCACACTGAGAGAGAGGAGGAGCGGAAGATTCATCTGGCTGGACATTGGCCTGATCCGCTGTCCGGCAGTGCGGCTGTGGTGCGGGCTTGCTGCCTGGCGGGTTCTCCACGACGAATTTTGCGGCAGCAACAATCGAGCCGACGTTGAGCAACGCGATCATGAGAACGAATAATCGGATCACGTGCAAAACGAGCGCCGCCGGCATTAGCACGTACCAGGCCTTGACGGCTTCAACCACGCTAAACCATTGGCGCGTTAGCACCCACGGAACCCCGGTTGCTGTTGGTACTCCAGGTATCGCTAAGTGCACGACGGCGTTCCGCACCCGCCGCATCGCGCGGGCTGAAACCCACGCTTGCCAACGCTGTCCCACCCGAATCCGACGACGCAGCGGTGCGGATGCATCCCAGATGGCCCATGCCGCGAACAGGGCGATCAGGAGGGCGGCGAGCCATGCCAACTGAATGAGCAGATTGATCACCTAAGCAGTGTGGTCCAACCTGTTCTTAAGCGCAGCCAAACTGGTTAACTTCGGCCACGGTCGTCGAGTCTCACATGCGGCTGCGGACAACGTCGGCCTGACGTGTACGCCGCCCCGGCTCGATACCGCCACTGAGGGCCTGTGCTTACGCGCCATCGCTGGCAGAGTCAACGTTGTCTGATGCGGATAGTCCCCCCTTAGTCGCCCCCCTGGGTGACGCGTCCGGCCGCAAGGCATCCCATCAAGATTCACGGGCAAGTTCGGCGTATCTGTTCGCGCTTCGGCCAGCCGCTACCGTTTGAGCTACCCCTGAGAGCACTGCAAGGCCCTCACGGCAACCGTCGTATGCCCGAACAGATCCCCTTGACATAGAAGGCGTACCGGGCCCCTCGGCGCTTCACCCCCTGCGGGTACGGGGCTGCTCAGGTCCGGTTGTGGTGCTGGGACGCGCGGGGAAAAAGCCAGGGCGGGCCCCGCTGCCGCTGAAGTTGACGATCCGTGCGTGCTCAAGGACGTCTGGGGGTGGCGTCGCGTTCTCGACGACGATGGCCTGGCCAGGGAAGGCCAGGAACGAGCGGTAGAAGTGGTCGATCACGTTCGGGGGGATGCGGTCAGCGTCATAGTCCGGCTCCTTGTACGTAACCAGGGGGGAGTCCAGGACGAGGAACCCGAGATGCGGGAGTCTGCGGTCCAGGCAGTAGCGGGCCAGGGCAATGGAAAACGCGGCATGCAGTAATGCGCGCATGCCCCGGCCATGGCCGGCGCGCGCCGTTCCGCCAGCACTGACGTCCCCGCTGTAGGGGTCGTAGCCGGCGCCTTCAACATCGGGGATCCGCCAGAAATCCAGGGTGCGTTGGAAGATCTCGTCGAACGACGACAGGATCCTGCCCGCGATCAGGGATTCCCGCCGCTTGGACGGCAGGGCACCTTGGGCCACCAGCTGGGAGCGGTGCTCTTCCAGTTCATCGAGCCTGGCTCGAAGTTCCAGGTCGCGTTCGACGCGCAGTCGCTCGTCGACAGTTTCCTGCAGTTCATCGCGGAGAGGGGCCAGTCGCGCTTCTATCTGCACCAGGGCCCGGTCGGCCTCGGCCGCCTGCGTGCTTAGGGCAGTGCGGCGTTCGGCCAGATCGACGCGTTGGCTCTCCAACCCCTCAATGGTCAGCCGGAGGTCGGCGAGCAGGGAGTGCGTCTTGGTCGACTCGACAAGCACGGCCTCGTGCAGCTGGGTGGTCTCCTGGTGGCCGTGCTGGGCCTGCTGGTGTTCGGGGTCCGCCCCGCAGAATACGCAGCGGCCGACCTTGAAGTAGCCCAGCAGGTTGCCCGCCTCGCTGACCATCTCCAGGCGAGCGAGGTCTGTCTCGTACTGCTGACGCAGGGTGTCGAATCGCCCCAGCAGGTCGAGCACCTCACTCAGGCGTGCCTCCAGCTCGGCATCCATCTCGGCAAGGTGTGCACGGGCGGCGACGGCGCGGGCCTGCTGCTCGGACTCGCCGGCCAGCGAGCGGGCCATGTCGTTGAGACTGTCCTCTAACCGGGCCAGCTGATCTCGCAGCTCGTCGGGGGTCTGGTCACGGGAGAATTTGGCGTGCAGGTCCAGTGCCAGCGAATCAATCAGGTTGATCTTGCCGCGCTGGACGCGCCGTTGAGCAGCATTGGGAAGTTTGGTCGCCGGGGGCTCGTCCTCACCGGTCAGCATCAGCTTCATGACCGAGCGCGCAGTCGTCCTGGCCGCGGTGCCGCGGGTGCGCTGCGAGGGCGGATTCGGATCGATCATGCGGGTGTCGGTGACCACGCTGAGGTGGGTCAGGTCGGCCAGTTTGAGCAGTTCGGTGTTGCCGCCCTCGTTGGTGCGCACATAGGTGTCGTCCAGCCCCAGTTTACTGAGCAGGTAGTGCGAGATGTCACGGCGGCTGCGGATCCTGCGGGCCGAGACGATCACGTTGGGGGTGGCGTGGGAGAGCTCCCTCAGGTCGTCCTGGTGTACGTGAATGCTCTTACCGCCGGGCTTCCGGACCAGTGTGAGAGGGCTGCCGTCGGGGAGCAGCAGTCCGAGCAGGATCTGTCCGTATCCTTCGGCGCGCGGGATAGAGGGACGGACATGACCGCCGAGCATGTAGTCGATGGAGTCGACCAGGAAGGTCTTGCCCGTGTTGGAGGAGCCGTAGATCACCGTGAACTTGGGGTCGAACTCCACACGGGCCGTCGGCAGGCCCGCACCGGCGTACGTTAGATGGGTCAGGGTGAAGTTAGCCACGACCGACCCCCAAGTGCCGCATTTGGGTGATGAATTCGTTGTGCCAGCGGGTCGTGATGTCACGTGTGGCCGTCACCGCGTCCATGGTCGAGGCGAACTGCTCCACGGCCCACTGCGCGCGTTGACGCAGTTCGCCGACGTACGGGGCCTCCAGGATGCCGGCGAACCCCGAGCCGCGCGGGGTCACCTGGTAGACAATCCCGCCCTCGGTCGCCTCGACCGTAGCCAGACGGGCGCGCAACAGCACCTCCAGCCCTTCCTGCATCGTCTGCCGCTTCATACCGAGCTCGCCCGGCTGGGCGGGCAGGCGCGGATGGAGACTGGGCGGACCGTCGAACTGGCTGCTGTGCAGCATGGCGTGGTCCAGGACCACCAGCCAGGAAAGGTCCAGTGGATGAGGATGGCTGCGGGCCAGCAGGATCAACGTACGCATCCCCACTTCGACCGGACTGTTGAGCGGACACTGCCGGACGGGGCGGCGCTGCAGCTGTGGACGTGAGCCGGATAATCACCCATCCCGGGTCCGTGTACGGTCCCGTGGCCTGGATCCTCACCACGTGGCTCGCGGACCGCGCCGCTCGCGCCGGACATACCCACCTGCGCATCGCGGTCGCTCCGGAGAGGCTCGCCGAGCACCTGCGCACCACCCTGGGATGGAGCCCGGACCGAACCTCCGTCACCGGCTCCGGCTCCGGCACCGTCGTCCGTCACCTTCGGCGCGACGCACGGGAGACCCCCGCCATACACGCCGCCGTCACCGACCAGGTCACACCAGCACCGACCCTGTCTCTGGAGTGCCGTGCAGGAGAGGTCTCCCAGCTACTCCCGCACCGCGAGGTCGGCACCTTGGACGAGGGGGGCCGCTCATTCGCCGCGTTCCTGGGCACGAGGATCCGTCCCGCCGACGCGGCACGGCAGAGGACCTGGGCGGAAAGCCAGTGAGCCGGCCCGCACCCATCCCCTCCTTGGCCGTTCCCGAGTCAGGCACCCTCAGGCGCCGGGTCTACGACGGGCTGGAAAGCCTCCTCGCGGACACCGATACCTACCCGCCGGGCACCAAACTGCCGACGTACAGGGCACTGTGCCGGCAGTACGGCGTTGCTCAGGCGGTTGTGGGTGCCGCCATGGAGGCCCTCGCGTCCCAGGGGCGTGTGTGGATCCGCCCCCCACTGGGCGTCTTCGTGCTCGGCGAGGGCTACGAGCCGGCCCCGAACAAGTTCGTGCTCATCGCCACCACGGTGCGGGAGCGTATCGCTGACGGCACTTTCAAGCCCGGAACACCTCTGGTACCCCTGCTGGTAAAGGAGTTCGAGGTCCATCGGTGTACCGTGACCACCGCTCTCCGGCCGCTCGCCGACGAAGGACTCCTGGTCAAGACCGGCTCCGGCACGTACGTATCGCCTCGCCTCGCCCGCGAACCCGACCATCACCGTGGGCATCCGCCGGACCCCGGCCCCGCGCAGGCAAGCCCGACCTCGTCGGACGCCACGCCCGTCGTCAGTGCGTACCTGATCGGTACCTCGTCGAAGCTGCACGCCGCCCGCGCGGCCTACCGAGGGGTTGTCGACATGCTCGCGGACACAACCACCTACCCGCCAGGCAGCAGGCTCCCGGCCCACAGCGTCCTGACGGTCCGGTTCGGCGTCACCTCTTCCGCGCTGAGGACCGCCATGCACGCACTGGAGGCGGACGGACGTGTGTGCCGCCGCCACTCCGTGGTCATCGTGCTGGGCAAAAACAGTGCCCCAGCCCCGGCTCCCACGCCGGCGCAGCTCACCGAGATCGTGCGGGAACGTGTCCGGGACGGCACGATCAAGCCCGGCGAGCCCATCACCGTCCGACTGCTGGAGGAGTTCGGCGTCGGCAAGACGCAGTTACGCAGAGCGCTCGCCCCGCTGATCGCTGAAGAACTCCTGGTCACCAGGAACGGAATCGGCTCCTACGTACCGCACCCACCTACCAGCGACACCGCCCCCACCCACCAGGACAAGGCCGGCACACCGCGCCGCACCACGGATAGGGCACGGCCGCAGCCCCGGGGGGCCAACCAGTGAACCAGGGGGCCGGGCACAGCGGGCAGTTCGCCGGGCATTTCCACGCCGGCCTCCAGGGCGGCTGCGTCCAGCCGCTCGCCGTGCACCCTCGGCAATGCCGCCCTGCCGGGCTCAGGTCAGCGGTAGTTCCACGGCCGGCCGGTGCCTCGATACTCCTCGACGGGGATCGGTTCCGTGCCCGGCTCCATTCGGGTGCGGTAGAGGCGGCCGTCGAGGTGGTCGACTTCGTGCAGGACCAGGCGGGCCAGACCGTGCTCGAATCGGGTGAGGTGGGGTGTTCCTTCGATGTCCGTGTGGTTGATGACGATATGCAGGGGCCTGGGGACGAGTCCTCGTACGTCGAAGAAGCTGAGGCATCCCTCATACTGACGGTCGGTTTCAGCCGAGGACTCCACGGCGGTGGGGTTGAGCAGGACGATCGGGGAGGCTCCGTCGCCCGGCGGGACGACGATTGCAGCCGCGCGGCTGATGCCGATCTGCGGGGCGGCGATGCCCATCCCCTTGCCGAAGTCGTGGAGGGTTCTGACGCGCGTGATCGCGTCGCTGAGTTCGCTCACTACGCGGCGGGCGTCGTCGGCCTCAGATGGCAGGTCGAAAGGCTGGGCGACGGACTGCAGGATGATGTCGCCTTCCTGGATGATGCCTGCGGTGGCCATGAGGGCACTGGGGGCGGGGGTATTCACGGGCTCGCTCTCTGCAGGGTCTTCGGTCTTCAGCCGCCACTCCATCCGGTACCGGGCGTGGAGCGGCGGGTCCAGGGTCGTCCATGTGTAGACCGTGTGGTCTGCGTCGACGGCGTGGGCGGGGGGCGTCCGCAAGGGTGCGGCGTTGGCGCTGAGGGAGGTTTCGGTGCCCCAGACCGTGGGCTGGAGATCGGTGGGGAAGGACAGGCTGACAGTGAGTTCGCGGGTCGGGAGGCGGACGGCTCGCTGGAACCAGGGGCCCCATTTGTCGGCTGTGACGGAGTAGCTGTAGGTGATGCCGGCTTCTTGTCCTGGGTAGAGGGGGAAGCGGGTGCGAGAGTTCGCGAACTCGAGCCATATCTCCTTGAACGCATCACGGTCGTGCTTGATGACGCGCCCCATCTGTTCGTCGCCGCAGTGCGCTTCGACCTGAAGTTCTTCCCAGGTCAGGGGATGCGCCCGATAGAGGGCGTTGGAGCGTTCGGGTTCGCCCGGGTAGCGGTCGACGGCGATGCGGACGAGATAGCGGGTGATCGGCTCGGTGCCGGTGTTCCGGAGTCGTCGGTGCATGGTCAGGTGGTAGTGGGTGCCGTCGTAGCGCAGGGCGGCGGAGTCTTCGAGCACGAGGATGCCCGCGGACGGCGGGACGTCGGCGGACTCCGGGACGAGCTGCGGGCCGCTGTCGTCGTCTTTCCACGCCTTCCAGAGCTTTCCTCCCGCATCGAGCTCGGTTTCGAGGCGGCGGGCGAGATCCGAGGAGCCGCGTTCCCGTCCGGATTCGAGGTGGCTCACGTACGAAGGGGAGATCTTCAGCCGGCGGGCCAGCTCCGCCTTGGCCAGGCCTCTCACTTCGCGGAAGTGCTTCAGCTCCGCTGCGAACGACGGTTCCCCCTGGCCTGTCATGTGGCGCTCCTTGTACGTGAGTTCGCGGAGTGTATGAGTGAGCGCGGCTCACCGGTGCCTCATCCTGCCCGCTTCGGGCTCACTGTTACCAGGCGGTGGCGGAAGTAGTCCGACCCCGCTCGCACGGCTGGCGGATTCCTCCCCGCCCGCAGACCCCAGGTCCACACAATCCACTGCCCCGGACACGGTCCGGGGGACCTTGGAAGGGCACACCCATGCCTCGAACCGCCGTACCCCGGCACGCGGTACTCATCTTCTCCGGCGGCCTGGACAGCGCCGTCACGGCCTACAAGCTCCGCGACGAGGGCGTCACCGTCAGCCTTCTCTCGTTCAACTACGGACAGCGCCACGTCAAGGAACTGGCCCACGCCGCGGACCTGGCCGATCAGCTCGGCGCTTCCCACGACATCGTCGACCTGACGTCCCTGGGCCGGATCCTGGGCGGCTCCGCCCTGACCGACCCGGCCATCACGGTGCCGCACGGCCACTACCGCGCCGAGACCATGCGCAGCACGGTCGTCCCGAACCGGAACGCGATCATGCTGGAGATCGCGGCCGGCGCCGCGGTGGCGGCGGGGGCGGACGCCGTCGCGTTCGGCGCGCACTCCGGGGATCACGCGATCTACCCCGACTGCCGTCCGGAGTTCTTCACCCTCATCGAGGCGTCCATGAAGGCGGCGAACGAGGGGCACATAGCCAACGATTTCCGGCTCGTCGCCCCGTTCCTGAACCTGACCAAGGCCGACATCGTGCGTGAGGGCGTCCGGCTGGGCGTGCCGTTCGCGCTGACGTGGTCGTGCTACGAGGGCGGCGCTGCGCACTGCGGAGCCTGCGGGACCTGTGTGGAGCGCCAGGAGGCGTTCGCCGAGGCCGGAGTGGGGGACCCGACCATCTACGTGCCAGCACAGGAAGGTGCCGTCCGATGAGCAGCACGCAGTGCCTCTTCCGGATCGGGAAGGGCTTCCGCTTCGAGGCGACGCGGCGGCTCGACGACGGACGGTACGACGGTCACTCGTTCACCGCTGAGGCCGTGCTGTCCTCCGCGGTGCTCAGCCCGGAGGGCTTTGTCGCCGACTTCGGTGACCTGGCTCCCCTCAAGCGGTACATCGACGGGGCTCTGGACCACCAGATCCTCAACGACTGCGTCAAGGACGTCTCCAACGAGGGAATCGCCCAGCACCTCCTGGGATGGGCACGCGGCCATCTGGCGTCCGACGTCGTGTCCGTGCTGGAGGGGGTCCAGGTCCGAACCGGGCGGACGCAGCCCCTGCCGTCGGCCGCGTTCGCCCCATTCGAGGCTTCGCACCAGCTTCGCGGGCTGCCCGAGGGCCATCTGTGCGGACGTCTGCACGGCCACTCCTACGTCCTAAGCGTGCCCGTTTCCGCCGTCCCCCGGGTCGGGGACATTCCCGTGCTGCTGCGCGAGCACCTGCGCAGCGCCGTGCACGGCCGAGTCCTGAACGAGGTGATCCCCGGTCTGAACCCCACGTCGGAGAACCTCGCCCGGCACTTCTCCCAGTGGCTGGCGGACCGGGCCATGGCAGGGGCGGGCTGGAACGCGGCGTGCTTGCGGGTCTCGGAGACGGAGACCAGCTGGGCCGAGTACACGGGAGGCACGGCGTGAGCGCGCTGCAGGACGCCGGGTTACGGATCCGGGTCTCGGAGAAGTTCGGGAGCACGGTCCAGGGCGAGGGCCCCAGCACCGGGGTGCCCGCGTGCTTCATCCGTCTCGCCCTGTGCAACCTCATCTGCTCGCCGTGCGACACCCCCTACAGCTGGGACCACAAGCGGTTCGACCTGCGCAAGGAGGCCCACTACGAGAGCGTCGAGGGGCTGCTGGCGTGGGCGGTGGACCAGCCCGAGGACCTCGTGGTCATCACCGGCGGCGAGCCGCTGATCCAGATGGCCGGAGTGACCGAGTTGGTCAAGGGGCTGCGGGCGGCCGGCCGGGAGGTGGAGATCGAGACCAACGGCACCATCGCCCCGGCCGAGGCTTTGGTTGCGGCCGGGGTGTACTTCAACGTCTCCCCGAAGCTGTCCAGGTTCGGAGCCGCCATGCCGGAGACACGGCGTCTGGTCCCCGATGTTCTGCGGGCCTTCGTCGCCACCGGGCGGGCCCGCTTCAAGTTCGTCGTCTCCGAGCCCTCGGAGGTGGCCGAGATCGCCGCGCTGGAGGAGGCCTACGCCCTGACCTGCATCTCGGTGATGCCGGAGGGCACCGACCCTGAGGTGATCCTCCAGGGGATGCGCACCCTGGAAGGCCCGGTACGCGAGCGGGGCTACCGGCTCAGCACGCGCCTGCACGTGCTGCTGTGGGGTGACGAACGTGGCCGCTGAGCTCGCCGTCACCGACGGGCTGGTGGTCGTGGCGTGCTGCAAGGAGAAGCGGGTGACCACCGCCCCCCTGCCCGCGCTCGACCTGTACGAGGGGTGGGTCGTCCCGCTGATCCGCGACAGGGTCAACGCGCACGGCGTGTTGCGCAGCCGCGTCCTGGTGCTGTCGGCCCTGTACGGGCTGGTGACCGCCGACGCGCCCGTCACCACGTATGAGCAGCCCATGACCGAGCAGCGGGCGAGCGTCCTTGCCGGGTCGGCGCAGTCGGTCCTGCGCCGGCATCTGGCGCGGTTCCCCTCCTCGGAGGCCCTGCTGCTCATGGAGGCCCCGTACGCCGGGGTCCTGGGCACGGTCCCGGTGACCAGGACACACCTGATCACCGACGCGATGGACCGCCACGCCGATATCCACGCCGTCCTCGACTCCTGGAGCTGGCCGTGAACACCCGCATCTTCGAGAACCGCCGAGTCTGGCAGCTCGCCCAGGCCGAGTTCCTCACCGCGGCCTGCCTGATCGCCGCCCAGGAAGCCGAATTCGGACCGGCGGCCGTCCTCGGGATCGCCCGCGGCGGTGTCCCCCTCGTCGAGGTCGTCGCCGAGCAGCTCGGCGTCCCGGCCGTCGTCGTCCGGGCCCGCCACAACGCGCCGGTGGGTATCCAGCAGGCCGCCACCGGCCGGGTCCTCCTCGACCGACGGCACAACAAGGGCGCGCTCACCGCGCTGCCCGCCGCCGCTTCGCTGCTGGTCGTCGACGACATCTGCGGCTCGGGGGCCACCCTGCACGCGATCGCGGAAATGCTCACCGCCACGGTGGGCCCGTCCGGTGTCCGTACGGCCGTGCTCTGCCGCAACGAGGGCTCCGACTACCCGCTCGACAGCTGGGGCTGGGACGTCGCCGACTGGGTCCACTTCCCCTGGGAGCCCGCCCCGGAATCCGGCCGACTGGAAGCCCTTCCCCCGGTGACCCGTCTGCGCAGCCAGCCCCGGGCACCCCGAACGCGCGGCTGACCGGTGCCCCCTAAGCCCGTTCCCCTTCCACGGATCAAGAGGAGGTAGGCCCATGTTCGGCCTGAGCCCCGGCGACCACGTTCTCGCGGTCGCCCCGCACCCCGACGACGAGACCCTCGGCGCCGGGGGCACCATCGCCCGCCTGGCCGCCGTCGGAATTCAGGTGCACGTCCTGGCGGTGGCGTGCCTGACCCAGCCCCGGTGGGGAACACCCACCGACAGCCGGCTGCGGCACCAGGAGTTCAACGCGGCCTGTGACGTCCTGGGCGTCAGCGGCCGCCACATCGCCTGGAGCGACGACCGCCGGGCCGGCGACCTCGCCGGTCACGTCGCGGAACTGGTCCGCCTCATCGAGGCCGGCCCGGACCTGTCGCTGGCCGCGCAGGAACCGGACGCGCTCCTCATCCCGGCGGCGGGCGCCGTCCACCAGGACCACCAAGTCGTCCACCAGGCCGCCTACGCGGCGGCGCGGCCCAGCGGGGCGTTACGCCACTGGCCCCGAATGGTCCTCGGGTTCCACGGGCCCGAGGACCACGCCTGGAGCCCGCAGTTCCCGCGACCCAGCGTGTGGGTCGACGTCACCGGCACCGCCGCGGTGAAGGACAAGGCGCTGGAGTGCTACGCCCGCGAGCTGCGCGACGGCGACCACCCGCGGTCCCTGGATCGTATCCGGGCGCTCGACGCCGCGGCCGGGGCGTCGTGCGGTGCCGAGCGGGCGGAGGCCTTCGTGGCCTACCGGATGGCCTGCTGATGGGCGGGAATGTGCTGGTCGCCCACCAGCCGGCCTATCTACCCTGGCCTGGCTACTTCTCACGGCTGGCCGACGCGGACGAACTGGTCCTGCTGGACCACGTGCAGTTCACCGAACGGGGGTGGCAGAACCGCAACTACATCCGCGGCACCGCCGGACCGGTCAGGCTCACCGTGCCGGTGCGGCGCCACTTCGGCCAGAGCATCACCGACACCCGGATCGCGGACGACGCCTGGGCCGGTCGGCACTGGCGCAGCCTCGCCCAGACGTACGGGCACGCCCCGTACTGGCCCGCGCACCGGGAGGCCCTCGAAGCGCTCTACCTCGCGCCCTGGACTCACCTCGCGGACGTGAACGAGGCGCTGCTGCGGCTGCTGCTCGACGCTTTCGGTCTGCCTGTGACGATGGTCCGCACCAGCGAACGGCCTCCGGCCGGACGGCAGACCGGGATGCTCATCGACCTCTGCCGGCAGCGGGGCGCGACGCGACTGCGGGTGGGGACCGGTGCGCTGGCCTACCTCGACCACGGCCTGCTGACCGAGCATGCGATCACGGTCGAGGTCGCCACGTACTCGCATCCGCGCTACGGCCGGGCGCCGGGCTGGAGTCCGGGCCTGAGCGCGCTGGACCTGCTGCTGCACGAGGGCCCGAACGCCCTTTCCGTTCTCCGTGCCGGTGCACGGACCGCGACAAAGGCCTTTGCCTGATGACGAAACTGGACAACCTCGTGGCGCGCCCGCGCGTGGATGTCGCGCGGGTCGCCGACCTGTACCGGCAGCTGCTGGAGGCGGTGGGTGAGGACCCCGAGCGTGAGGGGCTGCGCGGCACCCCGGAGCGGGCCGCCCGCTGGTGGACGGAATTCCTCGACCACGACGCGGGCCGTACGGACACCGTCTTCGAGGAGGACCTGCCCGCCGGTACGGACCGGTTGGTCATCGTGCGGGGCGTCGTGGCCTGGAGCTTGTGTGAGCATCATCTGCTGCCCATGAGGCTGGAGTTGACGATCGGTTACCGGCCGTGCGGGAGCGTGCTGGGTCTGTCGAAGTTCGCGCGGATCGTCTCCGTTCACGCGCATCGTCTCCAGCTCCAGGAGCGGATCGTCGACGGCGTCGCTGCGGATGTGGCCAAGGCGACCGGTTCATCGGACGTCGGGGTGGTCGCCGACGGCGCCCACATGTGCATGAGCATGCGGGGTGTCCGCCAGGATCAGGCCCGCACCCTGAACCACAGCCTCAGCGGCGCGTTCGCCGACAGAGGTACCCTCGGCGGCCAGCTCCTCGCGGCTGCCGGGGCCGTGGTCCGGTGAGCGGGCGAGCGCCCGGACAGGGCCGTCTTTCGCCGGAGGCAAGCCCGCGTGTGCTGGTGAGCGGACCGGTTCTTCCTCCGGGGAGCGTGCCTGCTGCCCGGGACCCTTCCACGGTAGCGGCAGACGTGGATCCGGTGGGGTGGATCCGTATACCCGGCGGCCCCGTTGCGGCCGGGGAGTGGCACCCCGCCCAAGAGGTGGCCACGCTGTGGTGGGCGTCGACGCCGCTGGCCGTCGCCGGGATGCCGGTCACCGGCCTGACGCTGCCCCAGGCCGCCCAGCTCGCGCACCGGCTCGGGGCTCGGATCCCGACGTCCGCCGAATGGGAGTGGATGGCCGCGGGCGCAGTTCGCCGCTTCCCCTGGGGTGACCAGATGCCCGGGCCCGGGCATGCCAACCTGCGCGGCCTTGGCCCCGGCCGCCCCACGCCGGTTCGGTCCCACGCGGCCGGCCGCACCCCGGACGGTGTCTGGGACGTGGGCGGCAACGTGTGGGAGTGGACGACGGCGCCGTGGCGCCGCGACCGGATCGCCCTGCTGCGGGGCGGTTCCTACAACTCCCTTTCCCAATACGCCGAGTGCGCTCACGCCAACGACGTCCCGCCCAGCATCGTCTCGCCGGGCATCGGGCTGCGGCCCGTCCGTGACACCGCCCCCAGCCCTGCGACCACTGGAGCCACCAAGTGAACATCGCCTTCGTCCTGCTCACCCACAACCCCGACGAGCCCGCCGGGATCGAGCGCAGCATCGCCTCCCTCGCCACCGGCCTGCGGGAACTCGGCCACCGCGCCCTGATCATCGCCGCCGGCCCCGCCACCCCCGACGACGGCGAGGACCTTCTCCGCCTGGACAGCCTGACCCTGCCGCGCCCCGCGCTGGAGGAGAACCTCACCGCCCTCCTCGCCGATCCCGCAGCTGTGGAGCAGGAGGTCCGCCGCCTCCTGGCCGGGAGCACGGTGGATCTCGTGTGCTGGGTGGACGCCGTGTGGGGGCTGGGCTACCTCAGCCCGGCCCCGGCGCACATGGCCACCGCGCTGATGGTGCACGTCCCGCGCACCGACGCCCCCCTGTACCAGAGTCTGGGCCACCGCCCGGGCCGCGTCCTGACGGTCAGCGACTTCATGATCGAGGAACTGGCCCGCGAAGGCGTGGACACGGGCGAATGGGCCGTGGTCCCCAACGCCCTCATGCACATCATCAAGCCGCCGGCGCCGGACGAGCGGGACGTGCTGCGTGAGCGCGGGCCGGTGCGAATCGTGGCCCGGGCCGAGCCGCACAAGGGCATCGCCGAAATGCTGAAGGCCTACCCGGCCGGGCTGGGGAGGCCGCTGCAGATCGTGCTGGCCGAGGCCGGATTCGAGTACTGGCAGGGCATGCAGAACGAGGTGGTCACCGAGTGCCGGGCCCTGGCCGCCGCCCTGCCTGACGTCGAGATCCTCCCGGCCCTGCCCTGGCAGCAGGTGCCCGGCTTCCTCGCGGGAGCCGCCGCCACGGTCATCTCCTCCACCAGCCCGGAGACGTTCGGGAACGTCGCCGCGGAAGCCCTGTCCGTGGGCACGCCGGTGGTCGGCTACGGGCTCGGGCACCTGCCCGCCCTCACCGGACCGGCCGGAAGGCTGACCGCCCTGGAGAACGGGCCCGAAGCCCTGTGGAAGGCGCTCGCAGCCCTGCTCGGCGACCCGGCCGCCTACCACGCGGCCTCCCAGCACGGGCCGCGTCAGGTCGCCGCCCACACGCCGACCGCAGTCGCCCAGGCGTTCCTGGCCTCGACCGGGATGATCAGGTGACCAGCTGTACGGCAGCGCACTCGCTGATGCGCCAAGCCGTCAGCGAGCGGGCCCTGAAGCGGGCCGCCCGCCAGTGCATGGGCCGCACCGGCTCCCCCGGCGCGGACGGCATGACCTGGAGATCCTTCCGCCAGGACATGCCCGCCCGCATCACGGCCCTGTCCGTGGCGCTGTCGGCCGGAACGTGGCGGCCCGGCCCGTTGCGCACCGAGGAGTTCGATGCCTGGGGCAAACGGCACACCGTCACCATCCCCACAGTCACCGACCGGATCGTCCACCGGGCGCTGCGCAACGCCGTCGAGCCCGTCCTGGAGCGGGACGCCTACCCGCCCTGGATGTTCGGCTGGCACCGGCGGGCCGGACGGCCCCTCGCGGTCGCGGCCGCCGCCCGGCACCTGAACGCGGGTCTGACCTGGGTGGCCGACATCGACGTCGCCGCCGCCAGCCACGGCGTCGCGTTGGAGGACGCGATCAGCTCCGTCGCCCGCTTCGTCCACGACGGGAGCGTGCTCACCCTGCTGCGCCGCATCCTGAGCGACCTGCCCGACCCGCTCGCGCCGGGCAGCGGCCTGAGCCCGATGCTCACGAACCTGAGAATGACCCCCGTCGACCAGCAGCTGACCTCATGGACGGCCGTGCGGATGACGGACAACTACACCCTGTTCGCCGCCACCGAGCCCGAGACGGAAGCCGCCTACCGGCACCTGACCGGCCTGCTCGCCGCGCACGGGATGAAGCCGGCCGCGGCGAAGTCGAAGATCTGGCGCCCGAACCCGGAAGACCTCTACGCCGCCGGCTGACCGGGAAGGAGACGCCCCCTTGTCCACGTCCACGACCAAGGCGCTGCTGTACTGCGCCGTGAACGGCATCGCGAACAACACCAACGGCATCGGCCGCCAGACCAAGACGTTCCTGGCCACCCTCGCCCGCCACCACCACCGCCTCAGTGCGCACGCGGGCGCCTTCACCCCGTATCTCGCCGTCCCCGAGCCCGGCCCGGCCACCTGGGGCTACAACGAGGACGACCTCCGCTACGCCCACCGGATCGTCGAGGACCTCGGCGGCGAGGTGATCACCCTGCCCTACGACACCCACCGCCCCTTCTGGCACCCGGACACCTGGCGGCACCTGTCCGCCGAAGCCGCCCACGCCGCCGGACACCTGGCCGACCGGCACAAAAAGGTGCTGGCCATCGGCGTCGACACCCCCTTCGCCGGTCTCGCCCACCACACCCACCCGGGGGTGGAGGTGCTGCTGGCCCTGTTCTCCACCGCCCGCATCACCGAACGCCCCCACCCCGACCCCGGCCGCATCGCCTGGGAAGAAGAGGCCATTGCTGCTGCTGGCCTCCACCCCCGCGCATGGGTCGCGGACATCGGCGACTTCCTCACCCGCCACCTCCAGGACCAGTACCGGCTCGATCCGGGCACGCTCCGGGCCTGGCCCTCCGGGCTCGACCTCACCGCCGCCGACCTCGCCCCCCCGACCCGAACCGAAGCCGAACGCATCGTGCGCGCCATCGGCATCCCCGCAGGCCGCCCGGTCGTCGCCGCGATCGGCCGCACCGACCACACCAAGGGCCTCGACCTCCTCGTCGAGGAACTCGCCCCTCTGCGCGAGAACGTCCACCTGGCGATGGTCGCCGTCCCCACCGATGACGACCGCGCCAACCTGCTCGACTCCTACCGGCAGCGCAGCGCCGAGCTCGGGCTCAGCGCCACCATCATCGGCCGCTACGACCGGACAATCCCCCGCGCGCTGGCCGCCTGGCCCGACACCTTCGCCATGGCCGTCCCCAGCCGCGGCGAGACCCTGGCCAACATCGTCTTCGAAACCGCCCTGTGGGCCCAACAAGGCGGCGCCGTCGTCCTGGCCCCGAACATCGACGGCTTCCCCGAACAGATCACCGACGGCCACAACGGCCTGCTCTACGACCCCGCTCCCGGAACCCTGATCCAAGGGCTTCGCCGCGCACTCGCCCTGACCTGCAGCGAACGCGCCCGGCTACGGGCAGCCGCCCACCGCACGGTTCTCAAGCAGCGCAACGCCGCCGAGCACCTCGCGACGCTGCTGGCCACGTTCTGGCTGCCCCGCGCCACCCCCGTGACTACACTCCATGGTCATCCGGCAACGGATGCCCGTACGCCACGGTCACAGGCACCCGCCAGCACGCACCATCCCCTGGAGGCCACGCCATGACCGCTCCCCTGCTGCTCATCGACGGCCACTACCTCCTGCACCGCGCCTGGTTCGGCTTCGCCGCCCGCATCACCAGCCGTGACAAGACCATCGACCGCACCGGCGTCTTTGGCTTCGCCGCACTCCTGCGCAAAGCCCAGATCCAGCACGCCGACGGCTTCGAGATCTTCGTGGTCTTCGACTCAGAGAACGGCTCACAAGCCCGTGTCGGACGGGACAGCGACTACAAGGCCCAGCGCCCCGCCCCGGATCCCGGCCTGATCGAGTCCCTCATCCTGGTCAAGAACGCCCTCGACCACAGCGGCGTCCGGTGGATCGAACAGGACGGCTGCGAAGCGGACGACGTCATCGCCACCCTGGCCACTCACGCCCGCACCGACGGCCGCGCGGTCGACATCATGACCACCGACAAGGACTACATCCAGCTCCTGGCCGACCCCAGCGTGCGCCTGCTGAACACGGGTTTCGCCATGGAGCGCCGCTACACCGCCGGCGAGCACATCCTGCCCCGCTACGGCGTCCTCGCCGAGCAGTGGCCGGACTTCCGCGCCCTGATGGGCGACCCGGCCGACAACATCCCCGGCATCCGCGGCATCGGCGCCAAGACCGCCGCCCGACTCCTGGCCGGCGAACGCCACCTCGAGAACATTCCCGCCGACGAACTGCGTCCCGCCTGGACGCAACAGTGGCCACAGGCCCAGTGCTGGCGCGAAATGATCAAACTCGACAGGAAGACGGACCTCCCCGAGAACCTCCTCACCGCCGAGCCCTCCGTGCCGCAGCCCAAGGCACCGCACGTCCTGGAAGCGCTCGGCCTGTGGTGACGGCACCCAAGACCGCGATATGGGACTTCGACGGAACGCTCGGCCACCGCCGGCACGGAACGTGGGCCGAATGCCTCCTGGAAGTCCTGGACGTCCAAGAGCCCGGCCACCGCTGGGCCTTCCCCGAGATGTTCACTGCTCTCGCCACCGGCTTCCCCTGGAATGCTCATCAGGAGCCTCACCCGCAGCTGAGCGACCCCGACGTCTGGTGGGATCACATCACCCGCGTCGTCTCCAAGGCACTCACCCGCCTCGGGATCTCTCATCCCGCGGCAGTGGCTGCCGCAACCCGCGACGCCTACACCGACCCCGCCGCGTGGAGCCTCTACCCGCAGACGCTGCGCGTCCTGGACCGGCTCACCGCACACGGCTGGACGCACGTCCTCCTGTCCAACCACGTCCCCGAACTCCCCGAGCTCCTGTCCGCCCTCGGTATCGACACCCGGTTCCAGGCGGTGATCAACTCCGCCGCCAGCGGCTACGAGAAACCCCACCCCCAGGCGTTCCAGCTCGCGCGGGCGGCCGCGGGACCCGCACACCGGCTCGTCATGATCGGCGACAACCCCCAGGCCGACGCCGCCGGGGCCCGACGCGCAGACATCGACGCCATCTGGGTGCGGCGTGATCAGCACACCGACACACCCGACCTCGATGCGGCCGCCCGCATCCTCCTGACCCCCGGGCCCGGGACGAACGGGCAGCGTCCTGGTCTGCACGAGGTCCCCCCGTTGCAGCCAACCGCCCCCGAGGCCCTCCCCATCCGGTAATCTCGCCGACGTCCGCACCGCGGAAGCCCGGCAGCGCCCCGGCCCATGGCGCACCGGAGCCACCGTGCACGACACCATCCCGGCCCCCGCGCAGGCCGACTGCCTCACCGCCTTCGGAGCCCTTCGCGACGGTGCCGCCCCGGACACCGAGACGGCCATCGAGCTCGGGGAGGGCTGCAACCGCTTCCCGCCCTCCCCGGACCTCGCCCGCTACCTCTCCGCCCTGCTCGACCGCTTCATCCGCGACGGAACCCTCTCCGCGTACGCCAGCCGCAGCCGGGCGGGCGCGCGGGCGGCGATGGCCGAACTCCTCGGCAACCACCTGAACATGAGGCTAGACCCGTCCGACATCTTCTTCACCCGCGGCGGCACCGAGGCCATCAGCCTGACCATCGCGCATCTCTCCGAGACCGGCCACGCTCTGATCCTGCCGCTGCCGAACTACTACGCCTTCGACCAGTGCGCTGTCCGCTGGGGAGCCCCGGTGACCGGCTACTACCGGCACGACGGCACCCTCCATCCCACCAGCACGTCCCCGCTCGCACGCACCTGCCTCGTCGAAGTCCTCCCCAACGGAGTCACTGGCGCCCGCCACACCCCGCCCGCCCGGGCCGAACCGGACTTCACGCTTCTCGACGTCCCCTTCCAGATCGGAGCCGAAGGCCCGCAACCCGCGGCGATACTCCGCGACCGCGTCCACGGCATCGACCTGGGCAAGGCCGCCCTGATCCTCACCGCCTCCAAGGACCTCTCCCTGCCCGGGCTGCGCGCAGCCGTCGTCATCACCCGGAACGAGGCGCTGCTGCAGCACCTGGCCCGCGACCGTTTCGAGCGGATGGCCATGAGCGGCGACCCCGTCGGCGAAGTCGTCATGATCTTCTACGCCTGCCTCCTCACCGTGGTGGAGGCCCCCCACGAGCAGACGGCCAAGCTCGTCCGGATCGCCCAGGACAGCGTCAGCCGAGCAGGTCTTGCGGCACTGCCCAAGGAGGAGACCTATCGCCGCATCCGCGATCACCTGACCGTCATGGCCGAACGCTTCCGCCAGAATGCTCACGCACTCGACGGCCCCGGATCTCCCGTGCGGCGCATCCCGGGCATGGAGCCGGTCGGGGGCTACTCCGCGTTCGCCGAACTCCGCATTCCGCAGGAGCGCTTCCTGCCCTGGGTGACGCTGTGCGGGCGAGCAGGGTTGCGGCTCAACCCGACCGTCGTCCACGGCGGGACCTCCGCCGCCTGGGACGCGCTGTATCCCGGCGGCCAGCTCCTGCGGCTCAACCTCTCGGAAACCCCGGGCACCTTCCAGCGGGGCCTGGACATGATCCGTCTCCACGCACGCCGTCCCGCTCCTGCCCAGGGCCTGCGGAAGGAGCGCTCAAGCCCCTGATCGAGTGCCGCACGACTCCAACCACTCGAAACGTGTGGATTGAAGAGTGGCCAAGCAGGTGGCCCATGCCCGAGACGCCAGAACGAGCGGCACGGGGACGTGCCGGAACTCGCCGCCGTCCTCACGATGCTCGCCGGCCTCCCAAGCCGGTGACGCCATCGGACACCGACGCCTGCCGCACGCCCCGACGGGGCGTGCGGCAAGGGCGGAAAATCTCAGCGAAGCGAAGGGGAAGCCCAAGCTGATGGAGTCCGCCCGGGGCTCGGTGCGGGTCTGTGCGGCCGCCGTAGAGCACGCCGGCCGCCTCGTGCTGGGCCCGCTGTACACGGCGATCGGCACGCGGCTGCACAACCAGCGGCGCCGGGAGGACCCGGCCGTCATCACCGAAGCCCTCACCGAGTGCGCCCTGCCCGCTTCGCTGGCCTCGGCCGCCACCAGTACTCAGTTCGACCAGATCATCAAGGACTCGCACCACGAGGCGTCCGACGACGTCGGCCTTGACGTCGGGACGCCCGTCCTGCGGATCGCGGGAACCGCGCTGTTCGGGCCCGTCGTCACCCCCGCCCCCCCCCGGCGGGGGCGCCGCCGGGCAGCTCTGGGACGGGCTCCTCGCCGTCGCCGCTGCGGACGGCTTCTTCGAACTGAAGCGGACCCGCACCCGCAAGACGTCCTTCGACTGAGCCCCCGCGGCGATCACACGCCCTGGAGCCACCTGTGGACGGCACCCGGGGCAGGCGCCCGACCCACGACGATACGAGGAGGACACCTTGACGCAGGACGCGTTGACCGGGTGGGACGACGAGGCCACCGCCGAGGCCTACGCCGCCTTCACCCGCAGCTTCCCGACGTACACGGGCACCAGTCGCGACCTGGCCTCTCGCGCCCGCCTCATCACCAGCCGCACGATCGTCGACCTGTGCGGCGGGACCGGCGCGACCGCCCAGGCCACCCTCGCCCTGGCACCGCGAGACGCACAGGTCATCACCCTCGACAACGCTTGGGCCATGCAGCGCATCGGCCGGCGCACCGTCCACGATCCGCGCCTGACCTGGATCACGGCCCGTGCGGAGGATCTCACCGAGCACACCCCGGCCGGAGGCGTCGACGCCGCGTGTGCAACTCAGCGATCTGGAAGACAGACGTGCCCGCCGTGTTCGCCGCAGTGCACCGCGCTCTGCGGCCCGGCGGCGGTTCGTGTTCAACGTCGGCGGCGGCTTCGCCGGAGTGGAACACCCCGACGCACAGAACCTGCCCGCCCGTCCCTCGCTGGGCTCCCTGATCGAGCAGATCGCCACCCGCGACAACCGCCTGCCGCGCCCTGCCGCCGATACAGCCCCGCGGCTCCCGCTCCCCGCGATCACCCAGCACCTGGCCGGCGC
This sequence comes from Streptomyces griseus, assembly GCF_900460065.1. Lineage (GTDB taxonomy): Bacteria > Actinomycetota > Actinomycetes > Streptomycetales > Streptomycetaceae > Streptomyces > Streptomyces griseus. The sequence continues at coordinate 125,867 of NZ_UAVD01000057.1, read as the reverse complement.
CGGCCTGACCCTGGTGGAAGCGGAGGTGACCGCCCAGCACACCACGATGGCCGAACGCAGAGCTTGGCTGTCCATCCCGGTCTTCGCCCGGCCCAGCGGGCTCCCCTACCACCAGCAGATGGAACTGCTGGAGAAGGCGTACGCCCTGACCCGGCCCGACGACGTGACGGTCACCAGTTGGCTCGTCGTCATCGCCCGGTGCGACGGGGCCCCGGCGTGAACAGCGGCCCACGACGCGGACCCACCGCACATCGGCCGGAACACAGCCGCATCCGTCCCACGGCCGGGCCCGAGATCTCCGGGCCTGCATCAGCCGACGCGGGCGGTCCGGCTCACCGCACGGGCGATGCGCGGGCCGACCAGCCGTTCGGCATCTGCGAGCGGAACCCAGGCAGCACCGGTCACCTCCGCTTCCTGGATCTGCCCCACGTCCGCGCGATCCGTCGTGAACGCGTACCCCAGGTCGAGGTGGAAATGATCCGGCTCGCCCTTCTCGGGGCGCGCCGGGAGACGCCCGTACTCGACGTACGCGGGCACCGGATCCGCCAGGGTCACTCCCGCCGGGTCGAGTCCGGTTTCCTCGGCGAGCTCGCGCACGGCCGCGTCGACCAGCGTGGCGTCGGTCGGCTCGAGATGCCCGCCCGGCTGCAACGTGATCCCGTACGCCCGATGCTCGATCAGCAGGATCTCCCGGCCGCCACGGACCAGGAGCGCGCCCATCGTCACATGCATCGGGAAGCTGCGCCGCGAAGCGAAGCCACTGCCGCCCGCGAGCATCCGCAACGGCGCAGCCAGTGCCTCGGCCTCGTCCGGGTATCGCTCCAGGTACGTGGCCAGGGTCTGCGAGATGACAGCGTCAGTGATCGCCCCGGGCCACCTCCCATACGGCCGCGCGGGTACAGGCAGCGAGCAGGTGCACAGTGAGCTCCAGCAGGTGGTCCTGGCGTACAGAGAAGGTCGCACTCTACAAGCCGGGCGGGGCGGCGCGTCCGTGCTTTCCCGCGAACCCGGAGCATCGGCTCTCACTGCAAGTCCCCATCCCACGGGCCGCGTTGCCTTCCGGGAGCCGCAACTTCCGGGTGCCGCGCATGACCACGCCAAGCGGATGCCGGATCCGTCCGGACAGATGTGCCAGCCCGCCGCCGCCTTCTTCCGGCGGACACCACCGGGCTCTGCCGGCAGAGCCTTCCGCCACCGCCTCCTCTGTCGAATTGTCCCGCGCCGCCCGCAGGGAACGACCAGGCCGCTCTTTCCGGCCAAGATCGCGGCCGGTCCTTCCGGGCGGTGGGCGGGGCCGTGGATCACACACCGCCCGCCGACCCCGGAGAACAGGGGTTCGAGGTTCGGCTGAAAGGCGTGTGCTCGAACGCTGTCCGCTCTCGTTGAACCGGGCAATCCCCAACACCTCCCGAAAGAGACGACGTTGACGCCTACCGGCTCACGCTGCAGGACCATCCCGCGCGGGCAGAAAGCTCGCGATCGCGACGCGATCATCGCCTGCGTGCCCTCGTTCCGGCAGCTCGGCCCGCAGGCCACCCAGTTCCGTGCCCCGTCGCCTTCGGTCCCGGACCGACCGGGCCCGGGCACCGGCGTCACCGGCACGAAGGCGACGGCAGAAGGAACGGTCTCCTCGTGAGCAGAAGGGACAGCACCCGCCCGCGGGCGGAAAGAGCTGAAGGACGGCCCGCGGCGGAAGCCGCTCCGGAGCCAAGTCTGTGGCGGCATGGGGACTTCCGGCGGTACTGGGGCGGTCAGACCGTGACCGTGGCCGGTTTCGGGATCACCACGATCGGTATCTCGGTGATCGCTGTTGTGGACCTCCACGCCTCGACCATGCACGTGGCGCTGATCGCCGTCGCGGGCAAACTGCCCGCGCTGCTGCTGTCCCTCCACGCCGGCGTCATCGCCGACCGCTACCGCAAGCGGCCCATCATCATCACGTGCGATGTCCTGTGCGCGCTCACCTTGAGCAGCATCCCTCTGGCCCAGTCCGTCGGACAGGTCACCCTGGGCCAGCTGTACGCGGTCGCCTTCCTCGTCTCCGCGTTTCAGGTAGTCGGGAGCAACGCCTCGATCAGCTACCTCCCGACGCTGCTGCGCGGGGAGCAGCTCAAGGAGGGCAACGCCAAACTCGGTGCGACGAACTCGCTGGCCGACCTCACCGGGAACAACCTCGGCGGGCTGCTGGTCACCGTGCTGGGCGCCGCCCGGGCAATCGCACTGGACGCTTTCTCCTATCTGGTCTGCGCCGTCTGCCTGCTGACCATCCGCCACCGCGAACCGGAGCCGGCACCCCGCCCCGCGGGCAGCAGTCAGTGGACGGAGATCCGCGAAGGCCTCGACTACACCCTCCAAACGCCCGTGGTCCGGTCCATCGTCCTGTCCAACGCCACCACGTCGTTCGCCCTGGCTGCCAGCTCAGCGCTCTGGTCCCTCTACCTTCTGCGTGAACTGTCCTGGAGCCCCACGGCACTGGGCATCGTCATGGGGACCGGCGGGGTCGGCGGCCTCCTCGGCGCACTGCTGTGGCGAAGATGGGAGCGGCGCTGGGGAGCCGGACCCGTCATGATCACCGCTCTGGCCATCAACCCTCTGGCACAGATCCCGCTGGTCCTCGTTGACCCCGGGACCGCCGGTCAAGCCGTCATCGGTGTCTGTCTACTGATCCAGACCGGGGCGGCCGTAGCCCACGGCGGACTGCAGCGCAGCGTCCGACAAGAGCTGTGCCCCGCCCATCTGCAGGGCCGCGCCCAGGCCACCGGTGCGTGGCTCGCCTTCAGCCTGCGGCCGGTCGCCGCATTCCTCGCTGGGGTGCTCGGCACCCTCGTCGGACTACGGCCCGCTCTCGGCGTGATCACTCTCCTGCTCTGCGCACCGTTCGTAGTCCTGTGGCGCTCCCCCGTGCGTGGCATGCGCCCCTCCACCGTGCCCGCCTTCGGCACAGAGCCAGCGCCCGCCGGAGCCGGATCTTCCTCCTCCACCCCCTAAAAGGTGCCTCCATGCCCCCAGCGCGATCGCACATCCGTGAACTCGTCACCGCCTACCTCGACCGTCACCCCGGTGAGCGCCCCGCCCTGGGACCGTTACTGGAGGCACTCGATGTTCCCTCCGAGATCACGTCCCGGGCGACACTCCCCGGGCACATCACGTGCAGCGCCGTCGTGATCGATCACGCCGGACGGGTCCTGCACGTGCGGCACAACGCCTCCGGAGGGCTGCTGCTCGCTCCGGGCGGCCATGGTGAGCCTGACGACGCGACGCTCATGGCCACCGCCGTGCGTGAGGTTCACGAGGAGACGGGCATCCCCCCGGGGCTGCTCCGCCAGAGTGCCGCGTTCTGCCACGAGCCCGCCGACATCGACATCCACGCCATCGACGCCAACCCCGCCAAGGGCGAACCGGCCCACCTTCACTACGACTTCCGGTTCGTCTTCCGCCTCGTTCCCCCCCGCCGTCGAAACGGCCCTGCAGGACGAGGAGGTCTCCGCGGCCGTCTGGCTGCCGCTCGACCAGGTCACCTCCCCCACGCTGCGGGAGAGGCTCCTCGGCGCGGACCTGAGCGCCGCCCCGGAGCCGGTCAACGCCTCCGTGATCATCCACGACGGGGCTGGCTTGTGCACGCTCGGTCAATGACCAGCCGAGCACGTGCCCGTCATCCGGATGATGGCCGGAGCGGTGCGCCACTACTGGTTGAACGCGCCGGGCAGCTGCGGACAAGGCCCAGACTCTGTGGTTCACCGGCGGCGGGGCCAACGACCACGCCTTGGGCCCCGACTAGCGCGACTAATGGACGGCGCACGGCCTCAGGCGGTCAATCGCCTGGCGTCGCGCTGCGGGTTGAGGTCACCGTTCAGGCGTCGGGGTCGCCAAACCCATATTCCGCGGCATACTCGGCGAAGGCCTGGTCGTCGTAGTCCACAGGCAGCAGCTCGGGCCGGAACAGGTCACTGTCCGGGTCGAGCGCTTCGGAGTGCGCCATCAGCTGGACCACGAACGTCTGGGCGGCTTTCAGGGCCTGCGGGTCGTCGAGCCACATACCGAATTCCAGGCTGCTCCTGGAGCGGTGGGTGGCATTCGCGCTGCCCACCCACAGCCGCTCCGGGCGGAAGCCGATCACATCAGCGACGCCGCCTAGGGCGTCCTCGTCGTGCCACCACATCTCGCCGAGCAACATGATCTTTGTGTGGAGGAAGGGCACCATGTCGCCCTTTGGCTGACGGCGGAACCCGATGGTCCGCAGCGGTGGGATCACCAGGTCAGGCATCGACGAGCCTGGTCCCACCACCCTGGCGCGGTCGTTCTCCAGCCAGTCCAGGCCGGTCAACTCGGCGAAGGCACTGGCCAACATTCCATTGTCGCCGTCGGCAAGCGCCTTGATCTTGCCCAGCTTCTCCAGGTCGCGCTTGCTGCGCCCCTGCTTGGAGACGACCACACAGGTGTGGGAGAACCGCGCGAGGCAGGCAGCCAGCTCCGGGTCGTCGAGCCAAAGGAACGCGCCCAGCGCCACTGGTCCCATGCTCCGGAACCCTGGCGTGCGTCGCTTCTCCTCCAGGAAGCCCTCTATCCCGTCCACCAGCCCCTTCAGCACGTTCCTGCCGAAGTAGCCGTGGTGTCCATCCTGCAGGACGAACTCCTGGTCGAACGCTGCGGGAAACTCCGGCCCGGCTTCCTTCATCATTTTCCCCTCCCTAAGTGGTCCGGGTACTCAACCACGGGGCATGGCCGGCAGGTCGGACCACCCGCCCCGCAGGGCCTTGGCCAGGACCTCCTCCCAGTCGCCCCTGCTCTTGGGGCAGCCCCCCCGACACTCACGTGCGCGACCGCCCCGCCTGCGTCGATGCAGCGGATCAGATCTGCCCGATGACCGGGCCGACACACTTCAAGATTCTTTACGCAAGCGCATGCGCAAGCTGGACGAGATCAACTAAAGTGCCTACAACGCGAATCCGCTTCGCTGTGAAGCGCCGAACCAGAAGGGTCAGCTACATGGATGTGCCCGTTTCCGGCTGGGCAAGCACGCTGTTCAACGGTGAAGAGGAGTCTCTCCAAGGGCGAGCTCTCCAGGTGCGAAATGGACTCGGGCAGGCGCTCGTCGACATGCAGGAGAACGCGCGCTCCTCGCAGGAGGATGCCGAGGTGTCGTCCACCCAGGTCCACGGCGTCGCGCGGTACCGCGGGGCGTTCGAGCGGGTCAGCTCGGAACTGAAGACCATCGAGGGGGCCGAACTGGTGAAGCCGAACGGCTTCCAGTTCGACCTGGTGCGCATCGGCAACGGGCTGATCTACCCCTTCTGCTTTTCTAAGCAGAACAGCAACGTCAAAAACGCCAAGATTCAGAATGTTTGGTCCGTAATCCGGGAGTTGTTCGCCTTCGCCCCGCCTTCGGAGCAGGCAGATCTTTTCGGGAACTACGCGTTCGATCCGAGCGCAGTCGAACTGAGGCCGAGGCTGGCCGCTCTTCCTGACGACACCCGGCTGGTTCTGGTTCCATTCGCTTGTAACGCCGCCGGGCTCCTCAAGCCCTACTGGGGTGTTGCGGCGCTCGCGGACGAGAGCGGCACGCTCGAATGGACCGTTGATCCGGAGCCGCTGCCACTGGCTGACAGCCCGACGCCTAAGCTCACCATCCCGAAGCAGGTCGCGAGCCACCCCGGCTTCGACCAGGGCGAAGAGCCCATCGTCCCGCTGGCGCCCCGTGAGGAGCCGAAGATCGGAAGCTAGACGATGCTTCGGTCAGCGCGGTCGTCCCTCTCTACCCAGGGCAAGCGAGAACCATGAAAACTGATCATCCAGTTCTTCCCGGACTGGAGCGCGGTGGAGTCCCTCCTCGGGCAGTGGCTTCAGCGTTCGATCCCATCCGGCTTACTCAAGCCAGGCGCCTAGCCGGGCTGACAAAGAAGGACATCGCTGAAGAGCTAGGTGTGAGTCCTGCGGCGGTAGGCCAATACGAGACGGGCGTGTCCCGTCCGAGGCCGGACTTGATGCCGCAACTGGCGAAGGTGCTCGACGTTCCTGTGGAGTTCTTCCTTGCCGGTCGCCCTGGTCAGCAGATCGATGCATCGATGGCCCATTTCCGGAGTCTGCGAAGCACCCCTAAAGCCCAGCGGGAGCGGGCTCTGGCTTTCACCGAGCAGGTGTGGGAGCTGACTCATGCCTTGGAGCGCAGAGTGCAGCTGCCGCGCGTGAGCCTGCCAGGGTTCTTCGGCGGTGAAGTACATCCCGGTGAGGCACTCCCAGCGGAGCCGAAAGCTGCCGCTCAGGAGCTGCGGCGTCAGTGGGGCCTTGGTGACGGCCCCGTGGCTCATCTGGTCCGACGCATGGAAGCGCACGGCATTGTCGTGGTCCTGCCTGCGGGAGCTAATGCAGCCGCCACCACCGTTGATGCGTTTTCCTCGCGCTCCGCACGGCCTCTGGTCGTGCTCACGCGCAACCGTGCCAACGATGTTTACCGGCACCGGTTCACCGCTGCGCACGAGCTGGGGCACTTGGTCCTGCACAGTGACTCCACTGGTGACAGTCGGCAGGAGCGTGAGGCTGATGCCTTCGCCGCGGAGTTCCTCACCCCTCAGGCGAGCATCGCGCCGTTGCTTCCACGGCGAATGGACCTCGGGCATCTCGCCAGTCTGCGGCGGACGTGGGGCGTTTCCGTGCAGTCGCTGGTCTACCGGTGCCGGGAGCTGGGCCTGATCTCTGATGCCACGGCGAGCAGGACCTATCAGAAGCTCCGGACCCTGGATGGCCAGCCGGGATTCTCTGCGGAACCTGTGTCCGGCTTCCCAGGCGAACAACCAATTTTGCTCTCCCAAGCGTTCGAGCTCGCGGAACGGGAAACGGGTCTGGTGGTTCGGGAGCTGGCACAGGAGCTGGCGTGGACGCCAGCGCATGTGAGGGAGCTGCTGGGCATGCCGGACAGCCGACCGGTGCTGAGGCTGGTCTAAGACCTTGTGGACCCCTTCCTTCCCTGCTGCAAGGGGTCCACAAGGGCCGCTATCTGCTGCATCTGCGCGACCAGCGGGAGGGGATCTGGGAGCCCGGCGTGTTCGCTCTCCTCGGCGGCGGCCGGGTCCCCGGCGACGCCTCCCTGGAGGCGTCCCTGCTGCGAGAGCTCGGCGAGGAAGTACCAGGGGTGGAGCTCACCGGTCTGGAGCCGTACGCCGTGGAGGAGTCCACGAGCGTCGACGGGCTGCGCGTTCCCGTCCAGATGTTCACCGCCGTGTGGGAGGGCCACCCGGACACCGCGGGGCTGCGAGAAGGCGTCCTGCTGCACTGGTGCACCCTGGAGATGCTCGACCGGCTGCCCCAGTCCCCCGGCCTCGGAGACCTGGTCCGCCGGCATGTCGCCCAGCACTCCCCGGCCTTCACCCCGCCCAAGGTGTCCGGTCCGATGGCCGACCGGTCCCCGGCAGGGACCGAGCTCCACGTCGTAGGGGTCCACCTCTACCTCCAGGACGCCGACGGCCGGGTCCTTCTCGGTCTGCGTCACCCCGACTCCGCATACGCCGGGAACATCTGGCACGCCCTGGCCGTTCATTAGGCAAGTCGCCTGTCGGAATTGAGTCTGTCGGGAGGCGATGACGGCCAAGGGCCACTAGCTAGATCCGGGTCCCGCTGTCGAGGAAAAACGTCAGCAAGGGGTCGTCAGAGCCTGCGCTGCTGGCGCCCCCCCCCCCCTTGCCATGCGCGACATCAGCCTTCTATCCAGCTGCTGCTTTGGCGGCCTCAGGGGCAGTCGGCTTCTCGGTAGGAGCCGGTGTGCGGTAGGCGCGCAGGGGGCCGTTGGTCGCGGCCACGGCGGCGATTGCCAGGATGGCAGACAGTCCGCCGAAGACGAGCGAGAAGGATGCTGAGGTCGCCGAGGCCAATAGGCCGCCGCGAAAGTTGCCGAGTTCGGGGCCCGCGACACCGATGACGTGTTCTACCGAAGAGACCCGCCCCCGGTACGCGTCTGGGGTCTCCAACTGGACCAGGGCACCTCGGGTAATGACGGACACGGTGTCGGCAGCGCCCGCAACGGCCAGGCACGCGAGCGCCAGCCACAACGGCCCCGCCAGACCGAAAAAGGCCAGCGCCAAGCCCCAGACAGCGGCTGCGGACAGCTGGACTAGGCCGCCACAGCTCCAACGCGTGACCGTGCCGGAGAGTAGTCCGGCCGTGATTCCCCCGACCGCGACGGCCGAGAGGAACAGGCCGAGGGTCTGCGGGTTTCCGCCGAAGCGGATCTCGTTGACCAGCGGGAAGATCGCGATCGGCATGGCGAGCAGCGTTGCGGACAGGTCGGTGGCCATCGAGCCCCACAACGTCGGGCGGCGCAGGATCCGCCAACCGCCCCGCTCCGGACGGCGCTTGCCACCGGCCGCTGCGGCGCCATCGGGCGGCATGGCGGGCAGGCGGATCAGCGAAAGTGCCGCGATGGTCATGGTCACGGCCTGGGCAGCATATGCGACAGGAAAATCCCAGCGGGCGATGATCAGCCCGGCCAGCGCGGGTCCGGCCAGCATCGCCGCCTGGAAAGACACGTTCATCAGCGCAAGGCCAGCCGCGACCTGGTCGCTCGGCAACAGCCGGACGGGGAAGGTGCGCCGCGCGGGAGCGCCGAGAGCGCTGCAGCTCGTCCCCACGGCGACCAGGGCGAGCAGCAGGATCACGCTGCGGTTACCCGCCACGGCTTGGGCACACAGCCCTGCGGCAGCCAGCAGACTGCCCACAGTGGTAACCCGCACCACCGTGCGACGGTCGAAGGTGTCGGCCAATGTGCCGCCGAGCAGCCCGAACAGCACCATCGGCAACCCGGTGGCGAGCCCGATGGCACCGGTGCCCACCGGGCTGCCGGTCAGATTCCAGACCTGGGCCAGCACCGCCACGGTGGCTATCTGGCCGCCGAGTTGAGAGGCGGAGGTACCGATCCACAGGGCACGAAACGGCCGACTGCCGCGCAGTGGACGGGTGTCGAGGAAGCGGATGCCGCCACGCCCGCTCATCGCGGCGGCTCGACAAGGTGATCAAGGATCCGCTGGCGCATCGACCGGTGGCCCAGCGCCCGCCGCACTTCCTCGACGACGGTGGTCATCGCGTACGGGATCACGCTATCCAGCTCGGCGACCGTGTCGTGGGTAGCGCGCCACTCCGCCTCGAGGAACGGCACCAGTGACCGTCCGCGCTCGGTCAGGTCGATCCGCCGGGTGCGAGCGTCAGGCCCCGGCTCGGAGGTGACCAGACCCTCCTTACGCATGGCGGCGACGGTCTGGCTGATCGCGGAGTGCGAGCGGCACAGGGACTTTGCCAGCTCGCGAATGGTCAGCGGTCCGGTGTGGGCGAGTCGGATCAGCGGATAGGCGAACCGAGGCCGCACCCCCTCGATTCCGCGCTCGACGTAGACCCGCTCGATCTCGGCGTCCATGGCTGCCAGCAGCTCGTGCAGGGAATGCCAGGGGTCGGGTACCGCTGTGGGATCTGAAGATGTCACAGCGCTAATATAACAGCGCTCCAATAAATGACTAACTGATCGTTTCAGAATGCCGTCCTGCGGAGACGCTGGCGGCCCATGGAACAATCCCTTCAGTCACGGGCTCAGGGGGATGACGCCGTATGGAACGGGTTGGGGCTGCGCGGGACCTCGTACCGGGCTCCAGCACCGGCTCCGCGCCCTGGACGTGGGGAGCGCCTGGAGATCCCAGGAGCTGGGCGTCGAAGAGCATCAGGATGTCGTGGTCCTCGAAGAGGTCGGCTTTCTGAGGAACTTCTGACGCATGACGGGCTCTTCCCGGTCAGAGGACGCGGGCGGGGTTCCGTCCGCAGGGCTCATGGTGGGCATCCGGTCTTCTGGACGGCAGGAGCCGTTCCGGACGATTACTTGGTTGGCGCAGCACCTACGCCCGCGCGGTCCCGCTTCGGCACCGGTAGGGCCGCTTCAGCATGCGAGCTGCCGAACCGGGTTCGGGCAGCGGATAGTCAGCCAGCCCGCCATCGACTGGCCGGCGGTCCGTGCGACTCCGAAGGGCTGCCACTCCGCCCTCGCCCGCCTGACCGCTGTTCAGCAGCACTCCCCGGAGGCCGAGAAGGGAGTCCAGGGGAAGCAGTCGGCACGCTCGGCCCCCTTGGCCACCCGCCTCGACCTGCGCGGCCGCTTCTCCGTCGCCTGGTCCGGCGACGCCCGCGCGTACGAGGGCCGGGGCAACCGTCTAGGGCCGCGGCCAGCGGCGCGCGCGCGTTGGTCGTGCACGAGGCGTTCGAGACGATCGTGTGCGCGGCCGGGTCGTACGCGGCGGTGTTGACCCCGAACGCGAGTGTGACATCGGCGCCGTCCGCCGGCGCGCTGATGAGCACCCTCCTCGCGCCCGCGTCGAGGTGGGCGCGGGCGGCCGTGGCCGAGGTGAAGCGGCCGGTCGCCCCAGCACGATATCGACGCCGAGGTCGGCCCACGGCAGCCGCGCCGGTTCGCGCTCGGCGAGCACGGTGATGCGACGGCCGTCGACGACGAGGGCGTCCCCGTCGACGGTCACCGGACGGCCGAGCCGGCCCGCCGTCGTGTAGTAGGCGAGCAGCCGCGCGAGGGTGGCGGACTCCGTGAGGTCGTTGACGGCGACGACCGCGAGGTCGCTGCCGCGTTCGAGCAGCGCGCGCAGCACGTTGCGGCCGATGCGGCCGAATCCGTTGATGGCGATACGAGTCATGAGTGGTGTCCCTTCGGGTTCCCCCCTCAGGTTCGCGCGCGGCGTCCGCCGGTGACAGCGGCGTGATCGCCACGGTCCGAAAGGGTCGCACCACCTGGTGGCGGGCTACTGCCCCTGAGTGAAGGTGCGCCGGTACTCGCTCGACGTGGTGCCGAGGATGCGCTGGAAGTGCAGCCGCAGATTCGCACCGGTGCCCAGGCCGACATCGGCGGCGATCTGCTCGACGCCCCGCTGTGAACGTTCGAGGTGTTCGCGGGCCAGGTCGATGCGGGCGCGCATGACCCACTGCATCGGCGTGTACCCCGTGTCCTCGGCGAAGCGCCGTGAGAACGTACGCGGCGAGACCGCCGCATGCCGGGCGAGCGCTTCAAGGGTGAGGGGCTCGCCGAGCCGGTGCAGCGCCCACTCGCGGGTGGCGGCGAACCGCTCCCCCAGTGGCTCGGGCACACCGCGCGGCACGTACTGTGCCTGGCCGCCACTGCGGTAGGGGGCCGCGACCAGGCGCCGGGCCGCGTGGTGGGACGCGGCCACCCCGAGGTCACCGCGGAGAATGTGCAGGCACAGGTCGATGCCCGAGGCGGCGCCGGCCGACGTCAGCACACCGCCCTCGTCGACGAACAGAACGTTCTCGTCGACCTGGACCAGCGGATGCTTCGCCGCGAGTGCCCGCGTGTAGTGCCAGTGCGTCGTGGCACGTTTGCCGTCGAGCAGGCCCGTGGTGGCGAGCGCGAAGGCACCCGTCGAGATCGCGGCGAGCTGCGCGCCCCGATCGTGGGCGGCGATCAGCGCGTCGACGACGGCGTGCGGCGGGTCGTCACGGTCCGGAGACCGGTAGCCCGGGATGAAGACGATGTCGGCCCACGCGAGCACGTCGAGGCCGTGGGCGACGTGGTAGGACAGGCCGTCGCCGCCGGCCACCAGACCGGGCGCCGCGCCGCACACCCGTACTTCGTACGGCATGCTCGTGCGGGTCGTGAACACCTGCGCAGGAATACTGACATCGACAGGCTTCGCACCTTCGAGCACGAGGACGGCGACGTGACGCAGGGGTGAGGTCGGCACGGGGAAGTGGGTACGCGCAGGTGCGGGCCGGCACCAGGATGTGCCGGCCCGTGGCCTGGTACGCGCGGTCGGCCCGGGTGTTGCCTTCCCGGACGCCTGCCGGCGGTCGCGCCGTCGGCTGCCTGTTCGGCTGTCGGTGCCGACGATCCGGCAGGCGCCCACATGTCGAGGTGACGCCGGGCCCTTCAGGTGCGAAGGGCGTTCACCTTGTCGGGGCGATGGAGACGGGCAGGACCGTCAGGACAGGGTGAAGGAGACGGTGGCGTTGTCGCCCGAGCCACCGCTGTAGCTGCAGGTGCGGTTGGCGGGGGCGATGCACTCGTACTTGTTGCTGCCCGCGTAGGGGTTGTTCCACTTCACGGTCACGTGTCCGCCGGTGGAGACGACGTACGTCACCGAGCCCTGGGTTCCGGTCATGAAGCCGTCGGACTCGCTCTGCCAGGAACTCCTGTTACCCGGGTTGATGTTGACCGCGGGCAACTGGTTGTCGCTCCAGATGCCCCAGGACAGACGGGCGTCGGTCCGCGAGAGCAGGGCTCCGCTGTTGTTGTTGAGGGTCACGTGGGTACTGCGTGCCGCCTGGGCCGAGACGGTACCGTCCTCGACGGGCGCACCCGGCGCGCCGGTGGTGGCCGCCGCACGCAGCCCCGCGTAGGCGATCGTGAAGTGGACGTTCGCGTTGTTGCCCGAACCCCCGCTCCTCGAACAGTAGTAGCCGCTCGGCGTCGTACAGCTGTAGCTGTTGGAGCCGACGAAGGGGTTGTTCCAGCGGATCTCGACCTGTCCGCCGGGGACGGCGAAGTTGGTCTCTCCCTCGGTTCCGGTCGCGAGTCCACAGGATTCGCTGCCGAAGGCGGTGGAGCGGCCAGCCGGGATGTTGTCGGGCGGCAGTTCGTCATTGGTCCAGCACCCGTGGGAGAGCTTGCTCCAGACCCGCTGCATGCCCTGGCCCGTCGAGTTGGTCACCGTGATCCGCGTGCTGCGCTGGGCCAGCGTGGACACGGGCGACTCGGCGCCGGTCCCGGAGAACGCCCCGGCGGTGGAGGACGCGGAAGCGGGAGTGGTGGCGGCGACCGCATGCGTGGCGGGGGCGAGGGCCAGGGCGCTGCCCAGCAGCGCGGCCGTGGTGAGTATGGACCGGATGGTGGTCCGGGATGAACGGGAGGTGGGCTTCAGGAACATCGGTGCGTCCAGCTTTCGTGAGGGAGAAGACGGTGCGTCAGGGCCGGTGGGGCGCGATGCGCCGGTCACCAGTACCAGAGCTCGAACAGCCTCTTGCCGTTGTCCCAGATGACTTCGATGACGAACTGGGCCGCGCTGCCGCTGAGGATGTACAGGGCCCCAGCGGCATCAGCAGCCGCTTGGTCCGGGTAGATGCCGCCGTAGTGCCTGAAATCTGCCGCTTTCTGCGCCGCATTGGTGGACTCGCCGCTGGAACCGGCAGCGGCGCTGGCGGGCACCGCGAGAGACATCGTGGCGACGGCCGCCACCACGACGAGGCCCGCCGCACGGGCGGCAGTCCGTAAGGGCGACGACGAGGACGAGGACGAGGAAGACGAAGTTGCTGGCATGGGTGTGCTTTCTTCCTGTTCGTAGGGGCTGCCCTGCCGATTCCTGGACCGGCTGGGCAACTCCTACGGTGCGGTGTACACGGACTCCCCCACCATCGTGGAAATCCACGAACACACTGCCGCGCCGCGGCGCAGACCGAACGGCAGTGGCCTCCTTCCGGCACCGGCGACGTCCGTACCCGGCAGGATCGGCGGGATCGGCAGGCGACGTCAGCCGTGGTGGGAATCTGTGTCGAGGAGGCCCGTGGTCCCCTTCAACCTGCCCACGAGCTGGGTGCGGCGGGACACCCCGAGCTTGCGGTAGGCATGGGTGAGGTGGGTCTCGACCGTGCGGCGGGCCAGGTGGAGCGCGTCGCCTATCTGGGCGTTCGTCTGCCCCTGCGCGGCGAGGCGGACGATGCGCCGCTCCGCGGGGGAGAGCGCCTCCCCCGCGGAGGCGGCGGGGCGGGTCACGCGGGCAGCACCCGCCCGCAGCGCCTTCTCGGTCAGACGGACCAACCGCCCGGCACCGGCCCGGCTCTCGTGTCCCCCGCCCCCCTGATCCGCGCTGGCCTGCCGGTGTTGCGCACCCGCTCCGTGGACCTGCCGCGCATGCCCCTCCGTACGCCCGCCAGGTACCAGCAACCGTACGGCCAGTGCGTGCGCCTCCCTGAGATCGGCCCTGCCCTTGCGGCCGTAGCCCGCATCGATCCGGGCCCGCCCGAGGTCCGTCAGCGACTCGATCAGTTCCACCGGCGCGGGTGCGGTGCGCAGCAGCGCCACCGACTCGCTGAGCGCTTCCAGGCCCCGCCTGCCGCCCAGCGCGGCCGCGTGCGCCCGTAGCGCACGTCCCACGGTCCGTGGTGTGCCCCAGGCCCTGGCGTGGCCCAGGTCTTCCTCCGCGAGTTCACGGGCCTGCGCGGGGCGGCCGAGCCCCACCAGGGCGTGGGCCGCGCCCGAACGCCACGGAGTGGCCACCGGGCTCACGAAGTCACGGGCCCGCTGGCCCGTCCCGCACGCCAGGAAGGCGTCGAGTGCGGCCTGCCAGTCGCCTTCGTCCAGGTGCAGGAGGCCCCGTGCGTACCGCAGTTCGTTCCACTCCCAGGAACTGTCCGTGTGCTCCGCGCGGGGAACGGCCAGCAGCCGCCAGGCCGCGCTGTGCCACCCCAGTTCGAACCGGGCGAGCGCCACCATGGACACGATGTGGGGCATCGGGAGGCCCTGGGCCGTGCGCGCCTTCAGGAGCGGGTCGTTCTCGGCGAGCACCCGCCGGAAGTCGCCCGTCATCAGCGCGGCTTCCGCACGTACGCTGACCAGGCACTGCAGCCCCGCGTCCGAGAGGTCGGGGAACGCGGGTGGTGGGGGCAGCCAGGCATCGGCGAGGGCCAGCGCGTCCTGCGTCCGGTCCGCCCACTGGAGCAGGGTGGCCGCACTGCCCAGCCAGCCGGTACGGATCTGCGGGTGGACCTGGGCGGATAGCCGCGGCAGGATGTACCGGACGGCCTCGGCCGATGACAGCCGGCCCGCCCCGGCGTCGTACTCCATGACCAGGGCGCGCACCAATGGCTCGATCGCGGTGGGGACGCAGGACACGAGTTCCCGCATCCGGGCCACTGCGTCCCGCCAGGCGACGGCGTCGTGCGCTGCGATGAGGGCCGAGACCGACTGCAGGACGCGCGCGAGTTCCGTACTGTCCACGTCCATGCTCTCGCGGTGCAGCACCTGAACGGCCAGGCCGGTGCGTCCCTGCGCCGCGAGTGCCTGGCCGAGCGCGGGTGCGACGGCCGCGCGGGCGGCCGCGTCCGTATGGAGTTCCAGTGCTGCTCGTAACTGGCGGACACCGGAGTCGGAACAGTGCAGCAGTTCCAGCGCGCCCAGCCGCAGGCTGAGTGTGGCGCGGTGGGCGGGGGTGAGGGGGCCGTGGAGCGCGCGCCGCAGGAGATGGGCGGCGGGCCTCGGCCGTCCGGCGTCGCGCAGGGCGTCGGCCGCGTCCTCCAGACACTGGCTCATCCACACCTCGGCGGGCCGGTCCAGGTGGAGCAGGTGCGCGGCCACCGCCGTGGCGGGTGCACCCTGTTCGTGGAGCAGCCGGGCGAACCTGAGGTGCAGGTCGGCGAGGTCGGCCGGGTCGCTCGCGGCGAGGACCGCTTCGCCTGTGAGCGGATCGGCGAACAGGCGGGCGAGACCGGCCAGGTAGGCGGAGCCTGGCGCAGGGACGCGTACCCCCGGGTAGATCGCCGCTACCTGGGAGAGCAGACCGGGGCCGGACGGTGCGGTGTACGAGGTCGGGCGGACCGTACCTGGTGAGGCGGAGCCGTCGTCGGCACCAGCGGGACCGGTGATGTGGGCGGTGTCGCGAACTCCTACAAACCCGGCACCACCGACGGCTCCGACGGCTCCGACGGCTCCGACGGCTCCGACGGCTCCGACGGCGAGAGTGAGACAGAGCCTGCGTGCGACCAGGTCCATTCGTTCCGTGACCCAGCGTGCGATTGTCTCGCGATATCGGTGCAGGTGGACGACGGAGGGAATCGGCCTTGGTGGCCGGATGGGTCCTGTCGGGTGCTCACGCAGTCCGGCAGGTTCGGTACCCCCGCACAGAGTGGACGGGTCGGACAGCTTGGCGAGGTCGGCGAAGTCGGCGAGCAAGGCGCGCACCAGGGTCGGGTTGCCCGCCCCCGCCCGCACGCAGAGCGCCGTTGCCGCGTCCCCGGCCCCGCACCCGGCCTCGTACCCCGCCCGGCGGGCGAGCCGGGCGACGGCCGAGTCACTGAGCGGGCGCAGGAGAACGGAGGTCCCGTGGGCCTCGGGCAGTGCCAGGGCGGGCCTGGTGAGGCACTCGGTCGACAAGAGCAGTACGGGAAGCCCCGCTGGCCGGCGGGCGAGGTAGCCGAGCCAGCGGCGGGACACTTCGTCGGCGTCGTGCAGGTCGTCGACCGCCAGCAGCAGGGGCTGGCGTCGTGCGATCCGTTCGAGGCGGGCCCCCAGCCGGTGGAAGGTGTGCTGCTCGTCCGCGGGCGGTTGTTCCGTGAAGGGGACGTCCTGCCCGGCATCCGGCAGGAGCCGACGGACCAGGGAGAACGGGTACGTGGACTCCGCGGACGTGCAGTGGACCACTCGGGCCGCCATGGCCCCGTCCGCGGTCTCGCGCCGGACGGTCTCCTCCAGCAGCGTGGTACGGCCCATCCCCGGCATCGCGCGCAGCGTCAGCCAGCGTGCGTGACCTGATCTCACCGCCGCTGCGGCACCTGCCGCCACCGCGAACACCTCGTCGTGCTCGGGCATCGGATCGGTCATCCAGCCCACCCCCAGCCTCGTCCGCGGCGCCGCCCAGTACGAGCCGCTGATGTCTCGATCATGAATGGCGAGTGGAACGATTCAAGGACACCTCTCGGCCATGCCCGGTGGTGTGCGGCCAGTTCGGCCGGTCGTGTCCTGATCCACGTCCCTGCGAAGGACGCGTCACGGTGGGGCGGGACCGAAAAAGGCGTTGACGGGCAGGGGAGATGAGCCCCGCGTACGCGGAAACCCGCGGCGTGGCGGCCCTCACCCCGCTGTGCAAGGAATGCCCAGAACTGTCGGGTCCGGAGACGGCCCGCGGAGGCATGGTCCTGATCGTTTCCCTGACGCGCACGCCGACTCACGGGACCCCGGGCGGGAAGCGAAGGGGGGTGTGCGCAGGGCCGGGTCACGGTCGTATCCCTACGGGACCTGCACCGAGCTGCCCCCGCGCGGGCGGGGGCCGACTAACTGATCGTTTCAGAATGAGTTGAGCTGCGGGTCTTGCGCTTGCCGATCTTGGTCGGCAGGGTGTCCAGGTGCGTGCTGATCTTGTTCCTGACGACCTGTGGGAGCGGGTGGCCCCGCTGCTGCCGCCACCTCCCGAACGGCGCCGCCGGCATCCCGGGCGGCTTCGCGTTCCGGACCGGGCGGCTCTCGCGGGCATCATGTACGTCCTGCGGACCGGCGTCGCCTGGCGGGATGTCCCGGCGGAGACGGTGGGCTGCTCCGGTGTGACGGCCTGGCGCCGGCTGCGGGACTGGACCGAGGCCGGTGTCTGGCCCCGCCTGCACGCCGCCCTGCTGACCGAACTGCGCCGCGCCGACTTGCTGGACCTGGATGACTGCTCCGTGGACGGATCACATGTCCGGGCCCTCAAAGGGGGGATCACGTCGGCCCCTCGCCCGTCGACCGCGCCCGCCCCGGTTCCAAGCACCACCTGATCGTCGACCGGCACGGAACCCCGCTCGCCGTCACCCTCACCGGCGGCAACCGGCACGACGTCACCCAGCTCCTGCCGCTGCTCGACGCCGTCCCGCCGATCCGGGGCAGGCGGGGACGTCCACGCCGCAAGCCCCGGCGCCTGTATGCCGACCGGGGCTACGACTTCGACAAGTACCGCCGCCTGCTGTGGAAACGCGGCATCAAACCCCTGATCGCCCGACGCGGCGTCGCCCACGGCTCCGGACTGGGCAAGGTGCGGTGGGTCGTCGAGCGCACCTTCGCCTGGCTGCACCAGTTCAAACGACTCCGCACCCGCTACGAACGACGCGCCGACCTCCACCAGGGACTGCTCGACCTGGCCTGCAGCCTCATATGCCTACGCCGACTCCCACGGACGGCCAATCGCTCAGTCAGTAGCGGAGGCGAGCTTCAGCCCCATAGATACGCACCATGCAGTCCTTGAAGAGCTGCAACGGAGTCTGCTGACCGTCAACCGGAGCCAGTGTGAGCCCCAAATCCTGCAACGGCTTGGCCAGGGCGACGAACCTGAGCCCATCCGGGTCCGGACCCCTGTAGGTCGCCAATGCCTCAAACAACGGCCTCACGCTCTCCCAGCCAGGTCCCGGGGTGAAGCGCGCCAGGAAGAACGGCTGATCACAGCCGTACTCACTGAGCTCACCGACCAGGATGTCTCCCTGCAAGAGCTGCCACCGCGTCATCTGGTGTCCCCGTCCCCCACCACCCAGTCGAATTCGCATCATCGCAGCGCATAACTCTCTGGCCAAGCGCTTCATTCTGAAACGATCAGTTAGGAGTTCCAAGCCTGAGCACTCCCTCGCTTTCGCCGGGATCGCAGGCACGCTCATCTGCTAGCCGTTGCCTCACGCCGTGACGCACTTACCGATCGCCCAGATCAGCGCCACTGTGGGGGGATGTTCTGTATCTGTCTCATCAGGTCCCAACCCTGGCGCTTATGCTCGCGCTCCGCCGACGGGCTGCTCCACGGGGCGCCTTGTCCCACCCAGTATCCGCGGTAGTTACGCAGGCCCATGACGCTGGCGTCCCCGACATCGGGCTCGTTGTCGCAGCAGGGACAGATGGCTGCCTCATTCGGCCAGCCACCCTCCCAGAACACCTCACCCTCAAAACCACAGACCCGGCAGACAGTCTCCGTTTCGTCTTCTGCGTTCGCCACGTCCGCAGTCTAACGATCACCGCTGCTCTCCTATGTGGCCGGTCTCGCGCTCACCGGCATCTGCTGCGCAGGAGGCTCGGGGGTCGTATCGACGACGGCGGCCTGGGCCGCGCCTACGTGAAGCTGCTGTGCGCCGCGTGCCCGGCTGCTGGGCTGGGCTGGGCCGCAGCGCGTGCCCGTGCTGGCCTGGGAGATGGAACGTGGCCTACTGCTGTCGCCCTGGCTGCCGGAGCGCTCGCGACAGCCCTGGCATATCTTCTTCTTGCGCGACTACTGAAAGTCAACGAGTTCCGTCGCCTGCCCGGGATGCGATGAGTCCAGGCAAACGATGGATGGTGGCAGACAAGAACGCCAGCACCAGCACCAGCCGCCACCTTGGGTGTCACGTCCGGCGACGCGCGGCGGGATCGCGCTCGGCTACATGCCGGGCGACCGTGTCGACGCCGGGGCGGGCGTACCGCTCCAGGGAGCGGACGGAGATTGAGGCCCAGTTCACCGCCCTGCGCTACTTCGCTCCGGACGGCACCGACCATGCCAGTGGCAACAGGCTGCGGATTGGCACGTGGACCAATGACCATCGCCGGCAGCGCGGGGCAGGGAAGCTGTGCTGGTGGCTGAGCAAGTAGGCGTCCGCGAGTTCGATGACGACCAGTCCGCTCTGGTGAGGCACCGCTCGACCGCCGCGGTGTCAGGGGCACCGCCCGGGCGCGGCTTCGGGCTGCAGCCCTCGTTCTCGCGGACGCGGCGCCGCAACAGGGCGTCAAGAGCCGCCCGACCTCGTCTCCGGGGTACCGGCGGGCCTCACCATTCGGCCCCGCCGCGGCTTCAAGCCATCGCGGCGGCTGTACGTGGCGTGGCCGTATTCCTCCTCGCTCCCTCTGTGAGGAAACGCTGACCGCCCGGGGCGTGCGCACCGACGAGCTGTTCGTCCTGCTGGTCGCCACCCACCACCCACCTGTCTCAGCGCACCGGCTCAAAGGTTGTGCGGACAACGCGAGGCTCACATTTTGCCTGCGGACTGCTGGAATGGGCACGAATGGCGGTAGTAACGAAGGATGCAGCTGAGCTTAGTTGATGGCTATGAGCTCCTGCGGATGCGACTTCGGCATCTCTACTGGCCCGGGCCTCATGGCCGCCTCATACCTGCGCCTGCACCAGAGCGGTAGCAAAAGATGGAGTCGCAGGAGTCCCGATACGCTGCGAATTCTTTTGATGATCTATACCCACCTCGAGGGCGACAAGCCGATCCAACTCGACTTCGTCGATAAGGCGAACGAGATCGAGGTGAGCGTCGAGCAACTGCGCGCCGAGGTGGACTGGTTCATCGAACAGGAATTCCTGGCGCTCGACGGAAATGTCGACGGGGTAGCACGTGTCTGGGTGAATCCCTCAGTCGCGTTCTTTCCAGGAACGGATCCGCGGGTTGCAGCGGCCCGGCACAGGTTCCCGTACTTCCAGCCCGCCAAGGGCGGAATGAGCGCTGAGGAGCCTGTCGTCATCCACCCGTACGAGCCCGAGCTCTGGGAGGGGGTCTACAACGTACAGCGGGAACTCTTCGAGAATCCACGAGTGTTCAGCTTCTGCCCAGGACACGCCAGGTAGAGCGTAGACCAACCGCCGATCTGGCTACGACGGTGCGCTCGATGGATCTCCTGTCCGCCGCGTTCCGCAAGGAGACCACCACGGCCGACGGGCGGACGCAGCGCTATCTGCTCGCACCGCCGCAGGACACGGCGCGCGGCCTGTGGCTGGCCCTGGATCACCAATCCAAGCCTGATACGCAACTTCGGCGCCGAGGACCCGACGACCGGCGCGCCCAAGTGCCGCGCCGCGCCGCGCCAGGTCTTGTCTTGTCCTGTCTCACTGAAGGTAACGTCCTGGGCCGACCGCCCTTGTACTTCGGGTAAGCATTCAGCCCGCCGGGCTGCCCTCCGGCTATCCCCGAGCCGTTGACGCCCTGAAGGGTGCTCCACCCCAGGACGATGAAGCCGACCGCCTGTGGTGATCGACGCCACCCGAGAGAGCACGGCCTGAGGCTCTGTTGCGGACGAGGCCGAAGCGTCAACCCTGTTTGACTCTCGCGTCAGATTCGCGCCGTCTCCCATTTCAAGCCGCCGCCATGCACCCCTTCTGAACAGCGCGGAAACGCCCTATCACACGGCTCACGGCCCTTCGTCGGCCGGCCGCGGCGGTGACCGCGGCGCTGCGGCCGATGCGGTGGGGCCGGAGGCGAACCGTCAGTCCGCGGGGACCGAAGGAGCCGGCGAGTGCCAGATAAGCATCCAGCCGGCAGTGAGCGCCACCGCGCCGCCTGCCAGGGCTGTTGCGCCGCCCGTTCCCACGCCTGCGGCCGCCGCGCCCAGGCAGACCGGTCCGAGGCCCTGGAGCGTCATGCTGCCGGAGCCGAGCAGGCCGAAGGCCTGGCCTTGGCTGTCCTGCGGCAGGGCGTCGAGGAACGGGCGTTGCAGGCCGAGGCTGTAGGCGTACCCGAGGCCGCTGAGGAGCAGCAGACCGGACGAGACGCCGGCCCCGGGTTCGGCGGCGAAGCCGATCAGGGGCAGTCCCGCCAGTGCGGCCAACGGGACCACCAGCCGCTCCCGGGCGGGTGGCCGCAGGAGTCGGCCCACCAGCAGGTCACCGACCAGCATGCCGGCCGGAAGGCAGCCCATCAGCACCGCGTACCAGCCGGGCGAGAAGTGGTGTTCTCCCGCGTAGGCGACGATGAGGCCCTCCGCGCCCGTCACGAGGAGTTCAAGGGCGACCGCCCCGCCGGTCCGGCCTGGTACGCGACTCCGACCGAGGCGTACGTCCGGTACGACAACGGCAACTACCTGGACGGCTAGTACCCAGCGGCTGCGCGACGCTTACCTCGCCACCATGACCGACCTCGGCGTCCACGCCGACATGGAGCCGGCCGACTTCCTCACGGCGATGGACGGCCACAAGGGCCGTGACCCGGAGCTGGGCATCGTCATCACAGCCATCAAGGCGACGGTCAAGGGCGGCCTGGGCAAACTCAGCGAGCGTCCCCGCGGGGAGGGCTGGCGGCCCGGCGAGCGGTGGCGCGCGCCCTGGAACGCCCGACGTGGCGGCCCGACATCCGCGCGGCGGTCATCTCCCGGACCCACATCAACCTCCACAGGAAAATCGTCAAGCACGTCGCGTTCACCGGCCCGTACCCCATCTCGATCCTGTCTGACTGCGTCGTCTACGCCGCCCACGGCCCCTCACCGCTGGAGGTCCGCGAGGCCCCGGAGCTCAACCTCGCCCGGTCCATCAAGGACGGCACCGTCAGCACCGCCGACAACGGAGAGTAGAAGAAGACGATGAGCCTGATCGGAGACGGCCTGGACGAGGCGGTGCAGAAGGCGTTCACCCGCCCCGCGCCGAAAAGCGCGGGTGCGCAGATGCGGTACATGGTGAAGCAGCTCGGCGGCACCAAGCCGGTCGCGCAGATGCTGCGGGTCTCCCAGCGCACCGCGGAGCGGTATGTGAAGGACCAGATCAAGAAGCCTCGACCGGATCTCGCTGGACGCGTGGCATCATCATCGACACCCGTGCCCGCCTGGGCTACACCGCCCCGATCGGCTCCACCGACCAGGACTGCATCCGCCACCTCACCGTGGCCCTGCCCCCGGTCCACGCCGCCCGCCTCTTCGACGCCCAGGAGCAGGGTGCGTCCGACGACCGGCTCCAGGAGATCGCGGCCGAAGCGCTCAAGGAGGTCCACTTCCAGGACGGCGGCCGCCGCGCCGGCTCCCTGGACGAGGTCCGGTTCACGGACATCGAGCACCTCGAGTTCGACCTGTAACCGTGTGCGACACGAGAGCGGGCCCCGGGCCTCGATGGTCTGGGGCCTGCTCCTTAAGCCTTCTTCGGTCAGAAGGGGCTCGACGCGAACGAGGTGATCAGCAGCATGTGATGCGATCGGCACCTGGTGCCGGTGGCTGGCCCTGTTCCGAAGGGGGCCGGGACAGCGACTGGTTCCCGGCTCCTGCTCGGAACAGGGCAACGGCCCTTGCCCCGTACATGTTTGGTCAAATCGGCGGAGGGGTCACCAGCTTCGTCGTGCCGTGGTCAACGTGCGCTGGGTGCGCGATCAGCGCCACCAGATGGGACATTCCTTAACTGAAATCTCCATTTATAATATCCCATTTGAGTTCGTACCACAAATTCCCTTCGGTTGCATATGCCTCCGGATCGGTGTGGCGTAGAAAATCCTCCACGTCTTGCGCAGCGGCATCCCAACTATCGCCACCTTCGTCTGCATCAAATGGGTATCGCTCGATGAGGCCGCGGACGCACAGGGAGAATCGCTCGAGGTTGGTATTGACCAGCACCACATGTTCCAGGCTTTTACCGGATTGCACCACGTGCCCGGTGCGGGGATCCCATAGG
The DNA here is from genome assembly GCF_900460065.1 of Streptomyces griseus. GTDB lineage: Bacteria > Actinomycetota > Actinomycetes > Streptomycetales > Streptomycetaceae > Streptomyces > Streptomyces griseus. Next base: position 102,768 of record NZ_UAVD01000057.1, on the reverse strand, counting down.
ATACTTCCGAACAATCCAGTGCTGCCGAATTTGACAAATTCCCCATGCGCCCCAATCGTAACAGGCTCCAGGAAATCTAGGGCTTGATACACCGACCCAATCGCCTCATCTGGAACATCGAAATACTTTGGCACACGAGGATCCTCCACGGATTCGCGAAAGTGCAGCTGCGTCATCGAGAACTGAGGGGATTCCTCGTCGATACTTTCGTTACTCATTATCATTCTTTCTGTAGTGGGGTAAGCGTGTGGCGCCCGCAGAGGTGCGGACGCCACACTATTTCACCTCAGGGTGAGTTGAAGAGTGATCTTACCGCATCCTTCAAATCGGCATTAGCCTTATCGCGTATCGCATCCTGCTTGATTCGGTCCGGGTGGTTCCACTTGAAACTCCACGAGACGAACGGAATATCCTTGACCAGGTCCTCACACTTATTCGAGCAAGGCTCCCGCTCGGAATATAGTTCGACTATTTTCCTCTTCCCGGCCTGCTGAAACAAGTGCTCTTCCGCGTGCACGTGCTTTTTCGACTTTCCGACAATCACGTCGCCGTCATCCAATCGGGCGGCCGCGTAGTTCGTCATTCCCCTGTTCTTGTCGATGAGCCGTTGCAAGCGGACCGACTGACCCAGGTCTGTCGTTCCGTAGCCGACCTTCCCCTTTCCCCCTCTTCCCGGCTTGTGCAAAAACATCGCGGCGAGCGCGCCGGGGACTAGGTATGAGTCGCCATCAATATTGATACCTTGCTGCGCCGCCCAAGCGTCGTACTGAGCCCCTATATCACATCCGCCTGCGACCTGATTGTCGCCCCAGCAGCTGGTATTGACAGATGTATAGACCAGCTCAAGGCTATAGGCGATGTTCCTCAGCAAGCCCGCAAGTACTTCTACGGCGATACTGAGTCCGTTTGGAGCGAAACCTTGGGATCCCCCTGCGTCACCCTGGCCAGCATTTGCTGGGCTTGTCGATCCGGTCCCTGAATCCGTGTTGCTAGCGGTTCCGCCGCCACCGCCACCGCCACCGCCACCGCCACCGCCGCCACCGCCCCCGCTTGGACCGCTCGTGATCGGAGGGAAGGCGGGATCGGAGTTGTTCCCGCCGCCGCTGCCCGGTTGGCAGTGTCCGTTGCCTGGGTCGAGGCAGGTGCCTGTGGGATCGGAGTAGGTGACGGGGCTGTTTGCCGCGTAGCTGTAGCCGTTGAGCGTCTGGTGTTTAGTCGTTTCAAGGAGGGGGTCGACGCTGATGAATTGCCCGATGGTGGGGTCGTATTCGCGGGCGCCGATGTGAGTGAGGCCGGTGGTCTTGTCGTCGGTCTTTCCGAGGAAGGACTTGTCGTCTGGCCAGGTGCCGGTGGTATTGCCTCGGGTGGAGCCGAAGGGAGTGGTGTAGCGCTTGGTAACGGTTTGTGTGGTGTCTGAGGTGATGGCGATTGAGCTCGTACTGTGGTGGTCGGCGGCGAGGAAGCTGAGCTTCTCGGTGCCGGTCTGGTTGGAGCGGATGGCGATGGTGGATCCGGCCGCGCTGTAGTAGCGGTTGGCCCACTTCTTGCCGGACTTGAGGTGTACCTCGGTGTCGCCGAGGTAGAGGACGGTTTCTCCAGAGGATGCGTTGTCGCGGCGGATGAGGAGCTCGCCGTCGGCGTCGTAGACGTAGTCGGTGGTGGTGTTGCCTTCGGTGAGCTTGACCGGCTTGCCTTCGGCGTTCCACTCGAGGGACTGGGTTGTGGTTGAGCCGGCTTTCTCGACGCGGGTGGTGGTGTTGCCGGTCTTGTCGTAGGTGTACTGGGCGGCGGCGCCTGTGCAGGTGGGGCTGGTGGTGGTGGCGGTCAGGCCGTGGGGGTGGTCTGGGTCGTTGTAGCAGTAGGTGCGGGTGACCGGGGTGCCGGTGTTCTGCTTCTCGGTCTGGCGTTGCCCTGCCTTGGTGTAGGTGTAGGAGGTCCAGTAGGGGGCTGGGCCGCCGAGGTTGGCGGTGGTGCGGCCTGTCGCGGCGCAGTCGGAGGTCTTGGGTGTCCAGGCATCGGCGAGGCGGTTGTTGCCGTCGTAGGTGAAGCACTGGTTGTCGGTGCCTGTGCCGATGTCGGCCTGGTCGGCGATGGCGGTGACGTTGCCCGCCTGGTCATAGGTGTAGTTGAGGTCCTGGACGGGGCCTCGGGTCTGGTCGTCGGTTGCTGCGGTGAGCAGGCGTCCGGTGCCGGCCTCGTAGGTGTTGGTCTGGAAGACCCGCTTGGTTCCGGCGGCGGTGGAGGTGCCGAGCTGGAGCTGGGCGACCTGGCCAAGAGAGGTGTAGCTGGCTCCCAGTAGATACCCGGAGGTGCCGGATAGACCGGTGATCAGGCCGTTGTCAGCGTTGTAGTCGGCGGTGACGGTCTCGGCCGCCAGCCCGCCGCCGGCAGCCGATTTGAGGCTCCTGAGGGTGCCGTCCAAACGGTAGGCGACCTCTGTGGTGCTGTTTGCCGTGACCGCGCCAGAGGTGACCAGGGGGTCACTGGGCGGCAAGATCACCGTAGCGGCGGTGGCGCGGTTCAGGGCGTCGTAGGCGGTGATCTGCTTGGTGTAGGCCTTGCTGCCGCTCTGGCCCTTGCCTCCTTCGTAGCGGGTTGAGGCGACCGGGAGACCCTTGGCTTCGGTGATGTTGTCGAAGGTCCACTCGGCTTGAAGGTTGGCGTCGGTGCGGCTGGTCTGCCACTGCTTCGTCTTGCGGCCGAGCTCGTCGTACTCGTAGAGGAGGACCCTGTTCTCGGAGTCGGTGGTGGAGTCGATCTGGTCGAGAGTGGTGTAAGCGGTGGTCGCTTTGCCCTTGTCGGGGTCAGTGGCTGTGCGCTGGCGGCCGAAGAGATCGTAGGTGTAAGACCACTGGGTATCGTCGATCCCGGTGATCGTTTCCTGCTTGCCGTCCCGGGTGTAGGTGTGGGCGACACGGGTGTGCGGGGTGCCGAGGGTGGCGCCGTACTGGGTGTCGTCCGGTTGGGGGCCGGCGTAGGTGCGGGTCTCCTTGAGCCGGCCCAGGACGTCGGTGATGGTGCGGCTGGCGTTGCCTCCGGCCGGGGCCGTGGTGGCGGTGGAGTCGCCGGTGTACGTGGTGGTGGTGTCCCACTTCTTGACGCCGTTGACCATGAACGTGGAATTGGTGGCGCGGCCGGCGCCGTCGTGGTCGGTCAGGGTCTGGGAGCCGCTGCCGTAGGGCACCTTGGCGTAGGTGCTCGAGGGGGCGTTGTCCTTGTCGTAGACGTCGGCGTACGTCTCGTCGGCGAGGCCTCGGGAGTCGTAGCGGGTGTCGGTGAGGATGCGGCCGCCGTTCGGCGAGGGGCCCTGGGTCTGGACCGGGCGCAGCATCGAGTCGAGGAGCGCGTAGACGGTCTTGTAACTGGTGCCGTCTGCTTTGAGGGTGGCCACCGATGTCCAGGGGGCCTTGTCGCGCTCCAGGCCGTAGGCGTACTTGGCGCTGGGGCTGTCACCGCCGGATTTGGAGCGGTTGGGCATCCAGGTTGCGGTGATTCGGCCGAGCGCGTCGTAGGTGTTCTCGGTGCGCTTGAGGTTGGCGTCGAGGCTGTAGTTGACGGTACCGCGGGAGGGGTCGTGGTAGGTGCTGGACTGGTGGGCCTGGTTGTTGGAGGCCAACTTCGGCTTGGTGACCACCAGGGTGGCCAGCGGGCCGGCCGCGGCCGGGTAGTAGGCGGTCGTGGTGGTGCGGCCCTTGGCGTCGGTCACCTTGAGCGGGCGGCCGAGCTTGGCGGTGGCGGTGTCGTACTCGGTGGTGGCTACGGTCTGCCAGCCGCCGGAAACGGCGGGGTTACGGTCGGCTGTACCGTTGGCGGCCGGGTACGCCTGGACTCGTCCGGACCAGGTGGGCAGACCCAGCGTGGGCTTCTGACCCGGGGTCCAGCCGGTGACGGTGGAGCCGGCGGTGTCGTAGACGACGGCGGTGTCGGACAGGACGTCGCCGCGCTTGTCCTTGCCTTCCGCGAGGGTGGGCAGGGTGAGTTTGTCGTCGGTGTCGGCGCAGGCCTTGGCGACCGTGCGGGTCCGGGAGACCAGGCTGGTCAGACCGACCTCGGTGTTGCGGGCGTACCAGGTACGGGTGCAGGTCTCGTCACCGCTTGCCGACCAGTTGCCGTGGTTTTCGGTCTTGGTGACCATGCCGTACGTGTCGTCGAACGTGTTCGAGACTGCGGTAACGCGCCAGCTGTTGCTCGCAGTGAGCCAGGTGCGGCTGTAGGTGCGGGCGTTGCGGATGTAGTGCGCTTTGACGTGGGCATACGACTTCTGCTGGCTGGCGGTCTGCTTGGCCCACAGGTTGTTGAAGTCGAAGGCGATCGGGGTGCTGCCGTTGTAGGTGATCTTCTGGCGGAGCTGGCCGGCCCAGTAGTCGGTGTCGGTGGCGTCGGGCATGTCGGCCGACGGCAGGTCGATGCCTTGGACGGTGGCGGTGCGGGTGGTGCCGTCCTTCTTCTTGTCGCCGTGCATGCCTTGCATGTAGAGGCTGACGGTCTTGGACTGGGTGCCGCCGACTTCACCGCTGGTGGTCGTGACCCTCTGGTATCCGCGCCACGAGGACCAGGTGCGTTCCTTGTCCTTGGTGAAGGGGTCATCGTTGTAGTGCCAGCCGGGTGTCGCGTAGGAGTACTGGGATTCGGTGCCGGGGTTGCCGGTGGCCGGGTCGTTGGTGGTGACAGCGAGGACGCGGTACTTGTGGAACCAGTCCAGTGCGGGGTCACCGCCGTTGATCGGCCAGTAGACCGGGTAGCAGGATTTGTTGTTGTCGTCCTCGGCGGCCGGCATGTTGCTGCCGCGCACGCACTCGGTCGGGGAGAGCGCGACGGTGGTGATCGCGCCGGTCTCGGAGGTGATGTGCTCGATGCGCGGACGCGTCAGCGCCAGGATGTCGTCGAAGGTGGCGTCGACGCGGTTGGGGCGCTGCTGGTAGGTAAATTCCACCGGTGGCGCGCTGATGGCCGGGGTGGCGGTCTTGCCGGTGCGGACCAGCTTGGTCAGGACAAGGCTCTGGTCGGAACTGTTGTCGATGTCCTGGCCGTCCCAGAACTTCTGGGTGAGGGTGTAGGAGTCGACCGGGACGTAGGCGTCCGGTTCGGCGGCACGCGACCACGAGTAGGTGTCGATGTCGGTGAGCCGCTTGCGGGTGAAGAATGCCGGTGCTGTGCCCTTGCAGTCCGCCTCCGAAGCGGAGCAGATGGTGTCGAAGGGGACGTCGGGCCAGTTGTCCGCGGTGTCCTTGGTCAGCGAGGAGCAGTCACTGGCGGTGCAGCGTTCCTTGTAGGTGTAGGTCACCTTGCCGGAGGGCTGGCCGGTGAACAGAGTGTCGGCGCGCTGGCCGTAGCGGATCTCGCTTATGTAGCCGCCGCGGGTGTACTCGGCGAGCTTGGTCTTGTCGCCGTTCTTGGCGTAGTGGTTCGTTTCCGCCGTGTACCAGTAGGTGGAGGCGTTGCCGTGGACGTCGGTGACGAGGTCGAGGTTCCAGCGCCACGCCTGGGTCTTGGCGCGTCCGGAGAAGCCGGTGCCGGAGGAGTATCCGGGTTCGCCGGAGTCGTCGCCGAAGACGGGGGCGGTCCAGACGGAGTTGGTCCGCTCGGTTCCTGCACCGGGGAGCTTGTTCAGGCCGAAGGTGTAGACCGTTCCGTCACCGGTGACGACCTTCCAGTACTCGCCCTTGCCGTCGCCCTTGCCGCCCACGATGTCGTCGCCGTCGTCACCGTTGGTGGCGCCGGTCTCGTGGGTGACCTGGGAGGCGTCGTCGTTCTTCAGCCGCCAGACGCCCGTTCCGTCGTCCTTGACTAGTTCACTGGCCTTGCCGTTCAGGACGAGGGAGGCGTTCTCGTACTTCCAGCACTGGTCGAACTTGTCGCTCTGGCCGTCGTCCTCGCATGAGCCGTACTTGCGCTCGATGTAGGAGGAGGTCAGGTCAAACCCCTCACCGACCTGGGAGCTCTGGTTGTTGGTGTTCGCGGTGCGGCCGTCGATGCTGCCGGAGTCGTACGACAGAGCCAGCGACGGGACAGGGCCAGCGGCCGTGGGGGGGACGGTCAGCGGGTAGGACCAGGAGAAGGCGCCCGAGGAGGCGCCGGCTTCCCAGGAGGAGGAGGCCGAAAGCGCGGTCGCCTTGAAATCCCCCAGGCCAGAAGCGGAGGTCGCAGCAGCAGCCGTCACAGCAAAGACGGTGGGGGCGGAGATGGCCTCGGCCTTGTGGGGCACGGTACGCGCACTAGCGGTGTCGGCGGCGGCAATCGTGGTGCGGGCGGTGACCGTCTGGGCCTGGGGATCGTTGACCGACTCCACCGAAGTGGTGGTGCGGCACTCGTCCTTGTCCGGGGTGGTCAAAACACATGCAGGCATCTGGACGAGTCCTAGTCGCCCGGCCCAGTCACCACCGATGGCTGAGGCGAACCCGGAGTAGTCCACCATGACTTTGGCCGTGCCGGGCTGCTCGGCGGTGGCCGTGAACAGGACACCAGTGATGCCGACCTTGTCCGCGGCCTTCTGGTCCAGGACTGTGATCTTCGCGGTGCCACCTGCCCTCGGCCGGGCCTGGCGAGAGGATGTCTCGGGGGTGACGGCGTCGACGGTCACCGGGCCGATCGGTTTCGCGCCGGTGGCGTCCAGGTCGGTTGCGGCAGACGCCGGCTTCGGCCATGTGGCGCGGGCACGTTCGGCCTCGGCGCGGTCGAAGCTGCGCTGGTCGTCCCTCTTTGCTGATGCCACCTTGGCACGGGCCTTGGCCGCGCCCGGTGTGGTGGTGTTCTTGACCGTGGTGGATTTCACGTCGGATACGCCGGGACGGCTGGGGCGTTCGGCTGCCGAGGCGAGGGGGGTCAGGGATGTGGGTATTGACAGCACTGCAGCGAGGGAGACAAGCAGGGCTTTTCGTCTGGCTCGGTGGCGGGACGGTGGTGGGGAACTTTTGGACATGCTCTCTCCGAAAGAAAAGGGCGGGAGATAGCCCTGTGCCGGCCGGCACAGAGATGATGAAAATCGAGACCGCGATGGTTGACCGCCGGAGCAGAGAGTTGCTTCGGCGCATCTCGGCGGTAGCCGGCTAGCCCGTGCCTTGCCAGCTGCAGAGCCGCAGCCGGAAGCGCGTGGGGGCCGCAGCAGTGGAGGGGGTGTTCCCCGGGCTGTAGGGCCCGGGGAACATTCGTCAGTGGGTCAGTAGCCGACGACTTGCGTGACCTGGGTCTCGTCGGTGACAGCACCGGCCCACAGGCGGATATCGGTGATGCGGCCGGGCAGGAAGTTGCTCCACGCGCTGCTCAGCCACCCCTTGCCGATCGAGAGTTCACCGGTACCGGCCTGGGCGGTGTATTCGAGCCGGTCACCCTGGATCTCGCTTCCGACGTAGAGCGTGATCTGGCCTGTCCTGGAGTCGAAGGTGCCGACAAGGCCCACGGGGGTTTCCAGTGCAGCCAGGTCGTCGCTGGCCACAGAGGTTCCGGTGCCGTCGGCGGTCAGACGTCCGAAGTGCCAGCGGCCGACCGGAACGATCTTGGGAGGAACTGCGTTCCCGTCCTCGTCCAGGACGGGGTTCTCGTCCTCGTCGAGGACGGGTTCGCTGATGGTGCCGGTCTTCTCGAGCCAGAGTCCCCACGAGGAGCCGGTGGCTGTGCGCTGCCCCATGATCTGGGCGCGGTAGCCATTGGGCTTGGAGGCCAGTGCTGAGGTGGTCACGGCGACCTCGGTGGCGACGGTGAACGAACCGGTGTCGTCCACCGGGCGGCGTGGCGCGGTGGCCGAGCCGGAACTGCCGTTCAAGATGAGACCCGTACCGTCCAGCGACGCTCCGGAGTCCAACGTCACCGTGTTGCCGTACTTGCTCAGATCGGTGAGCGAGGTGGCTCCCGAAGCAGCGGCCTCGGGGTTGTAGTGGGCGACGAGCTCGGCATAAGCCTTGCCGTTGGTGTCCACCGGGTTGGCGTCCCTGGCGATGTCGCCCTCGGTCTTTGCCTCCTGCCACACCGTGACTTCGTCGACCTCGCCGGCGAAGTGGTCGACGTAGCCGCCCTTGTACTTCACCCGGCCGATCTGGAGCGGACCGGAGGACGGCCATGCGCCGGTAGTAAGGTCATCGGAGTTCTGCAGGACACCATTGACGTAAAGATGCAGCTTCTTGCTCTGGGTGTCGACGACGCCGGCCAGGTGCGTCCAGACCTTGGCCGAGGCGGGCTGTTTGCTGTCGGCTCGCTGATTGTCCAGCGATGTCACCGCCGTATCGGCATCGGCCAGTCGGAAGCACCAGCGGTTGACGTTCTCGCAGTAGCCGAGGAAAAAGGGGCTGTAGTGCGTTCCGTCCTGGCCGAGAACGGTGAAATAGCGCCCGGTGGTGTCCAGCCGGACCCAGGCTGCCACGGTGTAGGACAGTTGCGTTTCCAGCACCTTTCCGGGGGTGGAACCGTAGGCGGAGTTCGCCAGCGACAGCCCCTTGTCCTCACCGGTGGCCGTGGTCGCTCCCATGACACCATCGGTGATGGTCTTCTCGGTTACCACCCCGCGACGGCCGTTCGAGGTGCGGGAAGCTCCCACCAGGGTGACATCGTCACGCAGAGCGGGGGTTGTGGCGGAAAGGTCGTAGCCGACGCCGGAGGTTTCGTTGAACGACCACTTGCCGAATGGGGCACCGCCCTCACCCACCAGGAAGCGAACCGTGTTCTCGCCTGTGCGGTTGAGAGCGTCCTTGGTCATCACGTTGAGAACGACCGTGCCCGAGTCGGTAGGGACGATGCTCTCGGTGACCGTCGCGCCAGACTTCCAGGGCCGCCAGGCAGCGTCGCTGCTCAGCTTGTAGGCGTAAGCGACATTCACATCGCTCGTTCCGGCCGCAGGGCCGAAGCTCAGCTGCCCCGCAGTGCCGGGCTTGCCACCGGGTACACAAGAACTCGGAAGGCAGGCGCTGTAGACAGAGTTGAAGGTGATCGAGGGCGGCTTGGGCGCCGCACTGTCGATGGTGAAGTAGCAGAAGGGGGATGCACCGCTCCCGAGATACTTTGCGTACGAGGTGTCGTAGTAGGAACGGGTGTACGCGGCGTACCGGTACTGCTTCCCCTCCAGAAGAGGGACGTCCCAGGTCTTGTTCTGGTCCGCTCCGTCACCGACATGGCCGCTGGTGGGCTTGAGAGAACCGGTAGAAGGCTCGGGAGAGTCTGACCAGTTGCCGTCGGTGTTTTTCACATCGATGTCAAAGTAGGCACGGAGCATCGCACCGCTCTCGCCGCCTGAGGCGGTCTGCGGGGTGGCTGCCAGGTTCGGCGTCGGGTCGGACCAGACAGCCGGCTTGGCAGGATCCTTGCTGCAAACCTGCCCCGTTCCGGTCTCCAAGCCGTACTCCGTGGGAACGGCGGGCTTGCCGACGTAGATGACCCTCAGCACCGCGTCGTCGTCGAACCGCTTCCATGCCACGGGGTCGGACTCGTCCTTGGCCTTCAGCATCAGCGTGAGCGTTGAAAACTTGCCCGCGGCAAAGTCCTTCACCGTCGGAGTGAGATTCTCGTCCGGCTCGGGGGCGTAGTCGCTGAAGGTGACGGGGGCGCGAGGCTGAGAGGGACTGCAGGCGCTGCCGCGGCCATGGGAGACATTGCGGTCGCCCATCTGATCCCAGGAGTTGTCCGACTTCGGGCCGCCCGGCCCCGGCCACTTCGTGGACGCGGAGATGCCGTCGGTGCGCTCCAAGTCCACCCAACGGGCGTCACAGGAGAAGGACCATGTCTCCGTCACCGTGAACTCGGCGTCCAGGATGTGCTTGCCCTTGAGATTGCCAGCAGTGAACTCGTAGTACATCCGGTTGGTGTAGGGCGTACCGGTAGTACAGGAGTACCGTGTCCCGCCGATCACAGCAGATCCGCAACGGCCCACACTCATCCCGTTGTCGCCACCGGAGAAGTTGTAGAACACATCGCCGTCGGAAGACAGCACGGTGCGTTCGGACTTGGTCGCATTGACCGCAGGGTCGATGTACACGGGGAAGTCGGCCGGAGCGGTCTGCTCGATCAGGCCCGCATCAGGGGTAACGGTCAGCGAATCAGAGGAGACAGCGACATCCATCACCGCTGCCTGGTCACCGTCGCCAGGGCCCGCTAGCGGGTCGCCCTCCGCGGCGGGAGCCACCGGGACAGATTCGGCAGAGGCAGAGGCTGTGCGGGTGCCCGACGCAGATAGCGGCCGACCGGCGAGGGACTGAGTGCTGACGCCCTCTTCCGCGCTCCTACCGGCGGAGTTCCACATCTGGGCCGTAGGAGACCGGAAGACCACCCGACCGTTGCCATCAAGGGCCTCCATGGTGCCCACAGCACCCGTACGGACCGTCAGGCCCTCGACTTCCATGGAGTACTCGATGGACTGCAACTCCGGACTGGCCGCCGCCGCAGGTGTCTCAACCTCCAGGACCTGCCGGAAACCCTCCACAGTGGCCGTCATGATCAGATTCACGTCGGGTAGCACGTTCTCGTAGACCGCGCGTTCACCTTCGAGCCTCGGAGCGGGCAACGCTCCGGGCCATCCCAGGGAGATCGTCTGCCTGTCCTCACCTATGGTGACAAGATCCTTTCCCTGGCCCCCAGAGGAGAAAGTGAGGTCAACGGTCGCAGCCTTCGGGCCGATCGACCCGTCGGCCCGCTTCACCAACGTCGCGTCCGGCTCCTGCCAACCACCGCCGGGCTTCTCCACACGGACCGGAGCGATCGACTTCTCCAGCGTGAACGTCGCTCCGTCCGGGTTGGCAAAGGTCGTCTCGTACTCGGTTCGCTCCTCAACGACCTCGACCTGCTGCCCTGATTCAGCGGCCTGCGCCGAAGCGTTCAGGGGCGAGCCTGCTACTGAGGCCGCTTCAGGTGCAGCTGCCCGCGCCGTAGGCGCCGCTATGAGCGCCGGAGTGCCAGCAAGGAGGGCCAATGCAGTCAGCGAGGTGAGGATCCGACGTTTCCCCCCATGATGACCGCTTTGACCGTGTCGCATCGTTCTCACAGAATCCCCACAGATGCTTCAAAGAATCAATCAACCTGCCACATAGAACAGTCACGATTACCCCAGGTCAACGGCCGTTACAGGAAAGCAATCCTTGATCGCAGCCCACGGTGCGCAAAAAGTAGGTACAGGAAGATTGTCTGAGCGTGAATCTTTTCCTTCACAATCAGGTGGTACGCCCAACTGCCAGCCGAGCGGACAGGACGCCGTATCGGTCGCAGCATGGACACTGACCGCGACCTGGCAGTTCACCCGCGCCCCCAGGGCTCCGCAGTACTGGCGGGCGGCCCCGGCCGAGATCCGGCCGCACTTGGGAATCGACACATCGTCGATGACCGGACTGCTGCAAGGCTGCTGCCTGTTCCCGTCCGGCAGCTGCTCGCTCGACCATCGCCTGGGTCGATTTACGCTGGCCGTCCAGCATCAGGCCCCGCAGACAACACGCATCCCACCGCCGTTGATCCCGCCGCGGCAACGCCCCGAACACGGCCCGGTACGGGCCAGTGACCGGGGAGCCTGTCGAGGCCGTGCGCCTGCGGGAGCAGATGGCCGAGAGCGTGATCCGAGGCGGCTGGGCCCCTCCTCCCGTGTTCAGGCCGCGCTGCGCGCCGTGCCCCGCCACCGGTTCGTGCCGGAGGCCCCCTTGGAGACGGCGTACGACGACGAGATCGCGGTCACGACGGTGCGGGAGGACGGCGGGGCGGTCGTCAGTTCCGTTTCGGCGCCGTGGTTGCAGGCCGATATGGCCGAGCAACTGCGCCTGGAGCCGGGGACGCCGCGTCGTAGGCGCGGCCCTGGGTGGTGGAGGCGGGCTGAGCCTCATCGCCGGGAAGGCTGAGCTGCAAATCCAGGGCGGGTATCGCGACGATGCCCAGAGCCCCCAGCCCTTCCGTGACAGCTGCACTGTGCGCGGCTGTGGGAGGAACCCCAACGCTGCGACACCATCAGTGATGAATGTCGTGCACCGTTCCTCACGGCGATGGCCTGCGAGGAACGACTACCGCGGAGCGCCCTTCCGTAAGACCCCGCGGCAGCACTCCGTCTAAGACCCGGCATCATTCCACGATGTCATCCGCCCACGAGCCGAGCAGCTCAGAGCGATGAACTATGGAACAGACCGGGCACTTAGTACTCCAGTGTGGTTTCGTGATCACGTGCGGGTCGACTGCGCCCGGACCTGCCCGAAATTCGTTGATTCGAGCCGCAGTTGCAGGCGGGCTCTGTGGGCACGCATATTGATGGTCGGGCCAGGAACCGATCTACTGCAGCACACGTCTCCTGCACCATGACCTCAGGCGAGCACCAAGAGCACACGTTTTCCACCAGGTTGGTTTCACCGTCCTCGGTGAGTGTGGATCCGTCGAAGACCAACGACTACAACAGCTTCGCCGAGGCGTACACGGCTGCGAACGAAACCAACCTGGTCAATGCCTACTACGAGCGTCCCGCGATGCTGGCCCTCGCTGGAGACGTGGCTGGCCGGCGGATCCTCGACGCGGGCTGTGGCTCGGGGGCCTTGTTTGCCGCACTGCGTGACCGTGGCGCCATGGTGAGTGGTTTCGACTCGAGTGCCGGGATGCTGGGGCTGGCTCGGCGGCGGCTCGGCGACGGGGCGGATCTGCAGGTGGCGGAGCTGGGCAGCCCGCTTCTCTTCCCTGATGGCACGTTCGACGATGTAGTGGCGTCGCTGGTGCTGCACTACCTGGAGGACTGGGGGCTGGCGCTGGCCGAGCTGCGACGCGTACTCAGGCCCGGCGGTCGGCTGATCGCGTCTGTCGACCATCCCTTTGCCGTGAACCTCATTCACCGTGAGGCCGGTCGCGAGGCTGAGTGCGACTACTTCGACACCACCAAGTGGACCGTAGAGTGGAGCATGGGCGGCCAGACCACCCTGGTGAGTCGCTGGAACAGGCCGCTGCACGCGATGATCGAGGCTTTCACCGGGGCCGGTTTCCAAATAACGGTCATCAGCGAGCCGGAGCCTGATCCCGCCGCCCGCGAGCTGTTCCCCGAGGCCATGGCGGCCGAGCCGCGCTTCCTGTGCTTCCTGTTCTTCGTACTGCAAGCGGATTAGTACTCCGGTGTGCAGTCTCTCGATGGCCCAGGCGACGACGGCCAGTACGGCAGCGCCTGACGCGGGCGGCCGCCACGAGATGATCAGGGATTGTGTGCACTGCCGAAGATCGTGCGGTGGCGGCAGGCCATAGCGTAGACCCTGACCGGTGGCGGGCGATGTTCGACCAGGTCATGGCCCGGATCGCGGCCAGGTTCGGGCGCGTTGAGTCCCGGGCGGCGGCCCGTTCCTACCTGGTCGGGCTACTGGCGGGCGTCGAGCGGAAGAACTGCTGGCAGCTGGCCGAACGAGCGGGGCATAAGCGGCCCGGGCCCCTGCAGCGCCTGCTGAGGTATGCCCGATGGGACGCCGATGCGGTCCGCGACGACCTGCGTTCCTACGCCGCCGAACACCTCGGCACCGACGATGCTGTTCTCGTCGTCGACGAGACCGGTTTCCTGAAGAAGGGCCGGTCCTCGGCGGGAGTGCAGAGGCAGTACACGGGCACCGCCGGACGCATCGAGAACGCCCAGGTCGGCGTGTTCCTCTCCCTGGCCACCACCCGGGGCCGGGCCCTGATCGACCGTCGGCTCTACCTGCCCGAGCATTCCTGGAGCACCGATCCCGAGCGCCGCCGTGAGGCAGGAATACTCGAGACGGTGGAGTTCGCGACCAAGCCCCGCCTGGCCGGGGAGATGATCACCGCCGCGCTGGACGCCGGGATCGCCGACTCCTGGGTGACCGGCGACGAAGCCTACGGCCAGGGCCCCCGCCTGCGGACCGTTCTGGAAGCACGCGGCACCGGCTACGTGCTGGCCGTCGCCTGCTCGGCCCGGGTGAGGATCAATCACGGCCGCACCACAGTCCGCGCGGACACCGTCGCCGGGCGCCTGCCCGCCGCGGCCTGGCAACGACACAGCGCCAGAAGAGGCGCGAAAAGGCTACCGTCACTACGACTGGGCCTGGATCCACATCGGCACCGGAAGTCACCGCCACCTGCTGATCCGCCGCAACCGGACCACCGGCGAACTCGCCTTCTACCTGTGCTGGTCATCCACCACCGCGACACTGGCCGAACTCGTCCGCGTCGCTGGTGTCCGCTGGAGCATCGAGGAGTGTTTCCAGGCCGCCAAGGGCCAGGTCGGACTCGACCACTATCAGGTCAGGCACTGGACATCGTGGCACCGGCACATCACTCTCGCCATGCTCGCCCTGGCCTTCCTGACCGCCGTCGCCGCCGACGCGGCCCCGGCCGACCCGCTGGCCGGTACTTTCCGACTCAGGACGGCGACCCGATCTCCCTGACCGTCCCCGAGATCCGCCATCTGCTCACCGCGGTCTTCGCCCCGCCAGCCGCGACCGCAGCCAGGCTGCTGCACTGGTCCATCTGGCGCAGACGCCACCAGGCAACAGCCCGGCGTAGCCACTACCGTCGGCGGTCTCTCGACGAACCTGCTAGTGCCGCAGCAGGCAACGTTCGCCCCGTCGTGACGTGTCGCCCGGTTGCTGCGCCGGGCGGCACCGGACGGCCAGAATGATCACGTGGCTGAACGCGTGCAGGTCCGTGAGATCGATGACGACGAGGGAAGACGGCTGCTGCGGATCGTCCGCCGGGGCACTGGGTCGGTGGTGACCTAGCGGCGGGCCCAGATGGTGCTGCTGTCCGCTCAGCGCATGCCGGCGGCGAAGATCGCTGAGGTGACGTTCACCAGCGCGGACCGGGTCCGCGACGTGATCCACAACTTCAATGCCGACGGCTTCGAGGCACTCTACCCGAAATACAGGGGCGGGCGGCCGAGGACGTTCACCCTGCCCGAGCGCCGGGAGATCAAGAAGATCGCGAAGTATAAGCCGGCCGAGCACGGCCTGCCGTTCTCGACCTGGAGCCTGGCCAAGCTGGCCGACTTCCTGGTCGCCGAGGGGGTGGTCGACGACATCAGCCACGAGGGCCTTCGGGTCCTGCTCCGCGAGGAGGGCATCTCCTTTCAACGCGTGAAGACCTGGAAGACCTCCCGCGACCCGGACTACGCGGCCAAGAAGGCCCGTGTCGAGCACCTCTACGCGATCGCCGACGGCGAGGTCATACCCGAGGAAGGTGAGCCCGAAGTCGTCTTCTGCCTGGACGAGTTCGGGCCGCTCAATCTCCAGCCCCACCCCGGCCGGCAGTGGGCCGAACGCGGCGGACGACACAAGGACCCCGGGCGTGAACCCCGGCCCCGCCGACGGGCGACCTACACCCGCCCGCACGGGGTGAGGCACCTGTTCGCCGCCTACGACCTCGCCAAGGACCAGCTGTCGGCGTACAAGTGAACGTGCACCACCGCGTACGGATGAAAGTGCACCGTTCTTGATGCGGTGACGTCGGTGTCGCGCGAGTCTTCTGTCGTCCTGTTCGGGGTCGGCGGAGGGCGGCGAGAGTGGTATTGGACCCGCATCGCTGGTTGGAGCTGAGGCGTTTTCGCGGTCTGTATGAGTCCGGCGCGATGAGCCTGCGGGAGATCGCGAAGGAGACCGGGATGAACCGGCGCACGGTCGCCAAGTACCTGTCAGGCGAGACGCCGGTCGCGCCGCCGCGAAGGGCTCCCAACGGGCAGCCGTTCCGGCGGGTGGTGGATGAGGTCGCGCCGTTGATCGACGCAATGCTGCGGGCCGAGATCCTGCTCAAGGGGGCCGTGATCCACGAGCGGCTGGCGGCCGAGTACGGGTTCACCGGCAGCTACCAGCGGATCAAGATGTACTTGCAGGAAGCCCGGCCCCGCATCGCGCAGGAACTGGGCATCAGCCCGAGTGAACTGGCGGGTCTGCACCGCAGGTTCGAGGTGGTCCCCGGTGCCCAGGCCCAAGTCGACTGGGGAGACGAGGGCAGGATCCTCGCCCATGTCGGGATCCCGAAGGTCTACTCCTTCCACATGACCTTGTCCTACTCGCGCGATCCGTTCTGTTGCTTCACCGCCAGCCAGGACCTGGCCACCTTCTTCGACTGCCATCGTCAGGCGTTCGCGCACTTTGGTGGTGTCCCGATGTCGATCGTCTACGACCGCACCAAAACGGTGGTCCGTCGGCACGTCGCACCAGGTGAAGCCGTCCCTCTTCATCCAGAGGCCGTCGCCTTCGCCGGGCACTACGACTTCGATCCCGACGTCCTGGCCGCCTACCGGCCCACGGGCAAAGGCCGGGTCGAGAGGCAAGTATTGATCGTCCGCGACCACGTCCTGTCCGGACGGGCCTTCTCCTCCATCGAGGAACTCAACGCCGCATTCACCGCCTGGGTGCCGTTGCGGCGGGCGAAGGTGCACGGAACCCACGGCGAGGTCATCGGTCTCCGCGCGATCCGCGACCACGTGGCCCTCCGCCCACTGCCGCAAACGCCCTACGTGGTCACTCAGCGGCATCTCCGCCACGTCGGCAAGGACTGCCTCATCGCCTTCGACGCGAATCTCTACTCGGTGCCGGCCCGCAAGGTCCGCCCCCGACAGCTGGTTGAAGTCAGGGCCACGAAGTCCCAGATCATGCTGCATGCCACCGCCCCCGATCGCACTGGCGAAACACTGCTGGCCACCCACCCGAGGGCTGTCGGCCGAGGCGCCCGGATCGTGGACGAGAAGCACTGGGACGGCCTGCCGACGGGAGTCGGCCGCCGCGTCACCACCGGTGACGGGGGCCTGCCACGACCCCGCCGCCACGACGCCCTGGGCTCGCAGGCAGGGCCGCTGGCTGCCCTGCTGAACCGGACCGCGGTCACCCAGGTCGAGGTCAGCCGCCGGCCTTTGTCGGTCTATGACGAGCTGACCGGCACCCGCCCCTTCACCACCAAGCCGAGCACGAAGGAAACGTCTTGAGCGAGCTGGTCTCCACCCGCATCCGCAACACGGCCGGCAAGCTTGGCCTGCCGCACCTGGCCGAGGCCCTGACGCAATACGCCCAGCGGGCCGACGAGGCCAAGATGGGCTACCTCGACTTCATCGACCTGGTCCTCTCCGAAGAACTCGCCGTCCGTGAAGGCCGCCGCTTCCGCACCGGTCTGCGGATCTCGAAGCTGCCGCACCACAAGACGCTGGACGACTACGACTTCTCATTCCAGCCCGAACTTGACCCGCGCAAGGCCAAGGACCTCGCCACGTTGTCGTTCGTCGAGGCCAAAGCCAACGCCGCCCTGCTCGGGCCGCCAGGAGTGGGCAAGACGCACATCGCCGTCGCTCTCGCGGTCGCCGCCTGCCGGGCCGGATACTCGATCTACTTCACCAGCCTCGACGACATGGTCCGCAACCTCAAGACCGCCGAGGCCGCAGGGCGGCTGACCAGCAAGCTCGGCAGCTACCTCCGGCCAGCGGTTCTCGTGGTCGATGAGGTAGGCTACCAGCCCCTCGAACGAGCTGAGGCCAACCTGGTCTTCCAGGTCATCTCAAAGCGCTACGAAAAGGGCTCGATCATCCTGACCTTGAACAAGACCTTCAGTGAATGGGGACAGGTGTTCGGTGACGAGGTCCTGGCCACCGCCATCCTCGACCGCCTCCTGCACCACTGCGACGTGATCTCTATCAACGGCCCCAGCTACCGGCTCAAGAACCGACTTGCCGCCATCGAACGCGACCGGGACGACGCCGCCTGACCAAGCTTCCGGGAGTCTTCACAGGTCAGTCCAGACATGGCCTTCGGAGTAGTCGTGCCAGCCCCGGAAGAACCAGTTGGCAAGATCCCCAATCCGCTCTATGCAGTCCTCGAAGTAGGCGTCGGGCGTCGGCCTTGGGAAGTTCGGGTGCGACGTCCACGACGGAACCCAGGTCGCGACCTCATAGAACCCTTCAGCGACCCACCGATTGAGCTTCTGGTCTGACTGCGATTTTTCGCATGCGGCCCGCATCGCACGTTCCAGACGGGTGAATGCAGCCCGATCCCATTCCAGATCCCCACGCAGCCGCAGCAGGAAGCTCCCCTCCTCGGCGTCGAACTCCCGCCTCAAAACCTCGGTGATCTCATCCATGGTCGAGATCATGACAGTCCCCTCAGAGACGTCCGACGCTGCCCACGACCAACCAGTCACAACCACCTTGCGACTGCCAAGTGGTGCACGTTTGTCTGTACTTGCCGGAGCACTCAGAGAAGTACGCCGACACCAGCTCTACGGCCACGTCAAGAAGACCAAGAACCGTTCCAAGTTCCTGGAGTTCTGCCGCTACCTGCGCTCGCTGCACCCGGCGGACGTGCGCATCGCGATCGTCTGCGACAACTACTCGCCGCACCTGACGACCAAGCGCTGCCAGCGGGTCGGCACGTGGGCGGCGGCGAACAACGTCGAGATCGCCTGCACCCCGACCAACAGCTCATGGCTCAACCGGATCGAGGCCCAGTTCACAGCTCTGCGCTACTTCGCCCTCGACGGCACCGACCATGCCAGTCACAAGGCCCAGGGCAGCATGATCCGCCGCTACATCATCTGGCGGAACAAGCACGCCGAGGACAAGCGCCTACGCGAATTGGTTACCAGGGCGAACGTAGCTTGACGCAGCGCCAAGGCCGCATCGTGACGCCGCCACCTATCAGCTACTGCGTACTGCCGTCGTCGAGTCCGGCGATGACTCTGACGTCCGCTTCGGACATGTCCAGGATCCCGGCGATCAGGCGGGCCTGCAGCAGATCCGGGTTGTGCCCGCGGCGGAGCATGTGGATGGTGGACATCGACAGTCCGGCGGCCCTGGCCATCTCCCTGACCGGAATCCCGCGCAGGTCCATCAAACCGGTAAGCATCCGTCCGAACGGATGCGGCTCCGACCGCCCGGCAGGGGCAACGGCATCGCCGATGACAACGTCACCGATCTTGACTTGGAGGCGGATCAGCCGGTCGCCCGTGAACCCGACTTTCGCGACGAACGGCAGGCTCTCGCCGTTGCCGGAGACGACCGTTCCCGGGATCGACACCTCGGTGAACCTTACGGCGGGATCGCAGCGGTGATCCCCGGTCTCTGCGGGAAGTCCCGGCTGGACGCGGTCGACTTTCCAGTCGCGGTTCCACCACGGAAGGTCCTGCAGCACCTCGTTGAAGAAGGGCGGCAGGACGGTCATGTCCACGGGGTCTGGAGGATTCTTCTGACCTCCCCATATGACACTGGGCCAGTACCTCAGTGCCGCGATCACGTCCGCCGTCAGCGCGCGGTTGGCGGTCTCCACGGCCACACTCTCCCCCCAGTCGACGGAGCAGTCTCCCATGACCAGGCAAACGTTGTCTGATACGGCACTAGATAGTTGTGAAGACCCGTGCGGCCCCTGCTTGCCAGCTTCCGGGGTTGTGACGTTCCGAAGGGCCACCAAGCACAGCTGGTGGCCCTTCGGCCGCTTCTGCCGACTCCCCTGGCTTGTGTCCACGATCTCTGTGGTCGCCGCACTCCAGAGCGGCAGCGCTCAGTCCGGTGCCTCGTAGGAGGCGGAGTCGGGGCGGCAGCCTCGGACCCATCGCTCCAGGAGGAGCCGCTCCGCGGTGTGGTTACGCAGGTCCGATCCGCCCTTGACGTAGAGGGTGACTACATCGGTGCTCGCACGTTCGTTCCACCGGTTCTCCCGGGCGGCCTCAAGGACCGCGTAGTGGCTGACGTCGTATCCCGACATACGGGCGGCACGACCGAAGACCACGGCCGGCTCCCGGTCGGCGAAGAAGACCCAGCTTCGGGGGAGCCCGGCGCCACCGGCGTGCCCCGCAAAGTCCACCACGTATCCGCGCCGCACGATGTGGTCGTCGGTGTACTGCGGGCTGGGAAGCCGGTCGACGCTGTGACGTGGTCGTAGTGCGACGGCCCAAGGCATGTGTCGCACAGAAGCTTGTGTTCAGTGGTGAGCATGTGCATTCCCTTCCCTTCCTTTCAAGATCGTGAACCGGGCAGCCCTGGGACGCGTCCAGCGCTCCGGACGTCTTCGCCTCTGCGAAGACCCCCAGGTCAAGGACCTCTGGCACCGGACCGCCGACCTGCGCCGCCACGCCTACAACACGACGCGGCCCATGTATCTGGTGGGCGCGCGTCACCAGCCGGCCTGGATTCGGATCATGGGGTGGCAGCCCCTGCACGAACCCGGTCTGCGCGTGATCACCGGAGAACCGGCTACCGCCCCCACCCATACGGCCTCCGGAGCCGCTGGCGATGCCGCATCTGCCGAACGGGGCTGACGGGACTGAGGCCAGCGCAACCCGGCACGCCGATGGAACCCCTGGGCGGTCCCTGGCCCGTCTACGTCCCAATGTCGCGGCGTCCGGGCGTAAGGCTCTTGCCCGCGGTAGACCTCAGGCCGTACCCCTCAGCCGTCTGCCGGGACCTGACTGGCGGCCAGCATCGTGCACCGTGGCAGTCGGCTCTGCTGGATCCTTGTGAGCATCTCCGCGGAATGCGACGGCGTCCTCCCCGATTCCGACTACCTCCAGGAGGGTGTCCAGGGCCTTGTCGGCTTGCTCATGCGGCTCGGTCAGCCAGACATACGAGACCCCCACTGGATTGCCGTCGTGCTTACTGATCGCGAAGCTGAATCCCTTCAGCCGGAACAGCACGACGTCGAGCTCGTCCAGCCCGTCCCATGACCGCTCCACGTGCAGACGTAGTCGTTGAGCCACTGGCTGCACCGACAGCGCCAGCACTCCGATCATCTGGAAGATCGGGGCGTGGTGTTCCCAGACGCTGTACTGGTAAGCGGGGTTCTTGCCTGCGTGGTAGGACAGTTGTGCAGCTGGCTGCCAGTCGGGCTCAGGTGCCGGGACCTCGATCTCTGTCACAGCAGCTCCTCCCCACGGCCTCCAGCCGACTGATGATCAACCTACCTTCCCCGGGTCGGCCAGCGTTATGCGGCGCCGGTCAGGCCCCGTTGCGGTGGCTAGCCTGTCCAGCGTTGGTCGCGGATGAGGGCCCATAGGACGTCGAGGCGACGGCGGGCGAGGGCGAGGATCGCTTGTTTGTGGGTCTTGCCCCCGGCTCGTTCGCGGTCGTAGAAGGCCTTGGAGGTGAGGCAGAAGCGGGCGGCGACCTGGGCGGAGAGATAGAAGACCCGCGGGAGTCGGCAAAGGTAGCGGTGTGGTCGGCGCGTGTTCCCGCTGATCCGGTCCGAATCCCTTGGCACCGGTGTGAGTCCGGCGACGCCGGCAAGTCGGCCCACGCTGCCGAAGGCGTCCGTGTCTCCGCCGGTGCAGGCGATGAACTCAGCCCCCAGCAACGGGCCCATGCCGGGCATGCCGAGGACCACCTCAGCGTGACGGTGCTCTCGGAAACGGAGCGTGATCTGCACGTCGATGACAGCGATCTCTACGCCCAGCGCCAACACCGCCCCTGGCCGGGGTTTTGACCACAGCCACAGCAGTTCTCTCCCCGGCCACGGCGGTGTGCTGGGCCTGCGCCGCAGCGACGGCCGCATCGGCCGTGGCCTGGGAGCCACGGATGTTGCGGTTCTTCAACCAGGCCAAGCCGCCTCGAGCCGATCCGGCGCAGGCCAGGCGGAGACTGGTGGCCGGTCAGTAGGACGAGTGCCGCCTTGGAGGCGGCGTAGTCGAAGCCCCGCTCCAGGGCGGGAAAGTGCTTGAGCAGTTGTGCCCGCTTCCAGTTGATGGCGCGTGTGCGGTCGGCTGCGAGGTCGTAGCGGCGGGCGGTGAGGATCTTCAGGTCCACCGCGATCTCGTCCCACTCCTGCAGAGGCTGCACGTCCCGAAGCGTCCAGGCCTGATCCGCGATGACGTAAGCGTCCTTCGCATCGATCTTGCCGTCGCCCTGGTATCTGCGGGAGGCATGGTGAACGGTGCGGCCGGGAATGTAGAGCAGCCGCTGACCATGGCTGGCCAGAAGAGTCATCAGCAGAGCGCCCCCGCCGACGTTCACATCGATGGCCCAGGTCACCGGACCGTCCTCGGCCCGTGCGAGGACCTCGCCTACCAGCTCCAGGAGTTCGGGTTCGTTGTTGGGTACCCGGCGCGAGAGCGCCTTCGTCCCGTCCCTGTCGATCACCGTGCAGTGATCCGCGGCCTTGCCGGCATCCGTCCCCGCCCAGAGCTCGGGCACCCGACCCACCCTCGTCGATCGGTTGACTGGTCCCTGCAGACGACCACGCCGAGAGTCAACCCGCCAACAAGGTAAGGAGCGATGTCCACGAGGTCAGGACGGTGGGCGCTGTGGGCGCTGTCCGAGGACAGGGCAGCTCGTCCGGCCCACCCGCTCATCGACAGTGACGCGTTCCGGGCGGGATCCTGCTGGGTATGGCTGGTTCGGGGAAAGACACGAAGGCGGGGCCGACGGGGGAGGACGGACGTGGGGATCATCGGGCTGGCGCAAGCGGTGGAGCAGCTGCGGCAGGAGCTGGGGGAGGCGCAGGACGCTGGTTCCGACCAGCAGTTGCGGTTCGAGATCGATGAAGTCGAGCTGGAGTTGCAGGTCGAGCTGACCAAGGGGGCGGGCCCACAGGGGAAGGTGACGTTCGGGATCGTTTCGGTGGGAGGGGACGCGAAGATCGAGAGAGCCAGTACGCACCGGCTGCTGCTGCGGTTGACCGTGCGCGACGAAGCGCTGGGCGGAGAAAGAGCCAAGGTGTCCCGGGACCAGGAGAGGGGTTGGGACGAGGAAGACGCCTGAGTATGGACCCGCTCGCCCTGGTCGACATACGGGCCGGCACGGAATCAGTGCAGCAGAGCTACGGCTCGGGCTATCTACTGGGGCCACGACTGGTGCTGACTGCCCGTCATGTGGTGTTTCGCAAGGGCCGTGTGCTGCCGCGCATCTCGGTGCGGATCGGCTCTCCGGGTGGGGCAGAAAAGCCGCTGCGTCGACGGGCGCGGCTGTGCTGGCCCACGGTCGATGCCAGTGCCGGTGCACAAACGGCAGCGGACTCGGATACCGACCAGCCCGAGAGCACGGGCGTGGGCTCGGTACGCAACAGGCGTGATGTCGCGGGCCTTGAGAGCGACAGAGGGTTCGACGGCGCTCTCGATGTGGCACTGCTGAGTCTGACCGAGCCGGTGCCCTGCGCGGGAGAAGTGCGCTGGGGTCGGCCGATCGGTACCCGCCGCCCGGCTTACGAGGGCTTGGGATTCCCGCTGCTTGCGGAGGACGAGAACGGCCGGCGCGAGGTCGAACAGCTGGGTGGAACCCTGCCGCCGTTGGCCACGGGTCCCCTGAATACGGTGGTGCTGGACCAGAAGACGGCCCCGCGTTCGCGCCGCCACGGCGTGCGGGCGTGGGCCGGGGCGTCCGGCACCGCTGTCTTCTGCAGGGACGGCGCGGGGCGGCATCTACTCGTCGGGGTGGTGGTCGAGGATGTCGGCGAATTCGAGAACCGGCGCCTGCTGGCCGCGCCGGTCTGGCGGTTCTGCACCAGCCTCCGCTTCGCGGAGCTTGTGGAGGAGCACACCGGGCATCCCCCCGTGGTCGAGCCCGTGGAACTGGCGGGCTCGCTGGACTGTCGCCTGACGCCACTCACGGCACGCACACCCGGCTCCCTGCTCGCGGGGGCGGCCGAGACCGTCGCCTTCCGCGGCAGGTTGGAGGAGCTGGCCGCGCTGGCGGCATGGCGGGACGGCAGCGATCCGGCGGTGTCGGTGGTACTGGTCACCGGAGAAGGCGGCGCGGGCAAGAGCCGCTTGGCCCGCGAGTTCTTGCGGCAGAGCCGGGCGTCGGGTTGGGCGGTCGGCCTGGCCGAAGAGGCGCGTCCGGTGGACGACCGTCCGGGCCGACGGGTACCGGACGAGAAGGAGCAGGAGAAGCGGGCACGCCGTCTGGTGGATCGGCTCGGCGACTGCACCGTCCCGGCACTCGTGGCCACCGACTACGCCGAGGCGCACCCCGTGTTCGCCGACACTCTGATCAGCGGCCTGGCCGACGCATCTCGGCAGCTGCCGAGGCGGGTGCTGCTGCTGGCGAGATCCGAAGGCGTCTGGTGGCGGAATCTGGAGGAAGAACTCGGTTCGGCAGCAAGCCTGTTGCCTCTGGGATCACTCAGCACCGGGACCGCGGCACGGCGCGCGACCTACATCTCCTCGGTCACCTGGCTGGCCCGCGGTCTTCAGGAGCTGCCCGAGCCGGTGGTGGGGCGAAGGCCTCCGACGGACTGGCGGGACCTCGCTCGCCGCCTCGCCGCCGCACCACCCGCACTGGACGGCACGGCAGGGAACGCACTGACGCTCCAGATGACCGCGCTGCTGGACCTGATGCAGACAGCGGCGGGTACCGGACCAGTCCCGGACAGTACCCCGGAACAGCGGTTGGCCGAGCACGAACGCGGCTACCTGCACCGCAGCGCCGCAGCGAGAGGGCTCCTCGCCGACAACGCACTGGCCGATGCCACCGCCACTGACCGGGCCCGCCGCAGGCGACAGGGCTTGCGCGCGCTCGACCGTTCCCTGGCCGCCGCGATCCTCCTCGGTCCCTGCGACGCGGAAACCACTCGCCAGATCGGCGCCCTCGCCGACCAACGGCACTCGGAGGACGTCGCGGACTGGCTGGCCTCCCTCTATCCGGCACCGGCCGACCAACCTCTGGCCTTGGGCCAAGTCCAGCCCGATCGACTGGCCGAGTACCTATTGGGCGGCATCCTCACCGAGACGCACAGCAGCAGGACGACGGACGCGACCGAGACCGGCGGAATCCCGGAGAAACGGGTGCATGCCGACCTGCTCCCCAGCATCGCACCTCTCGTGAGAACCCTGGACGCAGCTCAGACAGCACTGTTCGCCCTGGCCCGGACGGCAGTCCACGAACCGTTCCGGATGGTGCTGGACCAGGAGATCCGACGGCTGATCGCCGACCACCCCGACCCCTTCGCCGCCGCCGCGCCCCTCCTCGCCACGGTGCCGGATCACCGGGCCGCCCTGCTGGACGGGCTGCGTGACCTGGCCGCCCGCGACCCCGCGGCCCTGAGCATCCAGAGCTGGCGTGCCAATGACAGCCTGCCCGATGGGCCGGTCAGCCTTGCCTTCTTCAGCGCTTCCGTGGCCAGCGTGCTGTCCGGACTCTTCGCCGACCTCGCCGAACGGGACGGTGCCTACCTGCCCTCCTTGGTCAACGCACTGAGCAACGAGGGGGTCCGCCTCTCCGAGGTGGGACGCCTCGATGAAGCGTTGGCCGTTTCAGAGAGGGCGCTCACGCACTACCGGGACATCGTCGACCGGGGCGGGATGGGCGTTCGTCCCGATCTCGTGAGTGTGGTGAACAACCACGCCGTGCGGCTGGCGGAGGCCGGGCGCCTGCGAGAGGCCCTGGAGGTGTCCGACGAGGGCGTGCGACTGAGCAGAGAGCTGAACCGGGACGGCGACGCCTACCTTCCGGAGCTCGCCGTGGCGCTGAACAACCATGCTGTGCGCCTGGCCGAGAACGACCTTCAGGAACAGGCAATGGAGGCATCCGAAGAGGTCCTGGGGTACTACCGGGAACTGGTGGCCCGCAGCCGGAGCATCTACCTCCCGGGCCTCGCCAGTGCGCTGAACAACCATGCACTGCGTTTTGCGGAGAACGATGACGACGAGGGGGCGTTGCCGCTGTCGGAGGAGGCCCTGGGGCACTACAGGGAACTGGTGCTCCGCAGCCGGAACACCTACCTCCCGGACCTCGCCATGGCGCTGAACAACCATGCTGTGCGTCTTGTGGAGAACGCTCGTCCTGAGGAGGCGCGACCACTTACGCATCAGGCTGTTGTGCTGGCCCGGGAGCTGAGTGAGTCAATTCCGGGGGCTCACCTTCACGACCTGGCACAGAGCCTGGTCGTCAGTGGATACGCGAGCGTGGAGGCCGGGGACTTTCGCGGGGCCGTCGCGCCGCTGGTGGAGGCCAAAGCACTCTTGTCACGGTTACCGATCCCGGACAGGGCCCTCGACGACATGGCCACCGGGTTTCTGCGCGCCGCATTCGCCGCCGCCCCCTCCGGCGTGAGTGAGGAGTTCCGCGCTGTGGCCGGAGAAGAGGTGCCCGAGTGGATGCGGCAGTCGGCGGAGCACGACTGACCTTGATCCGCTTTGACAGACATCCTCGGTGCAGTGGTCAGCCCACGAGTGCGGTCGCTGTCGCCGACAGTTTTTGACGCTGCTCGCTCCCACAGCACGGAGACGACACGGTCTGGCGGAGAGCCCCAGTATCGTTCACTGCTTCGCGTCTCCGGGCCGACGTGAGCCAACCCGGGTCTCGCGGAGTCCGGTGATGTTGCTTCAGGCGACTGCGGGGGCTGCTCCTGGCTTCGCCGGAAGGCTTCCTCGTACTCGTCGGGCGGCACGTGGTCGAGCGCGGAGTGAAGACGATCTTCGTTGTACCGGGTGATCCGTTGGAGGGTCGCCCGCTCGACCTGGTCGACGTCCTTCCAGGGGCTCCGCATCTCGATGAGCTCGGGCTTGAAGGTGCCGTTCGGGGCCTCGCCCATCGCGTTGTCATACGCGTCCGCAACCGACCCAACACAGGCAAGGCGCCCTCGGGCGCCGGGTCTACGACGGACTGGAAAGCCTCCTCGCGGATACCGATACCTACCCACCGGTCACCAAACTGCCGACGTACAAGGCCCTGTGCCGGCGGTACGGCGTTGCTCAGACAGTTGTGGGGGCCGCCATGGAGGCCCTCGCGTCCCAGGAGCGTGTGTGGATCCACCCCCACTTGGCACCTTCGTGCTCGGCGAGAGGTATGAGCCGGCCCCGGGATAGCGCGACGCCCCATCCGAGGTCCTGGTCCTGCCGGGCGGTGCGCGGGTTGACCAGCGAACCGCTCGGCACAGGCCCGTGACGGTGGACGCTCTACCGTCCTTTGCGGGGCGGAGGAATCTTCGGCAGGAGCTCCCACAAAGGGCGCCCTCCGCCGGCCCAGGTCGCCAGGGTGCGCCGGTCGGCGAGGTGCATGTGCAGCTGCTGGGCCAGGGGCGCGCAGCGGGTGGAGAAGCGTCCGTTGGTGACGACCAGGACGATGTCGGCGCCGTAGAGCTGGCGGGCGGTGCCGTTGACGCGCTGGAGGTCGGGGGTGCCGACCGGGGAGCCGCGGTCTCCGTCGCGGCGGTGCTTTACCTGGATGACCCAGGAGCGGCCCAGCGGGTCGGTGGCCAGGACGTCGGCGCCGTTGTCGCCCGCCCCGCCGATCTGCCGGGCGTCGGTGCATCCGTCGCGGCGCATCAGGTCGCGGATCGCGTACTCGAAGTCTCGGTGGTGCAGGGCGTCCAGCTGTGGGAGCCCGTACCGCAGCGCTTGCTGCCGTACCCGGTCCCATGCCTGCTGCTGGCGGTACCGGTGGACCCACACTGTCCCGACGACGGCGGCGAGTGCCCCGATTATGACAAGAGCCCACCAGTTCACCAGCAGCCAGGAGACGACCGCCCAGACCAGGGCGAGGCCCGCGGCGGCGGCTAATCCGAGTAGCAGCAGTTGGTTGTCGCGGTGCTGCTGCCGGCGTGAGCGGCGGCGCCTCAACGGGGTGGTGCGGCGTGCGGGGTGGCGTGCTGCGGGCCTGCGGCGAGGTGGTGGGCGGCGGTTGGCCATCGGGCGCGCTCCGGTTTCAGCGGGAGGAGTTGGTGACGCCGGAGGCGAGCTGGCCCAGGAAGTCGCCGATGCCCTCCCCCCAGCGGGGTCGGGGCGATGACGACGCCGAGAGCGAGCACGATGATCACGGTCAGCTTCTCGTCGTTCCGGCTCCGGGCCTCGGTGCGGCGGCGTAACCGCAGCAGGACGATGACGGCGAGCAGCACTCCTACGTTGATGGTCAGCATCCCGCCCCGCCCCTGGATCACCCTCGGTCCCGTTCCGACCCCCTTATGTATCCGCAACCTGCACCGTTGTGCCTGGCAGTTGCCGGATGATGACGCAAAGCGACTGGTTGGCCGGATCCGCCACGAGGAGAGTTGTCCTCGGTCGTGCCCGAGAGGCTCGCCGCCGTGAGCGACGATCGCCACCAGCAACTGACCGCGTATGACCGGGCGGTGGGGATTGTCGGCTCCACCTACCCGGAGATCTTTCGTGACGAGCGCGGGTCCCGCGAGCTCGCGGGACGCCGGCTGGCTCGGCACGCCACCAGCGACCGGACTGCCGCCAGAGGCCGGGCCTGTCGCTTCACGCCTGGACCGGCAAAGGCGTAAAGGGGGGGCCTACCGCCGAAGTTTTCCGGCATGTCCTGGCGGGACCAGAGGGTGGTGCATCGTCATGGCGTAGGAGTGGGGTGCCGGGCGGCCGGGGACTAGGGTCCCGATTCTGGCGCGGTGCGGGGACGGCCTGCTGGTGGGCGGTGTGTCCCTGACCCAGGTGGCGTTGCAGGTGCCCCAGGGTGACCGCAGGTCTTCGGCGCCCCGGCCACGGCCTTGGGTGCACCGGGGAACCCGCCCCTGCCAGCCACCCAGGCGACCAGGGCGCAGACGGCGAATCCGGCTCCGAGGATGCTCGATCCGGTCCATCCGTAGGAAGTGAAGACGGAGGTGGTGGCGGCTGCACCAAGGGCAGAGCCGAGAGAGTAGAAGACCATGTAGCCGCCGATAGCGCTGCTGGCGCGCCCCACATACGTACTGGTGAGCAGGTGCTGGTTGCTCACGTGCACGACCTGCACCGCGAAGTCGAGCACCATGACACCGACGATGAGTAGCCACAGGGACCAGGGCAGCTGGGCGATCGCGGCCCAGGAGACGATGAGCAGGGCCAGCGCGAAGCCCGCCATCGGAACCGCCCGTCCCGTGTCGGCCCAGCGTCCCGCGCGTGCCGCGCCCAGCGAGCCCGCGAGTCCAGCGACACCGAGCATGCCGACCTGGCTCTCACCGAAGTGCCAGGGTGCATCCGTCAGCGGCAGCGACAGCCCGCTCCACAGCGTCCCGAAGGACGCGAACAGAAAGAACGCGATGAGGCCGCGCGTCAGGAAGATCCTCTCCCCGAACAGCGCGCCGAACGCAACGACAACCTGCCGGTAGCCTGCGGGCCGACTGGACCGCTCGTCCGAGGGCAGAGCCCGCAGAACGAGGACAGCGAGCCCGAGTGCCAGCACGCCGAGCGCCGCGTAGACGCTCCGCCAGCCCCACTGCTCGGCAAACACTCCGGTGACGACCCGAGCGCCGAGGATGCCCACCACCACGCCTGAGGTCACGACCCCGATGTTCCGTCCGCGCTCAACGGGCGGCGAGACCGATGCCGCGTATGCCACCGCAGTCTGCACCACGACCGCGAACATCCCAGCCAGCGCAAGTCCCGCGAAGGCCAACCACGAGGTTGAAGCCACCGAGGTCAGAAGCAGGCCGGCGGCCGTTGCGACGAGGTGCCCCGCGATAAGCCGGCGCCTGTTGGTGACCAGATCGCCGAGCGGGACCAGCAGCACCAGCCCGACCAGGTAGCCGAGCTGGCCGATCGAGACAATCAACCCCAGCTGTCCCGCCGGGACGCCGAGGCTGTCCCCCATCGGCGCGAGCACCGGCTGCGCGGCGTAAACGCTCGCCACCGCGACACCGCACACGACCGCAAGCAGCAACCGTCGCCAAACGTCCATCTCATCCCATCAAAAATAAGTAGCAAAGTGAAACCAATTTGACGATAGGGCATCATGGTCTCAATCTGCAACTCATTCAGGAGGTGTCATGCCGCGCTCCTCCGCCGGCGCCGAGAACCACGCCTGGACCGATCCCGACTGCCCCGTCGCCCGCACGCTTGACCTTGTCGGCGACCGCTGGAGCCTCCTGGTCGTCCGGGACGCGATGGACGGCGCCCGTTCCTTCACCGAGTTCCAGCGACGCACCGGCATCGCCCGCAACATCCTGAGCGACCGCCTGCGAAAGCTCTGCGATCACGGGCTCCTGGCCCAGCAGACCGCGCCCACAGGCCGCCGCCTGGAGTACGTGCTCACCGAAAGCGGCCGCGACCTCTTCCCCGCGCTCCTGACCCTGCGCCAGTGGGGAGAGCGCCATGCCTTCGATCCCGGCGAGCCCCACTCCACCCTGGTCGACGAGCACGGCGCCCGCGTCCCGGACTTCACGCCGACCGGGGTCGATGGCGCCCCCCTCACAGCCGACTCCACCCATGTGCGAAAGACCGGCAGAGACCGATGACGGGTTCGTGAAGTGACCGTCAGCGCCTGTGTCGGCGCGCGCGAAGCGACAGCGCAGGACCGGCCGGTTCAGAGCCCGCAACCAAGGGCCGGACAGTCCCCACCCGGATGCCACGAGCGCGCGCGTACGCCGCCATGTGCGCGAAGGCGTCCCGGCCGCTGGACGGAGAGCCGACCCAGACCGCCAGCAGCCTGCCGCAGTCGCTGACGAGTTGCACTCCGCGCTCACACAGGCGTCCCGGGCCAGCGGATCGAAGGGCAGCATCCGTATCCTCGGCCAGCGCCAGCAGCCGCCCCCACCCCGCTCAGGCACTCCCACACCCGCCCCCGACCAGAGCCCACGTGTCCGGGGTCAGATCGGCGCGCCCCCCTGCCGTGACCTCCGCCCGCTCGCTACTTCACCAAGCGGCGCGCGGGTCATCCAGCGGTTGCGACCACTGCTCGCGACCGAGAGCCCCGGACCGTCCCTGATGAAACGTCAAGGTTCGCGCTTCGTGGCGACGTACGGGGAGGGCCCCCGGGCCCCCGGGCCTGATGTCGGCGTGTGGCGCCGGTACGCAACCGGTCAGTCGGCACCGTCAGGGCTGAGAGCTTGATCCGGCGCGGGGTACCCGGGCGGGACGAAGCAGGCCGTCACCGTCTTGCCGTCGCGCTGCGGATGGTGCTCCCACCCGTCGGACAGCGCCTGGACGATCGCGAGGCCTCGTCCCCCGGTCGCGTCGAGGCCCCGGTCGGATGGAACCGGCGGCTCCGGACTGGAGTCATGAACACTCACGTGCAAACAGGCGCTGTCCCAGGTCAGAACGAGCTGGGCATCGCTACGAGCGTGCTTGTGCGCGTTCGTGATGAGCTCGGTCACGGCCAGAAGCACCGAATCCACCACATCGGGGGCACTCTTCGCCCACTCCAGCGAATCGAGATGCCCCCGAACCCACCGACGCCCCGCCCGCACCCCCTGGGACATCGGGAAGGACTGCGCCCAGCCCACCGCCCTCATCTCAGAATCGGCCACATCCACACCTCTCCATCCGCTCACCGAAAAATCCAGAACCGAATCGTGGCCCTCCGCCCCTTCTACCCGCCCCCGCCGACTTGACGTCCAAACCGGCACCGGACCACATACAGAAACAGCACCGGCCGCGGCTACGACCACGATGAAAACACCAGAAAGTAGAACAAAGCCGCCGTACCCGATAAGAGTGAACATTTCTGTACCACCATCGACGACGAAGAATCCAGCGCGTTCGTACACGACCACACCGTCACACAGGACAGGCCACTGGCAGCAGGCATGCACAGCACGGACCAGAGGACAAGAAACAGGCAAAGCGAGGACTGGACGGGGCGAGGCCGGGGAGCACGGGAAACGAAGCAGGAGGGGAAGGGCGGAGATCCGGGGCAGACGACCGTCCGCGTCCTCGCCCTGGCACGCGGAACGGCAGGACAGCGGGCGACGGAGAGGAGACGAGGGGCCGACAGGGAGGCGAGTGGCGGGGTCGGGGACCCTGGGCGAGAGCCAGAAGACCAGGCGCGGGGCGGCGGGAGGGGCGGGAGGGGTGAGGGTGGCTCGCGGGGCGGGGAGCGGACTCGTGAACCGCGGCGCACCCCCCGGGACCGTCGCAGCGCCGCACCCCTCCGCAACCTGCGACACCTCTCGAGGGAAGACCCACCCCTCACGCCAAACCCGGAACCCTGCCACACCGCCCGCGACGCCAACGCCCCCGCTTCCAGGCCCCGTGCACCGGTGGCCTGACGACCGGTTCCGCCCCCGCTTGTCGCACACCTCGGGCAGCGCGCGACGATCGGTCACGGCCCCGCGCCTCGACCCGCCACCCGGCGGCCGGACGAGACCGCTGTGGACACGACATGACACCCTTGTTGCCTTACGTATAGGGACAGTTGACGGAGCGTCAATACCGTGACGCGTGGATGACATCCCCCTGCCCGTGCTTGCCCGTCCGGGACGCACCACGGCAACGTCGTACCCGGCACACGGAACCCCGTCGGCCATATCCCCGACGCGTGAACCTCCGACGCGTCACTGTTCGAGGAGACCTCTTCATGACAGCAGCGCGCACTACCAGGCGACGCATCGCCGGCGCGGTGGCCGCGGCCACCACACTGGCACTCGCGGTCGGCGCAGGTGCGGCCTTACCGGCACAGGCGGCTCCCGCACCCGAGGGCAGAGTCCTGCACGCCGGTGCGGCCGGGGCGATTCCCGGCAGCTACATCGTCACCCTCAAGGAGACAGCCGGCCTCCGCGCGTCCGCGGCTCAGGGCAAGAAGCTCATAGCGGGCTACGGCGGCCGGATCGAACGCACCTACACCTCGGCGCTCAACGGATACGCCGCCGAGCTCAGCAGCACCGGCGCCAAGCGGCTCGCCGCCGACCCCGCGGTCGCCTCCGTCGAGCAGAACCAGAAGGTCCACGCGACCGCCACCCAGACCAACGCGCCCTGGGGCCTCGACCGGATCGACCAGCCGAACCTGCCGCTGAACGGCACGTTCACCTACCCGGACTCGGCCGGCGCCAACACCACGGTCTACGTTCTGGACACCGGCGTACGCATCACACACCAGGACATCGCCGGCCGGGCGTCCAACGGCTACGACTTCGTCGACAACGACAACGTCGCACAGGACGGCAACGGCCACGGGACCCACGTCGCCACGACCGCCGCCGGTACCGTCTACGGCGTCGCCAAGAAGGCCAAGATCGTCGCTGTGCGGGTCCTCAACAACAGCGGTTCCGGCACCACCGCCGGTGTCATCGCCGGTGTCGACTGGATCACCGCCAACCACGTCGCCTCCTCCGTCGCCAACGTCTCGCTCGGCGGCGGCCCCAGCACCGCCCTGGACAACGCCGTACGCCAGTCGATCGCCTCCGGCGTGATCTACTCGATCGCGGCCGGCAATTCGAACGCACCCGCCTCCGGCTTCTCCCCCGCCCGCGTGGAGACCGCGCTCACCGTCGGCGCCACCACCAGGACCGACGCCCGCGCCACCTACTCCAACCACGGCCCCCTCGTGGACCTCTTCGCACCGGGATCCGACATCACCGCCGGCTGGGCGACCTCGGACACCGCCACCTACACCGGCAACGGAACGTCCTTCGCCGCCCCGCATGTCGCCGGCGCAGCCGCCGTCTACCTCACGAACCACCCGGGTTCCTCACCCGCAGCCGTGGGCACGGCCCTCGTGAACGGTGCGACCTCCAACGTCCTCACCGGCGTCGGAACAGGCTCTCCGAACAAGCTCCTCAGGCTCATCCCGTAACCACGGGAACAACCCGACACGGCAACCGACGGCCGGGCACGGACACGGCAACCCCGTGTCCGTGCCCGGCCCGAGCCGTTCCGCGTCCGTGTCCGGGACACGGCCGAAACGTCGAGCACTCCGGCCCGCGGCCCTCCAGACCCGTGAAGACCAGCCCCCGATACCAGCCAGCACACCCCAACCTGCCCCGCCCTGCCCCACCCGTCTCGGTCAGCGGGGCAGCACGGTGGACCACGAAGGCCTCCTGGTCTCGGTGGAGATGTCACCGCACCGGACCCGGAAGCCCTCACCCGTATCAAGAACCCAGCACGCGTGTCACCAACGTCCCGAGACAACACACGGAGCAGGTCGCCCAGTTGTCCCCGATCTCCGTCGCAGACGTCCACGAGCGGACTGAGCGCCGCCGGGCCGGGGACATCCGGGTGTGCCGGGTGTCCCCGAAAGCGAATGAGTCCCGGTGGCCTTCGCGCGGGCTACCCGCGCTGCCGGGTACGGGCATAGTGACGCCTGGCACGGTCCCGGTTCCCCCAGTCCCGCGAGCTGCACCAGCGCCGGGATCCACTGCGGGAGCGGTCAACGAAGAACCAGCCGCATCCGGGGCCCGCACAGCGCCGGATCCGCCCAAGACCGTCCCCGCCCAGCAACTCGTCCGCCCGCAGCGCCAGCACATCGCGCAGACGGTCGAGCCGGTCCGTGCCGTGCTCCCAGCGCAGGGGGAAAACAGGGGGCAGCACGGCGCGCTCCCGCCGCCAGCACCAGAGACCGGCGCAACGCCTCCCATTCCACGGCAGGCAGCTCCTCACCGTCGACGAGGGCGTCCAACAGGGGCCAGAGTGTGGCGCGCAGGTCTCGGAGGGCCACCACCACCGTTCCCGGGGCTGCGGGGTCGCCCCATCCGGACCCACCCGGCACGCAGTGGCCGAGGAAACAGACGTAGCGGTAGCGGCCGAACCCACCGAAGCGGCCGGGCGGGCCGAACCGCCCGAAGGAGTTCTGCGCTCCGCCCAGTTCGACGAAGAGGCCGCACCATGACCCTCTGGCTCACCATCGCCGCCGTCGCCGCCCTCAGCTTCGCCTGCAAAGCCTTGGGCCCCGCCGTCCTCGGCGGGCGAACACCACCCCCACGGGCACAGGCCATGATCGCCCTCACCGCCCCGGCCCTGCTCGCCGGCTTCATCGTCGTATCCGTGCTGGGCCCCCGATGGACCTCTTGGGACCCCACGATGATCGCCGGACTCGCAGTGGTTCCGCTGCTTCTGCGGCATCGGGCCCCGCTCCCCGTGGCCCTGGCCGCGGCGGTCGCCGTGACGGCGGCTCTGCGCATCTGGGTGTGGAAGCGCACGGAGCCATCCACCCGGCCGGCAGCGGACAACATAAATGATTGGACTAGACCAAGAAGCCGTGTGCAGACTCTCAGACCTCGCCCGTCAGGGCCCGGCCCCCTCCAGGAGAGGCACACATGCCCGTCATCGAGGTAGCAGACCTCGTCAAGGAGTTCAGCCGACCCAAACAGCAGGAGGGCGCCTTCGCCGGCATCCGCACCCTGCTGACACGTGAGCAGACCGTCAAACGGGCGGTCGACGGCGTGAACTTCACCGTCCAGCGGGGTGAGATGGTCGGCTATCTCGGGCCCAACGGTGCGGGTAAGTCCACCACCATCAAGATGCTCACCGGCATCCTCGTACCCACATCCGGCACCGTCACGGTCGCCGGCACCACCCCCTGGCGGGACCGCTCCCGCAACGCCCGCCGAATAGGCGTGGTCTTCGGCCAGCGCAGCCAGCTCTGGTGGGACCTGCCACTGCGCGACTCGCTCTGGCTGATCAGCCGTCTCTACGACGTACCGCAGGCCCGGTTCCGCGAGAAGCAGCGGCAGTTCAGCGAAGTGCTCGACCTCGGTCCGTTCCTCGACACCCCCGTCCGCCAGCTCTCCCTGGGCCAGAGGATGCGCGGCGACCTCGCCGCCGCGATGCTCTACGACCCGGACATCCTCTACCTGGACGAGCCGACCGTCGGGCTCGACGTCATCGCCAAGGAGCGCATACGCACCTTCGTCGGGGAGCTGAACCGCACCTCGGGGACCACGGTCATCCTCACCACCCACGACCTCGACGACGTCGAGGAACTCTGCGACCGGATCATCCTCATCGACCACGGCAAAGTCGCCTACGACGGCGCCGTCGACGAGCTGAAGACCCGTTACGCCCCGCACCGCGAACTCGTGGTGCAGACCGACGGGCTGGAGAGCGTCGAGGGCGCGGAAGTCGTCCGCCGAGAAGGCGGAAAGGTGTGGCTGCGCTTCGACCCCGTACGGACACCACCCGCGGACCTGGTGGCCGCGGTGCTGGCGCAGCACCGGGTGACCGATCTGTCGATCGTGGAACCCGAACTGGAGAGCGTCATCCACCGGATCTACGCGGACCGCGGATGAGCGCCCTCATGGCGGACGCCGCCGCGAAGCAGCCCGTCGTGACGCTGCTGCGGGCTCATCTCGCCTGTGCCCGGATGGAGTTCCGCGCCGCCCTCACCTACCGCACGGCCTATCTGTCGTCCTTCGCCATGATGCTCCTCCAGATCTGGTTGCTGACGGTGGTGTGGAAGGCCCTGTACGACGGCCGCGAGGAGGTGGACGGACTCGGCCTCACCACCATGACGGCGTACGCGACGCTGACGACGCTCCAGTACCACCTCGTCAGCCCGTGGCGGTCCTCCCCCATCGACCAGCGGGTACGGGAGGGGAAGGTCGCCGTGGACCTGCTGCGGCCCGTCGGCTTCCCGGGGCAGATGCTCGCCGGCCAGCTCGGGTGGGCATCAGCCGCGGTCCCGGTCCTGCTGGTGGCGCTGCCGTTCGCCCTGCTCATCGGCGCGGGCCAGGCGCCCGCCTCGACGGCCGCGGGGTTCGCCTACCCGGTGGCGCTGATCGGCGCGCTGCTCGTGAACCAGCTGCTCGGGCTGCTGCTCGGCATGGTCTCCTTCTGGACCCTGGAGGTGAGCGGCGCCCTGATGGCCTACCGGTTCGTCGCGCAGTTCTTCTCCGGTGCCCTGGTCCCGTTGTGGTTCATGCCCGGACCGATCAGAGCAGCGGCGGAATGGCTGCCGTTCCAGGCCACCGCGTACACCCCGGCGGCCGTCTACCTGGGCCAGGTGGAGGGGGTCGGTATCGCGGCCGCCCTCGGGGTCCAGCTCGCGTGGATCGCCGCCCTCGGAACACTGGCCTCGTTCGTCTGGTCGCGCGCCCGGCGCCGCGTCCTGTCACAGGGGGGATGAACAACCATGCGAGGCCCACGTGTCTATCTGCTGCTGGCCGGTGCGGCGTTCCGCGCCGAGTTCCAGTACCGGGGCAACCTGTTCATCAACATCATCGGCGGCCTGTTCTACCAGGGCGTCGGACTGGCCTTCATCTGGGCGGTGCTGGACCGTTTCGGGCAGGTCGGCGGCTGGGGACTGGGAGAGATCGCCTTCCTCTACGGTATGAGGCTCACCGCCCACGGCCTGTGGGTGCTCCCCGGTCACCAGCTGATCCACGTCGACGAGGTCGTCATCGAGGGCGAGTACGACCGCTATCTCGTCCGACCGGTGTCACCACTGGTCCAGCTCCTCACGCGAAGGGTGCGGCTGAGCTCGCTCGGCGACCTGGCGGGCGGATCGGCTCTGTTGGTCATCGCCTCGGCCTCAGCGCCGGTCGACTGGTCGCCGGGAGCCGTCTGCTTCCTCCTGCTCGCGGTGGTGGGCGGCGCGCTGGTCGAGGGTTCCCTGCAACTGGCGGCCTCCGCACTGGTCTTCAGGATGAAGAGGGTCTCCCCCATCAAGTTCGCCATCGACATGATCTTCAGCGACTTCGGCAACTACCCGCTGAAGATCTTCGGCCCGGTGGCCGGCTTCGCCCTGACTTTCGTCTTCCCGCTCGCCTTCGTCGCGTATCTGCCGGCGACGGTGCTCATGGACCGGGGCGAAGAACTCGCCGTGCCGGAATGGCTCGCCTGGGGTGCTCCGGGCATCGGGGTCGTCCTCATGTACGCGGCGTACCGCTTCTGGGAGCGGCAATCCCGCTACTACGAGAGCAGCGGGCACTGAGTCGGTCGCCTGGGCCACTCATCCTCCTTCTCACGGCTCGACGATGACGAACGTTCTCTGACGCGAAAGCCGGGCCGGCCCGCGGACGGGGGCTCAGCGACGGCGGCGACGCGGCGGGCGTTCGTCCGGAGGGTCCGTTGAGCGGCAGCATCGTGCCTACCGGACCGGTGACCACTGTCACCGGTCCGGTGCTTCCTTCGGTGCCCGCCACCAGGCTCCCGTCCCGTCCTGTCACGTCCTGACCCGTCCGACAAGTGCCGTTCTCATCGTGGACTGCGTCTTGGTGCCTCGCCCGCCGGAGACGCCCGATGGCGTCGCGGCGCACCATGATGCGGGCGTCGGTCTCGAAGCCCCACCTCGTCCGCTTCAAGAAGAGTGAAGACCTCCGCCGGTGCGTGGCCGGCCGTATCGTTCGACGAGGGCATTGCCGATCGAGGCCATGCGGTGCCGGACACCCGGAGGGGCGGTCACCTCGACCCATTCCACCAGCCCGGAGAGCTCGCCGGCGAGGATGTACTCGTTGGGGCCGCGGATCACGACCGCGACGCGGCCGTCGGTCGTGGGACCTCCCACGTCGAGTCGGTCGCCGAGCGCCATCCGGAGTACGCCTATCCCCTCGGGTGTGCATACCGCCGAGACCTCCAGCGGCGTTCGTTTGCGATCGACCTCCTCGGCGATCTCGTTCCAGCTCTCGGCAAGGTCGAAGTCCCCGGGGCGTTGCACAGGGTTTTCGGTCGGGTCGGCGGACGACACACGGTCGATCCGGAAGACCCGCCGGCCGGTCTCGGTGTTCGAGACGAGGTACCACACAGGGCCTTTGGCGACGATGCCCAGCGGGTGGACCGTTCTCCGGGTTTCGACGCCTTTGCCGTCGACGTAGCCGAGCGATACCTGGACGCCCCGGATCACGGCGTCCTGGAGTTCGTCGAGGAAGCGAGGCGGCCGGGGCTCGATCCGGCTCGCTCCCCATCGCTGAGGGTCTACGACCAGGGACGACGCTGCTGCCTCGGCCTCCATCTGGAAGGGCTTCGGTAGAGCGTGGACGAGCTTGCGCAGAGCCGCCTTCATCGCCGGGGTCGCACCCGAGGCCGGACCGACGGCCAGGAACAGGGCGCGGGCCTCACTGGCGGTCAACCCGGACAGGTCGGTACGGGCTCCGCCCACGAGGCGCCAGCCGCCGCCTCGGCCCCGCACGGAGTACACGGGCACCCCGGCCATGGCCAGGGCTTCGAGGTCCCGGCGGGCGGTGCGCTCGGAGACGTCCAGCTCTCGGGAGACCTCTGCGGCTGTCACCTGCTCGCGCCGTTGGAGCAGGAGGAGCACGGCCACCAGCCGATCGAATCGCATACGGACCAAATTCTCATGGAAAGCGGTCATGCGGTGACCGCTTTGAGTAGCAGCCTGGCGTCATGACCTCGTCGAGGAGGTCGCCCACCGGCTGACGGCCCCAGAGAGGAAATGCAGTGACCAACCGAGCAGACTTCCCCGAGCCCACCCTTGTTCAGGTCAATGGCGTGGAGCTCGAAGTCTTTGAAGCAGGCCGAGAAAACATGGGCAAGCCCATCGTGCTCTGCCACGGCTGGCCGGAGCACGCCATCACCTGGCGTCGCCAGATGTCCGTCCTCGCCG
The DNA here is from genome assembly GCF_900460065.1 of Streptomyces griseus. GTDB lineage: Bacteria > Actinomycetota > Actinomycetes > Streptomycetales > Streptomycetaceae > Streptomyces > Streptomyces griseus. The sequence goes on along the minus strand of NZ_UAVD01000057.1, from coordinate 63,791 downwards.
CGACCGGCTACCACGTCATCGCACCGAACCAGCGGGGATACGGCAACTCATCCCGCCCGACCGAGGTGACCGACTACGACATCGCACACCTGACGGGCGACCTCGTCGCGCTCCTGGACCACTACGGCTACGAGGACGCCGTCTTCGTCGGTCACGACTGGGGGGCGTTCGTCGTCTGGAGCCTGGCCCAGTTGCACCCCGACCGGGTGAACAAGCTGATCAACCTGAGCCTGCCCTACATGGAACGCGGTGAGAAACCGTGGATCGAGGTCATGGAAACCCTCCTCGGCGACGACTTCTACTTCGTCCACTTCAACCGACAGCCGGGCGTCGCGGACGCCGTGCTCGATGCCAACACCTCCCGGTTCATCCGCAATCTCTACCGGAAGAACGTGCCCCCCACACCCCCTGAGCCGGGCATGGCATTCATCAACCTCGCCGAGGCGGAGACGCCACTCGGCGACCCGGCCATGACCGAGAGCGACCTGGCCGTCATCATCTCCGCGTTCGAGACGTCGGGATTCACCGGCGGCATCAACTGGTACAGGAACCTCGACCGCAACTGGCACCTACTGGCGGACGCGGAACCGATGATCAAGCAGCCGGCCCTCATGATCTACGGGGACCGGGATCTTTCCATCCCGAGGTTCGAAAGACTGGCGGAGTTCGTGCCCAACGTGGAGGTGGTCGGCCTGGACTGCGGGCACTGGATCCAGGGAGAAATGCCCGAAGAAACCAACCGCGTGATTTCAGAATGGCTGGATCGGCAGGACTAGGATTATTTCGCGATTCCGGGTGGAGCAGCGCACGGCGTCAGACGTGGCGCATCGCACGTCGGAGACGCACCCGCATACTGGATGCATTAGGGCGTCTCGGCGATGCGGCTAGGGCCGTATCTTTCGCCGTGCGCCCGCCCGGAATCGCGGGGCACCCCTGAGAGATCGCAACACGATCTTGTTGAAACGGCCTGGTGGGCCGTGACCGGTGGGATGATTCGGCCGTTCGTGAGGTGTGGGTAGTCGACCGTGGATCGCGGACGATGAGTTGTGGGCTCTGATCGAACCGTTGCCGCCTCCGTGGCCGGAGCGTTTGCCCGGGCCGCGGCCGGTGTCGGACCGGTGGCAGAAGGCAGGGGGCTTCGACCGGCTGCACCAGGTCCTGCTCGCCGACCTGAACGCGGACGGCGAACTCGACTGGTCACGTACGTGCGTGGGTGGCTCCCGCATCCGCGCGAAAGAGCAGTCCTGAGCGGTGGAACCAGCTCAAGACGCGCCCGGCACGCGCGTACCGAGTCAGCGACGCAACGCGAGGAAGATCTGGTACCCGGTGAATCCAAGCCCGCCGCAGGCCATACCCAGGCCCACGACTGCCATCAGGGCCATCATGACCTGGCCGTACAGAGACTGGCGGGCGGAGGCGCGGCTGGGGTTGCAGGGGTCGTAGCTGAGCTCCAGTTGCTGCCCGCCGGTCGACTCCCGGTAGAAGTGCAGCTCGCCGTCCTGGTCCACATACCGGTACACCTTGGTCTTGTCGGTGTAGTGGTCGAGTTCTGCCATCACCGTGATGCCGTGCTTGGGGAGGCGCAGCGCGTCGTACAGGCCTCGTCCCAGCGTCAGAGCCATGAATGCTCCCGCGCACGCGAAGATCTGAAGGAACGGCAGCGCGATCGCCCACGCCGGCTCGCGGAGCACCGCCACTGTCACATCGATCACCGCGAAGACCGCGATCACGGCGACAACAAGATTGCGCTTCGAGGGCCTTGGGGGGTGTCCGGCGGGCACTTCGGTGATCAGTTCTTCGCCGTCGACGCGCGGTCCTTCGGCCGCTCCCTCGGGCAGACGGGCCTCCAGGGCGGCAACGAACGCGGTCACGGCAGCGGCGCCGGCATCGTGAACCGCGTACACGGCAGGAGGGCGGTCGGCCTCCGCAGTCGTCAGTACGACCTCGAATGAGCGGTCGAGGCCGCGGGCCGTTTCAATGGCGTCCAGCGGAATCCGTGTCACGCGCCCGCCCTGTTCCCATTGCACGTAGTCGAGCCCGTCCTCGAAGCGAGCGGTGGCACTGCTGCCGCGCAGCACGAGGGAGGGGAGGGCAGGCGTCGTCGTCATGTGCATATGACGGCTGAGATCAACGAAGGGTTGCCCACCGTCGTGGCAGGCGCACGCCATAGCCTTGGGAGAAGACACCGGTCGACCTCACGCTGACCACCGACCTTCGTCATCCGTGGGCGAAGCCGGCCGAGCCTGGCCGGCTCGCCCCGGCCCGGGTCCGCCGGGCGTTCAGGAACCTCCGCCCGAACATGTCTCGTCCGGCCTGTGCGCCGAAACCCAACCGGCCCGGCCCGGCCGCCCTTCCGGCCCGAAGAACCGGCATCCCGCCGCCCGCTACGACGTGGGCAAAACCCGTCTAACGCCCCGCGACCGTCATCGAACGTGACCGAGCCAGACCCTGACGAGGTCGCGGCAGACCCTGATGCTGCTTCACCCCCGGCGGTCAGGTCGCGGTGGGGATGTAGCGCACTGCTGCGACCTGGGCCATAGTCCGAAGTTTCGTGAAGTAGGAGGCGCAGTAATCTTCGTTGATCAGGGGAACGATCTTGTCGAGGTCGGCGATGCAGCCCCAGAGGTAGGCGATGCCACCGTCGTCGAGTCCGATCTTCAGTTCCCTCTGCACGAGGCCGGCCACGTCGGCGTCCAGGAGGACCAGGTCTACGCCGTCGAGGTCCACTCCGCGGAAGCCGTCGGGGAACGGGGCACGCAGGTGGTCCTCCCACAGTTGGGCGAGGCCGCCTTCGGGCTGTGCTGCGCCCACGTCGGCGGCTGTCGCCTCTGGCGCAGACGGCGGGCGAAGAAGCAGGGAGATGGCATCGAAGACGGCACGCACCATCGCGACGGCCCGGAGTGGGCGGAGGGCGGCACTTGACTCGGCGCCCTGCGTGAGCTTGTCGCGCAGCAGTCGGCTGCGGTCGAGTTCGGCGGCGAGTCCGGCTGTGATGAGCCCCGCGTCGGTGGCCCGCCCGATCAGGTCGTGGAGCGGCTCATTCATGGCCAGGCGCTCGGCCAGGGCGTGCTCCAGGGCGAACAGGGAATGCGTGACGGCGACGGTGGCAAACTCGTACCGGTAGTAGGAGTGCCGGATGAGCTCGCGGGAGGTTTCCATCGCGCTCATGACGTACATCGAGGCGTTGCCTGGCAGAACCAGGTCGGCGACCAGGGCGTGCATGTCCGCATAGTCGAGAACGAGGTCGCGGGTGCGCGTATCCCGTACCGGCAGGAGGGGCAGGTCGGGCGGCGGTGGCAGCGTGTTCACCGGCGCAGTCTTGTCGCCGGAAGGCTGTCGGCGCCATCGGTTTTGCTCGGGGCGGTTGGTGCCCTGCCGCATGTCGCCACTGGCCCGGTCCGGCCTGGGAGAACAAGTTCAGTGGCTCGCGATCGGGTTCGTGTCCGCTGAACGCCGATCTCCCGCATCGCACCGATGGCGGCCGGACATGGGCGGCGGGCCGGGTCGCGCGGACTCCTCGTCAGGGCCTCACGGTCATCTGGCCGGGGTTTTCCAAGCTCGCTCTGGGCTCGTATCCGGTGAGCGGGTAGCCGGAGCGGACCAGGTGCCTGCCTCCGCCACCGGCCGCATCTCTCATCTTGTTCTTCAGCTTCCGCCGCTACGCTGACGCTTCCCTTATCGGGATGACCACGACGAGCCGACCCGACACACTGGTTCGATGCGGCACGATGATGAACAGCCTTTGTCCGGTGGCAACGTGAGTGAGGGTGTCGTCCGCGTCGGGGACACCGTTCGCCGTCCGGCCGGACCATGGACTCCCGCTGTGCATGCTCTGCTCGCCCACCTGCACGGGGCGGGATTCGGCGCGGCACCTCGCCCGCTCGGCATCGATGATCAAGGGCGTGAAGTCCTGACCTTCATGCCGGGAGACGTGGTCTGGCCCGACCGGTTCTCGCTGATGGACCCCGCTCGACAACTGGCTCGCGTCGCACGGCTGATCCGGGACTTCCACGATGCCGTGCAGGACTTCATGCCGCCCTCCGATGCGCGGTGGCAGACGCCGATCCCCGCTGAGGGCAGCGACATCATCGCCCACAACGACCTGGCCCCCTGGAACCTCGTGGTCGCGGATGAGAAGCGGTGGGCCTTCATCGACTGGGACGGTGCGGGTCCCGGCTCGCGGCTGTGGGATGTCGCATACGCCGTTCACGGCTTCATCCCGCTGTCCGCGCATCCGGACTGGCAGCGCTCTGACGCGGCGAACCGACTGCGGGTCTTCGCAGACGCCTACGGTCTGGACGAGTGCGAACGTCGTCGGTTGGTCCCGCTGTTGGGGCGCCGTACACGTTCCATGCACGACTTCCTACGAGACCAGGCAGCCCAAGGCGTCCAGCCCTGGGAAAGACTGTGGGCCGAAGGCCACGGTGACGCCTGGCGAAACGACGCCGAATACATCGAGCAGCACGAAGACCTCTGGATGCACGCCCTGCTCGCGGGGTTAGCCTGTGTGGCCGGACGGTTGGCACAACCACCCGAGCCGCGGTGAACAGGTTGGGGAGACCATGCGGGCCGGCCCCCGTTACGGGGGCCGGCCCGCATGGTCTCCCCGACCGTCCCCGTAAGAGCGGAAGTCCACCAGATGCTCGGCCCACTCTGCCTCTGCCTCTGCCTCGCGAACCGTCGATAGGTCCTGTCATCACACTGCCGTCGTCGCCCGAAGGGCGGCCCTGCGGGGTCCGGTGCGTGCTCTCGGTGTGCCGGGTGCTTCCTCGTACGGGACGTACTCGGCCCTGTGCACGGCCCCACGGGGCAGGCGGCAGTTTGACGACAGGGCCTTAGGAGTCGGCCGGGGCGGCGGACGCCGAGGCGGGGCTGTAGAAGACCGAACGCCCCTGCTTGGAACGCTCCAGCACTCCCTGCGCGACACCCTGCTCCAGCGTGTTGCGCACCACCGGCACCTGAACCGTACGTTCCGGATGAGCCTCGGTGAGCGCCGCCGCGATTTCCGCCGCTGACCTGGGCTCGCCCTGCCCTCCCAGGTAAGCGGTGGTCAGCTCCAGCCACGTGGGCTCTCCCGCCTTCTTGGGCGTGGCCGCCTTCTTGGAACTCTTGCCCTTGGTGGTTGCGGTCGCCTTACCCGCTGCCGTCCTGCCCTGGGAACGCCGGGCCCCGGGGACCACGGATCCCTTTGCGCCCTTCCTCTGCTTGGCCGAGGGCTTGGGCAGGCCGCCGAGCACTTCCTGCATCTTCGTCAGGACCTGTTCGCTGTCCTCAAGGCGGACGAGCTCGTCCTGCAGGCGTGTGAGTTCGGTGCGCACACGCTCCTGCTCGCTCCGGGTCGCCGAGAGATCATCGGCGACCCGCTGGGCATAGTCTGCCGTGACGCTCGGAGTGGGAAGGTTTCCTGACATGTGGTCCTCGGCTTTCGACGTGGGTGTAGCGACGATGGTACCCACCCGAATCAAGCCAAGCCGCCGGTGTGCCAACTGACATGGGTGGCCGTCCGAGTCACTCCCCCGCCGGTCGTGGGACGTGTATGCACGCGTCATGTGCGTTCGCCCCGGTCGAGGGTGGCCGGATTTTGGGGCTGTGAGCCCTGAACCGAACGTATCCGGTCGGTGCCCGCGAGCCCGGTGTCGTTCTCGGTCCGCTGCCCGTGGTCGATCAGCCGTGCGACGGGGCGCGGGCCATCCGCCGGGTCGACTCCTCGCCGTTGCGGCAGCGGGCACTCCCGTGGGCGGCCAGCAGGTCCCTCTCCTCGTGGGCCCCGGAATGAGGGGAGGTGAGGGGCGACCGCCCGGCCGGTACGCTGCCGGGGTGACGGAGCACATCGAGCAGGACGGGCGGCGGCCGGCGAACGACGGGCCGAAGGCCGCCGCCCGTAACCGGGCCGCTCTGGTCACGGCCGCCCGGGAGGTGTTCGCCGAGCACGGCCTGGAGGCGCCGCTCTCCGCGATCGCGCGCAGGGCCGGGGTCGGTCAGGGCGTTCTCTACCGGCACTTCCCCGACCGGAGCGCCGCGGTGTCAGCGGTCCTGGAGGAGAACGTGCGGCAGGTCGAGCAGGCCGCTGCCGACGAGGACGCCACCTTCGACTCCGTGCTCGGTGTACTGACATGGCACCTCGCCGAATCGGCGGCCTTCATCGGTCTTCTGCACGCCGACCGGGCGGGCGGTCGCTCGGGCATCCGCGCGCACGCCCTTGCCCTGTCCGAGCGGGTGGAGTGTGCTCTGCGCACACACCTCCCGCCCGGTCATCGGCTGAGTGCGGGGGACGACCTGGTGCTCTCGGTCGCCATGGTCTCCGCCGCCGTCATCGGCCCCACGCGCGAGGAGCGCGAGCACCGGGCGCTGGCCGCCTGGCGGTTGCTCGGCGTCGAGGTGGGGCCGGTGCGGGCCTTCGGCGGTTGAGCCGCGGTCCGCGTCAGCCGCCGTTGGACTGCCGTACGCCTTCCGCCAGGGCGTCGAAGGCGTACAGGTAGCCTCCGGCGGGGCCGCTGACGGTCATGTACGCCCGGGTACCGCCGGGTGTGACGGCCACGTTCGTCGCCGACTCCAGGCCTTCGGCCCGCGAGGGGAGCTCCACCGTCGCCAACCGCTCGCCGTGCCGGTCGTACACGGCCATGGCGGCCCGGCCGTGCAGCCCCTGGTACAGGTTGCCGTCCGCGTCCACGGCGATCGAGTCGCTCTGGGCGAGTCCGCCGTCGACGCGGATGGCGGTGTGCCGGGACGTCACCCCGCCCTTCTCGTCGAGGCGCAGATAGGAGATCCGGTTCTCGGTGAGCTCGCTGAACCACAGCCCCCGGTAGTCCGCGTCGAACGAGATCCCGTTCGGCGCGGCCAGGTCCTCGGCCAGAACGGTGGCCCCGCCGCCCTCCCGGCCGATCCGCACCACGCGCCCGTGGGGCTTGCCCTCGGACAGGCCACGTGAGTCGCTGACGTACAGGTTGCCCTCCGGGTCGAAGGCGATGTCGTCGGGGTTCATACGCGCTCCGGCGACCTCGCCGGAGAAGAAGGTCCGAGGGTCGCTCCCGTCGGGGGCCAGGCTCACGATCTCGCCGTGCGCGAAGTCGCTGAGGTAGAGCCGTCCGTCGTACGGGCTGAACTGGGCCGAGGTGTAGGCCCCTCTGTCGTCGGTGTGGACCGCCCGGGACGTCTTCTTCGCGACATCGACGCGCATGACCTTGGGTTTGCCCGCGGGCGCCGTGACGTCGACGACGATCAGGCCTCCGTCGTCCGCGAACACAGGGCCCTCCAGCAAGGTCATTCCGGTCTCGGCGTGCACCTGGGTCAGTCGCATGACCTTCTGTGCCCGGATGGTCCTGCCCTCGGAGCCCGGGGCCGTCCCACTCTCGGAACCGCCTTGCTCCGTACCGCATCCGGTGAGGATCAGCGCGCCGACAGCGGCCAGCGCGGAAAGGGTTCGGGGTGAAAGTCGCCTCATGGGGGATCGGTCTTCCTGTCGGTGTCCTGTGGGCCTGTGGGCGTGTTTCGAGGTGGTGGGGGGGGCGGGGGTCGGGGCGACCCGGGCAGTGGGCGGGGGTGCTTGGCCGAATGTCGCTGTTCCTCCCCGCCTCCAACCGGACACTATTGTCCGGTAGTTGTTACCGTAGCGGACGGCCGCCCGACCGGGGCCGCCCACCACCATCCGGATCGAGGCCCCCACATGACGACTCCTCAACCCCCGGTTCCGCACGAGCTCGCCGCGCTGAGGCGCCGCTACCGGATCGAGCGCGAGCGGCGGGTGCGCCCCGACGGAGCCGCCCAGTACCGCGACGCCGACGCCGAGTTCGGGTACTACGCGGCGGACCCCTACACGCAGGGGCCGGTCGTGCGCGACGCTCTCCACGACACCGTGGACGTCGCCGTCATCGGCGGCGGGTTCGGCGGCATCCTCACCGGGGCGCGGCTGCGGCAGCAGGGCGTCGAGCGCGTCCGGATCATCGAGAAGGGCGGGGATTTCGGGGGCACCTGGTATTGGAATCGCTATCCGGGCGTCCACTGCGACGTCGAGTCGCACGTCTACCTGCCGATGCTCGACGAGACCGGGTACGTCCCGGAGTGGAAGTACGCGCCCGGTGACGAGATCCGCCGTCACGCGGTGCGGATCGCGCAGAAGTTCGACCTGTACGCGGATGCGTTGTTCTCCACCGGGGTCACCTCTCTGACCTGGGACGAGGCTTCCGAGACGTGGATGGTGGCCACGGACCGCGGCGACACCGTCCGGGCCACGTACGTCGTCAACGCCACCGGCACCCTCACCGACCCGAAGCTGCCCGGGATCCCCGGGATCGAGGACTTCGCCGGCCACACGTTCCACACCTCGCGGTGGGACTACGCGTACACCGGCGGCACCGCACGGGGCGGCATGACCGGACTCGCCGACAAGCGGGTGGGCATCGTCGGCACCGGGGCCACCGGCATCCAGGTCATCCCGATGCTGGCCGAGGACGCGGCGCACCTCTACGTCTTCCAGCGCACCCCCTCCACCGTGGACCTGCGCGGCAACCGCCGCACCACGGCCCGGGACGTGGGCGCCGACCGCGAGCACTGGGCCCGGGAGCGGCGGGAGAACTACCTGCGCATCGTCTCCGGCGAGAGCGCCGACGAGGACCTGGTGGCGGACCGGTGGACCGCGTCGGCGGGCCTGCTGGAGAAGCTCCTGCCGAGCTTCCGGCGGCAGGGTGACCGGCAGGACTTCGAAGCCGCCTACGAGGCCGCCGACGCCGCCAAGATGAACGAACTCCGTGCCCGCGTGGATCAGACGGTCACGGATCCGCGGACGGCGGAGAAGCTCAAGCCCTGGTACCGCTACGCCTGCAAGCGCCCCACCTTCTCCGACCTGTACTACCCGGCGTTCAACCGCGACAACGTCACTCTCGTCGACACCGCGGACACCCACGGCATCGAACGCGTCACCGAGCACGGCGTCACGGTCGCCGGCACCACGTACGAACTCGACTGCCTGATCTTCGCCACCGGGTTCAACGTCGGAACCTCCGGCATCCACTCCGGCAAGCTCCCCGTCCACGGCCGTGGCGGCGTCCAACTGCTGCACAGGTGGGCGCGGCAGGGACCGCGCACGCTCCACGGTTTCACGAGCAACGGCTTCCCCAACCTGCTGCAGATGGGGCCCCTGCAGAACGCCAGCAGCGTCAACTTCACGCACATCCTGGACGAGCAGGCTGTCCACGTCGCCGCCCTCGTCGCGGCCGCGGAAGCCGGCGGCGCCCTCATCGAGCCCTCGCCCGAGACCGAGGAGGCGTGGATCGCCGTCCTGGCCGAGGGCGCGCCCGACCACGCGTGGTTCCACGCCGAGTGCACCCCCGGCTACTACAACCGTGAAGGACGCGGCCGGCCCAACGGTCCCCTCGCCTATCCGCACGGAGCCGTCGCCTTTCACGAACTGCTGGGGCGCTGGCGCGAGGAGTCCATGGGGGAAGTCCTCCGTAGCAGGACCGTCCGCCTCGTCTGACGCGCCCGACTCGGCTCGGCACGCCCGGTCCTCGTCCCCCTCACGTCTCAGCCCTCAGCTCTCGCATTGTTGGAAGGACCGAGCCATGAACACACCCGTATCCGAGCCGGACAGCGCCTCTCGGCCGCGGCGGAGCGTGATCGTCACCGGGGCCGCGTCCGGCATCGGCCGGGCCTCTGCTCTGGCCTTCGTCGCTCAGGGGGACCGCGTCCTGGCGGCCGACCTCGACGCGGCGGGTGTGGAGGAGACCGTACGGGAGGCCACGGCCACCGGGGGCACCGCCCTGGCGGCCGTCGGGGATCTGACCGATCAACGGGTGGTCGACTCCGTGGTGGCCCGCGCGGTGGCGGAGTTCGGCGGGGTCGACGTCCTGGTCAACAACGCGGGGATCATGGACCGCATGTCGGCGGCGCACGAGACCGACGACGCCGAGTGGGACCGGGTGTTGCGCGTCGACCTCACGGCCCCCTTCCTCCTCACCCGCGCGGTACTCCCCCACATGCTGGCCGCCGGCGCCGGCTGCCTGGTCTTCACCGGCTCCGAGGCCGGCCTGCGCGGCGGCGGCGCCGGGGCCGCGTACACCGCCGCCAAGCACGGGATCACCGGGCTGGTGAAGAACCTGGCGGTGATGTACCGCGGGCGGGGCATCCGGGCCAACGTGATCGCGCCCGGCCCCACCGCGACCGGCATCGGTGTCGACAGCCGACCCGACGCGCACGGCCCCGCCGTCCTCAGGAGCCTCATCGGCGCGAACATCGGCCGCGTCGGCTCGGCGGACGAACAGGCCGCCGCCATCGTCTGGCTCGCGTCCGACGCGGCGTCCTTCGTCAACGGCGCCGTCCTGCCCGTGGACGACGGCTGGTCGGCCGTCTGACGCGACCGGGCCGCACCGACGCGTCACGGGCGTGCCGCGTCGGTGCGGGCGGTCAGGGCAGGAGTTCCACGTACCCGTCGGTACCGTGGACGCGGATGCGCTGTCCGTCCCGGATGATCCGGGTGGCGCGATCCACGCCCACGACGGCGGGCAGGCCGTACTCCCGGGCGATCACGGCCCCGTGGGTCATCAGGCCGCCGACCTCCGTCACCAGGCCCGCGATCCCGACGAACAGCGGCGACCAGCTGGGGTCCGTGAAGGTCGTGACCAGGATGTCGCCCGCTTCGAGGTCGGCCTCCGCCATGTCGAGGATGACGCGGGCCCGTCCCTCCACGGTCCCGGCGGACACCGGCAGGCCGGTCAGCGCGCCGTCCGGCACGTCGTCGCGCCGGTACGCGCCGGTGACGGCCTCACCGTCGGACGTGAGGACCCGGGGCGGGGTGAGCGCGTGGTACGACCGGAACGCCTCCTTGCGGCGCTGGATGAGCCGCTCGTCCACCCGGTTGGACCGCACGGCCTCGTGGAGTTCCCGGAACGTCAGGTAGAAGGCGTCCTCCTTCTCGGGAAGCACCTCGTCCCGGACGAGGCGTTCGGCCTCCGCCAGCAGGGCGCGCTTGTAGACGAGGTAGCGGCTGACGATGCCGTACTTCGGGTACTCCCGGTATCCGATGAAGGTCCTGACCCGGTCGATCATCCGCTGGGTCTCTTCGGCCTTCCGGTGCCCGTCCGGCAGGGCCCGCAGCCGTGACAGGACGTCCTGTTCCTTCCACCGGGCCTTCCGGCGCCCCTCTTCGAAGCGCTGCTGCGCGGCGCCCGGCCCGAAGTTCCGCACATGGTCGAGGATCACGGGAACGAGCGCGGTGGGGCGCTCGCACCATCGCGGCCTGGTGATGTCGATCTCGCCGACGCAGCGCATACCGTACCGGTCGAGGTACGCCTCGATGGCGTCCCGTGCCTCGCCCCCGCCCTCGGTCCTCGCGAGCTCGTCCAGGAAGGTGGCGTCCTCGAGCTGCTCGGCGTCCCGCAGGAAGGCCAGCACCTGCGGCAGCGGGCGGATCACGTCCGCGACGTCGAGCAGCGCCAGTCCCATCTCCGACGTGATGTTGTCCGGGGCCGACAGCGTCAGCGTGTCGGCGACGTTCTTCTCGCCCAGCCACTCCAGCAGTCTCTCGTTGAGCCACCAGGTGGCGTCCATTCCCGCCATGAGGGCCCGCATGCTCAGGGGGTCGGCCAGCACCCGCTTGTGCTCCTCGAAGGCTTCCAGCAGGAAGTCGAACAGTGCCGGACCCTTCTGCGTCCGGATGTCTCGTTCCAGGGCGGCGATGGAGGCCCGGCTGCGCTCGATCAGTCGGGTGACGACGGCCGGATCGGTCTCGATCGGGGCGGGCGCGCCGGTGGACGGCGGTGCGGCGGGGGTCGTGTCCGGGAGCGGGAGGACGAAGCCGTCACGGTCGAGGACGGTCTCCAGGGCGTCCCTGACCAGCGGATCGCCCTTCCCCACGACGTCCAGGAGGGTGTCGCGGCTCGTGGGCGACGCCAGGCGCGGGGTGACGTCGACGAACAGCCGCCCGCCGGCCTCGTGCATCGGCACCATGGCGGTCAGCTGCCACATGGAGTACCCGAGGGGCTTCATGGGGTCGGTCATCATCTGCTGGTGGCCGACGGAGACGTAAACGCGATTCCCCCCTGTGGTCCTCCCGTCGTGCCCCTCGGCGTCCTCCCCGGCCTTCCCCTCGTCGCCGTCCTCGATGACGGGGAGGGGGAAGAGGGTGGTGATCGGCCTGCTCTGCACGATCCGGAAGCCGTCGTCGACGAGGCACCATTCGATGTCCTGCGGGCGGCCGAAGTGCGCTTCGACGCGACGGCCGAGCCCCACGAGGCGGACGGCCTGCTCGTCCGTCAGCGCCGGGCGCTCCCGCTGCCGCGGATCGACCGTCACTTCCCGCGTGCCGCCGTCGGGCAGGGCGTGAACGGCGCGCTCCTTGGCGGCGATGGTCCTGGTGACGACTGCGCCGTCCCGGACCGTGAAGACGTCCGGGTTCACGAGGCCGGAGACCAGGGCCTCGCCGAGGCCGAAGCCGGCGTCCACGGTGGCGGTCTTCCGGTTGCCGGTGACGGGGTCGGCCGTGAAGAGGATGCCGGACGCCTGCGGGAAGACCATCCGCTGCACGACCACGGCCATGTGGACCGTACGGTGGTCGATGCCGTTGCGCTGGCGGTAGACGACGGCCCGTTCGGTGAACGTCGAGGCCCAGCACCGCCTGATGTGCTGGATGACCGCGGCAGGCCCGAGGACGTTCAGGTACGTGTCCTGCTGGCCGGCGAAGGAGGCCGTCGGCAGGTCCTCCGCCGTCGCGCTGGACCGGACGGCGTACGGGGCGTCCTCGCAGAAACGGTCGAGCGAGCCGGTGATCGCCGCGGCGATGTCGCCCGGGACGGCGATCCCTTCGATGCCGGCCCGGATCCGCCCGCTGAGCGTGCGGATCGCCTCCCGGTCCTCCGGGTTCAGCCGCGCCAGCTCATCGAGCCGTTCGTCGATCGACGGCACCTCCGCCAGGGCCCGCCGGAAGGCCTCCGTCGTCACGCAGAAGCCGTCCGGCACGCGGATGCCGTCGATCCGCGTCAGCCCGCCGAGGTGCGCTCCCTTGCCGCCCACGGTCGCGACGCGCGTCTCGTCGACCTCGCCGAGGTCCACCACATACGGGTCCGTCATCGCGACACCTCCACGGCAGTCGTGTTCCCTCGCATCGCGGCAGCCGATCGTGTCACCGGGGCCCGGCGCCCCGTCGAACCTCTTGTCGGGCACGTGCTCATTCCTGGTTGTCTTCCCTCGGACGAAGAGACCGGCGGATCCTTCCGGCCGGTCGGCGCAGGTCGCACCACCGTTTCCGCTGGTGGTGGCGTCGACCCGAGGATTCTGCGCCCTCACCGGGGTCTTGCCGCAAGCCCCCCGGTGAGCTATAAGTTGAGAGTGGCAAGGAGAGGTCTCCCTCCTTGCCTTTGTTGTTGGCCCCCTGGCGCCGGGACGTCCTCCGCGTCGTCGCCCCTCGGTCGTTCCCCCGGTCATTCCTCCGCGTCGCGGACCAGCAGGGCGATCTGTACCCGGTTCTGCACCGCCAGTTTGGAGAACAGGCTGCCGGTGTGCGCCTTGACCGTAGCGACGCTGATGTTCAGCCGCTGAGCGATCTCCGGGTTGCCCAGTCCGTCGGCGATGGCGCGAGCCGTTTCGTGTTCCCGCTCGGTCAGCGCCGACAGCCGTTCCCGCGCGGCCCGGCGGGTCGAGTCACGGGCGTGGGAGGACAGCGGGCCGGTGGCCGCTGCGATCACCCGTGCCGTGGCGGCCGGGGACAGCACCGGGCTGCCGTCCGCCACGGCCCGCACGGCGTCGAGGATCCGTTGCGGCGGGGTGTCCTTGAGGACGAAGCCGAGAGCTCCGGCCCGCAGGGCGCCGAGCACCAGGTCGTCGGAGTCGAAGGTCGTCAGCATGAGCACCCGGGGCGGCGCCGCCCGGGCCAGGATCTCCCGGGTCGCGCCGAGTCCGTCGAGGCCGGGCATCCGTACGTCCATCAGCACGACGTCCGGCCGCTGCTCGTCCACCACGATGACCGCGGCGTTCCCGTCGGCGGCCTCGGCGACGACGGTCAGATCCGGTTCGCCGTCGATGACGAGCCGCAGCGCCATGCGCACCAGTTGGTCGTCGTCGACGATGACGACGCGCACCGGCTTCCGCTCGCTGTCCACTCATGCTCTCTTCTCGTGGGTGGCGTTCGGCCAGGGTAGCCGCGCGCGGAGGACGTAGCCGTGGTCGGCCGTGGGGTGATGGTGGAGGGTTCCACCCGCCAGGCCGACCCTTTCGGTGAGGCCGAGCAGCCCGAATCCCGATGCGGGCGGCCGGTGCGCGGTGCTCGCGGTGGCCGGGGCGTTGCGGACGTCGACGCCGAGCCCCGCGCCCGCCGCGCCTTCGAGTGCGACGCGGACGGGCGCGCCCGGGGCGTGTTTGGCGGCGTTGGTCAGCCCTTCCTGGACGACCCGGTAGCAGGTTCTTCCCACGACGTCGGCCGGTGTTCCGGTCACCTCGGTGGTGAGGGTGACGTCGAGTCCCGACGCGCGGGCGTCGGCCACCAGGTCGGGGATCCGGTCGAGGGAGGGCTGCGGTGGTTCCGGGTGGCCCGGGTCGGCCCGGAGCACGCCGAGGACATCGCGCAGTTCCTCCAGAGCCTGGTGGGAGCCCTCGGCGATGCCGCGGACCAGGAGACGGCTCTCCTCGGCTCCGAGGTCGCCGCGGTGGTCCAGCACTCCGGCCTGCATGGCGACCAGGGAGATGCGGTGGGCGAGCACGTCGTGCATCTCGCGGGCGATCCGGTTGCGTTCCAGGACCCGTGCCTGTGTCGCCCGTGCCGCCTGTTCCCGCTCCGCGCTCTCCGCGCGGTCCCGCAGGGACCGCACCTCGACGCGCCGCGCGCCGATGGCCATGCCGACGGCCGCGGCGATACCCGCGGTGAGGGCCGGCAGCGCGAGCTGCAACCAGAGCATGCCGGGCGGGTTCTCGACCGGGTAGACGCCGCCCGCGAACTGTGACGCGGCCACATAGGCGAGGGCGACGGCCCCGATCTCCGCCGGGCGGCGTCGCGTGGCGATCGAGCCCAGCGCCAGGAGGGCGGCGCCGGTGGCGAGCGTCGACGCGGTCGAGGCGATCGCGACCGTCATGGCGACGGCGAGGGGGAATCGCCGCCGCCACAGCAGGGCCGTCAGGCAGCCGAGGGCCACGAGCGGATCGCCGAAGCGGAACCAGGCGCCCGGGCCGGCGCCCTGCCCGTGCAGCAGCACTCCGATGTAGAGCCAGATCGGCACGCTCACCGCGGCGGCCGCCGCCAGCCGCCAGGTCTCCTGCCACCGTCCGAGCCGTGGCGCGCCGTACGTGTTCACCCGTTCATTGTCGCGATGCCGTACGGGCGTCGAGTCGTCCCGGGGGCGGAGACGGCATCGACCGGAGTCGTAGCCGCGGCTCGCCCGTGGTCGGCGCGGCTTCGGGCCGCCGGACCGATGTGCCGCCCCGGCCCGCGCGCACAGACTCGTCCGGACAGCGGCCCCGAGCGTGGAGGCGGCCGGTACGACCACGTCACACAACCGGCGGCCGAGGCTCCGCCGCCGGTGTTCCCGGCGCCCCGCGCGCCCCTTCTCCAGGAGGACGTCAGATGCGTACATCCTTGTCCCTCGCTCTCGCCGTCGGCGTCATGGCGGTGGCGGTCGCGGTGCCCGGAGCGTCCGCTGCGGTTCCGGACAGCGCGCGGGTGGGTCCCGGCCCCGTGCGGTGGGGCCCGTGCCCCGAGGACGTCACCGCCCCCGGGCTGGAGTGCTCGACGCTCGACGTGCCGCTGGACCACCGGCGCCCGGAGGGCCGCCGGATCGGGATCGCGATCTCCCGGCTGGCGAGCGAGAACCCGTCGCAACGCCGGGGCGTACTGGTGACGAATCCGGGCGGTCCCGGGGGCGCGGGGCTGGAGTATCCGGCGGTTCTGGCCGGCGCGGGGCTGCCGCGGGAGGTGCTGGACTCCTACGACGTGATCGGCTTCGACCCCCGTGGCGTCGGCCGGAGCGCGCCCGTGACCTGCGATCTGACGCGGGAGCAGCAGTACCGCGGGAACTTCGCCCCCTACGCGCACACCCCGGCCGACGTCGCGCGGGAGGCAAGGTACGCGCGGACCGTCGCGAAGCAGTGCGCTGCCTCGCGCACGGCGTCGGCACTGCCGCACATCACCACCGCGAACACCGCGCGCGACATGGACCGGCTCCGTGCGGCGCTGGGTGAGCCGAAGCTCTCGTACCTCGGTCACTCCTACGGCACCCAGCTCGGTGCGGTGTACGCGACGATGTTCCCGAACCGCGGCGACCGGGTCGTCCTCGACAGCAATCTGGGCCCCGGCGGCTACGACGTCACCGCCATGCGGTCGTTCGGTCGCGGGCTGGAGGACCGGTTCCCGGACTTCGCGGCGTTCGCGGCAGCGCACCCCGGGTACGGTCTGGGGTCCACGCCCGAACAGGTGACCGCGAAGTTCTTCGAACTCGCCAAGCGGCTGGACGAGAAGCCGGTCCGGGGCATCGACGGGACCGCGTTCCGCGGCGTCACGTTCGAACGCCTCTACGCGGATGCTCTGATGCCCGGCCTGGCGGAGCTGTGGCGGGCGATCGACAGGGACACAGCGCTGCCGCCCTCTCCGCCGCTGCCCGCGAACCTGGAGAACCTCCTGGCCGCGCGCCATTACGTGATCTGCAATGACTCGCGCTGGCCGAGGACGGTCCGGGAGTATCAGCGCAACGTCGCCGTCGACCGGCTGAGGTATCCGATGATCGGGGCTTCCACGGCCGGGATCGGACCGTGTGCCTTCTGGCCGACGGAGCGGGCCGAGCCGCCGGTGCGGATCGGTGACCGGGGTCCGTCGAACGTGCTCATGGTGCAGAACGAACGCGACCCGGGGACGCCGCTGACCGGCGCCCGGGAGCTGCGACGGGCGTTCGGCCAGCGGGCCACGCTGGTGACGGCCGACCAGGGCGGGCACGGGGTCTACCCGTTCGGCGGCAACACCTGCGCGAACGACGCGGCGACGGCGTTCCTCACCACCGGGCAGCGCCCGGCGCGGGACCAGGCCTGCCCTGCGGAACCGGGCGCGTAGGGGAGACGAGAGCGGTGTGGGGGCGGGGGGCGCCGGCGTGTGGAACGGGAGCGGCGGAGGCGGCGCCGACGTGTGGAACGGGCACGGCGAAAGCCGGGCCGTCGGCGGGCCGGAAGGGGGTGGTCGCATCGGGAACACTTCGGTGAGCTCCCTCGTTTCGACTTCCGGCCCACTACCGCCAACCGTGAATCCGAGGAACAGCCTTGCCCGATCCTTCCACTGCCGGCACCGTGCACCCGCTTCCGTCGCCCTCCGATCAGGCGGAGCGCCTGATCGGGCTCGGGGTCCACGAGATCGCGGGGATTCCCGCCGAGGACGTCCGCGCGTTCGCCGCAACGGCCGGCCGGGGCCGTGACGTTCTGCTCGCCGTCCATCCGGACCGCGCCCCCGCCTCCGCCCTCGCGCCGCTGCTCCTCCGCGACGGCAAGCCCGGCTTCGTCGTCGTCGACATGCCCGACGTCGACCGGTTCGCCCCCTCCGCGCTCGACCTCCCCGACGCGCCGCTCTACTTCGTCGCCGGGCTCGACCGCGGCGACCACATGGCCAACTGGAGCCCGGAGGAGGCGTTGCCCGCCCTCACCGAGGAGGGCCGCACCCCCTTGGTGCTCACCGAGGGAATCCACTGGGTCCTGCAACAGCCGGCGGTGCTTGAGCGCAACCTCTGCTTCATGACCATCGGGTCCCGGCTGCGCAAGGCGGACGGCGCCCTGGACGCGCGTACCCCGGCGCTCTGGATCAGCAACGGCACCGGGCGGGACGGCAAGGAGCGGCGCAACGCCCCCAAGGTCGGCTGGTGCTGGTGGGGCAACCGCCATACATGGCTGGGATTCGCCTCCGCCGCGGGCCGCGAGGGCCGGTAGCACCCCTTTCGCCCCGCCGTCGAGCCATCTTCGACGTCTCACCTTCGATGACCGGCCTTTCGATGACCGGCCTTTGATGGAGCGGACGCCCGGCGCCCGTTCCATCGGCGCGCCCGAGAGCACCTCCCGAAGGTGCGCACCCACGCCCCGATCCGAACTGACAGCCTGCCAGATTCCTTGCACAGCAAGGGGTTTGGCGACTTTGCATCAACAACTGCGAACTTTGAACACTGTGGTGACGAAGTATGGACGCCGCCGATAGAAGCCTCCTACTGTTCTCGGCGCAGCCACCGGAGCCCTGTCCGGGCGAAGCGCTGCCACCGCACGAGCCGAACGTTCACCCCCGGGCGCCGGGTGGCCCCACCCACCGCCGCGACGCGCCCCTCGCCGCGAGGGGCCAGGAGGAAGAATGCATCCACGGCCGCTCCACCGTTGCCGCAGACATCTCACCGGTCTGCTGGTCTCCACGTTTCTCGTCGGCGCCTTCTCCGCCGCGCCGGCCGCCGCCGCGCCGGCACCGCGGGACGAACTCCCGCCGCAGGAGCCGGGCGTCACCCTGCGCGTCTTCGACGTACAGGTCCCCCTCAGCGAGCTCTGCGACATCAAGGCCGGACAGACCCCGAACGTCGACAAGTTGATGCCGGGCATCGACTGGAGCTCGCCGGACGACTTCGGCTTCGGCGATCACTTCGTCTCCCAGGTCACGGCCAACCTCACCGTTCCCGACGACGGCGCGTACGCCTTCCGCCTGACCAGCGACGACGGTTCGCGCCTTCGGATCGACGGCTCCACCGTCATCGATCACGACGGGCTGCACGGAGCCGAGCCCAAGGACGGCTCGACCGAGCTGACGGCCGGTCATCACGCCTTGCGGATCGACCACTTCGACCGCACCGGCGGCCAGCAGGTCACGCTCGAATGGAAGCCGCCGGGCGCGGGCGACTTCACCGTCGTGCCGAACTCCGTGCTGAGCACCGACGCCGACGTCGTACGGGTGACGGCACCGGGCAGGAAGGAGTGCGAGGGCGCTCTCGACTCCCCCGGCGACGGGCTGCCGCTGTCCGGGACGCACCCGGACTACGCGCTCACCGATCTGCGGCCGGCGGGCTTCGAGCCGCAGGTCACCGCGATGGACTGGCTGCCCGACGGCCGGCTCGCCGTGACCACCTGGGGCGGCACCGACAACACGACCGGGGAGCTCTACCTCCTCGACAACGTCCGGGGCGACACCGGCCCCGACGAGGTGACCGCCAAGAAGGTCGCCGAGGGGCTTAAGGAGCCGATGGGCGTCAAGGCGGTCGACGGCAAGCTGTACGTGTCCCAGAAACACGAGCTCACCGAGCTGACCGACACCGACGGCGACGACGTGACCGACGAGCGCCGGACCGTGGCGACCTGGCCGTACGGCGGGAACTTCCACGAGTTCGCCTTCGGTCTGCTCTACCGGGACGGGTACTTCTACCTGAACCTGTCCGTGGCGATCGACCTGGGCGGGGCGACCACCGATCCGCAGCCGGCGCCCGGCCGGGGTTCGACCATCAAGGTGAACAAGGAGACCGGCGAGGTCGACCACATCACCGGTGGTCTACGTACGCCCAACGGCATCGGCTGGGGCCCCGAGGGGGACATGTTCGTCCTCGACAACCAGGGCGGCTGGCTGCCCTCCTCGAAGCTGCTCCACATCAAGCAGGACCGCTTCTTCAACCACTACACCAACCCCTCCGGGCCCTTCGACGACAGGCCGGTCACCAAACCGGTGCTGTGGCTGCCGCAGAACGAGATAGCCAACTCCCCCAGCACTCCCCTTCAGTTGACCGAGGGGCGGTTCGCCGGGCAGATGCTGTTCGGGGACGTCACGTACGGCGGCATCCAGCGCGCGTACCTGGAGAAGGTCGACGGCGAGTACCAGGGTGCGGTGTTCCGCTTCACCCAGGGCCTCGAAGCCGGTGTCAACCGGATCAGCCTGGGGCCGGACGGCGCGATCTACGCCGGCGGCCTGGGCGCGGGCGGCAACTGGGGCCAGGAGGGCAAGCTGACCTACGGGCTCCAGAAGCTGTCGCCGAGCGGGGACAAGGCCTTCGACATCCTGGCGATGCGCGCCGAACCGGGCGGTTTCGAACTGGAGTACACCGAGCCGATCTCCGAGGAGACGGCCGCGAAGCTGGCCGAGAGCTACCGGGTCGAGCAGTGGACGTACGCCCCGACGCCCGCCTACGGGGGGCCGAAGATCGATGAGGAGGCCCTCGGGGTCAGCGCGGCCACGCTCTCCGAGGACGGCAGGAAGGTCACACTGACCATTCCCGGGCTCAAGGCGAACCGGGTCGTCCACCTCCGCTCGCCACGCCCCTTCAGCTCCGCCGACGGCACCGAGCTGTGGAGCACGGAGGCCTGGTACACCCTCAACTCGCTGCCCGGCGACCAGCCCCCGGCCACCCGGTACGAGGCGGAGGAGGCCACCCTCACCGGGGGTGCGGGCTTCGACACCGAGCACGCGGGCTACTCGGGCGGCGGCTTCGTCGACAACTTCGGCAACGAGGGAGCGGCGGTCACCTTCGACGTGGAAGCCGGCGAGGCCGGTACCCACGACGTGGGTCTGCGCTACTCCAACGGGCCGAACCCCGCGCCCGGCACGAAGACGGTGAGCGTCCACGTGAACGGGGAGAAGGTGCGCCAGACCAAGCTGCTCTCCACCACGGACTGGAAGACCTGGTCGACGGGCACGGAACAGCTGGAGCTGCGCGAGGGCCGCAACACGATCAGCTACTCCTACGACAGCGGCGACACCGGCCATGTGAACCTGGACATGATCACCGTCCATCCGCAGGGCGCCCGCGTGCAGCTTTTCGACGGCACGGACCAGGCGGCCTGGCAGCATCCGGACGGGCGGGCTCCCGAATGGCCGGTGAGCGGCGGGGAGATGGAGGTCGCCGGCGGGGACCTGCGCACCAAGCAGGGCTTCCAGGACTTCCGTGCGCACGTCGAGTTCCGGCTGCCGAACCTTCCGCCGGACGTGACCGGCCAGGACCGCGCCAACAGCGGCGTGTATCTGCAGGATCGCTACGAGGTGCAGATCCTCGACTCGTACGGTGACACGACGCTCGCCGACAACGAGGCCGGGGCCATCTACACCAAGAAGGCCCCGGACGTGAACGCCGCGACGGCCCCGGAGACCTGGCAGACGTACGACATCACCTTCCGCGCCGCCCGCTTCGACGCCTCGGGCGCGAAGACGGAGGACGCCCGGGTCACCGTCGTGTGGAACGGCGTCACCGTCCACGACGACGTGGCCGTCGACGGCCCGACGGGCGGCGGAGCGGCCGAGGGTCCGACCGCCGGGGCGATCAAACTCCAGGACCACGGGAGCAAGGTCCGCTACCGCAACGTGTGGGTCGAGCCGCTCACCTAACGACTCATCCGCGGTACGGCGGCCGGGCCGACGAAACGGTTCCGGGGTGACGGCGAACGGCTGCCACCCCGGTCCCGTCCGCTCGGGTGCTCCCGTCGCCCCCCGGCAAGATCCGGCCGACGGCGACTACGCGGCTCTCGACGCCTGGCTGCGGGGCGTCACGGGCGGGGCTCGGCGCCTGTCCCACCACGCGTCTTCGGGCTCCCGGGTCCGTCAGGCAGCGGCCCTGCGGCAGGAGACGACCACCAGGAACGGCCACAGCGCCTGGACGAACGTCACGACCCGCTCGGCGACGCCGGGCGCCCCCGCGCTCTGCAGCTCCGCCAGGAACCACAGAGCGCTCGCGCCCATCAAGGCGCTCGCGGCGAGCGACACGTCGAGCCTCAGCCCCCACGGGACCGGCCTCCGGTCCCGGACGGCGGCCAGGGGAGGCCACACCGCCAGCAGGACGAGGCCCACGGTGGACACGGCCCCGTGCTCCAACGCCCCGCCGCTGCTCGGGGCGGGCACCAGCGTCAGGGCCAGTGCGCACAGTCCGCCGCCGGCCAGGGCCACCCGACCGGCGGGTGCCGCGGGGCGGAGCGCGTGCGCGGTCAGCACGTAGCACGACCCCAGCACCAGCAGCATCCCCGTCATCAGCCAGTAGCTGGTGGCGCCGTAGGAGGCCAGCACGCTCAGGGTCTGCCTCGCGGGGTCGTACTCGGGGCCCTGGCGCGTCTGCGCAATCATCCAGGAGCCGACCAGCAGGACGGGGGCGCATCCGGAGGAGACCAAGGCCCACCAGGGAGCAGATCGCATCGAGTCAGCATAAATGCGTGCATCTCGCCTGCTGCTGACATCCGCTCGATGTCAGCCGGCCGGTGCCACCTGCCGCCCGGGGCCCGGCGGAGGTCGGGGCGTTCAGGCCGACAGTACGCGCAGGACCAGTGCGGCGGCGGCCAGCAGGGCGAGCACCACGGGCGGCGCGATCTCGTAGTCCTTGACGCGCAGGTGGGTGACGACGGCCCCGACGAAGTAGAGGACGACGCCGACGGCGGCGGCGGATCCGATCAGCGGCACGCCGAGGCCGATCAGCAGGCCGAGGGCGCCGGCCGCCTTGAGCGAGGCCAGCCAGGGGAACCAGGTGCCGGGGACGCCCACCTTGCCCATGGAGGCCGTGACGGCCTCGTTGCGTGTGAACGTCAGCGCGGCGGAGGCGCCGAGCGCGAAGGCGAGAAGGACGCCGACGACGGCGTAGGCGATGAACATGGTTACCTCGGGATCATCAATGATGCGAATGGCTAGATCGTTGATGACTATAAACAATTTTAAGAGTTCCACAATGTGCGTCCTGATACCGTGGTGGAATGTCAGCTCAGGACAGGGCCGCCCAGCCATCGGCGGGGCCTTCGACGTCTCCCGGCGATCCGGGCTACCGCCTCGGATTCCTGCTCGCCTACCACGGCAACGCGACGCAGACCCTCATCCACAAGGCGCTCGCGGCCACCGGGCTCACCCCGCGGCACATGATGACCCTCCTGCAGCTCGCCGACGGGCCGGTCACGCAGAAGGCGCTCATCGAGCGGCTCGACGTCGACCCCAGCGTCCTCGTGGCCCTCCTCAACGATCTCGAGGCCGACGATCTCGTACGCCGTCGTCGTGACACCGCCGACCGGCGCCGCCACATCGTCGAGATCACACCGCGCGGCACCTCACAGCTCCGCACCTCCGACACGGCGCTCGACACCGTGGAGGACGAACTCTTCACCGACCTGTCCGAGCGCGACCGGTCCACGCTGCGCCGACTGCTGGGCAAACTGCGGACCTCCCCGCAGGACTTCAGCTGCACGGAGGACTGACCCGCCACTGGCTGCGGAGGTCCGGCACCCGGGAAGTCACGGGAGTCCGGACGGAGTCAGCGGATGATGCCGGCCCCTCCCCCGGTCCCCGTGCCCGGGCCCGGTCCGGTGCGGGAGCGGAAGGTACGGCGATAGGTGTCCGGCGGCACGCCGACCGTGCGGTTGAAGTGGCGGCGCAGCGTCGTGGCGGTGCCCAGGCCCGTCGCCGTCGCGATGGCGTCGACGGTGTCGTCGGTGGTCTCCAACAACTCCTGCGCGTGCCGGATTCGTTGGACGAGGAGCCACCGCAGCGGCGTGGTGCCGGTCACCGACCGGAAGTGCCGGCCGAGGTTGCGCGAGCTCATCCCCGCCCGGCGTGCCAGGTCCTCGACCGTGAGCGGGTGGCCCAGCCGCTCGATCGCCCAGGGAAGCAGGGCGGCGAGCGGATGGTTGTCCGGTGCGGGGACCGGTGCGGTCACGAACTGGGCCTGACCACCGTCCCGGTGCGGCGGCACGACCAGGCGCCGGGCGAGGGCGTTGGCGACCGACGAGCCGTGGTCGAGGCGCACGAGGTGCAGGCACAGGTCCATGGCGGCGGCCTTGCCGGCGGACGTGAGGACCCGGCCGTTGTCCACGTAGAGGACGTCCGGGTCGACCATGACGCCGGGGTGACGCCCCGCCAGCTCCCGGGCGTGCGCCCAGTGGGTGGTGGCCCTCCCGCCGTCCAGGAGGCCCGCGGCGGCCAGCACGAAGGCTCCGGTGCAGAGCGACGCGACCCGCGCGCCGGCCTCGTGTGCCGTCCGCACCGCGTCGACGAGCTCGGCCGGCGGGTCCCGGTCGGTGTCGGCCCAGCCCGGGACGATGACGGTGTCGGCGCGCGCCAGAGAGGTCAGCCCGCGGTCGGGCTCCACGAGGAAGCGGCCGACCCGCACGGCACCCGGCCCGCAGAGCGAGAGGCGGTACCAGGATCGCGCCCCGGCGGGCGCGTGGGACCCGAAGACCTCGCAGGCCAGCGACAGTTCGAAGGGAAGCATGCCGTCGGTGACGGCCAGCGCGACGGTACCCATGTCCGAAAGTGTACGAGGGATGGCGTTCCGGACAGGCGCGGTGAGCGACTCCTCTTCGCCAGGATGTCCGTGACGGGCCACCGGGCTTCGGCCGGTCACGGATCACGGGCACCCCGGTCGTCGAGGGGCCGACCCACTCATGCGCGGACAGGGAGCACTCATGGCATCGGGACAGCAGGTGGTGGTGTTCGGCGCGTACGGACACACCGGGCGGTTCGTGGTCGCGGAACTGAGGGAGCGTGGTTTCCGCCCGGTCCTCTCCGGGCGTGACGCGGTCAAGCTCAAGGCCCTGGCGGAGACCGGGGCGGCGGAGGTCCGCGCGGCGTCGGCCGAGGAACCGGAGTCGCTCGACCGGGCGCTGGCCGGCACGGCGGCCGTCATCAACTGCGCGGGTCCCTTCGCCACGACGGCGGCCCCCGTGATCGAGGCCGCGCTGCGCGCCGGGATCCCCTACCTGGACGTGGCGGCCGAGATCGAGGCCAACGCCGACACGTTCACGCACTTCGGGGGCCCGGCCCGGGAGGCGGGGGCGGTGGTCGTCCCGGCGATGGCCTTCTTCGGGGGGCTGGGTGACCTGCTGGCCACCGCCGCGATGGGTGACTGGTCCGTCGCCGACGAGGCGCACATCGCGTACGGGCTCAGCAGTTGGCACCCCACCGCGGGTACGCGCGCGGCGGGTGCGGTCTCGCGGCAGCGGCGGGGCGGCCGGCGCGTCGTCCACACCGGCGGCCGGCTGGAGCACCGGTACGACGCCCCGCCCCGGTCGGAATGGCGCTTCCCGGAACCCCTGGGGCTGCGGCCCGTCGTCGGGGAGTTCACGATGGCCGACGTCGTGACCCTTCCCAGCCACCTCTCCGTCCCCGAGGTGCGCACGTACATGACGGCCGGTGCGGCCCGGGACGTCGCCTCCCCGGAGACGCCCGCCCCCGCAGCGGCCGACGAGCGCGGGCGGTCCGACCAGACCTTCCTCGTCGACGTCGTGGTCCGCTCGGGCGGCGCCGAACGGCGGGCCGTGGCTCGCGGGCAGGACATCTACGCCGTGACCGCGCCGCTCGTCGTGGAGGCGGTCGACCGGGTCCTCACCGGACGGACCCGTGCCCACGGGGTGGCCTCGGCGGGGAAGATCTTCGACGCGCCCGACTTCCTCGGTGCGCTGGCCCCGCACATCACGGTGGAGCTGTGGCCGTGAGGGGGTGGCGCCGTCGGCGGAGGCCGGCGGACCGCTGTGGGTGGAACGGCGGGCCGGGCAGCGAGGCCGGTGGGGTGAGAGGGCGTGCTCGTGCGGCGGCCGTCAGGCGGTGGTGCCCTCCGGGGCCCCGGTCGCCGCCCGCCGGATGGGCATCATGGTCTCCACCGCCTCCTGTGCCAGGTGGTCGAGGATCAGCCGGTCGACGAGGGCCGCCTTCTCCAGGGGTACCAGGTGGGACGCCCCGGGAACGACGGCCAGCTCGGCGTCCGGAAGCGCGCGGTACAGGGCGGTCGTGTGCTCCAGCGTCACCATGTCGTCGTCGCCGACCATGACGAGGGTGGGCGCCTCGACGCGGGCCAGATCCCGGGTCGTCAGCGTGGGCTGCGTGCGCCACATGTCGATCACCTTCTCGGCCACCACCGGCCAGTGGCCCGCGCCGTCCGGTGAGGCCCGCTCGTACAGTTCGCGGAAGAACGCGAGATCGGGCGCGGCGGGGGTCATCGCGTCGAGCATCGACGGCTCGACGAAGGCCTCGGGCCCCGGGCGGAAGTTGGCGCCGATCGCCACGGCCTTGCGGACGAGGTCGGGCCGGTCCCCCGCGACGATCAGGGCGACGACTCCTCCGTCGCTCCAGCCCACCAGATGCGCCGGCCCTCCGACGATCTCCTCCAGGAAGGCCACGGTGTCGTCCGCCATGTCCTGGTAGGTCAGCGGCCCCGCCACATCGGGTGTGTGCCCGTGGGCGCGCCGTTCCGGCAGATACAGGCGGTGCCCGGCGGCGAGGTCGGCACGCTGTGCGCCCCAGGTGTCGTTGGTGCAGAAGCCGCCGTGCAGCAGCACCAGCGGATCGCCGTCCCCCTCCACCTCGTACCAGGTCCTCACACCGGGCAGATCAACGTAGTCGCCCATCGCTCCAGGCCTTCCCGGGCTGTCGTCGCCCCCGTCCCCGTCCAGTCTGCGCCGTGCTCCCGGGGGCTGCCAGGCGGAGCCGTGCGACCACATCCGGGGCTCGCGTACGGAGCCGCCCGGGGATCAGGCGTCGTCCGCTTCGCCGCGGCCCCGCATGCGCCGGACGCTCGCCTCCGCGCCGTCGAGCAGCATTTCCAGGGCCGCGGGGTACGCGCTGTCGTTCATCCTGGCCACCAGCAGCGGAGCGAGGGCGGCGATGTTCGGGTGGGTCTCCGCGGGCAGCCGGGCGTAGGTGGCGCGCCAGACCTGTTCGTCGGCGGCCCGTGCCGCTTCGGGCAGGGCGAGGCTCGCGGCGTCCAGTGCGGCGAAGGCGAGCGCCTGGTCCACGAACGCCTGGTAGATCCGTACGACGTCCGGGTCGGGCAGTCCGGTCGACCGCAGGACGCCGAGGATCGCCTCGTCGCCGGCGATCTCGTTGGCGCGGCCGCTGACCCGGCTGGCGGTCAGCACCGCGGCCTCCGGATGCGCCAGATAGGCGGTGTGGATGCGCCGGCCCACCTCGCGCAGGTCCTCGCGCCACGGTCCGCCGGGCAGCCACCCCCGCATCGCGCGTCCGATCAGTTCGTCGGCGATCGCCAGGGTCAGGTCGTCGATGCCGCGGAAGTAGCGGTAGAGCGTGCTCGGGTCGGCTCCGAGTGCCACGCCCAGGCGTCGCACGGTCAGCCCGTCCCTGCCGTGTTCGTGGAGCATGCGCAGGGCCGTCTCGACGATCAGGCGCTGGGTGACCACCACGCCCTGCCTGGTCGGCCGCCTGCGCCGCCGCGCCTCCTCCGGAACGACTTCCTTCGCCATCGGCGCCCCTTCTCCCGTACCGACGCCGGCACGGTCTCGGCGAGCTTACGCCAACAGCGTTGACGTTGCTCAAGGGCAGCCCTTTCATGGACGAATCCAAGGGCACCGGCCTTCATGGCCCGGCTCTCTGACGAAAGGCACATCCGCCATGCGCGTTCTGCTCGTCGGCGCAGGTGGCGTGGGGACCGCGATCACCGGGATCGCCGCCCGCCGCGCCTTCTTCGACCACATGGTCGTCACCGATTTCGACCTCTCCCGCGCCGAGGCCGCGGTGGCCGCCCTCGGCGCGGAGGAGACCAGGTTCACCGCGCTGCGCGTCGACGCCTCGGACCGGGCCGCGGTCACCGCCCTCCTCGTCGAGCAGCGGTGCGACATCCTCGTGAACGCCACGGACCCCCGGTTCGTGATGTCGCTGTTCGACGCGGCGCTGGCCGCCGGGGCCGACTATCTGGACATGGCCATGTCCCTGTCCTCCCCGCACCCGGAGCGTCCGTACGAGGAGTGCGGCGTCAAGCTCGGCGACGAGCAGTTCGAGCGCGCCGCGCAGTGGGAGGAGGCCGGCCGTCTCGCGCTGGTCGGGGTGGGCGTCGAGCCGGGGCTCTCCGACGTCTTCGCCCGGTACGCGGCGGACGAGCTGTTCGACGAGATCGAGGAGATCGGGGTCCGGGACGGCGCGAATCTTGAGGTCGACGGCTACGACTTCGCCCCGTCGTTCTCGATCTGGACGACCATCGAGGAGTGCCTGAACCCGCCGGTGGTCTGGGAGAAGGAGCGGGGGTGGTTCACCACGGCCCCGTTCAGCGAGCCGGAGGTCTTCGACTTCCCCGAGGGCATCGGCCCGGTCGCCTGCGTCAACGTCGAGCACGAGGAGGTCCTGCTGATCCCGCGCTGGGTGGAGTCCCGGCGGGTCACGTTCAAGTACGGTCTGGGCGACGAGTTCATCGAGACCCTCAAGACCCTGCACGCGCTCGGCCTCGACCGCACGGACAAGGTGACCGTGCCCGGCGGCGAGGTCTCCCCCCGGGACGTGGTCGCGGCCTGCCTCCCCGACCCCGCGTCCCTCGGCGACCGTATGCGGGGCAAGACCTGCGCCGGCACCTGGGTCAAGGGCGCCAAGGACGGTGTGCCACGCGAGGTGTACCTCTACCACGTGGTCGACAACGCGTGGTCGATGCGCGAGTACGGCTCGCAGGCCGTGGTCTGGCAGACGGCGATCAATCCGGTGATCGCCCTGGAGCTGCTGGCGAGCGGCGCCTGGAGCGGCGCGGGCGTGCTCGGCGCCGAGGCGCTGCCTCCTCGGCCGTTCCTCGATCTGCTCGTCGACCACGGGTCGCCGTGGGGCCTGCGCGAGCAGTGACCACCGGCCCCTCAGGGGCCCGCCGAAAAAAGATCCGAGAAGTTTCGGGCGACGGTGTCGAGAACACGGGTCCGGCTCCGTCCCCGTAGTGGAAGCGGCCACAATGGGCCGCACAGCACCGAGGAGTGACACCATGGCCAAGTACCTTCTGCTCAAGCACTACCGCGGAGCCCCGGCCTCGGTCAACGACGTGCCGATGGACCGGTGGACGCCCGAGGAGATCTCGGCGCACATGCAGTACATGCAGGACTTCGCGGACCGGCTGGAGAAGACCGGGGAGTTCGTCGACGGGCAGGCGCTCGCCCCCGAGGGCGCTTGGGTCCGTTACGACGGCGAGGGCCGCCCGCCGGTGACCGACGGGCCGTTCGCCGAGACCAAGGACCTCATCGCCGGCTGGATGATCATCGACGTCGACGGCTACGACCGCGCCGTCGAACTGGCCGGGGAGCTGTCGGCCGCTCCGGGGGCGGGCGGGAAGCCCATCCACGAGTGGCTGGAGGTCCGCCCGTTCCTGTCCGCGCCGCCCACCGTCACGGAGTGACCCGACGATGAACGAGGCCCTTCTGCGGAGCCTCACGCCGAGCGTCCTCGGAGTCCTCGTCCGCCGCGGAGCAGACTTCGCGGCGGCCGAGGACGCCGTGCAGGACGCCCTGGTCGAGGCGGTCCGCGTGTGGCCGGGCGAGCGGCCGCGGGATCCGAAGGGCTGGCTGGTCACCGTGGCCTGGCGGCGGTTCCTCGACGCGACCCGGGCGGAGGCCGCCCGACGGCGGCGGGAGGACCTCGTCCACGAGGAGCCCACGCCCGGCCCCGTGCCGGCGGTGGACGACACGCTCCAGCTCTACTTCCTGTGCGCCCACCCGTCGCTGACGCCGTCGTCCGCCGTCGCGCTCACCCTGCGCGCCGTCGGGGGGCTCACGACCCGCCAGATCGCCCGGGCCTATCTGGTGCCCGAGGCGACCATGGCGCAGCGCATCAGCCGGGCGAAACGCACCGTCTCCGGTGTGCCGTTCGATCAGCCCGGCGATGTGGCCACCGTGCTCCGCGTCCTCTACCTGGTCTTCAACGAGGGGTACTCCGGCGACGTCGACCTCGCAGCCGAGGCGATCCGGATCACCCGCCGGCTCGCGGTGGCGATCGACCACCCGGAGGTGGCGGGGCTGCTCGCCCTCATGCTGCTCCACCACGCCCGCCGCGCCACCCGCACCGCGCCCGACGGGAGTCTGGTGCCGCTCGCCGAGCAGGACAGGGACCGCTGGGACAAGGGGGCGATCGCCGAGGGCGTCGGGATCCTGCAGGGGGCCCTCGCCCGCGACCGGCTGGGCGAGTTCCAGGCCCAGGCCGCGATCGCCGCGCTCCACGCCGACGCGCCGACCGCCGGGGAGACCGACTGGGTGCAGATCGTCGAGTGGTACGACGAACTGGTGGGCCTGACGGACAGCCCGGTCGTGCGGCTCAACCGTGCGGTGGCGGTCGGCGAGGCCGACGGACCGCGCGCCGGGCTGAACGAACTCGCCTCACTGAGCGACACGCTGCCCCGCCGCACGGCGGTCGCCGCGTATCTCCACGAGCGGGACGGCGACCTGCCGAAGGCGGCCCGGCTGTACGCGGAGGCCGCCCACAAGGCCCCCACGCTCGCCGAGCGCGACCACCTCACGCGCCAGGCCGCCCGAATCAACGCGGATCTCCGGAACTGACGAGCCCGACCGCGCCCGCACGCCTCCTCGGGTGTGCGGCCGGTCCGGTCCACGGTTGTGCGGCCGGTCCGGCGTACGCCCCACCGATTCCGCCTTCGAACCGTACGGTCGAGCGAGGTGATCACTCGATCGTGACTTCCCCCCGTTCGTCGCCCGGTGCGTCGGGATGCTGGGTACGGGCGCGCGCGTCCGGCGCCGTCGGCAGCTGTGGGGTGGGGAGTGGCATGACGCGAGAAGCGGGGCCTGAGGGTGGCCTGGACGAACGGGTGGTCCTGCTCGTGGCGGGAGCGGCCGATCTGGCCGTGAGCGCGGTGGGTTCGGCCCTGGGCGCGGTGCGCGGGCTGCTGCGGCGCTCGGACGCCGCGGAACTGGCGGCGGAGGCCGAGCAGGAGTTGACCGCGCGTGGGCGTCTGGTGCTGGGTCGGTACACCGCCCCGCCGCCGGCCCATCTGGAACTGCTCGCCCGGCAGGTCGTCGCCCGGCGGGCCGCCGATGACGCCTGACCCGCGGGAGCCGGCCTCTCTCAAGGTCCGGGTCGAGAAGGTGCTGCACCCGTTCGTCGCCCGGGAGGCCGATCTGTTCGCGGCGATCGACCCGGCCCTGGCTCCGGTGGCCGCGCAGGTGGAGGCGGTCGTCGCGGACGGCAAACGGCTGCGGGCGGCGTTCTGTTACTGGGGCTGGCGGGCGGCGGGGCAGCCGGACAGCGACGCGCTGGTGCGGGCGGCCGCTTCCCTGGAGCTGATCCACGCCGCCGCCGTCGTCCACGACGATCTCATCGACGACAGCGCTCTGCGGCACGGCCGCCCGACCGCGCACATCGCTCTGCGCGGTGCCGTGCGCCGTCGCCCGCGTTCGGTCGCCGCCGCCAGGTCGTTGGCGATGCTGGTGGGGGATCTGCTGATGGGAATGGCCGGGCAGCTGTTCACAACCAGCGGTCTGCCCGCCGCCTATCTGGGCCGGGCCCGCCCGCTGTGGACGGTTCTGGGCCGGGAGCTGATCGCGGGCGAGTGCCTGGAGATCCTGCGCACCGGAGCGGAGCCGGACACCGCGGCCTCGCTGAAGGTGATCCGGTACAAGACCGCCAAGTACACCGTCGAGCAGCCCCTGTTGATCGGTGGCGCGCTGGCCGGGGCCGGTGCCCGGCTGTGCGAGGGCTACTCCGCCTACGGGCTGCCCCTGGGCGAGGCCTTCCAGCTGAGGGACGACCTGCTGGGGCTGTTCGGAGATCCCGGACGCACCGGCAAGGCCAACGCCGACGACGTGTGCGGCCATCGGCCCACGGCTCTGCTGGCGGAGACCTGGCGGGTCGCCGGTGACGACGACCGCGACCGGCTCCGGTCCCTGCTGGGCCGGCGCGACCTGGACGAGGACGGGCTGAACGCGGTGCGGGCGGTCATGCGCCGGCTGAAGACCCCCGGACTCGTCGAAGGCATGATCTCGGCGCGCGTCGACGAGGCCCTCGCCGCCCTCCACGAGCTGGACGTGCCACCGCGCGCTGCCGAGGCCCTCACCGCGCTGGCGACGTCGGCGACCGTCCGGATGTCCTGACCTCTCGCCCGTCCGCCACGCACAGCACCACATCTCACAGCACCCGCACCAAATACGAGGAGGTCCGTCGTGACGTATACCGAGGCTTCGATGAACGCCCTGCGGCAGGGCGGTGACGAACTGGCCGACGCCACCGTCGCCGCGCTCTTCGAGCGCGGGGAGGTGGGGAAGTTCAACACGCTGATGCGCTACGTCTCCACGGCCGGCGCACCCCTGCCGGACGGGTTGCCCGACGTCGCCCGGGAGTACCTCCGGGCCACGAGTGCCCCGCCGGACTGGGTCGATTGGGCGGAGATGGAGAAGGCCCGGCTGTTCTTCATCGACAACAACGTCCACATCTCGACCGCGCTGTCGTTCGCCTCCATGCCCGCCTGCTACCTGGTACCGCACGTGGCGAAGCTCCTCTCGGCCACCCACGGACTGAAGTACCCCTCCAAACGGATGGCGGAGACCGGCCAGTTCACGGTCCACCTGATGCGGCCCGACGCCTTCGAGGCCGGAGGCCGGTTCCTCCCCGCCGCCCAGAAGGTCCGCCTTCTGCACGCGTCGATCCGCCACCATCTCCTGCGCGAGGAGCGGTGGGACACCGACGCGCTCGGGACGCCGATCTGCCAGGAGGACATGATCGGCGGGCAGATGTTCTTCTCCCTGCTCGTGCTCGACAGCCTGCACCGCCTCGGCATCCACCTGTCGGAGGAGGGCGCCGCGGCCTACTACTACGCCTGGCGCGTGGTCGGCGCGATGCTGGGCGTCAGCCAGGAAGCCGCCCCCCGGTCCCTGGACGAGGCGCGCCGGTTCCTCGACCTCTACATGATCCGGCACATGGGGCCCTCCGACGAAGGCGCGCTGCTGACCCGGCAGCTCATCGAACTCTACGAGGAGGTCGTGCCCGGGACCCTCTTCGATCCGATCGTCTCCGCGCTGATCAGGCACCTGGTCGGCGCCACGTGCGCGGACTGGCTCCAGGTGCCCCGCACCTCGTGGGACACCGTCGTCAAGGCCGTACCCCACCTCCTCGGCGCCCTGGAGACCGTGGAGGACCGGTCACCCCTCGGCGCCTGGGCCCTGGACCGCCTGGGCCACCTCACCACCGTCCTCGAACTGTCCTCCCTCACCCGTGGACGCGTGATGCACTACGCCATCCCCGAGCAGCTCAAGGAGGAGTACGGGGTCTCCCCCGGGTCGTCCCGAACCCGCCGCTGGAGCCCGCCGCCCGTCACCGTCCCCGCCCACCCACCCCACCGTGACAATTAGGTAAGCCTCACCTAATATGCGATGTGTCGTCTTCGGGTCCCCACATGCCGAGAAGCCGGTATCCCCCCTTCTTTCGTTCGCCTCCCGGGAACGGCTCCGTCCAGACGTGCGCCGTACCCCTCCCCCGAAGGAGACATGCAGCGCATGTCCATGCCCCGCCGCGGCCGCCTGGCCGCTCTCGCAGCCCTGACCGTCGTATCCGTGGGCGCCGGCGTCCTCGCCGTTCCCGCCTCCGCCGCCACCCCGGGCGTCCACGCGGCCGAGCGGGCCCAGGCCGGCGGTACCACGTCCGCGGCCTCCCCGATCCTGGTCTCCGGCCGGTCCTCCTGGGGGTTCAAGGACTCCTGGGTCCGTTACGTCACCGGCTCGGGCGGGTCGGTGACGGTGGCCGGCGGCGCGACCGCGGACGCGACCGGACGGGTCGACTACCCCGTCCGGCACGGCTCGGTGGACCCCGCGGGGCGCTCCGCCGATGTGCGCTTCGGCGGCTCGGTCACCTACGCGGTCCCGAGTCACGGGATAACCGGCATCACGCTCGCCAACCCCCGTGTCGTCCTCAAGAACGGCAAGGGCACGCTCCACGCGGACGTGACGACCGACCTCACCGCCGGCGAGGCCCCGGTGACCACGCCCGGCGTGCCGCTCGCCGCCCTGACGGCCTCCGCCGGCGCCCTCGACGGAGCCGTCCTCGACTGGAAGGGCATCACCACCGCGCTCACCGACGAGGGCGCGGCCATCTTCGCCTACCAGGGCCGGCCCATGTACCCGGTCGGCACGGCGCTGGACCCCGTCGCCATCAGCGGCGACGTCAGCGTCCCCACTCTGACGGTCAGCCAGGTCACCGGCCTGGGCGCGGAGAACGAGGTCACCGTCAGCGGCAAGGGCTACCAGCCCGGGCGCGGCGTGTATCTCGCCCAGTCCATCGCCCTGCCCGGCACCACCTACCCCAGCGTCTTCGGCAACGCGGCGTACATCCGTCAGGTCGGCGCGGACGGCACCTTCAACGTCACGCTGAAGCTCACCGAGACCTTCACCCCCTCCGGGGGACCCGCCGTCGACTGCCGGACCACCGCCTGCTTCGTGACGAGCTTCAACTCGCACGACGGCAGCGACTCCAGCTGGATGCCCTCCCGGGCCCAGGACGTCGCCCAGCCGCTCCGGTTCGGCGTCGAGGTGCCCGCCGCCACCGTCACCCAGCACCCCGCGCCCCGTACCGTCCGTTCGGGCGCCACCGCCACGTTCACCGCGGCCGCAACCGGCGCGGACACGGTCCGCTGGGAGCGGAGCACCGACGGCGGCAAGACCTGGAGCACCGTCTCCGGAGCCGTCACCACCACCCTGTCGGTCAAGGCGTCGGCCGCGCTCCACGGCCAGCGCTACCGTGCCGTCTTCGTCAACACGAGCGGCGAGACGGCCACGTCGGCCGCCGCTCTCACGGTGTCCGCGGTGCCCGCCCGGATCGTCTCCTTCAACGCCTCCCCCGAGCCGGTCGGCAAGGGTTCCAAGCTGAAGGTGGTCGGCACGCTCCAGACCGTCGGCGCCACGGACAACGTCTGGCGGCCACTGGCCAAGACGCCCGTCGTGATCGAGTTCCGGGCGAAGGGCGGCAAGACCTGGAGCCGGGCCACCACGGTCAGCACCAGCGGCAAGGGCATCGCCTCGGCGTCCGTCACCGCCGTCAAGGACGGCACCTGGCGTGCCCGTTACGCGGGGACCGCCGACCGTGCCGCGGCCGTCAGCACCCTTGACAACGTGGACGTCAAGCTGCGGACGGCCATCTCCGGCTTCAACGCCTCGCCCGAGCCGGTCCGCAAGGGGCGCACCATCACGGTCAAGGGCACCCTGCGCAGCCTGGACGGCACCTGGAAGAACACCTCCGGCCAGTCCGTGGCCATCCTCTTCAAGGCCGACGGCTCCAGCAAGTGGAGCACGCTGGCGACCGTGCGGACGAACGGCAAGGGCGTGTTCTCGAAGGGGTTCACCGCCAAGAAGGACGGCACCTGGAAGGCGCAGTTCAAGGCCACGTCGTCCCGTCTGGGCACGACCGGCGCCGGCGACCGGGTCGACGTGCGCTGACCCGCCCGGCCGCCGCGCCGCTGCCCCTCTCCCGTCGTCCGGGGAGAGGGGCAGCGGCCGTGCCGGTGGTGGGACGGATCAGGGCGCGGTGCCCCAGGCGAGGGCGGAGCCGGTGAAGACGCCGATCCTCGGGGCGTCGGCGAAGGCCGTGTTGGTGGCGCGGCTGTAGTCGTCGCTCTCCTGGAACGCCGACCAGTCGCTCTTGTTGATCCGCAGCTGGATCTCCCCGGTCGAGGCGCCCGCCGCGAGGCTGCCGCCGCCGAAGCCGACTTCGAGGTAGTGGCTGGCGCCGGTGGCGGGTGTGCTCGCCGACCGGACGCCGTGCGTCACGTTCCCGCAGCCGAGCACCGCGTAGTCGCAGGCGGTACCGAAGGTGCTCGCACCGCCGTCGGGGGTGAACCAGTAGCGGGCCGTGACCGTGGACAGGTCGATCGCGGCCGAACCGGTGTTGACCAGGCGGAGGGACATCCGGATCTGGTTGTCGGTCGGCGAGTTGTCGGTGTTGCGGTACTCGGCCTTGAGGGCTCCCGTTCCGGTGCCGCCGCCCGCCTCGGTGGTGACCTGTGCGGCCGGGGTGCCCGCCGAGACGTTGCCCGCCGCGTCCTTGGCCCTGACGGAGTAGCTGTAGGCGGTCGAGGCGCGGACCCCGGTGTCCGTGTAGGTCGTCGTGGACGTCGTCCCCACCCGGACGCCGTCGCGGAGGACGTCGTACCCGGTGACGCCGGTGTCGTCCGTGGAAGCGGTCCAGGCCAGGGTGACGCTGCTGCTGGACTTGGCCGTCACCCGCAGGTTCGTGGGCACGGTCGGCGCCTGGGTGTCGTCCTCGCCTCCACTGCCGCCGTCCAGCGGCGGGTGGGCGTTGCGGAGCAGTTCCTGGAACTGCCCGGAGAACCAGTGCCCGGCCACCGGGGAGCCCGGCAGGGCGCCGGTGAGGTTGAAGCCGTTGCGGCCGTTGCCGGTGTACGTGGGATCGCACATCCGGTCGAAGCCCTTGCCCTCGTCGTTGTCGATGGGCTCGCTGCTGCCGTCGGACTCGCCCGGGGGCTTGGCCCAGACGTAGGCGTCGATCCCCGGCTCGGGGGCGGTCGTGGGGCGCTCGCCGATGCCGGCGCCGCTCTGGTTGCACCAGTTGCCGGCGTGGATGCGGCGGTCGGTGCGGCCACCGTCGACGTAGGCGTCGGCGCTGGTCAGCGGTCCCGGTCCGGTGGGCCGGGAGGAGCCGCCCCAGCCGTTGCGGGCGGTGTCGATGAGCATGCCGATGTCGGAGGCGAAGCCCTGGCGGACCAGCTCCGTGCGCAGGGCCTTCGCGAACGAGAGCTCGTCCACGTAGTAGTTCCAGTCCACCCAGCGCGACTGGCGCACCGTGGTCCCGTTCACGGAGTCGGTCACCGCGAAGTGCGGCTCCTTGAGCGCGGAATAGTTGGCCGTGTTCACGATGAAGCCGTGCACGTCGGAGACGGTGGCGCCCTCCGTCGTCGCCGCCTTCTTGAACTGCTGGGCCGCGGGGACGAAGTTGGAGTCCCAGCCGAGCCAGCCGTGGTGGGCGGCGTCGACGTAGTTGTACACGTTGGGCAGGGCGCCCAGGGTGTGCAGGGCGTATCCGATGCCCTTCTCGTAGTTGCCGTTGGCCTTCATGGTGGCGCACTCGGGGGTGGAGCCGGCGGTCCCTCCGGCGTTGGTGACGAGGTTGGGCAGCGAGTCCGGTTCGATGAGCGTGACGATGCGCATGCTCGCGTAGGCGGGGTCGCCGAGGATGTCGGCGATGGGGTCGATGTAGTCGTCCTTGTAGCGGCTCAGCTCGGTGGGGCCGAGTTCGCCGTTGGAGGCGAGGGCCGCGCAGTCCCGGCCGGGCAGGTTGTAGATGACGACCTGGAAGAGGTCGGCTCCCTGGCTCACGGCCGTGTCGAGGTGTGCGCGCAGACCCCGCGCACCGGGTGTGCCGCCGATCGCGGCGATGCGGTCCATCCAGACGAACGAGGGCTCGTCCGCGATGACGTCGCCGCCGGGCTCGGCGGCGGCCTTGGCCGACCAGTCGGGGTTCACGTACGCGGTGGCGCCCGCATAGGGGTTGTCGACGCGGTCGGCGGCCAACGCCTGTCCGGGTACGGCCACCGCGAGTGCGGCGCCCATGACCAGTGCGGACAGTGCGGCGGCCGCCCTTCTGCGAAGTGCGCGCGGGGGGTGCTGGGTGGTGCCTCTGCTGCTCATTGCGGCTCCGTGCTCCTCTCGTACGTCCGTCGGGGGTGGCGACGGACGGGTTCAGGGGTCCGTGACGCTCAGGAGGTAAGGGGTACGGGTGGGGAAGCGTGCGTGTGGGAGCGCTCCCAAACTGGCGCGGCATTCGATGCCTGTCAAGCGGTGCAACGCAATTACGTTGCATGAACAGGGAGTTGAGCGCTGTTGGAGCGCTCCCACCAATGGCCCGTCAGAGCGTACGCACACCTCGCGGGTCGACTTCGCGTCGCGGATTGGCCGACTACCGACTTGCGGAGCGGGCGAGCGCCACCGCGGGAGAAGACGACGTGACGCTGGTCTAGGCCAGACCACGTCCGTCCCCCTATCCTCGCCCGTAGCCGGTGACACACCAACTCCCCCACCCAGGTTGCCTGCCGGCTCGTGCCCCCCACTCAACTCCGCTCGAGCAGCCGGGTGACCTCCCCCCTTCGCCGCCTCCAGGAGGCCACGGTGAAATTCCGCACCAGAAGCTCGGCGATCATCGGCACGCTCTGCCTCGTCACATCACTGGCGTTGGCCACGGCGTCGGCCGACGAACCCGCCGGCCCCGTTCAGCCGGTATCCGCGTCCCTGACCGAAGTGGCCAGGGCCCAGGGCCCGTCCGCCGGAGCGGCCGGACCCGATGACACGCTGTGGATCGCCGAACGCGCCGGAACCGTAAGGGTCCTGGACGACCAGGGCCTGGGCGCACCCGTGCTCGACATCTCCGCCGAGACCACCACGGACGGCGAACGCGGCCTGCTGGGCGTCGCGTTCGACAAGGACTTCGCCCACTTCTACCTCTCGTTCACGGATCTCGAAGGCACCAGCACGGTGGACGAGATCGCGGTGGAGGACGGCCGACTCCAACCGGAGACACGGCGCACCGTCCTGACCCAGACACAGCCGTACGCCAATCACAACGGCGGGGACATCAAGTTCGGCCCCGACGGCTACCTGTACATCGCCTTCGGCGACGGCGGGTCGGGCGGCGACCCGCACGGCAACGGGCAGAAGCTCGACACGCTGCTCGGCAAGCTGCTGCGGATCGACCCGGCCGGCGGCGAACCGTACGCGATCCCGGCGGACAACCCGTTCGTGGACGACGCGAACGCGAAGGACGAGATCTGGTCCTACGGGCTGCGCAATCCGTGGCGGTTCTCCTTCGACGCGGGCACGGGCGACCTGCTGATCGGCGATGTCGGCCAGAGCGACTGGGAGGAGATCGACTGGGCCCCGGCGGGCAGCGACGGCGGGGAGAACTACGGCTGGTCCTCCATGGAGGGCACCCACCCCTTCCGGGGCGGTACCGAGCCCGCGAACCACGTCCCGCCGGTGTACGAGTACGACCGCACGGGACTCGGCTGCTCGGTGACCGGCGGATTCGTCTACCGCGGCGACGCGCTCCCCGACCTCCGGGGCAGTTACGTGTTCAGCGACTACTGCGACGGCACCCTGCGCACGCTGCAACTGGAGAACGGCGAGGTGACCGGCGTGGGCGACCTCGGGGTGAGCGGCGGCGAGGTCATCTCGTTCGCCGAGAGCGGTGACGGCGAGCTGTACGTCCTCGCCAGCAACGGCACCATCTCCCGCGTCGATCCCGCGTGAGCCGCTGAAACAAGCGCGAGGAGGCCGGCCGAGCGGACCGGTCCCGGGGCCACCGGCCATCACGGCCGGCGGCCCCGGGACCGCCGCGGTCCGCCCGTTCCCGCGCACCGGGAGGACGACGACGTGCGTCCGTCAGGGGCGGGGCCGTCCTGAGGGGGCCGGGGCGTCCGCCTTCTCGGCCCCCTCGCCGCGCTGATGGCCGCGGCGGGCGTCCCGGTCGAAGATGCCCAGCAGTTCGCACGGCCCGCCCTCGGCGCCGATCGCGTGCGGGAGCATCGTGGGGAACTCCGCCGCCTGGTTCGTCTCGATCCGCAGGCGCCGATTGCCGAGGAGCAGGATCGCGGTGCCGGAGAGGACGACGAGCCACTCGCGGCCCGGATGCGCGCGCAACCGCGCGGGGTTGTCGGGCGGCGGCTCGGTCACACGCTGGCGGATGACGGTCATGCCGGGTTCCGCCTTGATGGGCCATCGCAGCTGCCCGTGGGCCCCGTCGACCGTCGGGTTGGAGACGACGTCGTCGGAGGCGGTCTCGACCAGCTGGTCGAGGGAGGTGTCCAGGGCGCGGGCGAGTGTGACGAGCTGGTCCAGGGCCAGTCGGCGCCGGCCGTTCTCGATGCGGCTGAGCGTGGACTGGCTGACCTTCGCGCGCGCGGCCAACTCCTCCAGGGACCAGCCCTGGGCCACACGCAGAGCGCGAATGCGTTTGCGCACCAGGCTGTCGAGCTCACCGTCTTCTTGCGTCATGGGCATGATCGTATGCGAATGAGGCAACCCTCGTCGCTCCGCGTCGTCCGCGCTCGGCCCCGGAGGCAGGGGGCATGCGATGGAGGGAACCAGGCCGCGCCGACCGGCCGGGACGCGGAGGGCACCGCGGGCACGGATAGCGCTGTGGGCATACGTCCTGCCGCCGGTGAGCCACAACCAGCGGTTGTGAGCCTCTAGGCTTCGGGGCGTGGACATCGAAGCCGTGCGCACGTTCGTCACCGTCGCGGACACCGGGCAGTTC
Source organism: Streptomyces griseus (assembly GCF_900460065.1). GTDB lineage: Bacteria > Actinomycetota > Actinomycetes > Streptomycetales > Streptomycetaceae > Streptomyces > Streptomyces griseus. The sequence goes on along the minus strand of NZ_UAVD01000057.1, from coordinate 23,917 downwards.
CGGGAAGCCGCCGTGGACCTGCGCATCAGTCAGCAGGCCGTCTCCAAACGCGTGGCGGGCCTGGAGCGCGTGCTCGGGGCGACCTTGTTCGTGCGCACCGCCCGGGGAGCGCACCCCACTCCGGACGGGCAGGCCTTCCTGCCTCACGCCCGCGAGGTGCTGCGGGCCGTGGAACGGGCCGTTGCCTCGGTACGTCCCGGGGAGCGGGTGCTGCGCGTGGACGTGCTCCACCGGCGCATCGCCCCGGCGCTGGCCGTACGTGGCTTCTACGAGGCCCATCCCTGCACGGACCTCGACGTGGTGACCCTCGCAGACACGAACGTGACCGGGGCGGCCGAGGCGGTGCGGGCGGGCGAGATCGACGCGACGTTCCGCGCCGTACCCGCGGGTCCGCTGCCCGACGGGGTCAGCGCCGAAAGCGTCCTGGACGATCCGTTGCAGCTCCTCGTCGGACCGCGCCATCCGCTCGCCTCGGCCCGGTCGCTGGCCCCGACGGACCTGGCCGGGCACCGGATCTGGATCCCGGGCATCAGACCGGGCACCGAGTGGGCCGCCTACTACCACCGGCTCGCGGAGGACTTCGGTCTGCGCATCGACGCGGTCGGACCCGACTTCGGGACCGAGGCGCTGATGGACTCGATCGCCGACTCCGCCGCGCTGGCCACACTCGTCGGGTCCCGGGACAGATACGTGTGGCCGGCCTCGCACGACCTGCGGCGGATCCCGGTGGTGGGGCCGACTCCGGTCTATCCGCACGTGTTCCTGTACCGCACGGACGATCCGCACCCGGTTCTGGCGGCGCTGCGCGGCTACCTCGCGCAGGTACGGCCGGCGTCGCCGGCCGACGCGTGGACACCGGACCGGCCTCGCTGACGCCCGTGCGGCGATCCGCCCCGGCTCAGGGGCGTTGCGCGGGGACGGGCCGGAGCCCTGGCCAGCGGGCGCGCACCCGCCGGCGCATGTCCGTGCGGAGGGTGCCCAGTCCGCTCAGACCGTCGTGGTCGACGGTCGTGCCGCCGACCACACCGAGCCGGTGGACGAGGCATTGCCGGGCGGTGGCGGTGCCCCATTTCCAGGCGAGTTCCACCGGCCCGCTGCCCAGGGAGGCTGTTCGAAGTCGATGAACCGGGTCCCATCGATGGTGTGCGGGTCGTTGCCGGGGCACGGGTCGCCGTGGAGCAGGGCGTGTCCGGGCGCCCGGGCGAGCCGGTGCACGAGAGCGTCGAGCTCGCCGGGCACGCCGGGCGGCACCGGAGCGGTCGTCCGGGCCGCTCGCGGGGTTCGGGCACTCCCCCGGGCCGTATCGCGCCGTACGGCAGGGGCGCCGGCCGACGCCCGCGTCCGGCGTCGGGCCCCGCGTCGCGGGAGGAGCGTGACCGGCACGTACGGTACGGCAGGTGAACGAACCGCTCGAAGCCGTGACCGGCCCCCTCGCGGACGAATACGTCCGGACCACGACGACCCGTGTGTTCCTGGCGCTCGCCCCGCCCGACGACGCGAAGGACGAGCTGGCGCAGGCGCTGCGTCCGGCGTACGGCGCCCATCCCCGCATGCGGTGGAACCGCATCGAGGACTGGCACATCACCCTGGCGTTCCTCGGCGAGCTACCGGTCGCCGCCGTCCCGCCCCTGATGGCTCCGCTCGCCGGGCTCGCGGCGCGGCGGCGTCCTCTGCGGCTGGCGCTGCACGGCGGCGGGCACTTCGACGAGCGGGTGCTGTGGACCGGGATCGCGGGGGACCTCGCAGGGCTGCACCACCTCGCCACCGACGTGCGTGCCCTCGTCAGGGAGTGCGGCGTCTCCTTCCCCGAGCGACCGCTGCGCCCCCACCTGACGCTGGCCCGGTCACGCCGGGGCGACCAGGCGGCCACGGTGGAGGCCGCGGCGGGGATCGCCGCGTTCTCCGGCCGGAGTTGGGAGGCCCGGCGGCTCCATCTGGTCGGCAGCAACGTCGGTCGGGGCCCGGGCCCGATCCACTACCGCGACATCGACGCCTGGGACTTCGGCCGCGGAGCGGACGGGACCTGAACGACCGCCGACCGCCGTCGCTCCCGCGGCGGGGCAACCCTCAGCCGAGGACGAACGGGAGCGCGGAAGCCAGTTCGCCCAGCTCACGCCTCTCGGCATCGGTCGGCGCCCGCCGCCCGGTGCCGACCAGCAACACGTCCTCGTCGGAGAAGGACGCCGGGAACGCGGCCCTACAGATCCCCTCGACCATCTCGCGTGACCGGGCGAGCCCCTCGGGAGGCGGTCCCGCCGCGTGCGGGAGGTGCTTCACCAGATCGAGGTGGTGCAGGGTCCATTCCAGTACGTACGCGCGAAGGTAGTCGGCCGCGGTGAGGACCTCGCCGCAGGTGCTGACCCGGAGAGCGGGATCGGCGAGCCGGGCGGCGCGGCCGGCGGCGGATCCCACGTCGTCGAGGTGGAACCGGAGCAGACCGGGGTCCCCGTAGGCGGCGGCCAGCCGTACGGTCAGGGCGTCGAGCGGGTCGTCCCCCGTGGGCGGTGTGCCGGATACGGTCCAGTAGGTCAGCGCGTCACGGGTCGGCTCCGCGTCGGCGGGCGTCACCAGCGTGATCAGGACGTCCTGCGCGTCGATGATCAAGTGGCACACCAGGTCCCGCACGAGCCATCCCGCGCAGCCCGACGGCCGGGCGAGGTCCTCGGCGGGAAGCCCGGCGACCGTCGTGCGGAGCGCCGTCCACGAACGCGAGAAGAGATCCACGTCGACCACGGTAGTGCGACGCGGGCGCCAGCGCCTCGAACACTGTCCGATGGCCGTCGGCACGCGGTTCCGTGCCGCACGGCCCCGCGTCACACGGGCCGATCTTTCGTTTGTCCTTCCGCGTCACACGGGCCGGTCGTGCGGTCGTCCCTCCTGCGTCACACGGGCCGGTCGTGCGACAGCAGGAACTCGGTGGCCCGCGCGATGGCCTCGGCGGACGTGCCGTGGACGGCCTCCGACTCGTCCTCCTGCAAGTCCGCGCCCGTCGCGGTGTACCACCAGGCGTCCGCTCCCGGATCATGGTGGATGACGGCGTCGCCGCCCGCGTAGTGCAGCGGAATGGACTCGCTGGCGGACTTCTTGGGCACCGCGTGCGGCCACTTGAGGCGCGCCGACTGACGCTTGATGCCACCCCAGGCCGCACCGAGCTGCGCGTAGCTGGATCCACCGCGCCCCGCGACGGTGGCCGCGCTCTCGGCCAGCCGGTCGACGGACCGCTTGGCCTCGTAGAGCGACCGCAGCATCGCCAACTGCACATCGGGCGCGGCCATGAGCGCGGCGTCGAAGGGCTTGCCGGCCGCGCGGTAGGCGAGCGAGCGGGTCGAGATCCGTTCCGCCAGCGAGCGGACCGCGGCGAGCACCTGGTCGTCCATGGCGAAGGTGTCGTCGTCGCGGGGTTCGTTCCAGGCGGGGTCCACCGGGGTCAGGACCGTGGCCCAGAAGCTCTCGTCGCTCTTGTCGGGGGTCGGGATCGCCTTCACATCATCCATGCGACAACTTTAACTGTCGATGAGCTGTTCGGCAATATAATTTGTCAACGCCCGAGGCGACAGCACTTTCTGTCACGCGAGACCATAACTGTACCTTTCGTAAGGTACAGTTACGGAGATCGGGGCGGTTTCTCACAGTGAGGCTCATGAGGGATGACCATCAGCACGAAGCGGCGCTGGCTGCTCCTGGTAGTGGTGAGCGCGGGGCTGCTGCTGATCACGCTGGACAACTCCATCCTGTACGCGGCCCTGCCGACGCTGGTGGAGGATCTCGGCGCGAGCAGCTCCGAGGGGCTCTGGATCATCAACGCCTATCCGGTCGTGATGGCCGGCCTGCTCCTGGGCAGCGGCACGCTCGGTGACCGGGTGGGGCACCGGCGGATGTTCCTGATCGGCCTCGTGGTCTTCGGTGCGGCCTCGCTCGTCGCGGCGTTCTCCACCAGTCCGGAGGCCCTGATCGCCGCGCGGGCCTTCCTCGCGGTCGGCGCGGCCGCGATGATGCCCGCCACCCTCGCCCTGATCCGCGTGACCTTCGAGGACGAGCGCGAGCGCAACATGGCCATCGCGGTCTGGGGCACCATGGCGGTCGTGGGCAGCGCACTGGGGCCCATCATCAGCGGGATCCTGCTCCAGCACTTCTGGTGGGGATCGGTCTTCATCATCAACATCCCGGTCGTCCTCGCTGCCGTCGCGGCCACGCTGTTCGTCGCCCCGCCCAACGACCCGGACCCCTCCAAGCGCTGGGATCTGGCCTCCTCACTGCTGGCGCTCGTCGCCCTGGTCGGCCTCGTCATCGCGATCAAGGAGACGGCGAAGACGGATCCCGCTCCGACCGTCATCGCCGCCGCCGTCCTCGCGTCGACGATCGGCGGATGGACGTTCGCCCGGCGTCAGCGCCGTCTGCCCTACCCGCTGTTGGACTTCGCGATCTTCCGCAACCGGGCCTTCCTCGCGGGGGTACTGGCCGCCGGTTTCGCTCTCTTCGCCATCGCCGGCATCCAGCTCGTCACCACCCAGCGTTTCCAGCTCGTGGAGGGCTTCACTCCGCTGCGGGCCGGATTCCTCGTCGCGGCCGTCGCCCTGGGCGCGTTCCCCACGGCGATGCTGGGGGGCGCGATCCTCCACCGGGTGGGCCTGCTGCCCCTCATCACCGGGGGTCTCGCCCTGGGAGCCGTCGGCACCGTGCTGGTCCTCACGAACTTCGCCACCAGCACGGGCCTCCTCGTCACCGGGCTGATCATCACCGGCGGCGGCCTCGGCGCGGCCATGTCCGTCGCCTCCAGCGCGATCATGGGCAATGTCCCGGCCCGCCGGGCGGGGATGGCCTCGTCCGTCGAGGAGGTCTCCTACGAGTTCGGCAGCCTGGTCGCGGTCGCCCTCCTGGGCAGCCTGCTGACCGCCGTGTACTCCGCGACCCTCGACCTCCCCGCCGGGGTGTCCGAACGGGCGCGCGAGAGCCTCGACAGCGCCCTCGCCCTGGCCGGTGAGGGGGCGGGGGCCGACAGCGCGCTGGTCACCGCGGCGTCCGAGGCGTTCGACGGCGCGTACCTCGTCGTGATGATCGTGGTCGCCGCCGTCCTCGCCGTCGGCGCCCTCGCCACCGGCGTACTGCTGCGCCGCCACGGCCCCGGCTCGGCGCTGTCCGGCCCCGCACACCACTGAAGCGGCGCACCCGACGCAGCGCCGCGCACCCCTGGCCCGGTACACCACCGGGCCCCGTACACCACCGGCCCGACGGCACAGGAGCGACACATGCGCACCAGCAAACGGACCCAGATCCTCGAAGCCGCCACCCGCGTCGTCCAGCGCGAAGGCGTCAAGAGCGTCACCTTCGACTCCGTCGCCGCGGAGGCGGGGCTGACGAAGGGCGGCCTCCTCTACCACTTCGCCTCGCGCGACGACCTCGTCCGGGCGATCCACCAGCACCTGGCCGACCGGTGGGAAGCCGATCTGGTCACGGCGGCCGGGAAACCCGCGGCCGAGGCCACCCGGGAGGAACGGCTGGCCGCCTACACCCGGGTCGCCGTCCAGAGCGCCACGCGGGCCGAACTCCTGCTGATGCTCGAAGGCTCGACGAACCCCGCGCACGCGGCCGTGTGGGAAGCCGTGACGGAACGGTGGGCACCGCCCCCGGCGCCGACGGCCGGGGATCGAGCCGCGCTCGACCGGTTCATCGTCCGCCTCGCGGCCGACGGCCTGTGGCTGTACGACTCCCTGACCGCGGAGGGGCTGGACCCCGACATGCGGCGGGCGGTCGCCGACCGCATAGCCGACGCGCTGGCGCGCCACGACGGCTGAGACCCCTCCACCCCGGCCCCGGGCGGCTCAGGTGGCGTCGGCGGCCTCGCCCAGGGCGGCGGTGAGGCGGCCCAGCACGTCCTGCAGCCCCAGGACCTCGTCCAGGGACAGGCCGGTGGCGTCCAGCACGCCACGGGGGACGGACAGCGCGCGTTCACGCAGGCGCGCGCCCTCGTCCGTCAGGTCGATCAGGACGGACCGTTCGTCCTCGCGACTGCGTTCGCGGCTGACCAACCCCGCCGCCTCCAGCCGTTTCAGCAGCGGCGAGAGGGTTCCGGAGTCCAGCTGGAGGCGGTCCCCGATGCCCTTGACGGGCTGGGGGCCGTGCTCCCACAGGACCAGCATGACCAGGTACTGCGAGTACGTGAGGCCCAGACCCTTGAGTGCCTGCCGGTAGAAGCCGCCGAACGCGCGCGACGCCGCGTGCAGCGAGAAGCAGACCTGGTGGTCCAGTCGCAGCAGCTCCGCGTCGGGGACGCCGGAGAGATCGGGCGTGGTGCCCGGAGCAGTGGTCATGAGAACCAGCGTACCGCCGACCACCCAATTGAGTTGTGCGCAACTTAGTTGTGTGCAATCTTTATTTCTGTCGCCGCGACCACCCCGGTCGTGGCTCCAGTGGAGGGTCACCCATGGACGCGTTGTACACCGCCGCCGCCACCGCCAACGGCCGCGAGGGCCGTGCCGTGAGTTCGGACGGTCAGATCGACCTCCCCCTCGCCATGCCCCCGGCTCTCGGCGGCAACGGCCGGGGCACCAACCCCGAGCAGCTTTTCGCCGCCGGCTACGCCGCCTGTTTCGCCAGCGCGATGGCCGCGGTCGGTCGCGAGATGAAGGTCGACACCAAGGACGCCTCCGTGACCGCCGAGGTCTCCATCGGCAAGGACGGCGACGGCTTCGGGCTCTCGGTGGTCATGCGCGTGGAACTCCCGGACGCCCTCGCGGGCGAGACCGGGCGCAAGCTGGTCGAAGCCACCCACGCCTACTGCCCGTACTCCAAGGCCACCCGGGGAAACATCGACGTCGAGCTGGTCGTCGAGTAGTCGCCGCGCCCCCGGGTCACCCCGCGTCCGCTTCGGTCGTCACCCCTTCAAGCGGGCCAGCACCGCGCCCACCGCGCGGTGCACGGCCTCGCGCGCCCCGTCGGTCGGGTCGAGGGTCTCGAAGCCGTGGCGTCCCTCCGGTACGTCGATGACCTCGACGTTCGCTCCGCAGCGGCCGGCCTCGGTGAGGAACTCCTCGACGGTCGCGGCGATTTCGGCGCTCTCGCGTTCCGCCCGCACCAGTACGACGGGCAGCCGACCGGCCCGGGAGACCGCCCGGGCCGGGTGGAACCGGGTGGCGCCCAGCCCCCAACTCGGCAGCGGCGACAGGATCGGGTAGTTCGCCGCCACACAGCGCAGCCACCGCGGCGGGTCCGTCAGCCAGTCCGCCGCGAGCGGTCCCCCGCCCGAGAAGAACCACAGGGCGATCCGGTCCGCGTCCACCCGTGGATCGGCGCGCACCCGCTCCACCGCGTCGGCCACGTCCGCGGCGGCCACCTCGTACGCGGTGACGGCGTGCAGGCGGTGGTCCAGCACCACGCCCACGGCCCCGTGCCCCGCGACGCTGCGCGCGTATCCCGTCAGGGCCGGCCAGTCCCGGGGCGTGGGCCGCGCCTCGGCGGGCACCGGTCCGCCGTGCACGAACACCACGGCCGGGTGCGGGCCCGGACCGTCCGGCAGGTAGAGGTCGGTGTTGCCGGTCCGCTCGCGGGGCCTTTCGGGCACGTCCAGGAGGAACGGCCGCAGATGGGCGGGGGTGCGGGAGGCGTCGGCGGGGGCCAGTCGGCGACCTCCGCCGGACGCCGCCTCGATCAGGGTCCCGGCCAGCGCTGCGGGGCAGGACAGCATCGGCCAGTGGCCGGTGGGCAGTTCGAAGAAGGGCACCCGGGCCTCGGCCAGGGACCGGAGACCCGGATCGCCGACGTCCACCATGATCTGGAGCATCTCGACACCCGGCCCGTTGCCGGTGCACAGCACCCCGGTGACGGGCACGTCGGCCACGGCTCCGGTGAGCCGCAGCGGTTGGAGCAGCGTGCCCAGCGGCTGCGGCATCGCGCGAGCGGTGAGATCGTCGAGCGTCGCCGCGGAGAGCCCCGCGGTGCTCCCCCAGCGGGACCACGCGTCCCCGGCCGGGGGCGGCAGTTCGCCGCCGGCGCCTCTCACACCGCTTCCGGCGGCGAGCTCCACCACCTCCTCGCGCACCTCTCGGTCGGGCACGGCGGCCAGGGCGGGGACTCCGTCACGTGGCATGCCGGCGTCCAGGTAGACGATCCGGGCGATCGCCCCGGCCCTCCGGTCGGCCGCACCGAGCACCGGGTGGATGCCGTAGTCGTGGCCGACGAGCACGATCTCCCGGCCGGGCTCCGCGACCACCGCGTCGATCACCGCGAGCACGTCCGCGACATGGGTCTCCAGGTCGACGGCCTCGCCGGGATCTCCGGGGCGCCCGCCCAGCCCGGTGAGCGCCACGGTTCGCACCTCGGCGCCGTCCGCGCTCAGCAGGTCGGTGGTCTCCCGCCACACGTGCGGTCCGGTGAACGCCCCGGCCACCAGGATGAATACGGTCATGGCTCCTCCTCGTCACGGTGTCTCCCGCGCACCGGCCCGATCTCCCGGCAGCGCTCGCCGATACCGTAGGAACTCCCCCTGGTGGAGGTTCAAGTGTTCTCGTCGTACGACGGTCTGTGCACCATCGGCGAACTGGCCGGGCAGACGGGTGTGAGTGTCAGGACCGTCCGCTTCTATTCGGACCGAGGACTGCTCCCGGAAGCGTCCCGCAGCGCCGGCGGACACCGCAGATACGCCCCGGAGGCCGTGGAGCGGCTGCGGATGATCCGCGCCCTGCGCGGCCTCGACCTGCCGGTTGCCGAGGTGCGGCGCATCCTCGACGAGCAGGACGCGCGGGACGTCGGGGCCGGTGAGGGCAGTGCGTTGGAGGATGCCGTGGCCGGCCGGCTGCGCGCCCTGGGCTCCGAACTCGCCGCGCTGCGCTGGCGGGAGGCCGCGCTCAGGCTGGTCCAGGAGAGCCCGCCGGCCGAACGGCCCGACCGGCTGCGGCTGGTCGGTGCGGTCGCCGCCCCGCCGAGCACCGCCTCGCTGGCCCGCTTCTGGCGCGCGTGGCTGCCGCCCCGTATGCCCGCCCGGTCGGTCACGGCCTTCCTGGAGGCGGCGGTGCCGGATCTGCCCGACGACCCGCGGCCGGCCCAGGTCCTCGCCTTCGCACGGCTGCACGCCTACGTGACCCGTCCGTGCGACGGCCGGGGCGGCCGCTACCAGCCGCAGGCGCACGGCGTCGCGGGAGCCCGCGCGTCGGCCGTGCTGTACGCGGGTCTCGCCGAGGCGTACGACCTGGCGGGCGGGGAGCTGCGCCGCGATGCCGAACCCGGCCCCGGGGAGGCGCTGGACGCTTTCGTGGACGCGTACGCGAGCACGTACGGCACCTGCGACACGGCCGCCTTCCGCCACGGGCTGGCCGGACGGCTCGCGGACGATCCGCGCATCGACCGCTACTGGGAGCTGACGGCCGAGGTGATCAGCGCCCCCGACGACCGGCCCGAGCCGACTCCTGGCTCCGCGCACGACTGGCTCCTCGCCTCCCTGGAAACGCAGTTGGGGGCGATGGACGGCGTCGACGTGCGGGAGGGGGCCGGTTCCGAGGCGCGCTCGCCCGGATCGGACGCGCCGGACGGTGCGCGGGCCATCTCACCCCGGTGAGCGGGACGGTTCGCGCTCCGCGACCGCCGTGTGCAGGAACTCCCGCAGGACCAGAGCCGCCGCGAGGGGCGTGTCGGGCATCGCCACGTGCACGGTCCGGCGCAGGGCGGGGTCGGTGAGGGGGCGCAGCACGAGTTCGCCGGGGACCGCCGGCGCCGCCAGCGAGGGGACCAGGGCCACGCCGAGCCCGGCGACCGCGTAGCCGAACTTGCCCGCCCATCCGCCGATCCGCATGACGCTCCGCGGGGTGAAGCCCGCTCGGGCGCAGGCGTCGGCGAGCATCGTGGGGCGGTCGCCGTACGCGCTCTGGATCCAGGTCTCGTCGCGGAGTTCGTACAGGTCGACGGCCTCGGCCCCGGCCAGGGGATGGCGGCGTGGGAGGGCGACGAGCAGTTCGTCCTCGCACAGCACGGTCGTCGTGATCCCCTCGGCGGAGGGCAGGCCGTAGGGGTAGTCGCTCACGACGGCGAGGTCCAGCGTGCCATCGGCGAGTTGCCGCATCAGCGTGCCGGTCGGGCTTTCGGCCGCCACCACCTCGATCTCCGGACGGGCGTCCTTGAGGGCTCGCAGCGCGGCCGGCAGGAGGGCGATGCTCGCGGTGGCGAACGCGCCCGTGTGCAGCGGGCCGCCGTCTCCGGTGTGCAGCACGGTGAGGTCCCGCTCGGCCCGGGCCAGCCGGTCGAGCACGTCCACGGCGTGCCGGTGCAGCACCCGCCCGGCGGGAGTGAGCCGTACGCCTCGCGGGAGGCGTACGAACAGCGGTCCGCCCGCCCGCTTCTCCAGCGCGGCGATCCGCCGGGACACCGCGGACTGCGTGTAGTCGAGCCGGGCCGCCGCCCGCGTGAACGATCCGGTCTCGGCCACGGTGACGAGCAACCGGAGTGATGCGTTCTCCCACATGTCTTCCCCCTGCCGCCGCGCCTGTCGCCCGGACACCGGCATCCTCCCCGATCGCATTCCTCTGACGCATGGGTCGTATGCGATGTGGTCGCTGGTGTCATGGCTCGGCCGGCCATAGCGTCGGGTCCGCGGTGGCGCCGAGGGACGGTCGCGCGGCCGTCCGGGACCGCCGCTCGCTTCGCCGAGGACCCGCGGGCCCGGTGGCTTCGATCCCGAGAGGGCGGTTCATCATGCGGCAGACCCGGAGCGAGACGGAGTTGGGGCGGCGGATCGGCACCTACCACGCCGTGGGGATCGTGGGGGCGCTCGCGCAGTTCGCGGTGCGGTCCGTCACCCTGCTGGTGGTCGTTCTGATCGTCGCGCTGGTGTGGATCAGGCCGGACTCCGCGCTGCTCAAGGGGACCGTGGCCGCGACCGCGGTGCTCGTCCTGTTCGGACTGCGGCTGGTGTGGCGCCTCGTCACAGCGCGGTACGGCGGCAACCGGTGCCGGCTGCACGAGGGAGGCCTCGCCGTCACCGGCCCGCTGGGCGGGGTCCGGGACGCGGTGATGTGGCGGGAGGTGACCGGTCTGCGCAGGACGAGCAGCGCCTCCCTCCTCATGGCATCCCACCGGGTCGAGATCGAGCGTCGCGGCGCACCGCCCCTCGTCTTCACGGCACTGGGCCTCGAACCCGCCCTGATCGGCGCTCTGTCGAGGCTCGCGGCGCGCAACGGGCTGGAGTAGGCGACCGGCCGGCCGCAGCGTTCAGCCTGCGGTGCGCGGGCCGAAGCGCCCGGGGTCGAGAGTCGCCAGCAGTGAGGTGACCACGAGCTCGGTCGAGGCGGCCATGTCCACCGATTCCGGCGACAGGAGCCACTGGACCTGGAGGCCGTCCATGACCGCGATGATGGCGTTGGCCGCGTTCTCGGTGAGGTCCTCCCGGCCGGCGGGCGGTGCACAGGCCTCGCGCAGGGCGTCCGCGACGAAGGCGCGCAACCCGTGGTAGCGGTCGCGGAAGTAGTCCTGGGCGGGGTGGTCGTCGGTGACGGACTCCGCCGAGAGCACCGCGTACAGCCGGACGATGCCCTCGCGCTCCGCGTTGCGCAGGGCGGTGTTGACCAGGTGGCGCAGGAAGTCCAGCCCCTGGGGGCGGTCGGGGCCGAGGTGCTCGATGTCCCTCTGGTCGCGCAGTTCGAGCACGCTGGTGAGGAGAAGGGCCTTGGAGCGGAAGTAGTGCAGCACCCCCGCCTGCGTGAGGCCGACCCGGTCCGCGATCTCGGCCAGCGAGGCGTTGTTGTAGCCACGGGCGGCGAAGGTGTCCATGGCGATGGCCAGGATGTCCTGCTGTCGCTGCCGGGCTTCCGGGCTGCGCGGCGTGCGGGGCTTGGCGGGGCCGCGCGTCGGCCTGCTCACTGACTGGTTGCTCACCGGTTCACCTTAAGCCTGCCGGAGCCCGGGTGAAGATCTTCCCGGCGACCGGGAAGAACACCGGGGCCGACTACTTACTAACCACTTAGTGGGTGTGCTTTCATGCCGTTGTCCCGCCCTCTTGTGACCGGCACGCCCGGAGCGAGGCGTCCGCCGCGCCCTCCGCCGGCCGGGGTGCAGCCTGTCAGCAGGTACGAACCCAAGGAGAGCCGCAACCATGCCAAGCTCCACTTCCCCACGTTCCGGAGCGCGCGCGGCAGCCGCCGCACTCGTCCTCGCCGTGGCCGCACTCGGCGTCGACGCCTCCGTCGGCACCGCCCGGGCGGCCGACCCGGCCGCACAGGTGTGGATCACCACTCCGGACGGCGCCAAGAAGCTCTCCCCGGAGGGGAACGTCCCCTTCACCGGCAGCCCGCAGGCGGTCGACATCCGCGTCGACGCCTCGGACAAGGGCCAGAAGTTCACCGGAGCGGGGGCATCGGTGACGGGCGCTTCCGCCCATCTCCTCCAGAGCCTCCCCCAGGCCCAGCGCACCACGGTGCTGCGGTCGCTGTTCTCCTCGGAGGGCGACGGCATCGGGCTGAACTACCTCCGCCAGCCGCTGGGAAGCACCGACTTCGACGCGAACGGCAACGCGTACACGTACGAGGACACCCGGGGCGCCTTCTCCATCGACCGGGACCGGAGCCAGATCATCCCGGTCCTGAAGCAGGCCACGGCCATCAACCCGGCCATCCGCTTCATGGGCTCGCCCTGGTCGCCGCCGGCCTGGATGAAGACCGACAACTCGCTCAACGGCGGAAGTCTGCGGCCCGAGCACTATCAGGCGTACGCCGACTACCTGGTCAAGGCCATCAGGGCGTACGGGCAGGAGGGCATCACCCTCACCGACCTCACGGCGCAGAACGAGCCGGAGTTCGCGACCAGTTACCCGTCCATGAGCATGACCTCGGCACAACAGGCGGACTTCCTGCGGGTGCTGGACCGGGCCCTCACCGCGGCGAACCTGCCCACGAACATCCTGGCCTACGACCACAACTGGGACCATCCGAACTACCCGCTCGACGTGTTCGCGCGAACGGGCGGCATCCAGCGGATCATCGGCGCCGCGTTCCACTGCTACGGCGGAGCACCCGCCGCGCAGAAGCAGATCGCCGACGCCGGGAAGCGGGTGTTCTTCACGGAGTGCTCGGGCACCGACAGCGCCAACCCGGCGACGACGTTCGGCGACACGCTGAAGTGGCACGCCGAGAACCTCGTGGTGCAGAACATGCGCAACGGCGGGGAGACGGTCATCAACTGGAACCTCGCCCTCGACCGGAACGGCGGCCCCCACCAGGGTCACTGCACCAACCGCTGCAACGGCATCGTGGAGATCGACGGCGGCCAGGTCACCCGCAACGCCGAGTTCTACGTCCTCGGCCATGTCTCCAAGTTCGTCAAGGCGGGCGCGACGCGGATCGGCTCGACCAGCCAGGGCGCCGGAGGAGTACAGAACGTCGCTTTCCAGAACAGCGACGGCAGCCGCGCGGCCGTGGTCGTCAACACCGGCTCCGGAGCGCAGCGGTTCTCCCTGACCGACAACGGCAAGTCGCTCGCGTACACCCTGCCCGCCGGGGCCGTCGCCACCTTCACCTGGGACGGGAGCGGCGGTACGACGGAGCCGCCCGCGGGCTCCATCGACCCCGCCGCGTGGTACCAGGTGCGGAACGCCGGCAGCGGGGCCTGCCTCGACGCGGCCGACTGGGGTACGGCCAACGGCACGGCGCTGCAGCAGTGGTCCTGCGGGGCCGGGGCCAACCAGGGCTGGCAGTTCCGGCCGACGAGCGGCGGCCACTACCAGGTGGTGAACCGGCACAACGCGAAGGTCTGGGACGTCGTCGGCGGTTCCGGGGGGACCGCCGACGGCACGAAGGTGCACCTGTGGTCGTACGAGGGCGGCGCCAACCAGCAGTGGCGTCCGGAAGCCCTGGCCGGCGGCGGGCAGTACCGCTTCGTCGCCCGCCACAGCGGCAAGTGCCTCGGGGTCGACAACTCCTCGACGGCCGACGGGGCGCGGCTGTCCCAGCAGCCCTGCTCCGGCTCCCCGGCCCAGGCGTTCACCCTGACCCGCTGACGACCGGTGCCGCGGCGGCCCTCCTCGCGCGAAGCGTCAGGAGGGCCGCCGTCGACCGTCCGGGAGGGGCCTCGTCCATGAACTCCGGGGCTGGAGCCGGGCGACGGGCGCCGCCCGTTCGGTTCCGTGTGCGTGGCGCCGGGCCGGGAGCCGACGGGGGCTCTCACCGCCCCGGAGGCGTCCCGGTGACCGCGGTGACGGCCATGCGTACCGCGAGCTCCGTCACCGCGTCCGGGTCGTCGCCGTTCTCGATCGCCGTCGTGGCCGCGTTGACGATTCCCTGGAGGAGCAGCGACGTGCGCCGCGGATCCTCCTCGCCCAGCTCCGTCAGCGCGCCGATCAGCGGGGTGAGCAGCTCCCGGTGGGCCCGCGTCGCGCTGTCCCGCACCACCGCCGTGTCCCGCACCCCGGCCAGGGCCTGGGCGATCCGGTGCTCCCCGCCGCGCACCAGGTCCAGTTGCGACGCCACATAGGCGGCGATCTTCTCCTCGGGCGTTCCGGCCGCCGACATGCCGGCCCGGATGGCGTCGGTCCAGCGGGGCATCGCGTCCTCGACGACCGCGGCGAACAGTTCGGGGCGGCCCGGGAAGTACTTGTACACGCTGTTGCGGGCGAGGCCCGTGGCCTTCGCGATCGCGGCGAAGGTCACCGCACCGGCGTCGCCGCTCTCCAGCAGCTCACGCGCGGCCCGCACCAGGGCCAGTCTCTGCTGGGCATGGTGCTCGGCGACCGTGGCGGCACTGATCCTGGGCACGGACCCATTCTAGAAGCCCCCGCCGCACCCCACCCCCACTTAGGGACGCCACGTCCCCATCATTTATGTTAGCGACACACCGTCCCTAACATCGATCCACCGAAGGGAACCGCCGTGTTCCTCGCTCTCCTGGAGCTGCGCGCCGCCCGCGGCCGCTTCCTGCTCATGGGATCCGTCGTGGTGCTCGTCGCCGCACTCGTCGGCATCGTCTCCGGCTTCACCACCGGCCTGGGTGACGACACCGTCTCGGCGCTGCGCCGCCTGCCCGCCTCCCAGCTGGCCTTCTCCTCGGACGCCCGGTCCGACCAGTTCGCCCGCAGCCTTCTCGACCGGAAGACCGCCGCCGCGTGGAGCAAGGACGCCGACACCGGGACGACCCCGCTGGGGGTCTCCATCACCCGCGGCACGACGCATCGCGGCGCCGAGGTCGACATCGCCGCCTTCGGCGTCGAACCCGGTTCCTTCCTCGCCCCCTCGGTCACCGCGGGCGAGGAGTTGGCCGACGCAGGGGCGGACAGCATGGTGATGTCCGCCGGACTCGCCGATGAGGGCGTGCGCGTCGGCGACACCCTCGTCATCGACCGGCTGGGCATCGAACTGCGCGTCGTGGGAACGACGGACCGCTCCAGCTACGGCCATGTGCCCGTCGCCTACATCCCGCTGAAGACCTGGCAGCGCATCCGCTTCAGCACCCCGGGGGCTCCGGCGTCCGCGACGGCCGCGATCCCGGACCAGTTCAGCGCCCTCGCCCTGCGCACCCCGCCGGCCGGGGCGTCCGTCGCCACCCTCGACGCGCGGCACTCCACCACCACGCTCACCAAGGAGGAGGCCTACGAGGCGGCCCCCGGCTACACGGGAGAGCGCGTCACGATGAACTCCATCCAGGTCTTCCTCTACCTGATCGCCCCGCTCGTGGTCGGCGCCTTCTTCGCCGTGTGGACCGTGCAACGCCGGCCCGAGCTCGCCCTGCTGCGCGCCATGGGCGCCTCCCGCGCGCGACTGCTCGCCCACACCGTCGCCCAGGCGGCCCTCGTCGTCGTCCTGGGCACCACCGCCGGGGCCGTGCTCGCCGGAGCGGTCGGCCTGCTGGTCGGCGATCAGGTGCCGTTCAGCCTCCCCGCCGCCACCCTCGTCGCCACCATGTGCACCGTCGCGGCCGTGGGCCTCGCGGGCACCGCCCTGACCCTCCGCCGCGTCACCCGCGCCGACCCGATGACCATGCTGGGAGCCGACCGATGAGCCTCGAACTGACCGCCGTCACCGTCACGCTCGGCCGTGCCGACGCGCCCGCCACCGTCCTCGACGACCTCGACGTCACCTTCGAACCCGGCCGCATGACGGCTCTCGTCGGCCCGTCCGGCTCCGGCAAGTCGACCCTGCTCGCCGTCGCGGGGGCCCTGCTGCGGCCCACCTCCGGGGAGGTCCTGCTGGACGGCGAGAACCTCGCCGCCCTGTCCGACGGCCGGCGCGCCAAGGTCCGCCGGGAACGGATCGGCTACATGTTCCAGAGCGGCAACCTGCTCTCCGGCCTCACCGCCACCGACCAACTGCTCGCGGCGGTCCACATCAGCGGCGGGCGCCCCCGCGCCCACCGCGCCCGCGCGGAGGAGGCCCTGGACCGGGTGGGCCTCGGCCACCGCCTGCGCCACCGTCCCGAACAGCTCTCCGGCGGTGAACGCCAGCGGGTGGCCCTGGCCCGCGCCCTCTTCCTCTCGCCGAAACTGCTGCTGATCGACGAACCGACGGCGGCCGTCGACCGTTCCCAGGCCGGCGGCCTGGCCGCGATCCTCGCCGAACGCGCCCATCAGGACAACTGCGTCACGGTCGTGGCAACGCACGACCGGGTCGTGGCGGAGGCCGCCGACCGGGTCGTGGACATGGCCGCACTGACGGCCGACGCGGCGTCCCCCTCCCCGGCCTGACGGTGAATCGCTCCGCGAGGCCGCTCACGCCGGACGCCGCCCTTCGGCACCGTCCGGCGCCGATCGGCTCCGTTGCGGCGCCTCGGCCGAGCCGATCGGCGCACCGACCGGAGACCGTCCGACCACAGCGTGTCCCGGCGTGCGGTCCGGAGCGACCGCGACACCGGAACCGGGCTCCACCTGCCCCAGGCGCCTTGATCACGAGCGCTGTCAGCGCCGGTGGGGCCCGGTCATGACGAAGGCCCCCGTGCGGGGTGAAGGCGTCGAGCCCTCACCCGACACGGGGCCTTCGCGTTCCGCCGCGATGCCCGGCCGACCGTTCTCGGCAGCGGAATGCCGCCTGCGCCGGGACCGCGCGCTCGGACCCGCACGACTCGACCCGGCCCCCAGACCCGCCCCCGCGACGGTGCGCCGCGTCCTCACCCGGCACGGCCTCCGCACCACACGGGGCTCGCCTCGGATCCCGGGACGCACACGCGCGCCGACACCGCGAGGATCGCGCGCGCCGCACACCGCTCATGCCTCACGTGTCCTCATATGCTTCGCCTTCCACCTGTTCGTCCGCTTCAGGAGGTCCCGTGCCGAGCCGCGCCATGTACTGCGCCACGTGTGATTCCGATGAGCAGCACCGCCCCCTCACCGCCGACGAGAAGACCTGGCTCCGCGCCCGCACGGGCCGCCGGAGCGTCGACGAGTTCTTCGTCTGCAAGGTCCCGGACTGCCGCAACGTGCGCAGCGGTTTCAACAAGCATCCGTTCGCCCCCGTGATCCGCGTCCCCCTGCCCGACTGACTCCGGCCCGACACGGCCTGGCGCAGGGCCCACGCAGCGGGCCCGCACGGGACCGAGGACGGGACCCTTGTCAGTATCCAGAATCCTGTTTACTGTTTGATTTGTGAACGACCTCGACGACCGCCTCCTCACGCGCAACGGGCTCGCCGCCCGGCAGCTGGCCGTCCTGCTCCTGCACCACGAGCCGGACACCCGGCTGCCCCGCGTGCGCGACTTCGCCGAGGAGCTGGGCTGCGGCAACGGGACCGTCCAGGCGGCCCTCCAACTGCTGGAGGAGACCGGAGCGATCTCCACGACCGCGCGCGGCCACCTGGGGACCTTCCTGGTCCGCTCGGACCGCACCGTTCTGTGGCGGCTGTCCGGCCTCGGCACCCTGCTCGCGGCCATGCCGCTCCCCTACTCCCGCAGGTACGAGGGGCTCGCGACCGGACTGCGCAGCGCCTTCGAGGAGGCGGGCGCACCCTTCGCGATCACCTTCATGCGGGGCGCCGGAGCCCGCACCGCCGCCCTGCTGGAAGGCAAGGTCGACCTGGTGGTGCTGTCCCGCTTCGCCGCCGACCAGCTGATCGCCGAGCATCCGGTGGAGCTGGTGGCGGACCTCGGCCCCGCCACGTACGTCGGCGCGCACGGCATGCTCGTACGGCACGGGGCGGACCTGGCCGCACCGGGGCTCCGGGTGGCGATCGACCACGCCTCGGAGGACCTGCGCATGCTCGTGGAGCGGGTCTTCGCCGGCCGGGACGACATCGAGTGGCGGGAGGCCTCCTACATGCAACTGCACGACCTGTTCGCACGGAACGAGGTGGACGCGACCGTCTGGAACCTCGACGAGGCGCAGGACCGGCTCGGGCTCGGCGTCGACGTGGTGCCGCTCGGCGACGAGGTCACCCGGGAACTGGCCCTGCGCAACTCCACCGCCGCCGTGATCGGCCGGGCCGAGGGAGCGAAGGCGCTCGCCGCCGTCCGCGAGTCGCTCGACCTGTCGACGGTGACGCGGCTGCAGAGTGAGGTGCTGCGGGGGGAACGCGTTCCCTCGTACTGACCCCCGCGGGCCCGGGCGACACGGATCTCCCGGAGCGCCGCACACCCTGAAAATACAGAATCCTGGTTATTGTTGATTGAGGAGGACCGTGATGGACGACCAGCTCGCACTGCGGATCCAGCTGTTCCGCGAAGGCGGACAGGTCAAACCCGAGGTGGCCGACTTCGTCGCCGCCGAACTCGCGGCTCTGGAGGCCGAGGGGCACCTCGTCACCGAGGCCACGGCCGCCATGCTCACCAGCCACCTCATGATGGCCGTCGGCCGTCTGCTCAACGGTGAACCGATCGAGCAGTTCCTCACCGACGACCAGGTGGCCGCCGAACTGGCGGACCATCCGGAAGCGGTCGTCCGCGCCCGCGCCGTCGCCGCACGGGCCGAACGGGAGCTCGGGGCCGCGCTCCCCGAATCCGAGATCAACTTCCTCGGCATGCACCTGGCCGTACTGGCCCGGCACTCCCCGCCCGCCGCCACGTCCTGACCGGTCGCGGCCCCCTTCCCCCGTACGCCCCTCCCCGTGGCTCACCCCGCGGGAACACGCAGAAAGCAGAACAGCCATGACGAAGATCCTCACCGGTGGAGTCGGCAAGGTCGAGGTCACCCAGGCCATCGGCGGCCTCGGCATCGACTCCCTCGACGTCATCCCCTCCAGCGACATGGACGCCGCGATGAAGCTGCGCGCCGGCCAGGCCGACTACTACCTGGGCACCTGCCACACCGGCGCCGGCGCGTCGCTGGGCGTGCTCGTGGGTCTCCTGGGCAGCGCCTCCTGCCACACCTTCGGCCGGAGCGTCCCCACCGAGGACGCGATCGCCGCGCTGCTCGCCGACGGCAAGAAGGCCTTCGGCTTCTCGATGGACCAGATCGACGTCATCGCCCCGCTGATGGCCCGTGCCATCGCGGCCCGCGGCTGATCACAGCCTCCTCCTCATCGTCCCGGGCACCAAGGAGTGACTCGTGAGCACCACTCTCGCCGCCGGCGCGGAACTCGACTTCTCGCTGGCCCAGCAACTGACCGTGATAGCCCTCTGCGCGCTCACGGCCTTCATCGCGCACATGGCGCTGGCCGTCTTCAACGACGGCGTGCGCCCCTTCCTGCTGGACTTCATCCAGGGACGCACCACCCGCAGCGCGACGACGGCCGTCTCCTTCGGGCTCTCCGCCGGGTTCATCTTCGGGCTCGGCGCGCCGATGGCCCTGTCCACCGGTGTGCTCAACCCCTGGCTGCTCTTTCTGCCCACGGACATCCTCGGGATGCTGTCACCGAAGAAGTGGCTCGCCCCGATCCTCGGCGGCGCGTGGGGCGCGGTGGTCGTCTTCGGGCTGAACGGCGCCAACAACATCGCCCATGACCTCCCGGTCGACTTCCTGACCGCGATGCAGCAGATGTCGACGCCCATCCTGTTCCTGTTCACGCTCTTCCCGGTGCTCGCCATCACCAAGCAGTTCGGCCGGAAGTGGGGCGGCGTCGCGGGCGTCGTCGAAGTGGCCCTGGTCGTGATGACCATGAAGCTGTGGCCCAACATGTTCGCCGGGGCGCTGGCGATGGCGGTGGGCGTGCTGATGCTCATCGGTCTCGCCGTGTCCAAGGACCTTCGGCAGCGCCGGGCCGACCGGGCGTCGGGCGCCGTGGAGGAGGCGACCGGGGACGACCCGATGGCGTCCCTCTTCAGCGCCAGCGCGGCCCGGCTGCGGAAGTACCTGCCGCTGTTCATGCTGCTCGGCGCGGGCGTGTGCGTCCTCGCCCAGATGCACATATTCGGCGGCGGCGAGGCGACCAGCTTCCTCATCGCGAAGGGGCAGTACGCCGAGGCGGCACAGGTCGACTTCTACCGGGTCTTCGGCTTCATCCCGCTGATCGCGACCACCGCCCTGGCGTCCGGCGCGTACGGCATCGCGGGTTTCACCCTGGTGTACCCCATCGGGTACCTCATGCCGAACCCCTTCCTGGCCGCCGTCGTCGGTGCGCTGGTGTTCGCCGTCGAGGTGCTGGCCCTCTCCTGGATCGGCAAGGTGCTCGGCAAGCTGCCGAGCGTCCGTGACTCCTCCGAGCATCTGCGCAGCGCCATCGGGGACACCCTCCAGCTCGCGATCCTGTTCGGTTCGCTGATGGCCGCCAACGCCATGGGGGGCGGGCTCGGCATCCTCGTCGTCGGCGGGCTCTACCTGCTCAACGAGTCGATGGGGCGGCCCGTCGTGCGGATGGCGGCGGCCCCGGCCGCCGTGATCATCGGCGGCGTCCTCCTCAACGTCCTGTACTGGCTCGACCTGTTCACCCCGGTCAAGGGCTGAGGCCCGAACGCGTCCGGCCGCGCCGTACAGGAGAAGGAAGCCCCACCATGAACCACCCCGCACCGCACACCCTGCGCACCGTCACCGGAGAGCTCCGTTCCGCTTCGGTGCGCGGCCCCGCCCTCGCCCACGAGCACCTCGTCCTCGACCTGGACCGGGTGGGCGACGGCGCGGCCGTCCTCGGAGCGGAACGCCACGCGGCGGCCGTGGCCGCCGAACTCGTCGCACTGCGCGAGGAGTACGGCCTCGCCCTGGTCGTCGAGCTGACCTGCCGGGGCATGGGACGCGACGTCCGCGCGCTGTCCCGGATCGCCCGGGAGACCGGTGTCGCCGTCGTCGCCGCGACCGGTTGGTACTACGAGCCGTTCCACACGCCCGAGATCGACACCCTCGACGTGGCGGCGCTCGCCGGCGTCCTCGTCCGGGAGATCGAGGACGGCGTCGACGGGACCGGTGTCCGGCCCGGAGTCCTCGGGGAGCTCGGCAGCCACGGCGACGTCCCGGCCCCGGCCGAGGCCAAGGTGCTCCGGGCCGGCGCACGCGCCGCGGTCGCCACCGGCCTCTCCGTCGCCACCCACGCCCAGCTCGGCCGGGGCGGCCTCGCCCAGCTGGAGCTGCTCACGGGTGAGGGCCTGCCCGCCCACCGCGTGAGCATCGGGCACCAGGACCTCCTGGACGACCCGGGCGTCCACCGGGAGCTGGCGGAGCGCGGGGCGTACGTCGCGTTCGACACCGTGGGCAAGAGCGGCTACCAGAGCGACGGGACCCGGCTGCGGCTGCTGCTCGCGCTGCTGGAGGCGGGCCACGCCGACCGGGCCCTGCTCAGCTGCGACATCTCCCGCCACGGCTATCTGCGCGACGCGGGGGGCCAGGGGTACGGGCACCTCTTCGCGAGCTTCCTGCCCCGGCTGCGGGCGGCCGGGGCCGACGACGACCTGATCGACCTGCTGACCCGCCGCAATCCGGTGCGCTTCCTGACCGGCGCGACCGTGGAGGAGAACTGAGATGAGCCCCGCACCCCCGCCCACGCTCCCCACGACCTCTCCGCTGCCCACGGTGGCCCTGGAGGACGCCGCGGCCCGGCAGTTCCGGCTGCTGGAGGCCACGGCCGCGCACTTCGAGGGCGAGCAGTTGTTCTCCGCGGACGCGGGAGTCGTCCCCGGCCTCGGCCGGCCCCGGACCACGGCCCGCGTCGAGGCGGTCCTCGCCGACTTCTTCGGCGCCGAGGACGCCGCCCTCGTCCAGGGCGCGGGCACCGGCGCGATCCGGGCCGCGCTCAACGCCGTCGTCCGGGCGGGCGACGATCTGCTGATCCACCGGGCCCCGGTCTACCGAACCACCGGGGTCACCTTCCGGGGCATCGGCGTACGCACCACGGAGGCGGACTTCAACGACCGGGCGGCGCTCGACGCCGCTCTGGCGTCCGGACAGTTCCGGTGGGCGTACATCCAGCACACCCGGCAGCGGCTGGCCGACTCCTACGATCCGGCCGAGGTCATCGCCGCCTGCCGGGCGGCCGGGGTCCGCACGGTCGTGGACGACAACTACGCCGTCATGCGCACCCCGGCGGCCGGGGTCGAGCTGGGCGCCGACGCCTCCTGCTTCTCGCTCTTCAAACTCCACGGGCCCGAGGGCGTCGGCGCGGTCGTGGGCGCCCGCGACCTGGTCGAGGGCGTCCGGAGCGCCAACTACTCCGGCGGCGGGCAGGTCCAGGGGCACCAGGCGCTGGACGCGCTGCGCGCCCTCACCCACGTACCGCTCCTGTGGGCCGTGCAGTCCCGGGTCGGGACCGAGGTCGCCGAGCGGCTCGCGGCCGGTGAGGTGGACGGGGTGGCGGAGGTGCGCGTGGCCAACGCCCAGGACCGCTGCCTGCTGATCCGCCTGGACCGGCCCGTCGCCGCGGAACTGCCCTCCGTGGCCGCACGGTTCGGGGCCGCGCCCTACCCCGTCGGGTCCAACTCGCGCTACGAGATCGCGCCGCTCTTCTACCGGATGTCCAGCTCCGCCCTGGACGACGCCCCGGAGCTGGCCGACTGGACCGTGCGCGTCAATCCGATGCGGGCCGGAGCGGACCTCGTCATCGACATCCTGCGCCGCTCGCTCGCCGCGATGGCCGACCCGAAGGACCAGTGACCGTGTTTCTCGACACCGTGCTCACCCGCAACCCCGAGCTCGTCGACGCCGCGGCCGCCCTGCACCGGCGGGGCGAGATCCCGCCCGACACCTATGTGATGGACCTCGACGCCGTCGAGGCCAACGCGGCCCTGCTGGCGGCCGAGGCCGAACGCCTCGGCATCGGCCTGTGGTTCGTCGTCAAGCAGATCGGCCGCAACCCCGAACTGATCCGGGCCGTCGCCCGGCACATCCCCCGCTCCGCCGCCATCGACCCGGCGGAGGCCCGGGCCCTGCACGCGGCGGGGGCGAGGCCGGGCAACCTCGGCCACCTCGTGCAGATCCCCCGGCGGGCCCTGCCCGGCATGCTGGCGTGGCGGCCGGAGAACGTCACGGTCTTCGACCTGGCCAACGCCCGTGCCGTCTCGGACGCGGCCCGGGAGCAGGGCTTCGTCCAGGACGTCCTGATCCGGCTCGAAGGGGCGGAGGGCACCGTCTACCCCGGCCAGGAGGGCGGCGTTCCGCTGGAGCGGCTGGACGTCTTCGCCGAGGCCGCCGAGGCGCTCGGGGGCATCCGGATCGCGGGCGTCACCGCCTTCCCGTGCGTGCTCTGCGACCCGGAGTCGGGTCGGCCCGCGGCCACGGCCACCTTCGACCTGGCGCTCAAGGCCCGCGAACTCCTCGCCGCGCGCGGCCACCAGGACCTGCGGCTGAGCGCGCCCAGCGCCACCTCCATGGCGTCCCTCCCGCTGCTCGCCGAGCGCGGGGCCACGCACGGGGAGCCGGGCCACGCGCTCACCGGCACCACGCCACTGCACGCGCTGGACCCGGCCCAGCCCGAGAAGCCGGCGTACGTGTACGTCAGCGAGGTCGCCCACACCCTCGGGGACGGCCGCCCGGCCCTGTTCGGCGGCGGCTTCTACGCGCGCTCCCACATCCGCCACGCGCTGCTGCCGCGCACCGGGGCGCGTCTGGGCGTCCAGGGCGCCCCCGCCGAGAACATCGACTACTACCGGCTGCTCGACGCGCCCCCGC
>NZ_UAVD01000058.1 GCF_900460065.1 Streptomyces griseus | reverse complement strand
CCTTGTCGGCCAGGACCCGGCCGCTCCCGTCGGGACGCAGGAGGTAGCCGTGCCGACCGCCGTAGGTGTTGTGGACCTCGGCGACGACGCAGAGGGGAGTGCCGTCGGAGCGGTGGCACCAGTAGACGGTGATCGGGTTGAAGACGTACCCGAACGCCCGGGCCTGGGTGAGCATGGTGACGGTGCCGTCGCCGAGTTCGACGTCCCGGGCGCGCAGGAAGCGCTCCAGGCCGGCCCGGATGGTGGGGGCGGTGCCGCCGAAGTGGTCGCGGGGGTCGAACCGGGCCAGTGGCCTCAGGACCCGTGGCAGCCGGGGCGGCCGGTCGGGGTCGATGAGCCACAGGTACGTGCGGTGGCGGAACGCGTGCCGCGTCGGCCGGTTCCGGACGTGCGTGATGGTGCACGGGTAGAGGGCGTTCACCACCTCACCCCCAGGGCCGCCGCGGCCTCGACCCCCGAACGGCAGCCGTCCTCGTGGAACCCCCAGCCGTGGTACGCCCCCGCGTAGGCGGTGACGGGGCCGGACAGGGTGTGCAGCCGGTCCTGGGCGGCGACGGATTCCGGGGTGTAGACGGGGTGCTCGTAGACCATGCGGGCGCGCACGGAGGCGGGGTCGACGCGGTCGGAGCCGTTCAGTGTGACCACGAAGGTCTCGGGCGCGTCGAGGCGTTGCAGCCGGTTCATGTCGTAGCTGACGGTGACGCGGTCGGCGTCGGCGGCGCACGAGGGCATCAGGTAGTTCCAGGAGGCCCTGGCCCCCCGGGCGCGCGGGAGCAGCGCGGTGTCCGTGTGGAGCAGGGTCGGGTTGCGGGAGTACCGGAACGCGCCGAGCGTGCCGCGCTCCGCTTCGGTCGGTTCGGCGAGCAGCCGCAGCGCCTGGTCGGGGTGGGTGGCGATGACGACGGAGTCGTACGGGGTGCTCGTGCCGTCCTCGGTGGTGATCTCGACGCCGTCCGCGTGCCGGGTGACGGCGCGCACCGGGGTGGAGGTGTGCACGGTGGTGAGCTGCTTGACGAGGAGGTCGACGTAGCTGCGCGACCCTCCGGTGACGGTGCGCCAGACCGGGGAGTCGCCGATGGTGAGCATGCCGTGGTGGGCGAGGAAGCGGAAGAGGTAGCGGGCCGGGTAGCGCAGGGCGGTGACCGGGTCGCAGGACCAGACGGCGGAGACCATGGGCGTGAGGAAGTGGGCGTGGAAGTAGGGCGAGAACCGCCCGCGCCGGGCGAACTCGCCCAGCGTCATCCCGCTCGTCCCGCCCGCCCCGTCCTCCGGCAGTTCCAGGAGGGCCCGGGCCGCGCGGTGAAAGCGCGGCACCTCGGCGAGCATGCGCAGATAGGGTCCGCGCACGGCGGAGCGCGGCTGTGCGAGAAGCCCGGCCGGGCCGCGCGCCCCCGCGTATTCGAGGCCGCACCCCTCGCACCGTACGGACATCGACATCTCGGACTCCTGGGTGGTGACGCCCAGTTCGTCGAAGAGACGCAGCAGATGGGGGTAGGTCCGCCGGTTGTGCACGATGAACCCGGAGTCGACGCGGTGCACCCGGCCGTCGGAGGCGGCCAGGTCATGCGTGTGGGCGTGGCCTCCGACGCGGTCGTCCGCCTCGTACAGCGTCACCTCGTGGGCGTTCCGGAGAACGTGGGCGGCGGTCAGTCCCGCCACCCCGGACCCGATCACGGCCGTCCGCCGTCGTTCCCCTGCCATTTCCGGCTCCCTCCGGTTCTTCCGCACAGGTCGGAGCCCTGACTGGAAGCGCTCCTCACCCTCCATTCGTGGCTGGTGGACGGATGGATTGGTCGGCCAGTGGATCTACTCCGAACGAGTGAACAAGGGCCCGGGAGCAATCCGCCGGCCGCCCGGCGCCGAACCCTTGGTGTGAGAGCGGAACGGAACGGCGCGCGGACGGCCGGGGGCTTTTCCCCCGGCCGTCCCGCCCCCCGGATGCCCCACTCCCCCGTCCTCTTTCTCTCTTCGCACCAGACATTCGATCCAGGAGAAACGCCATGAACACGCTCCTCTTCCGCCGCGCAGCCGTCGCCGTGTCCGCGGCGGCCGTGCTGCCGCTCGCCCTCACCGCCTGCTCGTCGGAGGACTCCTCCAAGGACTCGGCAGCGGGTTCGGCCCCCAGTTCGTCCGCGCCGGCGAGCCCCTCGGCCGATGACTCGGCGACCATGGACGAGCCGTTCGGCCCGGCCTGTTCGTCGGTGCCGAAGGAAGGCGCGGGCTCGTTCGACGGCATGGCGCAGGACCCGGTCGCCACGGCCGCCTCGAACAACAAGGAACTGTCGACGCTGGTGGCCGCCGTGAAGCAGGCGGGCCTGGTCGACACGCTCAACAACGCGGAGAACATCACGGTGTTCGCCCCGACCAACGACGCCTTCGCCAAGATCCCGAAGGCCGACCTGGACGCGCTGCTGGCGAACAAGGCCGAGCTCACCAAGGTCCTCACCTACCACGTGGTGGGCCAGAAGCTGACGCCCCAGCAGCTGGAGAAGGGCTCCTTCGACACGCTGGAGAAGAGCAAGCTGACCACGGCCGGCTCGGGCGTCGAGTACACCGTGAACGACTCGTCGAAGGTCGTCTGCGGCAATGTCCCGACCGCCAACGCGACGGTCTACATCGTCGACACGGTCCTGATGCCCCCGAAGTAACACCCAGGCCCCCACGGGCGAGGGGGCGGGGAGCGGTGGCACGCCACCGCTCCCCGCCCCTCTTCGCGCTCCCGCCCCTCTTCTCGCGCGGGCACCGCTCCGCGGGGCAGCCCTTAGCCTGACGGGATGACACACCGTGACCCCCTGGGCCGTGCCGACCGTGTGGCCGGAGCCGTGGTCGGTTCCGCCGCCGGGGACGCCCTCGGCGCCCCGTTCGAGTTCGGCCCCGCCGGTGTGTTCACCGCCCGCTTCCCGGACGGCGTCGGGACGCTGTGCGGGGGCGGCGGCTGGGACCCCGGCGAGGCGACGGACGACACACAGATGGCCGTGCTGGTCGGGGAGTCGCTGCTGGAGCGGGGCGGCCTGGACCTGCCGGACGTGTTCGACCGGTTCCGGCGGTGGGCCGCGGGCGGGCCGAAGGACATCGGCCTCCAGACCGAGGACGTGCTGACCAACGGCGAACCGTGGGACCTGGCGGCGGCCCTGCACTTCCAGCTCAACGGGCGGGCCGCGGGCAACGGTTCGCTGATGCGGGCAACCACGTCGGCGGTGTACTTCGCACGGGCGGGCCGGCCGGCGACGATGGAGGCGGCGCGCCGGATCGCGGCCCTGACCCACGGAGACCGGGCGGCCTGGGAGGGCACCGCGGTCTTCCACGAACTGGTGCGGGTCGCGCTGGCGGGCCAGGACCCGCTCGCCGCCCTCCCCGCGACGCTGGCCGAGGTGCACGCCGACCACCGCGCCCGCTGGGCGACGGTGCTCGCCCCGGACTGGCACCCGGGCCTGGCGACCGAGTTCAACGGCGCGGTGTGGCCCTGTCTGGGCACGGCCCTCTGGGCACTGCGCACGACGGACACCTTCGAGCGGTCCCTGGCCGCCGCCGTCGACGTCGGCGGGGACACCGACACGGTGGCAGCCGTGACGGGCGGCCTGGCGGGAGCGGTGTACGGCCTCGGCATGATCCCCGCCCGCTGGACCGAACCCCTGCACGTACCGCTCCCCGGCCACGGGGACCGTCGGCTGACCACGGGGGACCTTCGCACCCTGGCGGGCCGGCTGGACTCCGAAGGGCCCGGGGCCCCTGAGAATCCTCACCAATAAAATCGCCCGAAAAGTACACATAAGCTCCCGATAAGAGCACTATGGGGATGAGGGTGCCTGCCGCATCCATCCCCAAGGCGGCGGGGCCCGCACGACGAAGGAGACGAGATCTCATGAGCAACGTCTCACACGCGAGGAGTGACTTGTCGGGCCACCCCGACGCCTCCGAAATGCGTGCGCGGTACGACCGGGTGATGGGCGGTCGCGATGTGGCGCTGGTGGACGCGCCGGTGTTCCTCGTCGGCCTCTACTGCGCCGTTTCCCCGTGGGTGCTCCACTTCACGGCCAGCCAGCCGGCCCTGGTCACGCACAACCTGGTGATGGGCATCGCCATCGCGGTGCTGGCTCTCGGCTTCACGGTGATGCCGGCGCGGATGTACGGCCTGAGCTGGGCGATCTGCGCCATGGGTGCGTGGATCATCGTGTCGAGCTGGGTGGTGGGCAGCAGCCCCGACGCCGGGGTCGTGATCAACAACATCATCGTCGGCGGCTTGGCCGTCCTGCTGGGCATGGTCTGCGCGGGAGCAGCGGCCAGAACCCGCAAAACCTGACCCACCCCGCACCCCGACAGCCTCGCCTCTCCGGTGAGCCCCTCCGGCGCCCGAGGAGCGGGGCCCGGCCCTCTTCCCTCTTCGACTCCCCGGCTCTCCCCAGCCCCTCCGGCTCTCCCCAGCCCCTCCGGCGCTTGAGGAGCGGGGTCCGGGGCAGAGCCCCGGTTTCGGGAAGGGGCGGGTAGGGGAACAAGCCCGCCGCAGGCGGACAGCGCCGCACCACGGGCCCCAACCCGTCAGCGCCACAGGGCACCGGCACCGGCACCGGCACCGGCGTCAGCCGACAGAGCTGTACGCCACCACTCCCCGCAACACCGCGTCCACCGCCTTGCGCGCGTTCTTCGCCACGGAGCTCGCCCCCTCCCCCGCATCCCGGGGAGCCGCCGCGGCCACCTGCCCCAGCACGTCGATCACCTGCTTGCACCACCGTACGAAGTCGCCCGCCGGCATCTCCGCCTCGCGCAGCACCTCGTCCAGCGTCCGGCCGGAGGCCCACATGTAGACCGCCCAGGCGAATCCGAGATCGGGCTCACGCTGCCCGACCCCCTCCGTCTGGTTGATCTTGAAGTCCTCCTCAAGAGCGTCCAGCCTCCCCCAGATCCGCACCATCTCGCCCATGGCGACCTTGGCGGGCCCGGACGGCAGCTTGGGCGCGACCGCGTCATCGGCCTGCCGCGCCTCGTAGACCAACGCCGAGACGCAAGCGGCCAGTTCAGCGGGGTTGAGCCCTTCCCAGACCCCTTCCCGCAGGCACTCGCTGGCGAGCAGGTCCAGCTCCCCGTAGAGCCGGGCGAGCCGCCGCCCGTTCGCGGTGACCTCGTTGCCCCGGAGGTAGTCCAGCTCGGTGAGGAGCGCGACGATCCGGTCGAACGTCCGGGCGATCGTGTTCGTCCGCCCCTCGATCCGCTTCTCCAGTTGCCGGGTGTCCCGCTGGAGACGGTGGTAGCGCTCGGCCCACCGCGCGTGGTCCTCCCGCTCGTCGCACCCGTGGCACGGGTGGGCGCGCAGCTCGGTCCGCAGCCGGGCGATCTCGCGGTCGTCGGCGGCCGGCGCCCGCCCCTTGCGGTGCCGGTCGGGCACGATGTGCCCGGCCTTCGTCCGCAGCGCGGAGGCCAGATCGCGCCGGGACTGCGGCGAGCGCGGATTGAACGACTTCGGGACGCGCATCCGGTCCAGCGCCTCCACCGGTACCGGGAAGTCCATCGAGGCCAGCCGCTTGACCTGCCGCTCGGCGGTCAGCACCAGGGGACGCGGCCCGTCGTGGTGGTCGAAGCCGCGGTGCCCGTTGGCCCGCCCGGCGGGCAGCCCCGGATCCAGCACCAGGGCCAGCCCCGCGAACTTCCCCGTCGGCACATGGATGACGTCTCCCGGCTTCAGCTTCTCCAGGGAGGAGGCCGCTGCCGCCCGCCGCTGCGCCGCGCCCTGTTTGGCCAGCTCCGTCTCTCGGTCCTTGAGGTCGCGCCGCAGGCGCGCGTACTCCTCGAAGTCACCGAGGTGGCAGGTCATGCCCTCCTTGTAGCCCTCCAGGCCCTCCTCGTTGCGCTGCACCTGCCGGGAGATCCCGACGACGGACTTGTCCGCCTGGAACTGGGCGAACGAGGTCTCCAGCAGCTCCCGCGAGCGGTGCCGGCCGAACTGCTGCACCAGGTTGACCGCCATGTTGTACGAGGGGCGGAAGCTGGAGCGCAGCGGATACGTGCGGGTGCCGGCGAGGCCGGCCAGCCCCGTCGGGTCCATGCCCCGCTGCCACAGGACCACCGCGTGGCCCTCGACGTCGATGCCGCGGCGTCCGGCCCGTCCGGTGAGCTGGGTGTACTCGCCGGGGGTGATGTCGGCGTGCTGCTCGCCGTTCCACTTGACGAGCTTCTCCAGCACCACGGAACGCGCGGGCATGTTGATGCCGAGCGCCAGGGTCTCGGTGGCGAAGACGGCCTTCACCAGCCCCCGGACGAACAGCTCCTCGACGACTTCCTTGAAGGTCGGCAGCATGCCCGCGTGGTGCGCGGCGATGCCCCGCTCCAGCCCTTCGAGCCACTCGTAGTAACCCAGGACGTGCAGGTCCTCGCCAGGGATGGAGGCGGTCCGCTCCTCGACGATCTCCCGCACCAGCCGGCGCTTGTCCTCGTCGTTGAGCCGCAGCCCGGCGTACAGGCACTGCTGGACGGCGGCCTCGCAGCCGGCCCGGCTGAAGATGAAGGTGATGGCCGGGAGCAGGCCCTCGTTGTCCAGCCGGTCGATGACCTCCGGCCGGCCGGGCGTCCAGATCCGGCCGCGCTGTCGCCTCTCGCGCTCACGGTCGGCCTCGCGCACCATCTTTCCCCGGCGGCGGTCGCGGGGGTTGTAGACGTTCTGGCTCTCCTGCCGGGCGAGCCGGACCAGGTCGGGGTTGACCTCGCGGCGTCCGGCGCCCCGGCCGCCGTGGTCGGTCGTCTCCTCGAAGAGGTCGTACATCTTGCGTCCGGCCATCACGTGCTGCCAGAGCGGCACCGGGCGGTGCTCGGAGACGATCACCTCGGTGTCGCCGCGCACGGTGTCCAGCCAGTCGCCGAACTCCTCCGCGTTGGAGACGGTCGCCGACAGGGAGACCAGCGTCACGGACTCCGGGAGGTGAATGATCACTTCCTCCCACACCGCGCCCCGGAAGCGGTCGGAGAGGTAGTGCACCTCGTCCATGACCACATAGCCCAGGCCGGACAGCGACGGGGAGCCCGCGTACAGCATGTTCCGCAGGACCTCGGTGGTCATCACGACCACCGGCGCCTCGGAGTTGACGCTGTTGTCGCCGGTCAGCAGGCCGACCTTGTCGGCGCCGTACCGCTTGACGAGATCGGCGAACTTCTGGTTGGAGAGCGCCTTGATCGGTGTGGTGTAGAAGCACTTGCGGCCCTGCTCCAGGGCCAGGTGCACGGCGAACTCGCCGACGATCGTCTTGCCCGACCCGGTGGGGGCCGCGACCAGCACCCCCTTGCCCGCCTCCAGTGCCTGGCAGGCCTCGATCTGGAACGGGTCCAGACCGAACTCGTACATCTCGCGGAAGGGCCCGAGAGCCGTCGCCATCTCGGCCGCACGGTCCCGAGAAGCCTGGTATCGCTCAGCTGGTGAGAGGTCCTCTGTCATCTTGGCTACGAGCCTACCCGTCACCTCTGACACTCAGCGCGATCTTTAAATGCCCGTGGCCGTTCCCTCCCCCGGGGTCCGGCCGGGGCCTTCCCGGTGCCCGGCGAGCACCCGCACGGCGCCCGGTACACAGGTGGCGGTGAGCGGCAGCGCGCCCAGCGGCTCGCCGTCCGCGTACGCCGTGACCCCGGCCGCAGCCAGCTCGATCGAGGAGACCCGGTGCACGGTGACGGCGGGGTGGCTCAGGTGCGTGCCCCGGTAGACCCTCGGGAAGACCTTGAGGAGCGTGGTGCGGGTGCACTCCCCCACCACGGTCACGTCGAAGAGTCCGTCGTCCATCTCCGCGTCGGCGCAGATCCGCATGCCCCCGCCGTACGTGGTCCCGTTGCCCACCGCGATGAGCGTGGCCTCGATCTCGACGGCCTCGCCGCCGTCGAGCCGGATCCGGTACGGGATAGGCCGGAAGGCGGCCAGTTCGGCGAGGATCGCCAGGTCGTACTTGAACCGTCCGCCGACGAACCGCATCCGGTTGCCCCGGTCGTTCACCCGGGAATCGAAGCCGGAGGCGAGCACGGAACCGAACCAGCGCTCCCCGACCCGCCCGAGGTCGATGTCGCGGTGGCCGCCGTCCTTGAGCGCCCGCGCGGCCAGCCGTCCGGCGGCGGCCGGGTCGCGTATCGGCAGCCCCAGCGCGCGGGCGAAGTCGTTGCCGGTGCCGACGGCGACGACGCCGAGCGGGGTGGCGGTCCCCGCGACGGCCTGGAGGGCGAGGGACATCAGCCCGTCCCCGCCCACGGCTATCAGCGCTCCGGTCCCCGCCGCGACGGCCTCGCGGGCCCGGCGCAGGGCGTCGTCGGCGTCCTCGCCCAGCACCGTGCGGACGGAGAATCCGGCGTCCCGCAACGCGGAAGCGGCCGGCTGCGCGGCGTGCGCGCCCCGGCCGCGCCCCGCGGTGGGATTGACGAAGAGGGTGATCTCGCTGGTCACCCGCCGGACCCTACAAGGTCAGGTGATGTCGTCGTAACCGTTGAGCCGGTGCGATCCGGGACCGTCCGCCTCGCCGGACGCCTGGCCCGGGAGCGCCGGGCGGGAGCCGGAGACGTTCTCGACGCGGCCGACGGGCTCGGGCGTCAGATCGAGATCCGAGGCCTCGTCGTCGCTGAGCTCGGCGTCGGGGTTGTTGCGGTTGCGCCGCTTGTCGTTCACCAGGGAGAAGCCGACGGCGATGAAGTAGAGGACCGCGAGGGGGCCGGCCAGCAGGAGCATCGAGATGGGCTCGCCGCCGGGGGTCGCGATGGCGGCGAACGCGGTGAGGCCGACGACCATGCCGCGCCACCAGGTGAGCATCCGCTTGCCGGTGACCAGACCCGTCATGTTCAGGGCGATGAGCAGCAGCGGCAGTTCGAAGGCCAGACCGAAGACGATCACCATCCGGACGAGCAGGTCCAGATAGCTGTCGAGTCCGATCTGGTTCTGTACGTCGTCGGGGCTGAAGCCGAGCATGATCTCGGCGGTCTGCGGCAGGATCGCGTACGCCAGGTATCCGCCGGCCAGGAAGAGGGGCGCGCCGACGACGGCGAAGGCGTAGGCGTAGCGCTTCTCGCCCTTGTGCAGCCCGGGGGCGACGAAGGCCCACAGCTGGTAGAGCCAGACCGGGGTCGCCAGCAGCACACCGGACATCAGCGCGACCTTGAGCGCGTTGGTGAACGGCCCGATCAGGGTGTCGGTCTTCAGCAGTGCGCAGGACTTGCCGTCGACGGTGGTCACCACGCCGTTCTTGCAGCCGACGGACTCCTGGATGGGAGCCAGAAGGAACTCGTAGATCTCCTTCTGGTAGAACGCCGCCACGATCATCACCACGACGATCGCCAGCACGGCCTTCAGCAGCCGGTTACGCAGCTCACGCAGGTGATCGAGAAGAGGCATCCGCCCCTCGTCGTCCTTCTCCTGCTTGCGGGCAGACTTGAGCAACCCACTTCCCTCGTCTCGTGCGGCGGCTGTCGGCGGAGCGCGTCAGCTGTCAGCTCTGGGTGGTGGGCTTGGCCTCGCTGACCGGGCGGGAGCTGGTGACGTCTCCCGGAGCGGCCTGGATGGTGCGCGCGGTGGTGGACTGCGGGGGGACCGTGTCGTCG
This sequence comes from Streptomyces griseus, assembly GCF_900460065.1. Lineage (GTDB taxonomy): Bacteria > Actinomycetota > Actinomycetes > Streptomycetales > Streptomycetaceae > Streptomyces > Streptomyces griseus. The sequence goes on along the minus strand of NZ_UAVD01000058.1, from coordinate 80,488 downwards.
GCGACGGTCTCCGTCGTGGGCGCCGCGGTCGCCGCGTCGTCCTTCTTCATGGCCTTGGCCTCGCTCTTGAGGATGCGGGCCGACTTGCCGAGCGAGCGCGCCATGTCGGGGAGCTTCTTGGCACCGAAAAGCAGCAGGATGACAGCGATGATCAGAACGATCTCGAGGGGCTTCAGATTGCCGATCATGTGCGACTTCCTTCTCACTGAGGCGGCTGGAGGGTGGGCTCGCTACCCGTTCGACCGGGCATACGTCCGATCGTTGCGCTTGGCAGCGATCGTAACCCGCAGGGGTAAACGCGAGGCAATGCCCGTGCGTACTCCTGCTTGCGACCCGCACCTCCCTGCCTGGGCCGACCCATGCAGCGTACCCCCCGGTGCGGTCGAACATCAGGCATCGGGGTCCGTCATCGCAGGCCTTCGCCGGTGGCCGCGAGGCGGGTGGCCGCCCGTTCGAGGTCCTCGGACGCCCGGTTGATCCGCTCCGCGGTGACCGTGACCTGCCGGCCGAGACGCCGGGCCTCGACGAAGACCTTGACGCCGAGCACGCCGAGCACGGCGATGCCCAGGAATCCCAGGGCGATGGCGAGCATGGGCCAGAACATACGGCGGTGCCTCTTCCTACGGGGGTGCTACGGGGTGTCCACGGGTGCTCCCTGCCGGGCGTCCGACGGGGTTCGCGCGGGCTGCGGTCGGGTCGCTACCGGGCGGTGTGCAGGCGCAGCGTCCGTACGCCGCCGCCGGTGAGCAGTTCGATGATGCGCTCTCCGGCGGGCTTGCGGACCGAGGCGCCGCACTCGGGGCAGGTGAAGGTGTAGAAGGTGGTGCGGCTGGTGGCGCCGATCGCGAGGCGCAGTGCCGCGGCGGCCAGCTCGAAGCGTCCCCGGCAGTCGGGGCAGGCGGCCCGGAAGCGTACGGCCGCGGGTACGGGCACCGGAACGGGTCCGGCGCCGGGCAGCGCCGCCGGGCGGGTCCCGGCGGCGGCCGGGAACAGGAGCGTCCGGTTCATCGGTGGGGGCCCTCCTCGGGTCTCAGACCGCGTCCTCGTAGGCGGCGAGTGCGTCCCGGGCGGCCTCGCGGGCGCTGTCCGCGAGCTCCGGCGGGGTGACGATGCGGCCGTCGCCGCCGAGGCGCAGGGCGAGCCGGCGCAGGGAGGCCGGGTCCGGGGTGCGCAGGGTGATCCGCAGGCCGCCGTCGGGGAGTTCCTCGGCGCGGTCGTGCGGGTAGTACTCCGCGACCCAGCGGCCGCCGGTGCCGACCTCGATGACGACCTCCGGGTCCTCGGCGGCGGGCTGGACCAGCCCCGCGGACAGGTCGCGCAGTTCCAGCTCGGGCGGGGCGGCGGGCGCGTCGAGGAGGCGGATCTCGGCGACCCGGTCCAGCCGGAAGGTCCGGCGGGCCTCGGAGAGCCGGCACCAGCCCTCCATATAGGTGTGGCCGACGGCGAAGAGGCGGATCGGGTCGACCTCGCGCTCGGTGAGTTCGTCGCGGGCGGGCGAGTAGTAGCGCAGCCAGAGCCGGCGGCGTTCGGAGATGGCCCGGTCGACGTCGGCGAAGACGCCGCCCTCCGCCTCGAAGGTCACCGAGAGGCGGGAACTGGCCGCGCCGGACTCGCCCGCGGCCGTCTCCAGCTTGGCGGTGGCGCGGACGAGGGCCTCCCGGTCGCTCTCGCGCAGGCCGGGCAGGGTCGCGACGGCGCGGGCGGCGACGAGCAGCGCGGTGGCCTCGTCGGCGGCGAGGCGGAGCGGCTCGGCGACGTCGTCCGGGTTGTGCCACCAGATCCGGTCGCCGTCGGTGTCGATGTCGAGGAGGTCGCCGCCGCGGAAGCTGGTGCCGCACATGGGCAGGACGTCGAGGTCCGAGATCAGCTCGTCCTCGGTGATCCCGAAGGCCCGGGCCACGTCCTGGACGTGGGCGCCGGGGCGCTCGCGCAGATACGTCACCAGGGACAGCATCCGGCGGGTCTGGTCGATCGCGTTCGTGGCCATCGTTCTTCCCTGCCCCTAGTCCTTGGCCACGGCGCGGAGCCGGTCCACCACATCGGCCCGCAGATCGGCGGGTTCCTCCACGACGACGTCCGGACCGAACTCGACGAGCCAGGCGTCGAGGCCGTGGCCGTACGGGATCTCCAGCTCGTCCCAGCCGTCGCCGCGTTCCCTCACGGCTATCGCGCGCGACCGCAGCGGGTAGCCGGCTCCGGCGCGCAGCCTGATCCGGGCGGTGCGGGTCGCGGTCTCGCCGGCCCAGCTCTCGACGGTCTCGCGGACGGTGACGACATCGGGCACCTCGGCGCTGAAGGCCCCGGCGCGGGAGCGGACCCTGCCGGTGATGCGGGAGAGCCGGAAGACGCGTTCGGCGCCGCGCTCGCGGTCCCAGCCCGCCAGGTACCAGTGGCCGCGCCAGCATTCGAGAGTCCAGGGTTCGACCTGGCGCTGCTCGGCGCGGGCGGAGTTGGCCTTGCGGTAGTCGAAGGTGACGGGGCGCCGGTCCCGGCAGGCCAGCATGAGGGGCTCGAAGGCGGCCTCGTGGACGGGGATGCGGGGTTCGAGGGCGCTGTGCACCTCGTAGGCGTCCTCGGCCTCCGGCATTCCGGCGGCCCGCAGCTTCTGGAGGGCGCCGCTGGCGGCTCCGGCGAGGCGGGCCTGCTGCCAGACCTTGGCGGCGAGGCCGAGGGCCGCGGCCTCCTCGGCGTCCAGGGTGATGGGGGGCAGCCGGTTGCTGTCCCGGCGGGCCAGGTATCCGGTGTCGCCGTCGAGGTTCTCGACGGTCTCGATGACGAGGCCGAGCTCGCGCAGATCGTCCTTGTCGCGCTCGAACATCCGGTTGAAGGAGTCGTCGGATCCCGCTTCGAGGTAGGCCTCGATGGATCCGCGGAGTTCGCGCTTGCTGAGTGGGCGCCGGGTCCCCAGCAGGCACAGCGCGAGGTTCATCAACCGCTCGGCCTTGGCAATCGCCATCGACGCCCTTTCTCTTGTTGCTCTACGACCGTCGACCGTACCGCCCCGGGGTGTGGGGACCAAAAGGCGGTCGTCGGCCGGGGAGCGGTGGCGGGACCCGCCGGAGAGCGGTGAGGGCCCCCGCCGTGCGGCGGGGGCCCTCACTCGTACGACCGGAACGGATCAGACCGCGACGAGGTCGCAGACGAAGATCAGCGTCTCGCCCGGGGCGATCTTGCCGCCGCCCGCGCCGCGCTCGCCGTAGGCGAGGTGCGCGGGGATGATCAGCTCGCGGCGACCGCCGACCTTCATGCCCTGCACGCCCTGGTCCCAGCCGGAGATGACCTGGCCGGCACCGAGCTGGAACTGCAGCGGGGTGCCGCGGTTCCAGGAGGCGTCGAACTCCTCGCCGGTGGAGAAGGCCACGCCCACGTAGTGGACGGAGACGGTCTGGCCGGCCTGGGCCACCGCGCCGTCGCCCTCCCAGATGTCCTTGATCTGCAGGTCGGCCGGCGGCTCGCCACCCGGGAAGTCGACCTCGGGCTTCTCGATGCTCACGGAAACTGCTCCTCTAAATGATGAACTGGGCAACCGGGACAGTCTTACACCTTGGCGAGGATGTCCACGGCGAAGACCAGGGTGGAGTTCTTCGGGATGGCCTGCTGCTGCTGGTCGCCGAAGGCCTGGTCCGGCGGGATGACGAGCAGCACCCGGCTGCCGACCTTCTTGTCGACCAGGCCGTTCTTCAGGCCCTTGAGGGTGACCTGGGACAGCGGGAAGGTCTGGGTCTTGCCCGTGCTGTACGTGTTGTCGAACTCCTTGGCGCCCTTCCAGATCATGCCGACGTAGTTCACGACGACGCTGTCGGACTCCTTGACGACCTCGCCGTCGGACTCGAGGACGTAGTTGGAGACGAGCTTCTTCGGCGGGTCGCTCTTGGGGATGGTGACCGTCGGGGCCTTGCCGTCGGTCTTGACGCCGACCTTGGGCAGGTCGACGTTGTCCTGGGCGACCTCGGTGCCCTTGGCGGAGGCCGGGATCTGGGTGGCCTTCAGGATGTCGACGACGAACACCAGCGTGGCGTTGGGCTTGATGTCGCCCTGGCCCTGCTCGCCGTAGCCGAGCTCCGGCGGGATGACCAGCTCGACGCGGCTGCCGACCTTCTGGCCGACCAGGCCCTTGTCCCAGCCCTGGATGACCATGCCCGCGCCGAGCGTGAGGTCGAAGGGCTGCTTGCGGTCGAAGCTGTTGTCGAACGGCTTGGTGGAGTCCCACGCCTGGCCGAGGTAGTTGACCTGGATCGCGTCGCCGTTCTTGAGCTTCGCGCCGTCCCCCTCGCTGATGACGTCGGTCTTCAGCTCCTTGGGCGGGTCACCCTCGCCCTTGGAGAGGGTGGGCTTCTCGCCGAACTCGGCGCCCGCGGTGATCGCGGGCACGCCGTTCTTGGACGAGGCGGAGTCGGAGGCCTTGTCGTCGCTGCCGCACGCCACTGCTGTCAGCAGCAGGAGGGGGGCGAGAAGAAGGCCGGCAATTCGGCGCACTGGTTCCTCAGATCTCAGGGGGCACGGTGATGCGGTCCCGCAACACTCTAGGCCCTTCGATCCGGTTGGGTCCGGACCCCGCACGTACGGCCCCGGCCCCCGGAACCTGTGGGTCCGGGGGCCGGGGCCGTACCGCGGGTCCGCCGGATCACATGCCGGCGATCAGCTTCTCCACCCGCTCGTCCACCGAGCGGAACGGGTCCTTGCACAACACCGTGCGCTGCGCCTGGTCGTTGAGCTTGAGGTGGACCCAGTCGACGGTGAAGTCCCGCCGCTGCTCCTGGGCCCTGCGGATGAAGTCGCCGCGCAACCGCGCCCGGGTGGTCTGCGGGGGCACCGACTTGCCCTCGAAGATCTTCAGGTCGTTGCAGATACGGGCGGTCTGCCCCTTGCGCTCCAGGAGGTAGAAGAGGCCTCGGCGGCGGTGGATGTCGTGGTAGGCGAGGTCTATCTGGGCGACCCGCGGGTTCGACATGGTCATGTTGTGCTTGGCCCGGTACCGCTCGATGAGCTTGTACTTCATGACCCAGTCGATCTCGGTGTCGATCCGGTCGAGGTCCTGGGCCTCGACCGCGTCCAGCGTGCGGCCCCACAGCTCCAGGACCTGGTCGACGGTGCCGGTGCGGATGCCCCGGCGCTCGACGAAGTCCACGGCCTTCTCGTAGTACTCCCGCTGGACCTCGATGGCCGAGGCCTCCCGGCCGCTGGCCAGGCGCACCTTGCGCTGCCCGGTGAGGTCGTGGCTGACCTCGCGGATCGCCCGGATCGGGTTCTCCAGGGTCAGGTCGCGCATCACCGTGCCGGCCTCGATCATGCGGAGCACCAGGTCGGTGGCGCCGACCTTGAGCAGCATGGTCGTCTCGGACATGTTCGAGTCGCCGACGATGACGTGGAGGCGGCGGTACCGCTCGGCGTCGGCGTGGGGTTCGTCACGGGTGTTGATGATCGGCCGGGAGCGGGTGGTCGCGGAGCTGACGCCCTCCCAGATGTGCTCGGCACGCTGGCTGACGCAGTAGACCGCGCCGCGCGGGGTCTGGAGCACCTTGCCCGCACCGCAGATCAGCTGCCTGGTGACGAGGAACGGAATGAGGATGTCCGCGAGCCGGGAGAATTCTCCGTGGCGGGCGACGAGGTAGTTCTCGTGGCAGCCGTAGGAGTTTCCCGCCGAGTCGGTGTTGTTCTTGAAGAGATAGACGTCGCCCGCGATTCCCTCCTCGTGCAGGCGGCGTTCGGCGTCGACGAGCAGGCCTTCGAGAATGCGCTCGCCCGCCTTGTCGTGCGTGACCAGCTCGGTCACGTTGTCGCATTCGGGGGTTGCATATTCCGGATGCGATCCCACGTCGAGGTAGAGGCGGGCGCCGTTCCGCAGAAAGACATTGCTGCTGCGGCCCCATGACACAACACGGCGGAAGAGGTAGCGCGCCACTTCGTCAGGTGACAGTCGGCGCTGTCCCCTGAACGTGCACGTGACGCCGTACTCGTTCTCCAGCCCGAAAATGCGGCGGTCCATGACTGAACATTACGCCTTATGGCCTGAGCTGAAACCGGGTTCGACGGCTCCGTTTCGATCATTTTCCGATCCCGTCACGACGGCGGGCGTGCGGGAGGGGGGCGTGAGGACGTTCCCGGTGGCCAGGAGGACCAGCAGGGCGGCCACTCCCCCGGCCCCGGCGACGGCGAAGCTCCAGGCGGTCGAGCCGAGTTCGACGGCGGGCCCCGCGACGGCCGTGCCGGCCGCCGCGCCCACACCGAACGTGGTGACGAGCCAGGAGAACGCCTCGGTCACCGTGCCGCGCGGCGCGTGCCGGTCGACCACGATGAAGGAGCAGGCGATGGCCGGCGCGAGGAACACCCCCGCGAGCGCGGCGAGGGCGGTCATGACGGGCACCGAGGGGGTGAGCGTCAGCGGCAGATAGCCCAGTGCCAGCAGCCCGACGATGACCCGCAGCCGCTTCTCGGGGGCGCCGGCCCACTGCCGGGCCCCGTAGCCCAGGCCACCGATCAGCGCGCCGAGTCCGAGTGCGGCCATCAGCCACCCGTACACCGATTCCCGGCCGTGGTCGTCGGCGTACGCCACCCCGGCCACCGTGATGGAGCCCAGCGCGAGCCCGACGAAGAAGAAGGCGCCGAGCAGGGCGAGGAGTCCGGGCGAGCGCAGGGCGCCGAGCCAGTGCGCCTCCCGGGGCGCGGAGCGCCAGGTGCGCGAGGGCTCGGACAGGACCACCGAGAGGGCGCCGAGGACGCCGATCGCGTTGATGACGAGCAGCGCGGCGGCGGGCGACCAGAGCGAGACGAGCAGCGTCACCAGGAGCGGGCCGACGGTGAACATGATCTCCTGCGCCACGGCGTCCATGGCGTAGGCCCGGTGCACCTGGCCCTCGCCCTTGAGGACGCTGGGCCACAGGGCCCGCAGGCCGCCCTCCAGCGGCGGTGTGGCGACTCCGGCGACGATGACGGCGAGGTAGGCCAGCGGAAGGGAGCCGAGGCCGGTGACGGCCAGCAGGGCCATCCCGAGGGCGGAGAGCACGGCGGCGGGGAGCTGGACGCGCGGCTGCCCGTAGAGGTCCACCGCGCGGCCGAGCAGCGGCTGCCCGACGGCGGTGGCCAGGCCGTACGCGGCGGCGAGCGCGCCGGCCAGGGTGTAGCTGCCGCCCTCCGCCCGGGTGAACAGCACGATCGCGATGTGCGCGGTGCCGTTGGGCAGCCGCCCCACCAGGGTGCCCGTCAGCAGCCGGGCGGCATGCCGCGCCCGGAGGATCTCCAGATATCCCGCGGCCATGTCCGCCCCTCTCCGCCCCGACCGGCTGCGCCGCCCCCGAGGTGTTACGTATAACGTCGAGGTTCATACGTACCATGTGCGCAGTTCGCGGGTCCACCTCGCGGCATGACGGAGACATCCCGCACGGAGGCACGAGTGACCAGCGCGCAGCAGCCCGTCCCCGCCCGGCCCACCAGCCGCGACGTGGCCCGGGCGGCGGGCGTCTCCCAGGCGACGGTCTCCCTGGTGCTCGGCGGGAAGTGGCCGGGCAGGGTGTCGGAGACCACGGCCCAGCGGGTGCGGGACGCCGCCGCGGAGATCGGCTACCGGCCCAATCTGGCGGCGCGCAGTCTGCGTCTCGGCCGCACCAGGACGGCGCTGCTGGTGGTGCCCGCGCTCACCAACGAGTTCTTCGCGCGGGTGTACGCCGGGGCGGCGGAGCTCGCCGCCGAGCACGGCTTCGGCGTGGTGCTCTACCCGTCGATCGACGGCACGGGCCCGGCCCGGGACCCCTTCGCCTCGGCCCGCGCCGCGCTCGACGGGGTCATCGCGTCCTCGATGGCGGCCGACGCGCTGGGCGCCCTGCACGGGGCGGACCTGCCGCTGGTGATGCTGGACAGCGATCCCTCGGACACCGGGCCCGCCGCCCATGTGAACCTCGACATCGCCGACGGAATGCGGCAGGTGACGGACCATCTGCTGGGGCTCGGCCACCGCCGTTTCCTGCATCTGGCGTCCGCCGTCGACACCTGGACGTTCGCGGTGCGCGCCGGGGCGCTGCACGACGCGCTGGGAGAGGCGGGGGACGCGACGGTGCGCACGGTGCGCGCCCCGCTGGACGTACGGGCGGGGCGCGAGGCGGCCGAGCAGGCCCTGTCGGCCCTCGGGGAGCGGCCCACCGCGATCATCTGCGACGACGACATCCTGGCCGCCGGGGCCTGCAAGGCGGCCCGCCGGCTCGGCCTGCGGGTGCCGGACGAACTGTCGGTCACCGGCTTCGACGACCTGGCGCTGGCCACCGCGCTGGAGCCGGAGCTGACCACGGTGCGGCTGCCGGCGGAGCGGGTCGGGGAACGGGGCATGGAGGCGCTGCTCGCGGTGCTGGACGGCCGCCCCGCCGAGCGGGACGGCCTGCCGGTGCGGCTCGTCGTACGCGGCTCCACGGCGCCGCCACCCGGCCGGGCATGACCGTGCCCCCGGGCCGGGACCCGGGGGCACTGTCCTGCTGCCGCGTTACTTCTCCGTCTCCTCCGTGGAGTCGGTCGTGCCGTCGGCACGGTCCGTGCCGTCCGTGCTGTCGCCGTCCTCGGTGTCGGACGGGGCGTCCGTCGGCGTGCTGCCGGCGGCCTCCGTGTCCAGCAGCCGGGCCAGCTGACGGCCGACGATCCGCTTGAACTTTCGCTGCTGGGGGCGGGTGCGGTCCAGGACCGCGACCTCCAGGCGTTCCGCGGGGATCTCCCGCTCGCCGCCGCCCGGCTCCCGCGAGAGCGCCTGGACGGCCAGCTTGAGCGCCTCGGCCAGCGTCATGCCGTCGCGGTGGCGCTGGTCGAGGAAGGTGCTGATCTGCTCGGAGTTGCCGCCGACCGCGACCGAGCCGTGCTCGTCCACGATCGAACCGTCGTGCGGCAGCCGGTAGATCTGGTCGCCCTCGGGTTCGCTGCCGACCTCGGCGACCACCAGCTCCACCTCGTACGGCTTCTCGGCCGCGCTGGAGAAGATGGTGCCGAGCGTCTGGGCGTAGACGTTGGCCAGCCCACGGGCCGTCACATCGTCCCGGTCGTAGGTGTATCCCCGCAGATCGGCGTAGCGCACGCCGCCGATGCGGAGGTTCTCGTACTCGTTGTACTTGCCGGCGGCCGCGAAGCCGATCCGGTCATAGATCTCGCTGAACTTGTGCAGTGCGCGGGACGGGTTCTCGCCGACGAACACAATGCCGTCGGCGTACTGCAGCACAACGAGGCTGCGACCACGGGCGATGCCCTTGCGGGCGTATTCCGCCCGGTCGGCCATGGCCTGCTGGGGTGAGACATAGAACGGCGTCGACACCGGCTATCCGTCCCTTTCTGTCAGTGACGCGTGCGTCGGGAGGCTGGGGTCAGAGCAGCGCGGCGCGCGGGCCGTCGGGCTGCTCGAGTCGGCGCTCCAGGATGGAGCGCGCGATCTCGGAGGACTCCTGGTCGGTCAGCCTCCGGAAGCCTTCGTCGGTGATGACGGTGACGATCGGGAAGATGCGGCGGGCCACGTCCGGGCCGCCGGTCGCCGAGTCGTCGTCCGCTGCGTCGTACAGCGCCTGCACGACGAGGGTGAGTGCCTGCTCCTCCGTCAGGTCCTCGCGGTAGAGCTTCTTCATCGCGTTGCGGGCGAAGATCGACCCGGAGCCGGTGGCCGCGTAGCCGCTCTCCTCGGTACGGCCGCCGGTGACGTCGTAGGAGAAGATGCGGCCCTTCTCGCGGTCGACGTCGTAGCCGGCGAAGAGGGGCACCACGGCGAGGCCCTGCATGGCCATCGCGAGGTTGCTGCGGATCATGGTGGAGAGGCGGTTGGCCTTGCCCTCCAGGGAGAGCTGGGCGCCCTCGACCTTCTCGAAGTGCTCCAGCTCCAGCTGGAACAGCTTGACCATCTCCACGGCCAGCCCGGCGGTGCCGGCGATGCCCACCGCGGAGTACTCGTCGGCCGGGAAGACCTTCTGCATGTCGCGCGAGGCGATCATGTTGCCCATGGTCGCGCGCCGGTCGCCGGCCAGGACCACGCCACCGGGGAAGGACGCCGAGACGATGGTCGTCCCGTGCGGCGCCTCGACGGCCCCCTGGAGCGGCGGCAGGCTCCGGTTGCCCGGGAGCATCTCGGGCGACTGGTCGGACAGGAAGTCCATGAACGAGGACGAGCCCGGCGTCAGGAAGGCAGCTGGTAGACGCCCGGTGCTACGAGTGTTGGCTTCCACGCGTTTCCCTCCAGGTATGCGATGGCCCTGCGCAAGAGAGTCAGGATCATCCCCCAACTTGCCACTGGCCGAATTGCCGTTGAAGCACGTACGCCACGGACCCTACCCGCCCGGCGGCAGTGATCCACATGTTCGGAGGGGGTTATCCGCACTGATCCGGCGGGGCCGGGAAACCGGCCCCCGGATCGGCGGGCGGGGTGACGGCACACGCCGTGGCGGACGCCGTCACCCCTACTCCCCCGTTGTCTGCGCGCAGCTCAGCGCGAGCCCCGGACAGACGCCCGGGTGTTCACACTGATGAACTACTGTCCACCCTTTTGGACGAAGGACCGCACGAAGTCCTCGGCGTTCTCTTCGAGCACGTCGTCGATCTCGTCCAGGACCGAGTCGACGTCGTCGCTCAGCTTCTCCTGGCGCTCCGCGAGGTCCTCGGACGCCTGCGCGTCCTGCGCCTGCTCCTCGACCTCCTCGGTGGAACGTGTCGCCTTCTGCTGTCCGCCGCCGGTGTCCTTGGTCGCCATGTAGCTCACCCCGCTCGGTTCGAAGCAATCGAAGCTCTTGATCAGACCCTACCCACGGGGTCCGACATTTGACCCGGTAGTTGATGCAACGCCCGCGCCTCAGGTGATTGATTCCCAGCCCGGAGGCCTTTCAGCCGCCCGACAGCACCCGGACCAGCTCCTCCGCCGTCCGGCAGCGGTCCAGCAGGTCCTTGACGTGTTCCTTCGTGCCGCGCAGCGGTTCCAGGGTGGGCACCCGTTGCAGGGAGTCGCGGTCCGGCAGGTCGAAGATCACCGAGTCCCACGAGGCCGCCGCGACGTCGTCGGCGTACTGCTCCAGGCAGCGCCCGCGGAAGTAGGCCCTGGTGTCCTCCGGGGGCTGCGTACGGGCCCTGGTGACCTCGTCCTCGTCCAGGAGGCGCTTCATCTTCCCGCGGGCCGCCAGACGGTTGTAGAGGCCCTTGTCGGGCCGTACGTCCGCGTACTGGAGGTCCACCAGGTGCAGCCGGGGCGCGTCCCAGTCCAGCGCGTCGCGGCGGCGGTAGCCCTCCATGAGCTCCCGCTTGGCGATCCAGTCCAGCTCGCCCGCCAGGCTCATCGGATCGGTCTCCAGCCGGTTGAGGGTGTCCTCCCAGCGGGTCAGGATGTCCTTGGTCTGCTCGTCGGCGTCCGTGCCGTACCGCTCGTCGACGTATTTGCGGGCGAGCTCGAAGTACTCCATCTGGAGCTGGACCGCGGTGAGCGTCCGGCCGCTGCGGAGCGTGATCAGCTCTCGCAGGTCCGGGTCGTGGGAGACCTGGTGCAGGGTCCGCACCGGCTGGTCGACCGCGAGGTCGACGGTGATGAAGGCGTCCTCGATCATGGAGAGCACCAGGGACGTGGTGCCGAGCTTGAGGTAGGTGGAGATCTCCGAGAGGTTGGCGTCGCCGATGATCACATGGAGCCGGCGGTACTTCTCGGCGTCCGAGTGCGGCTCGTCCCGGGTGTTGATGATGGGGCGCTTGAGCGTGGTCTCCAGGCCGACCTCGACCTCGAAGTAGTCGGCGCGCTGGCTGATCTGGAAGCCGTGCTCGTTGCCGTCCTGGCCGATGCCCACCCGGCCCGCGCCCGTGACGACCTGGCGCGAGACGAAGAACGGCGTCAGATGGCGCACGATGTCCGAGAACGGCGTCTCCCGCTGCATGAGGTAGTTCTCGTGCGTGCCGTAGGAGGCGCCCTTGTTGTCGGTGTTGTTCTTGTAGAGGTGGATCGGCTGTGCGCCCGGGATGGCGGCCGCCCGCTCCGCGGCCTCCGCCATGACCCGTTCGCCGGCCTTGTCCCAGAGCACCGCGTCGCGCGGATTGGTGATCTCCGGGGAGCTGTACTCGGGGTGCGCGTGGTCGACGTACAGCCGGGCGCCGTTGGTGAGGATGACATTGGCCAGGCCGATGTCCTCGTCGGTCAGCTGACTGGAGTCGGCGGTCTCCCGGGCGAGGTCGAAGCCTCGCGCGTCACGCAGCGGATTCTCCTCCTCGAAGTCCCAGCGGGCGCGACGCGCCCGGTGCATCGCCGCCGCGTAGGCGTTGACGATCTGGGACGAGGTGAGCATGGCATTGGCGTTGGGGTGGCCGGGGACGGAGATCCCGTACTCCGTCTCGATGCCCATTACTCGCCGTACGGTCATGCGGCCCTCCTTGCCCGGCGTCGGCCCCTCCGGGAGCGACGCTCAAGTACCGCTGCTGAGTCCGGTGCGTAGGTGCGATGCCCGTCACCGCACTGCGCGACTCGGCGGTACCGCAGAGCCTAGAGCGCCTCTGCGCCGGTGGGGAGATCAATTACGACTTTGTTCCGGCACGGCCGGAACGGGGGAATGAAACCGGCTGCGGAGGCCCCTGGGGGCTTCCGCAGCCGGGTCCGCGTGTTACAGGTACTGGCCGGTATTGGCCACCGTATCGATGGAACGGCCGGTGTCCGCACCCTGCTTTCCGGTGACGAGTGTGCGGATGAAGACGATCCGCTCACCCTTCTTGCCGGAAATCCTGGCCCAGTCGTCCGGGTTGGTCGTGTTCGGCAGGTCCTCGTTCTCCTTGAACTCGTCCACGCAGGCCTGCAGGAGATGAGCGACCCGCAGACCCTTCTGGCCCTGTTCCAGGAATGCCTTGATGGCCATTTTCTTTGCCCGGTCGACGATGTTCTGAATCATCGCGCCGGAGTTGAAGTCCTTGAAGTACAGGACTTCCTTGTCGCCGTTGGCGTAGGTGACCTCGAGGAAGCGGTTCTCCTCGGACTCCGTGTACATCCGCTCCACGACGGACTGGATCATGGCGTGGGCGGCGGCCTCGCGCGATCCGGTGTGCTCGGAGAGGTCGTCCGCGTGCAGCGGGAGCCCCGGGGTCAGGTACTTCGCGAAGATGTCCTTCGCCGCCTCGGCGTCCGGACGCTCGATCTTGATCTTCACATCGAGACGGCCGGGGCGCAGGATGGCGGGGTCGATCATGTCCTCGCGGTTGGAGGCGCCGATGACGATGACGTTCTCCAGGCCCTCCACCCCGTCGATCTCGGCGAGCAGCTGCGGAACGATGGTGTTCTCCACGTCCGAGCTGACGCCGCTGCCACGGGTGCGGAAGAGGGACTCCATCTCGTCGAAGAAGACGATGACGGGGGTCCCCTCGCTCGCCTTCTCCCTCGCACGCTGGAAGACCAGGCGGATGTGCCGCTCGGTCTCGCCGACGTACTTGTTGAGGAGCTCGGGGCCCTTGATATTGAGGAAGTAGCTCTTCCCCGCGGGCTGCCCGGTGACCTCGGCGACCTTCTTGGCGAGCGAATTGGCGACGGCCTTGGCGATGAGGGTCTTGCCGCAGCCGGGGGGACCGTAGAGCAGGATGCCCTTCGGCGGACGGAGCTCGTGCTCCTTGAAGAGGTCGGGGTGCAGGTAGGGAAGCTCGACCGCGTCGCGGATCAGCTCGATCTGGTCGCCCAGGCCGCCGATCTTGTCGTAGTCGATGTCCGGGACCTCTTCGAGGACGAGCTCCTCGACCTCGCTCTTGGGAACCACCTCGTAGACATAGCCCGACCTGGAGTCCAGGAGCAGGGCGTCGCCGGAGCGGATGGTGATGTCCAGCAGCGGCTCGGCGAGCCGCACCACCCGCTCCTCGTCGGTGTGCCCGACCACCAGGGCGCGCTCGCCGTCCTCCAGGATCTCCTTGAGGGTGACGATGTCCCCGGCGCGCTCGAACTGCATGGCCTCGACCACGTTGAGCGCTTCGTTGAGCATGACCTCCTGGCCACGCCGGAGGTCGTCGAGCTCGACACTGGGGCTGACGTTCACCCGGAGCTTGCGGCCCCCGGTGAAGATGTCGCAGGTGCCGTCCTCGTTGGCCTGAAGGAAGACGCCGAAGCCGGCCGGCGGCTGCGCGAGCCGGTCGACCTCCTCCTTGAGGGCCACGATCTGGTCACGCGCCTCACGGAGCGTGTTGGCGAGCCGCTCGTTCTGTGCGGACACGCCCGCCAGGTTCGTCTGCAACTCGACGATCCGCTCTTCGAGAATCCTCGTATGACGCGGAGAGTCGGCGAGCTTACGTCGCAGGACGGCGATCTCCTGCTCGAGATAGGCAACCTGGCCGGCTGGGTCCTCTGACCCTCGCGCGGGCCGGGTGCCGCGGTTGATGTCGTCGTCGTGGGCTGCCACGGTCCTCACCTCCTCCATGGGGAGCTGGACGCTTCCTGACCCTACCTGGGTGGCTGGTGATTGAAACCCCTAGATCACAAAGACTGCGGGGCGTGTCCGATCTTCACCCTTGCGCTCTCCCTCACGCCAAGGGAATACCCACCCTTCGGCACCGGAAAGCCGCCGGTTGTATCGTCGAACTGTTCAACACCCGTCAGGGCTGGCTCCAATTGGTTCAGATACGCAGGAACGGCAGGACACATGACCGTGCAGCAGGACTCGCCGGGCGACAGTGACACGCAGGACCTGGAGGTCTGGATCGATCAGGACCTCTGTACGGGCGACGGCATCTGTGTGCAGTACGCCCCCGACGTCTTCGAGCTGGACATCGACGGCCTGGCCTATGTGAAGAGCGGCGACGACGAGCTCCTGCAGGAACCGGGGGCGACCACTCCGGTGCCGCTGCCGCTGCTTCAGGACGTCGTCGATTCGGCCAAGGAGTGCCCCGGGGACTGCATCCACGTGCGGCGCGTCAAGGACAGCGTCGAGGTGTACGGACCCGACGCCGACTAGGGCGTGTTCCGAGAGGAGCGCCGTCCGCCCGGAGGGCAGGCCCGGCGGCGTCCGGAGCGCGCTCAGACGCTGCGCGCGAGGTCCCCGGAGGTACGGACGAACGCCTTCCCCTGCCACCGCCAGGAGGCCTGTTCCTCCTGGTCGGGACAGCAGCGGGGCACGTCGAGCGAGGAGTAGCCGAGCAGGGTCGCCGAGATGAGGCCGTCGCGCACGGCGAAGTCCCCGACGGTCTTCCTGTCAGCGGGGTCCACCAGGGTCGCCACGACCCGGGGCGCGGCCCCGCTGCTCCGCGTCAGGACGTAGATGCCGCCGGGCGGGGTCCCCGAGCCGGCGGCGCAGTGCACCACGGCGACGGTTTCCGGCCGCCCGTCGCCGTCGAGGTCCCCGGACGCCTTCTTCGCGACGGTCGTCCCGGCGCCGCCGCACTCCAGCGGGAACTCCACCCCTGCCGGGTCGGGAGCGGGCGCGGGAGCGCCGTGGCTCGTGGTGGCCCGCTGCTCGGTGGCGGTCGCGGTCGCGGAACGGGGCTGGAGCAGGCCGGCCAGCGCGACGACCCCGGCCATCGCCGCGGCCGTGGCGAGCCAGTGCACCGGCTTGGCGGCGGTGTGGGCGAGGTCCGGGAGCGCGGGGGTCTGCACGCGGTCTGTCTCCTGATGGTTCCTGGAAGCCCGGTGAGGGGTGGGAACACCCCGAGGGGTGGCCAGCATCGTGCCACACCTCACACCCGGGCGGAACGGCGGGGTCTCGACGGAAGGGGCCCAACGAAAAGGCGCCGCCGCGCGGTTCCCCGGTCGGTCGGGGAACCGCGCGGCGGCGTCGGCGCGTTGTGCGGGTCAGCCGCGGTCGGCGGCGGAGCCTCCGCGGCTCTGGCTGCCGGGTCCTTCGTAGTCCTCGCCGTAGGCGCCCTTGGACGGGCGGCGGCGGCGCAGCGGCGGCTCGACGCCGTCCGCGAGGCGGCGGGCGGTGACCAGGAAGCCGGTGTGGCCGATCATCCGGTGGTCGGGGCGGACGGCGAGGCCCTCCACGTGCCAGTTGCGGATCATCGACTCCCAGGGCTGCGGTTCGGCGAAGCAGCCGATCTCGCGGATGGACTCGACGGTGCGCGAGAGCTGGGTGGTGGTGGCGACGTAGGCGCAGAGGATGCCGCCGGGCAGGAGGGCCTTGGAGACGGCCTCCAGGCACTCCCAGGGGGCGAGCATGTCCAGCACGACGCGGTCGACGTCGGTGTCGGAGAGGTTGTCCTGGAGGTCGCCGACGGTCAGCTGCCAGGCCGGGTGCGGCGAGCCGAAGTAGCGCTCGACGTTCTGCTGGGCGATCTCGGCGAAGTCCTCGCGGCGCTCGTAGGAGTGCAGCATGCCCTGCTCACCGATGGCGCGCAGCAGGAAGGTGCTGAGCGAGCCGGACCCGACCCCGGCCTCCACGACGCGGGCGCCGGGGAAGATGTCGGCGAAGGCCAGGATCTGGCCCGCGTCCTTGGGGTAGACCACGGCGGCGCCGCGGGGCATGGACAGGACGTAGTCGGGGAGCAGGGGGCGCAGCGCGAGATAGGCGACGTTTCCCGTGGTGCGGACAACACTGCCCTCGGGAGCACCGATCAGCTCGTCGTGCGGGAAAGAACCCTTGTGGGTGTGGAAGTTCTTTCCGGCTTCGAGCGTGAAGGTGTAGTGGCGGCCCTTGGGGTCGGTGAGCTGTACCTGGTCCCCGACCTTGAAGGGCCCGCGTCGGCGGGCGGCACCGGTCGGTTCAGACATGTGACCAGCCTACCGGTGATTCCGGGGCCTCCTGCCGCCGCTCCCGCCGGGGCGGGGCCGTCAGGCCTCGGGGCGGGCCATGGCCTTGACGAAGGCGCGCTCGACGTCGGCGGTGGAGAGGACTCCGTAGATCTCGCCGGTCTCCTCGACGACCAGGTACTCGGTGGCGGGGGTGGCCTTGAGCCGGTCCAGGAGGGCTTCGCCGGCCAGTTCCGCGGGGACCTTCATGCCGTCGGTGAGGTCCTGGGCGAGGCCGCTGACGGCGACCCAGGGGCGGCGGTGTTCGGGGACGCCGACGATGGCGGCCTCGCGGACGACGCCCTTGGGGTTGCCCTGTCCGTCGACGACGACCAGGGCCCGGGCGCCCGCCTCGTTGGCCCGGCGCAGCGCTTCGGAGAGCGGGGTGGCGGACTCGACGGGGACGGCGCGGCGGGTGAGGGTGCGGGCCCGGAGGTCGGGCAGGTGCTCGCGGAGGCGGGCCATGCGCAGGCTGTTGCCGGCGCCGGTCCAGATGATGCCGGCGAGGATCGCGGCGAGCAGCGCGTCCATGACGGTCTCGACCCCGCCGATGTCCTGGGCGCTACCGCCGAGGGCTCCGGTGTGGGTGAGCAGCGGCAGTCCGATGAGGACGGTGACGGCGAGGCCGCGGCCGACCCAGGCGGCGGCGATGGTGCCGCTCATGGGCTTGCCGGTGATCTTCCAGACGACGGCGCGGAGCATCCGGCCGCCGTCCAGCGGCAGGCCGGGCAGCAGGTTGAAGGCGGCCACGATGAGGTTGGAGATCATCAGGCCCGCGAGCAGGACGCCGGGGACGGTGCCGGGCTCGACGAGCTGCATCGCCCCGTAGAAGACGCCGCCGAGGACCAGGGAGAGGAGCGGTCCGACGAAGGCGAGGACGAACTCGCGGCCGGGGGTCTCGCTCTCCTTCTCGATCTCCGATACGCCGCCGAAGAACTGGAGCTGGATGCGGCGGACCGGGAGTTTGTAGCGCAGGGCGGCGACGGTGTGGGCCAGCTCGTGGACGAGCACGGAGGCGTAGAAGGCGATGGCGAAGAACAGGGCGACGAGGTAGCGGGCGCCGCCCAGCTCGGGCAGCACGCGGTCGAGCTGGCCGCCGAAGACCCAGGTGATCAGCGCGGCGACGACGAACCAGCTGGGGGCGACGTAGACGGGCACGCCGAAGGGCCGGCCCATGAGCAGGCCGCCGCCCGGCTCGGCGGGACGTTTCGGCTTGCCGCTGTCGGGATCGGTGCCGGGAGCCGTTCCCCCTGCGCCGGGCTGCGGCCGCCCGCTGTCGCCGCTGTCGTCCACGGGGTCCCTTCGGTTCGGTGAGTGGCGTTGGCCACGATCATGCAGTGTGCGAGGGTCTGCCGTCGATGGTATGCCGCTCGCTGTCAGTGGCGGGCCGTAGGGTCTTGAGACATGACCTCCGTGCCGCGGCCGCCCCTGCCGCCTTCGTCCCTGTCGCCGTCGCGGGCGAGCGATTTCATGCAGTGTCCCCTGCTCTACCGCTTCCGGGTCATCGACAAGCTGCCGGAGAAGCCCAGCGAGGCGGCTACCCGCGGCACGCTGGTCCATGCGGTGCTGGAGCGCCTGTTCGACGCGCCCGCGGCCGACCGGACGGCGCCGCGGGCGCGGGCGCTCATTCCGGGCCAGTGGGACCGGCTGCTGGAGTCGAAGCCGGAGCTGAGCGATCTGTTCGCCGGGGACACCGAGGGCGAGCGGCTGACGCGGTGGCTGGGCGAGGCGGAGCGGTTGGTGGACCGGTGGTTCTCGCTGGAGGACCCGACGCGGCTGGAGCCGGCGGAGCGTGAGCTGTTCGTCGAGACGGAGCTGGAGTCGGGGCTGCGGCTGCGCGGGGTGATCGACCGGGTGGACGTCGCGCCGAGCGGCGAGGTGCGGATCGTCGACTACAAGACGGGGAAGGCGCCGCGGCCGGAGTATTCCGACGGTCCGCTGTTCCAGATGACGTTCTACGCGCTGGTGATCTGGCGGCTGAAGGGCGTGGTGCCGCGCCGGCTCCAGCTGGTCTATCTGGGCAGCGGGGACGTGCTGACGTACGACCCGGTGGTGGCGGACCTGGAGCGGGTGGAGCGCAAGCTGCTGGCCCTGTGGGACGCGATCTCGCTGGCGACGGAGACGGGGGACTGGCGGCCCCGGCCGACGAAGCTGTGCGGCTGGTGCGACCACCAGGCGGTGTGTCCGGAATTCGGCGGGACTCCCCCGGTATACCCGCTGTCGGTCCGCCCGGCGGATTCGGGCGAGGATGGCCAGGGCAGAATGGGACCGGTCCGGGCCGAGGCCGGCCGTGCCGTGGCCCTTGAGGGCCCTTAAGGAGTTCCTGTGGCGATCCGCGTCCTTCTGGTCGACGACCAGCCTCTGCTGCGCACCGGTTTCCGGATGATCCTGGAGGCCGAGGGCGATCTGGCGGTGGTCGGTGAGGCCGGTGACGGTCTGCAGGCCATCGATCAGGTGCGGGCGCTGCAGCCCGATGTGGTGCTGATGGACATCCGGATGCCGCGGATGGACGGCGTGGAGGCCACGCGCCAGATCACCGGCCCCGGGAAGGACGGCCCGGCGAAGGTGCTGGTGCTGACCACCTTCGATCTCGACGAGTACGTGGTGGAGGCGTTGCGCGCCGGGGCGAGCGGCTTCCTGCTGAAGGACGCGCCGGCGGCGGAGCTGGTGCAGGCGATCAGGGTGGTGGCGGCGGGCGAGGCGATGCTCGCGCCGAGCATCACGCGCCGGCTGCTGGACAAGTACGCGGATCATCTGCCGTCCGGCGAGGACCCGGTGCCGGACGCCCTGCACACGCTGACCGACCGCGAGGTCGAGGTGTTGAAGCTGGTGGCGCGGGGCCTGTCCAACGCGGAGATCGCGGCGGATCTCTTCGTCAGCGAGACGACGGTCAAGACGCATGTGGGCCATGTGCTCACGAAGCTGGGCCTGCGCGACCGGGTGCAGGCCGCGGTGTACGCGTACGAGAGCGGGCTGGTGCGTCCCGGCGCGCAGTAGCGGCCCCCGCCCGTACGCCGCGCGCACGGACCCGGGCACGACGGAGCCGTCCGGCCCGTCCCCACCCGATACGGGGTGGGGACGGGCCGGACGGCTTTCCGGGCGGGTCTCAGACGCTGGGCCGGTTGAGCTCCCAGAGCTGGAGTTCGGAGGTGGCGCTGACGGAGCGCTCCACCCCGGCGATCCCGTCGCGCGAGGCGACGTACTGCTTGCCCTGCCAGATCGGCAGCACCGGCACGTCGGTGGCGACGATGTCCTGGAGCTTCTCGTAGGTGGCGCCGGCGGCGGTGCGGTCGGTCTCGCGGCGGGACTGCGGGATGAGGACCTTCTGCGCCTCGCGGGACCGGTAGGGCGAGTTGAGGAAGTTGTTCGCGTCCAGGAAGGGCGCGGTGTAGTTGTCCGGGTCCGGGAAGTCGGGGAACCAGCCCATGCCGTAGGCCGCGTAGTCGCCGCGCTTCTGCTCGGGGCGGTACTGCGACCACTCCTTGCCCTGGACGGAGACGTCGAAGAGGCCCGAGCTGTTGAGCTGCCGCTGGATCGCCTTGAACTCCTCCGCGGTGGCCGGGCCGTAGTGGTCGCTGGTGTAGTGCAGGGTGAACTTCACCGGCGTCTTGATCCCGGCGTCGTCGAGGATGGCCCGGGCCTTGGCGGTGCTGGGCTCGCCGTACTTGTTGAAGAAGGCGTTGGTGTGCCCGGCGATGCTGGACGGGATCAGCGAGTAGAGCGGTTCGGCCGTGGTGCCGTACACCTTGCCCGCGATCGCTCCCCGGTCGACGATCTGCGCCATGGCCTGCCGGACGGGCTTGCTGACCACCGGGTCCTTGGTGTCGAACCCGACGTAGCTGATGGCGAGGCCGGGCAGTTCGGTGAGCTCGACGCCCTCCTCCGGCTCCACGAGCATGTCGCTCGCCTGCTGGGGCGACATCGCCCGGGTCATCAGGTGGATCTTCTCCTCGTCGAGCGCCTTGCCCATGGCCTCGGCGTCGGGGAACAGGTCCATCTCCACCCGGTCGTTGAGCACCTTGAGCTCGCCCTTGTACGAGGGGTTCTTGGTGAAGGCGATCTTGACGACCCGGCCGTCCTCGACCTGCGGCTTCATGGTGTACGGGCCGGAGCCGTTCACCTGGAAGCCGGTGCGCCCCTCCTTCGCCGGGTACTGCGCCTTCGGGACGATGCCGGCGGCGGGGGTGGCGAGCTTGTACGGGAAGGTCGCGTCGGGCGTGTTCAGGTGGAAGATCACCTGGTCGTCGCCCTTGGTCTCGATCATGTCGATGTTGGCGAGCAGTCCGACCGGGCCGCTGTCCGCGTCGATGTCGATGACGCGCTGGATGGAGTGCTTCACGTCCTCGGCGGTGACGGCCGTCCCGTCGGCGAACGTGAGGCCCGGCCGCAGCGTGCAGCGGTAGCTCTCGTTGGCGGTGTCGGTGAAGGTGCAGCTGCGCGCGGCCTCGGGCACCGGCTCGCCACCGCCGCCCGGCACCGTGGTCAGGGTCTGCACGGTCTGCCGCAGGACGTTCCAGACGCCCGCCTCGTAGCCGATGGCCGGGTCGAGCGGCGCGGGGTTCTCCTTGGAGGCCACGAGCTGGTCCGTGGTGCCGACGACGATGGCTCCGTCGCCACCGGCGCCGCTGTCCGCGCTGCCGCAGGCGGCGAGCACGGGGGCGAGCAGGCCGACGACGGCCGGCAGCACCAGGGTCTTGCGGTTCATCTGGACGTTCTCCCTCATCCCGGCGGGTGAGGAATCAAAGCTAGTAGCCGCGGGTGGTTCCTCCGACCGTCCGGCGGGCGGCCCCCGCTCCCCGGGCGACCGGATGGGGCGACATACGCTCACCATTGCGGACAGCTCATCCGATCCCGGCGGCCCACCGGAGGGTCACAGGTGAGGAAGGTCACCTGCCGCACCTCTTCACAGATGCACCCCGCAACTGATCTACATCCACAGGACGTTGCCGGAACGCACACGGGGCCGACCAGAAAATCCGCTGTTCGTTCACAAGTGCCCGGCCGGCGCGGGCGCCCGCCCCCCGCGGTTCAGCCCGTTCCGCCCGCTCGGGTGATGAGCTTGCGCAGGAAGGCGAGGTCGACCTCTTCGAGGGAGCCGACGACCACACGCCCGGCCGCCGGCGCGATCGGGGCCACGGACGGCACGGCGACGACCCGGCAGCCGGCGGCCTCGGCGGCGGCCACCCCGGTCGCGGTGTCCTCGATGACGGCGCAGCGCCAGGGGTCGGCGCCGAAGCCCGCGGCAGCGGTGAGGTAGGGCTCGGGGTGGGGCTTGGTCCGGGCGACCTCGTCCCCGGCGACGGTGAGCGCGAAGTGGTGGTGGCCCACCGAGTCCAGCACCCGGTCGATGATCCGCCGGTGGGAGGCGGAGACGAGCGCGGTGGGCACCTCGTAGGCGCCCAGCTCGGCGAGCAGCCGCTCCGCGCCCGGCATCAGCGGCACCCCGCGCTCGATGCGCTTCTCGAATCCGTCGTTGAGCAGCACCGTCAGCTCGTCCAGCCGGATGTCGGCGCCGGTGGCGTCGATGAGGTAGCCGGCGCTGCGGGTCATCGGACCGCCGACGACCACGTCGCGCCAGGCCTCTTCCAGCCGGTGCCCCAGGCCGGCGAAGACCTCCTTCTCGACCTCCCACCAGAAGCCCTCGGTATCGACCAGGGTTCCGTCCATGTCGAGAAGGACCGCCTGCAGGGCGGCGTCTTCGGCCGTGCGGGTCAAGGACGCGGGGACCGTACTGGTCATCCGGCACACCTTCCGTAAGGGACGAGAAGGCCGGCCGCCATTCCCGGAGAACGGGAGGGCGACCGGCCTGCACTGGACCGACCAGTGTACGACGTGTCGGGCCGCGGTGCGCGAAGGGCGCGAGACCGTGGGGTGAACCGGCGGCTACCGGGCGTTGAAGTACTTGGCCTCGGGGTGGTGGATGACGATGGCGTCGGTGGACTGCTCCGGGTGGAGCTGGAACTCCTCGGAGAGGTGCACACCGATCCGCTCCGGCTGGAGCAGGTCGGCGATCTTGGCCCGGTCCTCCAGGTCCGGGCACGCCCCGTAACCGAGCGAGAACCGTGCGCCGCGGTACTTCAGCGCGAACATGTCCTCGACGTCCTCGGGGTCCTCCCCGGCGAAGCCGAGCTCGCTGCGGACCCGGGCGTGCCAGTACTCGGCGAGGGCCTCGGCGAGCTGGACGGAGAGCCCGTGCAGCTCCAGGTAGTCGCGGTAGGAGTTGGCGGCGAACAATTCGGCGGTGGCCTCGCCGATCCGGGAGCCGACGGTCACGATCTGGAGGCCGATGACGTCGGTCTCACCGGACTCCTCGGGGCGGAAGAAGTCGGCGAGGCAGAGGCGGCGGCCGCGGCGCTGGCGCGGGAAGGTGAAGCGGGTGCGCTCGGAGCCGTCCTCGTGGAGGAGGACCAGGTCGTCGCCCTTGGAGACGCAGGGGAAGTAGCCGTAGACGACGGCCGCCTCCAGGAGGTTGTTGGACTGGAGGTGGTCGAGCCAGCCGCGCAGGTGCGGTCGTCCCTCGGTCTCCACCAGCTCCTCGTACGTCGGTCCGTCGCCGGTCCGGGCCTGCTTGAGGCCCCACTGCCCCTTGAACAGGGCGCCCTCGTCGAGCCAGGAGGCGTAGTCCTTGAGCGGGATGCCCTTGATGACGCGGGTGCCACGGAACGGCGGCTCGGGGATCGGGTTGGTGGTGGAGACGTCCGAGCGCACCGAACCCTCGGGCTCCTCGACCTCCAGCACCGCCACGTCCTTCTTGGGGACCCGGCGCTGCTTCAGCTCGGGCAGGGCCGCGCCCGGCACCCCCCGCTTGACGCCGATGAGCGCGTCCATGAGGCGCAGCCCCTCGAAGGCGTCCCGGGCGTAGCGGACCTCGCCCTCGTAGATCTCGTGCAAGTCCTGCTCGACGTAGGCCCTGGTCAGCGCGGCGCCACCGAGGATGACCGGGAAGTCGGCGGCCATCTTGCGCTGGTTGAGCTCCTGGAGGTTCTCCTTCATGATCACGGTCGACTTCACCAGGAGACCGGACATGCCGATGACGTCGGCGCGGTGCTCCTCGGCGGCTTCCAGGATCGCGGAGACGGGCTGCTTGATGCCGAGGTTGACGACGTTGTAGCCGTTGTTGGAGAGGATGATGTCGACGAGGTTCTTGCCGATGTCGTGGACGTCGCCGCGGACGGTGGCGAGCACGATGGTGCCCTTGCCCTCGTCGTCGGACTTCTCCATGTGCGGCTCCAGGTGGGCCACCGCGCTCTTCATGACCTCGGCGGACTGGAGGACGAACGGCAGCTGCATCTGGCCGGAGCCGAACAGCTCGCCGACGACCTTCATGCCTTCCAGCAGCGTGTTGTTGACGATGTCGAGGGCGGGGGTGTCCTGGAGGGCCTCGTCGAGGTCGGCCTCCAGGCCGTTCTTCTCGCCGTCGATGATGCGGCGCTGGAGCCGCTCGTCCAGCGGGAGGGCCATCAGCTCCTCGGCCTTGCCCGCCTTCATCGACTTCATGTTGACGCCCTCGAACAGCTCCATGAGCTTCTGGAGGGGGTCGTAGCCCTCGGCGCGGCGGTCGTAGATCAGGTCGAGGGCGACCTTGACCTGCTCCTCCTCCAGCCGGGCGATCGGCAGGATCTTCGAGGCGTGCACGATCGCGGAGTCCAGGCCCGCCTTGACGCACTCGTCGAGGAAGACGGAGTTCAGCACGACGCGGGCGGCCGGGTTGAGGCCGAAGGAGATGTTGGAGAGGCCCAGCGTGGTCTGGACGTCGGGGTGGCGCTTCTTCAGCTCGCGGATGGCCCCGATGGTGGCGATGCCGTCGCCGCGGGACTCCTCCTGGCCGGTGCAGATGGTGAAGGTCAGGGTGTCGATGAGGATGTCGGACTCGCGGATGGACCAGTTGGCGGTGAGGTCCTCGATCAGCCGCTCGGCGATGGCGACCTTGTTCTCGACGGTGCGGGCCTGGCCCTCCTCGTCGATCGTGAGGGCGATCAGCGCGGCGCCGTGCTCGGCGGCCAGGGCGCTGACCTGCGCGAAGCGGGACTCGGGGCCGTCGCCGTCCTCGTAGTTCACCGAGTTCAGCACGGCCCGGCCGCCGAGCTTCTCCAGGCCCGCGCGGAGCACGGGCAGCTCGGTGGAGTCCAGCACGATCGGCAGGGTGGAGGCGGTCGCGAAGCGGCCGGCCAGCTCGGCCATGTCGGCGACGCCGTCGCGGCCCACGTAGTCGACGCAGAGGTCGAGCATGTGCGCGCCCTCGCGGATCTGGTCGCGGGCCATCTCCACGCAGTCGTCCCAGCGGGCCTCCAGCATGGCCTCGCGGAACTTCTTGGAGCCGTTGGCGTTGGTGCGCTCCCCGATCGCCAGGTAGGCGGTGTCCTGCCGGAAGGGGATGGTCTGGTAGAGGGAGGCCGCGCCGGGCTCGGGGCGCGGGTCGCGCTCGGTGGGTGTCAGCTCGCGGGCGCGGTCGACGACGGCCCGCAGGTGCTCCGGGGTCGTGCCGCAGCAGCCGCCGATGAGAGAGAGGCCGTAGTCCCGGACGAAGTTCTCCTGGGAGTCGGCGAGACCGTCGGGGCCGAGCGGGAAGTGCGCGCCGTCCTTGGTGAGGACGGGCAGACCGGCGTTGGGCATGCACATCAGCGGCGTACGGGAGTGGCGGGCGAGGTAGCGCAGGTGCTCGCTCATCTCGTCCGGGCCGGTCGAGCAGTTCAGGCCGATCAGGTCGATGCCCAGCGGCTCCAGGGCGGTCAGGGCGGCGCCGATCTCGGAGCCCAGCAGCATGACGCCGGTGGTCTCGAAGGCGAGGGAGCAGATCAGGGGCACGTGGACGCCGAGGGCGTCCATCGCCCGGCGCGCGCCGATGATGCTGGACTTCGTCTGGAGCAGGTCCTGGGTGGTCTCGACGATCAGGGCGTCGGAGCCGCCCGTGAGGAGGCCTTCGGCGTTCTTCTGGTAGCCGTCGCGCAGGACGTCGTAGGCGATGTGGCCGAGCGAGGGCAGCTTGGTGCCGGGGCCGATCGAGCCGAGGACCCAGCGCTGGCGGCCGTCCTTCGCGCCGAACTCGTCGGCGACCTCGCGGGCGATGCGAGCGCCGGACTCGGAGAGCTCGAAGATGCGGTCGGCGATCTCGTACTCGTTGGCGGCGGAGTGGTTCGCGCCGAAGGTGTTGGTCTCGACGCAGTCGACGCCGACCGCGAAGTACTCCTCGTGGACCGAGCGCACGATGTCGGGCCGGGTGATGTTCAGGATCTCGTTGCAGCCTTCGAGGTTCTCGAAGTCCTCCAGCGTGGGGTCCTGTGCCTGGAGCATGGTGCCCATCGCCCCGTCGGCCACCACCACGCGGGTGGCGAGTGCCTCTCGGAGCGCGTCTGCGCGGGTCCGGCTGTCGGCGGCGGATGTCGGCAACGAGGCCATGGATGATCTCCCAGGGATGCGACGGCTGTCGGCTTTGCGTCCTTCTCGGGGAAGGCGCACCTCGCCAGCGTAGCCGGACGCCGCCCGGGACCGTAGGTGCGTCCATGGGACGGACTGCATGCTGTGCGGGTGCGGCGCGCGCGACACGGTGGCGGAGACTTTCCCCCGGAGTCCGGCGCAGGTCGGCATCGACCGATAGTGTTCAGCATTGTCGAACCGAGGTGGAGGAGTACGGCGCGATGGCCAAGAACATCCAGTCGCTGGAGCGGGCGGCCGCGATGCTGCGTCTGCTGGCGGGCGGCGAGCGCCGGCTCGGGCTCTCCGACATCGCCTCCTCGCTGGGGCTGGCCAAGGGCACCGCGCACGGCATCCTGCGCACGCTCCAGCTGGAGGGCTTCGTCGAGCAGGACGCGGCGTCCGGGCGCTACCAGCTGGGCGCCGAACTGCTCCGCCTGGGCAACAGCTACCTGGACGTCCACGAGCTGCGGGCCCGCGCCCTGGTCTGGACGGACGACCTGGCCCGCTCCAGCGGCGAGAGCGTCCACCTCGGGGTGCTGCACCAGCACGGCGTCCTGATCGTCCACCACGTCTTCCGGCCCGACGACAGCCGCCAGGTGCTGGAGGTCGGGGCCATGCAGCCGCTGCACTCCACGGCGCTGGGCAAGGTGCTGTCCGCGTACGATCCGGTGGCCCACAGCGAGGTCATGGAGGCGGAGCGCCGCTCCTTCACCGGGCGCACCGTCACCGAGGCGGGCGCGTTCGAGTCGATGCTCGACCTGATCCGCGCCCAGGGCTGGGCCGCCGACGCCGAGGAGACCTGGGAGGGCGTGGCCGCGGTGGCCGCCCCGGTCCACGACCGGCGCAGGATGCCCGTCGGGGCGGTCGCCGTGACGGGCGCGGTGGAGCGGGTGGCCCCGGGCGGGACGCTGCGCCCCGAGCTGATCGCCTCCGTACGGGACTGCGCCCGCGCGGTCTCCCGGGATCTGGGCGCCGGCCGCTTCTGACGGTCCGCGGGGGCGTCCCGCCCGCCGCTCCGCGCGCCACCGTCCCTCCGACCCCGTACGCACGCCCCGCGGGCGGGACCGCCCCCATGGGCCCCTGCGCAGCCGCGTCCGCCCCCGACGCCCGGCGTCCGGTGTCGCACCCACGCGCGCCCCGGCCCGGCCCGTCCCGGTCCCTTGCGGTAACGATCCCGTCGCGCACCGAGTCGTGGTCCCCGGAACCCTTGACGCTTCCTTCACTCGGGGGAAACACTGCCGTTCAACGGTCGGCATTGTCGAACGACTAACGGCAATACGCGTTAGGGTGTGACAGTGCCAAGGGCCGGTCAAGCCCTTACAGGTGGGCTGCCCACGCTTCGTGGATACCCATCTGGGGCGCGGAACACCGGCGGGACCGGTGCTCCGCTCTCCCCTGGACGAAGGACAAAGGAGTCGCGGGTGTCCAGCTCCGACATTTTCATCGGCGAGACCATAGGTACCGCCGTACTCATCCTGCTCGGCGGCGGTGTCTGTGCCGCCGTCACGCTGAAGAGCTCGAAGGCCCGGAACGCGGGCTGGCTGGCCATCACCTTCGGGTGGGGCTTCGCCGTGCTGACCGGCGCCTACCTCGCCGGCGGCGTATCGGGCGCCCACCTCAACCCCGCGGTCACGGTCGGCCTGGCCATCCAGGGCGGCACGGAGTGGGGCGACGTCCCCCTCTACCTCGGCTCGCAGCTGCTCGGCGCGATGATCGGCGCCCTGCTGGTCTGGGCGGTCTACTACGGCCAGTTCCACGCCCACCTGACCGACCCGGAGATCGTCGGCACCACGTCCACCGACGAGGGCATGGTCGACCAGACCGCCGCCCCGAAGGCGGGCCCGGTGCTCGGGATCTTCTCCACCGGCCCCGAGATCCGCAACGGTGTCCAGAACGTCGTCACCGAGATCATCGCGACCGCCGTGCTGGTCCTGGCGATCCTGACCCAGGGCCTGAACGACGGGGGCAACGGCATCGGCGTGCTCGGCGCGCTGATCACCGCCCTGGTCGTCGTCGGCATCGGCCTCTCGCTCGGCGGCCCGACCGGCTACGCCATCAACCCGGTCCGCGACCTCGGTCCGCGCATCGTGCACTCCCTGCTGCCGCTGCCGAACAAGGGTGGTTCGGACTGGGGCTACGCGTGGGTACCCATCGTGGGTCCGCTCGTCGGCGGCGCACTCGCCGGCGGGCTCTACAACCTCGCCTTCGCCTAGCCGCACCCTCCTCATTCCACAGACTTCCGGGAGCACATCGTGACCGACGCACACACCACCGGCACCCACGGCAGCGGACCGTTCATCGCCGCCATCGACCAGGGCACCACCTCCAGCCGCTGCATCGTCTTCGACAAGGACGGCCGGATCGTCTCCGTCGACCAGAAGGAGCACGAGCAGATCTTCCCCAAGCCGGGCTGGGTCGAGCACGACGCGACCGAGATCTGGGAGAACGTCCAGGAGGTCGTCGCCGGGGCCATCGTCAAGGCCGGCATCACCTCCGCCGACGTCAAGGCGATCGGCATCACCAACCAGCGCGAGACCACGCTGCTCTGGGACAAGAACACCGGCGAGCCGGTGCACAACGCGCTGGTCTGGCAGGACACCCGCACCGACGCGCTCTGCAAGGAGCTCGGCCGCAACGTGGGCCAGGACCGGTTCCGCCGCGAGACCGGACTGCCGCTCGCCTCGTACTTCGCCGGGCCCAAGGTCCGCTGGCTGCTCGACAACGTCGAGGGACTGCGCGAGCGCGCCGAGCGCGGCGACATCCTCTTCGGCACCATGGACTCCTGGGTCATCTGGAACCTGACCGGCGGCACCGACGGCGGCGTCCACGTCACCGACGTCACCAACGCCTCGCGCACCCTCCTGATGAACCTGCACACGATGGCCTGGGACGAGAAGATCCTGTCCTCCATCGGCATCCCGGCCGCGGTGCTCCCCGAGATCCGCTCCTCCGCCGAGGTCTACGGCAACGCCAAGGGCGGCATCCTCGACGGCGTCCCGGTCGCCTCCGCGCTCGGCGACCAGCAGGCGGCCCTGTTCGGCCAGACCTGCTTCTCCGAGGGCGAGGCCAAGTCCACGTACGGCACCGGCACCTTCATGCTGATGAACACCGGTGGCACCCCGGTGAACTCGTACAACGGGCTGCTCACCACCGTCGGCTACCAGATCGGCGACCAGCCCCCGGTGTACGCGCTGGAGGGCTCCATCGCGGTCACCGGCTCGCTGGTGCAGTGGATGCGCGACCAGATGGGCCTGATCAAGTCGGCCGCCGAGATCGAGACCCTGGCCTCCTCGGTCGAGGACAACGGCGGCGCGTACTTCGTGCCCGCCTTCTCCGGCCTCTTCGCCCCCTACTGGCGTCCCGACGCCCGCGGGGTGATCACCGGTCTCACCCGTTACGTCACCAAGGCGCACATCGCCCGTGCCGTCCTGGAGGCCACCGCCTGGCAGACCCGCGAGATCAGCGACGCCATGACGAAGGACTCCGGCGTCGAGCTGACCGCGCTCAAGGTCGACGGCGGGATGACCTCCAACAACCTGCTGATGCAGACGCTCGCCGACTTCCTGGACGCGCCCGTGGTGCGCCCCATGGTCGCCGAGACCACCTGCCTCGGCGCCGCCTACGCCGCCGGTCTGGCCGTCGGCTTCTGGCCGGACACCGACGCGCTGCGCGCCAACTGGCGCCGGGCCGCCGAGTGGACACCCCGCATGGACGCGGACACCCGTGCCCGCGAGTACAAGAGCTGGCTCAAGGCCGTCGAACGGACCATGGGCTGGATCGAGGACGAAGAAAGCTGACGAGGAGCATCACCATGACCACCCTGCAGAGCGTTCCCGCCCTCGGAACGCACCCGGCCTCCGGCTCGCTGCCGAGCCGCGCCGAGACCCGGGACCAGCTGTCCCGGGCCACGTACGACCTCCTGGTCATCGGCGGCGGCATCCTGGGCATCTCCACCGCCTGGCATGCCGCGCAGTCCGGGCTGCGGGTGGCCCTGGTGGACGCCGGCGACTTCGCCGGCGCCACCTCCTCCGCCTCCTCCAAGCTCCTCCACGGCGGTCTGCGCTACCTCCAGACCGGCGCGGTCAAGCTGGTCGCGGAGAACCACTTCGAGCGCCGCGCGGTCTCCCGCGAGGTGGCCCCGCACCTGGCCAACCCGCTCACCTTCTACCTGCCCGTCTACAAGGGCGGCCCGCACGGCGCGGCCAAGCTCGGCGCGGGCGTCTTCGCCTACTCCGCGCTGTCCGCGTTCGGCGACGGCGTCGGCCACGTCATCTCCCCGGCCAAGGCCCAGCGCGACGTCCCCGAGCTGCGCACGGACGACCTGAAGGCGGTCGCGGTCTACCGCGACGACCAGATGAACGACGCCCGCATGGCGCTGATGACGGTCCGCGCGGCGGTCGACGCGGGCGCGGTCGTCCTCAACCACGCGGCCGTCACCGGGCTCCGCTTCACCCGGGGCCGGGTCACCGGCGCCGAGCTGAAGGACAGCACCGACGGCACCGAGTTCGGCGTCGACGCCCGCCTCGTGCTGAACGCCACCGGCCCCTGGGTCGACCACCTGCGGAAGATGGAGGACCCCAACGCGGCCCCCTCCATCCGGCTCTCCAAGGGCGCGCACCTGGTCCTCAAGCGGACCCGGCCGTGGCGCGCGGCGCTGGCCACCCCGATCGACAAGTACCGCATCACGTTCGCGCTGCCGTGGGAGGACATGCTGCTCCTCGGCACGACGGACGAGGAGTACGAGGGCGACCCGGCGGACGTCTCGGTGACCGAGGCCGACACCGCGCAGATCCTCGACGAGGCGGCGTTCTCGATCAAGGACCAGCAGCTCTCGCGCGATCTGATCACCTACTCCTTCGCCGGTCTGCGCGTGCTGCCCGGCGGTCCCGGCGACACCTCCAAGGCCAAGCGCGAGACGGTCGTCACCGAGGGCCGCGGCGGGATGCTGTCGGTCGCGGGCGGCAAGTGGACGACCTTCCGCCACATCGGCCGCACCGTCATGAACAAGCTGGCCGCCCTCCCCGGGCACCCGCTGGCCGAGGACATGGAGCCGATGAACCGGCTGCCGCGCAAGCTCCCGCTGCCCGGCATCGCCAACCCGAACGCGGTCGCCCACCGGCTGCTGATCGACGGCCCGGCGCCCGGCCCGCGCATGGCCCCGGACACCGCCCGGCACCTGGCCACGCACTACGGCTCGCTCGCCTTCGACATCGCCCGGCTGGCCAACGAGAGCCCGGAGCTGGCCGAGCGCGTCCACCCGGACGCCCCGGAGATCTGGGCCCAGGTCGCCTACGCCCGGGACCACGAGTGGGCCGAGACGGCGGACGACGTGCTGCGCCGCCGGACCACGCTGACGATCCGGGGCCTGGCGACGGACGACGTCCGCGCCGGCGTCGAGAAGCTGCTGGCCGACAAGGACTGACCCCGTCGCCACGGGTCCGCCGTGGACGGGCGGCGGGGCGGCTCACCGTAAAGGAGCCGCCCCGCCGCCCCGCGCGAACGCCCCGGCACACGCGCCACACTCCCGCCATACGCCCGCAACGTGCCCCGGGGACAGTGGAGTTCATGAGATTCTCCGTGCTCTCCCTGATCGGCCACGAGCCGCACCCGCTCACCGGTGAACTCCTCCCCGCCGCCGACCGGTTCGAGGAAGTGATCGACACCGCCGCGGTGGCGGAGCGGCTCGGCTTCGAGGCGTACTCCGTCGGCGAACGGCACGCCGGGGCCTTCCTCTCCTCCAGCCCGAGCGTGGTGCTGGGCGCGATCGCGGCCCGTACGAGCACCATCCGGCTGCTCACCGGGGTGACCGTCGTCGCGATCCTCGACCCGGTCCGGGTGGCGGAGGACTTCGCGACGCTCGACCAGATATCCCGCGGCCGGGTCGAACTCGTCGTCGGCAAGGGCGCGGAGGCCGGCCACTTCGACCTGTTCGGGCTCGACGAGGCACGGCAGTGGGACCTCCAGAAGGAGAAGTACGAGCTGCTGCGGCGGCTGTGGAGCGAGGAGGGCGTCGACTGGGAGGGCGAGTTCCGGCCGCCCCTGAAGAACGTGACGACGGTGCCGCGCCCGTACGCGGGCGTGCCCCGGATCTGGCACGGCTCGGCGACCAGCCTCAACTCCCCCGAGCTGGCCGCCAAGCACGGCGACCCGCTGTTCACCGCCAACGCCATCCAGCCGCTGGAGGCCTACGCCCGGCTCATCGCCCACTACCGGGAGCGGTTCGAGGCCTACGGGCACGATCCGGCGGACGCCGAGGTGGCGGCGGGATCGGGCGGCCTCCTCATCGCCGACACCTCGCAGGCGGCCGTCACACGGTACAAGGAGCTGTACGAGGCACGGGTGCGGCAGATCTTCCAACCGCACCTGGAGGGCAAGGCCGGCTACAACACCCCGTTCCGCACCATCGAGGAGGCGATCGAGGACGGCCCGCAGCTGATCGGCAGCCCGCAGCAGATCATCGACAAGATCCTGCGCTGGCACGAGGTCTACCGCCACGACCTCCAGTCGATCACGGTGGACGGTTTCGGCCTCGGCCGGCCGGAGCAGTTGGAGACGCTCCAGCGGTTCGCGGAGGAGATCGCCCCGGTGGTGCGGCGGGAGGCCCCGTCCGCGCCGCGCGACTGAGGCGGAGCCGGCCGACCGCCCGCCCGGCGGGGGCATGATGCACTGATCGAGCCGATGATCCACTCCTGGTGGCAGGGTTCACCCGGCCGTGCAAGAGAGCTGCGGCGGGAAGGCCCGGAAGCCGTAAGGTTGCTCCGTACGTATGGAGACATCGGAAGGAGGCCCGGGTGATCGAGCTCGAGTCGGTGCCCGAGCTGATCGACCCGGTCATGGTGGCCGCGTTCGAAGGCTGGAACGACGCCGGGGACGCCGCCTCCACAGCGGTCGGTCATCTGGACCGGGAGTGGAAGGGCGAGGTGTTCGCGGCGCTGGACGCCGAGGACTACTACGACTTCCAGGTCAACCGGCCCACGGTGTGGCTGGACGGCGGCACCCGGAAGATCACCTGGCCGACGACGCGGCTGTCCGTGGTGCGGGTGGGCGGCGACAAGCCCCGGGACCTGGTCCTGGTGCGCGGCATCGAACCCTCCATGCGCTGGCGGTCGTTCTGCAACGAGATCCTCGGCTTCGCCCATGAGCTGGGCGTCGAGATGGTCGTCATCCTGGGCGCGTTGCTCGGCGACACCCCGCACACCCGGCCGGTGCCGGTGAGCGGGGTCACCTCGGACGCTGACCTGGCCCGGACGATGGACCTGGAGGAGACGCGGTACGAAGGGCCCACGGGCATCGTCGGGGTCCTCCAGGAGGCCTGCACGCACGCCGGGGTGCCGGCGGTCAGCCTGTGGGCGGCGGTCCCGCACTACGTGTCGCAGCCGCCGAACCCGAAGGCGACGCTGGCCCTGCTGAACCGCCTGGAGGACCTGATCGGGCTGCGGATCCCGCTGGGCGAACTGCCCGAGGACGCGCGGGCCTGGCAGCTCGGGGTGGACCAACTGGCCTCGGAGGACAGCGAGGTCGCCGAGTACGTGCAGACGCTGGAGGAGGCGCGGGACACCGCGGAGCTTCCCGAGGCGTCCGGCGAGGCGATCGCCCGGGAGTTCGAGCGCTATCTGCGACGCCGGGACGGCGGCCCCGGGCAGGGGCCCGGCGGCCATGCGACGGAGTCCGGCGACATACCGTATCTGCGCGACCCCGCAACCGGCCGCACCCGCCCGCCGAAGCCGCCGCGCACGGAGCCGGGGCGGGGCAGGGACGCCGACGGCCAGGGGGCCGAGGGGCCGGACGAGACGCCGGGCAAGGACCCCGGCAACGGCTCCGGGGAGACCCCCGACGAGGACTGACCGCACAGCGGTGACGAACGGCGGAGCGCCGCACGGGAGACGATCCCGTGCGGCGCTCCGTCTCTGTGCCGGAGCCACGCTCCGCCCCGTACAGGAGCTAGAGCGCGACCCCGAGCAGGGCGTCGACCGTACGCGAGACGACGCCGGGCGCGCCCTCGTCGGTGCCGCCCTCCGCACTCTGGAGCGCGGCCCAGCGGTCCACCGCGGCGAGCGCGGCGGGGCTGTCCAGGTCGTCCGCGAGGGCTTCGCGGACCTCTTCGACCAGGGCTTCGGCGGACGGTCCGTCGGGGCGCGAGACGGCGGCCCGCCAGCGCGCGAGGCGCTCGACGGCCTCGGCCAGCACCTGGTCCGTCCACTCCCAGTCGGACCGGTAGTGGCGGGAGAGCAGGGCGAGCCGGAGCGCCGCCGGGTCCACGCCCTCGCGGCGCAGCGTCGAGACGAACACCAGGTTGCCGCGCGACTTGGACATCTTCTCGCCGTCCAGGCCGACCATTCCGGCGTGGACGTACGCCTTGGCGAACGGGTGCTCGCCGGTCAGCGCCTGGGCGTGGGAGGCGCCCATCTCGTGGTGCGGGAAGGCGAGGTCGGAGCCGCCGCCCTGGATGTCGAAGCCCATGCCGAGGTGGTCGAGCGCGATGGCGACGCACTCGATGTGCCAGCCCGGGCGACCCTCGCCCAGGGAGGCCCCGTCCCAGCTCGGCTCGCCCGGGCGGGCGGCCATCCAGAGCATCGGGTCGAGGGGGTTCTTCTTGCCGGGGCGCTCCGGGTCGCCGCCGCGTTCGGCGGAGAGCAGGCGCATCGCCTCGGCGTCGAGGCCGGAGACCTCGCCGAAGTGCGGGTCGGTGTCGACGGAGAAGTAGATGTCGCCGTCCAGGTCGTAGGCCGCGCCCGCGTCCCGGAGGCGTTCGACGAGGGGCACGATGCCCGGTATCGCCTCGACCGCTCCGATGTAGTGCCGCGGGGGCAGCATCCGCAGGGCGGTCATGTCCTCGCGGAAGAGTGCCGTCTCGCGCTCCGCGAGCTCGGTCCAGTCCTGGCCGTCGCGCACGGCCCGCTCCAGCAGCGGATCGTCCACGTCGGTCACGTTCTGGACGTAGTGGACCTGCCGCTTGGTGTCGAGCCACACGCGCTGAACGAGGTCGAACGCGTTGTAGGTCGCCGCATGACCCATGTGGGTCGCGTCGTACGGCGTGATGCCGCAGACATAGATGCGGGCGACGGGACCGGGGTCAAGGGTGATCCGTCCGCCGGTCGCGGTGTCGTGGATCCGAAGGTCGCGGCCCTTGCCAGGCAGGGCGGGGACCTCAGAAGCGGGCCAGGCATGCATGTCATGAGCGTAACCGGACGATGCTTCCGGATACGAACCGGCACCGGAAACCTGTCCGAAGAGGCCCTCTTGCGCGAGACCCCCGTCAGGCGGTAGCGGCCGGCGCCGGCACGCGGAGCCTCCTACACCGGCGGCCAGGGAATGGGCGGCCACTGGCCGCTCGGCTTCGGGTGCACGGCGCTCTCGACCAGCGCGGCGACCCGGTGCCGCAGGGCCTCCAGTTCGGCCGCTGTGATGAGTTCGGCCATCCGGGTGGAGAGGGCGGCCCCCGGCTCCAGCTCACCGCCGAGCCTGCCCAGCACCGCCAGCGCCTCCTCGGTCAGCGGCTCGCCCGCCCAGCCCCAGAGCAGGGTCCGGAGCTTGTCGTCCGCGTTGAAGGTGACACCGTGGTCGATGCCGAGGATCCGTCCGCCGGGGGCGGGCAGCAGGTGTCCGCCCTTGCGGTCACCGTTGTTGATGACCGCGTCCAGCACGGCGAGCCGCCGCAGCCGGATGTCGTCGGCGTGCACCAGCAGCGCGGTCTTCCCCTCCCCCACGTCCGCGAAGCCCACGGCCTTCCAGCCGTCGCCGGGCTCCTCGCCCTCGACGAGCGCCAGCAGCTCGGGGACGTCCTCACCGTCCTCGGGCCCGTCGATCCAGAGCTGGACCATGCCCTGTCCGTACGGCCCGTCCCGCAGCACGGTCGGCGGCACGAGGTCCCAGCCGGTCGCCCGGGAGATCTCGTACGCGGCGACCTCACGCTGGGCGAGGGTCCCGTCGGGGAAGTCCCACAGCGGCTGCTCGCCCGCGACCGGCTTGTAGGCGCAGGGACGCTCCTCGCCCTCGTGCGCCACCGTGCAGTGCAGCACCGCGTTGGACGCCCCGCCGACCTGCCCGAGGACGGTGATCGTGCCCTCCGTGAGCAGGGTGAGCAGGTCGGTGCCGGTCAGGCTCCGCGACGGTATCCGTTCTGGCGCGGGCATACGTGTCCTTCCGGATCAAGTGGCAAGCTGCACAGCGGACACGGCGGCCGGCCGGCGTTGACGACGTCCAGGGCCCGCTTGGCGAAGGCGCGGGCCTGGGCGCCGCTGAGCCGGACGCGGAGCATCGGCGGGCCGTTCTCCTCGTCCTGGAGGAGCTTCTCCTCGGCCTCGGCGAGGTCGTCCTCGGAGTCGGCGTCGAGCTCGACGAGGGCCTGCGCCTCGACGATCATGCGCTGTTCCTCGCCGTCCCAGGCCAGGGCCATGGTGCCGACCCGGAACTCCTCCTCGACGGGCACGTCGAGGGGCGCGGTGTCGGAGACGTCGGTGGGGGCCACCGCGGGCACCGGGGAGTTGCCCCCGGTGCGGCGTACGACCTCGTCGAGCAGTTCGTCGATCCGCTCGGCGAGAGCGGTGACCTGAGCCTTCTCCAGGGCGACGCTGGTGACCCGGCCCTGGGAGGACGCCTGCAGGAAAAACGTACGGCGGCCAGGCAGCCCGACCGTACCGGCCACGAATCGGTCCGGCGGGTCGTAGAGGAACACCTGACGGGACACGTCCTGCTCCCTTGAGCTTCGATGGTGGTTGGGCGGCGCTACGGCGCGTCCACCCTACTGCCCGGAGCGATCACGGCGCGCCAGCACCGCCCCCGACCGTCGCGTCCGCCGCACCGTCGTCGGTGGGGGACGCGGTGGCGTCCGCCCCGACGGGGTGTTCGCGGGGGGCCAGGGCGTCGAGGTCGCCGGTGTCGCCGAGCCTCATGACGAAGGGGCGCAGCCGGGTGTAGCGGATCGCGGTGACCGAGCAGGGGTCGACGTGGACGCGCTGGAAGAGGTCCAGGTGCATGCCCAGCGCGTCGGCGACGAGGGACTTGATGATGTCGCCGTGCGAGCACATGACGTAGGTGGCGTCCTCACCGTGCTCCGCCTCGACCCGGGCGTTCCAGTCGCGTACGGCGTCGACGGCGCGGGCCTGCATCGCGCGCATCGACTCGCCGCCCGGGAAGGCTGCGGCCGAGGGGTGCTGCTGGACGACGGACATCAGGGGCTCGTCGGCCAGTTCGGCCAGCTTCCGTCCCGACCAGTCGCCGTAGTCGCACTCGCTGATGCGGTCCTCGGTGTGCAGGGGCAGGCCGGGGCGGGCGTCGAGGAGCGGCTGGAGTGTCTGCCGGCAGCGCTCCAGGGGGCTGCTGACGGCGAGCACCGGGACCACCGCGGCGAGCCGCGCGGGCAGGGCCGCGGCCTGTTCGGCGCCGCGTTCGTCGAGGGAGACGCCGGGGGTGCGGCCCGCGAGCACTCCGGCGGTGTTGGCGGTGGAGCGTCCGTGGCGTACGAGGATCAGCGTGGGCATACCCGCCAGCGTAGAGGGGAGGCCGAGGTGCGCGGGAGCCGATCTCGGGGAAGAATGCCCGCCGTGATCGTGGACTGTGCCATCTACCGGGACGGGCGCCGCACCGAACGGCCCGACGACTTCTCCGACGCCCTGGACGAGGCGCGGGCCGCACGGGAGGCGTTCCTGTGGATCGGGCTGCACGAGCCGACGGAGGAGGAGTTCGACCGCGTACGGGACGAGTTCGGGCTGCATCCGCTGGCCGTGGAGGACGCGCTGCGGGCCCATCAGCGGCCCAAGCTGGAGGTCTACGACGACTCCCTGTTCGCGGTGCTCAAGCCGATCGTCTACGAGCCCGAGAGCGACACGGTCAGCGCCGACGAGCTGATGGTCTTCATAGGCGACTCGTTCGTGGTGACGGTCCGGCACGGCGAGGGGGCCCCGCTGGCGGCCGTGCGCCGCCGGCTGGAGGCCGAGCCCGAGGTGCTGAAGCACGGCCCGACGGCGGTGCTGTACGCGGTCAGCGACGCCGTCGTGGACCACTACATGGACGTCGCCGGTGAGCTCCAGCTCGACCTGGAGGAGCTGGAGGCGCAGGTGTTCGCCCCGAGCGGCGGCGACTCGAAGAACACCGCGGCCCGGATCTACACCTTCAAGCGGCAGGTGCTGGAGTTCCGCCGGGCGGCCGGACCGCTGACCGCTCCGATGGCCCGGCTCGCGGGCGCGGGCGTGCCGTTCGTCCACGAGCACGCGCAGCCGTTCTTCCGGGACGTCGCCGACCATCTGACGCGCGCCAACGAGCAGGTGGAAGGGTTGGACCGGCTTCTTTCGGACATTCTTTCGGCGCATCTTGCCCAGATGGGCGTGCGGCAGAACGACGACATGCGCAAGATCTCCGCCTGGGCGGCCATGGCCGCGGTCCCGACGATGGTGGCGGGCGTCTACGGCATGAACTTCGACCACATGCCCGAACTGCACTGGGTGTGGACCTACCCGGCGGTGGTCGGCCTGATGGGGTGCGCCGTGTTCGGTCTCTACCGGCTGTTCAAGCGGCGCGGCTGGCTCTGAGCGCCCGGCGGACCCGGTCCGGGCCCTCAGGCGAACTCGTGCTCCGGTGCGACGGGGCCGCCGAGCGCGTCGCGCCGCCGCGGCATCTCCAGGGTGACCATGCGCCGCCAGCCGACGAGGCGCTCGTACGCGTACACCGCGTGGATGCCCGCGGCGAGCACGGCGGCCTTGGGGCGGGACCAGCCCAGCACGCGCCCCATGTTGGCCATCACGGCGAGGCTCACGTCGCGGTAGACCCGGATCTCGGCCAGGGCGCACTCGCGCATGATCCGCTGGATGGTCCGGCCGTGTCCGGCGCGGGCGAGGCGGAGGAGTTCCTCGTGGCAGTAGGCGAGGTGGTTGTCCTCGTCGTGGGAGATCATCTTCACCGCGCGGCCGATGTCGGGGTGGTCGGCGAAGTACCGGCGCAGCAGGCGCATCTGCTCGGAGGCGCGCTGCTCGGTGACGCGGCTGTGGGCCAGATAGGTGATGATGTCGCGTTCGCTGAGCCGCTGCTCGCCGCGCAGCCGGGAGTGCGCGAGCCCGATGCCCTGCTGTTCCAGGAGCATCGTGTAGTCGGTCTCCGGCGGGACCTCGACGGGCGGGAGGCCGCGCTTCTTCAGGAGCGCGTTGAAGATGCGGCCGTGCTTGTCCTCGTCGGCGCCGTGCCGGACGATCTTGGGGGCCAGGTCACGGCCGCTCTCCGGGACGAGGGCGGCGATGCGGGCGTTCTCCCAGCCACCCTGGGCCTCACCGCTGGCGGCGATGGAACAGAAGAGACGGTAGGACTCGTCGTCGTCCAGGATCTCCTGGAACAGGGTCTGCGCTGAGAGCATGACGGCCACCTCCGTACCCGTTGCCCGCGGAGCCCGAGTCCGCGGAGCAGTAGTGCGCAGAAAGAGTCAAAAGCGCCTCGGGCCGATCGGCAACCGGAGCGGCCGGGAACAGCGGTCACCGGCCGCGTAACCCTTGGGCGCGGACTGCGTTGTTCCGGGTGACGGCCGTGGCGGGGAGGACCCCCGAGCCCCCACCACGGCCGTAGTGCTGTCCCGGGACCAGGGGACCCGTCAGGCCAGCCCGGAGCGCTCCAGGGCGTCCGTGCCGGCGCGCAGGGCGGTGAGCCGCTCCTCCAGGGTGAAGCCGGCCGGGGCGAGGTTGAGCGTGGTCACCCCCGCCGCGGCGTAGGCCTGGATCCGCTCGGCGATCCGCTCGACGGGACCGAGCAGCGCGGTCTGGTCGATCAGCTGGTGCGGTACGGCCGCGGCGGCCCCGGCCTTGTCCCCGTCCAGGTACTTGTCCTGGATCTCGGCCGCCTCCTTCTCGTACCCCATGCGCTGGGCGAGCTGGTTGTAGAAGTTCTGCTTCCGGCTGCCCATCCCGCCGACGTACAGCGCGGTGTACGGGCGGAACATGTCGGCGAGGCCGATCACGTCGTCGCCGACGGCGAGCGGCAGCGTCGGGCTGACGTCGAAGCCCTCCATGGTCTTGCCCGCCTTCTCGCGGCCCGCGCGCAGCGGCTGGATCGCGGTCTCCTCCAGATGCTCGGCGGAGGGGAAGATCAGCAGGGCGCCGTCGGCGATCTCGCCGGTCTGCTCCAGGTTCTTGGGGCCGATCGCGGCGATGTAGAGCGGGATGTGCTCGCGCTGGGGGTGCACGGTGAGCTTGATCGGCTTGCCGGGGCCGTCGGGCAGCGGCAGCGTCCAGTGCGCGCCCTCGTACGCGACGCGCTCGCGGGTCATGGCCTTGCGGACGATCTCCACGTACTCCCGGGTGCGGGCCAGCGGCTTGTCGAACTTCACGCCGTACCAGCCCTCGGAGACCTGCGGGCCCGAGACCCCGAGGCCGAGGCGGAAGCGTCCGCCGGACAGCGAGTCGAGGGTCGCGGCGGTCATCGCCGTCATGGTGGGCTGGCGGGCCGGGATCTGCATGATGGCGGAGCCGACGTCGATCGACTCGGTCTGGGCCGCGACCCAGGTCAGCACGGTCGGGGCGTCGGAGCCGTACGCCTCGGCCGCCCAGCAGACGTCGTAGCCGAGCCGGTCGGCCTCCTGCGCGACGGCGAGGTTGTCGCCGTCCATGCCGGCGCCCCAGTAACCGAGATTGATGCCGAGCCGCATAACCGCTCCCCTTACTGATCAGTAACGTCCCTTTCCCCGGACTCTAGCGCGGGCGACGGAGATCCGGCAGGCCCGGCGGACCTCCGGTTGTCCACAGGCCCTCCACCCGGCGCGGTCCCGGCCAGTAATCTCAGCGCCCATGGAGCAGAGGCATCTCGGCCGTACCGGCCTTCGCGTGTCCCGGATCGGGCTCGGCACCCTCACCTGGGGCCGGGACACGGACGAGCACGACGCCGCCGACCAGCTCAAGGCCTTCTGGGACGCGGGCGGCACCCTGGTGGACACCGCCGACGTGTACGGGGGCGGCGAGGCCGAGTACCTGCTCGGGCGGCTCGTCGGGAGCCTGGTCCCCCGTCAGGATCTGGTCCTCGCCACGAAGGCGGGCAGCGTCGCGGACCCCTGTCGCCGCTTCAACGGTTCGCGCGGGCACCTCCTGGCCGCTCTGGACGCGTCCCTGGAGCGCCTCGGCACGGATTACGTGGACCTGTGGCAGGTCCACGCCTTCGACCCGGAGACCCCGCTGGAGGAGACGCTCCAGGCGGTGGACCTGGCCGTGTCCTCCGGCCGCGTCCGCTACGCGGGCGTGTCGAACTTCTGCGGCTGGCAGCTGGCGAAGGCCGCCACCTGGCAGCTCGCCGCCCCCGGGGTGCGCACCCGGCTGGCCAGTACGCAGATGGAGTACTCGCTGCTCCAGCGGGGCATCGAGCGCGAGGTGCTGCCCGCCGCGCTGGACCTGGGGGTCGGGCTGCTGCCGTCCTCGCCGCTGGGGCGCGGCGTGCTCACCGGCAAGTACCGCCAGGGCACCCCGTCCGACTCCCGGGGCGCGTCCGAGCGGCTCGCCCCGTTCGTCGAGCCGTATCTCGACGACGCGGCGGCCCGGATCACCGACGCGGTGGCGACGGCGGCCGACGGCCTGGCGACGAGCCCGCTCCAGGTGGCGCTGGCCTGGGTCCGGGACCGGCCCGGGGTGGCCGCGCCGATCATCGGCGCGCGCAACGCCGGGCAGCTCGCGGAGGCTTTGTCGGTGGAGGCGCTTAGTCTTCCCTACGAGATCTGCCAGGCGCTCGACGATGTGTCGGCGCCCGTGCACCGCTATCCCGACCAGGACTGGAGCACGCTGTGACTGCGCATCCCGGGGAGACCCCCGGCACCGTCGGCACGGACACACCACAGGACGCCGTGTCGCCGCCGGAGGCCGGTGCCGAGGGCCCTGCGCACGCCGACGCGCCCGAAGCGCCCGGAGCCGCCGAGCCGCCGGGCCGGGCGGCGGGCGCCGGGGAGCCCGCGGCGGAGGCGGCCGCGTCGGAGGACCACCCGGGCGACGTGTCCGACACGGAGGACGGAGCCCCCGGGGACGGGGACGCGGCTTCCGCCACCGGGGAGGCGCCCGCCGAGGTGTCGGCCGAGGGCCCGGACGCCGACGCCGAGTCCGCCGGGAGCCCGGACTCCGAAGCAGCGCCCACCGACGGCCCGGACTCCGAAGCAGCGCCCGCCCCCGAGCTCTCGGAGGCGCAGGCCGAGCTGGCCGCCCAGCGCGAGCTGCGGGAGCGGATCGAGCAGCGCAAGGCGGCGAAGGTCGCGCCCATCGCCGCCGGCACCGGTCTGAGCGGCAAGGCCGCCGATCTGCTCGCGGCCGTACGGGCCGTGGAGAGCGGCGAGAAGGCCGG
Organism: Streptomyces griseus; assembly: GCF_900460065.1. Classification (GTDB taxonomy): domain Bacteria; phylum Actinomycetota; class Actinomycetes; order Streptomycetales; family Streptomycetaceae; genus Streptomyces; species Streptomyces griseus. The sequence continues at coordinate 38,121 of NZ_UAVD01000058.1, read as the reverse complement.
GAGCCAGTTCTTCGACTCGCCCGCCCCGGCCCCCGCTCCCCAGCGTCCCGCTCCGGCCGCCGCGCAGCCACGCCGGTCCCCCGCCGCCGCCCCGACGCCCCGGGCCACCTCCCCCGAGGCCCTGGACGCGGTGCGCTCGGTGCTCGTGGAGGGCGGCGCGCCCGAGGCGCTGGCCCGCGCGGCCGTCGGCGCGCTCGGCGAGCAGGCGGCCGAGCTGCTGCGCGCCGACCCCTGGCAGCTGCTGGGGGTGCCCGGCGTGCGGCCCGAGCAGGCCGACGGCTTCGCCCGGGCCCTGCTGGGCGCCGACTGCGGCCCCGACGACGGCCGCAGGACGGCGGCGCTGGTCGGCTGGGTGCTGGAGCGCGCCGCCCTCCAGGGCCACACGGCGCTGGACGCCGACACCGTACGGGCGGCGCTCGCCGAGCGTGCGGTGGGCGACCCGGACGCGGCGGTGCGGGACGCCGTCGAGGAGGGCGTCGCCCTGATCTTCCAGGAGGGCGGGGACCTGGAGCCGGACGAGACCGAGGCGGCGGACGGCGAAGCGGACGGGGTGGGCCTCGCCGAGGACGCCGAGCCGGACCGGGAGCCGGTCCAGGTGCTGCTGGGCCTCGACCGCTACGCGCTGGCCGAGGAGAGTCTCGCCGACGGTCTGGCCCGGCTGGTCAACGCCTGTGAGAAGGCCGCCGACTGGTCGGAGGCGGCGGCCTCCGCCCCCGGCCCCTCGGCCGCCGAGCTGATCCGGACGGCCGCCGCGGCCGGGCTGGTCGCGCACAGCGGCGGCGAGGCGGCGCGGGCCGAGCCGGCCGCCCTGATCGCGGCGGCGCGCGGCCTGGGGCTGCGGGCCCTGGGCGCCACGCACAGCGAGGACGGCCGCCGTCGGCTCGCGGCGGCCACCGGCGATCCGGACACGGCGGTCACCCTGGCCGGGCTGCTGTCCGGAGCGCAGGGCCCCGGCCGGGACGAGGACGGGACGCTCGCCCTGGACCTGCTGGTCGTGCTGGACGCCCCGCAGCTGGACGTGGAGAGCGCGGCGGTCCTGGTCGAGGCGCTGGCCGACGGCGCCCGGCTGGTGCTGAGCGGCGACCCGGGCGTGCTGGGCTCCGCGGGCGCCGGGCGGGTGTTCGCCGATGTGCTGGCCTCCCACGCCTGCCCGCAGGTCGTCTCCCGCACCCCGGACCCCGGGCCGATCGGCGAGCTGGTCTCCGGTATCGGCATCGGCGAGCTGCATCAGGTCGACGCCCCGGGCAAGGAGGTGGTGATCGTCCCGGTCCGCGACGCGGGCGAGGCCGTCCACCGCACCGTGCAGCTGGTCGCCGACTCGGTGCCCCGGGCCTTCTCCATCCCCGCCGGGGAGACCCAGGTGATCACGGTGGGCCACGGCGGGGCCGCCGGGACGAGGGCGTTGAACGAGGCGCTGAAGCAGCGGCTCAACCCGGGCCCCGGCCGGTTCGGCGGGTTCGACCCGGGCGACCGCGTGGTCCATGTGCCCGCGCCCGGGCGGACGGTGCCCGGCGTGGTGCGCTCGGCCGACGCCGAGGGGCTGCGGCTGGACTGCGGGGGCGTCCCCGTCGTCGTACCGCAGGAGCGGGTGGAGTCGTCGGTGCGGCACGGCTGGGCTCTCAGCGCCCACCAGGCGGCCGGGATGCGCTGGCCCGCCGCGGTCGTGGTGCTGCCGGGCGACGCCGCGCAGGGGCTGAGCCGGCCCTGGGTGTACACCGCGTTCGGCCGGGGCGAGCGGCATCTGTCTGTGGTGCACGGGGTGGACCAGGCGCTGGCGCACGCGGTGGCGCGGGTCCCGGCCCAGGAGCGGACGACCCGGCTGCGATCGCTGCTGGAGGCGCTCCCGACGCCCGACGCGGCCTCCTGAGCGGACCCGGGCCGGTCGGGACCGGACAGCGGTGGGGCCCCGGTGCGCCGTGCGCCGGGGCCCCACCGTCATGTCCGGTGCGGGAGTGCGTGCCGGGCGTCGCGGGCCGGACGAGATTTCGCGGACACGACCTAGTCCTCGTCCGACTCGTCCTCCTCGTCGAAGACCGCGCTCACGTCGAAGCGGCAGACCACCAGTTCGGGGTCGGCGTCCTCGAACGGGGCGCCGAGCCACTCCCCCGGCTCCGGAGGCGCCTCCCCGGCCGAGACCCAGAGGGTGGAGTCGCCCTCCTCCAGGCCGAACTCCTTGTGCCGGGAGGCGATCTCGTCCGGCTCGTACTCGCCGAACAGCACGCCGAGCGCCGCGTGGACGCTGGTGCCGACCACCGGGGCCGTGTCCGGCCCGCCGCCCGGTCCGGCGTCGAGGTCGGCGAGGCGCTGTGCCTGTGCGAGCAGCCGCGGGGGCTCCGCGACCACGTAGTCGCGCCGGATCAGGACGCTGAGCGCGCTGGGCTCGGCGGGACCGGCGTAGGGGGGCAGGGAGTCGTCCGCGCCGGGGATCTCGAAGGGGGTGACTTCGTCGTAGCGCTCGTAGAGGAGTTCGTCGTAGACCTCGGCGGCGGCGGCAAGGCCGTTGAACGCGTCGTAGACGGCGGGGTCGTCGTCCCCGGTACGGCGTTCGACCGCGTCGAGGTGACGGTCGATCGCGGCTTTGACCGCCTCGGCGGCGGCACGTACCTCGGCAGCGGTGGGCTGCGCAGCATCAGACATAGTGCAGACGCTATCCGTACCGGGGCTCTGCCCGCACAATAGATGCGATGCCGGAATACGAATTCGTCGACGTGTACGTGCCGCGCGGGGTCTCCCGCAAGGAAGCGGCCCGACTCCTGACCGACCACGCCGAGTACGGGCACTGGGAGCTGGACCGCCTGACGCTCCGCAGGGACGGCAGCCGCAGGGTGCGGTTGCGCAGGCGGATCATCCGTCAGCTGCGGGCCACCTGGTGACAGGGAGCGGGCCCCGCGGTCGCGGGGCCCGCTCTCTCGTCCGTGCCGTGCCGTGCCGCGCTCGCCCTGATCAGGCGGCGCTGCGCGAGCGACGGTAGAGAACCGATCCCGCGCCGGCGAGCAGCAGTCCGGCGCTGGCCGGGATGAGCAGTTCGAGCCCGCCCCCACCGGTCTGCGCGAGCTGCTCCCCGGGGATGTGCTGCGTCTCGGGGGCGTTCGGCTCGGGCGGCTGGTTGGCCGGCGGGACGACCGGCTTCTCCGGCGTGACCGGGGGCTTCTCCGGCTGCTCGGGCGGCGGGGGCGGAACCTCGGCGTTGTTGGAGCAGCCGTTGCCGAAGACCGGGTTCAGCAGTCCGCCGACGGTGACGCTGTTCCCGCAGAGGTTCACGGGGATGTCGATCGGCGCCTGGATCAGGTTGCCGGAGAGGATGCCGGGCGAGCCCTGGGCGGTCCCCTCGGCGGTGGCGCCGCCGCCCGGGGCCCGGTGACGTCCGGTGCCGGGCTCGGAGTGCCGGTCCGACGTGCCGCTGTGCCCGTCCGATGCGGTGGTGTCGCCGGCCCGGGCGCCGTTTCCGGAGCCTCCCTGGGCCGAGCGCTCCTGGGGAGCCGCCGAGCGGTTCCCGGAGTGGTCGGATTCTGCTGATCCGTTTCCGCATTCGTTGCCGAAGACGGGGTTGAGCAGCCCGCCGACGCTGGCGGAGTTGCCGCAGACGTTGACCGGGACGTCGATCGGGACCTGGACCGAGTTGCCGGACAGCACGCCCGGTGAGCCGGCGGCGGTACCGGCCGCCCCGGAGTCGGCGTGGGCGTATCCGCCACTCAGCGCGAGCACTCCGCCCGCAGCCGCCATGGTGATCAGGCCTTTACGAGTGACCTGTCGCATAGGTTCGTTTCCTGCCTTCTGGCTTCCGATAAACCCCCGGACATGACCGTGCGGGAGCCGAATGCCGAACGGTCCCGGAGTGCATGGAGTGCACTCCGGGACCGGTCGAGCTCAAACCCTTACGGGTTGACGTTCAACGATCAGGCGTTGACGCAGGTGTTGCCGAAGGCGGGGTTCAGCAGACCGATCACGGAGACCGTGTTGCCGCACACGTTGATCGGCACGTGGACCGGAACCTGGACGACGTTGCCGGAGAGAACGCCGGGGCTGCCGATGGCGGCACCCTGGGCGCCCGCGTCGGCGGAAGCCATGCCCGCACCCGCGAGAACGAGGCCACCGGTGGCAGCCGCAACTGCGACGACCTTCTTGATCATGATTCCTCCTAGTTGGAAAATGCGGTCCCAGCCGCGGACCGCAAACCTTGTAACGAGGAGGATCTGCCGGGGCTACGTGTGAACGGCTCGTTTCACTCGTTCGGACATGCCCGCACAGGTGGACGAATCACGGGCGAATCGGTCGGGGAACGGTCAGGAGTGGTCGATGAACCGGTCGAGCACCCGCACGCCGAACTGCAGCCCGTCGACCGGGACGCGCTCGTCGACGCCGTGGAACATGCCGGCGAAGTCCAGCTCCGGCGGCAGCTTCAGCGGGGCGAAGCCGAAGCCCCGGATGCCCAGGTCGTCGAAGGACTTGGCGTCGGTGCCGGCCGAGAGCATGTAGGGCACGGCACGGGCGATGGGGTCCTCGGCGACCAGCGCGGTCTGCATGGCGTCGACCAGCGCGCCGTCGAACGTGGTCTCCAGGGCCTTGTCCGCGTGCACGTCCTCGCGCCGGACGTTGGGCCCGAGGATCCGGTCCAGGTCGGCGAGGAACTCCTCCTCGTACCCGGGGAGGTACCGGCCGTCCACGTGGGCGGTCGCCTGGCCCGGGATGACGTTGACCTTGTAGCCGGCGCCGAGCTGCGTGGGGTTGGCGGTGTTCTGGAGGGAGGCGCCGATGAGCTTGGCGATGCCGCCGAGCTTGGCGAGCGTCTCGTCCATGTTCTCCGGGTCCAGCTCGGTGCCCAGCGCGTCGGAGAGCTCGTCCAGGAAGTGCCGCAGCGTCTTGGTGACCCGCACCGGGAACTTGTGCCGGCCCAGCCGCCCGACCGCCTCGGACAGCTCCGTGATGGCGTTGTCCTTGTGGATCATCGAGCCGTGTCCGGCGGTGCCGTCCACGGTCAGCTTCATCCAGTGCATGCCCTTCTGGGCGGTCTCCACCAGATACAGCCGCAGGTTCTCGTTGACGGTGAAGGAGAAGCCGCCGACCTCGCTGATCGCCTCGGTGACGCCCTCGAAGAGGCCCGGGTGGTTGTCCACGAGATAGCGGGCCCCGTACGTGCCGCCCGCCTCCTCGTCCGCGAGGAAGGCGAGCACGATGTCGCGCGGGGGCTTGCGGCCGCTGCGCATCCGCTCCCGGACGACCGCGAGGGTCATCGCGTCCATGTCCTTCATGTCAACCGCGCCCCGGCCCCACACGCAGCCGTCCGCGATCTCCCCGGAGAACGGGTCGTGCGTCCAGTCCGCCGCGTTGGCCGGGACGACGTCGGTGTGTCCGTGGATCAGCAGCGCCGGGCGGGAGGGGTCCTCGCCCTCGATCCGGGCGACGGTGGAGGCGCGTCCCTTGTGCGACTCGAAGATCCGCGGCTCCAGGCCGACCTCCGCGAGCTTCTCCGCGACGTACTCGGCCGCGAGCCGCTCGCCGGGGCCCGAGTGGTCGCCGTAGTTGCTGGTGTCGATCCGGATCAGGTCACGACAGAGGTCGACGACCTCCTGCTCGGCCCTGCCGGCGCCGGCCCTGCCCGTGCTGCTCTCGCTCACGTTGGTTCCTTCCACTGTCGCTGTGGTGCTCCTTCTCATCCTCCCGCGCCCACGGCTTACGCCCAAGGCCGCGCACCCCCCGTCACGCACCGTTCACAGCCATCGGGGCGTGATCGAGCACCCCCGAATGTTTGCTATGGTTTTCCACGTCGGAACGGGCACGGCCCGCGAGACAGACACCTTGTCCGGGTGGCGGAATGGCAGACGCGCTAGCTTGAGGTGCTAGTGCCCTTTATCGGGCGTGGGGGTTCAAGTCCCCCCTCGGACACCAGCGGGAGCCCCACTTCGGTGGGGCTCTTTTGCGTCACCGGGCGAGCACGGAGAGGGGCGAGGATGCGGGGTCGCAGAAGGCCGCCCGCCGCCCCTCTTCCCCAGCGGGACGGGATCGATGCCGTACGGGTGCGGCTGCCGGAGGATCCCGAGGGGCTCTGGGCCACCGTCGGGGAGCATCTGGCCGGCCGGTTCGGCGGGGCGATCGGGGCGGACCGGGTGGCCGGGATGCTGGACGCCGGGCGGATCGTGGGGGCCGACGGGACCGCCGTGCGGGGCTCGGAACCGTACGCCGCGGGGCGGTATCTCTGGTTCCACCGGGACTTCTCGCCCGAGGAGCCGGTGCCCTTCCCGGTCGGGGTGGTGTACCGGGACGAGCGGATCGTGGTCGCGGACAAGCCGCACTTCCTGGCGACGATGCCGCGGGGGCGGCACATCACCGAGACCGCGGCGGCCCGGCTGCGGCGGGAGCTGGAGCTGCCCGCGTTGCAGCCCGCGCACCGGCTGGACCGGCTGACGGCGGGGCTGGTGCTGTTCGTGGTGCGGCCGGAGGACCGGGGTGCGTATCAGACGCTGTTCCGGGACCGGCGGGTGCGGAAGGAGTACGAGGCGCTGGCCCCGTACGACCCCGACGTGGCCCTTCCCCGGACCGTACGCAGCCGGATCGTGAAGGAGCGCGGGGTGCTCGCCGCCCGGGAGGAGCCGGGCGAGGCGAACAGTGAGAGCCGGGTGGAGCTGGTGGAGCGCCGGGGCGGGGTCGGGCGGTACCGGCTGCTGCCCGCGACCGGGCGGACGCATCAGCTGCGGGTCCACATGAACGCGCTGGGGCTGCCGATCGTCCACGATCCGCTGTATCCGGTGGTGGCGGAGGAGGGCGCTCCGGACGACTTCTCGCGGCCGTTGCAGTTGCTGGCGCGGGTGCTGGAGTTCGCCGATCCGGTCGGCGGGGAGCCGCGCCGCTTCGACAGCGGGCTGCGGCTCTCCGCCTGGCCGGTGGGGTGAGGCGCGCGGCGCTCAGTGGCCGCGCTTGATCCACTCGTCGAGCCCCGGAGCCTCCGCGCCGATGGTGGTGGGGTCGCCGTGGCCGGTGCGGACCTTGGTGTCGCCCGGGAGCGTGAGCAGCCGGTCCCGGATCGAGTCGATGATCGTGGGGAACGACGAGAAGGACCGTCCGGTGGCGCCGGGGCCGCCCTGGAAGAGGGTGTCGCCGGTGAAGACCGTGGCCAGCTCGGGGGCGTACAGGCAGACCGCGCCGGGGGCGTGGCCCGGGGTGTGCAGGACCGTGAGCGTGATGCCCGCCACGGTGAGTTCCTGGCCGTCGGTGAGGGCGCCGTCGGGGGTGTGCTCCGGGTGGGTCTTCAGCCAGAGCGGCAGGTCGTCCGGGTGGAGCAGGATCGGGGCTCCGGTGGCGTCCGCGAGGGCGGGGGCGGCGTCGATGTGGTCGTTGTGCGCGTGGGTGCAGACGATGGCGCGCAGCGTACGGCCGCCGAGCGCGGCTTCGATGGCGGCGGCGTCGTGGGCGGCGTCGATGACGATCGCCTCGGTGTCGTCGCCGACGATCCAGACGTTGTTGTCGACGTCCCACTCGCCGCCGTCGAGGGCGAAGGTGCCGGAGGTGACCAGGTGGTCGATGCGGGCGGTCATCAGAAGACCACCACCGAGCGGAGGACGTCGCCGTCGTGCATCCGGGCGAAGGCCTGCTCGATGTCGCCCAGGCCGATGGTCTCGGTGACGAACGCGGCGAGGTCCAGGCGGCCCTGCTGGTGGAGGTCGACGAGCATCGGGAAGTCGCGGGAGGGCAGGCAGTCGCCGTACCAGGAGGACTTGAGCGAGCCGCCGCGGCCGAAGACGTCCAGGAGCGGCAGTTCGAGCTTCATCTCCGGGGTGGGGACGCCGACGAGGACGACCGTTCCGGCGAGGTCGCGGGCGTAGAAGGCCTGCTGGTAGGTCTCCGGGCGGCCGACGGCCTCGATGACGACGTCGGCGCCGTTGCCGTCGGTGAGGGCGCGGATCGCCTCGACGGGGTCGGAGGTGCGGGAGTTGACGGTGTGGGTGGCGCCCATCTTCTTCGCCGTCTCCAGCTTGCGGTCGTCGATGTCGACCGCGATGATCTTCGCCGCGCCGGCCAGCCGGGATCCGGCGATGGCCGCGTCGCCGACGCCGCCGCAGCCGATGACGGCGACCGAGTCGCCGCGGCCGACCTGACCGGTGTTGATGGCGGCTCCGATGCCGGCCATGACGCCGCAGCCGAGCAGACCGGCGACCTCGGGGGCGACCTCGGGGTCGACCTTGGTGCACTGGCCGGAGGCGACGAGGGTCTTCTCGGCGAACGCGCCGATGCCGAGGGCGGGCGACAGCTCCGTGCCGTCGAGCAGGGTCATCTTCTGCTCGGCGTTGTGGGTGTCGAAGCAGTACCAGGGTCGGCCGCGCAGACAGGCGCGGCACTGGCCGCACACGGCACGCCAGTTGAGGACGACGAAGTCGCCGGGGGCGACGTCCGTGACGCCCTCGCCGACGGACTCCACGACGCCCGCCGCCTCGTGGCCGAGGAGGAAGGGGAACTCGTCGTTGATGCCGCCCTGCTTGTAGTGCAGGTCCGTGTGGCAGACGCCGCACGCCTGGATCTTCACGACCGCCTCGCCGGGGCCGGGGTCCGGAATCACGATCGTCTCGACCCTGACCGGCTCGTTCTTCCCCGGTGCGATGACCCCTTGCACCTGCTGCGCCATAACCGTGCTCTCCCTGTTCCTGAGCTTTCGCGATGATCGATCGCGGCCAACCGTACGCCTTGGGGGACCCGCTACGGGGCGAGGACGTCCAGCTCGTGCAGGGCGCCGACCGCGATCTCCTTGGTGATCCGTTCGGCGGCCTCCGGGTCGCCCTCGCGGACCGCCTCGGCGAGGCGGACGTGCAGGGTGACGGCGGCCGGGTCGGGGTCCTCGAACATCACCTGGTGGTGGGTGCGGCCCGCGAGGACCTCGGCGACCACGTCCCCGAGCCGGGCGAACATCTCGTTGCCGGAGGCGTTGAGGACGATCCGGTGGAAGGCGATGTCGTGTTCGAGGTAGCCCTCCAGCTGCTGACCGCGCGAGGTGGCGACCATGCCGAGGGCGCGTTCGGTGAGCTCGGCGCACTGCTCGGCGGTGGCGTGGCGGGCGGCGAGGCCGGCCGCGACCGGTTCGATCGCGGAGCGCAGCACGGTGAGGGAGCGCAGCTGGCGGGGGCGGTCGGCGCCGGCCAGGCGCCAGCGGATGACCTGGGGGTCGTAGACGTTCCAGGTCTCGGTGGGGCGGACGGTCACGCCGACGCGGCGGCGGGATTCCACCAGGTGCATCGATTCCAGGACGCGGACCACTTCGCGCACGACCGTACGGGAGACGTCGAAGCGCTGGGCGAGCTCGTCGGTGCGTAGGACGCTGCCGGGCGGGCACTGGCCGGAGGAGATCTCCAGACCCAGGGTGTCCAGCACATGTGTATGCAGCCCCTGGCTCTGTGTGGTCATGGGTCAAGCCTACGGGGAGACCCTCGGGAACAATAAGTACGACGTTTACGTCACAGACTCTTGAATAAGTCGTACCTAATGGGTTTCAGTAGCGCGACGGACCGATGTCGAAGAAGACAGCGAGACACCCCCATGAACACCGCACCCCGCATGAGCACCCCCCACGTCGTCGTGGTGATGGGCGTCGCAGGAACCGGCAAGACCACGATCGGTCCCCTGCTCGCCGCCGAAATCGGCGTTCCGTACGCCGAGGGCGACGACTTCCATCCCCCGGCGAACATCGCCAAGATGTCGGCCGGCACCCCCCTGGACGACGACGACCGGTGGCCCTGGCTGGACGCCATCGGCGCGTGGGCGCACGAGCGGGCGGGGCTCGGCGGGGTCGTCTCCAGCTCCGCGCTCAAGCGGGTCTACCGGGACCGGCTGCGGGAGGGGGCGCCGGACGCCGTCTTCCTGCATCTGACCGGTGACCGGGCGCTGATCGAGGAGCGGATGGCGGACCGCAAGGGCCACTTCATGCCCACCGCGCTGCTCGACTCGCAGTTCGCGACGCTGCAACCGCTCCGGGCCGACGAGGCCGGAGTGAGCGTCGACGTGTCCGGCACTCCTGAGGAAATCACCCGGCGAGCCGTCGCCGCACTGCGCCGGCTCGATAGTTAAGGACCATCACCGTGACCAGTCTCAGCGTCGAGATGCTGGCAGCGGAAGCCGCCGAACCGATCACTTCGGCAGGCAACGCTCAGTTGGGCATCGCCGTGCTCGCGGGCATCGCCGTCATCGTTCTCCTCATCACCAAGCTCAAGATGCACGCGTTCCTGGCGCTGACCATCGGTTCGCTGGCGCTCGGCTCCTTCGCCGGAGCCGCCCCGGCGGACACGATCGCCAGTTTCACCGCGGGCCTCGGCTCCACGGTCGCGGGAGTGGGCGTCCTGATCGCGCTCGGCGCGATCCTCGGCAAGCTGCTCGCCGACTCGGGCGGGGCCGACCAGGTCGTCGACACCATCCTGGCGAAGGCGAGCGGCCGGGCCATGCCCTGGGCGATGGTGCTCATCGCCTCGATCATCGGGCTGCCGCTGTTCTTCGAGGTCGGGATCGTGCTGATGATCCCGGTCGTGCTGCTCGTCGCCAAGCGCGGCAACTACTCCCTGATGCGGATCGGCATCCCCGCGCTCGCCGGGCTCTCGGTGATGCACGGGCTGATCCCGCCGCACCCCGGCCCGCTGGTCGCGATCGACGCCCTGGACGCCAACCTCGGTGTGACGCTGGCGCTCGGTGTGCTGGTCGCCATCCCGACGGTGATCATCGCCGGTCCGGTCTTCTCCCGCTACGCCGCGCGCTGGGTGGACATCAAGCCGCCGGAGAACATGATCCCGCAGCGTCCCTCGGAGGAACTGGACCGCCGTCCGAGCTTCGGTGCGACGCTTGCGACGATCCTGCTGCCGGTCGTCCTGATGCTGCTGAACGCGCTCGTCGAGATCGTCGTCGACAACCCGGAGAACGGTCTCCAGAAGGTCACCTCGGTCATCGGTTCGCCGCTGATCGCCCTGCTCGCGGCGGTCCTGGTCGGGATGTTCACCCTCGGCCGGGCCGCCGGGTTCACCAAGGACCGGCTGGCCGGCACGGTGGAGAAGTCCCTCGCCCCGATCGCCGGGATCCTGCTCATCGTCGGCGCGGGCGGCGGCTTCAAGCAGACGCTGATCGACGCCGGTGTGGGCCAGATGATCCTGGACTTCTCCGAGAACTGGTCGATCCCGGCCCTGCTGCTGGGCTGGCTGATCGCCGTCGCGATCCGCCTCGCCACCGGCTCGGCCACGGTCGCCACCATCTCGGCCGCCGGTCTGGTCGCCCCGCTGGCCGCCGACATGTCGACCTCGCACGCGGCCCTGCTGGTCCTGGCCGTCGGCGCCGGTTCGCTCTTCTTCAGCCATGTGAACGACGCCGGGTTCTGGCTGGTGAAGGAGTACTTCGGCATGAACGTCGGCCAGACGATCAAGACCTGGTCGGTGATGGAGACGATCATCTCCGTGGTCGCCATGGCCTTCATCCTGCTGCTGTCGCTGTTGCTGTAGCCGCTTCCGTACGGCCGTGAACGACGGACGCCCGCCCCGGTACGTCACCGGGGCGGGCGTCTCGCGTACGCGGAGCGGGTACGGGGGTGTCAGCGGCGGGCCGCCTCGCTCTCGGCCGCCTTCTCCAGCTGGAACGCCTCGTTGCCGAGGCCGATCCGGGCGTGCACCTCGGGCTTGGCCCTGCGCAGCACCGCCCCGTACACCAGGCCGCCGACGAGGGCGAGGATGATCACGCCCGGCAGCAGCCAGTCGAGGGCGGAGCCGGGGCCGGAGCCGACGAGGACGCCGAAGTCGCGGACGGTGAAGACGGCGATCGTCAGGAGCGCGAGTCCGGCGAGGCCGGAGGCGACCAGGCGCGGGGCCTGTGCGCGGCCGGCGCCGCGCTTGACGAAGAACGCGATGACGGCGAAGGAGGCGGCGGCCATCAGCAGGATGACGCCGAGCGCGCCGACGTTGCCCATCCAGGTGAACAGCCGCAGCACGGGGGCGGTGGGGTCGCCGACCGGGTTGCCGTCGGTGACGGCGAAGGCCGCGATGATCACGACGGAGACGACGGTCTGGAGCAGCGAGCCGGTGCCGGGGGCCCCGCTCGCCCGGTTGGTGCGGCCGAAGCGGGCGGGCAGCAGACCCTCGCGGCCCATGGCGAACGCGTAACGGGCGACGACGTTGTGGAAGCTGAGGAGCGCGGCGAACATGCCGGTGACGAAGAGGACGTGCAGCACGTCGGTGAAGGTGGAGCCGAGCCGCGCCTCGGTGAGGCCGAACAGCATGCCGGGGCCCTCCTTGAGGGAGGTGTCGACGATGGAGCCGGGCCCCGCGGCGACGGTGAGCGCCCAGGAGCTGATCGCCAGGAACAGCGCGGCGTAGCCCACCGCGAGGAACATCACCCGGGAGACCACGATCTGCGGGCGGCTCGTCTCCTCCGCGTACACCGGGGCCTGCTCGAAGCCGACGAACGCGGCGATGCAGAAGCAGAGCGCCGTGCCGAGGCCGACGCCGGTGAGGGTCTCGGGGTTGAACGCGTGCAGCGACAGGCCCTCGGAGCCCGGCTTGCTCACGGCGGCGATGTCGAAGATCACGACGAGGGCGCACTCGATGACCAGCAGGACGCCGAGCACCTTGGCGTTCAGGTCGATCTTCAGCCAGCCGAGGACGCCGACGACGGCCGCCGCGGCCAGGGCCGGTATCCACCAGGCCAGTTCGGTGTCGAGATACGTGGCGAAGATGCCGGAGATCTCGAAGCCGAGGATTCCGTAGATGCCGACCTGCATCGCGCTGTACGCCACCAGAGCCACCAGCGAGGCTCCGGCGCCGGCCGTCGGACCGAGCCCGCGGGCGATGTAGGCGTAGAACGCGCCGGCGTTGTGGACGTGCCTGCTCATCTCCGCGTAGCCGACGCTGAACAGCATCAGGACGACGCCGAGGATGAGGTAGAGCAGCGGCTGGCCGACGATGCCCATCACGCCGAAGACCGTGGGCATCACTCCGGCGACCACCATCAGGGGGGCGCTGGCGGCGATCACCGACAGCAGGAGCCCGGGGGTGCCGAGCCGGTCGGCCCGCAGGGCTCGTTCCTCGCCCTTGTAGGTGTTGATCCCGCCGGTGTCGGCCGTCCCCCTCGTGGTGCCGGTCTCGCTGGAAATCGAACTGCCCCTCGACATGGCGGGATGGGTCCCTTCTTCGTGGTGGGGTGGTGCCTCTCGTGGATCACGGGGTGCCGAGCGCGTAGGCGCGTGCGGCGACGAACGCGGCGTGGGGCTCCCGGCCGGAGTACGACCAGGGCGCGGCGGTCGCGTACGGGCCGATGCGGTGGAACAGGGCGGCGGCCTCGGCGGGCCGGCCCTCGCAGACCTTGGCGTGGGCCAGGAAGTTGAGATCGAGGCGGTGGCGCGGATGGTCCTCGCGCTCCCATTCCAGCCACCAGTCGAAGGCCGCCTTCATCACCTGGCGGGCCCGGCGCCCGGACCAGTGCCCGGAGAGCGCGGGGTCGTCGGGCTCGATGCCCGCGGCGACCAGGACCCGGTAGCGCTCGGCGTGGGCGATGACCGGGAGAACGGACAACGGAGAGTCGGCGGGGGCCAGTTCGGCGGCCCAGGCGGCGAAGTCGTACACCTCGTGGAGGGGGTCGTGGCCGCTGGCGGGGTTGCTCTCGGCCAGCAGCGCGGTCATCACGTGGTGGGCGTGGTGGTGGTCGGGGTGGCGGGAGCGCACCTCCTCGAAGAGTCGGCCCGTCTCGTCCGCCCCGTCGGTGCGGCCCCGGTCCAGGAGGAGCAGCGCGAGCCAGGGGGTGGGGTCGTCGGGGAGGAGGCGGGCAGCGGCCAGACAGGCCTCCCGGGCGCGGGCGGCGTCGGCGGCCTTGGCCTTGGGCCGCAGCGCGCGGGCGACCCGGGCGCAGCCGAGGAGGGTGGCGGCGTCGGCGCTCTCGGGTTCGACGAGCAGCCAGTCACCTGCCCAGTCCACGGCGGACGGGGTCTCGGCGAGGGCCAGCACGCGATGTCCGCGGCGGTCCCAGTCGCGCCCGGTGCCCACCAGCAGGGTGCGGGCCTCGGACCATCTGCCCTGGACGAACCGGCCGCGTGCGGCGATGAGTTCATCGTCGTCGAGGGCCAGGTCGAAGACGTGGTCCGAGCGACCGCCCCGACGGCGGGAGCGGCCCAGGGGCGGCGGAGGCGGGGACATGCCGCGGGCTTCTTTCGATGCGGTGTGCGAGCGGATGATCGCGCACAGCAAAGCGGTAGGCCGTACCCCCCGTCAAGGGGCGCCCTATGTCAACTCCGTTCACTTTTAGGCTACTTGGCTGGATCGCAGCCTGTCGGGCGAGGCGTTCGCACAGCGTGCGGCGGGGTCGGCGGGTGCGGAGTGGCGCCTGACACACTGAGGACATGGAACCTCGCGAACCCCTCAGCCCCTTCCTCCTCGCCTTTCCCGGGCCGTTGCGCGACCAGTTGGTGGCGGCGGTCCTCTCCGGCGAAAAGGTGTCCACCTCCGGGCTGTTGGCCGAGTACGAACGGGAGCAGGAGGAGCTTCCCCCCGTGGGCGAACGGTCCGCGCTGATCGACTCGGAAGGACGGGAGGTGGCAGTGCTGGAGCTGATCGAGGTACGGGTGCTGCCCCTGGGGGAGGTGGATCTCCAGCACGTGCTCGACGAGGGCGAGGGCTATCGGTCGGTGGCCGAATGGCGGGCGGGGCACGAGCGGTTCTGGCACAGCGAGGAGATGCGGGAGGCGCTGGGCGACCCGGGGTTCACGGTGGACGACGCGACGCTGATCGTCGCGGAGCGGTTCCGGGTGGTCGAGCGGCTGGGGTGAGCGGGGGTTCGGTTCGTCGGCGGGTGAGGGCGGGCCTTCGGCCGGGTGACCCGCGGGGCTCCGCCCCGGCCCCCGCTCCTCGATCGCCGGAGGGGCTTGAGTCGCGGACCCGGCCCGCCACGACCCGGGGGCTTGGATCGCGGGCCCGGCCCGCCGTGGCCGGACGGGCTCGGCCCGCGCTCAGGCGACCGCTTCCGCCGCCGCCCGGCCCGCCGCCCGGCCGGAGAAGATGCAGCCGCCCAGGAACGTGCCCTCCAGGGAGCGGTAGCCGTGGACTCCGCCGCCGCCGAAGCCCGCGGCCTCGCCCGCCGCGTACAGGCCGGGGAGCGGGGTGCCCTCGGCGGTCAGCACGCGGGAGGACAGGTCCGTCTCCAGGCCGCCCAGGGACTTGCGGGTGAGGATGTTGAGGCGGACGGCGATCAGCGGGCCCGCCGCCGGGTCCAGGATCCGGTGCGGCTTCGCGGTGCGGATGAGCCGGTCGCCCAGGTAGGCACGGGCTCCGTGGATGGCGGTGACCTGGAGGTCCTTGGTGAAGGGGTTGGCGATCTCCCGGTCGCGGGCGGTGATCTCGCGGCGCAGGTCGGCCGCGTCGATCAGGCCGTCGCCCGTCACCGCGTTCATGCCCCGGACGAGCGCGTCGAGGTCCCGCTCCACGACGAAGTCGGCGCCGTGGTCCATGAACGCCTTGACCGGTGCGGGCACGTCCGCGCGGGCCCGGCCGATCACGTCGCGGACGGACTTGCCGGTCAGGTCCGGGTTCTGCTCGGAGCCGGAGAGGGCGAACTCCTTGCCGATGATGCGCTGGTTGAGCACGAACCAGGTGTAGCCGTGCCCGGAGCCCATGATGTGTTCGAGGGTGCCGAGCGTGTCGAAGCCGGGAAAGAGCGGGACCGGCAGCCGCCGGCCGCGCGCGTCGAGCCAGAGGGACGAGGGACCGGGCAGGATCCGGATGCCGTGCTCGGCCCAGATCGGGTTCCAGTTCTCGATGCCCTCGGTGTAGTGCCACATCCGGTCGCGGTTGATGTGGTGCGCGCCCGCCTTCTCGGCGATGCCGAGCATCAGTCCGTCGACGTGCGCGGGCACCCCGGACAGCATCTTCTCGGGCGGGGTGCCCAGCCGCTCGGGCCACTGGGCGCGGACCAGGTCGTGGTTGCCGCCGATGCCGCCGGAGGTGACGATCACCGCCTGGGCCTTCAGCTCGAAGGCTCCGGCGACCTCCCGGCTGCTCGCGGTGCCGCGCTCGGCCGCGCTCGGCTCCAGCACCTCGCCGGTGACCGTGTCGAGCGCCCCGGCGGTGCGGGAGAGTCCGGTGACGCGGTGGCGGAACCGCAGGTGGACGAGCCCCTTGGCGACGCCCTCGCGGACCCGTCGTTCGAAGGGGGCGACGACGCCGGGGCCGGTGCCCCAGGTGATGTGGAAGCGGGGCACGGAGTTGCCGTGGCCCGTCGCGTCGTAGCCGCCGCGCTCCGCCCAGCCGACGACCGGGAAGATGCGCAGCCCCTGCTGGTGCAGCCAGGAGCGCTTCTCGCCGGCGGCGAAGTCGACGTAGGCCTCGGCCCACTTCCGCGGCCAGCGGTCCTCGGTCTCCCGGTCGAAGCCCGCCGTGCCGTACCAGTCCTGGAGGGCCAGCTCCCGGCTGTCCCTGATCCGCAGCCGGCGCTGTTCGGGCGAGTCCACGAGGAAGAGGCCGCCGAAGGACCAGTGCGCCTGGCCGCCGACGGACTGCTCGGGCTCCTGGTCGAGGAGGATCACGGAACGTCCGGCGTCGACCAGTTCGGCGGTGGCCACGAGCCCGGCGAGTCCTGCCCCGATCACGATCACATCGGCGTCGTAGGCCATGGGTTCCATCCTGTCGGGGTGGCTCGGAGGCGGGCGGGGCCGTTCGGGACCGTTCGGGGCCATGCGGAGAAACGTTCAAGTTACCCGTGCGTCAGATCTTGGGTAACCGCCGGGGCCACGTCAACCGTCCGGCTGCTGTTGGATGGGACGCATGACGCCCTCCGAGGAGATTCTGGACATCGTCGACGAGAACGACGAGGTCGTCGGTCAGGCCACGCGCGGCGAGGCGACCGCGCGGAGACTGCGGCACCGCTGTGTGTTCATCGAGGCGCGGGACGCGCGGGGACGGGTGTTCGTCCATCGGCGTACGCCCACGAAGCTGGTCTTCCCCTCGCACTACGACATGTTCGTCGGCGGGGTGGTGGGCGCGGGCGAGTCGTACGACGAGGCGGCGCTGCGCGAGGCGGAGGAGGAGCTGGGGGTCTCGGGGCTGCCGCGGCCCGAGCCGCTGTTCCGGTTCCTGTACGCCGACGCGGGGCACACCTGGTGGTCGGCGGTCTACCGGGTGCGGTGCGAGCTGCCGGTCTCCCCGCAGGTGGAGGAGGTCGCCTGGCACGCGTTCCTGGACGACGCGGAGCTGGAGCGGCGGCTGGACGAGTGGCCCTGGGTGCCCGACGGGGCGGAGGCGTACCGGCGGCTGCGGGAGTTCCGGGCGGGATGACGGGCTCCGCCTTCCCCGAACAGGTCCGACCGCGACTGACCGGAGCCGACTGGGACCGACCGGGGCTGACCAGGCCTGATCGGTGAGCAGCCTCTAGGGTTCCAGGTGTGGACAGGATCGTGCAGAGCGTAAGGCTGTGGTTCGCGCCGCAGCGGATCCGGGACGAGGGGGACACCCCCGACTACCGGTTCTCGCTGGCCAACGAGCGGACGTTCCTCGCCTGGATCCGGACGGCCCTGGCGCTGATCGGCGGAGGCTTCGCCGTCGACCAGTTCCTGCCGGAGCTGGTGTGGGGCGTGCGGGCCGGGCTCGCGCTCGGGCTGCTGGCCGCCGGGGTGCTCTGCGCGCTGCGGGCGGTCAACCACTGGGTGCGGTGCGAGCGGGCGATGCGGCGGGGCGAGGACCTGCCGGTCTCCCGGTTCCCGACCCTGCTGAGTCTGGTCGTCGCCGTCGTCGCCGTGGCGATGGTGGTGGTCGTGGTCTTCGGCTGGGAGGGCGTGTGACGGCGGCGGCGAGCCGGGATCCCGGGCTGCAGCCCGAGCGGACGCGGCTGGCCTGGCGGCGCACGACGCTGTCGGCCACGGTCGTCGCGCTGCTCGCGGTGCGGCAGGCGCTGCACGGCGGGGTGACTCCGGCCGCGCTCATCGCGGTGGCGCTGAGCGCGGCGGCCTGGCTGGGGTTCCTGGTGGTGGCCCACCGCCGGATGCTGCGGATGGAGGCGGCGCGGCCGGAGCCGCTCGCCCCGCGCGGAGCGCTGGCGGCGACGCTGTGCACGGTGGCGCTGGCGGTGTTCGCGGCGGCGATGCTGTTCTGAGGGCCGGGCTGCCGGACGCGGGTACGGGCCCGTCCCGGGAGCGCGGTCGGGCCTGTGCCCGGAGCGCGGTCGGGCCCGTCCCGGGAGCGCGGTCGGGCCTGTGCCGGGAGCCGCGCCGGACGCGGGCGCCGGCCCGTCCCGGGGCCCGGCAAGGACGCGGGGGCAGGCGCCGTTCCGGGAGCGCGGCCGGACGCCCGCTCCCGGGCCCGCTCCGGCGGGCTCCTCAGCCGTCCCAGTCCACCGTCACGACGATCTTGCCGCGGGTGCGCCCCTCCTCGTTGAGCCGGTAGGCGTCGGCGGCCCGCTCCAGCGGGAACACCCGGTCCACGTGGACGGTGACGATGCCCCGTTCGGCCAGTTCGGCGACCCGGGCCAGGTCGTCGGCGTCGGGGCGCACGAAGGCGTAGCGGCCACCGTAGGAGAAGACCTCGCCGTCCGCGATGGAGGCGAGCCGGCCACCCGGCGCGAGGGTGTCGGCCGAGGCCCGCAGGGCGTCGCCGCCCACCGTGTCGAAGGAGGCGTCGAAGCCGTCCGGGACCAGGGCCCGCAACCGGTCGACGAGGCCGTCGCCGTACTCCACGGGCTCCGCGCCCAGGCTGCGCAGGTGCTCGTGGTTGCGGGCGCTCGCGGTGCCGACCACCCGGCAGCCGGTGTGCCGGGCGATCTGGACGGCGAGCGATCCGACGCCACCGGCCGCCGCGTGGACCAGGACGGTGTCGCCCTCGCGGATCTTCAGGGTGCGGTGCAGCACCTGGTAGGCGGTCAGCCCGGCCAGCGGCAGCCCCGCGGCCTCCTCGAAGCTCAGGCTCAGCGGCTTGCGGGCGAGGGTGCGCACGGGGGCGGCGACGTACTCGGCGAACGTACCGCGCGAGAGGAAGTCCTCGCGCACGTAGCCGATGACCTCGTCGCCCACCGCGAACTCGTCCACGGCGACGCCCGGTTGCACGACGACCCCGGAGACGTCCCAGCCGGGGATCACCGGGAAGACGGCTTCGAGGCCGCTTTGGAGAAAGCCCTCGCGGGCCTTCCAGTCGACCGGGTTGACGGCGGCGGCCCGTACCTTCACCAGGACCGTGTCGGGGCCGACCTTGGGGTCGGGCCGCTCGCCGTACTCCATGACGTCGGCGGAACCGTACGCGCTGTAGCTGATCGCCTTCATCCCTCGACCTTCCGTGCGGGGCGGGGCCGCCGCAACTCAGGGGGACGGCCGGGGGCCGCCCCTCCCACCGGCGCGGGGCGCCGGATCTCACCAGCGCGGGACCTTCGGCGTCGGCCACGCCGGGTCGGCGGCGCGCATCGCCGCCGCGTCGTCGCGCTCCCGGTGGGTTCCGTCGTCCTCCAGCCAGCGCCGGTGCAGGGCGGCGAGCCGCTCGCGGTCCAGCTCGACGCCGAGGCCGGGGGCGTCGGAGACGGTCAGCCGGCCGTCGGCGAAGGTGTGGCGCTCGGTGATGACGTCCTCGGTCTGCCAGGGGTAGTGGCTGTCGCAGGCGTACGCGAGGTCGGGCACCGTGGCGGCGACATGGGTCATCGCGGCCAGGCTGATGCCGAGGTGGGTGTTGGAGTGCATGGAGAGTCCGACACCGAACGTGCGGCAGATGCCCGCCAGTTCCCGGGTGCGGTGCAGTCCGCCCCAGTAGTGGTGGTCGCTCAGCACGATCTGGACGGCGTCGCGGGCGAAGGCCTCGGGCACCTCGGCGAGGGTGGTGACGCACATGTTCGTGGCGAGCGGGACGTCGGTTCCGGCCGAGACGGCGGCCATGCCCTCCGTGCCGCCGGTGGGGTCCTCCAGATATTCGAGGACGCCCTTCAGCTGCCCGGCGACGTACAGCGAGGTGGGGACGGACCAGGCGCCGTTCGGGTCCAGGCGCAGCGGGCGGCCGGGGAACGCCTCGGCCAGCGCGCGGATCGCGGCGATCTCCCGGTCGGGCTCGAAGACGCCGCCCTTGAGCTTGAACGAACCGAAGCCGTGGGCGTCGGCGAAGCGCCGGGCCTGGGCGACGACGCCGGCCGGGTCGAGCGCGGCCCCCCAGTCGTCGGCCTCGCCCGCGCCGGGGTGGGCGGCCCAGCGGTAGAAGAGGTACGCGCTGTACTCGACGGTGTCGCGGACCTTCCCGCCGAGCAGGGCGTGGACCGGCAGGCCCCGCGCCCTGCCGAGGGCGTCCAGGCAGGCGACCTCGAAGGCGGAGACGGCCGAGAGCCGGATCTTCTCCGCGTTCCTGACTCCGCGCAACCCTCCGGCGTCGACCCGGTGGCCGTCGGCGGTGTGCGGGTCGCCGCACACCTCCTCGGCCAGCGCGAACAGCCCGTTCAGATCCGTGACCGACCGACCGGGGAGCGCCTCGGCGAGGGAGCGTGCGGGCTCCAGGTAGGCGCCGTCGCCGTACGTCTCCCCCACGCCGCTCGCCCCGCCTCGCGTGACGACCTCCACGATCAGGCGGGGGGTGTACGGCTGGTGGACGCCCTGGGTGTTCAGCAGGGGCGGGTCGGAGACGAGGATCGGGGTGAGCCGGACCTCTTCGATCACCAGATCATCTGTATTCATACGTGAACTCTATTCAGGGATGCGTTCCGCCGCCAGGGTCAGGACGCCTTCCGCACCACCGGATCACCGGAGGGCACTGGACGACATACCGACTGGTCGGCATCATGGTTCCCGATCGTCCCGTCGCCTCGTTCCGTCGCCCGGAGGTACGCACCATGAGCCCAGTCCCCCCACCAGGTCTCGACCCGGAGCTGCTGCGCGGCCACCTCGACCGCGAGCGGCCCGGGCTGGTGAGCGGACCCCTCGAAGCCCGGCTGATCGAGGGCGGTCGCTCGAACCTGACGTACGTCGTCGGCGACGGCACGGGGCAGTGGGTGGTGCGCAGGCCTCCGCTCGGCCATGTGCTGGCCACCGCGCACGACATGGCGCGCGAACACCGCGTGATCAGCGGCCTCCACCCCACCGCCGTACCCGTGCCGGAGCCGCTGCTGCTCTGCGAGGACGACAGCGTGCTGGGCGCCCCGTTCTACGTGATGGAGTACGTCGAGGGCACCCCGTACCGCACCGCCGAGCAGCTCGCCCCGCTGGGCCCGGAGCGCACCCGCGCGGCGGTCCTCGGGCTCGTCGACACCCTGGTCGACCTGCACGCCGTGGACCCGGAGGCGGCCGGGCTCGGGGACTTCGGGCGGCCCGAGGGCTTCCTGGACCGGCAGCTGCGGCGCTGGGGCAAGCAGTTGGACGCCTCCCGCAACCGCGACCTGGCGGGCATCGACGAGCTGCACGCCTCCCTCGGCCGCGGACTGCCGTCCTCCCCCGCGCCCACCGTCGTCCACGGCGACTACCGCCTGGACAACGTGCTGCTCGGCTCCGACGACCGGATCAAGGCCGTCCTCGACTGGGAGATGTCCACGCTCGGCGATCCGCTGACCGACCTCGGTCTGCTGGTGATGTACAGCTCCGATCTGGGTCTGCCGAAGTCGCCCGTCTCCACCACCAGCGGGGCGGCCGGACACCCGTCCCCCGCCGAGCTGATCGAGCGCTACGCGGCCCGCTCGGGCCGGGACACCTCCGCCATCTCCTGGTACACCGCGTTCGCCTGGTTCAAGCTCGCCGTGATCCTGGAGGGCATCCACTACCGCTACACCCTCGGCCAGACCGTCGGCGCGGGCTTCGACCGGATCGGCGAGCTGGTCCCCGTCTTCATCGCGCACGGCCTCACCACCCTCCAGGAAGGCTGAACCCCCATGGACTTCGCATTCGACGCCCGTACCGAGGAGCTGCGTTCCCGCCTGCTCGCGTTCATGGACGAGCACGTGTATCCGGCCGAGCAGGTCGCCGAGGAGCAGCGGGCGCGGCTCGCCTCGCCGTGGGACACCCCGGCGGTGGTCGGGGAGCTGAAGGCCGAGGCCCGGCGGCAGGGGCTGTGGAACCTCTTCCTGCCGGACGCGGAGTACGGGGCCGGGCTGACGAACCTCCAGTACGCCCCGCTCGCGGAGATCACCGGGCGCTCCCCGCACCTCGCGCCGACCGCGACGAACTGCGCCGCCCCGGACACCGGGAACATGGAGGTGCTGTTCCAGTTCGCCACCGAGGCCCAGAAGAAGCAGTGGCTGGAGCCACTGCTTGCCGGGGAGATCCGCTCCGCGTTCGCGATGACGGAGCCGGACGTGGCCTCCTCGGACGCGACGAACATCGAGACGCGGATGATCCGGGACGGCGATGACTATGTCATCAACGGGCGGAAGTGGTACATCTCCGGGGCGATGAACCCCGACTGCGCGGTCTTCATCGTGATGGGCAAGACCGACCCGGACGGCGAGGACGTCCGCCGCCAGCAGTCGATGATCCTGGTGCCCCGCGACACCCCGGGCGTCGAGGTGCGGCGCGCGATGCGGGTGTACGGGTACGAGGACCACTCGCACGGCGGCCACGCCGAGGTGGTCTTCCACGACGTACGGGTGCCCGCGGCGAATCTGATCGGCGAGGAGGGCGGCGGCTTCGCCATCGCCCAGGCGCGGCTGGGTCCGGGCCGGATCCACCACTGCATGCGGCTGATCGGGATGGCGGAGCGGGCCATCGAGCTGATGTGCCGGCGGGCGGTGGCGCGTACGGCGTTCGGCAAGCCGCTGGCCGCGCAGGGCGTCGTGCAGAACTGGGTCGCGGACGCCCGGGTCACGGTGGAGCAACTGCGGCTGCTGGTGCTGAAGACGGCCTGGCTGATGGACACCGTGGGCAACAAGGGCGCGCACACCGAGATCCAGGCCATCAAGATCGCCACCCCGCGCGCGGTGGTGGACATCCTGGACTCCGCGGTGCAGCTCTACGGCGCGGGCGGGGTGAGCCAGGACTTCCCGCTGGCGGAGCTGTGGGCCTCGGCGCGGACGCTGCGGCTGGCGGACGGTCCCGACGAGGTGCACCAGCGGTCGCTGGCCCGGCGGGAGATCAAGCGGTACGTGTGACGGACGCGGTGCGGCCCCCTCCCGAGGTGCTCTTCGGGAGGGGGCCGCGGCCGCTCGCGCACACGTGCGCGTGCGGCAGGCTCAGAAGGTGAGCTTCCAGCTGTCGATGTATCCGGTGTCCTGGCGGGCGATGTCCTGGACACGGAGCTTCCAGGACCCGTTGGCCACCTCGCTGGAGGCGTTGACCGTGTACGTCGCGATGACGTTGTCGGCCGAGTCGCCGCTGCTGGAGTTCTTCAGCCGGTACGCGGTGCCGTCCGGGGCGAGCAGGTCCACGACGAGGTCGCCGCGGTAGGTGTGCTTGATGTCGACGCCGACCTGGAGGGCGGCCGGGGCGTTGCCCGTGCGTCCGGTGACGGCGACCGACGAGGTGACCGCGGCCCCGGCGTCCGGGATGGCCACGTCCGTGGTGTTGCTGAAGACGCCCTCGCCGGTGGGCGGTTCGCCGGTGCCGGAGGACAGGGTCCAGATCGCGTGGGCGGCGGCGTCGCTGTTGCGGTCCAGGGCGGTGTCGTTGATGTTGCTCAGGCTGTCGCACGAGGAGTGGTAGCAGCGGTCGAAGGCCTGCCCGGCCGTCCCGCCCCACTTCTGCGCCTGGGCGGCGGACTTGGTGTAGCCGGCGCCGGTGAAGAGTCCGCCGACGGGGACGCCGACGTTCTTGAACGGGGCGTGGTCGGAGCGGCCGTCGCCCTCGGTCTCGATCTCGGTCGGGACGTTCAGGCCGGCGAAGTAGTCCTTGAAGGTCTTCTCGATGACCGGGTCGTCGTCGTAGACGAAGTAACCGGGGTTGGGCGAGCCGATCATGTCGAAGTTGAGATATCCGGCGAGCTTGGAGCGGTCGGCGGACGGCAGGTTGTTGACGTAGTACTTCGAGCCGATCAGGCCCAGCTCCTCCGCGCCCCACCAGGCGAACCGCAGGTGCTTGTCGGGCTGGTACCCGGCGCGGGAGACGGCGAGCGCGGTCTCCAGCACGGCGGCCGAGCCGGAGCCGTTGTCGTTGATCCCGGCGCCGGAGGAGACCGAGTCGAGGTGGGCCCCGGCCATCAGGACCTTGTTGGGGTCGCCGCCGGGCCAGTCGGCTATCAGGTTGTAGCCGGTGGCCCCGCCCGAGGTGAACTGCTGGAGCGTGGTGGTGTATCCGGCCGCGTCGAGCTTGGCCTTCACGTAGTCGACGGACGCCTTGTAGCCGGGGCGGCCGTGGGCGCGGTTGCCGCCGTTGTTCGCGGCGATCGTCGAGAGCTGCGTGAGGTGGGCCTTGACGTTGGCCAGGGGGATGTCGGGCGCGGCCGCGGCGGCTGCCGTCGGGGCCGCGGCGCCGGCGGCCTGGGCGGCCGGGGCACCGGCCGCGAGGACGGCGGCGAGGGCCACGGCGGCGACGGCCGTCGGGGATCTGCGCAGGGAGAAGCGGTTCGGTCTCATTCACGGGCTCCGGATTCCGTTGGGGACTGACGGAACGTGCGGGGGGTCCCCGGCCGCGCGGTGATCCGGCCGGGTCCTGGAGCGTGGGCCCGACAAGCGGCCCAGAGGTGCGCAATGCGTGACCGATGCTCAAGGAAATGACAGTGCTCCGTCAAGAGCGGAAACCGGACATAGCCGTTCTATTAACGAACAGTGGTTCGCCCGTGAACCCCGGCGCCCCATCGGGAGGCAGGACATACGTCATGTATCCAGACTCACCCCGACCGGCGGAGCGGGCCAGTGGGTAGCGAGATCCGCCGGCCGGCCCCGTACCCCCGCTACGGGCGCAGGGCCCGCAGCAGCAGGTCCGCGAGGTGGTCGGCGACCTCCTGGCGGCTGAGCGGGCCGTCCGGGCGGTACCAGGTGGAGAGGTGGTGCACCGAGCCGAAGTGGTAGTCGACGACCAGGTCGGCGGGGGTGGCCGAGGAGAACACGCCCTCGCGCTGCCCCTCCTCGATCAGGGCCCGGAAGCGCTCGTGGTAGCGGCGGCGCTCGACGCGCACCTGCTTGTTCTTCTCGGGGCTCAGGTGGTGCATGGAGCGGAAGAAGATCGCCGCGTCGTCCAGGTTGTCGATGGTCGTGACGACCACGTCGGCCGCCGCGTCGCGCAGCCGCTGCTCGACGGGCGCCTCGGCGTCCGCGAAGGCGTCCAGCCGCTCCTGCTGGAGCCGCAGCACCCGGGCGTAGACCTCCTGGAGCAGGTCCTCCTTGGAGCCGAAGTAGTGGTAGAGCGCCCCCTTGGTGACGCCCGCCGCCTCGACGATCTCCTGGACCGAGGTGCGGTCGTACCCGCGCTCGGCGAAGAGTCGGGTGGCGGCGGCCAGCAGCCTCTGGGGGACGGGAGTGCCGTTCTGGTCCGTCGCCTTGGCCATGAGCCGCCACCTTCCTTTCGTATCGTGCGTGCGCTGTTTCGACGCTGTTCTAACGGGGGGAACGCAGTTCCCGCCTGAGGATCTTCCCACTCGCCGTCTTCGGCAGCTCTGCCAGGATCTCCACCTCCCGCGGATACTTGTACGCGGCGAGCCGTTCCGCGCAGTACGCGCCCAGTTCGCCGGGTTCCACCGAGGCCCCCGGGCGCAGGCTCACACAGGCCCGGACGGTCTCACCCCGGTATGCGTCGGGCACCCCCACGACGGCCGCCTCGCGCACCGCCGGGTGGGTGTGGAGGACGTCCTCCACCTCGCGCGGCCACACCTTGAACCCGGAGGCGTTGATCATGTCCTTCTTGCGGTCGACCACGTAGAGCCAGCCCGCCGGGTCCATGAAGCCGATGTCGCCGGTGCGCAGCTCGCCGTCCGGGAAGGTCTCGGCCGTGGCCTCGGGGAGGTTCCAGTAGCCGGGGACGACCTGGGGCCCGCGCACCGCGATCTCGCCCTGCTCCCCGAAGGGCACCTCCCGACCCTCCTCGTCGAGGATCCGCACGAAGGTGTCGGGGCCCGGCACGCCGACGGAGAGGGTGCCCGAGACCGGGTCCACCGGGGCCTCCCGTTCGGGCGGGACCGAGGCGCAGGGGGCGGTGCACTCGGTGAGTCCGTAGCCGTTGCGGAGGTACGGGCCGAAGCCCGCGCGGAACCTCTCCACCAGTGCGGGCGGCAGGGGCGCGCCGCCGGAGGAGATCACGAGGAACGAGGCGAAGTGGTCCGGGGTGGCGTCGGGGTGCGCGGCCAGCGCCATGAAGGCGGTGGACGGGCCGACGGTGTAGGCCGGGCGGTGGGTGGCGAAGGCCTCCAGGACGACGCCCGCCTCGAAGCGGTGGGCCAGCACGAGGGTGCCCGCGTTGGCGACGCAGGCCGCGAGCTGGCAGACCATGCCGGTGATGTGGAACAGCGGGGCGAGCGCGAAGTAGGCGGAGCCCTCGGGGACCGGGTGGCCGGTGCGCTGGCGTTCGGCGTTGACCATGATGTTGCCGTGGGCGTTCATCGCCCCCTTGGGGGTGCCGGTGGTCCCGGAGGTGTAGCTGATCAGCGCCGTGTCGACGGCGGTGGGATCGCGGTCCGCCGGGGCCGGGTTCCCGGCGCGGGCGGCGGTGAGCAGATCGTCCGCGAGGTCGTCGGGGCCGGGGGCCGGGAGCCTCTCGAAGCCGAGGACGCGCGGGTCGTTCACGCTCTGGAGGTCCAGCTCGCAGGCGGTCAGGGCGACACGGAGCTCCGGGGCCGCCGCCGCGGTGTCCCGGAGGTGGGCCTCCCAGGCCCGGTCCGAGCAGATCAGCGCGGTGACCCCGGCGTCCGCGAGGACGTGGGCGACCTCGCCCGACTTGTACATCGGGTTCAGGGGGACGACGGTCGCGCCCGCCTTCCAGGCGCCGAGCAGCGCGAGGACGAAGTGCGGGCTGTTCTGGAGCATGATCGCGACCCGGTCGCCGCGGCGCACTCCCCGGGCGGCGAGGTGTCCGGCCACCGAGTCGGACAGCTCGTCGGCCTCGCGGTAGCTCAGACGGCCGTCGAAGTAGGCCAGGGCCGGGTGGACGGGGGCCCGGTCGACAGCCGCCCGCCAGGCGTGGAGCACGGTCGGGGGCGGGGTGACGGGGGCGCGCTGGGCGTCGCTGAGCAGGGCCAGCCAGGGCTGGGCGGCGTAGACCGAGCCACCGGGGTCGGGGGTGCCGGGATGGGGGGTGCCGGCGTTCGGGGTGCCGGGACCGGCGGAGGGAACGGCGCTCATGCCTCGCTCGCCTCCCACTTCTGCTGGAGCTTGTTCATGTTGCCCATCCACCGGTCGGGATCGGCGGCGCGGGCCTGGTAGTAGCCGGCCACCTCGGGATGCGGCAGGACCAGGAAGCGGTCGGCGTCCATGGCCTCGAACAGCGCGTCGGCGACCGCGTCCGGCTCGACGGCGCCGGGAGCGAGGACCAGCTCGCCGGCCGAACCCGCGGCGGTGAGCATGTCGGTGCGCACGCCCTGCGGGCAGATCGCGTGGACCTTGATCCCGCGGTGGCGGTAGGTGAGCGAGAGCCACTCGGCGAAGGCGACCGCACCGTGCTTGGTGACGCTGTACGGGGCCGCGCCGATCATCGTCAGCAGCCCGGCGGCGGAGGCGGTGGTGACGAAACGGCCGCTGCCGCGCTCCAGCCAGGAGGGCAGGAGGGCCCTGGCCGCGCGGACGTGGGCCATCACATGGACGTCCCAGGCGGCGGCCCAGACCTCCTCGTCGGCGAACGCGTCGCCGGGCGAGGCGAGGCCGGCGTTGGCGCAGTAGACGTCCACCGTGCCGCCCAGCGCCTCCCGGGCGGCGTCCACGACACCCGAGGCGTCCCCGGCGACGGCGAAGCCGCCGATCTCCGCCGCGAGCGGTTCGATCCGGGCGGGGTCGAGGTCGTTGACGACGACCCGTGCGCCCCCGGCGGCGAACCTGCGGGCCAGAGCGGCCCCGATGCCGCCTCCGGCCCCTGTGACCACTACGCCGGCGCCCTGCACCGTACCCATCGTCATCCCGCCCTTCCCATCCGGCTGCACGGGCAGACTAACCGGTCGGTATGTGATCCGGAAGGGGGCGGGAACGGGCCGGCCGGGGCCCCGGGCAGCCGTGGGAGCAGGCCGGCGGCGGGCCGCGCGGGGCACGGCGACCGGCTCGGGGAATCCGGCGCGGTCCAGGTCGTTCCGTGCGGCCCCGGCCCGCGCTAGCGTGCGTGGCCATGACAGTCGGCGCGATCATGGAGGTAGCGGAATGAGCCTGTCCCGACGTGGTGTGCTGGCCGCGGGAGGCGCCCTGGGCGCGCTCGCGGCGACAGCGGCCGGCACCGGTCCCGCCGCGGCGGGGGCCGCCCCCGGGCGCGGCTCCGGGCACGGGCGCGGCCGGGTGCTCACCGGTTTCGACCGGCTGGCGGCCGACGGCTACCGGTCGCTGCGGGGCCAGAAGGTCGGGATCGTCACCAACCCGACCGGCGTCACCGCCGACGTCCGGCACATCGTCGACGTGATGCACCCGGACGCCCGGGTGGAGCTGACCGCCGTCTTCGGCCCCGAGCACGGCTTCCGGGGCACCGCCCAGGCGGGCGGCTCCGAGGGCCGCTACGACGACCCGGCGACGGGGCTGCCGGTCTACGACACGTACCTCAAGAGCGGGCAGGACCTTGCGGACATCTTCACCGCCTCGGGCGTGGACACGGTCCTCTTCGACATCCAGGACGCGGGCGCGCGCTTCTACACGTACATCTGGACGCTGTACGACTGCATGGAGGCGGCGGCGCTCGCGGGCAAGCGCCTCGTGGTGCTGGACCGGCCGAACCCGGTGACCGGGCGGGCGGCGCTGGGCCCGGTGCTGGACCCGGCGTTCGGCACGTTCGTCGGCCGCCGGGAGATCGCCCAGGCGCACGGGATGACGGTGGCGGAGCTGGCGCTGTTCTTCAACGCGGAGTTCCTGCGCGAGCATCCGGTGCGGCTGGACGTGGTGACGATGTCGGGGTGGCGGCGCTCGGACTTCTTCGACGAGACCGGGCTGCCGTGGGTGCCGCCGAGCCCGAACATGCCGACGCCCGAGACGGCGCTCGTCTACTCCGGCACCTGCCTCTTCGAGGGAACGAACCTCTCCGAGGGCCGCGGCACCACGCGCCCCTTCGAACTCCTCGGCGCGGAGGGCGTCGACCACCGCTGGGCGGCCGCCGCGAACGCCCTGGAACTGCCGGGGGTGGCCTTCCGCGAGGCGTACTTCGCGCCGACGTTCTCCAAGTTCGCGGGGAAGACGGTGGGCGGGGTGCAGGTGCACGTCCGGGACCGGGAGGTCTTCGACCCGGTCCGCACCGGGATCGCCCTGCTGGTGACGGCGAAGCAGACCTGGAGCGGCTTCGCCTGGCGGCCGGACAACTGGATCGACAAGCTCACCGGCAACACCCGCGTCCGCACGATGATCGACGCGGGGGCGGACACCGACGCGGTGGTGCGCGCATGGCAGCGGGACCTGTCGGCGTTCCGGGCGAAGCGCCGCGGGTATCTGCGGTACGGAGGGTAGGCCCGGCGTCCGGTCGGGGCGTGAGGTCCGGGTCGCCGAGGTGTTCGCCGTCGCAGATCAGCCGGGGCCGGGCGACGGGGTGCACCTGGGCCTCGGCCAGGGACTGCGCGACCGGGGAGACGAACCTGCGCTGCCCGGGCGCGACTTCCGGCCGACAGGCGGCGAGCACGTTGTCGGGGGTGACCTTCTCCAGGCGCGGACGAGCTGTTGCCAGGGGGGCGGCCCAACCGCACGGGACCGTGACTCCGCCATCGGCTTTCGCCGCCCGTACCGGGAGTGCGCCTTCGCACCACCCGTCCGCGCGCCGCTGCGCTCCAGCCCGTGCACCCCCTCCTTGATGGGAAGTCTCGGCCAATGGACGGATTTCATCTTTCGATGGAGCCGAAACGGGCAGGCGTACGTCCATTCCTTGACGTCCAAGGACGAGCGACGGAGGTGGCGGTGTCATGGCCGGTTTCCGGAGTCTTGCGAGACAGGTCCGCGATCCGATGGGGGATCTGGCCCTGCGGCGGTATTCGCTGCGCAAGTGTTTGGAGAGGTTCGCCCCGTACGGGCACCGGGCGACCTGGGACCATCTGTGCGCCCGGCACGGGATCGATCCCGAGGACCGGGCGCCCGATCCGGTGCGCCTGGTGGAAGCGCTGGACGAGCTGGAGGAGGCGCGGGCCGTCTGGCTCGCGTACGAGGCGGGGTTCGCCGAGCGGCGGCGGCGCGAGAAGCACGCGGGGCTGCGGCGGCCCGGTGCGTTCGACGACTGGCACCGCCGCACCTGGGGCGGTCACGGGGTGGCCCGCTGCTCCGACCCGGACATCCATCCCACCGAGCCGCTCGCCGAGGTCCTGCGCCGCCTGATCGCAGCCCTGGGAGCCGGCCCCGGCTCCGCGTGCCCGGTCTGCGCGGACACCGGCATCGAGTGGCGGCAGGAGCGGGGCGAGGCGCCGTGGGCGGGCCCGGTGTGCACGGGCTGCGGGATCGCGGTGCCGCAGCCCGCGCTGACCGATCGCACCCTGGCCAGGGCGCGGCTGCCCCGGCACCGGAGGCCGGCCACGACGGCGGCGTGAGGACGGGCGCCCGCGCTCCGGGAACCGGGGCCCTTCGTGGGGACCGCGCCGGGCACGCGGGGGCCGGGCGGAGGGCCTACGTGCGCCTGGGCGGCTTCCGGCCCTCGGGCATCAGCCGGGAACCGGTGATCCGCTCACCGACGATGTCGTCGGGGTTGGACAGCACACAGTTCTCCAACGACAGGCAGCCGCACCCGATGCAGTCGGTCAGATGGTCCCGCAGGCGGTGCAACTGCCCGATGCGCTCGTCCAGTTCCTTGCGCCAGACCTCGGAGAGGCGGGCCCAGTCCTCGCGGTTCGGCGTGCGCTCCTCGGGCAGTTCGGCGAGTGCCTCGCGGATCGTGACCAGGGGAATGCCGACGCGCTGGGCCGCCCGGACGAAGGCGACCCGGCGCAGCGCGTCCCGCGAGTAGCGGCGCTGGTTGCCGCTGGTGCGGCTGCTGCTGATCAGGCCCTTGGCCTCGTAGAAGTGCAGGGCCGAGACGGCCGCTCCGCTGCGCGCCGAGAGCTGGCCGACCGACAGTTCGTGGAGTGTCTGTGGAATCTGGGGCACCCCTCGAATCTACTGCCATGTCGTTGACAGGAACGCGCCGCACAACGATGCTGAGCAAGCGCTTAGACATCGCGCCTGATGGTGCGCCGAGCCGGAAGGCAGGAACCGGGAACATGGCAGAGCCGAGGATCTTCACGTCCGCGCAGGAGCTGCGGGACGGAGTGGGCGAGCAGCTGGGACACAGCGACTGGCTGGAGATCGACCAGGAGAGGATCGACCGGTTCGCCGACGCGACCGGCGACCACCAGTGGATCCACGTGGATCCGGAGCGGGCGAAGGACGGGCCCTTCGGCACGACCATCGCCCACGGCTATCTGACGCTCTCGCTGCTGCCCGCCCTGGTACCGCAGGTGATGCGGGTGGAGGGCATGAGGATGGGCATCAACTACGGGACCAACAAGGTCCGCTTCCCCTCGACCGTCCCGGTCGGCTCGCGGCTGCGGGCGACGGCGGTGCTCCGCGAGGTCGCGGAGACCGGCGGGGGCGTACAGGTCACGGCGGTCGTCACGGTCGAGCGCGAGGGCGCCGAGAAGCCGGCCTGTGTCGCCGAGTCGGTGTCCCGCTACTACTTCTGAGGCGCCGGGACCGCCGCCGGAGCCGGGGCTACTTCCGGACCTGCCGCGCTCCGACCATCCGCAGGACGAGGCCGGCGTACAGTTCGCCGACCTCGTCGGGGGTGCGGGCGCCCCGGGCGTTGAACCAGCGGGCCACGTCGATGCAGAGGGAGAGCACCGCGAGGGCGGTGCCGGGGACGTCGGGGACGTCGAACTCACCGTCCCGCACCCCTTCGCCGATGATCCGCCGCACCACCGCGTCGCTCCTGCGCCGCAGCGCGACGATCTCGGTGCGGTGCTCCTCGCCGAGCGCGTCGAGCTCGTACTGCACGACCCGGGCGGTGGTGTGCCGCTCCGCGTGCCAGCGGACGAAGGAGCGGACGGCCCCGGCGAGGCGGTCGGCGGCCGTGCCGTCCCGGTCGGCCTCGGCTTCGAGCACGTGCAGCGCCCGCTCGTGGCCGATCGTGCTGATCCGGTGGAGCAGCTCTTCCTTGGTCTTGTAGTGGATGTAGAGCGCGGCCGGGCTCATCCCGGCCCGGCCGGCGATGTCACGGGTGGTGGTCGCGTGGTACCCGCGCTCGGCGAAGGCGTCCACGGCGGCGACGAGGAGCCGCCTGGCCGCCTCCGGAGTGACCTCGCCCCACGGCGCGTCCTCGCCGCTCGTCTCCTCCGCCGTACTCATCGCCAGGACCCCTCTCCGTCAACAGGACGCACACCATACCCCGAACCTGAGCAAGCGCTTAGGGGTTGTCCCGCCCGAGGTACGGGTCAGAGCTTCTGGAACGGGTCGTGCTCGGCGAGGATCTTCTCCAGCCGGGCCTGGTCGACCCGGCTGTGGATCTGCCCGGCCTCCTGGCGGTCCCGGATCACCTTGGCGAGCGTGAAGCAGGACGTGACGAGGTAGAGCACGCCGATGGCGAGGAAGCCGCGCACCCAGGCGTCGGCGTCGAGGAAGAAGATACCGAAGGCGACCGCGCCGATCGCCACCATGAAGGAGGCGACGGCCTGCATGTAGAAGGCGGCGGTGCTCTGCTGCTTGACCGATGTCGTGTCACTCATGGGGTCAGCATCCGCCGACGTGGCGCACGCCACATCCGCGCCCGTACTCAGGCCGGTACTCAGACACCCGTACGAACCCGCGGACGCCGTACGGACCCGCGCTCCGGTCAGAAGGCCGAGACGCCGGTGAGCGCCCGGCCGATGATCAGCTTCTGGATCTGGCTGGTGCCCTCGTACAGCGTCATCACACGGGCGTCCCGCAGCAGCTTGCCGACCGGGTACTCGTCGATGTAGCCGTAGCCGCCGAAGACCTGGAGGGCGTTGTTGGCGCAGCGGACGGCGGCCTCCGAGGCGTACAGCTTGGCCTTGGAGGCGGCGGTGGCGAACTCCTGGCCCCGGTCGATCAGGTCGGCGACCCGCCAGGTCAGCAGCCGGGCGGCGTCCACGTCGACGGCGATGTCGCTGAGCAGTTCCTGGACGAGCTGGTGGCGGGCGATGGCCTTGCCGAACTGCTCGCGCTCACCGGCGTAGCGCACGGCCGCGTCCAGGGCGGCCTGCGCGATGCCCACACAGCCCGCGGCGACGGACATCCGCCCCTTGGCCAGGGCGGACATGGCGATGGAGAAGCCCTTGCCCTCGGGACCGAGAAGGGCCCCGGCGGGTACCCGGACGCCTTGGAGAACCAGTTCGGCGGTGGCCTGGCCGCGCAGGCCGAGCTTGCCGTGGACGGTGCGGCGGGTGAGGCCGGGGGTGTCGGTGGGGACGAGGAAGGCGGAGACGCCCCGGTGGCCGGGGGCGTCGTTCGTCCGCGCGAAAAGCAGCACCACATCGGCCCAGGTGCCGTTGGTGATGAACATCTTGGTGCCGTTGACGACGTAGTCACCGCCGTCGCGCTCGGCCCGGGTGGCGAGGTTCCCGGCGTCCGAGCCGGTGCCGGGCTCGGTGAGGCCGAAGCAGCCGATCGCCTCGCCGGAGGTGAGCCGGGGCAGCCAGGTCCGCTTCTGGTCCTCGTCGCCCCAGGACGCGATGGTCTTGGCGACCAGCCCGAGCGACACGGAGACGATCCCGCGCACCGAGGAGTCGCCGCGCCCCAGCTCCTCGGTGACCAGGCAGTAGGAGAGGTGGTCGCCGCCGGAGCCGCCGTACTCCTCGGGGACGGTCAGCCCGAGGAAGCCGAGGTCCCCGAGCTTCTTCACGATCGACTTGTCGACGTTCTCGGCGCGGTCCCACGCGACGACATGGGGGGCGACCTCGCGGGCGACGAACTCCTCGGCCAGCTTGCGGACGGCTTCCTGCTCCTCGCTGAGCGTCAGGTCCATCGTGGCCTCCCATGCCTTTCCCGGGCGCCGCTCGGGCGCACTTTAATTAGCACTGCTAGTTTCTGGTTCGCAGGCCCTACTATGAGCCGCATGGCCCGACCGCGCAAGCCCCTCCTCAGCAGAGACCGCATCGTCGGGGCGGCGAGCGCGCTCGTGGACTCCGAAGGGCTCGACGCCGTCTCCACGCGCCGGCTGGCGGCCGTCCTGGGGGTCAGCGGGCCTTCGCTCTACAACCACTTCCGCAACAAGGAGGAGATCCTCGACGCCGTCGCCGACGCGGTCTCCGCGCAGGTCGACCTGTCGATGTTCGAGGAGTCGGACCCGCGCGACTGGCGCGAGGCCCTGCACGACTGGGCGCTGTCCTACCGGGCCGCCCTCGCCGCGCACCCGCACATCGTCCCGGTCCTGGCCCGGGGCCCGGGCCGCCGCCCGGCCGGTCTGCGGGTCGCCGACGCGGTGTTCGGGGCGATGACCGGCGCGGGGTGGCCGCCCGCGCAGGCCACCCGGATCGGGGCGCTGATGCGCTACTTCATCACCGGTTCCGCGCTGGGCTCCTTCGCCGGGGGCTTCGTGGACGACGAGACCGCCTACGACCCCGCCGACTACCCGCACCTCGGCCAGGCCCACCTGCTGGCCGACCACCGCCGCCAGGTCGACGAGGGGGCCTTCGAGACCGGGCTGCGGGCCCTGCTGGACGGGCTGGCGATCCAGTACGGCCCGTACGCGCGGCCCGCGGGCGAGCGCCCGTCCGGCCCGGCCGCCGATTGACGGTCCTCGGCAATTGAGTGGGGGTCCGGGCGTTCCGGCTCTACGGTCGTGGGCATGACGACGACCCCGACGCCCCTTCCGGTCGCCCCGCCGGCCCATCGCCTGCGGGCCACCGCCGCCGCCTGCACCACCGTCGTGCTGTGGGCCTCCGCCTTCGTGTCCATCCGCAGTGCGGGCGAGTCCTACTCCCCCGGCGCACTCGCCCTCGGGCGGCTGGTGACGGGTGCGCTGGTCCTGGGGGCGATCCTCCTCGTACGGCGGGAGGGGCTGCCCGGGCGCGGCGCCTGGCGCGGAATCATCACGTCCGGCGTGCTGTGGTTCGGGCTGTACATGGTGGCGCTCAACTGGGGCGAGCAGGAGGTCGACGCCGGGACGGCGGCGATGCTGGTGAACATCGGGCCCATCCTGATGGCCCTGATGGGCGCCCGCCTGCTCGGCGAGGGGCTGCCGCGCCGCCTGCTGCTGGGCATGGGCATCTCGTTCTCGGGCGCGGTCGTCGTCGGCCTCGCGATGTCCGGGCACGGCACCTCCTCCGTGCTGGGCGTGGCGCTCTGCCTGCTGGCCGCCGTGGCCTACGCGCTGGGCGTGGTGAGCCAGAAGGCGGCCCTCGCCCACGGCTCCTCGCTCCAGATCAACACCTTCGGCTGCGCGATCGGAGCCGTCGCCTGCCTGCCGTTCACCGGGGTACTGGTCTCCGAGGCGGCCGACGCCCCGCTGTCCGCGACGCTGAACATGATCTATCTGGGGGTCTTCCCGACCGCGCTGGCCTTCACCACCTGGGGCTACGCCCTGGCCCGCACCACCGCAGGCCGGATGGGCGCCACCACGTACGCCGTCCCGGCCATCGTCGTGCTCATGGCGTGGGTGCTGCTGGACGAGGTGCCGACGCCGCTCGGCGTCCTGGGCGGCGTGCTGTGCCTGGTCGGGGTGGCGGTCTCCCGGAGCCGTCAGCAGACTGGGTCCACACGCGGAAATCCGGCCCGGCCGGTGGAGGGACCCCGTCATGACGAGGAGCGCCAAGCGGAACGGACGTAGCGGGACCGGCGGCACGGCACGCGGCGGGACCGGGGGCCGGGCGGGACGGGACGCGCCCGACGCCCCGGGGGCGAGCGAGCGGGCGGCCCGGCACGGCGGACCGTATCTGGGCGGGTTCGGCGTGGTCGACAGCGGGGACGACGATCCGGTCCTCGTGACGCCGGAGGGCCATGCCCGCGACGCGTGGCGCGAGGACTACCCGTACGACCGGAAGCTGCGCCGCCGCGACTACGACAAGGCCAAACGGGCGCTCCAGATCGAGCTGCTGAAGCTCCAGCACTGGGTGAAGGAGCGCGACGAGCGGCTGGTGATCCTCTTCGAGGGGCGGGACGCGGCGGGCAAGGGCGGCACGATCAAGCGGTTCACCGAGCATCTCAATCCGCGGGGCGCGCGGGTGGTGGCCCTGGAGAAGCCGACCGAACGGGAGCGCACCCAGTGGTACTTCCAGCGGTACACGGCGCATCTGCCGAGCGCCGGGGAGATCGTGCTGTTCGACCGCTCCTGGTACAACCGGGCCGGGGTCGAGCGGGTGATGGGATTCTGCACGACCCGTGAGTACCTGGAGTTCATGCACCAGGCGCCGGGCTTCGAGCGGATGCTGGCCCGGGACGGCATCCACCTGGTGAAGTTCTGGTTCTCCGTCTCCCGCAACGAGCAGCGCAACCGGTTCATGATCCGGCAGATCGACCCCGTACGGCAGTGGAAGCTGAGCCCCGTCGACCTGGCCTCGCTGGACAAGTGGGACGCGTACACCGAGGCGAAGGAGCTGATGCTGTTCCACACCGACACGGCGGACGCGCCCTGGACGGTGGTGAAGAGCAACGACAAGAAGCGGGCCAGGCTGGAGGCGATGCGGCATGTGCTGGACCGCTTCGACTACCCCGGCAAGGACCCGGAGGTGGTCGGCAGGCCGGACCCGCTGATCGTGGGCCCGGCCTCCCGGCTGTTCGAGGAGGGCGAGATGGACGCGCGGCTGCTGGGGCCGGTGACGTCCACCTCCCGGACCACGGACTTCTGACCGCCGGGCCGGTGGGGAGTGTCCGCCCGGTCTCCTCGTCCGCCCTGCGGTCGTGCCGCACGAGACGTTGCGGACAGACCTGCCCTAGAACACCACCAGTGCCCGGCCGCCCCTGCCCACGAGCATGTTGTCGAAGGCGGCGGGGATGGCGTCCAGGGCGATGTGCTCGGTGACCATCATCGACAGGTCGAAGCGGCCCGCGCGGATGTGGCCCGCGAGGACGGGCAGGTCGCGGGCGGGGTCGCTGTTGCCGTAGACGCAGCCCGTCAGGGAGCGGCCCCAGTGGAAGATCTCCAGCGCGTTGAAGGTGACCTCCTGGTCCTTGCCGCCGATCCCGACGACCGTGGTGCGCCCGCCGCGCCGGGTGGATTCCCAGGCGGCCCGGATGGTCGTGGGCCGGCCGACGCACTCCACCGCGACGTCGGCGCCCTGGCCGCCGGTGCGTGCGCGGACCTCGCGCGGGGTGGTGGCGGAGGCGATGACGTAGTCGGTGGCCCCGGCCCGCCGGGCCAGCTCCTCCTTGGCCGGGGAGACGTCGACCGCGATGATCCGGGAGGCGCCCGCGATGCGGGCGGCCTGGAGCACGGCGAGGCCGACGCCGCCGACGCCGAGGACGACGACGCTCTCGCCCTCGCGCACCCGTGCGCTGTGGTGGACCGCCCCGTAGCCGGTCAGGACCGCGCAGCCGAGGAGGGCCGCGTCGGTGAGCGGGATGCCGTCGGGGGCGGGGAGCACGCAGTTCGCGGCGACGACGGTCTCCTCCGCGAAGGCGGCGACGTTGAGCCCGGGGTGGAGGTCGGTGCCGTCGGCCGTACGGGCGTGGAGGCCGGCGGTCCCCTTCAGGGCGTCGGCGCAGAGCCAGACCTCGCCGATCCCGCAGTGGAAGCAAGCCCCGCAGGAGGGAGCCCAGTTGAGGACCACGCCGTCGCCGGGGGCCACCCGCGTGACGCCCTCACCGACCGCCAGGACCGTGCCGGAGCCCTCGTGGCCGAGGACGGCGGGCACCGGGACGCGCATGGTGCCGTTGGACAG
The DNA here is from genome assembly GCF_900460065.1 of Streptomyces griseus. GTDB lineage: Bacteria > Actinomycetota > Actinomycetes > Streptomycetales > Streptomycetaceae > Streptomyces > Streptomyces griseus. The sequence goes on along the minus strand of NZ_UAVD01000058.1, from coordinate 364 downwards.
GGACAGGTCGGAGTGGCAGACGCCGGCGGCGGCGAGGGAGACGCGCACCTGGCCGGGGCCGGGCTCCGGCAGGACGATGTCGGTGATCTCCAGCGGAGCTCCGACGGCGGGCAGTACGGCGGCGCGGACCACGAACAGGCTCCTCTGTCAGCGGGGTTACGGGGTTCAGAACTGGAGCGACTTGGTCTGGAGGTACTCGGCCAGACCGTGCGGGCCCAGCTCGCGTCCCACCCCCGACTGCTTGTAACCGCCGAACGGGGCCAGCGGGTTGAACCGGCCGCCGTTGATGTCGACCTGCCCGGTGTCCATCCGGCGGGCGAAGGCCACCGCCTCCTCGTCGTCGGCGGCCCACACGGCGCCGGCG
>NZ_UAVD01000059.1 GCF_900460065.1 Streptomyces griseus | reverse complement strand
GCCCGCACACCCGCAAGCTCCACCAACCCCATCCACGCCGTCAGGAAGGCGACCGGGGTGGCTGCGGCGGTCTCGTACGACCAGCCCTCGGGCAGCCGGGCGAGGAACCGGTGGTCGGTGCGGGCGACGGGTCCGATGGAGTCGGGCAGGAGCCCGAACACGCGGTCGCCGGGGAGCAGGTCCGGGACGCCGGGTCCGGTCTCGACGACGACGCCGGCGGCCTCGTTGCCGATCGCGGGCGCGTCCCCGCCGCCGGGGTACATGCCGAGGGCGATGAGGATGTCGCGGAAGTTGAGGCCTGCGGCGCGGACGGCGACCCGCACCTCGCCGGGGCGCAGGGGCTCGTCCGCGGGGTCGGGCAGCGGCGCCAGCACCAGGTCTTCCAGGGTGCCGGTGCCGCCGCGCACCGCGAGCCGCCAGTTGGGGGCGCCCGAGGGCACGGGCAGCGTGTCGGCGGAGACAGCGCGGGCCAGTCGGGGGCCGAACAACCGGCCTTCGGCGCTGCGGAGTTGACTTTCTCCGGTTGCCACGGCGCTCGCCACCTCGGCCACGTCGTACAGGTCCTGGTCGGTCTCCAGCAGGAAGAACCTCCCCGGGTTCTCGGTCTGCGCGGTCCTGAGCAGACCCCACACCGCCGTGTGGGCGAGGGCTCCGGCCCGGGTGACGGCAGCGAGAGGGGTCGTGTCGTACCGGGTGTCGCCGAGGAGTCGTTGCAGCAGGACCAGGGTGTCGCCGACCGCCCGCCGCACGTCGGCGGCGGGATCCACGTACGTCACGAGGAGTTCGGGTATTCCGCGGGCGGCGACGTCGTCGAGTTCGGATGCCGCGCCGAGGACGACGGCGGCCGGCGCGGGGCCCTCAGCGGCGGCGAGCGGGACCCAGTCGATGCGGTAGAGCGAGTCGTGGCCGGCGGACGACGCGCGCAGGGCCTCCGCGGAGACGGGGCGCAGCGTCAGCGCCTTCACGGACACCACCGGCTCCCCCGCCGCGTCCGCGACGAGCAGCGACACGGAGTCGCCCCCGACCGGGGTGAGACGTACGCGGACGACGGACGCGCCGGAGGCGTGCAGTTCGACCCCGCCGAAGGAGAAGGGAAGCAGGGTGACGCCCTGGTGGGCGTCGACGAGTCCGCCGAGGCCGATGGGGTGCAGGGCGGCGTCCAGCAGCGCCGGGTGCACACCAAAACCGGCGGCGTCCACCCCGTCGGGCAGAGCCACCTCCGCGAAGACCTCCCCGGCACTCCGCCAGGCGGCCCGCAGACCCCGGAAGACCGGCCCGTACGACGAACCGGCATCGGCCAGCTCGTCGTAGAAGGAAGTGAGATCGACCGGCTCCGCGTCGGCGGGCGGCCAGACCGCCAGGTCGTCCGGTTCGGCGCCGACGGGTTCGGTCAGGAGTCCGGTGGCGTGGAGGGTCCAGGTGTCGCCGTCGTCGGGACGCGAGTGCACGGCGACGGGTCGGCCGCCCGTGGCGTCAGGTCCCTCGACCACGACCTGGAGCCGCACACCGCCCCGCTCCGGGAGGATCAGGGGGGCCTGGAGCGTCAGCTCCTCGACCCGGCCGCACCCGACCTCGTCCCCGGCCCGCACCGCGAGCTCCACGAACGCCGTCCCCGGCAGAAGCACCACACCACCGACCTGGTGATCGGCCACCCAGGACTGTGCTCCGCGTCCGACCCGCCCGGTCAGCACCACACTCCCACCGTCGGCCAGCGGAACCGCCGCCCCGAGGAGAGGGTGTCCGGTGCCGGAAAGGCCGAGGCCCACGGGATCGGAGGCGCCGCTGCTGCGCTGGAGCCAGTAGTGGTCGCGCTGGAAGGCATACGTCGGCAGATCAACCCGCCGGCCACCCCCACACAACAACGCCCAGTCAACCGCAACACCACACGCCCACACCCTGCCGATGCCCTCGACCACCGACACAGCCTCGTCACGACCCTTACGACACAACGCCACCAACACCGGACCACCCGGATCAGCCAGCACCTGACCCGCCATCCCCGTCAACGTCGCATCCGGCCCCACCTCCACCAAAGCCGTCAGCCCACGACCCCCCAACTCCCCCACCACATCAGCAAACCGCACCTCAGCACGCGCATGCCGCACCCAGTACTCCACCGAACCGACATCACCACCACCCCCCACCGACGACACAAAATCAACCGACGGAACACCAAACTCCAAAGACTCCAACACCCCCCGGAACTCACCCAACATCGGCTCCATCAACACCGAATGAAACGCATGCGACACACCCAACCGCCGCACCCGAACACCACGCCCCACAAACCCCCCGACAACCTCCTCCACCACACCCCGCACACCCGACACCACCACCGACGACGGACCATTCACCGCCGCCACCGACACCCACTCCCCCCGAGGATGCGCCGCGATCACCTCCACAACCTCCGCCTCCGAAGCACCAACCGCAACCATCACCCCACCCTCCGGCAACCCCTCCATCAACCGCCCACGCGCCTCCACCAACCGCACCGCATCACCCAACGACAACACACCCGCCACATGAGCAGCAGCAACCTCACCCACCGAATGACCAGCCACCACCTCCGGCCGCACACCCCACGACTCCACCAACCGGAACAACGCCACCTCAAAAGCAAACAACGCAGGCTGAGCCCACCCCGTCCGCTCCACCGCCACCTCATCCGGCGACAGCCCCAACAACGACCACACCTCCCGCCACACCCCACCGAACACCGGAAAAGCAGCAGCCAACTCCACACCCATACCAACCCGCTGAGACCCCTGACCCGCAAACAGGAACCCCAACCGACCATCACCCACACCCACCACACCCACAGCCGAAGCCGCACCCTCGACACCGGACGACAACGCCGCCCTCAACCCATCGAGATCACGCCCCACGAACACCGCCCGATGATCCAACCCCGCACGCCCCAACAACGACGCACCCACATCCAGCACACCCACACCAGGCCGCCCACCCACAAACGACGCCAACCGACCCACCTGATCCGCCAACGCCACCTCCGACCGCGCCGACACCACCCACGGCACCACACCAACACCACCAACAGCACCAACAGCCTCAGACGGCTCCACCCCAGGAACGGGCACCACCCCACCCGACGAAACAGGCGCCTGCTCCAACACCACATGCGCATTCGTCCCGCTGATACCGAACCCGGACACCGCCGCCCGACGCGGACGACCCGTCCGGGGCCACTCACGCTCACGCACCAACAACTCCACCGCACCCGACGCCCAATCCACCTCCGGCGACGGCTCCTCCACATGCAACGTCCGCGGCAGGAGGCCCTGGTCCATCGCGAGGACCATCTTCATGACGGAGGCGATGCCGGCGGTCGCCTGGGTGTGGCCGAGGTTGGACTTCAGCGAACCCAGATACAGCGGGTGCCCGTCCGTGCGGTCCTGGCCATAGGTGGCCAGCAACGCCTGCGCCTCGATCGGGTCGCCGAGCTTCGTGCCGGTGCCGTGGGCTTCGACGGCGTCCACGTCGGCGGTGGTCAGTCCGGCGTCGAGGAGAGCCTGGCGGATGACGCGCTGCTGCGAGGGCCCGTTGGGGGCGGTGAGCCCGTTGGACGCACCGTCCTGGTTGACCGCCGAGCCGCGTACCACCGCCAGTACCCGATGGCCGTTGCGGACGGCGTCCGAGAGACGCTCGACGAGCAGGACGCCCGCACCCTCCGCCCAGCCCGTGCCGTCGGCCGAAGCGGCGAACGCCTTGCACCGCCCGTCCGGCGACAGACCACGCTGCCGGCTGAACTCGACGAACACCTCGGCGTCGGGCATGACGGCCACGCCGCCGACGAGGGCCATACCGCACTCGCCGCGCCGGAGGGCCTGGGCGGCGAGGTGCAGCGCCACCAGTGAGGAGGAGCAGGCGGTGTCGACGGTGACCGCAGGGCCTTCGAGGCCGAAGGTGTAGGCGATCCGGCCGGACATGACGCTGGAGGCGTTGCCGGTCATGGTGTAGCCCTCGGCGCCCTCGGGAAGCTGGCCGAGGCTGGTGACGTAACCGCGGTGGCCCGCGCCGACGTAGACGCCGGTGAGGCTGCCGCGCAGGGTGCCGGGGTCGATGCCCGCGCGCTCCATCGCTTCCCAGGACGTCTCCAGCAGCAGCCGCTGCTGCGGGTCCATCGCCAGCGCCTCACGCGGCGAGATCCCGAAGAACCCCGCGTCGAACTCCGCCGCGTCGTACAGGAACCCGCCCTCACGCACGTACGACTTACCCGGGGCGTCCGGGTCCGGGTCGTACAGCGAGTCCACGTCCCAGCCCCGGTTGTCGGGGAAGGGGGCGATGGCGTCGGTGCCGTCGGCGAGGAGCTGCCACAGCTCCTCCGGGGTGGTGACACCGCCCGGCAGCCGGCAGGCCATGCCGACGATCGCGACCGGCTCGTCGGCGTCGACGGGTGCCGCGGGTGCCGGGGCGGCACTGTTCGGGGTGTCGTCGGCGAACAGCTGCTCCTCGATGTGGCGGGCCAGCGCCGCCGGTGTCGGGTGGTCGAAGACGAGGGTCGCGGGCAGGCGCAGGCCGGTGGCCTGGGCGATGCCGTTGCGCAGGTTGACGGCGATGAGGGAGTCCGCGCCGAGGTCGCGGAACGGGCTGCTCGGGGGTACGGCGTCGGGGTCCGAGTGACCGAGGGCCGCGGCGGACTGTTCGCGGACGAGGCGCAGCAGTTCGCGGGCACGGGCGGGCCGGTCGAGTCCGGCGAGTCGCCCGGCCAGGGCGTTGCCGTCGTTGTCGGCGGTGTCGGCGCCGCCTGCGGGGGCGATGGCCCTGCGGGCCTCGGGGACGCCGGTGATCAGCGGGTACGGGCGTACGGAGACGGCGGTGGGGGCGACGCGGGCCCAGTCGATGTCGACGACTCCGACGACGGTGTCTCCCTCGGCGAGGGCGCGGACGAGCGCGGCGACGGCCGTGCCGGGGTCCATGGGCGGGACGCCCTGTGCGCGGAGGCGTTCGCCGATCTCTCCGTCGGCGAGGCCGCCGCCGCCCCACGAGCCCCACATGACGGAGGTCGCGGGCAGGCCGAGGCCGCGGCGGTGGGTGGCGAGTGCGTCCAGGTAGGCGTTGGCGGCGGCGTAGTTGGCCTGGCCGGTGCTCGGGAAGACGCTGGCGAAGGAGGAGTAGAGGACGAATGCCGACAGTTCGGAACCGAGGGTCAGTTCGTGCAGGTGGCGGGCGGCGAGGGCCTTGGCCCGCGCGACGCCTTCGGCACGCTCGGGGGTGAGGGTGTCGATGATGGTGTCGTCGACGACGCCGGCCGTGTGGAAGACGGCGGTGAGCCGTTCTCCGTCGGTGGCGAGGCGGTCCAGCAGGGCGGCGAGGGCGTCGCGGTCCGCCACGTCGCAGGCGGCGAGGGTGATGCGGGCGCCCGACTCGGTGAGTTCACGGGCCAGTTCGGCGGCGCCCGGGGCGTCCGCGCCGCGGCGGCTGGTGAGGACGAGGTGCTCCGCCCCCTCGCGGGCCAGCAGGCGGGCCAGGTGGGCGCCGAGCGCACCGGTGCCGCCGGTGACGAGGGTGGTGCCCTCGGGCCGCCAGGCCGGTGCCGGGCGGTCGGGGCGCGGGGCGCGGACGAGGCGGGCTGCCAGCAGCCCGGACGGCCGGACGGCCAGCTGGTCCTCGCCGTCGGTGCGGGCGAGAGCGGCGGTGAGACGGCGCAGGGCGAGGGTGTCGGCGGTCTCGGGGAGGTCGACGGTGCCGCCCCAGCGCTCCGGGTACTCGAGTGCGGCGACGCGTCCGACACCCCAGGCGGGGGCCTGTTCGGGGTGGGTCAGCCGGTCGTCGGCGCCGGTGGCGACGGCTCCGCGGGTGACGCTCCACAGCGGTGCGTCGTGGGAGTGCCGGCCCAGGTCGCGCAGGAGGGCCAGGGTCGCGAGGGTGCCGCGGCCGAGGGCCGGGTGGTCGGGGTGGGACCGCTGGTCGAGCGGGAGGAGCGAGAGGGCGCCCGCGATCGGGGGCGCGTCGGCGAGTGCGGTGCCGAGGGGACCGGTGAGGCCGTGGTGGGCCGAGGAGCAGTCGACGTCGAGACGGACGACCTCGGCACCGGCCTCGGCCAGGGCACGGGCGCAGGCGTCCGCCCAGTGGGCGACGGCGTGCGCGTCGGTGTGCGGGGCTTCGGGGCCCGGTGCGCCGTTGCCCGGTGTCTCGTCGCCGGTCTCCGGGACGTCCGGGAGCCGCGGTACGACGAGGAGCCAGGTGCCGTCGAGGCGTGGGGCGTCGCCGTGCTCGGGGAGGTTCTGCCAGCTGAGGTGGTAGCGCCAGGCGTCCACGGCGGACTGCTCGCGGCTGCGGGTGCGCCACGCCGACAGGGCGGGGAGCAGGTCGCTCAGCCGGTCGGCGTCGAGTTCGAGGGTGTGGGCGAGCCCTTCGAGGTCCTCGCGTTCCACGGCGTCCCAGAACCCGGCCTCGACGACGTCGGCGGCGCCGACCGCCTCGGCGGTCTCGGGGTCGATGTTCTCCAGCCAGTAGCGGGTGCGCTGGAAGGCATAGGTGGGCAGGTCGGCGGCGGGGGCGGCGCCGTCGAGGAGCGGCGTCCAGTCGACGCGCAGGCCGTGGACGAACGCCTCGGCGAGCGAGGTGACGAACCGCGCGGCGTCGCCCTCGCCGCGCCGGAGCGAGCCGACGGCGGCGATGTCGGCGGCGGTCGCGTCGGCGGTCTGGGACAGGCCGAGGGTGAGGACGGGGTGGGCGCTGCACTCGATGAAGCCGGTGTAGCCGTCGGCGACGAGGGCGCGGGTCGCGGTCTCGAACTCGACGGTCTGCCGGAGGTTGCGCACCCAGTAGGCGGCGTCGAGCCCGGTCGTGTCGATGACGGCGCCGGTGACGGTGGAGTAGAACGGCACCTCGGCGGCGCGGGGGGCCACGGGGGCGAGGACGTCGAGGAGTTCGTCGCGGATCGACTCGACGTGGGAGGAGTGCGAGGCGTAGTCGACGGCGACGCGGCGGACCCGGACGTCCTGTGCGGTGAGCGTGGCGAGGTACGCGTCGAGGGCGTCGGGCTCGCCGGAGACGACGGTCGAGGAGGGGCCGTTGACCGCGGCGACGGCCAGTCGGGTCCCGTAGCCGTCGATCTGCTCGCGGACGGTCGTGGCGGGGAGGGCGACGGAGGCCATGCCGCCCCGGCCGGCGAGCCGTTGACCGATGACACGGCTGCGTTCGGCGACGACGCGGGCGCCGTCCTCCAGGGAGAGCGCACCGGCGACGACGGCCGCGGCTATCTCGCCCTGCGAGTGGCCGACCACCGCGGCCGGGGTGACGCCGAAGGACCGCCACAGGCGGGCGAGGGAGACCATGATCGCCCAGGAGGCGGGCTGGACGATGTCGACGCGGGCGAGGTCGCCGGCGAGTTCGGCGCGCAGGTCCCAGTCCACGAACGGGGCGAGCGCCTCCGCGCAGTCGCCCAGCGCCCGGTCGAACTCCGGGAATTCGGAGGCCAGTTCCAGTCCCATGCGGGCCCATTGGGCGCCCTGTCCGGGGAAGACGAAGACGGCCCTGTCGGTGACGGCGCCGGTGCCGGTGACGGTTCCGGCGGCTGCGGCGCCGGAGGCGACGGCCTCCAGGCCGGCGAGCAGTTCGGCACGGTCGTCGGCCACCACGACGGCCCGCTGTTCGAGGGCGGCGCGGGTGGTGGCCAGGGCGGCGGCCACGTCGGCGGGGGCGAGCTGGGGGTGTTCGCGCAGATGGGCCAGCAGGCGGCCGGCCTGGGCGCGCAGTCCGTCCGCGGTCCTGGCGGAGACGGTCCAGGGCACGACGGCGGGGGCGGCGGTCTGCGCGGCGGCGGCCCGGGGCTGCTTCGGGGAGGTCTGTCCGGCGGCGGCGCCTTCGGGCGTCGTGGTGGCGGCGGTCGCGTCCCGGTCGGGCGCGGCGTCGGCGGCTGCCTCCGCCTCGGCCCCCGCCGTCTCCGCTTCCTCCAGGATGATGTGGGCGTTGGTGCCGCTGATGCCGAACGAGGAGACGCCGGCGCGGCGCGGTTCACCGGTCTCCGGCCAGGGGCGGGACTCGGTGAGCAGCGAGACGTCGCCCGCGGTCCAGTCGATGTGCGGCGACGGCTCCTCGGCGTGCAGGGTCCGGGGCAGCACGCCGTGGCGGAGCGCCATGACCGTCTTGATCACACCGGCGACGCCGGCGGCGGCTTGCGCGTGGCCGATGTTGGACTTGTAGGAGGTCAGGTGCAGCGGCCGGCCGGTGGGGCGGCCCTGGCCGTACGTGGCCATGAGGGCGTGCGCCTCGATGGGGTCGCCCAGCGGGGTGCCCGTGCCGTGGGCCTCGACCAGGTCGACGTCCGCCGTGGTGAGCCGGGCGTCGCCGAGCGCCGCACGGATGACGCGCTGCTGCGCGGGGCCGTTGGGGGCGCTCAGACCGTTGGACGCACCGTCCTGGTTGACGGCCGAGCCGCGGATGACCGCGAGGACCCGGTGCCCGTTGCGGCGGGCTTCGGAGAGGCGCTCCAGCAGCAGCACGCCGATGCCCTCGGCGAGCCCGAGGCCGTCCGCCCCGGCGCCGAACGCCTTGCAGCGGCCGTCCTTCGACAGGCCGCGCTGGCGGCTGAAGGCGACGAACCCCTCGGGCGTGGAGAGCACCGCGGACCCGCCGGCGAGGGCCATGCCGCAGTCGCCGTGCCGCAGGGCGAGGCAGGCGAGGTGGAGGGCGACGAGCGAGGAGGAGCACGCGGTGTCGAGGGTGACGGCGGGGCCCTCCAGGCCGAAGGTGTAGGCGATGCGGCCCGAGGTGACGCTGGAGTTGCTGCCGGTCAGCAGGTGTCCCTCGACACCGTCGGGGACCGTGCCGAGGTGCGCCGCGTAGTCGGGCCGATTGCCGCCGATGAAGGTGCCGATGCGGCGGCCCCGTACGCCCGTGGGGTCGAGCCCGGCCCGTTCGAAGACCTCCCAGGAGGTTTCCAGGAGCAGCCGCTGCTGGGGGTCCATCGCCAGCGCCTCACGCGGCGAGATCCCGAAGAGGCCGGCGTCGAAGCGGGAGGCGTCGTAGAGGAAACCGCCGTCGCGGACGTACGTCTTGCCGGGGGCGTCGGGGTCGGGGTCGTAGAGGCCCTCGACGTCCCAGCCCCGGTCGGTGGGGAGGTGGGAGACGGCGTCGACGCCGTCCTCGACCATCCGCCACAGGTCCTCGGGGGAGCTGACGCCGCCGGGGAACCGGCAGGCCATGCCCACGATCGCGATGGGCTCGTGGGCGGCGTCCTCGGCGTCCCGCAGGCGCTGACGCGTCTCGTGCAGGTCCGCGGTCACCCACTTGAGGTAGTCACGGAGCGTCTTCTCGCTGTTGGCCACTGGTGTCTCCCACGCGTCGTTCACGGTGTAGCGGTCGGCAGGTCTGGGCGCCGGGCGGGGGCGGAGGGGGAGCCTCCCGCCCGGCGGGTCGGGGGGCCGCTCAGGAGCGGCCGAACTCCCGGCGGATGAACTCGAACATCTCCTCGTCGCTGGCCGATTCGAGGTGCTCGGCGACGGAGGCGGGCCCGTCGTCCTGTGCTCCCTCGTCGGCGGTCCAGCGGTCGAGGAGGGCGCGCAGGCGTGCGGTGACGGGCGCGCGGTCGGCCGGGTCGGTGTCGAGTCGGGCCAGGACGGTTTCCAGGCGGTCGAGCTGGGCGTGCAGGGCTTCGGTGGTGGCGGGTCCGTCGTCGAGGAGCTCGGCGCGCAGCAGCACGGCGACCGCGGCCGGGGTGGGGTGGTCGAAGACGAGCCCGGCGGGGAGCCGCAGGCCGGTCGCGCGGCTGAGGCGGTTGCGCAGTTCGACGGCGGTGAGCGACTCGAAGCCGAGGTCCCGGAAGGCGCGGGCGGGCAGCACCTCGCCGGGCCCGTCGTGGCCCAGCGCCGCAGCGGCGTGCTCGCGCACCAGGTCGAGCAGGTGGCGGTCGGCCTCCTCCGCGGTGAGCGCGGAGAGCTTCTCCCGCAGGGTGTGGGACTCCTCTGCGTCGTCCGTGGTGCGCTTCTCGCTCTCCGCGATCCGCTCCAGGGCCGCGCGGGCCTCGGGCAGGTCGTCGAGGAGGCGGGTGGGGCGCGCCATGGTGAAGAGGGAGACGAAGCGGTCCCATTCGATGTTGGCGAGGGCGACGTTGACGTCGTCGTGGTCGACCGCCTGGCGGAACGCCTCGATGCCGAGGTCGGGTTCCAGGAACGGCAGCCCCTGCGCCTGGGCGCGTTCGCTGATGGCCATGCGCTCGGCGGCGTAACTCTCCTGGATGTCCACGGGCCGCCACACGCCCCAGGCCAGTGAGGCGGCGGTCTGCCCGCGTGCGCGGCGCTGTTGTGCCAGGGCGTCCAGGTGGGCGTTGGCCGCGGCGTAGGAGCCGTGCAGTCCACTGCCCCAGAAGGCGGCGATGGAGGAGTAGAGCACGAAGGCGTCGAGGTCGTGGCCCTCGAAGACGCGGTCGAGGTTCCTGGCTCCGCGGATCTTCGCGTGGTAGGCGCTCTCGAACTCCTCGACGGTGGTCTCCAGGAGCGGGCCGAGGTCGATGTGCGCGGCGGTGTGGACGACCGCGGTGACGGGCGGGCCGTCGGCCTCGACCCGGGTGACGAGTGCGGCCAGTTCGTCGTGGTCGGCGATGTCGCAGCCGGCGATGGTGACGCGGACGCCGAGGCCGGTGAGTTCCGCTTCGAGGGCGTCGGCGCCGGGTGCGTCGGGGCCCCGGCGGCTGGTGAGGACCAGGTGTTCGGCGCCGTTGCGGGCGAGCCAGCGGGCGAGGAGTTTGCCGAGGGCGCCGGTGCCGCCGGTGATGAGGACGGTGCCGCGCGGCCGGTAGTCGCGGGCGGGGGTGCGGTCGGCGGCGAGGTCGCGGACCATCCGCCGGCCGAGGGGGCGCCCGCCGCGGACGGCGATCTGGTCCTCGGCGTCGGTGCGGCGCAGCGCGGCGGTGATCTCGGTGACGGCGGTCGCGTCGTCGGTGTCGGGGGCGAGGTCGACGAGGCCGCCCCAGAGGCGGGCGTTCTCCAGTGCGGCGACCCGGCCCATGCCCCACAGTTCGGCCGGTACGGGCTCGGCGGGGGTGATGTCGTCGGTGGCGACGCCGCCCCGGGTGACGCACCACAGGGGTGCGGTGAGGTCGGTGTCGGCGAGCGCCTGGAGCAGGGCGAGGGTGCCGAGTGTGGCGGTGCTGAGCGTCGGGCTGCCGGGCAGCGGGGAGCCGTCGAGGGACCACAGGCTGAGCACGCCGGTGAGGTCCCGGCCGTCGCCGACGGCCTCGTGGAGGCGGGCGGCGAGCTTGCCCCGGTCGGCGTCGGCGGCGGCGACCGGCAGGAGGTGCGCGTCGGCGCCGGCGGCCTCCAGCCCCCGCAGCGTCGCGTCGACGAACGGTACGGCCACGTGGTCCTCGGGGACGACGAGGAGCCAGGTCCCGGCCAGTGCCGGGGCGGTGGAGGCCGGGGCGAGCGGACGCCAGGCGGTCTTGTAGCGCCAGGCGTCGACGGTGGCCTGCTCGTGCCGGTTACGCCGCCAGGCGCCCAGGGCGGGCAGCAGTTCGGGCAGCCCGGCCCCGTCGGCGAGGCGGAGGGTCTCGGTGACGGCGGACAGGTCGCCCCGCTCGACGGCCTCCCAGAAGCGGGCCTCCGCACGGTCCGCGGGCGGTGCCGCGGAGTGCGCGACGGGCTGCGGCTCCAGCCAGTAGCGCTTGTGCTGGAAGGCGTACGTGGGCAGGGGCGTGGTGCCGGTGCCGGGGTGTGCGGGGGTCCAGTCGACGGTGGCGCCGTGGGTGAACGCCTCACCGAGGGAGGTCAGGAACCGGTCGTGACCGCCGTCGTCGCGGCGCAGGGAGGAGACGGTGACGACATCGGGGCCGGCGGTCTCCTCGATGGCGAGGGAGAGCACCGGATGGGCGGCGGCCTCCACGAAGAGGGTGTGGCCGGCGTCCACGAGCTGCCGGGTGACCTGGGCGAACTCCACGGTCCCGCGCAGGTTGCGGACCCAGTAGGCGGCGTCGAGGGCGGTGGTGTCGAGGGCGCGGGCGTCGACGGTGGAGTGGAACGGCACCCGGGAGGAGCGGGGGGTGATCCCGGCGAGTTCGGCCAGGAGTTCGTCCCGGACGGCCTCGACCTGCGGGGAGTGGGAGGCGTAGTCGACGGGGACGACGCGGGCGCGGACGCCGTCGGCCTCGCAGCCGGCGACGAGTTCGGCGATCGCGTCGGGGTCTCCGGAGACGACGGTGGCGCGGCTGCCGTTGACGGCCGCGACCCCCAGCCGGTCGGCCCAGGGCCGCAGCCGTTCCTCGGCGTCCTCGCGTCCGAGCGCCAGGGAGGCCATGCCGCCGAGGCCGGCCAGGCTGCGGCCGATGACGCGGCTGCGCCGGGCGACGACGAGGGCGCCGTCCTCCAGGGACAGCGCGCCGGCGACGACGGCGGCGGCTATCTCGCCCTGCGAGTGGCCGACGACGGCGGCGGGCTCCACCCCGTGTGCCCGCCACAGCTCGGCGAGCGAGACCATGACGGCCCAGGAGGCGGGCTGCACGATGTCCACCCGGTCGAGGGGGCCGCCGAGTTCGGTGAGCAGGTCCCAGTCGACGTGGGGTCGCAGCGCCGTCGCGCAGGCGCGCAGGGAGGCGGCGAAGGCGGGTTCGGCGTCGGCGAGGGCCAGCGCCATGCCGGACCACTGGGCGCCCTGCCCGGGGAAGACGAAGACGGGGCGGGCGGCGCCCTCGCGTACGGAGCCGGTGGCGACGGCCGCACCGGTGGCGGTGACGTTGCCTCCCGTCGTCGTGGTGAGGGCGGCGAGCCCTTCGAGGAGGGCGTCCGGGCTGCCGCCGACGACGACGGCCCGGTGGTCCAGGGCGGCCCGGCCGGTGGCGAGGGACCGGGCCACGGCGGCGGGGTCGGTGGCGGGGCGGTCGCCGAGGAACGTGTGCAGCCGGGCGGCCTGGTCGCGCAGGGCCGCCTCGGTGGCGCCGGACACCGCCCAGGCGAGGGCCCTGCCGCGGGCGGACGCCGTCTCCCCGGTGGCGGCCTGCTCGTCGCCCGTCCCGCCGGCGGGGGCGGCAGCGGGCGCGGTGCTTTCCGCCGGGTCCGGCTGTTCGAGGATCACGTGGGCGTTGGTGCCGCTCATGCCGAACGCGGAGACACCGGCGCGGCGCGGCCGGTCCCGGTCGGGCCAGGGCAGGTTCTCGGTCAGCGGGGCGACGGAACCGTCGGACCAGTCGACCTCGGAGGTCAGCCGCGCGGTGTGGAGGGTGCGCGGCAGCACACCGTGCCGTATCGCCTGGATGGTCTTGATGACGCCGCCCACTCCCGCGGCGGCCTGGGCGTGGCCGACGTTCGACTTGAGCGAGCCGATCCACAGGGGCCGTTCCCGGGGGCGGTTGCGGCCGTAGGTGGCGAGCAGCGCCTGTGCCTCGATCGGGTCGCCGAGCTTGGTGCCGGTGCCGTGCGCCTCGACGGCGTCTATCTGGTCGGGGGCCAGCCGGGCGTCCTCCAGCGCCGCTTCGATGACGCGTGCCTGGGCGGGGCTGCTGGGTGCGGTGAGCCCGTTGGAGGCGCCGTCCTGGTTGATGGCGGAGCCGCGCACGACGGCCAGCACCTCGTGGCCGTTGCGCCGGGCGTCGGCGAGCCGCTCCACCAGCAGGAGCCCGACGCCCTCGCCGAGGCCCATGCCGTCGGCGTCCTCGGAGAACGCCCGGCAGCGGCCGTCGGCGGACAGCCCGCGCTGCCGGCTGAAGCCCACGAACTCGGCGGGCGTCGACATCACCGCGACGCCACCGGCCACGGCGAGTTCGCACTCGCCCCGGCGCAGCGCCTGCACGGCCAGGTGAAGGGCGACCAGCGAGGACGAGCAGGCGGTGTCGAGGGTGACGGCGGGCCCTTCCAGGCCGAACGCGTAGGCGATGCGGCCGGAGACGACGCTCGCCGCGCCGCCGGTCAGCAGGTGCCCTTCGAAGCCCTCGGGCACGGTGGTCAGACCGGAGCGGTAGTCCAGCGGGTTCGCACCGACGAACGTGCCGACGCTCTGGCCGCGCAGCGACAGGGGGTCGATGCCGCCGCGTTCGAACACCTCCCAGGCCGTTTCGAGGACGAGCCGCTGCTGGGGGTCCATGGCGAGCGCCTCGCGCGGCGAGATGCCGAACAGCCCCGGGTCGAAGCGGTCGGCGCCGTCGAGGAAGCCGCCCTGGGTGACGTAGGTGGTGCCCTCCCGGTCGGCGTCGGAGTCGTGCAGCGCGGCGAGGTCCCAGCCGCGGTCGGCGGGGAAGGCGCTGATCGCGTCGCCGCCCCCGCTGACGAGCCGCCACAGGTCCTCCGGGTCGCGTACGCCGCCGGGGAAGCGGCAGGCCATGGCGACGACGGCGATCGGCTCGTGGTCACGGGACTCGGCCTCGCGCAGCCGCTGCTGGGTCTGCTGGAGGTCGGTGGTGACCTTCCGCAGGTAGTCGAGGAGTTTTTGCTCGTCGGCCGGCGTGGACGTGTTCGACATGGTGGGCTCTCCAGTCAGGCGTTCGGGTCGTTGGGGGGCGGGGTGCGTCTCGGTCATGAGGCGCCCAGTCCCCTGTCGATCAGGTCGAACAGTTCGTCGGCGGATGCCGAGGCGACGTCCACCGGGGCCGTGTCGTCCGCGTGCGCGGCGGGGGCTCCGGCCGCGGGCCCGTCGCCCTCGGACCAGCTCCACAGCAGGCCCTGGAGCCTCCGGGCGAGCTGCTGCCTGGTGGCGGGGTCCGGCGGGGCGGCGGCCAGGGCCGTCTCGAAGTCGCCGAACCGCACGAGGGCGAGCGGCTGTGCCGAGGCGTCGTCCGGCAGCAGCAGGACGCGCAGCCGTTCGGCGAGCTCCACGGGCGACGGGTGGTCGAACACCACCGTGGCGGGCAGTTTCTGACCGGTCGTGGCGGCGAGCCGGTTGCGCAGCTCGACCGCCGTCAGCGAGTCGAACCCCATCTCCCGGAACGCCCGTCCGGCGTCGACGGACTCCGCCTGCGGACCGTGCCCGAGCACGGCCGCCGCCTGGGCGCGGACCATGTCCAGCAGGAGGTGGTCCTGTTCGGGACGGGAGAGGCCTTCGAGCCTCCGGGCGAGGTCGCCGCCCACGGCGGGCGCGGCCTCCTCCTCCGGGGCCGCCAGCGCACGCGCGGCCTCGGGGACCTCCGCGAGCAGTGCGGACTCCCGGGCCATGGTGAACAGCGCGACGAAGCGGTCCCAGTCCACGTCCGCGACGGCCACCACCGTCTCGTCGTGGTCGATGATCCGTCGCAGTGCGGTGAACGCGGCGTCCGCGTCGAGCAGCGGCAGCCCGTGCCGGCTGGACTTCTCGTTCTTCAGCGCGCGCATCTCGGTGTTGCGCTCGTCCCAGTCGTTCGCCGCGTCCCAGATGCCCCACGCGACGGACGTGGCGCGCAGCCCCCGCGCCCGGCGACGCTCGGCGAGCGTGTCCAGGTGGGCGTTGGCCGCGGCGTAGGCGCCATGGTCGCCACTGCCCCAGAAGCCGGCGATCGACGAGAAGAGCACATAGGCGTCGAGGTCCCGCTCGGCGAAGATCGCGTCCAGGTTCTCGGCTCCGAGCACCTTGGCGCGGCAGATCTCCGAGAGCGTGCCGGGCGTGGTGTCCGCGAGCATGCCCAGTTCGATGTGGGCCGCCGCGTGCACGACGGCGGTGACGGGCGGCCCGTCCGCTTCGACCTCCCGTACGAGGGCGGCGAGGGCGTCACGGTCGGCGATGTCGCACGCCGCGAACGTCACCCGGGCGCCCAGCTCCTCGATGACGGCGGCCAGTTGGGGTGCCCCGATCGCGTCCTTGCCGCGCCGGCTGACCAGCACCAGGTGTTCGGCACCGCCCCGCGCCAGCCAGCGCGCGAGGTGCCCGCCGATGCCACCGCTGCCACCGGTCACGAGCACGGTGCCGCGCGGCGTCCATGTGCGGCCCGGCGCCCGGCCGACGAGCGCGGAACGCACGAGACGGCGTCCGAACACTCCGGCGGCCCGTACGGCGATCTGGTCCTCGCCCGAGGGCGCGGCCAGCGCCCCGACAGCGAGCCTCAGCGCCCGCTCGTCCACCACGGCCGGCAGGTCCATCAGCCCGCCCCACAGCTTCGGGTGCTCCAGAGCCGCCACACGGCCCCAGCCCCAGAGCTGGGCCTGCGCGGCACCGGAGAGCCCGTCCGAGTCCGACACGGCCACGGCGTCACGAGTGAGGAGCCACAGCGGGGCCTCGGCGCCGAGGTCGTGCAGTGCTTGCAGAAGGGCGAGGCTCCCGAGGGAACCGCCCGTCAGAGCGGGGAAGTCGGGGTGCGGGACGTCATCCAGACCCCACAGGGCGACCACGCCGGAGAACGGCACGTCCCCGTCGGCCGCTTCGGAGATACGGGTGGCGAGCGCGGTGCGGTCGGCGTCCCCGGCGGACACCTCCAGCAGACGGACGTCCGCTCCCCTGTCCTCCAGGGCCCGGACGAGCGCGGGTGTGGTCGCCCCCTCCCGCTCGGCCGCCGGTGAGACGACGAGCCAGGTTCCGGAGAGAGCCGATCCGTCGTCGTCGCCGAGGTCGGTGAGGGGCCGCCAGGCGGTCTTGTAGCGCCAGGAGTCGATCACGGAATCCTGACGGCCGGCCCGCCGCCAGGACGCGAGGGCGGGAAGCAGAGGCCGCAGCTCCTCGCCGTCGAGATCCAGCGAATCCGCCAGCGACTCCAGGTCCTCGCGCTCGACGGCCTCCCAGAACCGGTCCTCCACCTCGTCCCGCGGCACACCCGCCGACGCCGGCAGTTCACCCGACTCCAGCCAGAAACGGCTGCGCTGGAACGGATACGTCGGCAGGTCGACGGTGTCCCCCGAAGCGGCCACCAGGGAACCCAGGTCGACGGGCAGACCTTCGACGAAGGCCTGTGCCAGCGACGTCACGAACCGCTGAGCCCCACCGTCCTCACGGCGCAGGGACCCGACCACCGTGGACGCGCCGGACTCCTCCACACCCATGGCGAGGACGGGGTGGGCGCT
>NZ_UAVD01000060.1 GCF_900460065.1 Streptomyces griseus | reverse complement strand
GGAATTCGCCGGTCCGCTACTACCAGCTGCTGAACGCCCTGATCGACGACGAACGGGCGCTGCGCGAGGACCCGGTCACGGTGAACCGGCTGCGGCGCGTGCGCGACGCGAAGCGCGGCCGGCGCTGAGCGGCTCGCTGCCGGGTCCCGCTCCCGCTCCTCGATCGCCGGGGACGTGAATCCACCCCTTACGGGGCACAGCCCAGCACCAGGTCCACCGCCCGGTCCAGGCGGGCCCGTTCGTGGTCGGTGAGGTGCGGGTTCTCCCGTTGGCGGGCACGGGCCAGGGACAGGTCGGCGGCCGACGCCCCGCCGTCGTCGGAGAGTTCCGCCAGGAGCGCCGTCAGCAGCGGCCGGACGTCAGCCCCGGCCGGGAACCCCGGGTCGAGCGCGATCCGGGCCAGGGTCAGCGCCGACATCGCCCGGTCCAGACCGGGCGGGCCCTCCGCCGCGGTGGACCAGTCGATCACCACCGCACCCTCTGCCGTCAGCACCACGTTCTCCGGATGCAGATCCAGATGGAGCACGCAGTCCTCCGGGTCGGCCGAGACCCGGGGCGGTATGGCGTGGAGCTCGCGCAGCAGCCGGGCCAGCAGCGCGCCCGCCTCGGCGGCCCCCAGCCGCCCCGTCAGCAGGGACTCCGCCAGGGTCGGGCCGGTCAGCCGCTGGAGCACCAGGTCCGTGGGGCGGGCCCCCTCGGCGGGCGGACCGATGCGCGGCACCGGGAAGCCGAAGGCGCCGACGTAGCTCATCACGGCCAGCTCCTCCGTGATGTCGGTGCGGTCCCGGTAACGGCGAAGGACCCAGGAGCCGTCGAGTGCGTACACGTCGGCGGTGCGTCCCGAGCCCAGAAGTTGCCCTGTGTGCATGGGGCCGAACCTACCCGGGCGCCCCGCCGAAAGGGAGTCGCGTTCCGGCTTCGCCCGGCCGGGCCGCGAAATCGGCTCCGCGGGGGCCGTCCCGCCCGCAGGGCGGGCCGGAACACCCGCCGCGACCCCGCCCGCCGGGTGGGCCGGAGCCCTCGCCGCGCGGCCCCATAACGCGGAGGGAGGGGGGTGAACGGGATCTCCTGCGCCAGGTGTCGCCGCCGCTACGGTTTCGGCAATTCCCTGGTCCGGACCAACCCCCACCGGATCCGGACACCCCCAGAACCAAGGAGAGTGACGTGGAGAGAACCACGCTCCGCAGACGCGCCCTCGTCGCCGGCACCGCCACGGTGGCCGTGGGCGCGCTCGCCCTCGCCGGGCTCACCGGCGTGGCGTCCGCCGACCCCGCGGCCACCGCCGCTCCGCCGGTCTCCGCCGACAGCCTGTCACCCGGCATGCTGGCCGCCCTGGAGCGCGACCTCGGCCTCGACGAGGACGCCGCCCGCAGCCGGATAGCCAACGAGTACCGCGCCGCCGCCGTCGCCGCGGGGCTGGAGAAGTCCCTCGGCGCCAGCTACGCCGGGGCCCGGGTCAGCGGTGCGAAGGCCACGCTGACCGTCGCCACCACCGACGCCTCCGAGGCCGCCCGGATCACCGAGGCCGGAGCGCGCGCCGAGGTCGTCGGCCACAGCCTGGACCGGCTCGAAGGCGTCAAGAAGAGCCTCGACAAGGCCGCGCTCGACAAGGCGCCCAAGAACGTGCCCGTCTGGTACGTCGACGTCGCGGCCAACCGGGTCGTCGTCAACGCCGCCAGCCCCGCCGCCGGACAGGCGTTCCTCAAGGCGGCCGGGGTCGACAGCGGCCTCGTCACCGTCGCCAGGTCCGCCGAACAGCCCCGCGCCCTCGCCGACATCAGGGGCGGCGACGCGTACTACATGAACGGCTCCGGCCGCTGTTCCGTCGGCTTCTCGGTGACGCGCGGCACCCAGAACGGCTTCGCCACCGCGGGCCACTGCGGCCGGGTCGGCACGACCACCAACGGTGTCAACCAGCAGGCCCAGGGCACCTTCCAGGGCTCGACCTTCCCGGGCCGGGACATCGCCTGGGTCGCCACCAACGCCAACTGGACCCCGCGTCCGCTGGTGAACGGCTACGGGCGGGGCGACGTCACCGTCGCCGGCTCCACCGCCTCCGTCGTCGGCGCCTCGGTCTGCCGCTCCGGCTCCACCACGGGCTGGCACTGCGGCACCATCCAGCAGCTGAACACCAGCGTCACCTACCCGGAGGGCACCATCTCCGGGGTCACCCGCACCAGCGTCTGCGCCGAACCGGGCGACTCCGGCGGCTCGTACATCTCCGGCAGCCAGGCGCAGGGCGTCACCTCCGGCGGCTCGGGCAACTGCTCCTCCGGCGGCACGACGTACTTCCAGCCCATCAACC
The DNA here is from genome assembly GCF_900460065.1 of Streptomyces griseus. Classification (GTDB taxonomy): domain Bacteria; phylum Actinomycetota; class Actinomycetes; order Streptomycetales; family Streptomycetaceae; genus Streptomyces; species Streptomyces griseus. The sequence goes on along the minus strand of NZ_UAVD01000060.1, from coordinate 24,887 downwards.
CGCTGCTCCAGGCGTACGGGCTGACCCTGGTCACCAGCGGCGGCGGTACGCCGACCGACCCGCCCACCACCCCGCCCACCGACTCGCCGGGCGGCACCTGGGCGGTCGGCACCGCGTACGCCGCCGGCGCCACGGTGACGTACGGCGGAGCCACCTACCGCTGCCTCCAGGCGCACACGGCCCAGCCGGGCTGGACCCCCGCCGACGTGCCCGCGCTCTGGCAGCGGGTCTGACCGCCCCGGTCCCGGGTCCGACCGCCCCGGGACCGGTCCCGCACCACCGAACCTCCTGAAGCTCCCGCCTCCCGCCTCCCCGCGTCGAGGACCTCCGAGGACTCCGAGGAAATGTCATGACCCCACAAATGGACAATTCAACCCCCCACGAGCCGAACGCTTCCGACGAGGCGTCGGTGGACCGGCGGCGGATCAGCCGCAAGGGCCTCCTGAAGGCCGCGCTCGTCGCGAGCGCCGCGCCCCTGCTCGTCGGAGGGGGCGTCGCGCTCGCGCGGGACGCCGCCTCGTCCGGGAACGGGCCGCTGGCCCCGACCCCGGAGTGCGACGACGGCGACGACGTGACGCCTCCGCAGATGGAGGGGCCGTACTTCAAGCCCAACTCGCCCCGCCGCACGAGCCTGGTGACCCCGAGCACCCCCGGCGTACCGCTCACCGTGAGCGGCTACGTCTTCGGGCGGGCCTGCCGCCCCATCTCCGGAGCCCTGCTCGACTTCTGGCAGGCCGACACCAACGGGTCGTACGACATGGCCCAGTTCGCCTTCCGGGGGCACCAGTTCACCGGCGCGGACGGGTCGTTCAGCCTCACCACCATCGTGCCGGGCCTCTACCCGGGGCGCACGCGGCACATCCACGTGAAGGCGCAGGCGCCCGGCGGGCGCATCCTCACCACCCAGCTGTACTTCCCGAACGAGCCGCGCAACAACACCGACGCGCTGTTCGACCCCGAGTTGCTGATGAACGTCCGCAACGTGGGGAACGGGCGCCAGGGCTCCTTCGACTTCGTGCTGGACGTCGCCCAGACGCCCAACCCGACCGCAACGCCCACCGAGCCGGGGTCCACCACCTGGGCCACCGGCACCTCCTACCGCGCGGGTGACCGCGTGACGTACGGCGGGGTCGCCTACCGCTGTCTGCAGGCACACCAGGCCCATGCGGGCTGGGAGCCGCCGAACGTCCCCGCGTTGTGGGAACGCGGGTAGACGAGGAACAGCGAGCGCACCACCGCCCGCGCCCCGTTCACGCCGTCCGGCGCGTGAACGGGGCGCTTCTCGCGTTCCCCCGGTCCGGCCGGGCCCCGCCACGCCCCCGGTCCCGGCCCGGAAAGTTTTCGCGGACCGCCCGAAACATTTCCCCGCCCCCGTCGCGTCGTACAGGGGGAAGGGCGGAACGGACGGACGGACGGGGGAGTGCGTGAGGGCGTCGCGTACCGAGGAGTTCAAGGTGTTCGCGGCCGGCCGGGCCGGCCATCTGTTCCGCTCTGCCTCCCTGCTGACCAGCGGCGATGTGCACCTCGCCGAGGACCTGGTGCAGGAGACCCTGAGCCGGATGTACGTGCTGTGGGGCCGCGCCCGCCGGATCGACAACCCGGCGGCGTACGCCCAGACCGTGCTCGTACGGACCTTCCTGACCCATCGCCGACGCCGGTCCGCGAGCGAACGCCCGCTGGCCGAACTGCCCGAGGGCGCTCCCGTCGACCCCGACGACCCGGCGCTGCGCATGACGCTGCTCCGGGCCCTGGCCCAACTGGCCCCCAAGGACCGGGCGGTCGTGGTGCTGCGGTACTGGGAGGACCGGAGCATAGAGGAGACCGCCGCCGCCCTCCAGGTCAGCCCCGCCGCCGTGCGGACCCGCTGCACGAGGGCGCTCGGGCGGCTGCGTGAACTGCTGGGCGGCAGCCTCACGGAGTTCGCCGCCCGCTGACCCCGGACGGTCTCCGCCGCCCGCCCCACCGGCCCCCCGGGCCGTCAACTGTCGAGCATCCCGAACGAGAAGTGGTGGTTCCCCATGCCCAGCGAAGACGAGCGGCCGTTCGAGGACGGCCTCGGTACGGAAATCCGCCGTGCCGGAGAGGCCTTCGAGCTGTCCGGCCGTGCCGCCCTGGTCGACGGCGCGCTGGAACAGGGCCGGCGCGCCGTACGCCGCCGCCGGGCCGTCGCCGTGGCGGGCGGCGTGCTGACCCTGGCCCTCGTCGGCGGCGGGGTCACCTTCGCCGCCGGTCAGCTGGGCGCCTCCGGCGACCGGGCGAACGTCGCCGGCAGCGGACCGGCCGCGCCGACGATCACCCCCACGGCCCCCGCCCCGGACACCGCCGCGCCCACGCCGTCGGCCCCGCCCACCGAGGCCGTGACGGCCCCACCGCCCGACGCGCCCCCGGCCCCGGACGCGCCGACGCCCACCGCCACCGGGGCCGCGCCCACCGGTGAACCCTCCCCGGACCCGGTGTCGCGCGGCACGCACGACGCCGGGGTGCCCGCGCCGCCGCTCGACTACACGGCTCTGATGCCCACCTTCCGCGCCCTGCTGCCCGACGGGCTCTCCGTGGGCGAGGAGACGGACAGCGGGGGCGAGTTCGCCTCGGTCGTCGTGAACGACGGCGAGGGCCGCTCCCTGGTGCAGATCAATGTGCAGGCCGACATGCGGGACGTCGCCGACGACCTGTACGGCGACGCGACCACCCTGCCCGACGGCACCCTGCTCGCCACCTCGAAGAAGCCCGGCGAGAAGGGTGGCCGGGGAGTCGTCATGTGGACGGCCGACTCGATGCGCCCCGACGGTATGCGGGTCGTCGTCTCGGCCTTCAACTCCGGCGAGCAGTCGAGCCCCGCCACCCGTGAGGCGCCCGCGCTCACCATGGACCAGCTCACCGCCCTGGTCCTCAGCCCGCAGTGGCCGAGGCTCCAGCAGCGGTAGGGGGCTGCCCCGGGCGTCACTTGGCGTCCGCGTACCGCTCCACCACCGCCGTCGTGAAGGGGAACCGCACCGGCGTCCTGCCGAAGGCGGTCCGCCCGGCCAGCTCGCCCGCCGCGCGGATCGCCTCGACGACGGCGGCGCTCTCCTCGGCCGGGCAGTGCACGATCACCTCGTCGTGCTGGAAGAACACCAACTGCGCCCGCAGCCCCTGCTCGAAGATCGTCCGGCGCAGCGCGGCCAGCATCAGCAGCGCCCAGTCGGCCGCGCTGCCCTGCACCACGAAATTGCGGGTGAAGCGCCCCCGGGCCCGCGCCGGGCCGCCGTCCGGCGCACCCCCGGAGCCCTCCGGATCCTCCTGGGGCAGGCCCGCCTCCTCGTCCTGTCCGGCCGACGCGGCCGGCGGGCTGGTCCGGCCCAGCCAGGTCCGCACCACCCGCCCCTCCTCGCCCGCCCGGGCCGCGTCGTCCACGTACGCGACGGCGAGCGGGAAGCGGCGGCGCAGGGCGGCCAGGTTCTTCAGCCCGTCCCCGGAGGTCTGGCCGTAGATCGCCCCGAGCATGGCCAGCTTGGCGTGCTCGCGGTCGCCGGAGAACGCCCGGTCGGACAGGGCCTTGTAGAGGTCGCCGTCATGGCCGGCCACCTCCATCAGCCCCCGGTCGCGGGAGATCGCGGCCAGCACCCGGGGCTCCATCTGGTCGGCGTCCGCGACGACGAGCCGCCACCCCGGATCGGCGACGACGGCCTGGCGGATCACCTTGGGGATCTGGAGGGCTCCGCCCCCGTTGGTCGTCCAGCGCCCGCTGACCGTGCCGCCCGGCTGGTACTCCGGGCGGAAGCGGCCCTCGCGCACCCAGTCCTGGAGCCAGGACCAGCCGTGCGCCGTCCAGATCCGGTACAGCTTCTTGTACGCGATCAGCGGCTCGACCGCCGGATGGTCCAGCTCCTCCAGCTCCCAGCGCCGCGTCGACTTCACCGGGATGCCCGCCCGCGCGAACGCCTTCACCACATCGGCCGGCAGGTCGGGCCGGACCCTGCGGCCGAACGCCGCCGACACCTCGTCCGCCAGCTCGGCCAGCCTGCGGGGCTCGCCGCCGCCCGCGTACCGCTCGCCCAGCAGTCCGGTCAGCAGCTCCCGGTGGACGTCGGCGCGCCAGGGCAGCCCGTCCCGGTGCATCTCGGCGGCCACGAGCATCCCCGCCGACTCCGACGCCGTCAGCAGCCGCATCCGGTCCGGGTGCTCCGCCGCGTCATGGCGGCGCAGCTGGTCCGCGTAGACCCGCAGGAGCCCCTCGAACGGCACCCCGGCCCCCGACGGCGGCTCGAAGAGGGAGGACTGCGCGCCCGGTTCGGCGGACCGGGCCGGCGGGTCCGGCGGCACCGGCGCTCCGTCGAGGCGGGCCAGCGCGGCGGCGGCCGACCGGGGCTCGCCCAGCCGCCCGGCGTGCCCGAGCAGCAGCAGCTCGGCGCACTCGATGTCGTAGCACCGCTCGACCCGGACCCCGGCGGCCAGCAGCCGGGGGTAGATCCCGGCGGTCGACCGCCACACCCAGCGCGCCACTCCGGGCCGGGAGCGGACCGCCTCGACGAGGTCGGGCTCGGCGAGGACGGGCCCGGCGGGCGTGCCGTCGCGGGCGAGCGGCGCGAGCAGCGCCCCGCCCCCGTCCACGGCCGCCACCGCCCACCGTTCGGTCATGGGGGCGAGTCTGGCACCCGCCACTGACAGCGCCCCGGAGGCGGGGCGCGCCGGGCCGCCCACGGGCGGGCCGTTCCGCTCCGGCCGCCTCCGGGAAAGGGCCTGCGGGCGGTCGGGCGCTGCGGGGCATCGGACTGTGCGGGCCGTTCGGGCCGGGCGGGCCGTGCGCCTACCCTTGGCCGGATGGAATCGGTGATCGACCGGGCGTGCGCGGCGGCCCTCTACGTCGAGGGCGACGCGGCCCTCGACACCGGGGCCTCCCTGCTCGCCGCCGCCCCGGAGGCGGACGCGGAGGCGCACCGGCGCGGCGAGGAGTTCGTGCGGCGGGCCTGGGACCGGGGCTGGCACCCGGCCGACCTGGTCCGCCACGTCCGCCATGAGCTGGACGAGCGGCGGGCGGCGCTGGCCGCGACCCTGATCGCCGCCGAGACGGCCCGGTACGCGGAGCTGCCGCCCCGCTGGCGCCGGCAGCTCGCCGAGCTGCCCGCGCCCGTGCCCCGCAACCGCCCCGACCGGTTCCGGTACGCCGGTGACCTGCTGGAGCTGTACCGGCTGCTGCTGCGGCTGCCCGCGATCGAGCCCGTGGGCCCGCCGCCCGGCGCCGCCGCCGACCACCTGCACCGGCCGCCCGCCGCCGACGAACCCCGCATGCTCACCCGGATCCGGGCGCTGCTGGCGAAGGCGGAGGCGACCGGCTTCCCCGAGGAGGCCGAGGCGCTGACCACCAAGGCGCAGGAGCTGATGGCCCGGCACAGCGTCGACGAAGCCCTCCTCGCCGCCCGGACCCGGAGCCGCGAGACGCCGGGCGCCTGCCGGATCGGGGTGGAACCCCCGTACGAGAGCGCCCAGGCGGTCCTGCTCGACGCCGTCGCCTCCGCGAACCGGTGCCGGGCGGTGTGGAACGACGACCTCCGCTTCACCACGGTCGTCGGCTTCGAGCCGGACCTGGACGCGGTCGAGCTGCTGTTCACCTCCCTGCTCGTCCAGGGGACGGCCGCGATGACCCGGGCCGAGGCCGGGCAGCGCGCCGGGGGACGCAAGCGGACCAAGACTTTCCGGCAGGCGTTCCTGATGGGGTACGCCCAGCGGCTCGGCCGCCGGCTCGCCGACGGCGCCGAGCGGGCCACGGCGGAGGCGGACGCCGCCGCGGACGGCGGGGACGGCGGCACGGGCGGGGGCCTGCTCCCCGTTCTCGCCGCCCGGGACGTCGCGGTCACCGACACCGCCGAGCGGATGTTCCCGAGGACCACGACCACCCGGCTCCGGGGGGTGTCCGACCTGGACGGCTGGACGCACGGCACCGAGGCCGCCGACCGGGCCCGCGTGGGCGGCGGGGGCGGCTCGCGCCGGGGACCCGACGGCGAAATCATGGCGTAAGTCGGGCTTGTCGCACTTTGCGGTTAGGCTCGGCCCATGAGCTGGCTCCGGGCGCTGAAGGAGACCGCCCGCTCGGGACTGGAGATCGAGCGGCAGAGACTGGAGCCCCTCATCGCCTTCCGCGGTGCGGCCGGACTCGCCCTCGTCATCGGGGTCAGCCTCGTGCTGTTCGGGCCGGAGATCGCGGCGAGCTCCGCGTTCGGCGCGTTCCAGGCGGCCATCGCCACCTTCCAGCGCAGCTGGCGGCCCCGCCCCGTGCTCGCCCTCGTCTCCGGCGTGAGCCTCGCCGTCACCACGTTCGTCGGCTACGTCAGCGGCGCGCACGTCGTGCTGTTCCTGTGCCTGCTGGGCGCCTGGACCTTCCTCGCCGGGCTGGCCTGGGCGGCCGGCCCCACGGGCGGCATCATCGCCGCGTCCAACGTCGCGATCATGCTCGTGACGATCACCCTGCCCACCTCGGTCGTGGACGCCGCCGCCCACGCGGGCATGATCGCCGTCGGCGGCTTCGTGCAGGCGGCCCTCATCGTCCTCTTCCCGGTCCGCAGATGGGGCGCCCAGCGCGACGCGCTCGCCGACGCCCTGGCGGCCGAGGCCGACTACGCCCGCCGGCTGCGGCTCGACCCGGTCGCCCCCTTCGACCCGCTGCCCCTGATGACCGCCCGCAGCGCCGCCGCCGTCACCCCGCGCCAGGCCCGCCGCCGCCCCGCCGAACTGCACGGGGCCCGGGGCGTCGCCGAGCGGCTGCGCCCGGTGCTCGCCTCGCTCGCGGACCCGGCGATGGGGGTGCCGGGCGACGGTCTGGAGCGGCTCTGGGTGAACGAGCTGCTGGGCGCCGCCGGATCGGTGCTGGACGCCGCCGCGCGGGCCGTCCGGCACGGCGAGCCCGTCCATCTCTCCGCCACCGACCTGGGGGTCCTGAAGACCCCCGACAACGACGTGATCCTCGTCGGCCCCGCCCGCCGCGCCGCCGACCGGCTCGCGGCCCTGCTCGACGACGTCCTGGAGATCGCGGAGGGCACCGGGACCGACAGCGGGATCCCCACGGACCTCGCCCCGGACACCCGGCACCGGCCCACGCTGCTGAAGCTGGTCCCGGTGGTGCTGGCCTCGATGCGCCGCGAGCTGCACCACGGCTCGCCGGTCATGCGCCAAGCCATCCGGGTCGCGGTGGTGGCCGTCTCCGGGTACTTCGTGGGGGAGGCCGTGCCGCTCGGCCACGGCTACTGGGCCCCGATGACCGCCGTCATGGTGATGCGGCCCGAGTTCTCGCAGACGTACGCCCGCGCGGCGGGGCGCTTCGGCGGCACCCTGGTCGGCGTGGGGCTCGCCACCGCCGTCGTGCAGACCGCCACTCCCGACGCCCGGCTCTCGGCGCTCCTCGCGGTGGTGTGCGCGTGGCTGATGTACCTGCTGATGCGCACCGGCTACGCGGTCGGCCAGGTCTGCGTCGCCGCGTACGTCGTCTTCCTGCTCGGCATGGCCGGCGACGACTGGTCCCAGACCGTCACCGAGCGCATCGTCCTGACGCTCGTCGGGGGCCTCCTCGCGATGGTCTCCTACGCCGTCTACCCGGCCTGGGAGACCCCGCGGCTGCGCAACCGGCTGGCCGAGTGGCTGGTGGCGGACGTGGAGTACGCGGCCACGGTCGTCGACCGGTACGCGGACCCCGCCGCCCGGGACGCCGAGGACGTCCGGGGGGCCCTGATCGCCACCCGGGAGGCGCGGGTGGCGTGGCAGGAGGCGCTGGCGACCGCCCAGCACGAACCCGTACGCCACCGGGGCATCTCCCGGGCCGCCGCGACCGACGCCCAGCACGCGCTGGCCCAGCTGGGCCGGTCCGCGATGGTCCTGGAGGCCCATCTGCCGGCCCGGTCGGCCGACCCGGTGCCCGGCGCCGCCCAGTTGGCCGAGGCGCTGCGCCGGGCCACCGAGAAGGGGGCCAGGGCGGTACGGGAGCGGCGGCTGCCCGACTGGCAGCCGGTGGTGGACGCGGTGGCCCACTGGGACATGCCCACCCCGACGGACGACGGTACGACCCCGGTCGGCGACCCGGTCGTGCGCCGGGGCGCGGCCCTGCTCCTGGACGCGCTGGAGGAGTTCACCCGGGCCCTGGACGAGCGGGGCGGCTCCACCCGGGTCAGCAGCACGCTGGCCGAGGGCTGAGCGGCCCCGGGCGTCAGGTCCTCGCGGGCGTCACGGCGCGGGCACCTCGGGCAGGTCCCCGAGGTCCGGCAGTGAGGGCATGCCGCTCGGCAGCTTGCCGGGTTCGGCCTTGGTGAGGGAGTCCTTGGCGCCGCCGTCCCAGGAGAGGACGAGCTTCGTGCCGTCCACGGAGTCGATCGCGCCCATCGTGCGGTCGGTGGAGCCGCCGGTGCACTTCAGCGCCAGCATGGGCTCGCCGCCCATGTCCTTCACATCGCCCTGGCACACGGACTGGTCGGCGACCAGGGCGACCTTGCGGGCGGAGACGGAGACGGTGACGTTCTTCCCGTCCGTCAGCCCGACCCAGGTGCCCTCCAGCGCCGCCGCGTCCACGGCGCCGCCCCCGGCGGGCTCCCCGGAACCGCTGCCGCCGCTTTCGGGCGTCGCGCTCGCCGCGGAATCCGCGCCGGAGTCCTTGCTCGCGTCGTCGCCGCCGCATGCGGTCAGCGCCAGTGCGGCGGCCAGAGCGGCCACGGCGACGGCGCCGGTGCGTAGAGAGCTGGTCACGTGGAGTTCCCCCTTGCTGTTATCCGGTCGAAAGACCGCGCCACGTTACCAAGGTCCGCTGCGATCAACTCCCTTGGACGGGAGCGAAATAGGCGTGCCGTTCGTCTCTCTTCCCGGAGGGCGTGACCGGGGCGGAAAAGCCTGTAATCAAAGGAACACCCCGCGTGCACGTGCATCTGCTCATGCATTGGCATATGAACAGAGCTATGATCCGAGCTAGTTGACACTTGCACCTTGCAACTCGGGGAGCGTCCTGTGCACCACGTGTACAACGGCATGGCGGCCACAGAGCTTCGCGGAGTCGTCTGGCAGAAGAGCAGACACAGCAACTCCCAGGGATCCTGTGTGGAGTTCGCCCGGCTGCCCGGAGGGAATGTGGCGATGCGGAACTCCCGCCACCCCGACGGGCCCGCCCTCGTCTATACGCCCGCGGAGATAGAGGCACTGCTGCTCGGCGTCAAGGACGGCGAGTTCGACCACCTCGCCGCCGGCGCCTGACGCCGGGTCCGGCCCGTGGCGGGCCGGACCGGGGTGCTCACGAACCCTGCTTCGGGTTCTCCTGGAGCCGGAACAGCGCCCAGACGACCTTGCCGTAGAGCGGTCCCGAGGGCAGTTCTCCGAGCTGTACGGGAGAGGGGTGCCAGCCCCAGCTGTCGCTGACACATTCCACCAGGAACAGACCGCGGCCGGATTCGGCGGAATCCGCCGCCTCGCCCGCGACCGGGCTCTCCCGGCTGGGGTCGCGCACGGCGCACACCAGTCGCGAGGTCCAGCGCATCAGGTGCAGGCGCACCGGCGGGTCCTGGAACTCCCGGGGCGGGTCGCCGGGCAGTGCGTGGCGCAGCGCGTTGGTGACGAGTTCGGACACCACCAGGGCGACATCGTCGAAACGGTCGCCCAGCTCCCACCGCTCCAGCGTCGACCGGGTGAACTTCCGTGCCCCGCCGACCGCTTCGTAGCGCGCGGGCAGAGCACAGGACGCCGATCCGGCAACCCCTGAGGGGTCGGTGGGGGGAAGCCCCTGCCGTAACGGCTCGAGCATCGTCGATCCATTCGTCCCCATACGAGGCACTCCCGGGATTCGCGGCTGTAGCGGCACTGCCTGTAGCGGTACTGCGGGGGGTACAGCGGCACAACACGAGCACGCAGGTGCGCGAGGACCATGGTTCCGAATGCGCAGGGCAGATGCAAGGGCAGATGCACGTGCACGCGCCGGACCTGCCCGATACCGTGGTGGTTCTGGGGCATTTCTTCCCCGGGGCAGTTTCGGAGCTTTCTGGACGTCTTCCCATTTCCGTAATCGAATGAGTACGGGCTGAAGCGTTTTGGTGGCAGAATCCGGCTCTCGGGGTTGGGGGGCTCCGGTGCCAGGTAGGCGATGGGGAGGGTCGGACCAGTGTCGGCAGGCGAGTCGAGTGGATCGGTGGTGCGGCGCATCCTCCTGGGCTCTCAGCTCAGGAGACTGCGGGAGTCGCGCGGAATCACCCGTGAGGCGGCCGGCTACTCGATCCGGGCCTCCGAATCGAAGATCAGCCGCATGGAGTTGGGACGGGTGAGCTTCAAGGCCAGGGATGTCGAGGATCTCCTCACGCTCTACGGCGTGGCGGACGAGGCGGAGCGCGACTCCCTCCTCGGCCTGGCCCGTGAAGCCAACGTGGCCGGTTGGTGGCACAGTTACGGAGACGTGCTGCCCGGCTGGTTCCAGACCTATATCGGCCTGGAGGGCGCCGCCTCCCTCATCCGTATCTATGAAGTGCAGTTCGTGCACGGGCTGTTGCAGACCGAGGCGTACGCCCACGCCGTCGTCTCGCGCGGAATGCGCGGAGCCTCGCCCGCCGAGGTCGACCGCCGGGTGGCCCTGCGGCTGGAGCGCCAGAAGGCCCTCGTGTCGGAGCGCGCCCCGACGTTCCACGCCGTTCTCGACGAGGCCGCGCTGCGCCGTCCGTACGGCGAACGCGACGTCATGCGTGCCCAATTGCGGCATCTGATCGATATGTCGGAGCAGCCGAACATCACGCTCCAGGTCATGCCCTTCAGCCACGGCGGTCATGCCGGTGAGAGCGGATCGTTCACGATGCTGCGTTTCCCGGAATCCGATCTGTCGGACATTGTCTATTTGGAGCAGCTGACGAGCGCGCTCTATCTGGACAAGCCCGAGGAAGTCGCGCAGTACGAAAAGGCCATGGCGGGTCTCGCCCAGGACAGCCCCACACCGGAAGACAGCCGGGATCTTCTGCGCGGTCTACTCCAACTGGCGTAATTTCTCGTTACGATGACGTCGCATCAGGAGTCTGCGAACGCCTGCAGTAAGGGATTGCATGTCCTTCTTCCATGAACTGGCCCACCAGTACATCGACGGCGAGTGGCTGACCGGCAGCGGCTCGTGGGACATCATCGATTTCAATCCCTACAACGGTGAGAAACTCGCCGCCGTCACCGTGGCCACCGCGCTGGAGGTCGACCGGGCCTACCGGGCCGCCGAACGGGCCCAGCGGGAATGGGCCGCCGTCAATCCCTACGAGCGCCGTGCCGTCCTCGAACGCGCGCTCCGCGCCACCGGTGAACGCGCCGAGGAGATCGTCGAGGCGATCATCGACGAGCTGGGCGGCACCCGGCCGCGGGCCCAGTACGAGGTCCGGGGCGCGACCGAGTTCCTGCGCGAGGCGATCCGCCAGGCGCTGCGGCCCACCGGGCGGCTGCTGCCCGCCGTGGGGGACGGCCGGGAGAACCGGCTCTACCGGCTGCCCGTCGGCGTCGTGGGCGTCATCAGCGCCTTCAACTTCCCCTTCCTGGTGACGATGAAGTCCGTCGCCCCCGCCCTCGCGCTCGGCAACGCGGTCGTCGTGAAACCCCATCAGAACGCGCCCGTCGTGGGCGGCGGTCTGATCGCGAGGATCTTCGAGGACGCCGGGCTGCCGGCCGGGCTGCTCAACGTCGTGATCACCGACAGCGCCGAGATCGGCGACGCGTTCATCGAGCACCCCGTGCCCAAGGTGATCTCGTTCACCGGCTCGGACCGGGTCGGCCGGCACATCGCCGCCACCGCGGCGGGCGCCTTCAAGCGGACCATCCTCGAACTGAGCGGGAACAGCGCCCTGGTGGTGCTGGAGGACGCCGACGTCGACTACGCGGTCCGGGCGGCCGTCTTCAGCCGCTTCCTGCACCAGGGGCAGGTCAGCATGGCGGCCAACCGGATCCTGGTGGACCGGTCGGTCGCCGCGGAGTTCACCGAGCGGTTCACCGCCGAGGTGGCCGCGTTGCGGACCGGGGACCCGAGGGACCCGGAGACCCGGATCGGGCCGGTCATCAACGCCTTCCAGGCCGACGCGCTGGACGCCCTGGTGGACCGGGCGGTCGCGGACGGCGCGACGGCGCTCGTGCGCGGCCGGACCGTCGGCAACGTCGTCTCCCCGACCGTCCTGACCGGCCTCGCGGAGGACTCCCCGCTGCTGCGGCAGGAGATCCTCGGCCCGGTGGCCCTGCTGATGACCTTTGACGGCGAGGAGGAGGCCGTGCGGATCGTCAACGAGAGCCCGTACGGACTCAGCGGCGCGGTGCACACCCGGGACGCGGAGCGCGGGGTGAAGTTCGCGCAGCGGATCGTCAGTGGGATGTTCCACGTCAACGACTCCACCGTGCAGGACGATCCGCTGGTCGCGTTCGGCGGCGAGAAGACGTCCGGGGTGGGCCGGCTGAACGGCGAGGCCGCGGTCGAGGCGTTCACCGTCCAGCGGTGGATGTCGATCCAGCACGGCCGCTCGGTCTTCCCGTTCTGACGGAGGACTCCCCCCTCCTCAGTGCCCGGGCCCGGGCGCCTGTCCCGGCCCCCGGAACGTGGTGCGGTAGGCGCTCGGCGAGACGCCCAGCGCCGCGTGGAAGTGGTGACGCAGATTGGCCGCCGTGCCCAGCCCGGCGCGGGCGGCCACCTGCTCGACGGGCACGTCCGACTCCTCCAGCAACTCCCGGGCCAGTTCGATACGTTGCCCGGTCAGCCAGTTCATGGGGGTCAGGCCGACCTCGTCCCGGAACCGCCGGGTGAAGTGCCGTACGCTCATCGACTCCCGGGCCGCCAACTGCCCCAGCGTGATCGGGTCCTGGAGCCGCCGCAGCGCCCACGCGCGGGCGGCCGAGGTCCCGGGAGCCGACCGTTCGGGCACCGGACGGCGGATGTACTGGACCTGTCCGCCCTCGCGGTGGGGAGGCACGACCGTGCGCCGGGCCACGTCGTTCGCCACGGCCGTGCCGTGGTCGCGGCGGATCATGTGCAGGCAGAGATCGATCCCCGAGGCGCAGCCCGCCGAGGTCAGCACGGTCCCCCCGTCGGTGTAGAGCACGTCCGGGTCCAGCTCGACGCGGGGAAAGAGCCGGGCGAACAACTCCGTGTACCGCCAGTGGGTGGTGGCCCTCCGCCCGTCGAGCAGCCCCGCCGAGGCCAGCACGAACGCCCCGGTGCAGATCGAGGCCACCCGGACGCCGGGCCGGATCAGCGCGAAGGCCTCCGCCAGCGGGGCCGGGAGCGTCGGCGTCTCCTGGACGTAGTCCTCGTACGAGGACAGGACGATCACGGTGTCCGCCTCGGCCAGCGCCCCGGGGCCGTGCGGGACGGCCACGGTGAAGTCGCCGTCCGTGCGCACGTCCCCGGGCGACAGGGCGCAGGTGGCGACCTCGTACAGCGGCTCTCCGTCCGCCGAGGCCCCCTGCCGGGCCTGGCCGAAGATCTGGTGCGCGATGCCCAGCTCGATGGGGAGCAGGACCTCGCGGGCGAGCACGGCGACGCGGTGCCGGCCGGGGTGGGAGAAGACCGTCATGGCCATATCCTTGCGCACCTGGTCCATCTGGACACTCGTGGGGACCGGGCCCGCTCGCGACGCTGAGTCCATGGCCCCTTCGACCTCGACCTCCCCGTGCACACCGCCCTCCCGCCGTGCCGTCCGGATCCATCGCGCCTGGCTGACGGCCGCCGTCGCGGGCGCGGCCATCGTCACGGCCGGGGCGTTCACGACCGTGCCGGGGCTGCTGGTGACGCCCCTGCACGAGGAGTACGCCTGGGAGCGGGGGCAGATCGCGCTCGCCGCCTCGGTGAACATGGTGCTGTTCGGTCTCACCGCCCCGTTCGCGGCGGCGCTGACGGACCGGATCGGGGCCCGCCGCGTCGTGACGGGCGCGCTGCTGCTCGTCGCGGCGGGGGCGCTGCTCACCGGAGTCATGACGCGGCCGTGGCAGCTGGTCGCGTACTGGGGCCTGCTGGTCGGTCTCGGCAGCGGCTGTCTGACCATGACGTTCGCCGCCGGGATCACCGCCCGCTGGTTCGACCGGCGGCGCGGCCTGGTGACGGGTGCGCTCAGCTCCTCCAGCCATCTGGGCCAGCTGGTCTTCCTGCCGCTGCTGGCCTGGTCCGTCGGCCGCTTCGGCTGGCGTCCGCCGGTGGTGACGCTGGCGCTCGTGGCCCTGGCGGTCGCCGCCCTGGTGTACCCGCTGCTGCGCGACCATCCGGCGGACGCGGGTGCGAAGCCCTACGGGGCACGGGAGTTCGTCCCCCGGCCGCCCCCGGTCCCCGGCGCGGCCGGGCGGGCGCTGAGGGTGCTGCTGCGGGCGGCGCGCACCGGTCCGTTCTGGCTGCTCGCCGGGGTGTTCGCCCTCTGCGGGGCGTCGACCAACGGCATCATGTGGTCCAACTGGGCGCCCGCCGCGCATGATCACGGCATGCGGGCCACGGCGGCGGCCTCGCTGCTGTCCCTCGTGGGGATCTTCTCCGCCCTCGGCGCACTGGGGGCCGGCTGGCTGACCGACCGGTTCGACCCGCGCCGGCTGCTGACCGTCTGCTTCGCCGTCCGCGCGCTCAGCCTGCTCGCGCTGCCCCTGGTGTTCGCCTCCACGGTCACGGCCCCGATGCTGCTGTTCACGGCGGTCTACGGACTCGTCGACGTCGCGACCGTGCCGCCGGTCATCGAGCTGGCCCGCCGTGTGTACGGGGACGACGGCCCCGTCGTCTTCGGCTGGACGAACGCGGCGCACCAGCTGGGCGCGGGCGCCTCGGCGTTCCTCGGGGCCGCCGCGCGGGACGTCTTCGGCGCGTACGACGTGGTGTGGGCCGCGCTGGCGGCCGGCTGCCTCGTCGCCGCGGCTCTGGCCCCGGCCGTGCGGGTGGGGGCGCACCGACCGGCCGAGCGCGCCCGGGCGGGCTACCCTAGTCAAAGTTGAATAGGAAGATGGGTGTTGGGTGTCATGTCCGCGATCCGACTGCTGGTCCTCGGCGCCGTGCGCATGCACGGCCGCGCGCACGGCTACCAGGTCCGCAACGACCTGGAGTACTGGGGCGCGCACGAGTGGTCCAACGCCAAGCCCGGGTCGATCTACCACGCCCTGAAGCAGATGGCGAAGCAGGGGCTGCTCCTCGCGCACGAGACGGCCCCCTCGACGGCGGGCGGCCCGCCGCGCACCGAGTACGAGGTCACGGACGAGGGGCTGGCGGAGTACCGCACCCTGCTGCGCGACGCCATCCGCGCCTACGACCAGAACACGGACGTCCTCTCGGCCGCGGTCGGGTTCATCGTCGACCTGCCCCGCGAGGAGGCGGTCGAACTGCTCAAGGAGCGGGTGGAGGCCATCCGGGGGTGGCGGGAGTCCGTCACCGAGTACTACACGCCCGAGGAGGGCCCCGAATCCCTCGGCCACATCGGCGAGATCATGAATCTGTGGGTGCACTCGGCCGACTCCGGCGCGGAGTGGACCCGGGGGCTGATCGCCCGCATCGAGGGCGGCGCGTACACCTTCGCCGGCGAGGGCGAGCCGTTCGTCGGCGTGCTCGCCGACGGCGAGGAGAGCCCCTACGCCACCGGGGTCCCCGATCCGGGCGATCGCGACTGATCAAGTTTGACTAATGAGAGATCCGGGTTTACCTTCGATCTGCTAGTCAAGTTTGACTACAGGAGGGTGCGGGAAACGTGACCGACGCGATCGTCATGGACGGCGTGCACAAGCGGTACGGGGAGAAGCGCGCCCTGGACGGACTGGACCTGGCCGTCGGCGGCGGCACCGTGCACGGGGTCCTCGGCCCCAACGGGGCGGGCAAGACCACCGCCGTACGGATCATGTCGACGCTGCTCCGCCAGGATGCGGGCCGGGTGACCGTGGCCGGCCTCGACGTCCGCGAGCGGGCGGGCGAGGTGCGGCGCAGGATCGGGCTCCTCGGCCAGCACGCCGCGGTGGACGAGCAGCTCGGCGGGCGGCAGAACCTGGAGATGTTCGGGCGGCTGTACCACCTGGGGGCACGCCGGGCGGGCAGCCGGGCGGACGAGCTGCTGGAGCGGTTCGGCCTCGCGGACACCGGGCGCAAGGCCGTCAAGCGGTACAGCGGCGGCATGCGCAGGCGCCTCGACCTCGCGGCGTCGCTGATCACCGATCCGGACGTGCTGTTCCTGGACGAGCCGACGACGGGCCTCGACCCGCGCGGCCGGACCGAGGTGTGGGACGCGGTGCGGTCCCTGGTCGGCGGCGGCACCACGGTGCTGCTGACCACGCAGTACCTGGAGGAGGCGGACCGGCTGGCCGACCGGATCTCGGTGATCGACGGCGGCCGGACGGTCGCCGAGGGCGCCCCCGACGAGCTGAAGGCCCTCGTCGGCGGCGACCGCGTCGACATCGTCCTGCGCGACGCGTCCCGGCTGGCGGAGGCGGGCGCCCTGCTCGGCGGCACGGACCTGGTGCTGGACGCCGACCGGCGGCGGATCGGCGCGCCCGCGCCGGACCGGATGGCGGCCCTGACCCGGGCGGTGCGGGTGCTGGCGGAGGCGGGCATCGAGGCGGAGGACATCGCGGTGCGCCGCCCGACCCTGGACGAGGTGTTCCTGTCGCTGACGGGACGGCCCGCCGCCGAACGGCGCACGGCGGAGCAGGCGACGAGGGCGACGAAGACGGAGGCGGCGGCATGAGCGCGACGACGACGGCGGCCCCCGGGCCGGGCGGGGCTTCCTCCCGGTTCGGCTGGGCGCTGGCCGACTCCTGGACCATGACCCGCCGCGAACTGGCGCACTGGGCCCGGCAGCCCGTCGAGGCGCTCGTCGGCCTGGTCTTCCCGGTGATGCTGCTGCTGATGTTCACGTACCTGGTCGGCGGCGGCCGGGGCGTGGACGGCGACCCCACGGAGTTCCTGGTCCCCGGGATGCTCGCGCTGACCATGGCCTTCGGCCTGGAGAGCACCATGCTCGCGGTCACCCAGGACCTCGGCAAGGGCGTCATCGACCGGTTCCGCTCGATGCCGATGGTCCCCGGCGCCGTCCTGGTCGGCCGCAGCGCCGCGGACATGCTCCAGTCGACGGCCGGGCTCGCGGTGATGACCGGGGTCGGCCTCGCGGTCGGCTGGCGCTGGCACCACGGGGCCGCCGCCGCGCTGGCGGCGTTCGGGCTGCTGCTCCTGCTGCGGTTCGCGATGCTCTGGGTGGGCATCCTGCTGGCCATGGTGGCGGGGCGGCCCGAGATGGTCGCGGCGGTCCAGATCCTGGTCTGGCCGGTCGGCTTCCTCTCCAACGTCTTCGCCACCCCCGCTTCGATGCCCGGCTGGCTGGGCGCGGTCGTCGAGTGGAACCCGATGTCCGCCACGGCCACCGCCGTACGGGAGCTGTTCGGCAACCCGGGCGGCGCGACCGGGTCCTGGGCGGCCGAGCACGCCGAACTCCTCGCGGTGCTCTGGCCGGTGGCCATCATCGCGGTGTTCTTCCCGCTGGCGGTGGGCCGGTTCGCGCGGCTCAGCCGGTAGCGGGGCGGCGGCGTCAGTGGTGGAAGGCCGTCGGTACCGCCCGGTCGTGGCTCAACGGGTGCTTCTGGGAGCGGAGTTCGGGAAGCAGGAGCTTCAGGTCCTCGATCAGCAGCTCGGCCAGGTCCGAGGAGAACCCGTTGCGGCACACCACGCGCAGCACCGACAGGTCCTGCCGGTTGGCGGGGAAGGTGTAGGCCGGCACCAGCCAGCCGCGCTCCCGCAGCCGGCGTGACACGTCGAACACGTCGTACGCGTGGACGTCGTCGTTCGTCGTGAAGGCGAACACCGGCAGCTCGTCGCCCCGGGTGAGCAGCCGGAAGTCGCCCAGCTCCTCGATCGCCCGGGCCAGCGCGCACGCCACGTCCCGGGAGGCCTGCTGGACCGCGCGGTAGCCCTCGTGCCCGAGGCGCAGGAACGTGTAGTACTGCGCGACCACCTGCGCCCCGGGCCGGGAGAAGTTCAGCGCGAACGTCGGCATGTCGCCGCCCAGGTAGTTGACCCGGAAGACCAGCTCCTCGGGCAGCGCGTCCGCCGTGCGCCACAGCGCCCAGCCGACCCCCGGGTAGACGAGGCCGTACTTGTGGCCCGAGGTGTTGATCGACGCCACCCTCGGCAGCCGGAAGTCCCAGACCAGGTCCGGGTCGAGGAAGGGCGCCACCATCGCGCCCGACGCCCCGTCCACATGGACGGGCACGTCGAGGCCGGTCCGCTTCTGGAACGCGTCCAGGGCCGCGCACAGCTCGGCGATCGGCTCGTAGGACCCGTCGAAGGTGGAGCCGAGGATGCCGACGACCCCGATGGTGTTCTCGTCGCACAGCTCGGCGGCGGCAGCCGGGTCGAGGTGGAACCGCTCGCCCTCCATCGGGACGAGCCGGGCCTCCACCTCCCAGAAGTCGCAGAACTTCTCCCAGCAGACCTGCACGTTGACGCCCATCACCAGATTGGGCCGGGCCGTCGCCGGATAGCGGTCCGCGTTCCGCTTCGCCCAGCGCCGCTTCAGGGCCAGCCCCGCGAGCATGCACGCCTCGCTCGACCCGGTGGTCGAACACCCCACGGCCGCCCTCGGGTCGGGGGCGTTCCACAGGTCCGCGAGCATCGCCACACAGCGCCGCTCCAGCTCGGCGGTGCGCGGGTACTCGTCCTTGTCGATCATGTTCTTGTCCCGGCACTCGCCCATCAGGACGCCGGCCTGCGGCTCCATCCACGTGGTGACGAACGTGGCCAGGTTGAGCCGGGAGTTCCCGTCGAGCATCAGCTCGTCGTGGACCAGCCGGTACGCCGTCAGCGGCGGCAGCGGCCCGTCGGGCAGCCGGTGCCGGGGCGGCGCGGTGTTCATCGCGGCCGTCGGGTCGGCCTCGCCGAAGAACGGGTTCAGGGCGAGCCTGCGCCGCTCCTCGGAGGGTTCGTCCTGTTCCGGGTGGGCACCGCGGTGGAGCGGCATGGGGAGGCCCTTCTCTCGGCCGGATCGGTCGGGGTGCGGGATCGGCTCCCGGCGCGGGGTCAGCTCTCGGCGGCCAGGCCCGCCTTGATCGCCCGGGTGAACTTCACGACCCGTTCGGCCTGCACCCGGGCGGCGGTCAGGGTCTGCTCGCCGACCGGGATGTCGCCCTGCCCGGCGACGTGCGAGGTGCCGTACGGGTTGCCGTCCACGAACTTCGTGGGGTCGGTGTACCCGGGGGCGACGAGGATGCCGCCGAAGTGGTGGATCGTGTTGTAGAGCGCGAGCAGCGTGGACTCCTGGCCGCCGTGGGCGGTGGCGCTGGAGGTGAAGCCGCTGTAGACCTTGTCGGCGAGCTGCCCCGCCTGCCACATCCCGCCGAGCGTGTCGATGAACTGCTTCAGCTGGGCGGTGACGTTCCCGTACCGGGTCGGCGAACCGAAGATCACCGCGTCCGCCCACGCCATGTCGTCCGGCGAGACCTCGGGGATGTCCGCGGTCGCGCGGACGTTCTCGGCCCAGGCCGGGTTGGAGTCGATGGCCGCCTGCGGGGCGAGCTCCGCCGCCCGGCGCAGCCGCACCTGCGCGCCGGCCCGCTCCGCGTCCCCGGCGATGGCCTTCGCGATCGTGGCGACGGTGCCGGTGGAGGAGTAGTAGATGACGGCGACGTTGACGGGCGTGGGCATGCGGGGGACCTCCGTCGGAGCGGAATCGGTACAAGGTGGCTCAGAAGCGCACGAACAAGACGATACGGAGGTTCCGTGTGTCCGGCGCGTCGGACGGGGCCTTCCGGCGTGACCGGGGCCGCGGCCCCCGTCAGCGCAGCGACTTCCCGTCCCCGTCCAACTGCATCTGGGCCCGCCCGGTGACCAGCAGCCAGGCCGGCAGGGTGGCCGCGCACAGCAGCGGCAGCACGGACGTGTCGCTCACCAGCACCGCCGCGGTGAACAGGCTCACCCAGCCCTGCCGGGTGACGGCCAGCAGCACGCCCAGCACCGCGCAGGAGACCGCGAGCGACGGCGGGACCGCGTCGACCAGCGCGTGGGCGCCGAGTCCGAGGGACACCCCGACGAAGACCGCCGGGAAGATCCGCCCGCCCCGGAAGCCGCAGGTCGCCGCGATCACGAGGGCGGCCGTCTTCACCACGGCCATCCCCGCGAACTCCCCGGCCGACCAGCCGTCCGGGTCCCCGGCGAGCACCTTCACCTCGTCGAGCCCCTTGAAGAGGGTGAGGTGGCCGCCCAGGGCGCCGAGCAGCCCCAGCACCAGACCGCCCAGCGTCAGGGCGAGCACCGGGTGCCGCAGCGCCGTGAAGACCCGGTGCGCCACCGGGAAGGCGTACACCGCGAGCAGCCCGAGGAGCGCGCCGGCCGAGGCGATCACCAGGGCGGAGAGCAGGTCGCCCCAGTGCGGTCCGGAGTACGCGGGCAGGGACAGGTCGAAGCTGGGGTGCGCGAGCAGCGACATGGTCAGCGCGCCGGCCGTACCGGCCGCGAGCGGGGCGAACAGCCGGTCCCAGAACGCCCCGGGGCCCGGCTGCGAGGCCAGCACCTCGGAGAGGATCAGCGCCGCGGCGACCGGGGTCCCGAAGAGGGCGCCGATCGTCCCGGCCGCGGCGAGCGCCACCCACAGCTCACCCGGCGCCCCGGGCGCGAACCGCCGGCCGAGCCAGAAGGCCAGCGCGACGTTGGCCGCGGTGATCGGGTTCTCCGGCCCGAGGCTCACCCCGCCCGCCAGCGCCAGGGTGGTCACCAGGAGCAGGCCGGGCACGACGCCGGGCCGCATCGGCGCGTCCACCAGGCCGGTGGTAGACGGATCGGGCCCGCCGTGACCGGGCACGGTCCGCAGGACGAGCCCCACCGCGAGGCCGGTGGCGGTGAGCATCACGATCATCCACAGCGAGGAGAACCGCCCCACCCCGAGCGCGTCGGGCAGCGCCTCCCAGAGCACGTCCTGGAGCTGCTCCGCCAGCAGGCTCACCCCGAGCAGGAGCAGCGCGCAGACGATGCCGACGACGATCGCGGGCAGCACGAGCGGCAGCAGCCGCCGGGCCGGGGCGGCCGGAGGGTGCGGGGGAGCCGGCGGGGGCGCGGGGGATTCGGGGGCCACCGGCCCACCCTAGAGTGACGAAGCGGGCAAAACGCCTCAATGGCACCCCCGGGCGGGCTCGCGTCCCACGCGGGGGCCGAGTCCGGTCCGGGGTGCGCGTCTCGTCCGGGGCCAGGACGTGACGCGGGGTGCGGACGCGTCCCGCCCGGGCCCCGCGTCCGCGCCCCCGGACCCGTCACACCTTGCTGATCACCGCCGCCGTCCCGTACGCGCAGACCTCGGTGCCGACGTCCGCCGCCTCCGTGACGTCGAAGCGCATCATCAGGACCGCGTTCGCGCCCCGGGCCCTGGCCTGCTCCACCAGCCGCTCCATCGCCTGGTTGCGGGTCTCGACCAGCGTCTTGGTCAGCCCCTTCAGCTCGCCGCCGATCATCGACTTCAGCCCGGCGCCGATCTGGCTGCCGAGGTGGCGGGACCGTACGGTCAGCCCGAAGACCTCGCCGATGACCTGGGTCACCTGATAGCCGGGTACGTCGTTCGTGGTGACGACCAGCACGTCCGCCTGGGCCGCCTGGCCGCCGCCGAATTCCTCAATGCCCATATTTGTGGCACCTCCTGTGATCACCTTCGGACCGCTTCCCGGGATGCGCATTCCCGCTGTGCGCCACTGGAACCAAGGGCACCGGCCGGGCGTTGATAGCTTGGGGCAGCCACAGAGCCGCCATCGCACACCATCCTGGAGCCCGGACCCTTGAATACGCTTGCGCTCGGACCGAGCTGGCTGGACCCGGACTATCTGCTCAACACGTTCGGGCTCCCCGGCCTGCTCCTCATCGTCTTCGCCGAGTCCGGCCTCCTGATCGGGTTCTTCCTGCCCGGCGACTCGCTGCTGTTCACCACGGGGCTGCTGGTGACCACGGGCCAGCTGAAGTACCCGCTCTGGCTGGTCTGCACGCTGATCGCCGTCGCCGCGATCGTCGGCGACCAGGTGGGCTATCTCTTCGGCCGCAAGGTCGGACCGGCCCTCTTCAAGCGCCCCGACTCCCGCCTCTTCAAGCAGGAGAACGTGGAGAAGGCCCACGAGTTCTTCGAGAAGCACGGCCCCAAGTCCCTGGTCCTGGCGCGCTTCGTGCCCATCGTGCGCACGTTCACGCCGATCATCGCGGGCGTCAGCCGGATGAACTACCGCTCCTTCATCACGTACAACATCGTCGGCGCGATCCTCTGGGGCGTCGGCGTCACCGTGCTCGGCGCGCTGCTCGGCAAGATCGACTTCGTGCACGAGCACATCGAGATGATCCTCATCCTGATCGTGCTCATCTCCGTGGTGCCGATCGTGGTCGAGGTGCTGCGGGCCCGCAGCCAGGGCAAGAAGGCCGCCGCCGCCGAGGCGGGCGGCAACGGCCCCTCCACCGGCCAGCGCGGCCGCCACGCCAAGCGCTGACCCCACGCCGCGTACGCACACACCGAAGGCGCCCCTCCCCGCGGATCCGGGAAGGGGCGCCTTCGTCGTACGGGCACGGGGCACGGGTCCCGCGAGGGCCCGCACGGGTACGGACACGGGCGCGGGGAACGGGTCGCGCGACGGCCCCGCGCGTCCGCGCGCTCAGAACCCCCTGGTCCGCTTCGCCGCCCGGCGGCTCGCCCCGCCGACCGCGCCGGGCACCCCCATGAACAGCCGCGAGATCTCACTCCCCAGGTTCACCCCGATCGCGATGGCCAGCGCCGTCGCGACCGCCGTCGACAGCGAGGCCAGCCCCGTGTCCAGCTCGTTCTGCGCCACGCCCAGCAGACCGAAGTACGTCGCCGAACCGGGCAGCAGCGGCCCGATCGCCGCCGTGATGTACGGCAGCGAGGAGTGGAACCGGTAGCGCGAGAACAGCTGGCCGAACAGCCCCACCAGACCGGCCGCCACCGCCGTCGCCGCGACCGGCGAGATGCCCCCGGTCCGGGCCATCGCCCCGAAGATGATCCAGGCCACCCCGCCGTTCAGGGTGACCGCCAGCACGGTCGACCGCTCCTGCTGGAGCAGCACCGCGAACGCCAGGCTCAGCGCCATCGACGCCAGGATCTGGACCACCGGCTCGTTGTACGGAGAGAACCGGGCCTCCGGATTGAGCTGCGCCCCCAACTGGAGCCCCAGGTACAGGACGATCAGCACGCCCGCGACGATCCCGATGAAGAAGTACATGACCTCCAGCAGGCGGGCCGACGCGGTGATGTAGTAACCGGTCAGCCCGTCCTGCACCCCCGCCACCAGCGCCCGCCCCGGCAGCAGCGCGAACAGCCCACCGGTGATCACCGCGGACGGCCGGATGTCCGTCGAATGGGTCAGCGTCAGCGCCACCCCCATCGCGGCCGGCGGCATCGCGGCCACCGTGAACTGGTAGAACTCCGGCAGCCCGCGCCCCGCGCACAGCCACGCCAGCCGGTCGCCGAGCATCGCGCCCGCCGCCGCCACGACGAACACCAGGAACCCGCCACCGACCAGCACGGAGGCCGAACCGGCCAGCAGCCCGGCGGCGGCCGTCAGCACCCAGCCCGGATACGGGTGGCGATTACGGCGGATCTCCGCGAGACGCCGGTAGGCCTCCTCCAGCGAGATCTCGGTGTCCGTGGTGGTGATGTCGTCGACCAGCCGGAACACGGCCGCCAGACGGGTGTAGTCGGTGCCCCGGCGGCGTACCGTACGGCTCGCCGTCACCGGGTCGTCGACCAGCGACGGCTGGTGCGAGATGGACAGCAGCGTGAACGTGACCGTCGGCTCACTGCGGTCCAGGCCGTAGGACCGGGTCACCGCGAACATCGCCGCCTCGACGTCCTCCGCGCCCTCGCCGCCCGCCAGCAGCAGCTCCCCGATACGCAACGTCAGGTCGAGCACGCGCGGCACGGCCGGGCCCGTCTCGTCGTCCGTGCGCTGGATCGCCTCCGTCGCCGGGCGCTCGGTCACCGGCATCCGCAGCATCGTGCGCATCCGGTCCTGCCAGGGCGCCTCCTTGGTCAGCCGGACCATCGGAATGCCCTGCGCCGGGGTGAACGCGGGCGGCGACTGCTGGGCCCGGTACGTCGCCGGCGGGGTGAAAGCGGAACTCAGCGTGTCGGAGTTCGAACCGCCCCCGGAGCCCCCCGCGGAGGACTGGCCGTTCTGGTCCTGGTGCACTCCCGTCGGCAGCGCGAACTCCGACGTCGGATGGTCCTCCTCGGGCGGCGACGCCGGCTGACTCGTCCCCGCGGGCGGGGCGAAAGCGCTCCGTGCCTCGTCGGACTGGGGCTTCTGGTCCTCAGGACCGCCCGATTCCGCCACCACTCGACCTCGTTCCTCCTCGACGCACCACCCCGGGTGTCTGTCCCGTCGCACGTGTGCCCAGTATGGCCACGGGCATGGGCACCGCACGCGCGGAAGTGCGGACAGCGAAACGGGCGGCACACCCGCGAGGGTGCACCGCCCGTTCCGAGACGGCCGTACGGCTCACAAACGGAACCGGAAGGGGGACGTCAGTGCGCGCCGCCCTGGGCCTCAAGACGCTTGTACGAGGCCTCGATCTCGGCCTCCGCCTCGGCGCGGCCGACCCAGTCGGCGCCCTCGACGGACTTGCCCGGCTCCAGGTCCTTGTAGACCTCGAAGAAGTGCTGGATCTCCAGGCGGTCGAACTCCGACACGTGGTGGATGTCGCGCAGGTGCTCCACCCGCGGGTCGGACGCCGGGACGCAGAGCAGCTTGTCGTCGCCGCCCGCCTCGTCGGTCATCCGGAACATGCCGATGGCACGGCACTTGATGAGGCAACCGGGGAAGGTCGGCTCGTCCAGGATGACCAGCGCGTCCAGCGGGTCGCCGTCCTCGCCGAGGGTGTTCTCGACGAAGCCGTAGTCGGCCGGGTAGCTGGTCGAGGTGAAGAGTCGACGGTCCAGGCGGATCCGACCGGTCTCGTGGTCCACCTCGTA